>NZ_JBNAIU010000002.1:0-28769 GCF_052047855.1 Candidatus Pelagibacter sp. HIMB1509 | reverse complement strand
CTATTATACTATCTTCAATTAAATTAGAGAATATTTTATTATTATAATTTTTTTTAAAACTTAATTTATTTTTTTTTAATATTGAAATATATTTTTGGAAACTGATTTTTGAATTTATTTTTGAAATGGCATAAATATTTGTTGTTTTACCAAAAATATTTTTACCGTAAAATTTTACAAAGTTTTTAAATGAATTTTTTATTTCAGATATTGTTTTGCTAGATCTGGGGTAGTGGTAGCCAAGGTGAAACCTTTGTTGGTTTTTAAGTGATGTTTCCCCCATTATATCTGGGTTTTTTTCATATAGATCAATATTATATCCAGCTTTGCTCAGAATTAGGGCAAATGTACAACCAAAAAGTCCAGCCCCAACAATACAAATTTTTTTATATTTCATTTTTTTTTGAATGAACTATCCAAATTAATACTGAAAAAATATACCAAAATAAAAAAGCATTATTTGTAGTAAAAAAGCTTCCATGAGGTTTAAAGGGAAAAATAAATGATAAATTCATTGCTAACACAATAGAGTACGCAAAATTATTATAAAGTTTTCTTTTTATAAAAATTTCTATTATTTTATATACATAAAATAAAAAAAACATTAAACCAATAATTCCAGTATCTGATAGCAATTCTACGTATATATTGTGTGGGTGCGTAGTACATACTACACCTTCATATTCTATTACTTTTATACATTCATTTCTAAAAGATTTTATACCAGTACCAAAAAAAAAGTTATCTTTAAATATAAGTATTCCAGCTTTATAGTGGGCAAACCACATGTTATTAAAAAATATTTTTTTTAATTTTTCTAGTTTATTATTTGTATTATTATTTTTATTGTTATTTATTTTATTTTTCTCAAATTTTTTCTCATTCTTATTTATATCCTGATTTTTTTCAGACTCATTATTTTTTGATAGAATTTCAGTTTGACTATTAGAAACAGTAGGTAAATTTAAAAAGTTATATTTAGTTTTTAAAACTTTTGAATAAGAAATAATTATAATAGTAGAGATTATTAATGAAACAAAAATAAATAAAATTAATCCTCTATTTTCTTTATTTATAAAAAATAAAAAAAATAAAAAAATAAGTGTTGTTAAAAATGCATTTCTTTCTCCTGTTATAAATATAGTAATAAAGAAAAATAAAAATAATAAAAAATTTGAAAACTTATTTAAATTAAAAAAAAGATTGATAAAAAATATACTTATTATTCCAAAACAAAATAAATATATTCCTACTATATATTCTGTTCCGAAAGGTCCTGATAACCTACCATATGCATGTTTATAGTTTACTGAATTTCCAAAAAAATCAATATCAAATATAAATTGGTATATTGTATCAAAAGATACTAAAATATTAAAAATTAACAAAAAAATACCTATCTGTTTTAAGTTCTTGTTTTTAAGAAAATCAAAAGCAATTAAGACAAACAAACCATAAGCAGTAAATCTTAAATATCCAAATGCTTTGTGTGCTGTATTAAACTTATCTTCAGAAACTATTATGTTAATAACTAAAAAAAATATTAATGTGTAAAAAATATAATTATATTTTAAATAATTTTTTATTTCATTATTATGAAATATAATTACCCATAATAAACAAGAAACAGTAATAAAATTTGCATAAAAACTTCCTAGAATATAAAATAAGGGAGTGATACAGGTTAAAGATATTAAAGAAATAGACTTTAATTTATCATTTTTATTAGTATCCATATCTATTTTTATTTGCATAAAATATTCTAGTTAATAAATATTATATGTGTACTATAAATTATATTAATTTTATTTATCATCATAATTTAAATGATTACAAAGTTTTTTCGAAAAGTTTTTTTAATATTAAAAATTATTGTAAACAAGAATTTTTATTACAAAATAGCAAAAAGCCAGAATCATAATAAAGAAAATATTTTTTTAAAAAAAATTTCAAAAAAACTAAAAAATAAATCATTTATTGAAATTGGATTTCACCATTTAGAATTTAATAGTATTGGCTTAATTGAAAATAATTTTTCAGGAGTTTTGATAGACGGAGGTAGAAAAATAAATTGTTTAATAATGAAATTGATTATTTTTATAATTAATAAAAATGTCAAAGTTAAGAATTATTTTATTACGAAAGAGAATTTAACCAAAATTATAAATAAAAAAAAAATTGGATGTATTTCTATTGATATAGACGGTAATGATTACTGGATAATAAAGGAACTTTTAAACAGCAAAATTTTTCCAGAAATTTTTGTAGTTGAATATAACGCTTCCTTTTTAAATTTGCCGATAACAATCCCCTATAAAAAAAAATTTGATAGATTTAAATTTGATAAAACTGGATTTTATCATGGAGCATCCTTAAAAGCATTTATTAAGTTATTTAAAAAGTTTGATTTTAAATTAGTTAAAACAATCGATGGCGTAAATGCAATTTTTGTAAATTCAAAATTTTCAAATTTAAAATATTTGAAAGAGATTACTTTCACAGATGCATATAAAGAGGGAGTTCTAAGAAATAAATGGAGTAGAAGTAGAGCTAAAGATCAATATAAATTGATTAAAAATTTACCTTTAAAATATGTGTAATTAAAAACCTTTATATGAAAAAAAAAAAATTTTTTATTTCTGTAATTACTCCAAATTACAATGGAGAAAAATATTTAGAGCAAACAATATTATCTGTATTAAAACAAACGGATAAAAATTTTGAGTATATTGTCATTGATGGTAATTCTAAAGATAAGTCAAAAAAAATTTTACAAAAATATAAAAAAAAAATTGATAAATTAGTTATCAAAGAAGATAACGGAATATACGATGCTGTAGAAAAAGGTATTAAAATGGCTAGTGGTGAAATAATAATATGGATAAATTCTGATGATTTACTTCATCCAAATGCAATAGAAAATGTAAAAAAAATTTTTAAAGCTAAACCAAGTTTAGAATGGATAAATGGAATTAATGGATACATAAAATATGGTTATAAATTTTTTGGCATTCCTTATGTCTACCCAAAATTTATATTTAAATTTGGCTTTGCTAGGCATGATATTTGGGGATACTTACAACAAGAATCTGTTGCATTTAAAAAATCCTTATTTTTAAAAGTACGTGGATTTGGTCTTAAACCTACAATCGCAGGAGATTATAAACTATGGATGAAATTTTCAAAATTTGCTCTTTTGAAAACTTATTATATTAAAATTGGATATTTTAGAAGTTGGCCAGGTCAAGATTCAAAAACAAAAAAAATTGAATATCAAAAAAATTCAAATGTATATTTTAAGCATTTAAGTTTTAGATATATTAGGCTTTTTATTTCACTAATTATTTTGCCTTATATTGTTTTAAAGACAGTTTTTTTATTAAATACATATAAATTGTTAAAATAACTATTAGAATTAAATATAAATTAATTTCAAAAATTAGGTATATATATAGAGGCAAATTTACTATTATTAAATAGTATATTAGTGTTTTTATATGACCGAATTTATAATACATCAAATGATGCAAATGATTTAAATCTCCAAACAACGGATTTTTGTTATTTTTTATTCTTTTAAAAAACAGTCTAATAAAATCTAACCCAGGCAACATCATTATTAAAAAAATTTCTTCAACATAATATAGTTGAGGATTTAGATAATTTTCTTTTATTAATATAGTAGAAATAGTAATTGAAATTATATAATTTCCAGAATCACCTAAGAAAAAATTATATTTCAAATTTAAAAATGTAAAAATAATTATTGAAGAAAGTAAAATAAAGAAAGTACTTAATAAGGTATAGTTTTTTGAAATCAAATAAAGAAATATACTTAAACCAACCAAACTTGCTAAACCATCAATACCGTCTATAAAATTAAATGCATTTACAAATATTACCAAGCATAAAATTGGAAAAAATATTATTATAAATATATTATCTGGAAAGTATAAAGTACCAATAGACAATAAATTTAAAGTTTTAATTGTCAAAGTTATATCATTAACAATTACAAGATAGCTTACAAAACAACAAAAAATAATTTTTAAGTATGGAGATACATCGCTAATGTCATCTATTATTGCTATTAAAAAAAATAAAAAAGTTATGAAAATACTTAGATATATGTGATTGTCTGAATTATTAATTACATAAAAATAATTAATAATATAACCTTGGAAAAGAATAATGCCACCCAACAAATACGATTTATTTTTATGAAATGTTTTTTTGTTAGGATGAAGTATTAAATTTAATTTTTCTGAAATTAACTCTTTAAACTTTATTATAATTAGTATTAGAAATAAATTTAAAAAAAAATAATTTATAAGCATTTACTTACTAATTTTTTTAAAAAATCTTTTTGCAAAATATTCAAAATAAAAACATAACAATCCATTTATCGTATGTATATTAATTCCATGTCCATTTATTAATTTTTTATCTATATACAATTTTCCATATTTTTTATGCAATCTCTTATTTAATCCAACATGTTCGCATACATTCCCATTTTGACTATCATAATTAAAATTTAATATCTTATCTAATCTATAAATTGCCAATCCACCAAATGCAGATATAACTTCAATATACCTATTTTTTTTTATTTTATTAAGAAAAAAAAATTTAACTAAATATTTTTTAAAAAGTTTTTTTACAATTAAATTTTGTGTTTTATAAATCTCAAATTCATTTTTTATTTTATCAATAAAATTATATTCAATTAAACCTTTAATTCTTAAAGCAAAAATATCATAATAAAATATACTTTGACTAGCAAACAAAGCATTCCATTCTTTTTTCTTTAAAGAGTTTTTTATTATGTTGAAATTTATATTATTATTCACATTATCAGCATCCATGACTAACAAATAATTGAAATTTTTTAATTTTTTTTTATTGTTTATGTAATTTAAATATTCATTTCTACAAATTTCTAGTCGTTTTATTCTATTAAATTGTTTTTTAAAATTTTTAGTTAAAACAAAACCTTTCTTATTTTTGAGATAATTTTGACAAAGTTTTTTTGAATTATCAGTGCAATCAGAGAGAACAAAAATTAAATAATAATCTTCAAAATTTTCAGTGATATCATTCAAAATAGAGAAGAATTTTTTTAAATTTCTCTCTTCATTTTTAATTGTAGAACATAAAATAATTTTTTTATTTAACATTTTTTTACTTTGAATTATTTATTCACATATGTTTGAAATTTTAATTTTTTTAATTCTTATAACTTTTTTAATTATAATTACAGGAATTATATCTTCCAGATTTTTATTTAAAAATAGCGCAATAAGTCTTGAGATTTATGAAATAGGATTAATTGGAATTATAACTTTAACTTTCACAACTTTTTTAATTCATTTTTTTTTTCCACTAAGTGAGATTAATAATTTTTTTATTTTTTTTATAATATTAATAATTTTTTTTTTCACAGAAGAAAAAAAAATATATTTTAAAAAATTTGATTACAAAATTTTAGCTATATCAATACTTACAGTTTTTATAATGACTATTAAGTATAAGCCTAATGAAGATTATGGTTACTATCATTTGCCTTATATAATCAATATGATTTCAGATAAAATTATTTTTGGATTGTCAAATATTCAAGTAAATTTTGCATGGAACTCTAGTTGGTTGAATTTTTCGTCTATTTTAAATTTACCTTTATTGAAGATAAAAGGCACACAACTTTCAAATTCTACTCTATACTTTTTTGTATTATGTCTATTCCTAAAAGAGTCAAAACAAATTATTTTTAAAACTAATATTTCTAATTTATTTATCCTTACATCTTCACTCTATTTTATTATAAAATTTTCAAGAATTTCTGAACATGGTTTCGATTTTCCTGCAAATATTTTTCTAGTTTTAAGTTTTTTTTATTTTTTAAAAATTTTTGAGGAAGATAATGTTGAATTAATTAAAAAATATTTTGTATTAGTTTTGTTATTTTCAACTTATTGCTTAACAATAAAGCTATCTACTTTTATGTCACCATTATTAGTTTTATCATCTTTTTTTTTAATTTATAAAAAAAAAATTAATATTCAATTTATAATTCGACCACTTATTTTTTCTTCAACACTTATACTTTTTTGGCTAGTACAACAATTTATATATTCTGGTTGTTTTATACCTTTTTTTGATTTTACATGTTTTAAATCTGTTCTTTGGCATAATACAGGAATAACAGAAGCTGTTAATAGTGCAACTGGTGCGGTAAATAAATCGTTTAGCAATTATTCAGGAAATTTATCTCCTGAGGAATATGTTAAGAATTTTAATTGGGTCCAAACATGGTTTGAAAGAAATAAACCTGAGTTTTTAGATCATTTAACAGCATATTGGGCCCCAATACTTATTTTATTTTTTATTAACTTTAAAAATTTTTTCAAAAAACAAATATTTATAAATAAAAATAACGAAAAAAAACTTATTATAAGATTTAATATTTTATCAGTATCAATTTTGCTATTTATTTTAGTTGGTTTATTTCTGTGGTTTAATCGATCTCCTGTAATAAGATTTGGAGTCCCTTATCTATTAGTTTTAAATTTTTTAGTCCTTTATTTAATTTTAAATAAACTAAATAGTAACTTCATGTTTAAAAAGGGAATTTTATTTATATTTGTATTGGCGTTGATGTTTAATATTACAAAAAATATTAATAGAATTAAAAACTATGAAAGTACGTCCTATTGGCCAGAAATACTTGTTTTTAATTATTCACAGAGTAGAAAAGGTAATTTTAAAGTAAATTATCCAGACTCAAATGATAAATACCATAAAAAAAAATATTGCTGGTCAATCCCTTATATTTGTCATATGGGGAAAGGTAGTGGTTTAAATTTTGAAAAAAAATTAAGTTATATGATTATTTCTAGAGAGGAAAAATATGAATAAATATTTGATTGTAGGTGGTGGAGGCTTCATTGGAGGTCATTTAATTAAGAGGTTGTTGGATGAAAAAAATATAGTGAGAGCAGTAGATTTAAAGCCACTAGATTTGTGGTTCCAAAAATTTGAAAATGTCGAAAATTATTCATTAGATATGCAAGAGTATGAAAACTGTTTAAAAATGTCTCAAAATGTAGACTATGTTATTAATCTTGCATGCAATATGGGTGGAATAGGATTTATAGAAAATAATAAAGCTGATTGTATGTTGTCTGTATTGATAAACACAAATTTATTAAGAGCTTGTAAAATTAATAAGATTAAGAGATATTTTTTTTCATCCAGTGCATGTGCATATAATAAAGAATTACAAACTGATCCTAATATAGAGGGGTTAAAAGAGGAAGATGCTTATCCAGCAATGCCAGAAGATGGATATGGATGGGAAAAATTATTTAGTGAAAGGATGTGCAGACATTTTACTGAAGATTATGGTTTAGAAACTAGAGTTGCAAGGTTTCATAATATTTATGGACCAATGGGAACTTTTGATGGAGGTCGTGAGAAGGCACCAGCTGCTATGTGTAGGAAAATAATTGAGGCAAAAATTAATAACAAAGATACGATAGATGTTTGGGGTGATGGAACACAAACAAGAAGTTTTTTATATATCGACGATTGTATAGATGCAGTTTTAGAACTTTTCCATTCTAATCATTCTGAACCTATAAATATTGGTAGTGATGAAAAAGTTACAATAAATCAACTAATTGATATTGCAGAAGATTTATCTAAAAAAAAATTTAAAAGAAATTATCAGCTTGATAAACCACAGGGAGTAAAAGGAAGATCTAGTAATAATGATAAGATAAAAAAAATATTAGGTTGGAATTATAAATATACTTTAAAGCAAGGTATTCATAAAACTTATAGTTGGATTGAGGAAATTTACTTGAATAAGAAAAATGATGAATTTATTAGATTTACTAAAAAAAATTTAAAATCCTAACATTTTTAAAAATTAAATATTCCAAGTATGAAAAAAGATTTATTTAAAATAGAAAATCTTTTTTATAGAACAACAAATTCTAAAAGAATATCAAAATTTTGTTTTCAATATGAAATTTTCAAAAAGATTAAAAAAATTAAAGGATCTATAATTGATTATGGAGTTTTAAATGGATCTTCACTATTTAGATTTGCAATTTTTTCTGAGATAGAAAGTTGCAATAAAATGATTTATGGCTTTGACACTTTTAAGAAACCAAAAATTCTTGATAAGGATTTTTCAAAAAAAAAATTTAATCAATGGTATAAATCCTTAAGTGATCGCTCTACTTATAAACAATTATTAACAAATATAAAAAAAAGAAAATTTAATAAAATTAAGCTTATTAAAGGGCATGCTGAAAAAACGATACCTAAATTTTTTGAAAAAAGTATAAAAATATCTCTAATCAATTTAGATTTTGATTTATATTACCCCACTAAAGTTGCTTTAGAAAAGTCTTGGCCAATGCTTTCTAAAAAAGGAATAATAATACTTGATAATTATAAAGTATTTGATGGAGAAACCAAGGCAGTAAATGAGTTTTTAAAAGAAAACAAACTGTTAAAAAAATTAAAAAAGGTTAAAATTTATAGAACATTTTATTATTTGCAAAAATGACAAAAAAAAATAAAAAATCTTTAATAAATAATTTAGAGAAAACTAGAAATACCAAGAAGCAATTGAAGTGGTATGGTAACTTTTCAAAACACATTAATCATTTAAAAATTCAAAAATTTGATGTAGCACATTCTTTCCCCGTCTATAACACAAGGCAATGTGTACAAAGATTTCTGGAAACGTATGATTTTTACAAGAAAATAGAAAAGATTCCAGGCTCAATAGTAGAAATGGGTGTTGGTAAAGGCTCATTTTTAATGGCTATGGCTCATATTTGTTCAATCAATGAGGGACATCATTATACAAGAAAAATTTATGGATTTGATACTTTCAAAGGATTCAAAAGTTTATCAGATGAAGACAAGAATTCAAAAGCAAATCATATGAAGACTGGAGGTTTAAATTTTGATGTTTTTAATGATTTAAAAAAAATTATTAGTTTTTATGATAAAAATAGACAAATAGGTAACGTTAATAAAATATCATTGATAAAAGGTGATGTTATGAAAACATTACCAAAATTCCTAAGTAAAAATAAACATATAGTAATTTCAATGCTGCATTTAGATTTAGATATTTTTAAACCAACAAAATTAGCTTTAGAATTATTATATGAGAAAGTTCCTAAAGGAGGAATAATTATTTTTGATGAATTAAATCATGAAGATTATCCTGGAGAGACAATGGCATTTGATCAGGTTTTGGGAATTAAAAATTATCAAATCAAAAGATTGCCTATATCTCCAATGGCCAGTTATATCATTAAGACTTAATGTTATTAAATAAAAATTATATAAAAATTAAAAATTTTTTAGATAAGAAAGATCATACTGAAATAATCAAATTAATCTTAAAAAATATAAAAATTAAACAAAATAATATTAAATTAATTTCAAATAAAATTATTGACAATTATAAGAATGATCCTTCTAGCATAAGTACTCTTCAAGATAATTTAAAAGAATCAATTATCATAAAAAAAATTTCTAAAACCCAAAAATATAAAAAAAAAATTGGTAATATTATCAAAAATAAAAAAAAGAGTTTATTTGTTGATTTTAATCTTAGAATTGATTTACCAAGTATTTTTGATAAGGAAGATAAAAAAATGTCATTACCTTGGCATCAAGATTTTTCCTATTATCAAAGTAAAACGAACCTTATTAATTATGATGGGTATGTAATTTATATCCCATTATATAAATTAGGAACCAAAGAAGGATCATTAATTGTAGATGCTACTCCAGTGAATAAGTTTAAAAAACATAAAAAAAAATATTTAGATGTGAAAAATAAAAAATTTTTAAGGCATAAATTAGAAAAATTTAAACCTAAAAAAGAAATTAATATTAATTTAAGTGAAAGAGATGCTTTATTGATGGATTTTTTTTGTATTCATAAATCAGGAAAAAATACCTCTAACAAAGTTAGATTTACTTTGCTAATAAGATATAAATTTCTAAAAAACTAAATTTTTTTTTGCTAATTCAGCTAGTTTAAAATCGTCTATGTCATCAACATCTAGGGATTCAATTTTATTCATAATTAGGTGTCCTATTTTTTTTTGTTTAAAAAAATTTTTTGTTTTTTTGAAACTTTTCGTAGCACTTAAATATATACCTCCGTTAGGTCTGTATATTTTTTTATGATTTTGAGATCTAGTATTTCCTGTAATTAATGGTGAATTTTTCCAAAATGGCCTAATATAATTTCCATGAATTTTAATCCCCATTTTATAAACAAAACCAACATCTGTGATTGATATTAATCCATCTAGTTTTTTTTTTTCAAAAATTTCAAAAGCTTTTTTTATATGATTACTATTTCGCAGAGGACAAGTTGGCAATAATAAAGATATTGTCTCAAAAGTTTCATCTATCCTAAGTTTTTCAAAATAATAATTAATAACTTGTAAAACTTTTATTTTGTCACCAGAGAGTATTTTAGGTCTTTTTATAAAAAGAACATGGTCAAAATTCTTATATTTATTTTCAATATGGTGTTTAATTCTTAAATCATCAGAAGATACAATAATTTTTTCATAGCATTTTGAATCTATTGCAGCTTTTAGCGAGTGCTCAATAAGAGGAATTTTATTGAAGTTTCTGAAATTTTTATTTTTTAATCTTTTTGATCCTGCTCTAGCTGGTATAAAAGCAATATTTTTCACTTATATTTTCTCAACTTTTTTATCATTAATTTTTCACCTTCAGTAATAACTTTTTTTGCTGAACCTAAAGATTTTTCAATTACTCTTATTTCTTTTACTAATCTACTTAGGCCAAGGGGCTCTAAAGAACAACTATGATCTGAACCCCATAAAGATTTATCAAGCGTAATATGTCTTTCTATTACTTTTGCACCAAGCACCACAGCAGCCACAGTGGGAATTAAACTTATTTCATGTCCTGAATATCCCACAATTGATTTCTTATACTTATTTTTTAGTTTATTAATATATTTTAAATTTAAATCCTGATATTTTGATGGATATTCGCTATTACAGTGCATTATAACATTCGGATTTTTTTTTATTTTATTATATGCAATAGATATTTGTTTTTCAGAACTCATACCAGTCGATAAAAAAATAGGTTTTTTTAAAGAAGAAATAAATTTTAAAAGTTTTAAATCCGTTATTGATGCTGAAGCAATTTTATAACAGGGTAAATTGAAATCATGAAGGTCTTTTACGGATTGAATATCCCAACATGACGCAAACCAGGTGATTCCTTTTTTTTTACAATAATCATTAATAATATTGTAATCCTCTATAGAAAGTTCAGTTTTAATTTTATAATCAATATAACTCATCTTTCCCCAAGGTGTGATTTTTTTGGTTCTCCAATATCTTTTAGGTATTGCGATTTTTGGAGAACGTTTCTGAAATTTGACAGCGTCAGCTCCAGAATTTTTTGCAACATCAATAAGCTCTAAAGCTTTTTTTAAATCTCCATTATGATTAATTCCAATTTCAGCAATTATATAAGTTTTTGAATTAACTGAAATTATGTTATTATTTATTTTAATCATGAAATTTTTAAGAGGTCCTGTATTTTCAATTATTTTACCATTTAAAAAAAATGAAGATATAGATTTTTTTTCATTAAAAAACTATATAAATTATCTATTTAAAAAAGGTGCTAGAGTATTTTATGTAATGCCTTATAACTCAAGATTTGCAGTATTAAATGTAAAAGAGATAATTAAGGTAAATAGTTTTTGTAATAAAATAGTTAAAAAATTATCAAAAAAAAATTATTTTATTGCTGCAGAGCCGATACACTGCTCAACAAAAGATACTATAAAATTCTGTAAACTGTTTAAAAAAAAAGGAGCAGATGCTTGTAGTTTGATTTTTGGTGAAAAGTATTATGCAGATTTACAAGTTTACGATCATTTCAAAGAAATATCAAAAAACACTAATTTAGATTTATTTTTACACCAACAAGAGTTTGAGAAAGGAATTTATAGTAATAAAAAAAATTATTATAGTGTTAAATTATTAAGTAGAATTTTATCTTTAAAAAATTTTATTGGAATGAAAGAGGACAGTAAAATTGACTCATACACAAATAAAATTGTTAAAAAGTTTAAACTAAAAAAAATAATATTAACATCAGGTCAAGGAAAAAAACAATGGCTAAAGGTTGCGAACAATTGTTACGGATGGATTTCAGGCATTTCAAATATTGATCCCTGTTTAGGTAATTACTTTTACAATGAATATAAAAAGGGAAATTTAATAAATTGTAATCAATTTATTAATGATTTTGAGAAACCTTTTTTTAAATTGTCAAATAAATATGGTTGGCATAGAGTCATTAAAGCATTCTTGTTTTTTAATAATTTAATGGAGATTTATGAGAGAAAACCAGGTAGTGAATTAAACAAATCTGAATTAAGTAAAGTAAAAGAATGTTTTAAAAGATTTAAAGAAATATCTCAAAATAAATATCAGAATAAATTTTTTCAATAAGTTAATTTTAACAAATTACATATTGAAATTCAAAATTATTAATTTTCCAAATACTTCTATTAGACAAAGGTGGATTTATAATATCAAATTTTATTTCTCCGATAGAATTATACATTAGAAAATCATCGTTATGTTTTCCTCTTAATAGCGGGATTTCATAAAAGTCTTTGCTATTTTTAAAAATTCTTAAAATAATTCCCTTAGATATTACCGTAATATTAAATTTTATTTTAAAAATTATTAGTCTTTTCTGAACAAAAAAATTGTATCTAAAAATTTCATCCCAATAATCAACTTTTTTAAAAATATTTTTTATTATACCTCTACTTGGAAATATAGGTTTTTCAATTCTTTTAAATTTATCATTAAATAATTTTTTAATATCAATTAAATTTATGTTCAGACTCGTATTATAATAATTTATATTTTTATTATAATTTACATTTATTATCTTATCTACTTTATTAAAAGTATTTAATTTATTTATTGAATTTGTAAGATCTATACTAGTTATTATTTTTTCATTAAGATCAAGATTATATTTTATTAATTGGCTTAAAGATTTTATATTTTTTAATTTATTTATTAACTTTGCTATATCATTACTATTATTGAGGCTTTGGTAAATTTTGTTTTTACTTACCTTAAAAGTTAAAATTTCTTTTAAATTATCATCTACAATAATCTTTTTGTTTTTGTACAATTTCCTTAAAAGTGAAGTTGTATTTAAATAATTGTGTTGATCACTAGTTAGAAAAAAAGATGAAAAAAATTTTTTATTAGCAATATTTTCATAATGTTTTTTATTAGAAATATTACTTGGTATTGCATGTAAATCGAAACCTATTAATTTTATTTTTTTTGGATTAAATTTTAATACTTCGAGGATTGTTAATATTAAAGCATTAGGAAGAAATTTAAGCTTTTTCTCATATTCATAAATTTTATAAAGTTCTATTATGCTTATATTTTTGAATATATGTAAAAAGTTTTTTAGTTCATCTTTTTTATTATAAAATTTGGCACCTAAAGAAATGAGATGTTTACATTTTAATTTCTTTAATTCTTCAAAAAAATAATTATTGATACACAATTTAGGAGGTACTATACTATCATATTCTGAACATGTTGTGTGGAATAAGATGAAATTATTATTTAAAATATTTTGAACTGATTTAATCTCATCAATATGAAAATTTACAAGAACATTTAAGTCTGATTTTAAAATATCATATGAATTTTTTTTTACAGTTTCAACATTAGGTGCAATTATATTGATATTTTTTTTATAAAAAAATTCTTTTAAACTCTTTATATCAACTAGTTTTTCCATAAAATTTATATTGTTAAATATTCTATTGTATTTAGCTGCAAATCACTATTTATTAACTTGGTAGTTAAAATGCAAAAAATCAATATAAAAAAAAGTAATGTGAGTATAAATTTAATTAGAAAATATTGCTCAATTATATCTAACGCTACCGCAATACCATTCAGTTCAAATCAGGCATATAAGGAATATGATAATATACAAGGTCTATGGAATTATGATATTTCATCTTATAAAAAAGCCTTAATTGAAGTAAGAAAAAAAAAATTACTCTCTAAATGTGGTTTATCTAGCTCTTTATTTTCAAACTTTTTATTTAAAAGAAAAATTGACAATAAAACCTATAATTTTGGCAGAGATTTGACACGACTTACTCATGTGATAGTTATATTTAGATTTCAAGAAAATTTGTATTTAATTGATCCTCACCTTAATTTCATGTTTTGTGACGAAAATAAAAAACTGCTTAGTTTTGAAAATATTATGAGTAAAAAAAAAAAATTTTTCTTACCAAATAAAAGAAATTTCTATAAATCCATAATTAATACAAAAGATAATATTAATGAATTTTCTAGAAAATATAATTTGAAGTATAAGGAAAATATTTTTTTTGTTAGAGATATTAAAATTAATAATATTGATTGTGTGCATTATAAATTTAAATGCAATGAAAAATTTATAAAAAAATATTATGAACCTTTAATAGACAATATTGATAATTGTCTCAACTTACATCCAAATTAATTTTTTAATGCAAAAAATTCATTCACTCGTTTTAAGAAATATAAATACTTACTTTATATTACTTTCTTTTCTATTTTGTGGAATTTTGAATTATAAATATCAAATTTGGTACCACAACGCCTTTGGTTTAATCGATGAATGGCTTTATTTCGGGACAGTAGAATATTTCGATTATATTAAAACACATTTTTATGACACTTATTATTTTAGAAGATGGACTATACATTTATATAATCTATTTTTTCATAACTTATTTGGTCCATTTTGGGGAAAGTTTGTTTCAAAAAATATACTATTATTTTTTATAATTTTTTTCACATGTAAAATAATTTTCCTTATCTCAAATAAGTCAATATTATTGCCAATCATAATTATAACTAAGATTTTTTATTTAAAAGTATATTTCTTAGGAATAGTAGGTGTTTCTTACGTACAATCAGAGAGTTTTTTATTATTTGTTCTATTTCTTTATATACTATTAACTCATAATCAAGATAATTATAAATTACAGTTTTTAACAATAATTTCAGCTTTATCCATAATAACATATCAAGGAAATATTAAATTCATAATTCCATGTTTATTATTATTTTTAATAAATAAAAAAGTACAATTTAAAATAAATAAAAAAAATATTAAAAATATTTTTAATTTTCTAATTTGGACTTTTTTATTCATAATAATACTTGATGTAATTGTTGGAACCATTTTAAAAGTTAATTGGGAAAATTTAATTACATATACAATTCAGTATGATTTAGAAAATAGAGCACCGTATATTAAAGGATATCAAACATTTTATAAGGATATGCTAAAGAGAATTTATACAGTAACTTACATTTCTGGAATTTTATTATCAATAATAATACTAATTATTTATAAATTTTTCGAAAGTGATTTTCTAAAAAAAATTAGTATAATTTATATTGCATTTTCAATATTTAACCTTTTAGAGCCATTTCATCAAATTGGGTTTTCTATTTATAAGCATAGTTCGTGGTCACATTTATTTCTATCAATTGTTATGGGAGTCACAATATTTCACTACTTAATTATTACTATATTCAAGTCTTTAAAAACCAAAAAATTTGAGATATCTAAATTATTGCTTTTTATTCCAATGGTATTTTTAATAATTTTTCCTATTCATATTAATTATGAAATTTACAATAGACATTCAGGATTTCCCAGGTCCTACGACTCTCCTTTCAAAGATATATTGATTAGTAAGGTAAAAGAAAATAAAAAATTAGTTAATTATGCTAAGAAAAATAATAAAAGACTATCAATTGTTGATGATAGAGTTCATACAGGCTGGAGTTTTAATATCACTACTTTATATGGCATGTATTCTGCTTTGACATATGGTTATCCCCCAAGACACAAAGAATGCAAATTGGTTGATTGGCAACTATCTTATGGAGATAATTTATTAATAGCTGTTTTTACAGAAAAGAGTTTATTTGAAACAAATAATTTATTAATAAATCTTACAAATAAATGTAAAAATAATAATAATTTTATTTTTGTTGAAGAATTATCAAAAAATATAAAACTTTTTAAGTTAGATGAAAAAAATTAAAAAAAAAATTTTAGTAACAGGTGCAGGTGGCTATATCGGAAGTATATTAGTTCCAATGCTGATAAAAAAAAATTTTTTTGTTATCGCTGTAGATAAATTTTTTTTTGGAAAAACTTTAGAAAACAACAAAAATCTGAAAATATTAAAAGTTGACTGTAGAAAAATAAATAAAAATTTATTTAAAGATATTTATTGTGTTGTTGATTTAGTTGCTATCTCAAATGATCCTTCAGGTGATGAATTTTCTAAATTAACTTTAGAAACTAATTTTAAGGCAAGATTGAGGAACGCAGAAATTGCAAAACAAATGGGTGTGAATAAATATATTCTAGCATCCACATGTTCTGTGTATGGAAATCAAAAAATAATTGTAAATGAGAATAGCAAAGTAAAACCTTTAACAATTTATGCTAAATCTAATTTAAAAGCAGAACAGAGTATTGCTAAACTTAAGTCCAAAAAATTCAATATTATAATTTTAAGACAAGCGACTTTATTTGGATATTCTCCAAGAATGAGATTTGATTTAGCAATTAATGGAATGACTGAAGGGGTTTTTAAAAATAAAATATTACCAATTATGAGAGATGGCCAACAATATAGACCTCTTTGCCACGTAAAAGATACATCTAGACTAATGTGTCATTTAATTAATTTAAATTATAGAAAGTTTAATGGAGAAATATTCAATGTAGGCTCAAAACAGTGCACTAAAAAAATTATTGATCTTGCTAGAATTGTTATAAAAAACACTTACAGCAAATCAAAACTAGAATGGTATGGAAACCCTGACCATAGATCATATAGAGTATCATTTAATAAACTGAAAAAGCTCAATTTTAAAACTATTTATAATCTTGATTATGGTGTGAGGGAAATGTTTAACTTGCTTAAAAAAAAATTAATTAAGAAAAATAAAAAAACGATTACTTTAAATTGGTATAAATATTTAAAAGCAAAAAATAAATTTTTAAATTAAAAACATGGTTACAAAAGGAATAATTCTTGCAGGTGGTAAAGGAACTAGATTAAGACCTGTTTCTGACTATATATCTAAACATTTATTGCCAGTCTACAATAAACCAATGATTTATTATTCTATTTCAGTATTGATATATGCGGGAATAAAAAATATTTTAATAATTTGTAACGAAGGTGATGATTTAGTTTACAGAAAATTAACCCAACCTATATCTGAAAAATATAGAGTAAACTTTAACTTTAAAATACAGCGAAATCCTGTCGGAGGTATAGCCGAAAGTTTTCTAATTGGATCTGAGTTTATTAAAAATACTGATAAAGTAGCTTTAATGTTGGGAGATAATTTTTTTTATGGAAGAGAGTTTCCAGCTTTGCTAAAAAAAACACTCAAAGATAAAAAATCTTATATATTTTTGTGTCCTGTAAAAAATCCAAAAGAGTTTGGAATTGTATATTTGAATAAAAAAAATAAAATTATTAAAATAATAGAAAAACCAAAAAATAATTTTAGCAATTTAGCAGTAACTGGGTTGTATATTTATAACAGTAAAGAATTAAAAAATGTTAAAAAATTAAAAAGATCAAAGAGAGGAGAATTAGAAATTACATCATTAAATAATATTTTAATCAAAAATAAGAAATTGAATTATATTAATCTTGGTAGAGGTATAACTTGGTTTGATATGGGAACTTTTGATAAATTATATGAATGTTCAGAATTTATTAAATTAATAGAAAATAAACAGGGTTTTGAAATATCTAAATTAATTTAATGAATTTAGATAAATTTATAGAAACTTATTATCCATTAAAGGATTTGTTAAAATATGTTGGAGAAGATAATAAATTAGAAATAATAAAATATTATGAAAATGCAAAATCTGACGCAAATTTTGGATATATTTCAGTTAAAAATTACCTTAATAAAAGTAAAAGGATATTAGAAATAGGTGGTGGGTTACATTTTCTCTCTTCATATCTAAAATATGAAGGATATAAAATTCAATCAATTGAATGTGGGGGTTTCCAAAACTATATAGATAAAATGAGAGAATATATTTTAATTAAAAATAAAAGTTTAGAAATTCATAATCAAACATTAGAAAAATATGCAGTAAATTCTGCAGAAAAATTTGATTTTATTTTTTCAATAAATGTACTTGAGCATGTTAATAATATTGAAAACCATTTAACAAAATCAATCTCGTTGCTAAAAGATAAAGATAGCAGAATGTTAATAAAATGCCCTAATTACTCTTTTCCTTTCGAATCGCACTTTTACACGTTCTTTATCCCATTTGCCCCATTATTTACTTTAAAAAAAATAAAAAAAAACAAATTAATAAAGAAGTTTGGTGAAGAAACATATAATCGAATAATTGAATCATTGAATTTTAATTGTTCTTTTACTCATATTCAAAAACTTAATTTTAATATATTTTATATAAACCCATTTTCAGAAGTTATGAAAAGAATTAAATATGATCAAAAATTTTCTTCTCGAATATTTTCAAATTACTTTATAAAAGTTATCTACTTAATTTTAATTAAAGCTAAATTATATAAAATTGTTGAAAAAATATTCCCAAAAAGATTTTTTCCCTATTTAATAATGTTGCTTAAAAAATAAATTATGAAAACAATTAAATATAATGTGGCTAAAGTCTTTACCAATGAGATAAAGAATATTCAAAAAGTTGTAAAAAATAATCATTATTCAATGAATGGTAATTTTACAAAAAAATGCCAAGATTGGATTGAAAAAAATTTAAAAGTTAAATCCTCGATCCTAACAAATTCATGCACAGCTGCTTTAGAAATGATTGCAATACTAATGAATTTAAAAAAGGGAGATGAGATTATCATGCCTTCTTACACATTTGTTTCAACCGCAAACGCTTTTGTATTGAGAGGAGCAAAGCCAGTTTTAGTAGATATAGAAGAAAGCACTTTAAATATTGATGAAAATAAAATCGAAGCTGCAATTACAAAAAAAACAAAAGCCGTAATCGTTATACATTATGGTGGAATAAGTTGCGATTTAGACAAAGTTCGTAAAATAACAAAAAAACATAAAATTCTATTAATAGAAGATGCTGCTCATGCCATACTCTCCACATATAAAAATAAACCATTGGGATCTTTTGGTGATTTATCAACAATTTCATTTCATGAAACAAAAAATATTCACTGCGGAGAAGGAGGCGCACTTTTAATTAATAATCCAAAATATATTAAGAGATCAAAAATATTAAGAGACAAAGGTACAAATAGAGATGAATTTAACAGAAACATTGTAAAAAAATATTCTTGGGTAGATATAGGTTCCTCTTTTGGGATGAGTGAAATAAGTGCAGCTTTTTTATATGCACAATTACTTTATTCAAAAAAAATTACATCGATGAGGTTAAAGATATGGAATTATTACTATAAAACTTTAAAGGATTTGAAAAATGAAAAAATTACCCTTCCATACATCCCTAAGTACTCCAAACACAATGGACATATTTTTTATATTATTATAAGAAATAGGGATGGTTTATTAAAATATTTAAATAAAAATAAAATTAATTGTACTTTTCATTATGTTCCATTACACCAAAGTATAGCAGGAAAAAAATTTTGTAAATTTGGAAAATTAAATAAGACAGAAATTTTATCAAAGAGTATTATAAGGTTTCCAATCGTTTTAGATCATAAAATATTAAATTTTAAAACAATAACCAAGATAAAAAATCATATAAATAAATATTTTCAAGTCGAAGAAAATATATAAAAATAATATTTATCAATGAAAATAGTGGTCACGCAGTCTAATTATATCCCATGGAAAGGATATTTTGATCTTATAAATTATGTTGATGAATTTATATTTTTTGATGAGGTACAATTTACAAGAAGAGATTGGCGAAATAGAAATTTATTAAACGATGGAAAAAATAAGAAATGGATTACTATTCCTGTTCAAAATAAAGGAAATTATGATGAAAAAATTTCAAATATGTTTGTAAATGATAAGAATTGGGCAAATCAACACCTAAAAATTTTTAAACATTATTATTCAAAGAGTAAATTTTTTCATGAGACATATGAATTTTTACAGAAAGTTTATTCAGAAATAGACACAGATAACCTTTCTTATATAAATAAGTATATAATTAAATCAATTTCAAAACATCTAAATTTAGAATGTAATTTTAGAGACTCGACAACAATAAAAAAAAATGAGAAAGATGCTTCGGAAAGACTTCTTGAAATTTGTAAGTCTCGAAAATCTAAAATTTATGTCACTGGTCCTAGCGCTAAAAACTATTTGAATGAAAAAATTTTTTTAAACAATAATATTAAAATAGAGTGGTTTGATTATGGAAGGACTAAAATTTATAAACAGCAAAGTGCTAATTTTATTAAGAATTTAAGTATAGTTGATTGCATGATGAATTGTGGTACAGGTATAAATAAATTTTTAAATTTGAAATAATGAAAGAAAAACTAAATAAATTATTTATTAAACATTTTTCTATAAACATAAAAAAAATTGAAAATAGTAATATTAAGAATACAGAAAAATGGGATTCCTTCAGTCATATAAATTTAATTTTAGAAATAGAGGAAAAATTTAAATTGAAGAAAATAAAACCATCAAAAATTGCAAACCTTACAAGTTACAAAGCATGTTATAAATATATCATTACTGAACAAAGTAAATAAATATTGTGCAAAATAAAACATTAAATAAAATAAAAAATTTAGCTGATAAAAAATATAAAAAGATTGGAGTAGTCTCAGATAAAAAAAAAATTTTTCCAAAAGAAATTCTAAGAGATTTTGATAAGAAAGATCTAATTAGGATATTGGGATATCATTTTAATAATAAAAATACCTTTAGTTATAATGACGAATTTAATTTTTATTATCATGCAACAAAATATTGCGCAAATATAAGAAATTACTTTTTGGTGTCTTTAGGAATGGTTGGAAGTACAATTTTAAAATATGGTACAATCAATCAGAAAAAATTAATTCTGAAACATATAGAAAAAAAAAATTTTATTTCATCATTATTAATTACTGAGCCAACAGCCGGTTCAAATATTAATCAAATTAAAACAAATTATATAAGAAAAAAAGGAAATTATATCTTAAATGGTAAAAAAACCTGGATTACTCTTGGAGCTATATCAAACATCTATCTTATACTTGCAAATGGTGAAGAGGGTTTGATTCTATTTTTAACTGAGTCTAAAAGTAAAAAATTAAAAAAAAAAGAATTAAAAAATATTATAAGCAATAGAGGATCACACATTGCAACTATAGATATTAATAACTTAAAGTTGACAAAAAAGAATATATTAGGTGAAAATATTATAACTTCATCAAAAGCATTAGGTTATGCATTAATGCATGGAAGAGCTATTGCAGCATTATCTGCTTTCTCAATGTGTTCAGCAGCATTAGATGAGGTTATAGAGTATTCAAAAAAAAGAGAACAATTTGGTAAAAAAATTTGGAATTTTCAACAAATTCAAAAAATCATTTCTGATACAAGGGTCTTTATTGAGGCTGGTTTGTCAATCTCAAATAAAGCTTTTAAACTTAAAAGGAATTATAATTCTGACTCTGAAAATTTCTGTTCAATGGCAAAATTGTTTGCGACAAGTCACCTAACTAAAACGATTTCAAATCTTATGGATATTTATGGTGCATATAGTACTAGCAGTGAAAATAATATTGAAAGGTTTTTAAGAGAATCCAAAGGTTTTAGTTACATTGAAGGTACATCACAGATATTAACCCAACTTGTAGCGCTAAATTCAATACTTGGAATAAGAAAATAAGTGATAAAAATTAAACTTGAAAGCGATCTTAAACTCAATAAAGATCAAAAAAACTTTATTCGAGAAACTATATTAACTAGTTTCCCTCAAATTAAGTTAATTATTGAAAAAAATCTTATAAAAATAGTTAATTTTAAAAAAAAAGAAATTTTACATATAAAAAAATCTATCAAAAATGCTATTTTTGTATCAAGAGGAATTCAAAAAAGAAAAATTATTTTCCAACAAAATAAGTCAATTAGATTTAATAAAGATCCTCTAAAAATTTTAAAAAAAAAAAAAGAGGTAGTAAATATATCAAGTAATTTATTTCAATTTCAGGGCAAATTTCTCAAAATTTTTAGAGAATGTAATAAATATTTTTTTGATTTAGCTATTAAAAAATATAAAGCAATCGATCAAGAAAATCCTTTATTATGGCCAATAGATCTTTATAAAAAAATTAATTATTTGTCTGAATTTCCGCAACAATCTCTTTTTATGGTTGGTATTAAAAAAAATTATAATAACTATAGAGATTTTTCAAAAAAATATTCAAAAAATAAAAATTATAAAACTGTTAAAATTGAAAAAAAATTTTTTAAAGAATCGGAGTATGGTCTTCAGCCAGCTGTGTGTGATAATTGTTACTATGCATTAAGTAATACAACTGATTTAAAGGATACTGTTTACACAACATATAACAAAGTTTTTAGAGACGAAAAATCTAAAAAAAATACACTAGATAGATTAATGAGTTTTTCAGTGAGAGATATTATGTTTGTCGGTAATAAAGATTTTGTTCTGAAAACAAGACAAAAACTTATTGATGATATAATTAAATTTTTACAAATTACTAATTTAAATTGCTCTATAGAGGTAGCTGATGATCCTTTTTTTACTGGAAAAGTGAGTAAAAAATTATTTCAGCATTTATTTGAATTAAAGTATGAAATTTTAGCATACATACCTTTTTTGAAAAAAAAAATAGCTATAGGATCTATTAATTATCATATGGATACCTTTGGTGATGCATTCAATATAAGAAGTAATAAAAAAAAATCAGAAAAAATATATTCAGGTTGCATAGGAATTGGTTTTGAAAGACTTATTTTGGCACTTTATAGTCAACATGGAAATGACATTAAATACTGGCCAAATAGATTTAAAAAAAAATTAAAATTAAATTAATGGAAAAATTAATAATTTTTGGAAATGGTTTTAGTGCAGAGGTTGTTGCTAAAATTGTTTTGGATAGCAAAAATTATGAAATAATATGCTTTACGGTTGATAAGAAATATATAAAACAAAAAAAAATTTTTGGCATACCTGTAATTGATTTTGAGACTGTTAAAAAAAAATACAAAAAAAAAGATTGTAGTATTTTTATTGCCACAGGTTATTCTAATATGAATAAAATAAGAGAGAAAATTTTTAAAAATATAAAAAAAATTGGGTTTAAAATTGTTTCTATAATTCATCCAAAAGCAATTTTACCTCAAGATTTTAAATATGGAAAAAATTGTTTAATTATGAACAGTGTAAATATCCACCCATTAGTAAAAATAGGTAATAATAATTTTTTATGGCCGGGAAGTATAATTAGTCACCATGTTAAAGTTGGAAATAATTGTTGGTTTACCTCTGGAAGTGCTGTGGCAGGAAATACACATATTGGTAATAACTGTTTTTTTGGTATTAATTCCACAATTACTAACAATTTAAGAATTAATGATTATTCTTTTGTTGGTGCAAGAGCATTAGTTTCAAAAAATTTGAAAAAAAAAAGTGTTGTTATATCTCCTGAGGACTTAAAGCACAAATTAGATAGTTTGCAATTTACAAACTTTTTAAGTAATAACTTTTAACATGAGTAATTTAATTTATAATAAAAAACCTTTAGAGATAGATAAATCAACTGGTATACCTATATTTCAATTTCAAGATGAGAATGTAAATGAATTTTCAATTAAAAACGCTGCTGAAATCCATGATAATGCTTTAAATTGGCTTTTTAAAACTCATAATGTAAATGAGGAAGATCTTCGTATAGAGCTTGTAAAAAAATTAGATTTGAAAAAAGGTCAAAAAATTTTGATTACAGCGACAGGGGCAGGGAACGATATACCATACATAGCAGAACTTATAGGCGAGACTGGAGAAATATATGCTCAAGATTTTGCAAAAGAAATGTTGTTTGCAGCTTACAATAGAACAAAAGAATTAATTGATTTAAATAAATATAAAATTTTTTTTTCAGTTAATGATGCAACTGATCTACCCTTTGATGATAATATATTTGATGCCACATATCACTTTGGAGGTATAAATCTTTACCATGATATAAAAAAAGGTATTGATGAAATGAACAGAGTTACTAAAAAAGGAGGTAAGGTAGTTTTTGGAGACGAAGGAGTTGCTTATTGGTTAAAAAAAACAGAATTGGCAGCAAGTTTAATTACAAATAATTCTCTTTTTAGACTAGATCCACCAATGGAACTTCTACCTATTAATGCAACAAAAGTTAATTTATCATGGGTAATAAATAATTGTTTTTACTTAATTGATTATGTGGTTGGAGATAATTGGGATGTTAATATTGATCTAAACCATGTTGGTAAAAGAGGTGGATCAATAAGAAAAAGGCACTATGGAAAATTGGAAGGTATTGATCCAAAACTAAGGGATAAATTTAATAAATATGCTGAAAGAATTAATATAAGTAGAGTGGATTTATTAGAGAAAATAATTGAACAAGAAATAAAAAAAAATGATTAATTGGGAAAAAAAAGGTCTTTTAATTGAGACTGGAGGCCCAGGATATACCCACGCTTCACACCCTTCAATGATTCATTTAGATAATGATATATTTTTATTAGCTTTTTCATCAAGGCTAAATAAACATGCAAATATATTTCTTGCGCATGCAGAAATTAAAAATGAGAAAATAAATTTAATTTCAAAACCTCAAGTAGCATTAAAACCAAGTAAACCAGGGTATTTCGACTCAGAAGGTTTATTAAATTGCTGTTTTGTTAAACATAATAATAAAATTTATATATATTACTCAGGGTGGCAAAATATTCAGCAAGGATTTTGGCATTGTGATACTGGAAGAGCAATAGCAGACCCAGATAAATTGATAGCAAAAAGGGAGTTTGATGGGCCAATTATGGGCAGAGATAAATTTAATCCTATATTTGCTGCAGCTACTTCTGTGCATGTCGATAAAGATGGTAAATGGAAAACATGGTATAATTCTGGAATTAGTTGGGAAAAAAGGGAAGAAGGCTGGCATCCAAAATATGGCATACATTACGCTACTTCAGATGATGGTTTAAATTGGAGTTATAGGCCTGGATTGATTATACCAATAAAAGATGAATATGAGCATTCATTTGGAAGACCTTCAGTTGTAAGATGGGATGGAAGATATCAAATGTGGTTTGCACACAGAGGAACTAAAGAATATTCGACATACAGAATTGGCTACGCCTCATCAGCCGATGGTATTAACTGGACTAGAGATGATAGTAAATCAGGAATTTCAATTTCAGAAAGTGGATGGGATAACGAAAGTGTCTGTTATCCATACTTGTTAGAACATAAAAATATCAAATATATGCTTTATACAGGTAATAAATATGGTCTTACAGGATCTGGATATGCAGTAGGAAGAAATGAATAAATTTTTATTTGTTGGAAATAGAAAATTTGTTTTAGAGGAGATGATAAAGCTAGATTTAGATGTAGATATTTTAGTTATAAAAAATACTCATTTAGAAAAAGATGATTTACTGAAAAATTATAAGCACAAAATTATTTCTTCTAAAGAAGAATTGTTAAATTATATTAATAAAACAGACTTTGATATTTTGTTATCTAATGGTTGCCCATTTATACTCCCTATTAAACATTTAAAAAAAAAAACTTACGTAAATATTCATCCATCTTTTTTACCTGATTTAAAGGGTATTGATCCATGCTTAGGATCAATTTTGTTTAGTAGAGATTGTGGAGCAACTTGTCATCATATAAATGAGGTTATTGATGGAGGAGATATTATTTCGAGAGTAAAAATACCTTTTTCAAAAGATTTGGATGTAAGTTTGATGTATCAACTAAGCTTTATTGCTGAGAAAGAGGTTTTTCATGAAGCATTCAAAGCTAATTTTAGTATACGAAAAAAACAAGAGCCAGGAGACTGGATCTATTATTCTAGGAAAGAGGACGATAAAAAAATTAATTTTAATGAAAATCCAAATCAACTTATCCAAAGAATTAAAACATTTAACAATAAGTCTCAAGGGTGTACATTTATAAATAATAATAATATTTTTAAAGTTTATGAAGCTTCCCAAATTAATAATAGTTATGTAGCTAACTATTCACAAAAATTTAAAAACTTAGAAATTATGTTTGTTTATGAAGATTGTGTTGTATTCAAAAAAGATGATGTAGTTATTAAATTATCAAAAGTTAGTGGACCTTTAAATACTTTAAAAGTTAAAAATAAGATTAATTCTTAATTTTAAAAAAATAATCAATGGCAATAAATATTGGAATCATTGGAATAAGTAGGGGTGAAAAATTAATTAGACTAATTAAAAAAACCGATTTAAAATTAAAAGTAATTTCAGTGTTAGATACTGATATAAAAAAACTAAATCTTTTTAAGAAAAAAAATCCATCAATTAAAATTTTTTCATCCCAAAATAAATTTTTTACATATGATAAAATTAATGCAGTATATATTGCCAGTCCTGTAAAATATCACTTCAACCATACAATTGAAGCTGCAAAAAATAAAAAACATATTTTGTGCGAGGTGCCAGCATTTAAGAAAATTAAAGAGGGATTAGAAATTAATAAAATATTAAGAAAAAATAAATTAATTTACATGATGTCAGAAAACTATTGTTTCAGCCCACAATCTATTTATTTATCTAAGATTTTAAAAAATAATAAGATGGGCGATATAATTTTTGCAAGATCTTCTTACATACATGATTGCAAAGACATAAGCTTTGATAAAAATAACGGTTTTTTAAGCTGGAGAGGAAAAGAAAGATTAAAAAAAAATGGAAATGATTATCCGACACACTCAATTGGCCCAATTGATAAAATATTATCAAAGTATTTCAATGATAAATTGAAATATATTTCCACTTTTTCCTCAAAAGAATCTGCTATGACCAAAAAATATTTTTCTATTTTTAAAAACAAAAAATATAAATTTAATAGACCAGATATATCTTTTTCATTAATTGAAACGGAAAAGAAAACATTAATAGAACTTATTTGTGATACAACTTCAAATCGTCCATCTTCAATGCATGATATGCATATTCAATTCTTAAATGGTGTATTTATATCTGGCAGAAGCGATAAAGAACAAAGTGTAATAAGTTATAAGAAATATTTTAATAATAAAAAGTTTAAAACAATAAACTTTAAAAAATATTTAAATAAAAAAGATCAAATCATAATTAAAAAGCTAAAGTATCAATTTTCTTTTTATAAAACACTTAAAAATTTTGAGAGTTCTGTAAATAAAAAAACTAAACCTTATATTGATTATTCTGATGCCTTCTTATGGAGCTCATTAATAGAATTATCTAAAAGATCACTCAATCAGAAATCACGAAAAATAAAAATTAATCATTTAAAAAAAATATTTTAATCAGTCAATATTGTGAGTTTCAAAATAAATATTTTTACTTTGAGTTTTCAAATTTTTTAACATGTTATAATTAACCATTGCAAAAAATACGTTAAAAATTAATATCAAAGAACTCAAAAAAGCAACTAGGACGACTACAGACAACCACCCAGGAATAATATTTATACTAAATATTAATTTTGAAATTAAGATTATAATACTAAATAAGAACAATAAGATAGCTATAGAGAAAAATGAAATTAAAATTTTATCAAACAATTCTTCTGAATTAATAACAAAATGATCTACAGCAAGAGAAAATCTTTTAAAAAAAGTATAGCTGGTTTTTTTAAAACTAATATTTTGCGATAAATTAAATTTTATATTAATGAACTTTTTTAAGGATAATATCTCTCCAATAAATTTTTTTCCATCATTATATTCATCTAGTATTTGATTTTTAATTTTGTAGTCAAAAATAAATAAGCTCCGATAATGATAATCTTTAGAAAAAATAAATTTATAAAAAAATATAAAAATATTTCTTAATAATGTAGATGATATATTGGGTATCCCCCAAAAAACTTCATAATTTTTGTTATGTGTTTTTAAAAAGTTATCAAAAAATTCCTCATTAAATTTTAAATCAGAGTCATAATAATGAATATAATCACCAGAGGATTTATTTATAGCTTCTTTTATTGCAATTTGTTGTCCTTGATTTGATTTAAAACATATTGCTTTTACTCTCGTATCTTTATAAGAAATTTCTTTTATTTCTGACCAAGTTTCATCTGGAGAATTGTCATTAATAAATATAATTTCAAAATTGATGTTTTTTTCTTCAAAAAAATTTTTTATAAGATTGTAATTTCTGATGACATCTTCAGGATTATTATAGAAGCAATTAATTATAGAAATTTTTTTGTCCATAATTTATTCTACAATTTTTTTTGTAATGATGAAATTAATTAGAGTTAAAAATATTAAAATAAATAACTGACTTATAATA
This sequence comes from Candidatus Pelagibacter sp. HIMB1509, assembly GCF_052047855.1. Classification (NCBI taxonomy): domain Bacteria; kingdom Pseudomonadati; phylum Pseudomonadota; class Alphaproteobacteria; order Candidatus Pelagibacterales; family Candidatus Pelagibacteraceae; genus Candidatus Pelagibacter; species Candidatus Pelagibacter sp. HIMB1509. The sequence goes on along the minus strand of NZ_JBNAIU010000002.1, from coordinate 81 downwards.
TGATTTATCCCCATTATATTAACCAATATATACAATAGTAAAATATTTGAAAAATAAATAATAATTTGAAAAGTTATAAAA
>NZ_JBNAIU010000001.1:0-1424097 GCF_052047855.1 Candidatus Pelagibacter sp. HIMB1509 | reverse complement strand
ATTTTGTACAAGAAAATTAAATAATACTACCACTGGTTATAGAAACATTATTACTAATATTGGATCAAAAGAAAAATATATAGATGTAAAAAAAATATATATCGTAAAACTAATAACATTTATTACTAAACCATTGATTATATATTTAATAAATTTTTTATTTATAAAAAATTCAAAATTAACTTTATTCATTAGAATTATTTATTGATCCATTTAAATAAATTTCTTTTAAATTAAGAGGATTGTAGTTTTTGTATTCACTTTCAATCTTTTCTATAAGTATTTTTTTTATTTCTAATTTTAACTTTTTTTCTTCAATAATTTCTGGATATTTTTCAAGTGCATCTAATGCAACATCATGTAAATCATAGCAATCAAGTAATGATACTAATTTTAATATTTGTTCTTTTGATAGAGAATTATAATTTTCAACAGGGTCTAAAAAAAATAGCATATCAGACATTACTATTTGTCCTTTTTCAGAGTTAACATGCTCATTTCCCTCATATATTTTTCTGTATTTATGATTTCTAGCCACTTGTCTAAGGGCCTTTAAATTTGATTGATCAAATAACCTATACCCAAAATTATTTAAAAAATTATATACTTCACCAAATGAATTAATTCCATCTCCTATGGAATTATTCGCTTCAATTAAAATACCTAAAATTTCTTTATTTTTAAATTTATTTTCAAAATCTTTTAAAACAATCATGTCTCTTCCATCTATGTCAGATTTAACAAAATCTATTTTTTTTTTTTCAAAATATAAATCTAAGTTTATTTCATCTACAATTTTAAAATCATTTATCTTATCTTCTCTTTCATGTGCGGAGGGGTTTATTGTGTCATGAGTTAAATTACATACAGAGGTTGCATTGAAAGAAGTTTTAAATGAAGGATTAAAATTTTTAGATACGATTTTTTTTTTTAAAATGATTTCATTATTTTTTTTTTTATAGTTTTGTGTTTCATTTGTTGAATCAATCCCGTAGAACAATGATTTTGTAGTAAAATATTGCTCAATTCTATATTCAAAACTGGGATAAAAACCAATATCTAAAAAGTTTAATTGAATATCTCTAGATGAAGAGAGTTTTATCCATATATTTTTTTTTCTTATTTCTGAAGAAGTTAAATTAAAAATTTTTCTTGTAGTTTGTTTATATAATTTTTCTAAAATATTATGGAATTTATTTAAGAAAATTTTTTTTAAATTCTTCATTGATTTTTTTCAATTTTTATAATTTTTCCTTCATTCATGTAAAGTATATGAGTACAATTTGCTTTTAAAGTTTCAAAATTATGACTTGCAATAATTGTGGCTTCAGTATTTGAAATTTTATTATTCATGGAGTTTGACACATATTCCCTCATATTTTTATCAGCGGTAGAAAGCCACTCATCCATTAATATTATTTTGCTGTTTATTTGTTCCAAACAGGCAAAACTTATTCTAAATCTCATACCTGAAGAATAAACTTTTACAGGTTTAAAAAAAAACTCGTTTATATTTGCAATTTCTTTTATCGATTGAATTTTTTTATCAATTAAATTTTCTTCAATGTTTTTTAATTTTAAAAAAAGTTTTACATTTTCATATCCTGTAGCTTCATCTAATAAATTAAATTGAGAACTAGACATGAGTTCAGGTTCATACTTAGTAAATACTGTACCACTGTTAGGTTTTAAGATTTTCCCAATAACTTTTAATAAAGTAGATTTACCTGCTCCGTTCGGACCATATAATCCCACTACACTTTTTTTTTCAATAGAGAGATTTATATCTTTCAATGCATAAAATTCTTCATCTTTTGGTAGATGCAAATTTTTTTTATCATTTGGAATAAATGATTTCGTTTTATAAGATAGACTTAAATTTTTTAGTTCTATAATTCTCATAGAAAATTTTTTAAATTGTATATAAATTTTTTAGTAATTATTGAGGCAATTGAAAAATTAATTATTGTAAAAATAATACATAAGATAAAATAAATGAAATAATCTAAATCAATTTCACTATTTAACATTGGAAAATTATATATTTTAAAAAAATAATATAGTGGATTAATCTTGATTATCGCTGATCCTGTTTTACCAAGAATATCCTCAGACCAAATTATTGGTGTAAAATAAAATGTTAATAGTAAAATTAAGTTTGTATAATTATCAAAATCTCTAATTTTTAGTGATAAAATAGATATAGATATTGAGGCAAATAAAACATTTACAAAAATTAAAACAAGCGCAGTTAAAGTTAACAAAATGTTTATTAAAAAAACATTTTCTATAATTATGAATATTAACACAATAGGAAAAGATAAAACCAATACTTTAAAGAAAATTAATAAGTTCTTAATATTAAAAATAAAAAAACCTATATTATTATTCAATAAAAAATTATTATTACTTCTGTAAATATCACAACTATTTGAAAGTGTATTTGATATGAAGCCCCATAAAAAAAAATTTAATATTAGATAAAATAAATAATTTCCTTCTTTAAAAAAGCCTTTGTTAAAAATAACACTTAATACGAAAATTGTAGCTAGATTGAAAATTATATTCCATAAATAACCAATATTATAAGTATTTCTTTTTTTTATTGTATTCTCTAGTTTTACTAATTCTAAAATAAAAGATCTTCTTTTACTCAAAGTTTCTATTAATTGATTAAGAATAATCATTTATAAATTTATAGTTTTTAAACATTTATCTCCAAAACCCCAACTGTCATTATCATTAATAAATTTATTTTTTTCTCTATTTATTATAAAATTTTGTAATTCTTTATCATCTACATAATTTATATTATTTTCTTTTAATCTTATAAATAAATTATCAGTACCAGGGTTATAACCAGAACCAATAGAGTGATTTATGTGAAAAATTTTCTGTTTTAAAGTTATAAATTTAATTTTTTCAAAATATGCATTCCAGATAAAAATACTATCAATATGCCAAGAATATCCATCATATTCATAATAACCCTTTAAATTAAACCAACTTTTTTTATCTAAAAGTGTAAAATCTCCGCAAGCATTAGTATGAAGTTTTTTAGATGTTAATGCAAAAGTTATATAGAATAGGTAATATAAAAAAGTTAGAATAAGATTTAAAAAATTATTATTCACTAACTTAATTAATTTAAAAAAATTAACTTTTATAGGTATAAATATTCTTTTCTTAAGTTTTTCAAAGGAGGGTTCATTTAAATTAATTTTTTTGATATTAAATTTTCTTTTATATTTATGAAATAAAATAATTAATAAATTCAATATATAAAAACTCTTTTTATCTTTAATATTATTTATTAAACTTGATACAGTAGGATATATAAAATATTTCTTATTTTTTTTTATATTATGTGAAAAATTTTGTAAATTAATACAAGTTAATTTTTCAATATAATTTTCATCTTTAAGTTCTAAATTATTAAAATCATCAAAGTCAATGTCATACCTATTACATCTATAAATTACCTTTTTTTTTAAATTTTCTTTAGCAAGAAACGCAAACATTTGATCAGAGAATATTATATCTATATTTGTACATAGGATAAATTCTCCATCAGATCTTCTAATACCAACATTTTTTGCAGCCATTTGATAAAAATTTAATTTATCTGAACTCTCAAAAGTGTTGTGTAATTTTTTATCAACAGTAATTATTTTAATTCTTTTAAAACTTTCATTATCATTAATTTTTATTACATCTTTTAATGGCCTCTCTTTTAAGTCTGGGTTCCATTCTACAATAATAAGTTCAGCATTTAATTTGAATTCTTTTATTTTTTTTAACCATAAATCTACAAAAAATTGATTTTTTTGCTTCATGTTTTCACCATGATTATCGTTTCTTGTTGCAACAATAAAACTAATATAATATTTATTCATCGCTTATGAGCATTTTAGTAATTGGACTAGGAAAATTAGGATATCCTATGGCTGAGTTTCTATCATCATCGCAACTTAATATAAAGGCTTATGATATAGATAAAAACTTAATTAACAAATTAAAAAGAGGTATAAACCCTATTCCAAATGAAAAAGCAATTGAATCTTATATAAATAACGGAAATAAAATAAATTTTTTTAGCGATCTAAGAAAGGCATTTGAAAATACTGAAATTTGTTTTATTACAGTTCCTACTCCAAGCTTAAAAAATAAATCATTCGACAATAAATACATTTTAAGATCTCTTAGTATAATTGCAAAATTAATTAAAAAAAGAAATGCTGATCAACAAAATCCATATATTATTAATATTAATTCTACAGTTTCACCAGGATCTATAAATAATACTATAATTCCTTTTTTGGAAGGCAAAGGATTAATCAATAACATTGATTTTGCTATTATTTACAATCCTTACTTTGTGGCATTAGGAGACGTTGTAAGAGGTTTGGAGAGTCCTGATTTGGTTTTAATTGGCTGTGAAAATAAATTTGCGAAGAGATTTATTTTAGAAATATATGAGAAGATTTATAAATCTAAAGATTATAATTTTTTAAACTTTTTAGAGGCCGAAGCGACCAAACTTTTAATAAATAGTTTTCTAACATTGAAAATTTCATTTTCTAATATGGTAAAAAATTCTTTTAATGATGAAAAAAGAGTTAATGTTGGAAAAATTTTAAATGTCGTAGGTAAAGATAGTAGAATTGGTTTTAAATACATAAAATCAGGAGGTCCTTATTCTGGTCCTTGTTTACCAAGAGACACACTTGCTTTGAAAGCATTTTCTAAAAATAATAAATATAATAATTTATTAGCTGATGCTGCGCACAAAACTAATTTATTATCATTAAATTATCTTAAAAAGGATCTAGAATTAATCAAATTTACAGAAAAAAAATCAATTGTTTTTGCTGGAATTGGTTATAAATCTAACACACCATCTTTAGAAGAGACCTTTATATTACCTTTAATTGATCATTTGAAGAAAAAGAATTTAAAAGTTTTTTATTTTGATGAGTATATTGATACAAAAATAAAGGGTGTAAAAAAAATTCAAATGAAAGATATTGAAAAATATTCTAATTTAGTATTTCTATCTTATACAGATAGTAAATTTAATTATTTTTCAAAAAAGAATAATATTAACGTAATTGATATTTGGTCTCAGATAGAAGGTGAAAATATATTTTTGAGTTTGAGTGACCTAATTTACAAAAAAAAATTTAAATGAAAAAAGCATTAATATTTGGAATAACTGGTCAAGATGGAGCATATCTTGCTAAATATTTAATTAAAAAAAAATATGTTGTTCATGGTGTAATCAGAAGATCTTCTTCATTTAATACTTCAAGATTAGATGACATTTATGAAGAACCATTTAAAAAAAATAAAAAACTAATACTTCATTATGGTGATGTGATTGACAGCTCCTCAGTTTTTAAACTAATAGAAGCAATAATGCCTGATGAAATTTACAATTTGGCAGCACAATCTCATGTAGCAGTATCTTTTGAAATACCAGAATACACTTCAAATGTTGATGGAATTGGAACTTTAAGAATTTTAGAAGTAATAAAGTCATTTTTAAAAAGAAAAAAAATTAAATTCTACCAAGCAGGAACATCAGAGATGTTTGGTGGGGTACAAAATATTCAGGATGAGAATACTAAATTTGATCCTAAAAGTCCTTATGCAGCTAGCAAAGTTTTTGCTCATTCAATTACCAAAATATATAGAGATGCTTATGGTATTTTTGCAGCAAATGGAATTTTATTCAACCATGAAAGCCCTTTGAGGGGAGAAACTTTTGTAACTAAAAAAATTGTTAAAGCTTTAACAAAAATTAAATTAGGAAAACAAAAGTGTTTGTACTTAGGAAATTTGTATTCAAAACGTGATTGGGGTCACGCCAAAGATTATGTAGCAGCGATGTGGAAAATTTTACAAGCTAAAAAAGCTGATGATTTTGTAATTGCTACAAATAGACAGTTTTCAATTAAACAATTTATTAATTTAGTTGCTAAAGAATTAAAACTCAAATTAAATTGGAGAGGTAAAGGTATAAATGAAATAGGTTTTACCTCAGAAGGCAAGGTTGTTATTAAAATTTCAAAAAAATATTTTAGACCTCTAGATGTAAATAATCTGCAAGGTAATTATTCAAAAGCAAAAAAAATACTTAAATGGAAACCTGAAACTAGTTTAGCTCAACTAATTAAAGAAATGGTTAATTTTGAGTTAAAAAATAATGATTAAAAAAAATAGTAAAATATTTATTGCAGGTCACAATGGTCATCTTGGTTCAGCGATTTATCGAATATTATATAAAAATGGATATAAAAATATTTTAACAGTTGATAAAAAAAAAATTAATTTGTTAAATCAAACAAAAGTTTTTAATTTTATTAAAAAAAATAAACCAAATTTAGTAATTATTGCTGCTGCAAAAGTAGGAGGTATTTATGCAAATAATAAATACAGAGGAAAGTTTATTTATGAAAATTTGCAAATTCAAAATAATTTAATTCATGGCGCTTATTTAAGTGGAGTAAAAAATTTAATTTTTTTTGGCTCAAGTTGCATTTATCCAGAAGGTATTACAAAACCTATTTCAGAAAAATTATTATTATCTGGAACGCTTGAATATACAAACGAGCCTTACGCGATTGCTAAAATTGCAGGTATTAAATTATGTGAAAGTTATAATATTGAATATAAAACAAATTATAAGTGTCTAATGCCTTGCAATTCATATGGACCAAAAGATAACTATCATAATAAAAATTCCCACTTTTTTGCAGCACTTATTAAGAAAATATTATATGCAAAAAAAGATAAAAAAAAATATATTGAGATTTGGGGAAGTGGTAAACCTAAAAGAGAAATTATCTATGTTGATGATATTGCTATGGCATGTCTATACTTTATGAAAAAAAAAACAAAAGAAACACTCATCAACATTGGTTCTGGTAAAGATTACTCAATAGAAACTTACGCCAAAAAAATTATGAAACATTTAAATGTAAAATTTAAAATTAAAAAAAACAAAAAAATGCCAGATGGTATAAAAAGAAAACTATTAAATATTAATTTAGCTAAGTCTTATGGCTGGAGACCAACAATTGGTTTTAAGGAGGGATTAGATTTAACAATAAAAGATTTTAAAAAAAGTTTTATCTAATTATGAAATTATCAATAATTGTTCCATGTTATAATGAGCAAGGAACTATAAAAGAAATATTAGATAAAATCCAAAATTTAAAACTATCTGTGACTAAAGAAATCATTATTGTAGATGACAATTCAAATGATGGCACTGAAGAAATTTTAAAAAATTATAAAAAAATTCAAAATATAAAAATTTTAAGGCATCTTAGAAATGAAGGAAAAGGATCAGCTGTAAAAACTGCAAAAAAGTATGTTACTGGGGAAATAATTATTATTCAAGATGCTGATCTAGAGTATGATCCAAACGATTTTAGTAAATTAATAAAACCAATTTTAGATAAAAAATTTAAAGTAGTATATGGATCAAGAGTATTAAATCAAAAAAGATACAATGCCAAGGGATTTACATCTAAATTACGTGTTTTTGGAAATCATTTTCTTACTATAATCTCAAATATATTAAATAAACAAAAACTTACAGATGCTCATACTTGTTACAAAGTTTTTGATAAAGAAGTTTTTGATAAAATTAATCTTGAAGAAAAAGATTTTGCATTTTGCCCTGAAGTAACAACGAAAATATCTAAATTGGGTTATGAAATCGAAGAGGTGCCAATTAATTATAATGGAAGAAGTTATGAGGAAGGCAAGAAAATTAGGTTTGTAGATGCCTATAGGGCTTTAAAAACACTTATTAAGTATAGATAAAAAACATCTTGATAAGGAAATATTTAATTGTATAACGACTTGCCTGGTGATTATTGCGAAAGTGTAATACCCGATTCCATTCCGAACTCGGAAGTCAAGCCTTTCAGCGCCAATGGTACTTTGTCTTAAGACATGGAAGAGTAGGACATTGCCAGGCTTTTCAACTATGCATATATTTATCACTGGAGTTGCTGGTTTTCTTGGATCAAATCTTGCAGATTATTATTTAAAAAAAGGTTTTAAAGTTTCAGGTAATGATAACTTAGTAGGTGGAGATTTAAAAAATGTTGACAACAGAATTAACTTTTTCAAAATTGATTGTGAAAATCTAGAAGAATTAACTAAAGCAATGAAGGGCGCAGACGTTGTTTGTCATGCTGCTGCTTACGCTCATGAAGGCCTTTCCTCATTCTCACCCACTTTAATTTGTTCTAACAATGTTACAGGTTCAACATCTGTGTTCACAGCAGCAATAAAAAATAAAGTTAAAAGAATTGTATTCTGTTCATCAATGGCTAGATATGGAAATATTAAACCACCTTTTAAAGAAACTGATTTGGTAAATCCTGTAGATCCTTATGGAGTCTCCAAGGTTGCTGCGGAAAATATTTTGAGTATATTAAGTAAAACGCATGGTGTAGAATATAATATAGCTGTACCTCACAATATAATTGGTCCAAAACAAAAATTTAACGACCCTTTTAGAAATGTCGCTTCAATTATGATAAATCTAATTTTACAAAATAGACAACCTATTATTTATGGTGACGGTAATCAAAAAAGATCATTTTCTGATGTAGATGACTGTATTTTTTGTTTAGACAAAATGCTATTTGATAAAAATATAAAATCCGAGGTAATAAATATTGGTCCCGATGAAGATTTTATGACCATAAATGAATTGTATGAAATTATTTCAAACAAAATGAAATTTAATAAAAGTGCAATTTATAAACCAGATAGACCAAATGAGGTAAAATACGCTAATTGTTCATCTGATAAAGCTAGGAAACTTTTAAATTTTCATACTTCAGTAAATATAGATGCATCTTTAGATAAATTAATAAGTTTTATTTCTAAAAATGGACCAAGTGATTTTGAGTATAATTATGAATTAGAGATTATTAGTGATAAAACTCCTGAAACTTGGAGTAAAAAATTATTTTGATTTAGCTTATATTTGGTATATGTAAAGGTCATGAAAATTAAAAGTTCTTTAAAATCCATCAAGAAAAGAGACTTAAACTCTAAATTGGTTAGAAGAAGAGGAAGAGTTTACGTAATAAATAAAACCAATCCAAAGTTTAAAGCAAGACAAAAGTAATTTTATGGATAATGAAAACCATAAAAATACTTGGAATAACTTTACAAAATTTGTTTTGTGGGGAACTGTCGCAGTAATCTCAGTTTTAGTTTTAATGGCAATATTTCTTTTATAGTATTTTAATTTATTTTTATAATGAATTTAGCTTCAATTTCAGAAAACCATAATATTGAGAAACGAATTGCGATTACCCCAGAAATTGCAAAAAAATATATTAGTTTAGGATTTAATTTAACTTTACCAAATAAATATGGAACTTACTTAGGTTTTAGAGATGAAGACTATAAAAATTTAGGAGTTAATTTTTCAGATAATGAAGAAGAAATAATTAAAAATTCTGAGATTGTTATTCAATTAGGATTACCTGTTGAGGAAAAATTATCATTTTTTAAGGAAAATCAAACTTTAATTGGCTCATTAAACTCTTTTGTAAATAAAGAAAAATTAGAGAATTTAAAGTCAAAGAAAATAAATTGTTTTTCTTTGGAGTTGCTACCAAGAATTACAAGAGCGCAATCAATGGATATTTTATCATCACAAGCAAACCTAGCTGGTTACAAAGCAGTAGTAGAGGCTTTTCAGGTTTATGAGAGAGCAATTCCAATGATGATGACTGCAGCGGGAACAATTCCTGCAGCAAAAGTATTAGTAGTTGGAGCTGGAGTTGCTGGATTACAAGCTATTGCAACTGCAAAAAGAATGGGAGCAGTAGTATTTGCAACAGATGTAAGGATGGCCTCAAAAGAACAAGTTGAGAGTTTAGGAGGAAAATTTCTTACAGTTGAAGGATCTGAGAATTTAGAAACAGACGGTGGTTATGCAAAAGAAGCGTCAGATGAATTTAAAAAGAAACAAGAAGAACTGCTTTCAGAAACATTAAAAAAAATTGATATAATAATATGTACTGCTTTAATCCCAGGTAGAGATGCTCCAAAGATAATCAAAGAGGAAATGTTTAAAAATTTACAATCAGGATCAGTAATTTATGACTTAGCAGCAGTTCAAGGAGGAAATACTGTATTTACTGAGGTTGATAAAATTATTGAAAAAAATGGTGTTAAAATTTTAGGTGAGGCAAATATATTAAACAAATTACCTGTATCAGCTTCTAATTTGTATGCTAAAAATGTATTTAATTTTATCTCTAATTTATATGATAAAGAAAATAAGAAACTAAATATTAATTTAGAAGATGAAATAATAGAGAAAACACTTATTAAATAATATTATGGAAATAGATCCCTTCATATTCAGATTAAGCATATTTATATTATCAATATTTGTTGGTTACTATGTTGTGTGGAGTGTAACACCTTCTTTGCATACTCCATTAATGTCAGTTACGAATGCAATTTCCTCAGTAATTATTGTGGGAGCAATAATTGCAGCTTTGTCTGGAAGTGATGGGGTAGTTTTTTCATCATCTAGTATTTATGGATTTTTTGCAATTATTTTAGCAGCAGTTAATATTTTTGGTGGATTTTTAGTCACGCAAAGAATGTTAGAAATGTATAAAAAAAAGAAAAAGGATAAATAGTTAATGTCTGCAAATCTATCTGCAATTTTATATTTAGTATCTGGGGTATTGTTTATCTTAGCTTTAAGAGGATTATCATCTCCAGAAACCTCAAGACAAGGAAACTTATTTGGAATAATAGGAATGGTCATTGCTGTAACAGTCACATTTCTCTCTGTCGGAAATTTTTCATCAGGATTTATTTATGTTCTAATATTTTTAGCAATTGGCGGAGGTATTGGCGCATTTATAGCATATCGAATACCAATGACCGCAATGCCAGAATTGGTTGCCGGCTTTCACAGTTTAGTTGGACTAGCGGCGGTATTTGTTGCAATCTCAGCATTTATAAATCCTGCAGCTTTTAATCTTGGAACACCTGGAAATATTAAGCTTGCAAGCTTAATTGAAATGGCAATAGGATCAGCTGTTGGTGCAATCACTTTTTCTGGTTCTGTTATAGCGTTTTTAAAATTACAAGGAATAATGTCAGGTGCTCCTATAACCTTTAAAGGTCAGCACTTATTAAACGCTTTATTGTTAATATTGATTGTAATATTAACAATTTATCTTTGTTCGACACAATCATCTAATCTATTTTGGATATTAATTGCAGTTTCTTTTTTAATAGGATTTTTAATCATAATTCCTATAGGTGGTGCAGATATGCCAGTTGTAATCTCAATGTTAAATTCTTATTCTGGTTGGGCTGCAGCAGGAATAGGATTTACTTTAGAAAATACAGCTTTAATTATTACAGGTGCTTTAGTTGGATCATCTGGCGCAATACTCTCTTATATAATGTGTAAAGGAATGAACAGATCATTCTTTAACGTAATATTAGGTGGTTTTGGTGCTACCGACCAAACAACTGGAGGTCAAAGTAAAGAACAAAGACCAGTAAAAAGTGGCAATGCAGATGATGCAGCTTTTTTAATGAAAAATGCTTCTTCAGTTATAATTGTTCCAGGATATGGAATGGCAGTTGCGCAAGCTCAACATGCCCTTAGAGAGATGGTAGATACGTTAAAGAAAAATGATATTAAGGTTTCATATGCTATCCATCCAGTTGCAGGACGAATGCCTGGACACATGAATGTATTGTTGGCAGAAGCAAATGTGCCATACGATGAAGTATTCGAATTAGAGGAGATTAATAACGATTTTGCAAACGCAGATGTTGCATTTGTAATTGGTGCAAATGACGTTACTAATCCTGTAGCAAAAACAGACCCACAAAGCCCAATTTATGGAATGCCAGTTTTAGATGTGGAAAAATGTAAGTCAGTATTGTTTGTTAAAAGAAGTTTATCCCCAGGATATGCAGGAATTGATAACGATTTATTTTATAAAGAAAATACATTGATGTTATTTGCAGACGCAAAAAAAATGACTGAAGATATTACTAAGAATTTATAGATTTAATGAATACAAAAATTTTTTGTGATATTGCAGATTTATCTTCAATTAAAAAATTTAATAAGAAACAAATTGTAAAAGGGTTTACAACAAATCCAAGCTTAATGAGAAAAGCTGGAGCAAAAGATTACAAATCATACTCTAAACAAATACTTAAAGTTTGTAAAAATAAACCAATTTCATTTGAAGTGTTTGCTGATGATCAAAAATCTATGATTGAACAAGGAAAGGAAATAAATACTTGGGGAAAAAATGTATACGTCAAAGTTCCAGTAGTTAATTCAAAAAATAAATTTTCAGGTAAAGTTATTAAAGAGCTAAATAGTAAAAATATTAAGTTAAATATAACAGCGGTATACACGGCCAAACAAACTTTAAAAATACTTAAAGTGATAAATAAAAAAACAAATGTAATTATATCTATTTTTGCCGGCAGAGCAGGAGATACTGGCAAAGATCCAATTCCAGAATTTGTTAAAAGTATAAAATTAGCAAAGAAATTTAATAATGTAGAAATTTTATGGGCTAGTGTGAGAGAACCGTATAATTTTTTGCAAGCTAAACAATTGGGATGTCATATAATTACTATCCCACCAACTTTAATTGAAAAAATTGAAAAGTTCGGTAAGTCTTTTAATCAGCTTACTGTTGAAACAGTCAAAGCATTTCTAATCGATAGCAAAAAATCTAATTTTAAATTATAGATAAATTGGTTGCGGGGGACGGATTTGAACCGCCGACCTTCAGGTTATGAGCCTGACGAGCTACCAGACTGCTCCACCCCGCGATATATTTAAATTCTATTCTTGAGTTTATTTAACTTTTTAACTCTTTTAATGTTTTCTTGAAGAATTCTTTTTTTCTTTTCAGAAGGTTTTTCGTATGTGTTTTTTAATTTAATAACTTTAAAGAAACCGTCTCTTTGCAGTTTTCTTTTTAATACCCTTAATGCTTGTTCAACATTATTATCTTTAACTTCTATTTTAATAACTACCTCCAAAAAAGTGGTTTGTTATCACTTTTATTAATTTATGTCTATTAGTTTTGCTCATTATATGCTTGTTTGACTAACTTTATTTCGTTTTTCTTTTTCTTTTTTCTCTCTTTTAATTCTTCTTTCAGCTTTCTCTATTGCGTCTATCAGATCTTTTTGAGAAAATAAATTTAATGCTACAGGATCTTTTGGGTTAAGATTATTGTAGTTCCAGTAACTTTTATTTCTTATTGAAGTTACAGAATTTTTTGTAATTCCAACCAATTTAGCTATTTGTGAGTCTTTTAAAATATTATGTTGCCTGATAAGCCATAAAGCAGAATCTGGTTTATCTTGTCTTTTTGAAAGAGGGATATATTTTTTTATTTTCTTTTCATCATTTGAAATCTCAATATCACTACTTTTGATTTGTAGCGGTCTATTCTCATCTTTAGATGATAATTCTATTTCCTCTCTTGAAAGTTGTCCTGAAATAATTGGGTTATAAGCTTTAATTCCTTTCGCAACCTCTCCATCTGCTATACCTTGTATCTCTACTTCGTGTAGTTTGCAGAAATCTGCAATCTGTTTAAATGTTAAAGTTGTATTTTCTACTAACCAAACGGCAGTAGCCATTGGCATTAGAGGTGCATTTGACATTTAATTTTTCTTTTCTGATTTAAAGTTTTGAAATTTTTTATTAAATTTACTTATTCGACCTTTATCCATTAATTTCTGTTTTCCACCCGTCCAAGCAGCGTGTGATTTTGGATCAATTTCAAGTTTAAGTAAATCACCTTCTGCACCCCAAGTTGATTTTGTTTCAAATTGTGTGCCGTCAGTCATTTCTACTTTAATAGTATGATAGTTTGGATGAATATTTTTTTTCATGCGGAGACTTATAGCAAAAGAAATTTTTAAAACAATTAAAAGTTAACTAATTTTTCAAGCATTTTATCGTTAATTGCACTACTTGAAGCTCGGATATCAATATTTTTCATATCAAACTTGTTAATTTCGTTAACTATTCCACCAGCCTCTTCAACCATTAAAGCACCAGCCGCCACATCCCAAATATTAATTTTATTATGAAAAAAACCATCGAGTCTTCCAGAGGATACATATGCAAGATCAAGCGCCGCACATCCACTACATCTCATATTTAGATCACTAAATTTTGTACCTTCATGGTTACTTGAAAATAAACAATCTTCAATAGAATTTTTTTTTGACACTCTTAGTCTTTGATTATTTAGATATGCTCCCTTGTTTTTTTCAGAAAAAAACATTTCATCTTTTATTGGATCAAAAATTAATCCACTTATAATTTCGTTGTTAGACATGTGAGCAATACAAATAGCAAAGTGCGGAATTCCATGAAGAAAATTAGTAGTCCCATCTATTGGATCTATAATCCAAAAATTTTCTTTGTCCTTATTATTTATCTTGCCAGTTTCCTCTGTAATGAATGAGTAATTTTTTTTTGATTTAGATAATTCTTCAATTAAAATTTTTTCAACATTTTTATCTGTTTTTGTAACAAAATCGTAAGGGCCTTTTTTGGAAACTTGTAATTTTTCCACTTCACCAAAATCTCTGATCACAGATTTAGACGCTTTTTCAGCAGCCTTTATCATTAAATTAAGATTTGATGATATTGATATCATTTTAAATTTTTTTAATGTATTCTAAATTTCGAGTATCAACAATTACCTCGTCTCCTGCCTCTATAAATGGTGGAACTTGAATATTTAAACCATTATCTAAGGTTGCAGGTTTATAAGATGAAGATACAGTTTGACCTTTTAATGCTGCATCAGTAGTTTCTATTTTACACTGTACCTGATTTGGTAGTTCAACTGAAATTGGATTTTCATTATAAAAACTTACAGATACTTCAAGATTTTCAGTTAATAATTTACCTTGTTCTCCAATAATTTCTTTTTTAATTTCAATTTGTTCAAAAGTTTTTGGTTCCATAAAAAAATAATTGGCATCATCTTCATACATATAATTATATTTATTCTCATCTAGTGATGCTTTTTCTACAGTTTCACTAGATCTAAATCTTTCATTTAGTTTGGTATTTTTACCAACACTTTTCATTTCAACTTGTGCAAACGCACCACCTTTTCCAGGTTTTACATGTTGTGTTTTTAGAACTTGCCAAAGATCATTTTTATATTCTAAAAGCATCCCAACTCTAATTTCACTTGCATTTATTTTCATATTAAACTTTCTATAGCTTCTGCAGGTTTGTATTTTTTATTATTCCAAATATAGCCTGAGATAGCTAAAAAATTTGCATTGTTCAATAAAAGTTTTTTATAGTTCTCATTTGTTATTCCACCAATAGCCACGATAGGAATATTTGTTAATTTCTTTACTTTATTCAAAGTTTCTATGTTAGCACTGTATTTAGTTTTTTTTGTTTTTGTTGGAAAAAAAGCACCAAATGCAATGTAATTAGCTTTATTTTTAATTGCCTCTTTTGCAAGTTTAATTGAGTTGTGACATGTTATTCCAATAATTTTATTTCCAATTATTTTTTTGGCCTCTTTAATATTCATATCTTTTTGCCCCAAATGACATCCATCAGCGTTTAATTTTTTTGCAAGAATTGGGTTATCATTAACAATAAATTTTACTCTATTATTTTTACATAGTTGTTTAATTTTTTTTCCTATCAAAATTTTTTTCTTAAAAGAGTATTTTTTAAACCTCATTTGAAAAAAACTAATTTTATCTGATTTTAATACTTTGTTTAGATTTTGGTAAAAATTTTTCTCAATTTTATTTGGAGAGATAAGATAGATAAATTTTTTTTTATTTATTCTCAAGATCGCTTGCCCATTTGCCTTGAGCAGCTAAAGTACACATTCTTGCTCTATGGTTAAATACATGCTGTGTTTCGGTGATTTTAGTTGTATCTTTAGACCAAAATTTAAGAGCACTTTGTTGTAAAGCTCTACCATATGAATAGGTCATTATAAAATTTGTACTATTGTTTTTGCTAATTAAATTTAGATTTTCTGTTGCTTCTATTTCGGATTGACCTCCAGACAAGAAAGCAATTCCTGGTACTTCTGTAGGTACTGAATTTTTAAGACATTCAAGTGTTTTGACTGAAACTTCTTCATTAGAGATTTTGTTTTTTGAATTACTTCCAGCTAAAATCATATTTGGTTTTAATATGATCCCTGATAAATCAATTTTATGCATAATTAATTCATCAAAACATTTTTTTATAACTTCTGAAGTTTTTTTCAAACACTCATCAGCTGAATGGTCACCATCCATTAAAACTTCTGGTTCCACTATAGGAACCATTTCACATTCTTGAACTAAAGCGGCATATCTTGCAAGTGCATGAGCATTAGAATGAATTGCAAGTTTGCTAGGATAGTCATTGCTTATCGAATAAACACCTCTCCATTTTGTAAATCTTGCACCAAGCTCATAGTATTTTTTTAATCTTTCCCTAAGCCCGTCTAGCCCTTCTGTAATTTTTTCCTCTGGAGAGTTTGCTAAATTTTTTGCACCTGTATCTACTTTAATTCCAGGTACTGCTCCACAAGCAGAGATTAATTCAGGAATCGATTTACCTAAATTTGAAATTTGGTTTATTGTTTCATCGTATAAGATCACACCACCGATACAATCTTTCATACTTTCTGAACTAAAAAGAGTTTCTCTAAAAGCGAGTCTGTTTTTTGGTGTAGATTCAACATTAACAGCTTCAAGTCTTTTTGTCATAGTTCCGTTACTTTCATCCGCCGCAAGTATTCCTTTGCCATTTGAAAGTATTTTAAGAGCTATTTTATTTAGTTCTGACATATCAATTTAAAGCGCTTATACCAGGAAGTTCTTTTCCTTCAAGATATTCCAAAAATGCTCCACCTGCAGTTGAAACAAAATTAAAGTCTTTAACAGCATTTAAAGAATTAATTAATGAAACGGTATCTCCTCCACCTACAACAGAGTAAATTTTATGTTCTTTATTTTTTTCAACTATTTTTTTTGCAATTGCATTACTTCCATTAGCAAAATTAGGATTTTCAAAATATCCAGCAGGACCGTTCCATAATATGGTGTTTGTATTATCAATAATATTACATATACTTTCAACAGTCTTTGGACCTATATCCAAAATCATTTCATCTAATTTAATTTGATTCAATTCTTTAACTTTAGGGTGACCATTTAAATCATTGGCCACCACCACATCTTCTGGAAAAATTAATTTACAATTTTTTTCTTTTGAATATGAAAGTATTTCATTAACTACAGAATTAACATTTTCTTCCTTAAGAGATTTTCCTATATTGTATCCATTGTGTTCAATTAAGTTATTCGCCATTGCACCCACAATTACTATGTTATCAAATTTTGGAATTAGATTTTTAATAATATTAATTTTTGTAGAAATTTTAGATCCTCCAATTATGCATGTAACAGGTTTAGTTATGCTAGTTGTAATTTTTTTTAATGCATTAATCTCTAAATCTAATTGTAATCCTGAAAAAGATGGTAAAAATTTTGAAATTTCACAAACAGATGCGTGCGCTCTATGTGAACATGAAAAAGCATCATTTACATAAATTTCACCTAAGCTTGCTAAATGTTTTGCAAAATTAGTATCATTTTTTTCCTCATCTGAATAAAATCTAATATTTTCAATTAATAAAATTTTTTCATTATAATTATCAAGCATATCTTTTTTTATCTCATAAATATTTTTTTCAATAAGTTTTATTTTTTTATTTAATTTTTTTTCTATATCTTTTTGAATTGGTTTTAACGAAAGATCTTTAATTACTTTTCCTTTAGGTCGACCAACGTGAGATAAGATAACTATTTTTGAATTTTGCTCTAATAAAAATTCGATTGTTGGAAGAACTTTATCAATCCTTGTTGTATCAGTTATCTCACCATTGTTAAGAGGGACATTTAAATCCAGTCTTAAAATAACTTTTTTACCTTGAAGGTTGGTTAGTTTAGAAACACTTTGCATTAAGAATTTTGATGAATAAATTCTGCAATATCACACATACGATTTGAAAAACCCCATTCATTATCATACCAGGCTGAAATTTTGCCCATATTGTCTCCAACAACATTGGTAAGAGATCCATCAACAATCGCAGATGCAGGGTTATGATTAAAATCTATTGATACTAACTTTTCATGAGTGATTTCTAATACATTTTTAAGATTATTTTTTGATGCTAATTCAAATGATTTATTTATATTTTCTTTATTGATATTTTTTTTTGTACAGAAAACTAATTCTACAAGTGAAACATTTGGGGTAGGTACTCTCATTGCAACTCCCTCTAATTTTCCTTTCAAGCTAGGAATTATTTCGCCAATTGCTTTTGATGCACCAGTAGATGTTGGGACAATTGATTGACTTGCTGATCTCGCTCTTCTTGGGTCTTTATGAGAATTATCTAGAATTCTTTGATCACTTGTAAATGCATGGATAGTGGTCATAAACCCTTTTTCAATTTCAAAATTTTCATTAAGTGTATGTATAACTGGAGCCAAACAGTTTGTGGTGCATGATGCGGCTGAGATTATTTGATCCTTACTGGTTATATCTTTTTCATTCACACCAAATACTATTGTTTTATCTGCATTTTTACATGGGGCAGATACTATTACTTTTTTTGCTCCATTTTTTATATGAGCTAAAAGTTTTTCTTTAGAATTAAACTTTCCTGTACATTCAAAAACATAATCAACATCAAATTTTTTCCAGTCTATATTTTCAATATTAGACTCCTGTGAAAATGTGATTTTTTCACTATTTATTATTAAGTGACTTTCGTCAAAATCTAAATCAGCATTAAATTTACCATGAATTGAATCATATTTTATCAGTGTACAACTAGTCTCAGAATTTGATCTATTATTTATGTGTTGAATTTTTATATTTTTGTTTTCGTTTTCAATTATTGATCGAACTACCATTCGTCCAATTCTACCCATTCCATTAATTCCAACTTTAATTGTCATAATTAATTTTTAATTAAATTTTTTGATTTGTTGGTTATATTTTCTTTTGTTAGCCCAAAATATTTATATATTTCTTTAAACGGAGCACTTTTACCAAATTCATTAATTCCAAAATTTTTTCCATTTTCTCCAACATACTTTTTCCAACAATCACTAGAGCCAGCTTCTATAGAGATTTTATTTTTGGTTTCATTTAGTATTTTATTTTTATAAGTTTTACTTTGTTTATCAAAAAGCTCCATACAAGGTACTGAAATAACTTTAGAATAAATTTTATCTTTGGCAAGTTTATGACTCGCTTCGATTGCAAGATTTACTTCTGAACCACTTGCCAAAATTGTTAATTTAATTTTCTTATTTGTTCTAAGCACTTCATAAGCACCAAGTGAGCATTTATTATTTGAGGAATATTTTTTTCTGATTGGATCTAAATTTTGTCTTGTTAGAGACAATACACTTGGAGTTTTTGCAGTTTTTAATGCATGTTCCCAGCATTCAATTGTTTCAATTCTGTCTGCAGGTCTAAATACATTTAGGTTCGGAATAGATCTTAAACCAGACAATTGCTCAATTGGTTGATGTGTCGGCCCATCTTCACCTAAGCCAATTGAATCATGTGTCATTACATAAATAACTCTTTGTTGCATTAGAGCTGATAATCTTATTGATGGTTTACAGTAATCAGAAAATATTAAAAAAGTTCCACCATAAGGAATAAAATTACTGTGGAGTGAGATTCCATTCATTATCCCGCTCATCGCATGTTCCCTGACACCATAGTGAATATAATTTCCATCAAAATTTCCTGGTGTAATAATTTTATGTTTTTTTGTTTTTGTATTATTTGATCCAGTTAAATCTGCAGAGCCACCAATAAGATTATTATTTGCATTGGTTAATGCACTTAAAGTTAGCTCAGAACATTTTCTTGTTGCTAAGCTTTTAGGTTCTTTAATTGCAAGTTTTTTTTCTGAATTTAAAATATTTTTAAAGTTATTATTATTTTTGATTAGATTTAATTTTTTACTTTGTTTTTTTATTAATTTGTTCCATTTTTTTTCAATTAACTGACCCTTGCCTCCTATAGCTCTCCATTCTTTCAATAACTTATTTGGAACCTCAAAAGGTTTATATTTCCACTTAAGTACTTTTCTTACTAATTTAATTTCATCTAATCCCAAAGGACTACCATGTGAAGACGACTTGCCAGATTTATTTGGAGATCCATATCCAATTTTTGTTTTACAAGAAATTACTGTTGGTTTTTTTGCATTTTGAACTTTTTTTAAAGCTCTATAAATTTGATTTTCATTATGACCATCAATTAATATGTAATCCCATCCATAGCTTTCAAATCTTTTTTTAAAATTGTCTGATACTGCAAGACTTGTTGGACCATCTATCGAAATATTATTATTATCAAAAAGCATCACCAAATTTTTTAATTTTAAGTGACCAGCTAAACTCATTGCCTCGTGACTAATACCTTCCATCAAGCAACCATCGCCAGCAAGAACATAAGTTTTATGATTAATAAGATTTTTACCTAATTTTTTTTTGAGCACTTCTTCAGCTATTGCAAATCCAACTGCATTCGCTATTCCTTGTCCAAGTGGCCCAGTGGTTGTTTCAATTCCAGATTTTGGATGATACTCTGGATGACCTGCGCAAATAGAGTTTAGTTGTCTAAACTTTTTTATCGAATTCAACGAAATACTTTTATAACCAGTTAAATATAACAATGAATAAAGAAGCATTGAACCATGCCCGGCTGATAAAACAAATCTATCTCTATTTATCCAATTTGGATTTTGCGGATTGAATTTTAAAAAATGCCTAAAAAGTACCGTTGCAACGTCCGCCATGCCCATTGGCATCCCAGGGTGACCAGAATTAGCTTTTTGAACTGCATCAATAGATAAAAATCTGATACAATTTGCTAAATCGTTATGTATTTTACTCAAAATTATCCTGACTAGACTAAGAAGATTCTATTTAATATTATAAGTATATATATATGAATTCTATAAACGAAAAAGAAAAAAAACTTAATCTAGCTTTAGAGGAATTAAAAAATTTAGATCTAACTAATCCGGTTTTGGAAAATAATATTGAAAATCTTAACTTGCAAAAAAATCAATTAGAGATTGAAAAAAATGAGTTAGAAAAAAAATATAAAGAGCTAATAGATAAGAACGAAATTTTGTCTAAAAGATTAGATGAGTTCAGAAGTAAAGAAAAGGCGGAAGAAAGAAAACAAATAGAGTTTTCAGAGAAAATTGATGAATTAAATCAAGAAACAGATACTTTGTTGGAAGAGATTGATAAATGGCAAATGTAAGTATTAAATTTAATAATAAAGAGTTTCTACTATCTTGTGATGATGGACAAGAGGAACATCTAGAGGAATTGTTAATTCAAATAAATCAAAAATTTAATCATTTAAAAAATGATCTTGGTAATTTAGGAGAGAATAAACTTTTATTAATTACAGCAGTTAAAATAATGGATGAATACTACGAAACAAAAAAGAAAGTTGAACAAAAGAAACAAGAATTAAAAGATTTATCAAATAAATTTAAAGAATTAAAAACTCTAATTTATGAATATAAAGATAAAAAAGAGGATGAAATAAAAGAGTTAAATTTAAATCATGAAAAATTAAAAATCGAGATTGAAACTAATCAAAAAAAATATGAAGATTTAATTGATACTGCTGCAGAGAAAATTTCAAGTTTTGTCGAAAAAGCAAAACAAGAAAATTTATCTCAATAAATTTGTGAATAAATCTAAATTAAGAAGAAAGATTACATCACTTAGAAAAAAAAATTTTCAAGAAAATTTGAAAATTAATTCTTTAAAATTAATTAAATTTCTAAGCGATAATAAGCTTAAAACAAAAATTGTTGGAGGATATTATCCATGCAATCATGAAATAGATGATTTAGAAGTTTTAAATTTATTTAGTAAAAATAAAAAAATTACCTCATTACCGATCATCAAGAAAAACAACCAAATGGACTTTTATGAATGGTCCAAAGATAATCCATTAAAGATAAACAAATACGGGATTATTGAACCATTATCTCAAAAGAAAGTTTATCCAGATATATTACTAGTTCCACTATTAGCTTTTGATAAATATTTTAATCGTTTAGGTTATGGAGGTGGTTTTTATGATCGTTATATTGAAAAAATTGAAATTAAAAAAAAGGTATTTAAAGTAGGATTTGCCTTTTCTTTTCAAGAATTAAAAGAAGTACCAGTTGATAATTATGATAAGAAGCTTGATTTAATAATTACTGAAAAAGGTTTAATATTTTGAGAATTTTATTTTTAGGCGATGTTGTTGGTATTTCGGGGTGCTCTAAACTTACAAGTAGCTTACTTAGTGAAATTAAAACAAAAAAAATTGATTTTGTTATTACTAATGGTGAAAATGCTGCAGCTCAAGGGGTTGGTTTGACGGAGGAAATTTGCAAAGATTTCTATAACTGTGGTGTTAACGTAATAACAACTGGTAATCATGTATGGGATCAAAAAGAAATCATGAAGTACATAGAAAAAGAAGAGAGATTGTTACGTCCTAAAAACCTTTTTGAACCTGCACCGGGCCGAGGATTTCAAATTTTCAAAACTGATAAAAATATTAGAATCGGTGTACTTAACCTTATGGGCAATGTTTTTATGAAAAAGTGTGATGATGTTTTTGAAACTTCAAAAAAATTTTTAAGTGAGTATAAATTAAAAGATGACTACGATTTATTAGTGGTTGATTTTCATGGTGAAATTACTAGTGAGAAAAATGCTATAGGTCACTTTTTTGATGGTCATGCAACGTTAGTTGTTGGAACTCACACTCATATTCCAACTAATGATGCAAGAATACTAAACAATGGTACTGGATACCAGACAGACGCTGGTATGTGTGGGGATTATGACTCTGTAATTGGGATGGACAAAGAAAATTCCTTAAACAGATTTCTAAAAAAAGACTCGGTCAAACATTTTCCAGCAGTTGGGGAAGGGACTTTGTCTGGTGTTATTGTTGATTGTGATATAAATACTGGTTTAGCTAAAAACATTAATAGTTATATATTTGGAGATAAACTAAAAAATATTTAATTTATATATGGCAGGTCATTCTCATTGGGCAGGTATTAAACATAAAAAAGGAAAAGCTGATAAGCAACGTTCAAAAATTTTTTCAAAGTTGTCTAAAGAAATTACTGTAGCTGCAAAGCTCGGAGACAAAGATCCTGCAATGAACCCAAGATTAAGATCAGCAGTACAGGCTGCTAGATCAGCAAATATGCCAAAAGATAATATTGAAAGGGCAATAGATAAATCTTCTGCTGCATCTGGTGCAAATTTTGAAAATTTGAGATATGAAGGATTTGGACCAAATAAAATTGCTGTAATTGTTGAAACTTTAACTGATAATAAAAATAGAACAGCTTCCAATGTGAGAACCATTTTTCAAAAATCTGGTGGAAGTTTAGGTACGCAAGGATCAGCATCTCATAACTTTAAACAACTTGGGATAATAAAGATTGATAAAAATGAAATATCAGAAGACAAAATTTTTGAATTGGCTATAGAAGCTGGTGCAGAGGAATGTATTTCTCACCAGGAATTTCATGAAGTTCAGTGTGTTTCAAATGAAATTTATAATGTTAAAAAAAATTTAGAAAATACAATTGCAAATTTTATTTCCACAGAGATTGAGTGGGTGCCAATCAATAGTGTTGATATTCAAAATGATGAAAAAGAGAGTGTGATTGAATTTTTAGAAAATCTAGAAGATGACGATGATGTTCAGAACGTTTTTTCAAACGTAAATTTGGGAAATATTTAATGTTAATAATAGGAATTGATCCAGGAATATCAGGATCTATATGTTTTTTAGAGGATGGAATAATTAAAGATGTGCTTGAGATGCCAACAATGACCGAAGGGAAAAAAAATAAAAAGCAAGTGAACGGATCTCAAATATATAATGAAATTTCTTTTAGAATAAAAACATATGAAAAAAAAAATATTAAAGTTGTTATAGAACAAGTTTCAGCTATGCCAGGTCAAGGTGTAACTAGTATGTTTAATTTTGGTCAATCTTTTGGAATTTTAAAAGGTATTTGCAGTGCAATGCAGTTACCAATTTATTTTGTAAGACCTGCAAAATGGAAAAAATATTTTAATTTAATTAATTCAGAAAAGGATGCTAGCAGGACAAGAGCTATTGAAATATTTCCTTATTTTTCCTCAAATTTATCTAAAAAAAAAGACTCCAATAAAGCTGATGCAATTCTGATAGCTAGTTATTTTAATGAAACATATAAAAATGACTAATCTTTAAAATTATATAGTCAAATTCATGACACAATTAAGTGTGATGAGTGATTATGGAAGCAGACATAGCCGCAAATGCAATAGACTTAGGAACAAATACAGATTTTTCACTTCTTAGTTTATTTTTAAAAGCAGACATAATTGTTAAAGCAGTAATGATTAGCTTAATACTATGCTCAGTATACTCATGGGCGGTGATTATAGAAAAATATAGACTATTTAAAAAAATAAATAAATCTTCAGAGGAATTTGAAGAAAAATTTTGGAACTCTAAATCTGCTGAAAATTTTTATAATAGTTTACCAAATAATTTAGAAGACCCAATGTCTTTAGTATTCCAAAATGCCATGGAAAACTTACTAAAGAAAAAATCTAAAACAAATTTGAGTGAAAGAATGACAGCCTTCCTTGAGGGTGGAATAGAAAAAGAAATGTCAAAGATTGAAAAAGGATTTACTTTTTTAGCAACTGTTGGTTCAACCGCACCATTTATTGGATTATTTGGAACAGTTTGGGGAATTATGAATTCTTTTCAGTCAATTGCTATTTCTAGAAATACTAGTCTTGCAATAGTTGCGCCTGGTATTGCCGAAGCGTTGTTTGCTACTGCATTAGGATTGTTAGCTGCGATACCTGCGGTAGTTGCTTATAATAAATTTAATACTGACGCAAAAAAATACTTAGAAAAATTAGAGAATTTTTCAAAAAGATTTTTAACAATAATTTAAATGGCTTTTAAATTAAATCGCTCATCAAAAGAACCAATGAGTGAGATTAACGTAACACCTTTTGTTGATGTGATGTTGGTTCTATTAATTATATTCATGGTCACTGCACCGCTTTTAACAGTAGGTGTTCAGGTTGATCTACCTGAGAGTTCAGCAGATTCTTTGCCTGAGGAAACAGAACCTTTAACACTTTCTATTAATGCGAAAGGTGAAATTTTTATTCAAGAATCAAAAGTAGAGTATGACAATATAATTGCTAAAGTTTTAGCTGTTTCAAAAAATAGAACTGACACAAGAATTTATGTAAGAGGTGATAAAACAATAAACTATGGAAGAGTTTTAGAGATAATGGGTTTATTATCTGGATCTGGTTTTACAAAGGTTGCGCTAATCTCTGAGCCCCTTAAACAAAGGTAGTTACAGTGAAGAGTAGTAGTATAGCTATATCCTCAGCTTTACACATATCTTTAGTTGTCCTTACAGCTTTAAGTTTGCCTTTTCTGTCAAAAAAACCAATAGACCTTCCACCCATAGTTTCTGTTGAATTAATTCAAATAACAGAAGAAACAAATATTCCTTTTGCGCCTAAAGCAAAAAAAATTATTGAAAAAGTAAAAGAAAAAGAAAAAAAACTTGTTTCAGAACAAGCTCCACCCAAAAAAGTAAAAAAAACTAAAACCAAGACTGTTGTTTCAGAGAAAAAAAACAAAACGATAGAAAAACAAAATCCCGAAGCTGTCCCTTTGCCAGATAAAGAGGTAAAAAAATTAAAGACTAAAGAGGAAAAAAAACAAAATCCAGAAAAGGTAGATAATGAAGTAAAGCAAGTATCTGAGTTTGAAAAAAAAGATTTATTTGATCCAAATAACATTGCTGCATTGATAGATAAATCAAAAGAAGAAACAGCGGAAAAAGTGAAAATCAATAATGATGTTACACAAGATCAAGTAAGAAACGTTGAAAACTCTAAGCTTACTCTAAGTGAGGAAGATGCTTTAAAAGCCCAAATATTTGGTTGTTGGAGCATACCTTTAGGTTTGCCATATGATGAAAATTTACTAGTCAGAATAAAATTAAAACTTAAACCAGATGGTTCAGTCACAAAAACTGAGATATTGGATCATGCTAGAATGAATAAACCTGGACAAGGTTTTTATAAAGTCTTAGCAGAAAGTGCCTTAAGAGCAGTAAGATTATGTCAACCTTTAAGAGTTCCAGCTTCTGGCTATGAGAGATGGAAAGAATTACAATTAAATTTTGATGCAAGAGAGATGTTAGGAGGTTAGTATAAATAATTTATGATTAAAAAATTTATAATTTTTATTTTTGTTTTTTTTCCAATAAAAGCTTTAGCATTAATTGAAGTTGATATCACAAGGGGGAACTTAAACCCTCTTCCACTTGCAGTCTCCCCATTGTCAATAGATGAAACATCTAGAAAGAATTTTGAACAGATTTTAGATAAAGAGAACATTGGATCTGAAATATCACTAATTGTTGAAAATAATTTAAGAACCTCAGGTTTATTTAATCCCTTAGATAAAAAAGCATTTTTACAGGCTCCAGATATAGCAAATTTAAAACCAAGATTTGAGGATTGGAATTTAATTAAAGCTCAAGCTCTTATTACCGGTAAAGTAAATTTTATTAATGATAAATTAAGAGTTGAGTTTAGACTTTGGGATGTGCTTGCCGCAAAAGAGATAATGGCTTTAGCGTTTACAACGGTACCAACAAATTGGAGAAGAGTTGGTCATATCATATCAGATAAAGTGTATGAGAGATTAACAGGAGAAAAAGGGTATTTTGATACAAGAATAATTTATGTAGCTGAAGAAGGACCAAAAACGCAAAGAATAAAAAAATTAGCTATCATGGATCAAGATGGTGCTAATAATAAATTTCTAACTTTAGGAAATGAACTTGTGCTTACTCCACGATTTAATCCTGCAAGTCAAATGGTTACTTATTTATCTTATTTTAAAAATATGCCACGAGTTTATCTTTTAGATATTGAAACAGGAACGCAGGAAGTTGTGGGAGATTTTCCTGGAATGACATTTGCTCCTAGATTTTCACCTGATGGTAAAAAAATAATCATGAGTTTCGCAAAAGATGGAAAATCAGATATTTATACGATGAATTTAGAAACTCGATTGGTAGAGAGAATAACCAATCATCCCTCAATTGATACATCACCTTCTTATTCTCCAGACGGAAAATATATAACTTTCAACTCTGACAGAAGTGGTTACCAACAAATTTATGTCATGAAAAATGATGGAAGTGATGTGAAAAGAATTTCATTTGGTAATGGTTTGTACGGAACACCAGTTTGGTCTCCTAGAGGTGACTTGATAGCGTTTACAAAATTACATAAAGGAAAATTTTATATTGGAGTGATGAGAACAGATGGAACTGGTGAAAGATTGTTAACAGAAAACTATTATCAAGAGGCCCCATCTTGGTCACCCAATGGGAGAGTTTTGATATTTTATAGAGAAACAAAAACTAATTCTAAAGGTGAAGGTTTTTCTGCTAAATTGTGGTCTATTGATTTAACTGGTTACAATGAAAGATTGATTACAACTGAGACAGATGCGTCCGACCCATCTTGGTCGTCTTTATTAAGTAATTAATATCAATTTATCGTTAAAAACTATTAAATTTCTTGATTTTTTGGGTTGAAACATCTATTTAGTTGTGAAAAAAGTATTATTTGAAAAAGCAGCAAGGAGCAAATTAATGAGATTAAACAAAATTTTCAAAAACACGTTACTAGTTATTTCTGCTGGGATAATTTTAACAGCGTGTGCAACTAAAAAAGAAGTAGCCGTTGAAAAAGAGGCACCAAAAGAAGAAACTAAAAAAGAAGAAGTAACTAAGATTGAAAAAATTGCAGGTCAAATGCAAGGTGATGTTTACGTTGGAACAGATAGCGTAAAATATTTAGCAGACGGTGTTGCTGATAGAGTGTTCTTTGCAACAAATGAGTCTATATTAACAACTGCTTCTAGAGAAACATTAAGAGCCCAAGCAGCTTGGTTAAGAGAAAATTCTAACATCACAGTAGTTTTAGAAGGTCATGCAGATGAAAGAGGTACAAGAGAATATAACTTAGCACTTGGTGAAAGAAGAGCTAATGCTGCAAAAGATTATCTAATGACTTATGGTGTTTCATCAGACAGAATTACTGTAATCAGTTATGGTAAAGAAAGACCTGTTGATTCAGGATCAAATCCTTTAGCATGGTCTAAAAACAGAAGATCAGTTACTGTTAAAGCAAACTAGAGAATTTTTAAAAAAGACCCTAAAATTTAAAACTTTTAGGGTCTTTTTTTTGCCTTTTTATAATCATATAAAAATTTAATGAGATCACTTTTTAGATCAACATCATTTAATTTAATAATAATACTAAATTTCTTTTTTTCAGGAATTGCTTACTCAGATAACCACAATATTTATGAAATTTTAGATTTAATTAAAAAAGATTTAAAAACTCTCGAAAGAGCCGTTTACTCAGGATCAATTGAAATAGAAAGTACAACAAATAATCAATCAGTATCAAGTCTCGATAATAATTCTGAGGATGTTTTGACTAGACATTTATTAAAGTTATCAGAGGTAGAGGAGCAGTTTAGAGAACTTACTAATAAATTTGAGGAAATTAATTTTAAGCTTGATAAACTTTCAAATAGAGTATCCAAGCTACAATCTGATAATCAGATAAGGTTTCAAGATATAGAAAATGATTTAAGTTCTGTTAATGTAATTGACAGCAGTCAACAACTGAGTTCTGCGCCCAAAATTGAAAAGCAAATTCTACCTGGAAGCTCACAGCCTCAGGAGTTAGGTACAATTTCTTATAAAGATATGGAAACTTCAGAGAAGAATCAACAGATTCAATCAGTTGACACTACCGCTTCCATTGTAGAAGAAACTTTTCAAGCTGAAGATAAAATTTTACCAATAGATTTAACTACAAAAGAACAATATGAATTTGCAACAAGTTTCTTAAAAGTTGGAGATTACAGTACAGCCGAAAGAGCTTTTAGAGAATTTGTATTATCAAATCCTGAAGATGAATTAGCAGGTAGTGCTCAATATTGGTATGCAGAAACTTTCAGAATAAGACAACTTTATACTGATGCTGCTTCAGCTTATCTAGAAGGTTATCAAAAATATCCAAAAGGAAAGAAAGCTCCAATAAATTTATTAAAACTTGGAGTTTCAATGGTTCAAATTGGTGAAAAAGATCAAGGCTGTAAGATGATTAATGGTGTAGAGTTGCAATATCCGAATGCAAATCAGTCTGTAATACAAAAAGCAAAATATGAGTCTAAAAAATTTGAATGCGTCAAGCAAGATTCATAAACAACTTCTTAATAAGTTAAGAGATAAAAGAATTTATAAAATCTATAATAAATTTGAAGATAATTTAAATTTAAATAACAATTTTACAGTTGCTGTATCAGGTGGCCCCGATAGTCTTGCTTTAGCTTTTTTTTCAAAAATTTATTCAATTAAAAAATCTTTAAAAGTAAAATATTTTCTAGTTGATCATAAATTGAGAAATAATTCATCTGTAGAAGCTTTATTTGTAAAAAATCTTTTGAAGGATTTTTCTATAGATTTAGATATTTTAAAATGGAATGGGAAAAAACCCAAAAATAATATTCAATCTCTTGCAAGAAAAAAAAGATATAATCTCTTAATTAATCAATCAAAAAAATTTAAGATTAATAACATTCTATTTGGTCATCATGAAGATGATGTTTATGAAAATTTCTTTATAAGGCTTTTAAGAGGAAGTGGTTTAAAGGGTATAGTATCTTTAGATAAAACGTCTATGATGAATAATGTAAATATCTTAAGACCTTTAATAAACGTTGAAAAAAAAGATTTAATCCTCATCTCTAAAAAGGTGTTTAATAAATATATAGAAGACCCTTCAAATGAAGATGAAATTTTTACAAGAGTGAGAGTAAGAAATTTAATTAAAAATCTTGAAAGTGAAGGTTTAGATAAAAGTAAATTTAAATTATCAATTAATAATTTAAAAAGTGTCGACCAATCAATCCAGTTTTTTTGTGAAAAAAATTTAAAAGAAAATTCGATTATTTCTCACAATAAAGTTGTATTAAAAGAAGAATTTTTTAACTTTCCTCAAGAAGTTTTGTTCAGGTCATTTTCAAAAATCTTACAATTAGTTGGGAAAAAGTATTTTCCGCCCAGAGGTAAAAAAATTACCAATATTTTAGAAAATCTAGAGAGTAAAATTACTTTTAAGTCTACACTTGGAAATTGTGTAATAAAAAAAATCAAGAAAACTGTAATTGTATATAAAGAGCGTTAATATCACTAAATTTATAGTTATTTTGTCACTTGTTTAATTTGCAATAATTCTTATCTTTACACCATGAATTTTAAAAATCTGGCTATGTGGGGAATAATAGTTTTTTTAACCATTGGTCTTTATAACATGTTTAAAAATCCTCAATCAAATATTAGAGGAGGAAATCAAATAATTTTTTCAGATTTTTTAACTTCAGTTGAAAATGGAGAAGTTTTAAAAGTTGAGATACAGGGAAACAACATCAAGGGTGTTTACTCGAATGGAAATTCATTTTCAACTTATGCTCCAAACGATCCAAATTTAATTGAAAAATTATCAGATAAAGGAGTAAGTATTTCAGCAGCTCCGTTAGAAGAAAAAATGCCATCTTTATTTGGTGTATTACTTTCTTGGTTCCCAATGCTTTTATTAATTGCTGTTTGGATATTTTTTATGCGACAGATGCAAGGTGGAAAAGGTGGAGCAATGGGATTTGGCAAGTCAAAAGCTAAGATGATGAATGAACTTAAAGGCAAAGTAACATTTAATGATGTTGCTGGAGTAGAAGAGGCAAAAGAAGAAGTAGAAGAAATTGTAGAATTTTTAAAAGACCCTAAAAAATTTAGTAGACTTGGTGGAAAGATACCTAGAGGTGCTTTATTGGTTGGACCTCCAGGAACAGGAAAAACTTTGTTAGCAAGAGCTATTGCAGGTGAAGCAGGAGTTCCTTTCTTTACCATCTCTGGTTCAGATTTTGTTGAAATGTTTGTTGGTGTTGGAGCATCAAGAGTAAGAGATATGTTTGAACAAGGTAAAAAAAATTCTCCGTGCATAATATTCATTGATGAAATAGATGCAGTTGGAAGAAGTAGAGGTGCAGGTTTAGGTGGAGGTAATGATGAAAGAGAGCAAACTTTAAACCAATTATTAGTAGAGATGGATGGGTTTGATACTAATGAGGGAGTTATCATAATTGCAGCAACAAATAGACCTGATGTACTTGATCCAGCACTATTAAGACCTGGAAGATTTGACAGACAAGTAGTTGTTTCAAACCCAGATATTATTGGAAGAGAAAAAATTTTAAAAGTCCATGTGAAAAAAATTAAGATGGCACCCGATGTAAATTTAAGAACTATTGCAAGAGGGACCCCCGGTTTTTCAGGAGCAGATTTAGCTAACTTAGTTAACGAAGCTGCTTTATTAGCAGCTAGAAAAAATAAAAGAATTGTAACTTTATTAGAATTTGAAGAGGCAAAAGATAAAGTATTAATGGGTGCTGAAAGAAGATCAATGGTGATGACTGAGGATGAAAAAAAACTTACCGCATATCACGAAGGTGGTCATGCTTTAGTCTCGTTTAATATGCCTAGTTACGATCCAATTCACAAAGCCACTATCATTCCAAGAGGAAGAGCTTTGGGAATGGTTATGAATTTACCAGAAAGAGATAAACATGGATATTCAATCAAATATTTAAAAGCTAGACTAGCAGTTTGTTTTGGAGGAAGAGTTGCAGAAGAGTTAATTTTTGGAAAAGATAACATTTCTACAGGAGCAGGTGGAGGAAGTGGTTCAGATATTAATCAAGCTACTCAACTTGCAAGAGCGATGGTAACTAAATATGGTATGAGTGAGGAGATGGGTCCAGTTGAATATGGAGAAAATCAAGAGGAAGTTTTCTTAGGTAGATCGGTTACTCAAACACAATCAGTTTCTGAAGAAGTTGCTCAAAAAATTGATAAGGAGATTAGGAAACTAGTCGACGAAGGATATA
Source organism: Candidatus Pelagibacter sp. HIMB1509 (assembly GCF_052047855.1). NCBI lineage: Bacteria > Pseudomonadati > Pseudomonadota > Alphaproteobacteria > Candidatus Pelagibacterales > Candidatus Pelagibacteraceae > Candidatus Pelagibacter > Candidatus Pelagibacter sp. HIMB1509. Next base: position 1,391,819 of record NZ_JBNAIU010000001.1, on the reverse strand, counting down.
ATCAAGCAAAGAAAATTTTGACTGAGAAAATTGACGATCTACATAAAATTGCTAAAGCATTAATTACTTACGAAACCTTAACAGGTGAAGAGATTGAGAACATAATTAACAAAAACTTATATCCAAAAGATAAAATTTTAGAAAATCAAGACTCAAAAGATGATCATGAATCGGCTTTAGGAGCCATGGGTCTAAAACCAAAAATTGTTCATTAATTTATAATGCAAAGATATTACACAAGAGCGTGTAATTTCTATTATGGTAATCAATCAAAAATTTTAGTAAGTAAAAAAAAAGCTATACCATTACATCAAATTAGGGAAATATCGTTTGATCATATTGAAATAATAACTAGAAAATCAAAGAAAAAAATTTCAATTAATCAAATAAAATATTTACCAAATGATTTAAAGAAAAAAGTTAATTTAGATTTAAAAAAAATTAAAACTAAAAAAAAAAATTTTTCTAACTTAGAATTTAAAAAAGTTCCAAATATACTAGGTGTCTTAAATCTTACCCCTGATAGTTTTTCTGATGGAGGAAAATTTAATACAAAACAAAGAGGAATAAGTCATGCTTTTAAACTATATAACGATGGCGCAGATTTAATCGATGTTGGAGGAGAGTCAACAAGACCAGGTTCAAAGACAGTAAATAAAGAAGATGAATGGAAAAGAATTAATGAAATCTTAAAATCTATTGTAAAAAAAATTCCGATTTCTTTGGATACTAGAAAATCTGATATAATGAAAAATGGAATTAAATTAGGTGTAAAACTAATTAATGATGTTTCAGGCTTAAGTTTTGATACAGAAACAATAAACGTATTAAAAAAAAATAAAGTTCCTTTTGTCATTCAGCACACGCTTGGAACACCAGAAAATATGCAAAAAAATCCAAAATATAATAATGAATTACTAGATATTTATGATTTTTTTGAGGAGAAAATAAAACTTCTAAGGTCTAAAGGTATTAAACATAACAATATAATTTTAGACCCTGGAATCGGGTTTGGAAAAAAACTGAAACATAATATGAATTTAATCAGAAGTGTTTCTATTTTTCATTCATTAGGATTTCCTATACTTGTAGGAAATTCTAGAAAAAGATTTATTAGAGATATTTCCAAAAAAAATGATAGCTTTACTAGAATTGGAGGAACAATATCGTCATCATTATATTTGATGACACAAGGAGTTCAGATTTTAAGAATTCATGATGTTAATGAAGTTATGCAAGCAATTAAAGTTTTCAAAGAGATAACAAATAAATAATGGCAAAAAAATATTTTGGAACAGATGGAATAAGAGGAGCCGTTAATAGCAAAAATATTAATGGAGATATGTTTTTTAAGTTTGGACTAGCTAGTGGTACATATTTTAAATCCCAAAAGAAAAAAAAACAAACAGCAATAATAGCAAAAGATACAAGATTGTCAGGATATACACTCGAACCAGCGCTTGTTTCTGGTTTGGCTTCTGCTGGCATGCATGTTTACACTTTGGGCCCTTTACCAACTAATGGATTGGCTATGCTTACAAAAGAAATGAAGGCCAATATGGGTATTATGATTACAGCTTCTCATAATCCTCATTACGACAATGGATTAAAATTATTTGGTCCTGATGGAATGAAATTATCAGATAAAATAGAAAAAAAAATAGAAGCTCTTATAGATAAAAAAATATCAAATAACCTTTCTAGTCCTGAAAAGTTAGGAAGAGTTAAAAGGTTAGAAACAGGAACTAAACAATATATTAAAATATTAAAAAAAAATTTCACAAAAGAGTTCAATTTAAGAGGATTAAGAATTGTCATAGATTGTGCCAATGGTGCTGGTTATAAAGCAGGGCCTGAATTATTAAGATCATTAGGTGCTAAAGTTATAGCGATAGGTGTAAAGCCAAATGGTTTGAACATTAATAAAGATTGCGGTTCAACTTTTCCAAGAAAAATTAGAACAGCTGTAAAAAAATATAAAGCTCATATTGGCATTTCTTTAGATGGAGACGCTGATAGAATTATAATGTGCGATGAAAAAGGTAACATTGTAGATGGTGATCAAATAATAGCTGCTTTAGCAACAAGATGGAAAAATAAAAAAATGCTAAAAGGTGGTGTTGTTGGAACACTAATGTCAAATTATGGATTAGAAAAATATTTAAAATTAAATCGAATAAAATTTTTAAGAGCTAATGTAGGTGATAGATATGTTAAAGAAAAAATGCGAAAATTTAAATTTAATTTAGGTGGTGAACAATCAGGACATATTATTTTAGGTAAATTTGCAACAACCGGAGATGGGCTGCTTGTAGCTTTAGAAGTTCTTTTTGCTCTGAGAAAAGGTAAAAAAACGAGTGAATTTTTTCAGAGTTTTAAAAAAACTCCTCAATTATTAGAAAATATAACTGTTAAAGATAAAAATATTATTAATAAACCTGAAATAAAAAAAGTTATAAAACTTTCAGAAAAATTAATTAATGGTCAAGGAAGAGTTTTAGTTAGAAAATCAGGAACAGAATCTAAAATTAGAGTGATGGCAGAAAGTGAAAATAAAATACTTTTATCCAGATGTGTAAACATGATATCCAAAAAAATAAAATAAATTGAAACCAAATTCGAAAATTTTAATTATTGCAGGTTCAGATTCATCTGGTGGAGCTGGTATACAAGCTGATATTAAGACTGTTACAGCTCTAGGTTCTTATGCGATGACAGCTATAACTGCAGTTACAATTCAAAATACTACAGGTGTAAAATCAATAGTAGGTATCAATCCAAAAGAAATTTTCAATCAAATTGTTTTTACTTCCAAAGATATTAAGCCTGATGCAATCAAAATAGGGATGTTACACTCATCTAATGTTATCAAGATGGTAATTAAGGCTTTAAATTTAATTAAAGTTAAAAATATTATTTTAGACCCCGTCATGGTTGCAAAAGGTGGTGCTAAATTAATAGATAATAAAGCAATAAAGTTATTAAAATCGGAATTAATAAAAAAAGTTTCACTAGTTACTCCTAATATTCCTGAAGCTGAAATTTTGACTGAAACAAAAATCATATCTGTTGAAGATATGATTTACGCTGCAAACAAGCTTATGGAATTTGGAGCTAAAAATGTACTTATTAAAGGAGGACATTCAAAAAATAAAATAGTTAAGGATGTTTTTGTTAATAAAAAAGATATTAAGATTTTTAACAGTACGCGTTACAAAACAAACAATACTCATGGTACAGGTTGTACTTTATCAAGTGCAGTCACTACATTTGTGTCGTGTGGAAAACCAGCAAAGAAATCTTGTGAGCTTGGAATTAAGTATGTAAATTCAGCTATTAAAACAAACCCAAATTATGGAAGAGGTCATGGTCCAATTAACCATCTCATTTCTATAAAAGTAAATAAAAAATTTAATTAATGAAAAATATAGTTGTTGTTGGATCTCAATGGGGCGATGAAGGAAAAGGTAAGATTGTTGATTGGTTATCTGAACAGGCAGATGTAGTTATTAGATTTCAAGGTGGTCATAATGCGGGCCACACTCTTGTTATTGATGGCGTTACTTATAAGCTAAGATTACTTCCATCTGGTATTGTTAGAAAAGGTAAAATATCAATAATTGGTAATGGTGTTGTTGTAGATCCTTGGGCCTTATTGGAAGAAATTGAAGAGATAAAATCTAAAGGAGTAGAAGTAGATGTAGATAATTTTATAATATCAGAATCGGCAAATCTGATTTTGCCTTTCCATAGAGAAATGGATGAAATTAGAGAAGACACAGCAGGAAAAAGTAAGATAGGAACTACCAGAAGAGGAATTGGACCTGCTTATGAGGATAAAGTAGGAAGAAGATCAATAAGGGTTATGGATTTAAGATCGGAAAAAAATTTAGATCAAAGATTAGATTCTGTATTGATACACCATAACGCAATTAGAAAAGGACTTGGAAAAAAAATTTTTGAAAAAGATCAACTTAAATCTGATTTACTTAAAATTGCTCCTAAAATATTAAAATTTTCACAGCCTGTATGGCTTAAAATTGACCAATTTAAAAAGCAAAAAAAGAAAATTTTATTTGAAGGTGCCCAAGGTATTTTACTTGATGTAGATCATGGAACTTATCCTTTTGTAACTTCATCTAATACAGTTGCTTCGAGCGCAGCTACTGGAACAGGATGTGGCCCTAATTCAATAAACTATGTTTTAGGAATTACAAAAGCTTATACAACAAGAGTAGGGGAAGGACCTTTTCCAACAGAACTAACTGATGAAGTTGGTGAACTTTTGGGTACACGTGGAAAAGAATTTGGAACTGTTACAAGTCGAAAAAGAAGATGTGGTTGGTTTGATGGTGTTCTAGTAAGACAAACAATTAAAGTTTCAGGTATAGATGGTATAGCTTTAACAAAATTGGACGTTCTTGATGAGTTAGATGAAATTAAAATGTGCGTTGCTTATGAACTCGATGGAGAAAAATTAGATTATTTGCCTGCTGCTGTCGAGGATCAAATTAAAATAAAACCAATTTACAAATCTTTTCCAGGCTGGAAAGTGTCTACTAGTGGAATTAAAAATATGGACTCCTTACCTGATAATGCAAAAAAATATATTTTTGCAGTAGAAGATTTTATTGGTGCAAAAATATCTAGCGTCTCTACTAGTCCTGAAAGAGATGATACTATTTTAATTGAAAATCCTTTTGAAGCTTAATTCGCTGGTAATAAATTTTTTGATTTAGCTAGAAGTAACATTTGTTTTTGAAGTTTTTCAAATGCTTTATTTTCTATTTGTCTAACTCTTTCTCTACTTATTTTATATTTTTTACTTAAATCTTCCAGGGTTGTTGGATCATCATTTAGTCTTCTTGAATACAATATCTCTCTTTCTCTATCATTAAGCACTGTAATAGAATCTTTTAATAAGTCTTTTCTTTGCTCCATTTCCTCATGTTGAGCAAATTTTAAATCATGATCAAGCTCTTTGTCTACTAACCAGTCTTGCCATTCATCACCATCCTCTCCAACTTGAGCATTCAATGAAAACTCTTTTCCAGAAAGTCTTCTGTTCATTGAAACAACTTCTTCTTTACTCACATCTAGTTTGTTAGCAATATGGTTTACGTGTTCATCCCTTAAATCACCTTCAGTTTCAGGAGATATTTGGTTTTTAATTTTTTTTAAATTGAAAAATAATTTTTTTTGAGCAGTTGTTGTTCCAATTTTTACAAGACTCCAAGACCTTAAAATATATTCTTGGATGGACGCTTTAATCCACCACATAGCATAAGTTGCTAATCTAAAACCTTTTTCAGGTTCAAATTTTTTAACAGCCTGCATCAAACCAACATTTCCTTCTGAAATCATTTCATTAATTGGCAGACCATAACCCTTGTATCCCATAGCAATTTTTGCAACTAATCTTAAGTGACTAGTTACTAATTTTTCAGCAGCTTTAATATTTCCAGTTGTTTTCCAATTTTTGGCTAACATATATTCTTCTTCTGCGGCCAACATTGGGAATTTTTTAATCTGTTCTAAATATGCAGAAAGACCACCCTCATTGGATAGTGTAGGAAGATTGTTGCTCATAGTTGTGCTCATAGCAGAGTTTATTTAGTTAATTATACTTAATTTTCAATAATTTATTCTTCAGTGTTTCTAAGCATTTTTAAAATATTATTTAGTTCTTGAGGCAAAATTGAGGTAAAAATCAGCTCTTTCTGAGTTCTAGGGTGAAGAAAGCCTAAAGTCTTTGCGTGTAGAAATTGTCTGTCTAAATTTGTAATTGAATTTTGAATGTCAAAATCAACGTTTTTTAATTTTTTATATTTTTTTTTATATTTGTCATCACCAACTAAACTATTTCCTTTATAGTTCATGTGCACTCTTATTTGATGAGTTCTACCAGTTTCTAATTTGCATTCAACTAAACTTAATGTTGGTATTTTTTTATTTTCGAAAATTTCAATTGTTTTATAGTTTGTTACAGCTTTCTTACCCTTTGAACTACTCACTTCCATAAGTTGTCTATTTTTTGAACTACGAGTAATAAATGTTTCTATCCTACCAAAAGATGGTCTTAGCTTTCCCCATATTAAAAGTTGGTATTCTCTAATAATTGTGTGCTTACTGAATTGTTTTGATAAATTTTCATGGGTCTCATTATTTTTTGCTACAACAACTAAACCTGAAGTATTTTTATCAATTCTATGCACAATTCCAGGTCTTAATTCATCCCCAATAGTTGATAAAGATTCTTTATTGTAATGCATTAATGCATTTACAATTGTTTTGTCATAATTTCCTGCTCCAGGATGCATTATAATTCCTGAAGGTTTATCAATTACTAATAAATCAGAATCTTCATAAACAATATTTAATTTAAAATCATAAGGTTTTAGAGATGCAATCTCTGGTTCTGGAATCGTAAGATTTACAACATCACCAATCGAAACTTTTTTAGATGGATTTTTAATTATTTCATTATTTAGTTTTAATTTTTCTTTTAAAATTAAATTTTTAACTCTGGTTCTACTAATAATTTCGTCTCTTTTGTTAATTAATACATCTACTCTTAAATTTTTTTCTTCTTCTTCAACTATAAAATTAATGCTTTTTTCCATAAAATATAATATTAATACTAAATGCGCTTGTAGCTCAACTGGATAGAGCGCCAGATTTCGGCTCTGGAGGTTCAGGGTTCGACTCCTTGCAGGCGCACCATTTACTCTCCAATATTAATTAATGTCCCTTTTTCTCTAGCTTTATCAAACGAAAAATAAAAAGTTGCTATAGCAACTGTAAAATAAAATGCATTTAGTGAAAGTGCGATACGAATATTTTCATAGCTAACAATTCCATTGACTAAGATATTTCTGGTTTCTTCAAATATATAAACTAATGGCAATGTGTATGCTATTGATTGAAATATTTCAGGTAAAATTTCAACTGGATAATAGATACAGCCAAAAGGTGCCAATAAAAACATTGTAGACCACGCAATATTCTCAAAAGATGGCCCAAATCTTAGCAACCCAGCTGATACAAAAAGCCCCAAAGTAATTCCAAAAATATACAAACTTAAAAAAAGAAAAGCTAATGGTAATCCCAAGTTTAATATAGATATGCCAAATAATGGTGAGGTTAAAAGTATCGCTGGAATTAATCCGATTAAAGCTCTTATTAAAGCGGTGATTACAAGTGCAGTAATTATTTCACTAATTTTCATTGGAGCAATAAATAAATTAGTAAAATTCCTACTCCAAATTTCTTCTAAAAATAACATATTAAAACCAATGCTTGTTCTAAAAAGAAAATCATAAAGAATTGCACAAGACAATATAACTCCAACAGCTCCACTATAGTATGAACTGTGTGCTGCAAAAAAATTGGAAATAAAACCCCAAAGAGTTATCTGGATAGAAGGCCAATATATTAAATCAAGTATTCTCGGGAACGACCTAGTAATTAAATAAAAATGCCTTAAAAATAATCCATATATTCTTGTAATATTCATTTATCTTTCCTAACAATTTCTAAAAAAACTTCTTCCAAGTTTTTTTGTCCATATTTTTTTATTAAATCTTCTGGGGTACCACTGTCTACGATTATACCATCTTTCATCATCATAACGGAATTACATAATCTTTTTACTTCATCCATGTTATGAGAAGCCAGCAAAACAGATATTTTTTTTTCTTCTTTATACTTTTCTAAAAAGGTTCTAATAAAATCTGCTGTTTCGGGGTCTAGAGCAGCAGTTGGCTCATCTAACAAGAGCACAGTAGGATCATTAATTAATGCTTTTGCAAGACTTACCCTATTTTTTTGTCCTGATGACAGCTCTCCCGTAATTTTATTTAAAAGTTCTCCCAATCTTAATTTTTCTGAGAGAAAATTAATTCTCTCATTCAAATTTTGAATATTATATAGTTTCCCATATACAATTAAATTTTGGTTTACTGTTAATTTTTTAGGCAATTCAATGTAGGGAGAAATAAAATTCATTTTGTGTAGAATTGAAATTTTATTATTTTCAATATTTTTACCGTTAATTAAGACTTGGCCACTTGTGGGTTTTAATAATCCTAGTATCATTCCGATTGTTGTTGTTTTTCCGCAACCATTTGGACCTAACAGTCCTACTATTTCATTTTCATTAATTTTGAAATTTATATTATTAACTGCTTTTTTAGTCTTATATGATTTTGATAGATTTATTACTTCTATTGAGTTTTTCATTTGAAGTTTGATGCTCTCTTGAGTCTGTCATTTATTGTTTTTCCAATTCCTTCATTTGGTATTTTTTCTACAGCTATTGATTTATATTTATCTTTTTTTATTTTCCTCAAAACACTGTACAAATTTTTGGCAGCTTCATTTAAGTTATTTGTTTTGCTTAAATAATAAATATTTTTAGATATATTTTCTCTTTTTTTTAAGAGTACAAAAGCTTCATTTTTTTTGCTTTTTTTTGCATTCATTCTTAAAGGTAACCCTGGAGAATAGTGTAAAGGAAAAAGACCAGGAGAAATTTTATCTTTTGAATTTATATTAATTATTATTTTTTGTTTCAAAGTTTTTTTAATCTTTGAAACACTCAATCCTCCATATCTTAGTAATCTAGGTTTATTTATTACATTTAATATTGTAGACTCGACACCAATTTTACAAACGCCACCATTCAAAATAAATTTTATTTTGTTGCCAAATTCATCTTTGACGTCTGCCGCTTTTACAGCACTTAATCTTGAAGAAATATTAGCACTTGGTGCTGCAACTGGATATTTTAAATTTTTGAGTAATTTTCTAAATATAGGATGTTTTGGAAATCGTATAGCAACTGTTTTTTTATTATTAGTTACAAACTTTGATATTTTAGAATTTTTTTTGAGCTTCAATATATATGTTATTGGTCCTGGAGAAAATTTTTTATAAAGTTTAATAAAATTATCATTTATCTCACAGTCATCTGAAATTTTTTTTAAATTATAGTAGTGAACAATTAGTGGATTGTTAGCAGGTCTTCTTTTTAGGTTAAAAATTTTTTTAACAGCAGTGTCCGAGTATGCGTTACCTGCGAGTCCGTAAACAGTTTCTGTTGGAACAGCTACACAATGACTTTTATCTAAGTAATTTTTCGCTTTTTTGATGTTTGATTGAATATTTTTCATGTAATAGTAATGATTAATATATGAAAGATAAAAATTTACCACTCGATTATGATAATAGAACGCTTGAAGAGTTAACAGATGAAGCAAATCAAATGATAAAATCTTTAGAAGAAAGAGATGACCTAGACAATTCTGTAGAAAGTTATCAAGAGTTACTAAAATTAAATAATTTAATTGAAAAAAAATTTCAAAAAAATTTGAGATCTATTAGTGAAAATACAAATAAAAAAATTAAGGATATCATTAAGAAAAAGTGAAAAATCAACTTAATAAAATTGCAAAAGATACCAATTTATTCTTGAAAAAATACATTCAGGAACAAGAAAATTCCAAATTAATTTATGCAATGAAGTATGGATTATTTCCTGGAGGAAAAAAAATTAGATCTAAAATATTAATTGATATTGGATCGTTATTCTCAATTAACTATCACACACTAATTGCTATAGGTGCTGCCGTGGAATGTATTCATGCTTATTCTCTTATTCATGATGATTTACCATGTATGGATAATGATAATATGAGAAGAGGTAAACCATCAGCTCATATTAAATTTGGTGAATCGACAGCTGTCCTCGCTGGAAATTCATTATTAACAATGGCTTTTGAAATTTTAACTAGCTCTAAGTTAAAGTTGAGAGACAAAATTAAAGTTAAATTAGTAGATAAACTTTCTATGTGTTCAGGACATTTGGGTATAGCGGGTGGTCAATATTTAGATTTAGATTTTGAAAAAAAGAAAGTTTCAAAAAAACAAATTATAGATATGGAAATTAAAAAAACAGGAAAACTTTTTAGTTTTTGTTGTGCAGTACCAGCAATCATTAAGGAGAAAAGTCTTAAGGAAATAAAATTTTTTGAGAGTATTGGTTCTAATATTGGTCTTCTTTTTCAAATAGCAGATGATTTAATAGATTTTAAAGGTAATTCTAAAATTGCTGGGAAAAGAACAAAAAAAGATCAAAAAAAAGGCAAAGCTACACTTATAAGTTTACTGGGCTATGATGCTTCAATCAAATTTTGTGGTAAGATTATTTTAGATATTAATAGAAATTTAAAAATTTATGGTTCAAAATCAGAAAATTTAAACGATACATTAGAATTTATATTGAATAGAAATAAATGAAAAATAATTACAAGTTTTTAGATAATATTAACTTTCCATCCGATTTAAGAAAAGTTTCTGAAAATGATTTACAACAAGTAGCTGATGAAGTTAGAGAAGAAATGATCAGTGCAGTATCTAAAACCGGTGGACATTTAGGTGCAGGTCTAGGGGTTGTTGAACTAACTGTAGCTCTGCACTATGTTTTTGATACACCTAATGATAGATTAATTTGGGATGTAGGACACCAAGCATACCCACATAAAATTTTAACGGGAAGAAAACAAAAAATTACAACCTTAAGACAAGGCAACGGTTTATCAGGTTTTACTAAAAGATCTGAGAGTGAGTATGACCCATTTGGTGCAGCTCATAGTTCCACATCTATATCATCTGCACTTGGCATGGCTGAAGCAAATAAATTAGAAAATAAATCTTCAAACGTAATAGCTGTTATTGGAGATGGTGCAATTAGTGCAGGAATGGCATATGAAGCTATGAATAACGCTGGCGTATCAAAAACTAAAATGATCGTTATATTAAATGATAATGATATGTCTATCGCAAAACCAGTAGGTGCAATGAGAACATATTTAGCAAAGTTATTTACTGGAAAAATCTATTTTAGCTTAAGAGAAACTTTAAAATTAATCACCTCAGCTTTTTCAAAAAGATTTAGTGCTAAAGCTGGAAAGGCAGAAGATTTTTTTCGTTCTGCTGTCACCGGTGGAACACTATTTAGCTCACTTGGTTTTTATTATGCAGGACCAATAGATGGACATGATCTTTCCACACTTATCCCTATTTTAAGAAATGCTAGAGACTCAAAGCATGAGGGTCCAATTATGATACATATTAAAACTCAAAAAGGAAAAGGATATTCTTATGCTGAAAAAGCTAGCGATCACTATCATGGAGTATCAAAATTTAATGTTGAAACTGGAGAGCAACAAAAGAGTGGTTCTAATTTACCCGCTTATACAAAAGTATTTGCAAATACACTTGTTAAACATGCAAAAAAAGACAGTAAGATTGTCGGAATAACTGCGGCAATGCCAGGTGGAACAGGTATGGATATCTTTGGTAAGGAATTTCCAAAAAGAATGTTTGACGTTGGTATAGCTGAACAGCATGCAGTTACTTTTGCTGCAGGTCTTGCTACAGAGGGATATAAACCCTATGCCGCCATCTATTCTACCTTTCTTCAAAGAGCCTATGATCAAGTTGTACATGATGTAGCAATACAGAGTCTACCTGTAAGATTTGCAATAGATAGAGCTGGATTAGTTGGTGCAGATGGATCAACGCACGCAGGTTCTTTTGATATTACTTATTTGTCAACTTTGCCAAATTTTATCGTGATGGCAGCTAGTGATGAAGCTGAGTTAGTAAAAATGATTAATACTTCGGTTGATATTAATGATAAACCCTGTGCAATAAGATATCCAAGAGGAACAGGTGTTGGAGTTGAACTTCCTTCAATAGAGGAAAAAATAGAGATAGGTAAAGGAAAAATTATTCACCAAGGAACTCAGGTTTGTTTGTTGAGTTTAGGAACTAGACTTGAGGAATGTAAAGTAGCTGCAGAAGAATTGAAAGCAAAGGGTATTTCAACAACAATTATAGATGCCAGATTTGCTAAACCTTTAGATGAAGATTTAATTTTAAAATCTGCAAGAGAACATGAATTAATGATTACAATTGAGGAAGGCTCTATTGGAGGGTTTGGATCCCATGTTAAAAATTTATTAGCTGAAAAAGGAATATTTGATAAAGGTTTAAAATTTAGATCTATGACTCTTCCAGATGAATTCATAGAGCAAGATAATCAAAAAAATATGTATGATATTGCTGGACTTAATAGTCCACAAATTACAAAAAAAGTTTTAGAAGTTTTATTTAATAAGGATTCGATTAGAGTAGTAAAAAACTAATTATTTATCTGCACTGAGCCTGATTCATTAGGTAGTGGTCTAATAAAACACAATTCATCATAGCTTCTCCAACTGGAACAGCTCTTATTCCTACGCAAGGGTCATGTCTCCCTTTAACTGATATTGTCGTATTTTTTCCGAATTTATTAATAGTTTTTCTTGTAGTTAAAATTGAAGATGTAGGTTTAACAGCAAATGATGCTATTATTTCTTGCCCAGAAGAAATTCCGCCTAAGATCCCGCCTGCATTATTAGAGTTAAATTTTAATTTATTATTTTTTAATGATATTTCGTCGGAGTTTTGCTCGCCACTTAGTTGTGCAGAATTCATTCCAGCACCAACATTTACTCCTTTAACTGCATTAATGCTCATAAACGCCGATGCGATATCAGAATCTAATTTTGAATAAATAGGCGCACCAAGACCTGCGGGAATACCTCTTGCTCTTACTTCTATTACAGCACCACATGATGACCCTGATTTTCTTACACCAAGTAAATATTTTTCCCATAATTTAATCATAGACTTATCTGGACAAAAGAATGGATTTTTTGAAATAATTTTATCATTCCACTGTGACGTATCACATCCTAAGATACCTAATTGAGTTACAGCACCTATAACTTTAAATTTTTTTCCTAATTTTTTTTGAAGTACTAGTTTAGCTATAGCACCAGCCGCAACTCTTGAAGCCGTCTCTCTAGCTGAAGATCTTCCTCCACCTCTGTAATCTCTAATTCCGTATTTTTTGAAATAGGTAAAGTCTGCATGACCTGGTCTGAATTTATCTTTTATATTTCCATAATCTTTAGATCTCATATCTTTATTGTAGATAATTAAAGAAATTGGTGTGCCAGTAGTTTTTCCTTCAAATATACCTGAAAGTATTTGGACTTTATCATCTTCCTTTCTTTGTGTGGTAAATCTTGATTGTCCAGGTTTTCTTTTGTCTAATTCTAATTGAATATCTTTTTCATCTAGATTTATGTTTGGAGGACAACCGTCAACTATGCAGCCAATAGCAGGACCGTGAGATTCACCCCAAGTTGTGAAACGAAATAGCTTTCCAAAAGTGTTAAATGACATTATCTATATTATATAGATTATTTTGTTTAAATTATGAATGAAAAAAACAAACTTGGTATCAACAGCTGCTTTTTAAATTTAGATGATCCAATTAAGTTATTTGAAATATGGATGGAAAAAGCTAAACAGACTGAACCAAATGATCCAAATGCAGTTGCGCTAGCAACCTCAAGTAAAAATAATGTTCCATCAGTCAGAATGGTGCTCCTAAAGGGCTTTAATAAAGATGGATTTGTTTTCTACACTAATTTAAATAGTCGAAAAGGTAATGAACTAAAGGAAAATCCTAACGCTTCGATGTGTTTTCATTGGAAAAGTCTTTTAAGACAAATCAGAATTACTGGGACTGTATCATTAGTTTCTGATGATATTGCAAATGAATATTATTCTTCCAGAGCATATGAAAGTAGAATTGGTGCATGGGCATCAAATCAGAGCAAAGAATTAAAAAATAGAGATGAATTAATAAATTCAATTAAGGAGTACAAAAATAAATATTCTGATGAAACAAAAGTTCCTAGACCAAAACACTGGTCTGGATGGAATTTAAATCCAAAAAATATAGAGTTTTGGCTAGATGGAGAAAATAGAATTCATGAAAGATTGCTCTATACAAAAAGCCAGAATGGATTATGGAATAAAGCTTTATTAAGTCCTTAAAAATTTCTTGCTAAACTAAAAGATGTAAGTTTTTTAAGAATTTGTTTTTCTTTAGTATCCCTGAACACACTTAAAGAATTTGATGCTAAATTAATATAGTGCTGAGCTTTTTGGTAGCATTCATTTATAATTTTATATTTATTAATCAAAGATATAATATTGTTAAAATCTTCTTTTGTTCTTTCTTTTTTATTAAATACTTCTTTTAGCCTATTTCTTTCATTGTTTTCTAATTTTTGGTAAAGCAAAATTATTGGTAAAGTCACTTTTCCTTCAAAAAAATCTTTTCCTATTTTTTTTCCAAATAACTTTAATTCAGAATTATAATCTAATGTGTCATCTGCAATTTGAAAAGTTAACCCTAAATTCCTTCCATAAAATTCTAGCGCATCTTTTTCTTTATTTTCTACTTCAGCCAAAATTGCACCTACTTTTGTTGAAGCAGCAAATAATTCTGCGGTTTTGGCAGAGATAATTTTTAGATATGTTTCTTCAAGCATATCAACTTCATTATTATGTTGTAGTTGTAATACTTCTCCCTGAGCAATTTTAGATGAAGTTGATGATAATAATTTTAATACCTCTAAGTTTCCATCTTCCACCATCATCTCAAAGCATCTGCTTAAGAGATAATCTCCAATTAAAACCGAAGAATGATTACTCCAAACTTTATTTAGAGTTTCTTTGCCTCTTCTAATTTCACCTTCGTCGATAACATCATCATGCATCAAAGTTGCACTGTGAATAAGTTCTACACAAGCTGCTAAATTTACATCTCTCGAACCTTTTGAGTAACCACATAACTTAGCACTTCCTAATGTCAATAAAGCTCTAAGTCTTTTGCCACCAGTTTCTATATGATAATTAGTCATTTTTTGAACTAATTGAACATCACTAGTCAATTTGGATTTTATTCTCTCTTCAGTCAAAGCTAGTTTTTCTTCAACAGAATCCTTCAATTGGAAATATGAATTATTTATCTGGTTTTTAAGCTGTACTACAGTTCCCATATTAATTTTAAACTAATATAAATAAGTTATATTTATTACTTATCATTTGACGCACCTATTTCTTCAATTATAAGTAGTCTTTATAATCAACTAAATATTCTGTAAGAGATAAATATGTTTTCCTTTTTAAAAAAGAAAAAAATTGTTTCACATATTAAATTAAATGGTGTCATTGGTAATGCTGGTAAATTTAAGCAAGGTATTGATTTTGCAGGACAGGAAGAAATTATTAAAAAAGCTTTTTCACTAAAAAAAGCTGCTGCAGTAGCAATATCAATCAATTCACCAGGAGGTTCACCTGTACAGTCACATTTAATTTATAGTTTTATTCGTCAGCAAGCTAAAAAAAGTAATAAGAAAGTTATTTTTTTTGCAGAAGATGTTGCTGCATCTGGGGGATATCTTATCTCATGTGCTGGAGATGAAATTTATGCAAATTCAAGTTCAATTATCGGTTCTATAGGGGTAATATATTCATCATTTGGTTTCACTGAATTAATTAAGAAAATAGGTGTTGAGAGAAGAGTTCACACAGCTGGAAAGAATAAGAGCACACTTGATCCTTTTATGGAAGAAAAGGAAGAAGATATTCAAAGACTTAAAAATATTCAATTAGATTTACATCAAGATTTCATAAATGTAGTTGAAAAAAGTCGTGGAGCAAAATTAAATAAAAAAGAAGTAGAGTTATTTTCTGGTGAATTTTGGTCAGGCTCTAGAGCTAAGAAATTAGGATTAATAGATGGTATTGGAGATGCACATGAAATCTTAAAAGAAAAATTTGGAGAAGATGTCGTAATTAAAAAATTTGAAAAAACAAAAGGGTGGTTAAGTCAAAAACTTTCATCTTCAAATCATATTGACCAATTTGCAAATATTTTAGATGAAAGATCAATCTGGCAAAGATATGGTTTCTAAATCAAAAAAGAAAATTCTTACATTTCAAGATACAATTTTAAATCTTCAAAAGTTTTGGAGCAAAAAGGGATGTGTAGTTCTCCAACCTTATGACATGGAAGTAGGAGCAGGTACATTTCATCCAGCAACTACATTGAGGTCATTAGGGACTAAACCTTGGAAGACAGCATATGTGCAGCCATCAAGAAGACCTACAGATGGAAGGTATGGAGATAATCCAAATAGACTTCAACATTATTATCAGTTTCAAGTTCTTATAAAACCTTCACCTGAAAATATTAAAAAACTTTACCTTAATAGTTTATCATCTATAGGAATTAATCATTCAGATCATGATATTAGATTTGTAGAAGACGACTGGGAAAGTCCAACACTGGGTGCTGCTGGTCTTGGTTGGGAGGTATGGTGTGATGGCATGGAAATTACTCAATTTACTTATTTTCAACAGATGGCAGGATTTGAGTGCAAACCTGTTTCTGTAGAAATTACATATGGATTAGAAAGAATATGTATGTTTATTCAGCAGCAAAAAAATGTCTACGATCTGTTATGGAATGATGATGGTGTAAAATATAAAGAAGTATTTCATCAAGCCGAGAGAGAATTTTCGGCATATAATTTTGAACATGCAAATGTAGAGTCACTTTTTAAAATGTTTGATATGCACGAGTTGGAAGCAAAGTCATTAGTCGAAAAAAAAATTTCACTACCAGCTTACGATCAATGTTTAAAAGCAAGTCATGTATTTAATATATTAGATGCACGTGGAGCAATTAGCGTTGCTCAAAGAGCAGGATATATTGCAAGAATAAGAGATATCACAAAATCAGCCGCTAGTATCTGGTTAGATAGTCAAAAATAATGTCTGAATTTTTCTTAGAATTGTTTAGTGAGGAAATACCTTCAAATTTACAAAAAAATTTAAGAGAAAATTTACTAAAAAGTTTTAATGAATTTTTTTTAGAAAAATCTATTAAATTTAAAAAAAGTTTGTCTTACTCAACACCTAATAGGTTATTAATTTTGTTTGAGGGAGTTGAAAAGAAGATAGTTTTAAAATCTGAGGAAATAAAAGGTCCGAGTACAAAGTCTCCAGATGCTGCGTTGGAGGGATTTGTGAGATCAAATGGTGTTTCAAAAAAAGAATTGTTTACAAAAAAAACAGATAAAGGTGAGTTCTATTTTTATAAAACTAGATCAAAAAAATTAGATACTCATACATTATTGGAAGGAGCCATACCTCAAATACTGAATAAAATTCAATGGAAAAAGTCAATGAAATGGTCAAATTATGAACTATTATGGGGTAGGCCATTAAAATCTATCTTATCCATCTTTGATGGAAAAAAACTAAATTTTAAATTTCATCATTTCATTTCATCTAATTCGACATTTGTAGATAAAGAATTTGAAGAAAAGAAAAAATTATTTTCAGACTTTAAATCTTATAAAAATTTTTTTAAAAAAATGGATATACTTATCGATCACATTGAGAGAAAAGATTTAATAGAAAAAAAATTCGATATTATTTTAAAAAAAAGAAATATAAATATTGAAAGCAATCCCAAGCTTCTTCAGGAAGTAGTCGATTTAACTGACCAACCAAACGTAATTCTTTGTGAATTTGATAAAAAATTTTTAAATATACCTAAAGAGATTTTAATACTAACCATGCAACACCACCAAAAGTATTTTCCTACTTTTGATAAAAAAGGAAACATTACAAATCAATTTTTGGTAGTAGCAAATAATAAAGATAAAAAAGGATTAATTAAATTAGGAAATGAAAGAGTAGTTGAAGCAAGATTAAGTGATGCGGAATTTTTCTGGCAGAAAGATAAAGCTCAAAATATGGTCAAAAAAATTTCTGATTTAAAATTAATGAATTATTTCAAAGGTCTTGGAAATTATTTTGATAAAGCTCAAAGAATGAGAAAGCTTGGTGCTATTATTTCTGACGAGTTATTAATTAGCAAAGAAAAAGTAGAATTATCAGCATCGATAAGTAAAGTAGACTTGTTATCTGAATTGGTTGGTGAATTTCCAGAACTTCAAGGTATTATGGGAGGTTATTTTGCAAATGTGCAAGGTTTTGATAAAGAAATATCACTTGCTGTTAGTGAGCAATATTTACCTGTTGGATCTGGAACAAAAATTCCAAAAAAACCTTATAGCATTGCTTTATCCTTAGCTGACAAAATTGATACTTTAGTTGGATTTTTTGGTGTAAACCAAAAACCAACAAGTTCCAAGGATCCCTTTGCCTTAAGAAGATTAGCATTAGGGATAATTAGAATTATCATTGAAAATAAAAAAGATTTTAAAATTAGAGATTTAATAAATTATTCTTCAAGTTTGTATCAAGATCAAGGATTTGAATTTGAAAATAAATCTTTACAAAAAGAATTACTAGATTTTCTATTAGAGAGATTGAAATATTATATGAAGGAGGAAAATATCCGAAACGATATAATACAAGCTTCAATAAGTTCTTTTAACTTAGATCAATCTGTAATTATTTTTAATAAAGCAAAAAATTTAAATAAAATAATAAATAAACAAAACGGAATAGATATTATTTCAAGCTATAAAAGAGCATCTAATATTTTAGAAAGTGAGTTAAAAAAAGATAAAATCGAATTATCTAATACAACCGACCCTGGTATTTTTAAAACTGAGCTTGAAAAAAATTTATTTAAAAAAATTAATGAATTGAGGAAATATTTTTCAAGTATTAATAATGATGAAAATTTTGTTCAAACATTGGACAATTTAGCAAGTATTAAAAGAGAGGTATTTGATTTTTTTGATAATGTAATTGTGAATGAGGATGATCTGACAATTAAGAAAAATAGGCTAGAACTAATTCAAATCATGTGTAAAACATTTGACAATTATGTTAATTTTTCTTTAATCGAGTCTAGCTAATGACGAAACTCATATTAAACTTCAATTCGAAACAATCTAAAAGTATTAAAAATCCAAAAAATTTTTTAGGTGGAAAAGGTGCCAACCTTTCTGAAATGGGCAGAATGGGTTTGCCAGTTCCTCCTGGTTTTACAATATCTACTAAAGTTTGTGAGATTTTTTATAAAGATAAGAAAAAATTGAATAAAAATTTAATTTCTCAAATTAAAAAAGAATTAAAAAATATAGAAAAAGATGTTTCTAAAAAATTTGGAGACTTAAAAAATCCTTTGTTATTATCTGTTAGATCGGGTGCTAGAGTATCTATGCCAGGGATGATGGATACAATTCTCAATTTAGGTTTAAATGATAAAACAGTAAAAGCGTTAGCTTTGAAAACTTCCAATGGGCGATTTGCTAAAGACAGTTACAGACGATTTATTCAAATGTATGGAAACGTTGTAATGGGTGTAGAGAGTTATCATTTTGAAGAGCTAATTGAAAATTATAAATTAACAAAAGGCGTTTTGTTAGACACGGACTTAGATGAAAGTGATTGGGATGGTTTAATTGAAGATTTCAAAAGAACAGTAAAAGAAAAAACAAAAAAAGAATTTCCTCAAGATGTATTTCAACAATTATTTGGAGCAATTAGCGCTGTATTTTTGTCATGGGAAAGTAATAGAGCAAAAGTCTATAGAAAGTTAAATCAAATACCAGCAGAATGGGGAACAGCGGTCAATGTTCAATCAATGGTTTTTGGGAATATGGGTGATGATTGTGCAACTGGAGTTGTATTTACTAGAAATCCTTCAGATGGATCAAATGAAATATATGGTGAGTATTTAATTAATGCACAAGGTGAGGACGTTGTTGCTGGTACAAGAACACCTCAATATATAACTAAGAAGGCAAGAAAGAATGCTAAAGTTGATGAACCTTCAATGGAAGAGTCTTTGCCAAAAGTTTTCAAAGAATTAAAAAAAATTTTAAAAAAATTGGAAAAACATTACAAAGATATGCAAGATGTAGAATTTACAGTTGAGAATAATAAACTGTGGATGCTTCAAACTAGATCAGGAAAACGAACTGCAAAATCTGCAGTAAAGATTGCAGTTGATATGGTTAAGGAAAAATTAATATCAAAAAAAGAAGCAGTATTAAGAATTGATCCAAATTCTTTAGATACACTTTTGCACCCTACACTTGATGAAAAGAGTACAATCAATGTAATAGCACATGGTTTACCTGCTTCACCAGGTGCAGCAAGTGGGAAGGTGGTATTTACTTCAGAAGAAGCCGAAAGATTAACTTCGATGATGCAAGACACTATCTTAGTAAGAGTAGAAACGTCACCTGAAGATATACAAGGAATGCATGCTGCAAAAGGAATTTTGACGGCTAGAGGAGGAATGACGAGTCATGCTGCAGTAGTTGCTAGGGGCATGGGAAGACCATGCGTATCTGGTTCAAGTGAAATTGATATAAATTATGAGATGAAGACATTTAAAACACCTTCAATGGAAATTAAAGAAGGGGACGTCATTACTATAGATGGATCAACTGGCAGAATTATATCAGGAAGTGTGGCAACAGTTAAACCAGAGATATCTGGAGATTTTTCTAAGATAATGACTTGGGCAGATAGTTTTAGAAAATTAAATATTAGAACAAATTCTGAAACACCCAAGGATACTAAAACAGCAAAAGATTTTGGAGCTGAAGGAATTGGTCTTTGCAGAACAGAACACATGTTTTTTGATGAAGAAAGAATTTTATCAGTAAGAGAAATGATTTTATCAAAGACTAAAGAGGATAGATCAATTGCATTAAATAAACTATTACCTCATCAAAAAAAGGATTTTGTTGAAATATTTAAAATTATGAGTGGATTACCAGTTACAGTAAGATTGCTAGATCCACCTCTTCATGAGTTTTTGCCTCGAACAGATAAAGAGATTAATGAAGTAGCAAATATTGTTAATCTTCCAGTAAAAGAAGTAGAATCTAGAATTGATGAATTATATGAACAAAATCCTATGTTAGGTCATAGAGGATGTAGACTGGGAATATCTTTTCCCGAAATATATGAAATGCAATGTAAAGCAATATTTGAAGCTTTAATCGCTCTTAAAAAAGAAAAAATTAAATCTGCTTTTCCAGAAATAATGATTCCATTAGTATCTACTGAAGCTGAAATAAAAATTATGAAAGATTTAGTAATTAGAATTGCAAGTGAAGTTCAAAAAGAGCATAAAATAAAGATTGATTTTATGGTTGGAACAATGATTGAGCTTCCGAGAGCTGCTATTAAAGCAAACGATATTGCAAAACATGCTGAATTTTTTAGTTTTGGAACAAACGACTTAACTCAAACTACTTTTGGAATAAGCAGAGATGACAGTGGAAAATTTTTAAATGATTATTTAGATAATAAAATTTTTTCAATTGATCCGTTTATTTCGATAGATGATGGAGTTGGAGATTTAATAAAAATAGCTGTTGAAAAAGGAAAAAGTCAAAATAAAAATATAAAACTTGGAATATGTGGTGAACACGGTGGTGATCCAAATAGTATTTTATTTTGCTCAAAAGTAGGATTGAATTATGTTTCTTGTTCTCCGTATAGAGTTCCAGTAGCAAGACTTTCAGCAGCACAATCAGAAATTTTAAAAAAAACTGAATCTAAATAGTTATTTATTTATTTTAGAAATGCTATAAACATTCATAAATTAATTTTAATCTAAATAATATTTTTAATGAGTAAATTACAAATACTGCTACCTGTTTACAACGAAGCTTTATCAATTGAAAATACATTAAAAGAAATTTTTGACACATTAAATGGTAAAATTGATTTTCAATTTATTATTTCTGAGGATGGCAGTACAGATGGAACAAAAGAAATTTTAAAAAAATTAAAAGAATTATATCCAATGATATTGATAAGTGATAGTACTAGAAAATTTTACTCAAAGGCAGTAATTGATGGAATAAAACAAGCTGATGCAGATTATCTTTTGATAAAAGACTCTGATGGTCAATGCGATCCAAATGATATTCTTAATTTCTGGAATTTAAAAGAGAACTCTGATTTAGTAAATGGTTACAGATATCCCAGATATGATTTTGCATATAGACGTTACATATCAAAAGCTTTTTTTATCATGTATAAAATTTTGTTTAACGTGCCTTTAAGAGATCCAAGCTTTGCATATGTTTTTATGAATAAAAAAGTATATTCAAGTCTAAATAACTTTGAACCTTTGATGCCAGATGGGTTCTTTTGGGAATTTAATGCTAGAGCAAAATCATTAAACTTTACATTTAATGAAATTAAAATAAATCATAGAAAAAGATCATCAGGTGATACAAAAATTTATACATTAAAAAATTTACCAAGAATTGCATACACAAATGGTATAGGTCTTCTAAAATTACGTTTTCTTAAAAAATGATACTTGTAGTAGGTGCCAATGGCTTTTTAGGCTCTAAATTATCACAAACATTAAAAAGAAAAAAATTATCATATATTAAGTTAGATCAAAATCTTTGTAATAAAGAAAAAGTTGATATTAATATATATCCAGAATTAGAGAATATATTTAAAAGAAATAAAATTAAAATTGTAATTAATTGTGCTTGTGAGCCCGCAACATCAAAAGAAAAAGGTAATATTATTAAAACTAATGTAGGTGGAAATAAGAATTTAATAGATTTATCAGTAAAATATAAGGTAAAAAAATTTATTTTTTTTTCAACATCAGCAATTTGGGTCAGAGACTATAAAAAAGCTGTTAGTGAAAAAACAAAAGTTTGTCCCGTAGAAACTTATGGTTTATCAAAAGTTTTGGCCGAAAAAGATATCATTAAGTCAAAATTAAATAATTGGACAATTTTTAGGGTGCCAATGATTGTCTCTGAAGAACGTTTAGGTGTGTTAAGTCTATTATTTGAATTTATTATAAACAATAAAAAAATTCCAGTATTAAATAATGGAAAAAATTTAATTCAATTTATTCATATAAAGGATTTAATTAAATTTATATTGAAAAGTTTTTCGATTAATGAAAAACAGATCTATAATTTAGCTAGTGATGAGTATTTAACTTTAAAGGGTCTTTTTTTAATTTTAATCAATTCTGTAAAGTCAAGTTCAAAAATAATCTCATTTAATGACTTAGGTTTTACAAATATTTTGTCATTTTTAAATAAGATAAGACTTTCACCTTTAAATATTTATCACTTAAAAATGCTTAAATATTCATTAGTAATGGATACAAGTAAAATTAAAAAAAAATATAAAATGAAGCCAGTGATTAAAACATCTTCAATGATGATTTCAACATTAAAAGCCTACAAAAATAAAAAAGGAAACTTTAAAAATACAACTGAAATTACTTCTCCAATTAAAATGGGTATTTTAAGATTAGCATACTATTTATTTTAGAAGCTGTAAAAAAAAGGAATTTTTAAGTATAGGTGATAATAAAATATAGCTATTATCAATATACTTAATTCCCAGAAATATAAAAAATATATAGATTTTCCTTTGTCTAATTTCAATAAAGACAATTTTTCTTTTGGTACCAACATATAATAAAAAATTAGATATATTGGATCAAACCATTCTTGGTAAACATATTTTGGCAATCCAATCACTAAGAAAATAAAAAATAATAAAATAAAATATTTAAAATTAATAAGTTTTCTCAATGAAAGAATAATAGAAAAAAATAGACTAGATAATACAATTATAAAATAAATTGTATTGTTAAAAAATATTTGATTAAATTTAATTATGTATCCACCTCCAAATCTAGTATAATTGACTTCTTTGAATAAAATACTCTCAATAATTATTAATACGACAAATTTAATTATAAAATTTTTAAAATTAATATGTTTGATAAGAGTGTTAAAATTAAGAAATAATATTGGTATTAAATAGAATAAAACTAGAATAGAAATTTTGGGAATATTTAGAAAAATATTATTAATAGAAATATAATCAGATGCTGATGTTGCATTACTAATATTGTTAAAAACGTCCCAAATATAGTACGTATACAAGCCTGGTATACTAAAAATTGTGTAATATGCGCAAGTATAAAAAAATTTTTTATAATTATTAAGAAATAATAGAATTGAAATATGTGTTAATGCTAAAAATAAAAATTGTTGTCTAGAGTAAATTGCTAAAGCTATAAATAACGTTAAATAAAAATTTGTTTTATTGCTATCTTTGTTCTCAATTAAAAGCGATAAGTAGTAACAAGAAGGTATTAAAAAAAAAAGTGCAAAGTTTTCTGTAGTACTCCAATAGGATGTGGATCTAAACCAAGGACTTAGTAAAAAAATAAGTGGAAGAATTATAATTGGCAAGTTTGGTTTATTGAATAAATCTTTTTTTTTTAAATAATAAAAGAAAATAAATAGAATAAATAAGTTTAAAATTGTATTTGAAAATGTGAAATAAATATAATTAGTTTTAAATGGATTAAATAGAGATTGAAATGTGTGATAAAATGGAAATGTTGCTTCCTGATAACTTAGATAATTTTTTAAAGTATCGATATAACTTTCACTAAAATCATTTATTAGTGGCCAAATATGTTCCTTAAAATCTGTATGTGCTGCACCATTAGAAATTTCTCTAAAATAAAAACCTAAGAAATATAGAATAATAGTGAATATTGTTAGAATTATTGTGATATTTTTTCTTACGTTATTGCTTTTAAAATATTTTAATTCCATAATTAAACTTAGAATTATTAGTACAATATCTTTAATATAGAACTTTAAACAAATATTTGTAAAAATAAAATTAGATACTATTTCATTACTGTTACTCTATATAATTAATTATGACAATTAAAATAACCAAATCTCCATACCAAAAAACTACATTAATCATTATTTAAAAATTAATAAAATTTATCCTTCTGTAATTAGTTTAAAAATGTTTCTTCAAAGAAATCTAGATTTAAATTTTTCATACGATAATACGAAATTTTCAGGTAAATCAAATTTTAAATGTTGGTTCTGGGGATGGGAGAGATTTGTATTTATTCTGTAAACTTGTTTTTAATGTTTTTTTGCATTGAAGTAAGTAAATAGGTCGTAGCACATGCAAAAAGAAAAATTTAAAGAATTAGGTTTTAAAGTTAATTTATCAATAGGTTATAGTGAGGATACAGGATTTAAAAAAATAAAAAATCAAACATTAAAAAACATTAAACATATTTATGGTATTCTGAAAAATGGTGGTTATTTTCTGGGAACATTTACTAGATTTGATAGTCACATTCAAAAAATCTTAAAAGAATTGATAAAAATAGAATAATTGCAAAAGATGAATTCTATAAGGTTAGATAGGGGCAATTATATTGGTAACGTAATAATAAAAAGGAAGTTGAAAAAGATTTATTAGAATCAGGTTTTTAACTTTTAAAGTTTACAATTATGATGTGAATTGGTTTGTAACAAGAGAAACAACGTCACTGTTTTATGCGAAAAAATAATTTATGGATTATTAAAAATTTATTATATCTTCATATAGGGATACATAAAATTGGTACTACTTAGTTGGTTTTTGATCTTACACTTCATTGTAAATTTGATTAAATGTATAACTTCAACCTAATATTTGTGATGTTTATTTATTTTTTTTTTTTGGGATTTTTCTGTGGTATGTAATTAGCAAATGAAACTTACATACCGTCCAGAAATAGATGGTTTAAGAGCAATTGCTGTTGGTGCCGTTATTCTCTATCACGCTAAAATTACTATTTTTGGTCATCAACCTTTTAAAGGTGGTTTTATTGGTGTTGATATATTTTTTGTAATCTCTGGTTATCTAATTACCTCTATTATTTTAAAAGAATTAATAACTACTGGTAAATTTTCATTTAAACATTTTTATGAAAGGCGAGTAAGACGAATACTGCCAGCATTATTATTTGTAATGTTGGTATCGCTTCCATTTGCTTGGATGTATTTGTGGCCATCAAGTTTAATAGATTTTTCAAAATCTATTCTTTATTCACTTGGATTTAGTTCTAACTTTTATTTTCACTACTCAGGACAACAATATGGCGCTGAAAGTGGATTATTAAAACCATTTCTTCATACATGGTCACTATCTGTTGAAGAACAATATTACATTTTATTTCCAATAGTTTTGCTGATTACATTTAAATTTTTTAGAAAATATTTAATTCACATTTTAATTCTAGGATTAGTTATTAGTCTGGGACTAGCAGAGTGGGGTAGTAGAAATCATCCGTCATTAAATTTTTATATTTTACCAACTAGAGGATGGGAATTATTAGCAGGTTCAATTTTAGCGTATTTTGAAATTATTAGAGGTCATAGAAGCAAAATTAAAACACTCAATCTAATATTACCTGTTGTTGGATTGATATTAATTGGACATTCAATTTTGTTTTTTAATGATGAAATGTTTCATCCATCCTTTTATACATTGTCTCCAATTATTGGAGTTTGTTTTATTATTTGGTTTTCTAATAAAAATGAACTAATCACAAAAGTACTTTCTACAAAATTGTTGGTAGGAATTGGAATAATTTCTTACTCCTTGTATCTTTGGCATTATCCCATTTTTGCTTTTGCTAGAATAAAAGATAACACTCCATCAGAGTACGATAAATTCGAATGGATAGTTTTATCAATCATACTATCTTTGATTAGTTATTTCTTTGTTGAAAAATCATTTAGAAATAAAAAGAATAAAATTAATAAAATTTTAATTGTATTAATATTTTTTTTCTCAATAATTTTCAGTTCAACTATATTATCAATTTACTTAGATGGATTCAAAGATAGAAAACATTTTCCACAATTAATTATTAATGCAAATAAAGATCTTGACTACAGAAAGATTTATCAAAATGGAAAAAGATGTCATGGAAGAACTGGAAATGATGGATTTTGTATTTTTGGGAATAGTATAAATTATGATGCTAATATCATAACACTAGGGGACTCATTATTAGATGCCCTTTTAGGTGATTTAATTTTAAAGTTGAAAAATTATAACCTCAGACTAATTCATACATCTTACCCTGGTTATTTATATTTACCAGAAATAGAGAGATTTAATAAAAAAAATAAAAAAAAAAAATGGAGTAAAAAACTTCATGAAAATAGAAAAAAACTAATGAAAAATTTAAGTGCCGAAAAAAATTATTTTATAATTTTCGCTGATTATAAACACATATTATTTGAAAGAAGACATACTTTTGATAAAGACGAAAATATAATTAATTATGAAGTTAATAGTGTATATACCGGAGAAGAATATCATAAATTAAACTATGAGGAGAGATCTGTTCAAAAACTCAATGACTTCATTCAAACCATTGAAGAGATTGCTGTAACAAATAAAGTTGTACTAGTTTATCCTCTACCTCAATCTCCAGATAATATTTTAAAAAGAGTAAATTCAATATTTTTAAGTAAAAAAGTTATAAGACCTGAAGATGATCCTGTAAATTATAATAAAATTCATTATTTAAAATTTAATGATAGAATAATTAGAGCTTTTAATAATATTAATAATAAAAATGTTTTGAAAGTTAAAATTGAAAATGATTTTTGCTCTTTGTCAAAATGTTATTTTTATAATAATGAAAACATATTATTATTTGATAAAGTTCATACTTCTAAGTACGCTTCAAATATTATTAACAAAAAAATATTAGAGAGCATAAACAAAGATTTAAGAAACTAAAGATGAAAGATTTTTATTCTCATACAATATTAAAAAACAAGATAAGTAATATTGATGAAATAATAGATTTTGCAAATAGAATTAAAACATACACCGAATGTTATACTCGACACAATAATATTTATGAGATTTCCAAAAGTACAATTTCAAAATTTAATTTTTTTAAAAATTTGATGTTAACGACAAAGTCTTTAATTGAAACTAATTTTAAGGTAAGCAACTTAGTTTTTAACAAAATTTGGTTTGTAGAAACTGGACATCAAAACTCAGACATGAAAAAATTACCGTATAAATTACATTTTGATCAACAAAGATATTTAAAAGCAATGTTATACTTACATGATGTCTCTTTAGATCATGGACCAATCCATTTTGGCAAAATTAGAGAGGACATTAAAATAAATGAAATTAGAAAAAAATTGCCAAAAAATTATAAAGACTTTAATTTAAATGATATAAAACAAATTGATTTAGTAGTGAGACCAAAACCTTTAATCGGTAAAAAGGGTGATTTAATATTGTTTGATACAAACGAACCACACCATGCTGGATTAGTGTCACCTAAATTTACAAGAAAAGTTTTAAGATTTGATTTTGAACATAATTCATTTAATAAACATTTGCTTTAAACAAAATTTTTTTCAAAAATTAAACATTTTTTAAAATCGTGTCTCCACAAATAGTTTAATTAACTTTTCAACTATATTTAACATTTTTCTCATATCTTTATCAGCAATTATTTTAAATCTATCAATTGTATATTTGTTAATAAGGGGCGTTCTGTTGCCAGGTGCCCCGGACCCCGTTTGCTTAATTAACTATGTTAATTAGGCAGCAAGTGCGTAACTTTCGTTAGCAATTATAAATTAGCCCGTTACGGTGGAACAATCCCGAACGAAAGAATAGCCTTTAGTCACTCGTCGATTCTAGTTCACCCCCATAAGTTGAAATGGTGGAGGTGGTGGGTACTGCCCCCACGTCCGCAATGGTTATTACGAAATTCGTTTATCGTCGTAGTTGGAAATCCAACATTAATAATATAAAAGTAATTGTAATAGATTCAATAACAATCATGAAATTAACAAAAGAACAATCAGAAGAAATAAAAAACCAGCAATCCCAAAGTAATCAAACTAAAAGAGTTACCGCTCCTGAGCTTGAAAAA
The DNA here is from genome assembly GCF_052047855.1 of Candidatus Pelagibacter sp. HIMB1509. Classification (NCBI taxonomy): domain Bacteria; kingdom Pseudomonadati; phylum Pseudomonadota; class Alphaproteobacteria; order Candidatus Pelagibacterales; family Candidatus Pelagibacteraceae; genus Candidatus Pelagibacter; species Candidatus Pelagibacter sp. HIMB1509. Next base: position 1,363,105 of record NZ_JBNAIU010000001.1, on the reverse strand, counting down.
ATACTCTATGAAGCGCTACCGGCATTAGATCATGGATTTGTAAGAGTAGTTGATTATATGGGTGATGACACCTCTATAGTTCAGTCCGCAAGAGTATCTTATGGAAAAGGGACAAAGCAAGTTTCAACAGATAGAGGTTTAATAAAATACTTGATGAGACATTGGCACAGCACGCCATTTGAAATGTGTGAAATAAAATATCATATTAAACTTCCAATATTTATTGCAAGGCAGTGGATCAGACATAGAACTGCCAATGTAAATGAATACTCTGCAAGATATTCAATTTTAGATAAAGAATTTTATTTACCAACTAAAGAAAATTTAGCAGCGCAATCGACTAGCAACAGACAAGGAAGAGGAGACGTCCTTGAAGGAAAACAAGCAGAAGAAGTTTTAGAACTTTTAAAAAATGATGCAGATAGAACTTATGAAAATTATGAAACAATGCTTAATGAAAGATATGATGGTTCAACAATTGATGAAAATAAAAAAGGATTAGCAAGAGAACTTGCAAGAATGAACCTAACATTAAATACTTATACCCAGTGGTATTGGAAAACTGATTTATTAAATTTAATGAATTTTTTAAGGTTGAGAGCTGATAGTCATGCTCAGTATGAAATTAGAGTTTATGCAGATATAATGTTGGATACAGTTAAAAAATGGGTACCAATAACTTACGATGCATTTATGGATTACAGAGTAGGAGGAACAGAGGTTTCTGCTAAAGGAAAAGTTATAATTCAAAAACTTATTAAAGGTGAAAATGTAGATGTTGAGAGTTCAGGTCTATCTAAAAGAGAATGGAATGAATTAATGACTGCTTTTGATCTTAAAGATAAGTTGATTTAATCTTTTCGGCAAAATCTAAATATATTTTTGAAATCTCATGGTCTGGGTTTAACTCAACTATTGGTTTTCCTTGATCACCAGAATTTCCAACTTCAGGGTTAATTGGTATTTCTCCTAAAAAATCTTTTTGGAATTCTTCAGCAGTTTTTTTTACTCCACCTTCTCCAAATATTTTGTATTTTTTTCCATCATCTCCTACAAAAAAACTCATGTTGTCTACTAAACCTAAAATTTTAACACCGAGCTTATCAAACATTTTAATTCCTCTTTTTACGTCCAAAAGAGCAACTTCTTGTGGAGTTGATACAATTATTGCACCATCCATTTTAATTTCTTGTGAAAAAGTTAATTGAGTGTCACCAGTTCCTGGAGGCATATCAACAATTATAAAATCTAAGTTTTTCCAATTAACTTTCTGAGTAAAAGTTTTAATTGCACTGGTTACCATTGGACCACGCCAAATCATCGGAGTTTGTTGATCTGCTAAAAATCCAATTGACATACATTGAATGTCATATTTTGTTATGGGATCTAATTTTTGACCGTCGCTTTTTGGTTTTTCATTAATATCAAACATTTTTGGAATGGAAGGGCCATAAATATCAGCATCTAACAATCCAACTTTGCATCCAACTCTTTTTAAAGCCAAAGCAAGATTCGTTGCAAATGTAGATTTACCCACACCACCTTTTGCACTCGAGATTGCAATAGTAAACTTAGTTCCTAGAATTGGATTTTTTGTAAAAACTTTAGGCTCCACCTTCTTTTTCATTGCGTCACTTAGTTCTGTCTTTTTATCTGACATAAAACTATCCTTACTTGTTTTTTGCGATAAAGACACTATATACTTTGACATATGTCAGATGATTTCAGAGGCAAAGGCGGAAGCCCATGGGGAACACCTCCAGGAGGAGGTAGCGGAGGCAATGGTTCAGGAAGAGGACCAACACCACCAAACGTAGATGAAATCATAAGAGAGTTTCAAGATAAAATAAAAAAGTTTTTACCTGGCGGAAAATCTTCAGGTGGAAAGTCTATTGGATTAATTTTATTAGTCTTAGCCTTTGTATGGCTTGCAAGTGGGCTATATAGAGTTTTACCTGATGAACAAGGGGTTGTTCTTAGATTTGGAAAATTTGTGAAAACTACTCAACCCGGATTGAACTATCATATTCCTTTTCCAGTTGAGACTGTTCAAACTCCAAAAGTAACAAAAGTAAATAGAATTGATATTGGATTTAGGTCTGAAAGAGATAGTGGTTTTTCTACAGGTGGAGGGGTTGCAGATGTTCCTCAAGAAAGTTTAATGCTTACTGGTGATGAAAACATTGTAAATATCGATTTTTCAGTATTTTGGGTTATCAAAGATGCTGGAAATTTTTTGTTTAAAATTCAGGATCCTGTAGGAACTGTTAAAGCAGCTGCAGAAACAGCAATGAGAGAAGTGATTGCAAAAAGTGATATTCAACCAATTTTAACCGAAGGTAGATCAAAAATTGAAATTGAAACGCAGGAAATCATTCAGTCAATTTTAGATGATTATGAAAGTGGAGTACAAATTACTCAGGTACAAACTCAAAAAGCTGATCCACCTGATCAAGTAATTGATGCATTTAGAGATGTTCAGGCTGCAAGAGCGGATATGGAAAGGTCTAAAAACGAAGCCGAAGCTTATGCAAACGATGTGATCCCAAGAGCAAGAGGGGAAGCACAAAAAATTTTACAAGCAGCAGAAGCTTATAAAAAAGAAGTTGTTGCTAAAGCTGAAGGTGAAGCTAGTAGATTTTTAGCAATTTACAATGAGTATGCTAAAGCAAAACAAGTGACTCAAGAAAGAATGTTTCTTGAGACAATGGAAACAGTTTTGGCAGATATTAATAAAATTATTATAGATAAAGAATCTGGTTCAGGTGTGGTGCCATATCTACCATTACCAGAGCTTAAAAAGAAAGAGACAAATTAAATGAAAGCTGGAAAAATAGTAGCTGGAATATTAGTTTTAATTGGTGTTGTAGCGTTCCTATCAGTAATTATAGTCAAAGAAGTTAATCAAGCGATAATTCTTCAATTTGGTGATCCAAAAAGAATTATAATGAAACCAGGCTTAAACTTTAAAATTCCGTTCATCCAAAACGTTGTTTACCTAGATAAAAGAATTTTAAATTTAGATACCCCGCCAGAGGAAGTAATTGCATCTGACCAAAAAAGATTAATCGTTGATGCTTTTGCGAGATTTCAAATAGTTGATCCTTTAAAATTTTATATTTCTGTTGGAGACGAAAGGGTTGCAAGATCAAGATTATCTACGATTATAAACTCAAGAATTAGAAATGTTTTGGGTCAAGAAGAATTACAAACTTTGCTATCACAAGATAGATCAAAACAAATGTCTTTGATTAAAGATGGAGTTAATAACGAAGCGCAAAATTTTGGAATAAATATTGTAGATGTAAGAATTAAAAGAGCTGACCTTCCTACAGCAAACAGTGATGCAATTTACAGAAGAATGCAGACTGAGAGGGAAAGAGAAGCGAAAGAATTTAGAGCAAAAGGAGCTGAGATGGCAGTAACAATTACTTCGACTGCTGACAAAGAAGTAACCGTGATATTAGCAGATGCACAAAAACAATCAGAAATAATGAAGGGAGAAGGTGACGGTGAAAGAAATAAAATCTTTGCAGATGCTTTCGGACAAGACCCTGAATTCTTTTCTTTCTACAGATCAATGCAATCTTATAGTAAAGCGTTTACTGCAGGCGAAACCTCAATGATCTTGTCTCCAGATAGTGAATTTTTTAAATTTTTTGGAAATACAACTCTCGATATTAAACAATAATATTTAGATGAATGAGCTAGTCATAGCTTTTGGTCTTTTTTTATTTATAGAGGGAATTTTATATGCCTTATTTCCAGCAAAAATGAAAAGTATGATTAGAAAACTTGAACTTGTTAAAGATAGTCAATTAAGATCAGGTGGACTTATTTTTGCAGTTATAGGTTTTGTGATAATTTATTTTATTAAAAGTTAATATGAAAAAATTAAAATTTATTATTTTAACAATTATATTTTTTTTAAGTTTTTCATTACAATCAAACTCTAGGCCTGTTCCAGAATCATTTGCAGACCTTGCGGAAAAATTAATGCCTTCTGTGGTAAATATTTCTACATCAACTACTGTAGTTACAAACAATAACTCTTTTCCATTTCAATTCCCTCCAGGTTCTCCATTTGAAGATATGTTTAAAGAATTTGGAACCCCTCAAGAGAGAAAATCAGCAGCTTTGGGGTCTGGATTTATTATAGATGAGAAGGGAGTAGTGGTTACAAATAATCACGTAATTCAGGATGCTGATGATATTATTGTTAGAGTTAACGGAGACCAAGAATATAAAGCCAAAGTGCTTGGCGCTGATCCTTTGATGGATATAGCAGTGTTACAATTAGATACAGAAGATAAATTTAAACCAGTTGGCTTTGGAGACTCTGATAAAGCAAGAATTGGTGATTGGGTTTTAGCAATTGGAAATCCATTTGGTCTTGGTGGGACAGTAACTGCTGGAATTATTTCAGCAAGGAACAGATCTATTGGGTTATCAAGATATGAAGATTTTATTCAAACAGATGCATCAATAAATTCGGGAAATTCAGGTGGACCTTTATTTGATATGGAAGGAAATGTAATTGGAATTAATACAGCAATTTTAGGAAGAAATGGTTCTATTGGTATAGGATTTTCAATTCCATCCAATAGTGCTCAACAAGTAATTAAACAATTAATTGAGTTTGGTGAAACAAAAAGAGGTTGGCTAGGTGTAAGAATTCAAGATGTAACAAAAGAAATTGCTGAGGTTGAAGAACTAGATAAACCAAGAGGTGCTTTAGTTGCGAGTGTTGCTGAAAATAGTCCTTCTGAAAAAGCAGGAATTCAGGCTGGAGATATTATTTTAGAGTTTAATGGAGTTGAGATTAAGCAAATGAAAGAGTTGCCAGCAATTGTTGCAAGAACAGAAGTTGGAAAAAATGTAGATGTAAAAATTTGGAGAAATAAAAAAGAAATAACTAAAAAGGTTTTGTTGGGAAGATTAGAAACCTCTGATGACTTCAAAGTAAGTGAAAATCCAAAACAAGATGAAAATAATTTAGATGAAATTGTGGAGAGTTTAAGAATATCAGTAAGACCTTTAACTAAAGAGGATATAAAAAACCGTAAATTACCAAATCAAACTACAGGATTAGTAATTACCAATATGGCTAATAACAGTCCTTTAGTAAACTCAATTGAGATCAATAGTATTATTATTGAAGCTCAGAAGAAAAAAATTAAATCAGCAGATGATTTAAGAGATATCACTCAAAAAGCAATAAACTCAAATCAAAAAACTATTTTAATTGCAATTTATAACAATCAAAATCAACGAAGATATATTGGTGTTAAATTAGATTAGTAATGGATTTGAAATCCAAGATAATTTTAATTTCAGGACCCACAGCATCTGGAAAATCTAGTTTTGCAATTAAACTTGCAAAAAAAATTAAAGGAGAAATTATTAATGCAGATAGTATGCAAGTTTATAAGCAACTTAAAATTTTGTCAGCAAGACCTAGCCCAAAAAATTATCAGTCAATAAAACATCATTTATATGGTTTCCAAGATGCAAAGAAAAGTTTTTCAACCGGTGATTGGCTTAAAATTGCAAATAAAAAAATAATTGAAGTTAAAAATAGAAAAAAAGTTCCAATTCTTGTAGGAGGAACTGGGCTTTACTTCAAAGCATTAACTGATGGTTTGGTTCAAATTCCAAACATTCCAATTAAGTTTAGAAATAAAATTAGAAATCTAAATAAAAAAATTGGCCAAAATAAATTTTACAAGCAATTATTAAAACTGGATCCTCTTTCAAAAAATAAAATTAATTCAACGGATACCCAAAGATCAATAAGAGCTTTTGAAGTTAAAAAGTTTACAAAGAAATCTCTTCATGAATGGTTTAAAAATACTAAATCAAACTATTTAGAAGAAGATTTTTTAAAAATTTATATTGATTATCCACGTGATGAGTTGGTTGAAAGAATTCATCAAAGAACTAGAAAAATGATTAAAATGGGTGCCGTGAATGAGGTTAAAAGATTTTTAAAACTAAAAATTAATGAACAAATGACTGCATGTAAAGCAATTGGAATAAATGAAATTCATGAATATTTAGCAAAAGAAAAAAAAATTGATGAAATCAAAGAAAAAATATCAATAAAAACTAGACAATACGCTAAAAGACAAAGCACATGGGCTCGAGGAAACATGAGTGATTGGGTTAAGCTTAAGCCATCTGAGATTAATAATTTTTTAAAAAAAATTTAATTTTTCCATAGTTAACCTTGACCAATCAGTACAACTTCAGCTAGATTGCGAAATGCCAAAATTATTAACCGGAGCTGAAATCGTATTTAAGTGTCTTGAAGACCAAAAGGTAAATCATATCTTTGGCTATCCTGGTGGTGCTGTACTACCAATATATGATGAGTTAAAAAATCATCCTTCAATTAAACATATTCTTGTAAGACACGAGCAAGGTGCAGGTCATGCAGCTGAAGGTTATGCAAGATCATCTGGAAAACCTGGTGTTGTTTTAGTTACTTCAGGCCCTGGTGCCACTAACGTCGTTACAGCTTTAACTGATGCATACATGGACTCAGTTCCAATGGTTTGTATTTCGGGTCAAGTTCCAACACACCTTATTGGTACGGATGCATTTCAAGAATGTGATACAACAGGAATTACAAGACCATGCACAAAGCATAACTGGTTAGTAAAAGATATCAACGACCTTTCAGATGTTATGCATGAAGCATTTAAAGTTGCAACAACTGGAAGACCAGGTCCTGTATTAATTGATATTCCAAAAGATATTCAATTTGCAAAAGCAAAATATAAAAAACCAAAAAAAGAAAAAAGTTTAAATGGCAAATCTCACAATAAGTTTTCAGCTGATGAAATTGACCAATTAATTAATTTAATTAGTAAAGCAAAGAAGCCAATAATTTATAGTGGCGGAGGCGTAATTAATTCAGGACCAAAAGCAAGTGAAGCTCTTAGAAAATTTGTTGAGCTAACAGGATTTCCAATTACTTCAACTTTGCAAGGTCTAGGTGCTTATCCTGGAGACGATAATCAGTTTTTAGGAATGCTAGGAATGCACGGAACGTATGAAGCAAACAATGCAATGCATGACTGTGATTTATTAATAAACATTGGCGCAAGATTTGATGACCGTATTACTGGAAAAATTGATGAGTTCTCTCCTAATTCAAAAAAAGTTCATATTGATATTGATCCATCATCAATTAATAAAATTATTAAAGTAGATCTTGCAATCGTAGGTGATGTAACGAAAGTAATTGATAAAGTAAACAAAACAATTGTTAAAAAGAAAAATGGTAATGGTAAATCAAATAAACCAAATATTGCAAAATGGTGGGAACAAATCCAAAAATGGAGAAGTAAAGACTCTTTAAATTTTATTAACAGTGAAGATAGCATAAAACCTCAGCATGCTGTTCAAAGGCTTTATGAGTTAACAAAAAATAAAGATACTTATGTAACAACAGAAGTGGGTCAGCATCAAATGTGGGCTGCTCAACATTATAAATTTAATAAACCCAATAGATGGATGACTTCAGGCGGATTAGGAACCATGGGTTATGGATTACCTGCAGCTGTTGGAGTTCAAGTAGCTCATCCAGAAAAATTAGTTATTGATATTGCAGGAGAAGCATCAGTTTTAATGACAATGCAAGAGATGTCTACGGCTGTTCAATACAATTTACCAATAAAGATATTTATTTTGAACAATCAGTACATGGGAATGGTAAGACAGTGGCAAGAGCTGCTTCATGAAAAGAATTATTCTGAAAGTTATTCAGAAGCATTACCAGATTTTATGAAAATGGCTGATGCTTATGGCTGTAAAGGAATTAAGGCTGATAATCCATTAGAGCTTGATGAAAAAATTCAAGAAATGGTTGATTATAATGGCCCTGTTATTTTTGATTGCCATGTTGATCCAAATGAAAACTGTTTTCCAATGATACCTTCAGGCAAACCTCATAATCAAATGATACTTGGACCAAACGATCAAGAAGAAAATAAAATTAAAGGAAAAGGCAAAGCCTTAGTTTAATCAAAATGCCAAAATCAAAGTCAGCTTATAGCACTCCATCTATAAAACAAAAATCAGATACTTATATTTTTGTTGTTTGGGTAGATAATGAGGCGGGGGTTCTTGCAAGAGTGGTTGGCCTGTTTTCTGGAAGAGGTTATAATATTGAGTCTTTAGCGGTAGCCGAAATTGATGCTATCAAAAACATATCAAGAATAACAATTGTAACAACTGGAACACCACAGGTTATTGACCAGATCAGACTACAATTAACCAAATTAGTTCCTGTACATAAAGTTGCTGAATTTAAAAGAGATGATAAAGACGTGATTTTTAAAGAGATGGCTCTATTTAAAATTTTAGGTAAAAAAAATAAAATTGAAAAATGTTTAAATGCTTGTAAAAAATTTAACCCAGTAGTATTGGATGAAACAAAATCATCTGCGGTTATTCAAATAACAGCACTTAGAAGAGAGATTGATAAAATGAACAAAAAATTAAAACCCTTGGGACTTATAAGCACTTCAAGAACTGGAGCTGTTGCAATGACAAGAGGTGCAAAAATTTTTAACTAATTAAAAGGAGATAAATTATGAAAATGTTTTATGAAAAAGATGCAGATGTAGATTTAATTAAGAATAAAAAAATTGCTATTTTTGGTTATGGAAGCCAAGGTCACGCTCACGCACTTAACCTAAAAGATAGTGGAGTTAAAGAGATTGTTGTTGCATTAAGAGAAGGATCATCAAGTGTTGCTAAAGCTGAATCAAAAGGTTTGAAAGTGATGAATTTATCCGATGCAGCTGCTTGGGCAGATGTTGTTATGATATTAACTCCAGACGAATTACAAGCTGAAATTTATAAAAACCATATTGAACAAAGAGTAAGAGAAGGAACAAGTATTGCTTTTGCTCATGGTTTAAATGTTCACTATGATTTAATTAAAGCAAGAAAAGATTTAGATGTATTTATGGTTGCTCCAAAAGGACCTGGTCATTTAGTAAGAAGTGAATATGAAAAAGGTGGTGGAGTTCCATGTTTGTTTGCAGTTCATCAGGATGGATCTGGTAAAGCAAGAGATTTAGCTCTTTCCTACGCTTCAGCAGTAGGTGGAGGAAGATCAGGTATTATTGAAACTACTTTTAAAGACGAAGTTGAAACAGATTTATTTGGTGAACAAACTGTTTTATGTGGTGGTTTAGTTGAACTAATTAAAAATGGATATGAAACTTTAGTTGAAGCTGGGTATGAACCAGAGATGGCATATTTCGAAACAGTTCATGAAGTTAAATTAATTGTTGATTTGATCTATGAAGGTGGAATTGCAAATATGAATTATTCAATTTCAAATACTGCTGAATATGGTGAGTATCAATCTGGTCCAAGAATTATCAATAAGGAAGAAACAAAGAAAAGAATGAAAGAAGTTTTAGCAGATATTCAATCAGGTAAATTTACCAAAGAGTGGATGGATGAGTGCAAAACTGGTCAAAAAAACTTCTTAGCAACTAGAGCGAAATTGGCTGAACATTCTGTAGAAAAAGTTGGAGCAGAATTAAGAGCTATGATGCCTTGGATAAGTAAGAAAAAATTAGTAGATAGCGATAAAAGTTAATTATTAAGAGATTTTTATATCTGTAATAATCTTTTTTTTTCACTTATAATTTTTTTATAAATTTAAAAAAGAGGTTAATTATGAAGGCTAAAAATTTAGTAAAAATATTACTATCATTAGTTCTAGCATTTGGATTTTCTTCAGCATGGGCAAAAACTATCAAATGGTCAATGCAAGGAGACAGTCTTACACTAGATCCACACGCACAAAACGAAGGTCCAACTACTCAAGTATCTAGACAAGTTTATGAAGCTCTTGTTCAAAGAGCAGTAGATATGAAAATTGAACCAGCGTTAGCAAGAAAATGGACAGCTACAGATCCTAATACTTGGATCTTTAATTTAAGAGAAGATGTAAAATTTTCTGATGGTTCTAAAATGACATCAGCTGACGTTGTATTTAGTATATTAAGAGCTAAACAAAGAACATCTGATTTTAAAGAATATATTAGCACAATATCTGATGTTAAAGCTGTTGGGGAGTATGCTGTTAAAATTACAACAAGCAAACCTAATCCTATACTTTTAAATCAATTATCAAACATATTTATAATGTCTAGAGCTTGGTCAGAGGCAAACTTTGCAATGTCTCCTCAGAATTGGGATGCAGGACAAGAAACCTTTTCAGCAACTAATGCTTTAGGAACTGGTCCTTTTAAAATTACTTTGAGAGAACCAAATACAAAAACAGTCTTTAAAAGAAATAAGCATTGGTGGGGTGATATGGAAGATGATGGCATAAAGCAAATTGAGTTACTTCCAATTAAAAATGCTGCAACAAGAGTAGCTGCCTTACTGTCTGGTGAGATTGATTTAGTGACTGATGCACCTGTTCAAGATTTAAAAAGAATTGGTTCTTCTTCAGGACATCAAGTTGTAAGCACACCGCAGATGAGAACAATCTTTTTAGGAATGGATCAAGCAGCAGATAAATTAAGAACTGGAAACACTGGTGATAATCCTTTCAAGAAAAAAGAAGTTAGACAAGCACTTTATCAAGCAATTGACATTGAGGCTATCAAGAAAAAAGTAATGAGAGGTCTAAGTGAGCCAGCTGGAATAATTACATTCCCAGGAGTAAATGGTTACACAGCAGAACTTGATAAAAGATTACCTTATGATGTTGATGCAGCAAAAAAACTTTTAGCTAGCGCAGGTTATCCTAATGGGTTTGATGTTGAGCTTAGATGTCCTAACGATAGATATGTAAATGATGAAGCAATTTGTACAGCTGTTGTTGGTATGTTGGGTAAAATTGGAGTTAACGTTAACTTGTTTGCTCAAACAAAAAGTAAACACTTCAAAGAGCTAAAAGATGACCAAGGTGATTTTTATATGCTTGGATGGGGTGTACCAACTTTAGATAGTCATTACGTATTTCATTATTTATATGAAACAGGTGCTAGTTGGAACAAAGTTAACTTCAGTAACCCTGATGTAGATGCTGCAATTAGAGTTATGGAAGGTGAAGTTGATTTAGATAAAAGAAACGCTGCAATTGCGAATGCGTGGAAAATTGTAAAAGATGATATTGCTTATCTTCCTTTACACCACCAAGTAATTTCTTGGGCATCTAAAAGTAACGTGAACGTTCCTATCAGGCCTAATAACGAACCGTTATTTAGAGCTGCTAGCGTAAATTAAATTAAAATTATTATAAGCCCCTTAAGTTTATAAGGGGCTTATAAATTTAAAATCCTCATAAATTGATAAAGTATTTTTTTAAAAGATTATTTCAATCAGCTTTGGTAATGCTAGTTGTTGCCTTTGTCTCTTTTTCCTTGTTCAATTTTGTTGGAGACCCAATAAACAACATGGTAGGAGAAGAAACTTCAGATGAAGAAAGAGCTGAATTAAGAGAAACATTGGGTTTAATGGACCCAATTCATGTTCAATTTTCAAGATTTGTAATCAATGCGTCTAAAGGAGAGTTTGGTATTTCTTATCAATTAAGAAGACCTGTGTCTGAACTGATTGTTGAGAGATTACCAGCTACTATTGAACTTGTCGTAATTTCTGCTTTGATAGCATTAGTGACAGGAACTCTTTTAGGAGTTTATACAGGTATAAATAGAAAGGGTTTTTTAAGTGACTTTGTTTTAGCAATATCATTGCTCGGAGTGTCACTCCCCACATTTGTAATTGGAATATTATTTATTTACTTATTTGCTGTAATTCTTGGAGTGCTCCCCTCGTTTGGAAGGGGAGAAGTTGTTGATATAGGATTTTGGACAACAGGTTTTTTAACAGTTTCAGGTCTTAAAGCGATAATTCTTCCATCAGTCACATTAAGTCTTTTTCAAATGACATATATCATAAGGCTAGTAAGAGCTGAAATGATGGAAATTTTACAAACTGATTATATAAAATTTGCCCGAGCACGTGGAATTAGTGAAGACAGTATTAAATACAAACATGCACTTAAAAATGGATTGATACCTGTAATAACAATTGCTGGAATTAACATAGGAACTCTAATTGCGTTTTCAATTATAACTGAAACAGTTTTTCAATGGCCTGGAATGGGCTTCTTGTTTATACAAGCTGTTCAATTTGTAGATATACCAATTATGTCAGCTTATTTAGTTTTCATCGCGTTTGTTTTTGTGATGATAAATTTTATAGTTGATATTCTATATTATTTTATTGATCCAAGGATTAGAGTTAAAGGAGATGCCGCAAGTGGATAATAATTTAAAATTAACAAGATGGGAAAGAATTAAAGATAGTGATATCTATCATAGTTTCATAAAATCTCCGACTGCAATTATATCTTCAGTAATTTTATTTATTATTTTTTTTTGTTCTTTTTTTATTGAATTTTTAACACCCTACACGCCTTTTGATCCATCATCGTTATCTTTGATGGATGCATTTACACCTCCATCTTGGACAGAGGATGGTTTAGCACAATTTATTTTAGGAACAGATGGTCAAGGGAGAGATATGTTATCAACCATATTATACGGATGTAGAATTTCACTTATTGTTGGATTTGCTGCTATCATATTTAGTTTAATTCTTGGAGTTGGGTTGGGATTAACAGCTGGTTATTTTGGAGGCAAATATGAAATGATTGTAATGAGACTTACAGATGTTCAGTTGACTGTACCCAGTATATTGATGGCACTTTTGGTTGATGGAATAGCAAGAGGATTAATCTCAAGAGAGATGCATGATGAGATGGCAATATACGTTTTAATATTTGCTATTGGAATTTCTGAGTGGCCACAATTTGCAAGAGTATCAAGAGCAGCCACATTGGTAGAAAAAAATAAAGATTATGTCTCTGCATCAACAATAATAGGAGTTTCTAATTTAGTTATTATGTTTAAGCATATTTTGCCAAATATTTTGAGACCAGTCTTAGTCATTGGTACTATAGGTTTGGCTCTTGCTATTTTGGCTGAGTCGACTTTAAGTTTTTTAGGAGTTGGAGTTCCTCCAACTACTCCTTCTTTAGGGACTTTAATAAGGTTAGGTAATGATTTTTTATTTTCGGGAGAATGGTGGATTACTTTTTTTCCAGCAATTTTTTTGGTGATATTAGCTTTTTCAATTAATTTATTAGGAGACTGGATGAGGGATACTTTAAATCCAAAATTAAAAAAATGAGTTTTTTAAAAATAAATAATTTAAGTGTTGATTATAAAATGCGTAAAGAAACTGTTTATGCAGCTAAAAACATAAATATTGAGGTAAATAAAGGTGAAATTTTAGGATTAGTTGGAGAGTCTGGTTCTGGAAAAAGTACTGTTGGAAACGCTATAATTAATTTAATTGATGAGCCAGGAAAAGTTTCGAAAGGCTCAGTAATTTTGGGAGACTTAAATATTCATGAAAACCCAGAGAGTATAATTAAATATCGGGGTAATAAAATTGGATTAATATTTCAAGATCCACAAACATCTTTAAATCCAATATTAACTGTTGGTGAACAATTAATCGAAACTATACAAACTCATCTAAATTTAAACAAAATGGAAGCAAAAAATAAATCTATTAATTTATTAAAAGAAGTTGGAATTAAGGATGCTGAAAAAAGATTTAATGATTATCCTCATCAGTTTTCAGGAGGAATGAGACAAAGAGTGGTTATTTCTTTAGCTTTATGTTGCGAACCAGAATTACTGATTGCTGATGAACCCACTACTGCTCTAGATGTTTCTATTCAATCACAGATTTTAGATTTAATTAAAAAACTAACAAAAGAAAGAAACTTAGCTGTGATTTTAATCACTCATGATATGGGTGTTATTGCTGAAACAGCCAATCGTGTAGCTGTGATGAAAAGTGGAAATTTAGTCGAAATTGGTGAAACAAAAAAAATATTAACAACTCCTCAACAAAGTTATACTAAAAGTCTTGTAAGCTCGGTTCCACCTACCAACAAGAAAATTTCAAGATTTGTAATAGTAGAAAAAGAAAATAAAAATAAAGAAAATAACATCAAAATTTTGAATAGATGGACTAAAAAAGAAATTATCAACCAAGATTTAGTTCAAGTTAAAAATCTTAATAAAAGTTTTGATGACAATTTTTTTACAGAAAATTCTAAAAATTCTGTGTTGGCTGTAAACAATGTTACATTTGAAATAAAAGAAGGGGAGTCATTTGGATTGGTAGGAGAAAGTGGTAGTGGAAAATCAACTATTGCAAAAATGATAGTAAATTTATTTAAACCTTCATCAGGAGATATATTTTTTGATAATACTTGTATTACAAAAATAAAAAATAGATCAGAACTAATGAAATTTAGAAAACAAATACAAATGATTTTTCAAGATCCCTATTCATCACTAAATGGTAGATTGAAAGTAAAAGATATTATTGCTGAGCCTATTACGCTTCACAATCCTTCGATATCTAATTCTGATCTAAATAATTATGTCTACGATTTATTAGACTCTGTTGAAATGTCTCAAAAATCAGCAGATAGATATCCACATGAATTTTCTGGTGGTCAAAGACAAAGAATTTCAATTGCAAGAGCTTTGGCAACTCAGCCAAGGCTTTTGGTTTGTGATGAGCCCACATCTGCACTAGATGTTAGTATTCAAGCTCAAATATTAAATTTGTTAAAAGATCTTCAAGAGCAATTAAATCTAACTATTTTATTCATTAGCCATGACTTACCTGTTGTAAGACAAATGTGTGATAGAATTGGAGTTCTAAAAGATGGCAAGTTATGTGAAGTTTCAAATACTGAGGACTTATTTTTGAACCCTACCCATGAATACACAAAGGAACTTTTACACTTGATGCCTAAAATTGAGTCTATTTATAATTAATTTTTGTATCACCTAAAATGGACGAAAAAATTTAGCTATTTATACTAATTATTTTGCAATCTCTCTTATAGATTGTATTATAGATTATCCAAAAATTTTTATTATGAGCGACAAAGATAGAGTTTTTATATTTGATACAACTATGCGTGATGGTGAACAATCACCTGGTGCATCTATGAGTTTGGAGGAAAAAATTCAGATTGCTCGAGTATTTGATGAATTGGGAATTGATATTATCGAAGCAGGTTTTCCTATAGCATCACCTGGAGATTTTGAGGCAGTTTCTGAAGTCAGTAAGATTTTAAAAAATTCTATTCCAGCAGGATTATCTAGACATTCAGTGAAAGATATTGATAGAGCTTACGAAGCATTAAAACATGCTCCTAGATTTAGAATACATACTTTTATTTCAACAAGTCCTCTACATATGAAACATAAATTAAATATGTCACCCGAAGATGTTTATGAATCAATTGGTAAACATGTTTCTTATGCAAGAAAATTTACTGATGATGTTGAGTGGTCATGTGAAGATGGGACAAGAACTGATATGGATTATATGTGTAAAACAGTTGAGCTTGCAATAAAAAATGGAGCAAAAACAATTAATATCCCTGATACTGTTGGTTATACAATACCATCTGAGTTCACAAAAATCATTGAAACACTTTTAAATAAAGTTCCTAACATTGATAAAGCAATTTTATCTACTCATTGCCACAATGATTTAGGATTAGCAGTAGCTAATTCTTTAGCTGGTGTTCAAGCAGGAGCAAGACAAATTGAATGTACTATAAATGGTTTAGGTGAGAGAGCAGGAAATGCTGCATTAGAGGAAGTTGTTATGGCAATTAAAACAAGACCAGACTTGATGCCTTACGAAACTGGAATTAACACAACTTTATTAAGTAAAGCATCAAAGATAGTTTCAAATGCAACTGGATTTCCAGTCCAATATAATAAAGCAATTGTTGGAAAAAATGCATTTGCCCATGAGGCAGGCATTCATCAAGATGGAATGTTAAAAAATAGACAGACTTATGAAATTATGACCCCAGAGAGTGTTGGAGTTAAACAAACCTCACTAGTAATGGGTAAACATTCTGGTCGTCATGCTTTTAAAGATAAATTAAACAGTTTGGGTTATCCAGATTTAACAGACGATGTAGTAGGAAATGCATTTGCAAAGTTTAAGGTTTTAGCAGACAAGAAAAAACATGTTTATGATGAAGATATTATTGCATTAGTCGATGATAGTTTAATAGTTGATAATAAAGTTAGCGCAATTAACTTAAAATCATTAAAAGTGTTTGCTGGTACAGGAGAGCCTCAAAAAGCAGAAATGACTTTAGATGTATATGGAGATGTAAAACAAGCTACAGAAACTGGGGATGGACCAGTTGATGCAATATTTAAATGTATAAAAACTCTTTATCCTCATGATGTAAATTTACAGCTTTATCAAGTGCATGCTGTAACCGAAGGTACTGATGCTCAAGCTACCGTAAGTGTAAAAATTGAGGAGAATGGAAAAACAACTGTGGGTCAAGCAGCAGATACTGATACTTTAGTTGCTTCTGCAAATGCTTATATAAATGCATTAAATAAAATGATAATTAAACGAGATAAAACAGCTCCAATGGAGCAAGAAAGTCAAAAGGTAAGGGGAATATAATGGGATTATTCGATAGCATTAAAAAAGTTTGGAGCCAAGATATGGCAATTGATCTTGGAACGGCAAATACATTAGTGGTATTAAAAGGAAAAGGTGTTGTTCTTAATGAACCATCTGTTGTTGCAATTGTTGATCAAGGCGGAAAGAAAAATGTTTTAGCTGTTGGTGATGAAGCCAAAACAATGCTTGGAAGAACACCTGGGAATATTAGTGCTATCAGACCTTTAAGAGATGGTGTTATAGCAGACTTTATAGTTACAGAAGAGATGATCAAACACTTTATAAAAAAAGTTCACAAAGGTAGTACTTTTGCCAATCCTAGAATTTTAATTTGTGTACCAACTGGTTCAACACCGGTTGAAAGAAAAGCAATTCAAGACAGTGCATTAGCTGCGGGAGCAAGAAGAGTTCAATTAATTGAAGAACCAATTGCTGCAGCTATTGGAGCCGGACTTCCAATTTCTGAAGCCACAGGGTCAATGATTGTTGATATAGGTGGTGGTACCAGTGAGATAGCAGTCATGTCACTAGGAGGATTGGTTTATTCTAAATCCCTAAGGGTTGCTGGTGATGCTATGGATACAGCAATAGTAAATTACATGAGAAAAGAATACAATTTACTGATTGGAGACACTACTGCTGAAAAAATTAAGAAAGAAATGGGTACAGCTATTCCAACAGGAACTAATACTTACCCAGTAAAAGGTAGAGATTTAAGATCAGGTACTCCAAAAGAAGTAAACATTACAGAGGAAGATACTGCTGAAGCACTTAATGATATTTTGAAAGAAATGGTTAATGCAATCAAAGATGCTTTGGAAAATACTCCCCCTGAATTGTCTGCTGACCTGGTAGATATGGGTCTTACTTTAACAGGTGGTGGAGCCTTATTAAAAAATATTGACAAAAGATTTTCAAAAGAAACAGGTTTACCAGTACATGTTGCTGATGATCCATTATCTTGTGTTGCAGTTGGAACAGGTAAAGCTTTGGATCAAGAAGAAACTTTTTCTACTATGTTATCTGAATATTAAAAGATGGTAAAAGGCAGAGACGACTTTGTTATTGCCTTAAGATCAGTTTTTTTAAAAAAGAAAGATCAACAAAAGTTTTCACTTATAACCTTAATTATATTATCTGTTGTTATAATAATTTTAAGTAATTTTAATTTTAAACCAATTCAACTTGTTAAATTAGGAATTAACGAAGTAATATATAGATCTTCTTACATTGTATCAGTTCCAGAAAATAAAATTAAAGAGTTAATATCTGAATTTAAATCACACCTTGATTTTTATAAAAATCACCAAAGCCGATTAATTAAAATAGAAAATACAGATGAGATAAAAGTATTAAATAATATTTTAAGTGCTGAAAATAAAAAACTTAGAGAGTTGATTGATGAAAGCATAAATTCAGAAGATATATTTGCAAGAGTTTTAATTGATAGAGAAAGCCCTTATTTAAAATCAATAGTCTTGAATAGAGGTACTAAAGACAATGTAAAAATGGGAATGGCAGTAATGGATCGAAACTATCTTGTGGGTCAGATTATTGAGGTAAATTACTCAAATTCTAGAGCTCTACTGTTGTCAGATTTAAATAGTAAAATACCAGTAGTAATTCAACCTCCATTTCTACAAGCTGTGGCTTCTGGAACTGGTAAGGATCATGGAATAATTGAATATACCAAAGATGAGTATAAAGAAAATCAGATAGAAAATGATGCTATTGTGTATACCTCTGGTCTTGGTGGAATTTTTAAACCAGGTATTCCAGTTGGTAAAATAACAAACAATTTAGAGCAATTAAGTTTTTATTCTGATTTTGGACAATTAAGTTTTGTAAAGATTGTAGAATTTAAAATAGGTGAGGAGAAATAATGGCTTCATTAAATAAAAGTACATTTCTTAGGTCACTCCTCTCATATTTGCCAATTATTCTTTTGTTTTTTTCAGTGTTTAATGAATTTGATTTTAATTATTTAAAATTAGATTATTTTTCATTTAACTTTATTTTCATTTTAATTTTTTTTTGGACTTTAAGAAATCCAGACCAGCTAGGATACTTTGCAATTTTTTTAGCAGGAATTATTAATGATGTAGTAATTGGTATTCCAATTGGAATAAGCAGTTTTTGTTACTTATTAATCTGTACTATTACGTCGTATATAAGACAAATTACATTAAGCCCTAAATTTATAAACGATTGGCTTTCATTTATTATTGCTGTTTTGCTTATAAATTCAATTCAAGTAATAATTTTGGATTTAATATTTTTATATCAAGTAGATTATATGAGCTACTTGATAAACTCTGGTTTTACTTTTTTATTTTATCCATTATTTTTCATTTTATTTAACATTTTAAACAGCAAAATTTTACTTAAAAAGAATGATTAAAGGAAATTCAGGAATTAGAAAAACAGACGTAATTAATAGACGGATGTTCATTATTGGTGCTGCAAAAATAATAATTTTTACAGGAATTGTAGCTAGACTTTTTTCTCTACAAGTTAATGAAAATAAAAAATATCTTACTCTTTCAGATAAAAATAGAATTAGAGAGTGGAAGTTACCACCTGTGAGAGGTGATATTGTAGATTATTTTGGTAATGTGATAGCTGGAAATTTAAAAGTATACCAACTTCATATTATTCCTGAACAAGTTGAAAACTTTAATTATTTGTTAACACGTTTAAAAACCCTACTCAATTTAAGTGATAAAAAAATAGAAAAAATTTTAAAATTAAAAAATAAATTAAAACCTTGGGAAAGTATTATTGTTTCTGAAAATTTATCCTGGAGTGATTTTTTAAAAATAAATAATTATTTATATGATTTAGTTGGTGTTAAACCAGTTATGACTATTTCAAGAAATTATCCTTTTAGTGAAACTTATACACATATTTTAGGATATGTCAGTCAACCTAATGAAGAAGAAATTCTTGCTAATGAAACAGTTCAAGAAAGGTTTGTTCCAGGAATGAAAATTGGAAAATTAGGTTTAGAAAAAACTTTAGAGAACTACTTAATTGGTACAAACGCAATTCAAAGATATGAAGTAAACGCTTATGGCAAAAGAATTAATCAACTTGAACATCAAAAAGGAAAACAAGGTTTAAGAGTAAGATTAACCGTTGATACTGAGGTTCAAAAAGCTTGTGGTAAACTTTTAAATGATCGTGCTGGATCTATAAGTGTAATGGATATTTATACGGGCGATATCATCGCAATGTACTCTTCTCCTTCTTATGACCCAAACAAATTTTTATTTGGTATTAGCAATGATGATTGGGCATTAATTAGAAATAATCCATTAAAACCACTAGTAAATAAGACACTTGCAGGACTTTATTCTCCAGGATCTACAATAAAACCAATTGTAGCTTTATCTGCCTTAGAAAATAAAATTGTTAGTCCAAGTTTTAAAGTTAAATGCACTGGTAAGATGGAGCTCTATGGACAGACTTTTCACTGTTGGAAAGAAAAAGGTCATGGATTTGTAAGTTTAAAAAATGCAATGAAACAATCATGTGATACCTATTTTTATGAAGTTGCAAGATTACTAGGGGTAGATCGACTAAATGTTACAGCTGAAAAATTTGGTCTAGGTAAAAAAGTATTAGGAGATTATTTTGATTTTGAGAAATCAGGTTTATTTCCAAACACTAAATGGAAAAAAAATAATCTTGGAAAAGGCTGGGTTCTTGGTGAAACATTAATAACTGGAATAGGTCAAGGTTATACTCAAGCAACTCCACTTCAATTATGCCTTATGACAGCCCAGATTGCTAATGGAGGCTATTCAATAAAACCAAGAATAATTGTTGATAATAATCCTATGCCACTTGAAGAAATAAAAAGAAAATTAAAAGAAGAAACTTTGCATACTCAAGAAAAAAAATTATTTAATGATCCTAGAAATATAAAAATTGTTCAAGAAGCAATGTTTAGTTCAACTAATGAATTATACGGAACTTCCTATAAATCTAGAATAGATGATCCAAAATACCAATTTGCAGGCAAAACTGGAACCGCACAGGTCAAGAGAATTAGCATGCGAGAAAGAGAACTTGATTTGAAAATTGAACAAATCCCTTACAAAGATAGAGATCATGCATTATTTGTTGCCTATGGTCCGTATATTAATCCTAGATATGCATTAAGTATTATAGTTGAGCATGGTGGTTCAGGAAGCAGAACTGCAGCGCCAATAGCAAAAGAATTGTTCAAATTAATTATAGATAGAAACGATTTAAGAAATAAACAAAAAAATTTTGAGGAAATAAAAATTTAATGTTTCAACACGATAGATTTAATAATGAACTTACTTTTTGGCAAAAAGTTAAAGAGTTAGATTATGTTTTGTTGATAAGTATATTTTTACTATCAATATTGAGTTTATTTGTGATGTATTCAACAGATGGTGGTGAAATTCTTTTTCATACAAAAAGTCATTTTAGCAAAATTATAATTTTTTTTCCTATAATGATTTTCATTGCTTTTTTTAACATCAAATGGTGGCATAATTTATCATACTTGTTTTATGTTGTTGTAATTCTTTTATTAATTTATGTTTCTTTTTTTGGAATAAAGTCTTCAGGTTCAAGAAGATGGATGGATTTATATTTATTTAATTTACAGCCTTCAGAGTTAATGAAGATAGCAATTATTCTTTGCTTAGCAAAATATTATCACAGAGTTAAAATTGAAAATGTAAACTCAGTTACAAGTATTATGACAGTTATAACTATTATTTTAATACCAATTATTATGGTGCTCTCACAACCAGATTTAGGAACTTCAATTCTCATTGCATCAAGTGGATTAATTGTTTTATGGCTGGGAGGCGTTAAGATAAAATATTTTATTTATTCTTTTATAGTTTTTTTAATATCATTACCTTTTGTAATTTCTTTCTTAAAGCCTTATCAAAAATTGAGAATATTGACTTTTTTAGACCCTGATAGAGATCCATTGGGCGCTGGTTATCAAATAATTCAGTCAAAAATAGCAATAGGTTCTGGTGGCTTAGAGGGCAAAGGTTTTTTAAAAGGCACACAAAGTTATTTGGATTTTTTACCTGAAAAACATACTGATTTTATATTCACTTTATTTTCTGAAGAGTTTGGATTTATAGGATCAGTAGGATTGTTGGTTTTGTATTCAATTATTATTATTAGAATTTTGAGAATAGGTGCCATCTCAAGAAGCAATTTTTCAAGATTGTTTTGCTTTGGATTTGCTTTTGCAATATTTATTTATATTGTTGTAAATCTTTCAATGGTCTTAGGTTTATTGCCAATTGTTGGTTCCCCGTTACCAATAATGTCCTATGGAGGTTCCTCTATGTTAGCAACTATGATCGGGTTCGGTATTGTTCTTAGTGCTAAGATAAATCATAAACAGATGATTGCTTAAATCATATAATTTAATTAAGCATAATTTGTCACTATGAAAATTTAATTTTTTAATTGTATAACATTCTCATGAACAAGAACATTAAGGTTGGTATAGTTGGCGCAGGTATCCAAGGTGTATCAAATGCATTGTTCCTTCAAAAAAAGGGATTTAATGTAACAATATTTGATAGAGACAATCCAGGAAGCCAAGCAGCATCATATGGAAATGCAGGACATTTCTCGCCTTATGCTTCTCTTTCTTTAAATAGAACTGATGTCTTAGCAGATGTTCCAGCTATGTTGTTAAGTTCAACTGGCCCTCTAGCTTTAAAATGGAATTATGTTCCAAAAATGATTCCATGGTTCATGAAATTTATCATGAACACCTCAAAAACTAAGATGATGCATACTGCAAAAAATATGCATCAAATTTTAGATTTAGCTTTACCAGCTTATGATGAATTATTTGATGAAATAGATCTTGAAGGATTAGTGGAAAACAAAGGAATACTTTATATCTGGAATGATCAAGATTTAAAAAGTAGGGAATTAGAAATTAGAGTTAGAGATGAATTGGGAGTAAAGCAGCAACTAGTTAATAAAGCTGAAATTCATGATTTAGAACCCCATATTAAACCTTTCTATCATGCTGGAGTTTACTATCCTTATGCAAGACATGCTCGAAATCCAAAAAGAATTCTTTTAAAATTATTTGATCTATTTTTACAAAAAGGTGGAAAGTTTAACAAAGTAAATATTAAAGATATAAAATTTGATGATGAAAAACCTATTTTTAAAACTGAAACACAAAGTTATATTTTTGATAAAGCAGTAATTGCTTGTGGCGCTTTTTCTAAAAAATTGACTGATAATTTAGATGAACAAATTCCTCTAGATACTGAAAGAGGATATCATGTTCATTTTAAAAACTGTGATCATTTATTAAGCCGACCAGTAATATTTTCAAACCGTGGTTTTGGTATTACACCAATGGAACAAGGATTAAGAGTAGTTGGTACAGTTGAATTTGGTGGATTGGAAAATCCTTTGTCAAAATCTAGAGTTAAAAATTTAATTAATAATGCAAAATATATGCTTGGTGATTTACCTGAGCATGAGGATGAGTGGTTAGGATTTAGACCAACTTTACCAGACTTTTTACCTGTCATGGGGCCATCAAAAAATTATAAAAATGTTTATTATTGTTTTGGACATCATCATTTAGGATGGACTTTAGGTCCAATTTCTGGAAAGATTGTTTCAGGAATGATAGCGAACGAAAATACAAACTTAGATTTAAAACCTTATAGTTCGTTAAGATTTAGCTAAGTGGGTCAGAACACCAAAGCATATTTAATGTTGGTTTGTGCAACATTATTTTGGGCAGGCAATTTTACAATTGCAAAATTTGCATACTTGCAAAACATACCACCAAATACTCTTTCATTTTTAAGATGGTGTCTTGTATGGATAATTTTATTTCCCTTTACCTATCAGGAGATATTTAAATTAAAGTATAAAATTAAAGAAAATTTATCTTTATTTTTTATCCTTGGTTTTACCAGTGTTTGTATATTTACTTCATTTACTTATAATGCTTTAAACCATACCCAAGTAATCAATGCATCTCTTTTTAATACTGCAATACCAGTTACAATAATTTTAGTTTGTTTTTTGTTAAAAATTGAAAAAACAAATATTTTTCAATTATCAGGCCTGTTTATTTCTGTATTAGGTATTTTAGCTATTATCACAAGATTGGATCTTAATATTTTGCTTTCTTTAAATTTTAATAAAGGAGATTTATTTATGATAGGTGCGATAATTGCATGGGGAGTTTATTCAGCATATTTAAGAAAAAGAAATTTTGATGTTTCTCTACTTGCCCTTGTGCAAATCATATGCACTTTTGGCTTAATATTTCTTTTGCCTCTATTTTTTATTGATATAATTCAAGATAAAGTTGTAGAGATAAATAGTAACTTTTTTTATATTTTATTTTATATTGCTTTGTTTCCAAGTATTGGCTCTTACTATTGTTGGGCAGGTGCTGTTGCGATTATTGGAGCTAATCGGGCAGGAATTTTTTTATCATTAATTCCTTTATTCAGTACAATTTTTGCAATCATACTTTTTAATGAAAAATTTTTATTTTTTCATTTAATTGGGTCTATTTTAATTATATTAGGTCTATTTTTATCAAACAAAAAAATTAAAAATGCTTAAAGTAGCTATATTAGATGATTACCAAAATGTTGCTCAACAATTTGTTGATTTAGAAAAATTATCTGGAAAATATGAATTTAAAATTTTCAGTGAGCCTTTTGTAGACGAGGCGGACGCTATTGAACAATTAGCTGATTTTGAGGCTCTTTTGATAATGAGGGAAAGAACACCAATTACAAAAAATCTTATTGATAATTTAAGTGATTTAAAATTTGTTATCACGAGTGGATTAAGAAACAGATCTATAGACCTAGAAGCTGCTAAAAAAAGAAAAATTATAGTTTGTGGAACAGATATTAATATCAATCCAACACCAGAATTAACTTGGGCATTAATTCTTGGCTTAGCTAGAAATTTTAAAGAAGAGTTTGATAATATGTATCAAGGATACTGGCAAACTACTATTGGTGTTGAGTTAAAAGGAAAAATATTAGGATTAATTGGATTAGGAAGAGTAGGAAGTGAAGTTGCAAAAATTGGAAAAGCTTTTGGAATGCAAGTTATGGCTTGGAGTGAAAATTTAAGTTTAGATAAATGCAAAGAGCTAGATGTCTTACCATGTAGTAAAGATGATTTAATTAAGAACTCAGATGTTTTATCCATTCATGTGCAAGGTGGAGAGAGATACAAAGATTGCATAACATTAAAAGAGTTAGACAATATGAAGAAGACAGCTTTTTTAATTAATACCTCAAGAGGTCCAATAGTTAATGAAGATGATTTGATTATAGCATTATCAACTAATGTAATTGCTGGAGCTGGAATCGATGTTTATGAAAAAGAACCTCTGCCTGAAAATAATAAATTAAGATTTTTACCTAACGCTTTGTTAACTCCGCATATAGGATATGTAACAGCAGAAAATTACAGTATTTTTTACAATCAAATGATCGAGGGATTAGAGGCTTGTGTTAATGGAAAGCCAATCAGAGTTTTAGAGTAACCATGGAGTTACCAGTTGTAAATCACGAAGATTATTTTGCAAAAATTGGAGATAATCATAAATTTCCAATAAATAAATTTAGTGAACTTGCAAATTATTTAATTAAAAAAAATGTAGTCAAAAAGTTTCATAAACCTTATCCATGCTCATCTGAAACATTAAAATTTGCTCATTCTGAAAAATATATAAGAGACATCACAAATAAAACTTTAGACATAGATGGTGTTAAAAAAATAGGTTTTCCTTTGGTAGACAGTGTTGTTAAGAGATCTTTGGTTGGAACAGGGGGGACTGTGTTGGCATCAAAACTTGCTATAAATTATGGAATTTCTTGTAATACGGCTGGAGGGAGCCACCACGCTAATTACAATGGTGGTGCCGGTTACTGTGTATTTAATGATGTAGCAGTTGCAGCTCATTATTTGCTAAACAGGGGCCTAGCAAATAAAATTTTAATTGTAGATCTTGATGTTCATCAAGGAAATGGAAATTCAGATATTTTTAAAGAAAATAGAAATGTTTTTACGTTTAGTATGCATTCAAAAACTAATTATCCTGCAAAAAAATCTATTAGTGATTTAGACGTAGAACTAGAAGATAACACAGAGGATGATACTTACATCAAAACGTTAAAGCACTATTTAACAGAGTTAAATCAAGAAAATTTTGATTTTGTTTTTTATATTGCAGGAGTAGATATTCATTTTAATGATCGATTAGGTAAATTAAAAATTTCCGATCAAGGTGTAAAATTAAGAGATGAGCTTGTAATAGAAAATTTTTATTCAAAAAGAATACCTTTTTGTGGAGTTTTAGGAGGAGGATACAATAAAGATTTTGAAAAATTAGTAGAATTGCACTCTATACTGCATCAAACTTGTGCTAAATATATTTAAATGACAAAAAAAATTAATCCAAACCTGACAGCAGAACAAAAATTAATTTTGTTTGAGGAAGGCACAGAACTTGCTGGATCAAGTGAACTTAATCATGAAAAAAGAGAAGGAAGTTTTCATTGCGCAAATTGTGGTGAGAAATTATTTGATTCAAATTCTAAATATGAAAGTGGATCTGGTTGGCCATCCTTTTATGAATCTTTGCCAGATGTATTTGAAACAAAAACAGATTATCATTTAGGTTATGGAAGAACAGAATATCATTGTAAAAAATGTGGTGGTCACCATGGGCATATATTCGATGATGGTCCAGAACCAACAGGGAAAAGATATTGTAATAATGGTGTCTGTTTAGTTTTTAAACCAAAAGTTTAAAAATAATTTTAATTTTTTAACAAATCTTGAAGTTTATTTTCTTTTTCTAGAGCTCTTACTTCGTCATAGCCACCTATATGCTGCTCATCAAAAAAAATTTGTGGAATTGTTCTTTTTCCATTTGCTTTTTTTATCATTTCATCCATTGCGCCTTCAACTTTTGAAATGTCAATTTCGGTATATGGAGCGTTGTTTCTTGTTAATAATCTTTTCGCAGCTTCGCAATAGTTACATAGTGGACCTGTATACATAGTAATTTTTTTCATGACCTATAAATAGTCACCTTTTTTAATTTTACTAGTGATTTCTTTTCTAGAATATTCAAATTTTTTCCTATGCTTAATGCTTTTTTGATTTACTCTTTTTCTCCATAATCTAAATGAAGAAGGTTTTAGAGATCTTCTCATAATTTTAATTACATCAGATTCTCGCTTACCTGTTTTTTTTTCAATTTCCTCAAAAGTAATCCGGTCTGCCCAAGCTGCCCAAATTACCCAGTCTGGGTCGTCAATGTTGGGTTCAGGATTTTTAACTTTGGTAACCGGGGTGAACCCTTTTTTTTTCATAAACCCTTTATATTTGAAAAAAAAATTTAATGCATTTTTTTTACCCTCTGATATTATTACCTAGATAGTCCTTCTTAGCCATCTTTAGCTCCCGGTTTTTAAGGACTATCTTCTCTTTAAAAATATGCTTCCTTTAGAATTTATACTCTACTTACAAATCATCATTTTTTTGTTCATTACCCCTGGTACTCCAAGAATAGTTATAATTTCTTATTCAATGAATTATGGTGTAGGGAAATGTGTTTGGTCAGCACTTGGTGATGTTACTGCAAATTTAATTCAAGCGACTTTGGTAATTTTTGTAATAGGTTCTTTTTTTTCAGAAAATTCATTAATTCTTAATATTTTCAAATGGATTGGAGTTCTTTACATTTTGTATCTTGCTTATGATATTTATAAGTCTCGCCCAAAAAACTTAAAAGATAAGGAAGAAATTACAAAAAGTAATTTATCTTTTTTTAGAGATGGGTTTTTAGTTGCAGGAACTAGCCCTAAGGCATGGATGTTTTTTCCTTTTATATTTCCACAATTTATTGATTTTAGTTCTAATCTTTTAAGTCAATTTATAATTTTAATTACAACTTACATTGTATTAGATTTTTTATCCTTGATTGGTTATGCAATACTTGCACAAAAATTGATTAAATGGATTACAGCAAATCCTAAAACAATTAATACAATTTCAGCGAGTGTTTTAGTTATTATCGCTGGAATTATTGTTATTACACAGCAATATTAAACCTAAACTAAGTCTTTATTGCTACTTGCATTTTATGCAATTTATTTATTTAATTAATCATTAATTAATTAAAGGGGAAATAAAATGAAGTTAAATAAAATAATTTTAAGTTTTGTTTCTGCATTAGTAATTTTATTTTCAACTTCTGTTGCATCTTTTGCAAAGGTAGTTGGTGACAAAATTATTTTAGGTGCTGCGATTTCCTTAACTGGTAAGTACTCATCAAATGGTGTTCATACTCAAAATGGTTATAACATGGCCGTTGACAGAATTAACAGCATGGGTGGTGTAAAAGTTGGTGGAAAAACTTACATGTTTGACATTATCTACTATGATGATGAGTCAAACCCTAAGAGAGCTGCACAGCTTGCAGAAAGATTAATTTCACAAGACGGTGTTGAGTTTATGCTTGGCCCATACAGTTCAGGTTTGACAAAAGCGATTGCACCTGTAACTGAAAAATATGGTGTTCCAATGGTTGAGGCAAATGGTGCATCTAGATCTTTGTTTACTAAAGGTTACAAATATCTATTTGCAGTACTAGCTCCAGCAAACTTATATCTTGATGTAGCAATTGAAACAGCAGTTGAGTTAAATGGTGGAAAACCAGTTAGAATTGCCCAAGCTTTTGAACAAGATGCTTTTTCACAGGACGTTAGATTAGGTATTTTAGATGCAGCAAAAAGAACTGGATCTGAAATTATCATTGATGACAAATTACCAAAAGAGCTAAATGATATGGCTGCAACTTTGGTTAAAGTTAAACAAATGAAACCAGATGTTCTAGTTGTATCAGGTCACACTAAAGGAGCATTGACTGCAGTTAGACAGATTTCTGAAATGAAAGTTGATGTTCCAATGTTAGCTATGACACATTGTGATGCTGCGAAGTTATCAGATCAACATGGTGCTAATTCTCAATACGCATTATGTGCTTCTCAATGGCACAAGTCTCTAACATATAAAGATGACTTCTTTAAAGATGGAATGACTTATGCTGCAGACTTTGAAAAGGAATTTGGTTATGATCCGCCATATCAAGCCGCAGAATCATCTGCTGCTTTATTGGTTTTCAAAGATGCATTTGAACGAGCAGGATCTTTTGATAAAAAGAAAGTTAGAGATGCACTCGCGGCAACTAATATGCAAACTTTTTATGGAAACATAAAATTTGCAGAGGGTGGTCAGAATGTAGATAAACCTATGGTACTTTTCCAAGTTATTTGTGATGACTCTGGAAAATGTGAAAACAAAGTTGTTGCTCCTTTAAAATGGGCTTCAGCTAAATTGGTTCACCCAATGCCAAAGTGGTCTGAAAGATAATAATTAAAAATTGAGCCCCCTAGTAATAGGGGGCTTTTTTTTATATAAACCAAAAAAAGAATTTATGGATTTTCTTGTATTTCAATACCCAATGATAACTGTTCAAGCTTGCTTGGATGGTATTCTTTTAGGAGTATTGTTCGCGTTAATTGCTTATGGAATGGCACTTCAGTGGGGTGTTATGAATATAATTAATATTGCTCAAGGAGATCTTGTTATTTTAGGAGGATACATTGCATACTTTATGTATCTTTACGGTATTCATCCAGCATGGGGAGTAATTGTTGCTCCAATCATAATGTATTTCGTAGGTATTGCGATCTATAAACTGGTTATAAATAAAGTAGTTGATAGAGACTTATTCATCTCAATTTTAGCTACCTTTGGAATAAGTATTTTATTCATGCAATTAATGAACTTTGCATTTGGTGCAGATGTTGTACTTGCAAACTCAGATTATGGTACAACAATGTTGTTTGATAATAATGTTGTTCTTCCTAATTCAAAAATATTTTCAGCATTTATCAGTATTTTATTTGCAGTTTGCTTAGTAATTTATATGAAAAAATCTAAACTTGGACGGGCAATTAGAGCAACCGCTCAAAATGCACGTGCTGCAAAAATTTTAGGTGTAGACACTGAAAAAGTATACGCAGCAACTTTTGGAATTAATGCTGCTTTATGTGGTGTAGCTGGAGCTTTAATCTCTATAACATTCACTATTCACCCCTATATGGGTTTACCTTATACGATTAGATCTTTTATGATTGTAATTGTTGCTGGTTTAGGAAATTTACCAGGTGTTGCTATGTCAGGAATGGGATTAGGAGTTTTTGAGGAATTTGCAGATTATATTTTAGGAACAGAATTTAGAATTGGATCAGTATTTTTATTACTAGTTTTAATTTTAGTTTATCGAAGATTTAAACTTTCAAGAAAAAGAGAGTACTTAAAATGAGGAAAGTTAAAATTAATGATAATCAAGGTCAATCAGTTGAGGTTGATATAGATAAATTTAAAAAACACTTAGATGAATATCATTCATCAGGCTCAAGTGTACATGATGAAGATGGTCATTATTTTACAGTTGATCAAAATTTCAGAGAAAAAATTAATAGTCTATATGAACAAAAATAATTTAATACTTTATATAGGAATTTTAATATTTGGTTTAGCAGCACCATTTATATTTCCAGCATTTAAAGTACAATTATCAATTCTTTGCATTCTAATTGTTCTTGCAACTACTTGGAATATTCAAGGAGGAGAAATGGGCTACAATACATTTGGAAATATTTTGTTTTATGGACTGGGTATGTATTTGTGTGCTTCAGTTCAGGTTGGAATGTTTTTTCCATTAGCAGAATGGACAGAAAGTGGTGGTGAAAAAACATTTGTACATACTCCTACTCAATTTTTCCAAGGTATGGCGATGGGACTTGTTGTTGCTGCAGTAGTTCCAACTATTGTTGCTGGTTTAATTGGTTATGCAATTTTAGGATTGAGAGGTCACTACTTTGCTATTTGCACTCTAGGATTAGGAGTAGCTGCTGGTGAAATTTCTGGAGGAATTGAAATTATTGGAGCAGGGCAAGGTTTTACCACTCCACCTTTTCCTAATGTAGGAGGCTTAGAAGCTAGAGGAGAGTTCTTCTATTTTTTAAGTTTCTTAGTTTTGATACTTACATTCGTTACAGTCAAAGCAATTTACTCTACTAGATTTAAGTTAATCCTTAATGCAATCAGAGATAATGAAGACAAGGCTGAAGCTATGGGAATTGCAACAATGAAATATAAAATTATCGGTTGGATGATTTCTGCATTTTTCTGTGGTCTTGCAGGAGGAATAATGGGTGGACTAGTTGGATATATTGATTCTACAGATGTTGCTTTTGACGGAAGAGAAATGGGAGTGTTCATGGTTTTGATGGCAATATTAGGTGGTAAAGGAACTCTTTGGGGACCAGTTATTGGTGCAACAATATTCCATATTTTTAAAGAAGGATTTTGGACGTTCTTCCTAGGCTGGCAGTATGTAGCCTTGGGAGTTTTAATTGTGGTGATTGTGATTTATTTCCCTGAAGGATTAATGGGTTGGTTGAGAGAAAAATATCCTCACAGATTTGGAGAAGTAGTTGATGAAGCTGATCGAAAGGCTCAGGTAGAGATAAAATGAGTATTTTAGAAGTTAGTAACGTTAGTAAATCTTTTGGGGGAGTAAAAGCTAATGTTGATATCTCAATGTCAGTTGAAAAAGGTAAAATTGTAGGATTGATCGGCCCTAATGGATCAGGAAAAACCACTTTGTTCAATTCTATTGTAGGCACTTATCCAATTGACCAAGGTTCAATTAAATTTAATGGAAAAGAAGTTTCTGAGCTTCCTGTTCCCGTAATAGCAAAGCTAGGATTGTTAAGAACATTTCAACAAACAAGAATTTATGGAAAACTAAACTGCATTGATAATATGCTTATTAGCCATAAAGGAAGTGATGAAAGTTTATTAAAACTGTTTTCTAAAATACCTCAAGAGCTCACAGAAAAAGCAGAAAATTTATTAAATTTCGTAGGTTTATATCAAAAGAGAAAACTAAGAGCAGGAGATTTATCATTTGGACAACAAAAACTTTTAGAGCTTGCTATGGCATTAATGAATGAACCAGAAATGTTATTATTAGACGAACCTACAGCTGGTATAAACCCAACATTAATTAATGGAATTATAGATAGATTAATAAAAGTAAATCAAGATTTTGGAATTACGCTTCTAGTTATAGAACATAATATGAGAGTAATCATGCAATTAGCTGAAAATATATTTTGTTTGGCACATGGTAAAATGTTGGCGAATGGCTCACCAGATGAAATTAAAAATGACAAAAGAGTTGTCGACGCATATTTAGGAGCTCAATAATGTCTAATCAATACGAAGTTTTAGGAAAAGCTCCAACGCCAGAAGATTTAAAAAAATTATCTCCAGATGAAATACATTTAACGATAAAAAAATTAAATGCCGGATATGGTAAAATGGAAATTTTACATAATTTTGATCTATTTGTGAATAAAGCACAATCATTATGTTTGATTGGACCAAATGGAGCTGGTAAATCTACAATTCTTCATTCAATTTATGGATTTACAAACATTTTCTCTGGTCAAATTGAAATAGAAGGCAAGGAAATTACAAATCTTACACCAGCTGAAAAATTAAAATCAGTTGGAATTGCATATATTTTACAAGATAACTCAGTATTCCCAGATATGACAGTTGAAGAAAATTTATTAATGGGTGGATATATTAAAGATAAAACCGAAGAGTCTTTTGAGGAAGCTGAAAAAATTTTAGAAAAATATGAAAGATTAAGAAATAGAAGAAATCAACCTGCTAAAGTTTTATCTGGCGGCGAAAGAAGATTGTTAGAAATTTCTAGAGCATTAGTTATGAAACCATCAGTGTTGTTGGTTGACGAACCATCAATTGGCTTAGAACCAAGATATATCGATATGGTTTTTGAGATACTTAAAGATCTTCAACAAAATGAAAAGAAAACTATAATCTTAGTAGAACAAAATGCCAAAAAAGGTTTAGAATTTGCAGACATTGGATATGTATTGGTATCTGGACAAACTGCAATTGCTGGCAAAGGGGACGAGTTATTGCAAAACCCTGATGTTGGTAGACTATTCCTTGGTGGCTAATGATAAATAAAGATTTCTTTTTTAAAGGATATAAATCAATATTAGCACCTGACAGTCCGGCAATAGCATTAGGTTGTTGCTTTATTGCTATAGGAGCTCTTTTAAAAAATCTTGGATTTAATATTCAAGAAAGCGTTTTTTCTACAATGCTGACTTACGCTTTGCCAGGATCTCTCGTTATGGCAGAGTCTTT
This sequence comes from Candidatus Pelagibacter sp. HIMB1509, assembly GCF_052047855.1. Classification (NCBI taxonomy): domain Bacteria; kingdom Pseudomonadati; phylum Pseudomonadota; class Alphaproteobacteria; order Candidatus Pelagibacterales; family Candidatus Pelagibacteraceae; genus Candidatus Pelagibacter; species Candidatus Pelagibacter sp. HIMB1509. The sequence goes on along the minus strand of NZ_JBNAIU010000001.1, from coordinate 1,330,153 downwards.
GTTGGTTGGTGCTTCTTTATTAAATATTTTTTTAGCAGTTTGGTTTGTTAATGCTCGTTTATATCCAATGGCTGTTTCTTTGTTTCCATTAATGATGCATAAAGATCAACCAAAATGGAAATATTATTTTTCATGCCATTTCATAGCTGTATCGGCTTGGTTGATTATGAAGAGTAATTACAAGACTATTCCAGAAAAATATAGAATTGATTACTGGATAGGCATTGGAAGCGCCACTTGGAGTGTTGCTGTAATTGGTACTTTAATAGGTTTCTATTTTTCAGAATATTTAAACAAGGAAATGATGATGGGTTTAGCTATTTTAAATCCTGTTTATTTTTTATGCATGATGGTAGGAGCTTCAAAGACAAGACAAGTCGCTTTATCAGTTTTACTTGGAATTATTTTAGGACCTGTTTTTTATTTTTTTTCACCTGAATGGTCTATTCTATTAGGTGGAGTAGTTGGTGGTACTATCGCTTATTTAATAGGAGAAAAGAATGTCAACTAGTATCGTTTTAGCAATTTTGGTGACGTCCCTTGCAACTTTTTTATCAAGATTTCTTGGGGCAGTAAGCTCAGAGGGTATAAAAGAAACTTCCAAGATATTTAAATGGTTCAACTGTTTAGCTTATGCAACTTTGGCAGCTCTAATTGCAAGAACAATTGTTTTTCCGGTTGGTGTAATGGATGACTCAAGCTACTTAGTAAGATTTGTTGTTGTTGTACTATCCTTAACTGTTTTTTTTATTTCTAAAAAAAATTATGTTTATCCCACAATTTTCTCTGCCATAAGTATGGCAATACTAGTTAATTATTTCTAAATAAAATTGATTTATTAAAAAACTTAACTTAAGGTTTCTTATGGAAAAAATACCTGGTTTAGAAATTCAAGAACATGATAAATCAAAAAGAATTTTGAATATTAAAATTACTGATGAGATTATTAAGAAATTAGTTTTTCCATTTAATAAATACGATTTAACAGCTTTAGAACTAAAGCCTTTTACAAGGTTTACAATAGCAAAAAGTTTAGACGATTTAACAGAAAATAAACTTAGTAAACTAATGAACTCAATAATTAGAGATCGTTCAACTGGTTGTTTTATAATTGGGCCAAAAAATATTTCACCAAAAATTAATGATAAATTTTTAGTAAAATTATCAACTGCTATTGCCTATTTAATTGGAAATCCCAATCATGATTCAATGGCAGGAAAATACTATGCTCGTTTCCATGTAAAACACGAAGATGCAAGCGACTCTTATTTAAGAAAAGCTTACCGTAATATGGATCTTCATACAGATGGAACTTATGTTAAAGAAATTACTGATTGGTTAATTATGACAAAGTTAGAAGAAGAAAATGTAGAGGGTGGAGAGACTGCGATGTTGCATTTAGATGATTGGGAACATTGTAAAGAACTATCAAATGATCCTGTGGGCAAACAAGATTTTCTTTGGAGCTCACCTAAGAGTAAAAATGTAGATTATAAAGTTGAGCATCCAGTTTTTTCTTCAGATGATAAAGGAAGACCACATATTTCATATATTGACCAATTTCCTGAACCAAAAAACATGGAACAAGGCAATTTTTTACAGAGATTATCTGATGCTCTGGAAGGAAGTGAAAATAAAATAATTACAAAGTTACCGGTTGGTTGCTCTATAATTGCAAATAATTATTTTTGGCTTCATGGAAGAAAACCTTTCAAAGAAAATAAAGAATTAAGCAGAGAATTGTTGAGAATTAGAGGATCTTTTTTTGTTAATTAATTCAATATAATCAATATAAAGTAACCAAAATATTATGATTTTAGGTTTTATTGGTACGGGTAAGATTGCATCTTCAGTAATAACTGGAATATGTAAATCCAGTCTTAAATATAAAAAAATAATAATTTCTCCAAGGAATAAACAGATTGCCAAAAGTTTAAAAAAAAAGTTCAAAAAAATAATTATTGCTAAAGATAATCAACAAATTGTTGATCAATCTAATTGGGTATTTTTATCTATTACACCTACGGTTGGGGAGAAGATAATTAAAGATTTAAAATTTAAGTCTAATCAAACAATTGTTAGCTTTATATCTACAATTACTCTATCACAGTTAAAAAAAGCCATTAAAGTAAAAGCAAAAATAGTAAGAGCAATTCCTTTGCCACCAATATCATTAAAGAAAGGACCAGTTCCAATATGTCCTCCGAATTCAAAAGTGAAAGCTTTTTTTAATCATTTAGGAACTACTGTAGAAATCAAAAATGAAAAATCTTCAATAAATTTTTGGTCTACTTCTGGAATGATGGCACCTTTTTATGAAATGCAAAGAGTAATGTCTGATTGGTTAATTAAAAAAGGGATAAAAAGAAATAATGCACAAAAATATATAACTTCTTTGTTTTTAGCTTTGTCAGAAGATGCTGTTATACATTCTAAAGAAAACTTAAGAGAGTTAGTTAAAGAATCGCAAACACCTAAGGGATTAAACGAGCAGGGTGTCAATGAATTGACAAAAGCTGGTTTTTATAAATCATTAGAGAAAATTTTAGATAGTATTTACAAAAGATTAGATAAATAAATGTCTGAAAATATTTTAGAGATAAATAATTTATCAAAGTATTTTGGAGGACTTGCTGCAGTTTCTGATTGTTCTATTAAAGTTAAAAGAGGAACTATAACAGGTATAATTGGTCCAAATGGATCTGGTAAAACAACTTTATTTAATTTAATTGCTGGAAATTTAAAATCTTCAGGTGGGAGTGTAACCTTTGATGAAGAAAATATCACAGATGTTCCATCTTATGAGCTATTCTCAAAAGGATTGCTTAGAACTTTTCAAATAGCACATGAGTTTTCAAATTTGTCTGTTCTAGAAAACTTAATGATGGTTCCAGGAAATCAATCAGGTGAAAAGCTAATGACAGCATTATTTAAGCCAGGGTTAGTTGCAAAAGAGGAAGCAGAAGTTAAAGAAAAAGCAAAAGAAGTAGTTGAATTTTTAAATTTAGGACATCTGTCAAATGAGCTTGCAGGTAATCTTTCTGGAGGACAAAAAAAATTGTTAGAACTTGGAAGAACCATGATGGTTGATGCAAAATTAGTGTTATTGGATGAAGTGGGAGCAGGAGTAAATAGAACTTTGTTAAAAGATCTCGGCACTGCAATCGAAAAGCTAAATAAAGAAAAAGGTTATACTTTTTGTATGATTGAGCATGATATGGATTTTATAGGAAGATTATGTGATCCTGTAATTGTTATGGCTGAAGGCTCAGTTTTATTTGAGGGTTCTGTTGAGGAAGCTAAAAAAGATGAAAAGGTAATAGAAAGCTATCTTGGCAGAGGATCAAAATTAAAGGATGAAGTTTAATGGCATATTTTGAAGGAATAGAGATGACTGGTGGATATGGAAATGGACCAGATATAATTAATTCTTGTTCTGTCGAAGTAAACAAAGGAGAAATTGTTTCTATCCTAGGACCTAATGGTGCTGGAAAATCTACAGCTATGAAAGCAATGTTAGGCTTATTAAATTTAAAATCTGGTTCGGTTAAAATTGATGGTAAAGATATTTCAAAACTTTCTCCACAAGATCGAGTTAAACAAGGAATTTCATTTGTTCCTCAAACCAAAAATGTTTTTGCGGGAATGACCGTTGAGGAAAATTTAGAAATGGGCGCCTTTTTAGTAAACTCTGAGATAAAAAATATTATTGAGGAAATTTACGAACTATTTCCGATCCTTAGAGAAAAAAGAAACCAAATGGTAGGTGAATTATCTGGTGGTCAAAGACAACAAGTTGCACTTGGAAGAGCGTTAATGATTAAACCCACAGTACTAATGTTAGATGAACCAACTGCAGGGGTATCACCAATTGTTATGGATGAATTGTTTGATCATATCGTTAAAGTAAAAAGAACTAATGTTGCTATTTTAATGGTAGAACAAAATGCTAAACAAGCATTAAATATTTCTGATCGAGGCTATGTATTAGTTACTGGAGAAAATCGTTATTCAGGAACAGGTAAAGAATTATTGAACGATCCAAGAGTAAGAAGCTCTTTCTTAGGAGGATAGTATGGATTTTATTAATGCAATAATTCTTTTACTAAATTATATTTTTATTCCAGGACTTACTTACGGTTCTCAATTAGCTTTGGGTGCAATTTTTGTTACTTTAATCTATGGAATTCTGAGATTTGCTAATTTTGCAACTGGAGACATGATGTCATTTGGAACCATGATGACAATTTTATTCACTTGGTATTTTCAATCTTTAGGTATTTCTCTTGGAGTTCTGCCTACAGCTTTAATTGCACTTCCATTTGGTATTTTTTTTATGATTTTATACATGCTTACAATCGATAAATTTGTTTTTAAGTATTACAGAACTCAAAAAAGTCCTCCAGTTCAATTTGCTATGGTTAGTATTGGTGTGATGTTTGTGACCCAAGCAGTTGTTAGAATTATAATAGGTCCAGGAGATAGAAGGTTTTTTGATGGAGAAAAATTCATTATCAAGGCTAGAGAATTTAAAGAAATGACAGGTTTAAACGAAGGACTTGCCCTTAAATCTACTCAGGTCATTACTATTTTTGTTACAATAGTTTTAGTCTCTTTATTGTTCTGGTTTTTAAATAAAACTAAAACAGGAAAAAGCATGAAAGCTTACTCTGATAATGAAGATCTTGCTTTGCTTTCAGGAATAGATCCTAAGAAAATAGTATTGGTAACCTGGGTAATTGCAGGAATTTTAGCTACTATTGGAGGAGCTTTGTATGGTTTAGATAAAAGTTTTAAACCTTTCACTTACTTTAATAATATGCTTCCTATTTTTGCTGCAGCAATTGTTGGAGGAATTGGAAATCCTTTTGGTGCATTTTTGGGTGGCTATGTGATTGCTTTTTCAGAAATTTTATTAACATATGCGTATAAGAAATTTTTTATGTACATATTACCTGAAAGTATGGAACCAGAAAGCCTAATTCAATTACTTTCGACCGATTACAAATTTGCAGTTTCATTTTCAATCTTGGTGATTGTATTACTTTATAGACCATCAGGGATATTCAAAGGGAAAGTATTGTGAGAAAAAATCTAAACGTTATTGCAGCATACAGTATCATGATGGTTCTAATTCTATTAGTTGGAATTTTTCAATCATGGAATATTGCATTATCAATATTTAATCTTTGCTTAATTTCAGCAGTCATGACCATGGGTGCAAACATACAATGGGGTTATGCGGGTTTAATAAATTTTGGAATAATGGGATACACAGCTTTAGGAGGTCTTGCTGCAGTAATAATTTCAGTCGATCCCGTTCAAGAAGCATGGAGAGCTGGTGGATTTGATATTTTAATGTGCTTATGGCTCATCATTGTAACAGTTTTAGTTATAAGATTTATTTTGAAAAATTTTGAAAAATCAAAATTAAGAACTTATAGTATTGCAGCTCTAATTATTGCAGCTATCATAATTATCAGAGTCACAGCGGAACCAGGTATTGAAAAAATTGAAGCTGTAAATCCTGCAACTACTGGTTTTCTCGGCGGGTTTGGTTTACCTATCATTTTCTCCTGGATCGTAGGTGCATTATTTGCTGGAGGATTAGCCTTTATAGTTGGAAAAGTTGCTTTAGGTTTAAGAGCTGATTATCTAGCAATTGCAACACTATTGATTTCAGAAATTGTAATAGCAATAATTAAGCATGAAGACTGGTTAACTAGAGGTGTTAAAAATGTAATCGGCTTAAAGAGACCTGCTCCATATGAAGTCGATCTACAGACTACAGATTGGTTTATAAATTTAGTAGAAAAGTTTAAATCTAGTAAGTTAGATCTAATTACTGATTTATCCGAAAGACAAGCAGCTTTAAATCAATTCGTAATAGAAGGCTCTTCAATATTTGTTAAACTTTGTTACTCAGGTTTATTTTTAGTTGTCGTTATAATACTTTTAATTCTTACGCAGAAAGCTCTTTATTCTCCATGGGGAAGAATGATGAGAGCAATAAGAGATAATGAAGAAGCAGCAAATGCTATGGGTAAAAATGTTGTGAAACAACACTTGCTAATATTTATTTTAGGTTCAGCAATTGTTGGTATTGCAGGAGCAATGCTGGTAACTCAGGATGGGTTATTTACACCAGGAAGTTATAGACCAATGAGATATACATTCTTAATTTGGGTAATGGTCATAGTTGGAGGAAGTGGAAACAACTTTGGTGCAATTTTAGGTGGTTTTGTTGTATGGTTTTTATGGATTGAAGCAGCACCAATTTCAATGTTTTTAATTAACTTCTTTACAGCAGGTATTCCTGAAACAAATGCTATCAAAGCTCATCTTATTGAAAGTGTTCCTTATTTTAGATTTTTATTGATGGGTTTAGGTTTGTTATTCATAATGCGATACCGACCTAAAGGTATACTTCCAGAAAAAATAGAAATAAAATAATTAAACATGAAATATATTATTTTAGGTGCTGCAATTGCTTGGGCTATGTATATGGCTGACAAGTATATGTTTTAATGAACAGAAATCTTTCGCTACTTATTTCAAGTCAGGTTTTTGGTTTCACTGCAGCCAATGTAACAGTTTTTTTAAGTGGAATAATCGGAAGTCAGCTTTCAACTATTAAATCACTAGCTACTTTTCCTCCTTCAATTTATGTAGTTGGTATAGCAATCTCTACTATTTTTGCTGCAAAAGTTATGTCAATTATTGGCAGACGTTTAGGTTTTGTTTTAGCATCTTTAGGTAGTTCTTTAGCTTGTTTACTTGCTGCTTACTCAATCTTTATTAATAGCTTCATAATATTTTCATTTTCTTGTTTTTTACTTGGTACTGGAATGGCTTTCATTCATCAGTATAGATTTGCAGCAGCTGAAACAGTTGAAAAAGATAAAGCACCCAAGGCAGTTTCTATGCTTTTGTTGGCAGGAATTGTCTCTGCATTTATAGGAATTACTTTAGCAAATAAAACAAAAGATTTAATTAGTGATCATGTTTATGTTGGATCTTATATCGCATTAGCATGTCTTACTATTATGCCTGCAATTTTTTTAAGTTTTTATAAAAATTCAAAAATCACTAACAAAAATACTTCAACAAATAATAAAGTGAGGACTTATAGAGAACTTGTCTTAGATCCAAAATTTTTACAAGCAATGGTAGCTGCTACTTTTGGTTATGTGGTTATGGCATTTTTAATGACAGCTACTCCAATTAGTATGCATTATGTCCATAAATTAAGTATAGACAAAGTTGGACTGGTTATCCAATTTCACGTACTTGGAATGTTTCTTCCATCATTGTTCACGGGTAACCTAATAAAGAGATTTGGTTTTTCAAATATAATGTACATAGGAGTTTTTTTTTATGCTTTGACAATATCATTAAGCTTATTTGAGCAAACATTCATAAATTATTTTGCATCATTGATATTTTTGGGAATAGGTTGGAATTTTCTATATATCTCAGGAACTAGCTTATTAGTAACCACTTACAATGAGCAAGAAAAATTTAAAGCTCAAGGATTTAATGATCTAATAGTTTTTTCTGCAACAGCTATCGGTAGTCTTTCAGCTGGAATTTTAATTTCATTGTTGAGTTGGAAAATTGTAAATTTTATGTGTATCCCTTTTTTAATTTTAATTTTGTATTCAATAATTAGAGCTGACTATATAAAAAATATATAATGAATTGGTTATCTTATTTTGATTTAACTTTTTTTCAATTTTCTTTCATTATTTTTACTGTCTTTCTTGCTTCTATTATAAGAGGCTTCAATGGATTTGGTTTTTCAGCAACCTGTATTTCTGGTTTTTCTTTTGTAATTCCTGCCATTGAAATTGTTCCAATCATTTTAATCCTCGAAGTTTTAATTAGTATCTTTATGGCCTTATATGTTTGGAAAAAAATTGACTGGAATATGGTTTTTAAAATTTTAATTGGTATGGCAATAGGTTCACCGTTTGGATTATTTTTACTTAAATATCTTTCTGCAGAAATTACTCATTTATCGATTTGTATAATTATTATTTTTTTCTCAATCTTATTAATGAGGGGGTATACAAACAAAGGACTTAATAAGGATAAAACAAAAGTTTTTACTGGAATTGTATCTGGTACCCTTAATGGATTAACGACACTGGGCGGTATGCCTGCTGCTTTATTTTTATTAGTCACTTGTATTGAGCCTGCAGTAATTAGAGGAACTTTAACAGCGTTATTCTTTTTTACAGATATTTATGCGTTTGTGTTGAGTTTTTTTGCAGATATTGTCGACATGACAACAATTTACAGAACAATTCCTTTAATAATTGTTTTGCCAATAGGAGTTTTTATAGGTGATAAATTTTTTGTTAAAAGCAAGGAAGCGCTATATAGAAAAGTAGTCTTTTACTTTCTAATAATTATCTCAATAATTGGAATTTTTAGAATTATAAGTGGTTTATAAAAAAACCCCAGTAATAAAAAATTACTGGGGTTTTTAATAAGATAAAAAAATTATCTTTGTTTTTTTGTTTTAAATTTTCCGCCTTTAACTTCTTGTTCTAAGAAAGAACCTTCAGCTTCACCAACTTCAGTAAAAGATACTCCAGTAGCACCTTCGTAATTTATCTTTTTACCTTTTGCTAGTAAGTCTAGACCTTTCTTTAATTCACCTGGGTAGATTTTAGTACCAGGAGCGTTAGCAACATCCATTACATTTTTTGCAATAGATGCTCTGTCAGCAGAATTACCCGCTTGCATTGCAAGAACGATTAAAGCAGCTGCATCGTAAGATTCTCCAGTGTAAGGACCAGATGAATCTATACCACCAGCTTTTGCAACTTCTGCAAATACACCAGCACCTTTGCCAGTAGAACCTGGAAGAGATCCAAATGATTTGCTCAAGTCTTTACCAAATGCATCAACTAATGATTGACCAATCATACCATCTGATAAAACGAAAGTATCAAATGCACCAGAGTCTAAAGAAGCCTGAATAATTCCTTTTCCTCCTTGGTCAAGATAACCAATAACTGCTACAGCATCACCACCAGCAGAAGCAAGAGTTGCTACTTCTGATGAGTAATCTGCTTTACCATCTTCATGAGCAGTTACAGTTGTAACTTTAATACCATGAGCTTCAACTGCTGCTTTATAAACATCAGCTAAACCTTTTCCATAGTCATTGTTAGTATAAGTAATTGCAACACTTTTTACTTTTCTATCTTTAGTAATGTCAGCTAAGATTTGACCACCTCTAGCATCTGAAGGAGCAGTTCTAAAGAAATATCCATTATCATCTAGAGTAGTTAATCCTGGAGAAGTTGCTGAAGGTGAAATCATTACTACACCGTTTGGTACAGCAACATTTGTTGCAATAGCACCTGTTACACCTGAACAGTCAGCTCCCATAATTGCAGCTACACCACCTGAAATTAAACCTTCAGCTGCTGCTGTTGCTGCTGCTGAGTCAACACAAGTTGAGTCTGCTCTCATTGCTTCAATTTTTTTTCCACCAAGTAATGAACCTGAATCTGAAGCTTCTTTAAATGCAAGCTCTGCAGATGCAGCCATAGCTGGAGTAAGAGATTCAATAGGACCTGTAAATCCTAAAATGATTCCCATTTTGATCGAATGTCCGTCTGCCATAACGTTTGAACCAAAGCTTGATACAAACATAAATGCAGCGATAAATAGTTTTCTCATTATCTTCCTCTTTATTGTTAACAATTTATAAAATCTAATTTAAGTATGAATAATCTGAATATTCAATGACAAAATTGGCTTATTTTAAACTATTATCTAATAGAGAATGGGTCTAAAGATGGTTCATCTGATGTGTAGAACCAAGTTGTTTTTACTCTTGTGTAATCTTTAATTGAGTCAATTCCTGCCTCTTTACCGTATCCACTATCCTTGATACCTCCAAATGGAGCTGACGGTGAAATTAATCTGTAAGTGTTTACAAAAGTAATTCCTGCTCTGATAGCATTCGATACTCTCATGCCTCTTGCAAGATCACTGGTGTACACACCTGAAGAAAGACCATATTGATTATCATTCATTAATTTTATCACTTCCTCTTCAGTATCAAATTTCATAACGGATAATACTGGACCAAATAATTCATTTTCAGCTACTGGTAAGTTATGATTTTCACATTCAATAATTGTTGGAGGAAAATAATAACCTTCATTTGAAAAAGAATGTCTTTTACCTCCACATTTAATTTTGCCACCTTGTTCAACAGTTAATTTAATATTTTTTTCTATTACCTCTAATTGTTTAAAGTTACTTAATGGACCCATCTCAGTATTAGAGTCCATTGGTGTGCCAATTTTAATTTTTTCTGCTCTAGCTGCTAACTTATCTAAAAATTCGTTATAAATTCCTTTTTGTAAATATAATCTTGAACCTGCGATACAACTTTGACCGCTAGCTCCAAATATTCCAGCGGTAATTCCATTAATTGCATTTTCTTGTTTAGCATCATCAAATACTGCTACAGGACTTTTTCCTCCTAACTCTAAACTTACTTCAGATAAATTCTCAGCAGAATTTCTAATTATATGTCTTGCTGTTTCAGGTCCTCCAGTAAAAGCAACTTTCTCAACTAAGTTATGAGTAGTCAATGCTTTACCACATGGATCTCCAAAACCAGAAACTACATTAATTACACCTTTAGGTATTCCAGTTTCCTCAACAAGTTTTGCAAATTCAAACATTGTTGCTGGAGCTAATTCAGAACATTTGATCACTACTGTATTACCCATAGCCAAAGCAGGAGCAACTTTTGTTGCAGTTAAAAACATTTGAGAATTCCAAGGAATGATAGCTGCAATAACTCCTATTGGAATTCTAGTTGTGATTGCTTGAATATTTGGTTTATCTATTGGAAGAACTGTTCCCTCAACTTTGTCAGCTAATCCTGCGTAATAATCATAATATTCAGCAATGTATTTTGCTTGTTGATAAGTTTCTCTGTACAATTTTCCTGTATCAATTGTTTCAATCTTACCTAGTAATTCAGAATTCTCTCTAAGCTTGTTTCCAATAGCTCTTAAAAATTTTGCTCTATCTCTTGCAAGCATTTTTGGCCATTCACCTTCAAAAGCTTTTTGCGCAGCTTTTACAGCTCTGTCTACATCGTTTGCACTAGCTTCTGGAACTACAGCCCATGGTTTATTATCTTCTGGATTTAAAGTTTCAAAAGTTTTTTTTGTGTCAGAGTCTACCCACTCACCATCTATAAACATTTGATATTTTTTTAATTTAGACATTATTTATATGTTTCATTATTGCATTATTTACTTCGTCTGCATATTCAATAGTACACAAATGCTTTCCATTTTTAATTTCAATATATGTTGAGTTTTGAATATCTTTATTTAAATTTTTAGACATATCAGGTGTAGATCCTGGATCATCTGAGCCTGTAATTATTAATGTATTAGTTTTAATATTTTTTACATTTTCAAGATTATCTTTGTAATTCGCAAATAACTCATAAGCTTTTATAAAATTTTCTTGGTCTTTTCCCTTTTTGTTAAGAATTTTCATAAACTCATCATATAATTCAGGATTTTGTTCAAGGTACTTATCTGAAAACCATCTCTTCATTGCCATTTGAGAAATAGGCATATTTTTTTTTGCTAAATTGACCCTATCAACAACATTTTGTCTTTCCAAATCTGTCCTTTTGTATGTAGTGGAAATCAATGTTAAGGAATTTAAATAATTTTCAAATTTTGATGCAAATTCTATCGCTATTAGCGATCCAATAGAAAATCCGATTAAATTAAATTTCTCTATGTTTAAGTTATTTACTAGATTTGACAATTGGTCAGTAAAATTTTGCATTGATAAATTTGGCTCTTTAAAAGGTGTTTTCCCATGTCCTAACAGATCGTAAGTTATAAATGAATTGTCCTTGAAAAATTCAATTTGTGGTTTCCACATTTGTTGATTTAAACCAACACCATGAATAAAGATCAAAGGTAAAGAATTTTTATTATTAAAATAATAATGATTTTGATTAGTATCAAAATTATAAGACATCAATTAATTATCAATGCCCATCTCTTTCATATCTTGATATCGATCACCAGTTCTTGCATGAGCTCTTCCCGTTGGAGCTCCACCTATAGCAACAACTATTTCATCTTCATTAGGCGCATCATGAATAGTAAATTCATGGGTTAAATAAAAAGGTCTTAATCCAGCATCAGTTTTATGCATCATTGGAATTGAAATTTTTGCTCCTGCAGGACCTCTAGTATTTGTAAAGCTTAAATAAGAAGTTCCACCGACAGCGTCTCTAAATTTATTTCCAAATCTAAGAGTATGAATAAATGCAGAGGCGTGTTCTATTTCACCATTTAATCCTACCATCGCCGCCTTACCGTAGGCTAAAATTTTTTCACCTGATCCAATTTCTTTAGTTAATTCTGGTACTAATAGGTCTCCTAATTGAGGTGCAAGATCTAATATTTCTGGTTTTAAATCTTCTACAAAACCTTTTCCAGCCCAAGGATTTTCTATAACAGCTGCAACAGAAACTAACAAAACAGGTTCATTTGCTTTTTTTCCACCTTCAATAAAAGTTTTATCTACAAACTTTGCAAATTTTCTAAGTTTTAGCTCCATGTGTTAACTCGCCTTTTGTATATTAGAATTAATAGGTTTTATATTTGGAATTACCTCTTCTGTAAATAATTTGATGCTTCTCATACAGTCTTCATGTTTGATACCAGGAAAGTTAGACCAAACTTGTAAATTTTGAAGATTTAATTCTTGCTGAAGTTCGTTTATTTTTTCTATTACAAACTCAGGTGTTCCAAATAAAAGATTTCTTTTATGAAGAAATTCATAATTTAATAAATCTAATTTATTTTTAGTCTCAGGCAATTTTTCATCTGGGTCCATGTGGTTTCCTAACCCCCTCCAATGGCAGACCCATCTCATATAATTTACAATATGTTCTCCAGCCATTTTTTCTGCTTCTTCCATAGTTTCTGCAACAAACATGTCTCTAACCAAACTTATACCTTCACCTAAAGGAACATCTCTATTTTCAGCTTTAGATTTTGCTTCTTTAAAAATTTCAAATCTTTTTTTCAAAGCTTTTACAGTTGGGATCCACATAATTGTATTAAGTCCATTTTCTGCTGCCCACTGAATTGATCTTTCTCCATCAACTACTTGTGATATTGGTGGAAATGGTTTCTGATAAGGTTTTGGTAATACTGATATTTGTTTTAATTCGTTTGTTTTTAAATCCACAACATTTTCTTTGGGAGGACTCATGTCGTGTTGCCAAATAAAATTAGGAGATGGATAAGTATAAAATTCTCCTTGATGAGAGAAAAAGTCTTCAGACCATGCTTTTTTCATTATTTCTAATGTTTCCGAAAAAAGTCTAAAATTTTTTGCCTGATCTTTTAGGTCAGCTTCTTTATTCATGTTGATTGCTTCTCTACCGTAAACACCTCTACCAATACCGACCTCAACTCTACCTTTAGACATTTGGTCTAGTGTAGCGATATCTTCAGCAAGTCTTATTGGATTATGAAATGTGATTACGTTACATGCTTGCCCTAAACGAATATTTTTAGTTCTGGCCGCAGCATCTGTACACATCATTAAAGGATTAGTGCAGGACTCCATCCCCTCATGATTAAAATGATGTTCTGTGTACCAAATAGAATTCCAATTATTTTGGTCGCAATATTCTGTGATTTCTCTAGCTTCGTCTAAAAGCTGAGTATAAGGTTTCTTGTCCCAGTTGGTAGTATTACAAAAATATCCAAAGTTCATAAAGTCTCCTTTAAAAATTAATTTAAAGACGACCGATCCCACTTTCGTAAATCTTTGATTTTAACGACGAGTTATGTATCGCTTTATAAAATAACGATATCACTTTTTAATAGCAGTGGAAATCTAAAAAAGCTTCTTTTTATCTGTCCATGGACCTTTTTTTGTTTTGGGTAAAAACTTTTTAAGATCTAATAGGACTTTCTCAGATAACTTTCTGTATGTAGTAAGTTTTCCTCCATAAATGTTTAAAAGTGGCAATTTTTTTACAATTTGTAAATCAAAAACATAATCTCTTGTAACTTTTGAGGCCTCTTTAAAATCCTCTATTAGAGGTCTTATTCCTGAATAAGTATCAACTATATCTTTTTTGCTAATTTGTTTTTTTAAATAATTATTCACGGACCGAATTAAGTATTGAGTTTCTTGTTTTGATATTACAGTATTTTCTGGCGATTTAACTTCCACCTCAGTTGTTCCAATTAATGAAAATTTCTTTTTATAGGGAATTACAAAAATTATTCTTTTATCTGTATTTTGAAATGTAAATGCAACATCTTCTTTGTATAATTTCTTAGTAATGATGTGACTACCTTTAACTAATCTTATTTTATTTTTAGATTTTATTTTTATATTTTTATGCAAAGTTTCATTTATCCATGGTCCAGATGCATTGATTAAAACTTTAGATTTTATTTTTTTTCTATTTTGAAGACTAATGACCCATTCATTATTAATAATTTCAGCTTTTTTAACTTTGTTGTATTCTAGTATTTTGGCTTTATTTCTTTTTGCATCTTTAGCATTTAGTTTTGTTAATTTTTTATCATCAATTTGAATATCGTAATATTGAAAACCAGTTTTGTATTTCTCTTTAAGAATATAAGGAAATTTTTTATTAAGATCTAATGTTCTTGATTTTGGAATGCTAGTTTTCCCACCCAAATTATCATACAAAAGCAAACCAAATTTAATTAACCATGCTGGTCTAATTTTATCAGTATGAGGGATAATAAATGGAATTGGCTTTGAAATATGTTTTGCAATTTTATAAACAATTTCTCTTTCTTTAAGAGACTCTCTTACTAATTTAAATTCGTAATTTTCTAGATAACGAAGACCACCATGAATTAATTTTGTTGACCAAGAAGAAGTTGCACCTCCTATTTCTCCTTTATCTGCTAAACATACAGACAAACCTCTTCCAGAAGCATCTCTTGCAATACCAGCTCCATTTATACCACCACCTATAATAAATAAATCAAATACTTTAGACATCAAGCTAAATTGTTTATAAAATGTAATAATAAATTTTCAACGACTTAAATTATTTTAACGCTGGTATTCGATAAATTTTTTTAAAGATTGATTTAGAAATTTTTCGTAAATCTGACCTGTGTTAGAATATTTTTTTGAATTAAGGAAAGATTTATTCATTTTAAAGTCATAAGAGGGCTCAAAGAAGAATGGAACGGAAAGTCTCTTGCTTTTATTCCATAGTACTCTGTGATTTGTAGCTTTAAATTTACCTTGACTTAAAAACTCTAAAGCCCTTCCTGTATTTACTACTAAAGCTTTTTTATTAAATGGTACATCATACCATTTTTTCGTTTTTCTATTCTGTACTTGAAGACCACCTTTTTTATCTTGGTATAGAACTGTAAATATTCCACTATCTACATGCGTTTCACATCCAAGTGCAACTCCATCTTGTTTTGATATCTCCACTGGCCTTGTTTGATTTGGATAATAATTAAATCTTAAAGTACTTAAAGTTTTTAACCTTGAAAAAGCTTTGTTTGAAATATTTGGATCAAGTTTATTTAATTTTATTACACTTTTAAACAAAGTTTCACTTAAATTGTAAATATTTTCAAAATATTTATTCAAGGCCTCAATAGAAGTTTTGTTAAAACATTTATTAAGATCTAAATATTCAATGTATTGGTTTCTGGTTTTTGAAGAATATTTCTTAGTAATTTTTAAATCTCCTATATCCAAACCCTCTTTTCCATTTACATCATTTGGAAAATAACCTCTGTAAAGATTGTTATTTTTTTTATTCCATTTTTTTGGTGATAATTTCCTTTTTTTACTGTCTGACAAATTGAAGAACTTATTTCCTATTTCACATATTTTATTAATTTCTTTCAAATTAAGACCATGTCCCGTCACTTGAAAAAAACCTATATTTACACAAGCTTTCTCAATTTCTTTAATTGTTTTTAACGCACTCAGATTCTCAAAATCATTTTTGATAAGTGATGATATGTTAATTGTGGGTATATAATTTTTGGTCATCTTCTAACAGGTGTTTCTGTTGCAATGTATTGCTCTCTGACTTTCTCTCTTAAATATATGTATATTCCAGCTGCTATTATACACGCAACACCTAGAAATGTTCTTCCAGATGGAATCTCGTTAAATAGGAAATACCCTGGTATCATCGACATTATAATTAAAGAGTATTCAAATAAAGAAACAACCGATGGAGATGCAACTATGTATGCAGAAAATATACAAAGAAAAGCAATTGATGCTGCTACACCAAAAAATAATATAAATTTCCATGTGTAATCAAAGTTAGAAAACCATTCTCTAAAAATAAATTGAGTTGTTGGATCAAAATTAGAATTGTTAAACTGACCATTGCCCATAAAGAGATAAATAGCTCCACATAATATGAGCGCAATTAAATAGAAATAAAATAGTTGAGTGTTTACATCATCTTTGTCAGAGGTATATTTTGTAATTGTCATAGAGGCTGCATAAAAAAATGCACATCCAACTGGAAGTAGACTTTTGTATTCAAAGTCTGAAAAATTTGGATCTAAAACTATAAACACCCCTATAAAACCAAATACAATTGCAGACCATCTTCTAATACCAATAAATTCCTTTAAAAAAAATTTGGCAAAGATTGATACAAAAAAAGGGCAGGAGAAAAAAAGTGCATTAGCTGTTGCTAATGGCATGTAAGTAAGAGAAATAAAAAACGCTGAAAAAGCCAAAAAGTGTAAAACTACCCTTACCAAAGTTAATATTGGATAGTGGGTTTTTAAACTAACCTTTTGCTTTTTAAATTTGATGTAGCATAACAGTAAAATTGCAGCGACAAAGTATCTGCCAAAAAAAATTTCATATAATGCTGCTTTTTCAAATATAAATTTGATTAGTGAGTCCTGCATTGCAAATAAAGTCATTGCAATAATAATAAGAACTATTCCTTTAGAGTTATTATCGGTACTCATTTCGCACCTATACCAAAATAAGATAATGAATAATATTTAATTATTTCTTCAGTTTTGAATAGAACAAAAGATTTTCACTTGAAAATTCAGCTTCATTTTCCTTTACAAAAGCAGCCATCAACTTCAACTTTTCTTCTTCGAATTCTGTTACCTTTCTTTTGCTTAGATCAATATATAGAGATATCCATTCCATTGATGCCGAGATTTTTTTTGTCTCTTTTGCAATCATTTCCATTTTTAAATGTAATCGTTTTTTATCATGGTCAAAATAAGTAAGGTTTATATCGACGGATTCTCCTTCTTTGACCTCATTAAGATATTTAGTGTTTGTCTCGACAACCATAGTGCTTCTATTTAGATTTTTTGCTGCACTTGCTCCCATTTTAAATTTTTCAAGTGCTACTTCCCATGCTTCATCAAATATCAAAACATAATAAGCCATGTTCATATGATTGTTATAATCGACCCAGTTCTTTTTGATATTGAAGCTTTTAAGAAAAACTGACATTTAATTTTTTAATTTAATATTAATATCATATAATAAGATTTTTATGAAAAAAGTATTAACAGCCAGTTGTTTATGCAAAGGTGTAAAGTTTAAAACACTTAATAAACTAAGAAGTGTATCTAATTGCCATTGTGTGCAATGCAGAAAAACTCATGGTGTATTTGGAGCCTATACAAATATTAAAGACAAAGAACTAAAATTTTTAAACAAAACTACTTTAAAGTGGTTTAAGTCATCTAAGAATTCCAAGAGAGGTTTTTGCAATAAATGTGGGGCAAGTATATTTTTTAAAGTTGATAAATCTGACAATGTTTCAATTTCCGCAGGAATGTTTGATGGTAAAACAAAACTAAAAACTTTTAGAAATATATTTGTAGGTTCAAAGTCAGATTTTTATCAAATCAATGACAAACTTCCAAAATATAAAAGATTTGCTAAATAATATTATTTTAAGATTTAGTTAAAGAAGACTGTAATTCTTGATTAGTAATATAACCCTTAATATTACCGTTCTTATCAACTACTTCACAATTTGAGTCTGAACAAACTATTTGAGGTAAAAATTCTTCAATAAATTGATCTTCATTTACTTTAATAACGTTTGATTTATCTATATTTTCAGAATCATTTAAATTTTTCATAATTATTTTTGCTTTGATTACTTTTGCTCTATTCACATCTTTAACAAAAGCTTTTACGTAATCATCTGCAGGATTCATTATAATTTCTTCTGGTGTTCCAACCTGTACTAATTTTCCTGAATTTAAAATTCCAATATGGTCACCTAATCTCAATGACTCATCAAGATCATGAGTAATAAATACAATTGTTTTTTTTAATTCTGATTGAAGATCAATAAGTTGTTTTTGCATATCACTTCTTATTAGTGGATCTAGAGCACTAAAAGCTTCATCCATCAACATTATATCCGTATCTGTTGCTAATGCTCTTGCCAAACCAACTCGCTGTTGCATTCCTCCAGATAATTGATTTGGATATTGATTTTCAAATCCATTTAATCCAACAGCATCAATTTTTTCCATTGAGATTTTATTTCTCTCATCTTCGGACTTACCTTGCATTTCCAAACCATATCCAACATTTTGCAAGACTGTTTTGTGCGGGAATAAACCAAACCTTTGGAAGACCATACTCATTTTGTGTCTTCTAAACTCAATTAGCTTTTCTTTATCAAGCGACATCACATTTGTGCCCTCAACCAAAATTTCACCATCAGTTGGATCTATAAGTCTATTTAAATGTCTAATTAATGTAGATTTTCCTGAGCCCGAAAGACCCATGCAAACAAACGTTTCACCTTCTTCAATTTTAAGAGAAACATTATCTAATCCAACTGTGTGCCCAGTTTTTTCTAATATTTCATCTTTAGTTGAACCTTCCTTGACCATTGGAAGCACTGATTTTGGATTATTACCAAAGATTTTATATACGTTGTTGATTTCAATTTTTGACATCAATTAAGTTCTAACAGTTCATAGAGCATAATGTAAAACAATTTCTATACAACTGATAATTGATTTTTATAAATTCGATTTTGTTTGATTTTGTTAGTCATTTAAATAATCATTTAATTTATGACCAAATCAGATCAAGATATTCGATGCGAACTATCTGCTCTTTATAGAATTTTACACATGTATGGGATGACAGATTTAGCTAATCAATGTGCTGGAGCTAGATCAGCTGAAGATAAAGATTGTTCTTTTGTTCATCCTTATGGAATGTTTTATGAAGAGATTACAGCATCATCTTTAGTAAAGATTGATAAAGATGGTAGAAAAATAAATTCAGATGGACCATGGTTAAATGATGGTTGTATCAATCTTGCACAATGGATTTTTAATTCACGTTCTGATGTTAACTTTTATGTTCACGGACATGCTAATGATGTTATGGCAGTTGGAGGAACTAAAGAAGGTTTGATGCATCTTTCACAAGCAGCAGTCTATTTAAATCATTTAATTGGATATATCGATTACGAATTTGTTGAGGATAAAGATTTTGGAAAAAAATTTGAAAACCTTATAGGGAAGCATGATATTTTAATTACAAGAAATCATGGATACTACACTGTAGGTAAAACTGCTGCAGAAGCTTTTTTTAGAGCATATTATTTAGAACAAGCATGTACTGTTCAAGTTAAAAACTTATCTATGGGATTAAATAAACATGAAATAGACAAACAAAAAGCTGCTTATTTTTGGGATAATATGAGTAGTTCAGATGATTATAATTATGATGGAAAAACAGAGTGGGCTGCATTATTAAGAAAATTAGATCGTGAAAATTCAAATTATAAAAGTTGATGGAACAAAATTATAAAATTGAAAATATAACTAAAAATTCTACTAATTTAGAAGTTGATTGGAGTGATGGAAAAAAAAGTAAGTTTAATTATTTGTGGTTAAGAGATAATTGTCCTACAGCACACGATAAAATTTCTCGTCATAGAATGTTTAACATTCTCAAAGTATCTAAAGATATAAATCCTAAAAAATTTTCTTTAAACAATGATGGTAAACTCCAAATTGAGTGGAGTGAGGGAGATCATGTTAGTTATTATGATCAAAAATGGCTGAGAGATAATTGTTATACAATTAAAAACAATTTGGAATACAAATCACCCTACAAGCTTTGGGATAATTCTCTTCAAGATCATTTAAAATCTGTAGAAATTGATCATGATGAAATCGTTAATTCAGATGAAGGCTTAATTAAATGGTTGGAACTTTTGCATCATACTGGAATTGCAATTGTAAAAAATGCACCGACAGATAAGAACTCTGGATTTAAAGTTTTAAATAGAATTAGTCATACTAGAGAAACTTTTTTTAAAACTCCATTTGAGGTAATTAATATTCCAAAACCAAACAATTCTGCTTATACAGCACATGCTTTGAGAAATCATATGGATTTACCTTGGTTTGAAACACCTCCAGGTTATCAATTCCTTCACTGCCTGGTTAATTCTGCAAATGGTGGAGATTCTTCAGCTGTAGATGGATTTGCAGTTGCAGATTATTTAAGAAAAAATGAAAAGGAAATCTTTGATACACTAGTTAATGTTCACCTCAAATTTCGAGATATGGATTATACACAAGAGTCAGTAAGAAGTTATTATGCGCCAGCAATTTCTTTAACTAAAGATAATGATTATCACGACATTAGATTTAGTGTTGCAACTATGGATGCCTTAGATTGCCATCCTGATTTAATGGACAAAGTTTATAAAGCTCATCATCGATTTGGAAATTTATTACACGATGATAAATTTCAAATTAAATTTAGATTAGGGCCAGGAGATATATTTACTTTCAACAATAGAAGATTGCTTCATGGGAGAACTGAATTTGATCCAAATTCTGGTCACAGACATCTCCAAGGATATTACATGGATCGTGATGAAATTATAGGAAGATTAAAATATTTAAAGAGCAATTAAACCTGAAGTAGAAATTAAAATTAAAATTTGCCACACACTGGATAACTCTAAATAAATTTTGGAATTCTTTAAAATTTTTTTGTAGTCTTTATAAAAAAACAACGAGAGGGAAAAAATGAATATCAAAAAAATATTTATTCAATTTAGTATTTTCCTAATGCTTTCTACTACCTCTGTGTTTGCAAAAACTCAAATTGAGTGGTGGCATGCATTTGGTGGAAGACTAGGAGAACTTTTGGACGAGCAAGTTCAAAAATTTAATGCAAGTCAAAATAATTATGAAGTAATTCATACTAGAAAAGGTAATTACTCAGAGACTTTAAATGCTGGTATTGCTGCATTCAGAGCAAAGCAACAACCACATTTACTTATGGTTTTTGAAGTTGGAACTGCAACTATGATGGCTGCAAAAGGTGCAATCAAACCAGTTTACGAAGTAATGGCTGAGTCTGGCTTAGATTTTAATCCTGATGCATACATTCCACCTGTTAAAGGTTATTACACTACAACAGATGGTAAAATGCTTTCATTACCGTACAACTCTTCAACTCCAGTTTTATGGGTTAACAGAGATTTGATGAAAAAAGCAGGATTAGATCCAAACATGAGTCTTGCTACTTGGTCAGATGTTGGTATGGCACTTGATAAAGCAAAGTCAGCAGGAACTTCTTGTGGTCTTACTACTGCTTGGCAAAGTTGGATACATTTAGAAAACTTTTCTGCTTACCATAATGTTGCTTTTGCAAGTAAAGCAAATGGATTTGCAGGTTTAGACACATCTCTATCTTTCAATAGTGCATTACACGTTAAGCATTTAGAAATGATGGGTAACTGGGCTAAAGAGGGTAAATTCTTTTATGCTGGAAGAAGAAACGAAGGTGGAGCAAACTTTAGAGCAGGTGAGTGTATGTTCTTTACAGAAAGTTCTGCTGGATATGCTGGTATAAAAAAAGAAGCTCAATTTGATTTTGAAATCAGACCTTTGCCTTATCATGCAGGAACAAAAGCTCCTCAGAATACTATCATTGGAGGATCATCATTATGGGTAATGTCTGGTCACTCTGCAGACGAGTATAAAGGTGTAGCAGCTTTTATTAATTTCCTATCAGGAACTGATATCCAAGCTAAATGGCACCAAGATACTGGTTATTTGCCAATCACAATTGCAGCAAGTGAAAAGACAGCTGCAGATGGTTTTTACAATGCAAATCCTGGTACGGATATTGCTGGAAAACAAATGATGGCAAAAGCACCAACAGATAACTCAAAAGGTTTGAGACTTGGTTCTTTTGATCAAATCAGAGGTATTATCGATGAAGAGTTAGAAGCAATTTGGACTGGTAGCAAATCAGCTCAAGTAGCTATGGATAGTGCTGTTAAAAGAGGAGATGCTCTTCTAAGAAGATTTGAAAAAGCTAATAAGTAATTAGTTTAATCTATCTGGGGGTTATCCACCCCCAGATTTTTCATATGGAAAAAAAAGTTTTTTTTAGAGGATGGTTGTTACCTTTATTATTAATTTCACCACAATTAATAATTTCTATAATATTTTTTTTCTATCCTGCAGGGCAGGCTATTTCAAATTCATTATATCTACCTGATCCATTTGGATTAAGTTCAGAATTTGTTGGGTTAGAAAATTTTTTATTTTTATTTGGTGACAGTTATTATTTATCAAGTTTTGTAACTACAATTTTCTTTTCCACAAGTGTCTCTGTTCTATCAATGGGACTTGGTTTATATTTTGCATTATTAGCTGATAGAATTTTTAAAGGTGCTGGGGTTTATAAAACACTTTTAATTTGGCCATACGCAGTAGCTCCTGCTGTTGCAGGTGTGTTGTGGATGTTTTTATTTTCAAGTAGAGTTGGTGTTGTCTCTTGGTATTTAGGTTTATTAGGTTACGATTGGAACCATGCTTTAAATAGTGAAGAGGCAATGGGATTAGTTGTATTAGCTTCGACATGGGGAAGAATAAGCTATAATTTTCTGTTCTTTCTTGCAGGATTACAGGCAATTCCAAAATCAATCATAGAAGCAGCAGCAATTGATGGAGCAAGTTTTTGGAAAAGATTTAGAACAATTGTGTTTCCTTTGTTATCACCAATTACGTTTTTTTTATTAGTTGTTAACATCGTTTATGCCTTTTTTGAAACATTTGGTGTAATTCACACTATTACATCTGGGGGGCCTGAACAATCAACCACAACTTTAGTTTATAAAGTCTATTCAGATGGTTTTGTTGGTCAAGATTTAGGATCTAGTGCAGCACAATCTGTTATCTTATTAGTAGTTGTTGGTTTGTTAACTGTTATTCAGTTTAAATACATAGAAAGAAAAGTTCATTACTGATGATTGAAAGAAATAAAAAAGGATATTTCATGTCTCACCTAGGTTTGATTATAGGAATTGCTTTTATTTTCTTTCCAGTTTGGCTAACTTTTGTTGCTTCGACAGTTACACAACAAGATATCATTCAACCACCACTCCCACTTTTACCTGGTTCTAATTTTATTGAAAATTATACCTATGCTTTAACTGAGAAATCAGCAGAAGGATATGAAAAAAATATTCCAGTTTTAAGAATGTTGTTTAATTCAGCGGTAATGGCACTTGGAATTACTATAGGAAAAATTACAATTTCTTTACTCTCAGCATTTGCAATAGTTTATTTTAGATTTCCCGGGAGAAAATTTTTCTTTTGGTTAATTTTTTTAACATTGATGCTACCTGTAGAAGTAAGGATCGTGCCTACGTATGAGATTGCAGCGAAATTGAATCTATTAAATAGTTATGCAGGATTAATATTTCCATTAATAGCATCAGCTACAGCGACTTTTTTATTTAGACAATTTTTCATGACCATACCAAACGAGATGGTTGAAGCTGCTAGAATGGATGGAGCGAAACCTATGAAGTTTTTCATAGATATCTTAGTACCTATAAGTAGAACAAATATTGCAGCTTTATTTGTTATTTTATTTATATATGGATGGAACCAGTATTTATGGCCTCTATTAATGACAACTGATCCAAATATGAATACGATTGTGATGGGTATTAATCAAATGATACCAGGTGGTGACGACTTTGGTCATTGGCCTACAATAATGGCCACCTCAATTCTGGCAATGGTACCTCCAGTTTTAATAGTTATAACTATGCAAAGATTCTTTGTTAGAGGTTTGTTAGAAAGTGAAAAATAAAAGATATGGCTAAGATAAATTTACAAAATATAAAAAAATCATATGGGAAGAACAACGTCATACATGATTTAAGTGCTGATATCAAAAATGGAGAATTGATAGTTATAGTTGGGCCATCAGGATGCGGGAAATCAACTCTATTAAGAATGATTGCTGGTCTAGAGGAGATCAACAGTGGGGAAATAATAATTAATGAAAAAAGAATGAATGATCTTGAGCCAATGGAAAGAAACATCGCAATGGTATTTCAAAATTATGCTCTCTATCCACATATGACGGTTTTTGAAAATATGTCATATGGTTTAAAAATTCAAAAAACACCCAAAGATGAGATTATTTCAAGAGTAAATGAAGCTGCTGAAATTTTAGAATTAAGTGATCTACTAGAAAGAAAACCAAATCAATTATCAGGTGGTCAAAGGCAAAGAGTTGCTATGGGAAGAGCAATAGTAAGAAAACCAGATGTCTTTCTCTTTGATGAGCCTTTATCAAACTTAGATGCTAAATTGAGAGTTCAAATGAGATTGGAAATTAAAAAACTTCAAAGAAAATTAAATGTAACCTCTTTATATGTTACTCATGATCAGGTAGAGGCAATGACACTAGCAGACAAGATGATCGTGATGAATGAAGGAAATGTTGAACATATTGGAACACCGTTAGATGTTTATCAAAAACCACAAACATTATTTACTGCACAATTTATTGGAAGCCCAGCAATGAATATATTGAATGGTACAGTTAAGAACGGTGAAGTAAAAATTGCTGACTTTAAATTAAATATAAACTCTTCACATCAAGGAGAAGTTTTTTTTGGAATAAGGCCAGAGCACTTAATTATAAATACTAATGGAAAACTTAAAGTAAACGTAGAATTTATAGAATTGATAGGTTCCAACACTCTTGTACATTGCAGAATTAAATCCTCTAATGAAGTAGTTGTTGTTAGTGTGCCTGGCATTCTTGATAAAGATGTTTCTGGTGAGGAGATAGGATTAGACATAGAAGAGTCTAAAATACATTTATTCAGCTCGACAAATCAAAATAGGATTGATTGAATTGATACTCTCAAAACCAAACTACATTAAAATATATGGTCATAGAGGAGCGAGAGGTGATATGCCTGAAAATTCCTTATCAGGTTTTAAATATATTTTTGATAATAATTTTTTTGCGTTTGAAACAGATGTGCTGATATCAAGAGATAAAATACCATTAATTGCTCATGATTTTTATCTCAATCCTTACTTCACTAAAGATCAAAATGGAGACTGGATAAAAAATAAAAAAATTAAAATATATGATTTAAATTTCCAGGAAATATTAGACTACGATATTGGTACATTAGATAAAACAACATCTTATGGAAAAAGATTTAAAGATCAGAAATCAATTAAAAATCAAAAGATCATCAAATTAGATGAGTTATTTGATCTTATAAAAAAATATCCTAAAGAAAATATGTTCATAAATTTAGAAATAAAATCAACACCTGAAGAGAAAAATTTAACTCCAAGTCCAAAAGATATGATCAGTATTATTAAGAAAGCATTGTCAAAATATGATTATTTTGAAAAAATTTTAATATCCTCATTTGACTGGAGAATTTTAAAAGAATGTAAACTACAAATGCCAGATGTTTTAAGAGGTCATATTAGTTTGCATACTAATTTAAAAACAAAACCCAAGACTGTATTTCCAAACTCTCCATGGCTTAATACTAAACAAGAATTTAATGTTTTTGAGATACCCAAAATAGTAAAAAAACAAGGAGGCCATGTTTGGTGTCCATTTTATAGAGATGTCACTAAACAGAATGTAGAAATGGCTCATGATTTAGGCCTGGGTGTAAATGTTTGGACAGTAAACAGTGAGAGAGAAATGTTAAGAATGATCAAGTATGGAGTTGATGGTATAATAACTGATTTTCCAAACAAATTAAAAAGGGTATGTGAAAACAATAAAGTTCAATGGTTCTAAAATTTATTTCCAACCTGTAACATTTTTTACTTCTAAAAATTCTTCCAATCCCCAAACTCCTCCTTCTCTACCATTTCCAGATTGCCTGTAACCACCAAAAGGAGTTCCAACATCAGCTGCATTACCGTTTATATAGACACATCCTGATCTTAATTTTTTTGCAACTCTATGTGCTTTTTCTTTATCATCAGTTTGAAGATAATTTCCTAAACCATAAGAAGTATCGTTTACAATTTTCACTGCTTCATCTTCAGTATCAAACGGAATAATTGATAAAACAGGCCCAAAGATTTCTTCCTTTGCAATTCTCATCTCATTCGTAACATCTGTAAAAATAGTTGGTTTAATAAAATATCCTTTATTTAAACCACTTGGCAATTCTGGTCCTCCAGCAGCCAAAGTTGCTCCCTCAGAAATTCCACTTTCAATAAGATTTATAATTTTATCGTACTGAACTTTTGAAATTACAGGACCAATGTGATTCCCTTTTTTAGTTGCTTGATCAACTTTAAGTTTATTTGCTTCATCAACAGCTTCTTTTACTGCTCTTTCATAAATAGATTTTTCAACCAACATTCTTGTAGGCGCATCACAAGATTGTCCTGAATTACTCATTACATTTCTGATACCATCTCTCACTGCATCTTTATAACTGTCAGCAAAAACAATATTTCCTCCTTTACCACCTAGTTCAAGACAAACTCTTTTAATTGTATCAGCGGCATTTTTAGAAATTAACTTTCCAGCTTTTGTTGAACCAGTAAAAGAAACCATATCAATATCAGGATGGCTTGAAATGTCTGATCCAACTCCAGCACCATCACCATTTACTAAATTAAAAACTCCTTTAGGAAAACCAGCTTCATGGATCATTTCAGCAAACAACATTCCTGATAACGGAGCAATTTCTGAGGGTTTTAAAATCATTGTACAACCAGTTGCAAATGCTGGAGCAACTTTAAGGGTGATTTGATTTATTGGCCAATTCCATGGAGTTATTAATCCACAAACACCAATTGGTTCATAACAAATATGGTTATTTGATTTTTCATCAAAATGTTCTTCGAAGTTAAAATTTTTAAGTCTTAATATAAAATCCTCTAAATGATCTCTTCCTGATGCGGTTTGAACACCAGTCGACCAATCCATTGGAGCACCCATTTCCAATGAAATAGCTTCTGCCATTTCATTAAATCTTTTTTTATAAATAGTTAATAATTTTTCTAATAATTTAATTCGTTCCTCTTTTGAGGTTTCTTTCCAAGTTTCAAATGCTGTTTTTGCAGCTTTTACTGCTCTATTTGTATCTTTTGTAGACCCTAGAGAAATTACTGCACAAGGATCTTCATTGCATGGATTGATAACATCAAAGTCATTTTTTTTAATTGGATCTACCCATTCACCATCAATATAAAATTTTCTTTTATCTAACATGATATTATTTTAGCATACTATTTAGATTTCATATCCTTTTTCCTCAGGCTCATTATCAACTAATTCTTCTGGAAAACCTTTAGCTCTAAAATCAATATTATTTAAATCTTCCATCCTTTTTACAATCATAGAAGACCACGCCCTAGACCCATATTTTTTTTGTCCATCTTTAAATATTTCAACAACTTTTGGAGATATCTCTAGTGGAGCATTTAATTTTTTGGCCAGATCATCAAATAAGCCTGTGTCTTTTAAAACTAAATCCATTGTAAAATTTATATTATAAGATCCATTTAAAATTACCTGACTTTCTGTTTCGTGAACAAATGAATTTCCTGATGATGCAGCAATTCCTTTGAATGTTTTTTCAAGATCTAGGTTAGATTTTTTTGCAACTGTCCAAGCTTCTCCTAAAGCAACTAAATGTACTGAAGCTAAATAATTTGTAATTACTTTAAGAGTACTTGCTGTACCTAATTCACCAGTATGTAACACCTTTCTACCCATGACTGTTAAGACAGGTAAAATTTTTTCAAATGCTTTTCTCTCACCACCTACAAAAATTGCAATATTTCCTGTTGCAGCTCTATGACAACCACCACTTACTGGGCCATCTAAAGCTATAGCATTTTTTGCAAGAACTTTTTCTCCAATTCTCTTTACCTCAGCTTCATCAGTAGTACTCATTTCAAGCCAGATTTTATTTTCAGAAAGGCCTTGAAGTACTCCATCTTCAGCTTCCATAACTTCTGCACTTACTTTTAGAGATGGCAAAGAGGTAATTACAAGATCAACTTGTTCTGCAAGTTCTTTTCCAGAGTTTGCAACTTTTGCACCTAAATTTTTGAATTGATCTGTTAAATTTTGGTCTACGTCTCTTACTGTTAAGTCAAATCCATTTCTTTGTAAACTTCCTGCAAGTTTAGCACCTACATTTCCTAGACCAATAAAACCTATCTTCATTATTTTACCTCTTCTTTTTTATTTTTTGTAAAAACTATTAATATCACACCAACTATTATTATTACTCCACCAATAAATAGTTCTTTTGTCGGCTTTTCTCCTAAAAGAAAGATCGCAGCCAACAATCCTGTTGGAGGTATTCCCATGGTTACAATAGGCAGAACTTTATAAATAGGATTATTTTTTATGACATAATAAAAGCAACCATATGTTACAGGCTGCATTATAAAACCAATGTAGATTGCAATTATCCAATGATCAATTTTTGCATTAGTTATATAATTTATAGTATTTCCATCAATGATTGCTGATAGTAATATTAAAATTGGACCAGAAAATAATGCCATCCAAGCAACCAATGCCAAAGGATTAATTTCTTTACTTAAAGGTTTCACCATTACTTGCCCAAGAGCCCAAATGGCAGAGCCTAGTATCGTCAATCCAATACCAATAATTTTTCCATCTAAATTTGGTGAGCCAGTTAAAACATAAACACCGATAAACGCTATACCAATACCAATTAAAGCTCTAACTGTTGGTTTCTCTTTAAGCATAAAGTAAGCAAAAATAACTCCAAATGGTACCTCCATTTGAACCAATAAAACTGCAGAAGATGCATCTATCAAGTCTAAACCAGAGTAAGTAATACTGTATTGCAAAGTATTAGCTATTAAAGATGCTATGAATATTTTTAATAAATATCCTCTTGGTATTGGAAACCACCAGACTAAAATTGATGCTGCAAATATAAATCTTAAACCCATTAATAAAATTGGTGGAAAAGACTCGAATGCTGGTTTTGCAATGACAAAACCAAAGCCTAAAAAAATTGGAACCAGTGATGCAATGAAGGTATCTTTTAAATTCATCTCGTTAATTTAATATTAATGATTATTAAAGAACTTCTGATATATTCATCTTTTAAAATATGAATTCAACAAAAATAGATCCGAAATACATTAGTAAATCAAATCCAAGAGTCGGCTTAATAGCTCTTGCAAGTGATTTTATGATTGAGAGAGATTTCATTAATGTCATAAAAGACAGAGAAATTGATTTTTTTGTTAATCGTATCGAGTGTTACAATCCATTAACTCGAGAAAATCTGATTAAAATGTCTAATAAAGTAACTGAGGTTGCAAAAGATATTTTACCAGATCAAGATATAGATTGCGTTGTTTATGGTTGTACCTCTGGGACCATTGCAGCTGGATATAATTCTATTGAACAAAAAGTAAAAGCAGCAAAACCAATGGCTGATGTTACAACGCCTAGCACTGCAGCAATTAAAGCTTTAAAAAAATTAAATATAAATAAAATTTCTTTGTTCACACCTTATAGTAAAAAACTAAATGATGAGGTTTTAGATTATTTTAAAACAGAGGGATTTGAAATTACCTCTAATTCTTACTTTGATATCGAAGCTGATTATGACATTGGTAAAGTAGATCAAGATTACTTATATGAAGTATTATCTAAAATTGATTTAAATGGGGCAGAGGCTTTATTTGTTTCATGTACAGCACTACCTGTGTTGCCAATTATTGATAAGCTTGAAAAAAAATTAAACACAGTAGTTTTATCTAGTAATCAAGCATTAATTTGGGATACACTTGTAAAAATAAATAAAAATAACTCTGTTGAGGGATTTGGAAAACTATTTGAGGCAAACTAATGTCATTTACTAAAGAAGAATATAAACAAAGATTAAAAAAAGTTCAAAAAATGATGCAAGAAAAAGGCATCGAACTTTTAATTTCTCATGACACAAATAATTTATATTATCTAACTGGTTATGACGCTTGGTCTTTTTATTATGCTCAATGCGCTATTGTTCATGTAAATGCTGATGAGCCATTATGTTTTGTTAGAGCTCAAGATGCAGGAGGAGCTTACATAAAAACTTATTTAAAAGATGAAAATATTTTAGTTTATGATGAAGAGTACATTCACACTTGGCCAAAACATCCTTACGATAGACTAGTCGAAATTATCAAAGAGAGAAAATGGGACAATCTATCAATCGGCTTAGAAATGGATGCTCACTATTTTACAGCTTTTTGTTATGAAAAAATAAAACAAGGTTTGCCAAATGCCAAAATCAAAGACAGTGATCGATTGGTGAATTGGGCAAGATTTACAAAATCTGATGCAGAAATAAATTACATGAAATCTGCTGCAAAAATTTCAGAACAAGGAATGAAAACTGCAATGGAAGTTATTAAACCTGGTGTAAGGCAGTGTGATGCAGTTGGTGAAATTCAAAAAGCACTTTTTTATGGAACAGAGGAATTTGGTGGTGAATATTCAAGTATTGCAACTCTTCTTCCAACAGGAAAAGGCACTTCTGCTTCGCATTTGACTGCTACTCAAGATAAGTTTGTTGAAGGAGAAGCGACAATTATTGAGCTTTCTGGAGTTTATAAAAGATATCACGCTCCTATGGCTAGAACAGTGTTACTTGGAAAACCTAATCAATTAAAAATTGATACGATGAATAAAACTATTGAGGCCTTAAACTCTGCTATTAGTGCAATTAAAGCAGGAAATACGGTAGATGAAGTTGCTCAAGCTTTTTGGAAAATACTTGACAAATACGGTATCGAAAAAAGATCAAGAACTGGTTATTCAATAGGAATTGGTTACCCTCCTGATTGGGGAGAACATACTCTTAATATATATAAAGGTGATAAGACAGTTCTTGAACCTAATGTTTGTTTTCATATGATTGCTGTAATGCAATTTGGTGACTGGGGTGTTGAAGCGTCTGAGGCTATCAGGGTTACAGAAAACGGTTCAGAGTTATTTTGTAATTTTCCAAAAGAGCTTCATATTAAGAGTTAATTTACTATTGAAATCTACTTTCACAAATGTTTAATAATCAATTTTATGTCTAAAAATCCAGAATTCGTAAAATTTGATAAAGTAGACAAAAGTTATGACGGTAAAGTACTAGTCGTTAAAGATCTTCAATTAGATATTGCTGAAGGTGAATTTATAACGATGCTTGGACCATCTGGTTCAGGTAAAACTACTTGTCTAATGATGTTAGCTGGATTTGAAACTCCAACTAATGGAGAAATTTTATTAGACGGAAATATTATTTCAAACATTCCACCTCACAAAAGAGGAATTGGAATGGTGTTCCAAAATTATGCACTGTTTCCTCACATGACAGTTTATGAAAATTTAGCCTTTCCTTTAAGAGTAAGAAAAGTTGAAAAAGATGAAATTGATAAAAAAGTAGACAAAGCTCTATCAATGGTTTCTTTAAATGGATTTGAATCTAGAATGCCAGCACAACTTTCTGGAGGACAACAACAAAGGGTTGCTGTTGCAAGAGCACTTGTGTTTGATCCTGCTGTTGTTTTAATGGATGAGCCACTTGGTGCTTTAGATAAAAATTTAAGAGAGAGCATGCAGTATGAAATTAAACACATTCATGAAAGCATTGGTGTAACAGTTGTTTATGTTACACATGATCAAAGTGAAGCTCTTACTATGTCAAATAGAATAGCTGTATTTAATGATGGCAAAGTTCAACAGTTATCTGATCCAGCAGAACTATATGAGAAACCAGTAAACTCTTTTGTTGCTGAATTTATTGGTGAAAATAATACATTTAATGGTGAGGTCTCTGATATAGATAAAGACACATGTAAAGTTAAATTAGGTAATGCAGAAATTTTAGCTAACCCTATTTCGGTAAAATCAAAAGGTGAAAAAACTACAGTATCTTTAAGACCAGAAAGAGCATTAATTAATCCAACTGATAAAATGGATAATATGTTCACTGGAAAAATTGAAGAAGTTATTTACCATGGTGATCACACAAGAGTTAGACTAGACTTACTTGGTAGTTCTGAGTTTATTTTAAAAGTGCCAAACAGCACTTCCAACCTTGAGCTAAAAGTAAAAGAGGATATCAATATTGGCTGGAATAGTGTCGATGCTAGAGCTTTAGATCCAAAATAGCATCAATTAAAAAACCCAAATCATTATAAGATAAAATGAGCTGTTGACTTCACTTACTCATTTTGGTGTACTTTCTATATATAAATTAATTTATATTAACGTTTAAACGGAGGAAAAATGAAAAAATTAAGTAAATTATTACTTGCTCTTTCTTTTGCTCTTTCAATAACTTCATCAGCATTTGCAGTTACTATTGCATCTTGGGGTGGAGCTTATACTGAGTCTCAAAAGCTAGGGTATGGTGATCCAACTGCTAAGGCACTTGGAGTAGATATCAACTGGGTTGACTACTCTGGTGGTTTATCAGAAATTAAAGCACAAAAAGAAGCAGGTGCTATTACTTGGGATATCATAGACTTGTTTGCATTCGATACAATTAACGGATGTGATGAAGGTTTATTTGTTAAATTTGATTTTGACAAAGACTTCCCAGCTGCACCAGATGGAACTCCTGCAAGTGAAGATTTCTTCACAGGAATGCCAAGTGAATGTGCTGTAGGAAACATCTTATATTCTTGGAACTATGCTTTTGATACAAGAGCATTTGGTGGTAAAGAGCCTAAATCAATTAAAGATTTCTTTAACACTAAAAAATTCCCAGGAAAAAGAGCAATCTACACTAGTGCTTTAACTAATTTAGAAATTGCTTTAGCTGCGGATGGCGTGAAGTTAGGTGACGGAGGAACTAGAGTTTACAGAAAACTTCTAGAAGACGGTGGAATCGACAGAGCGTTAAATAAAATTAAAAAACTATGTACAGATCCAAATGGTGGATGTGTATTCTGGTCTGCAGGTGCTCAACCACCTGAATTATTAGTTGCTGGTGAAGTTGTAATGGCAACTGGTTGGAACGGAAGATTCTTCAATGCTGAAGTTGGTGAAGGTGCTCCAATTAAACAAGTATGGGACGCTCAAGGTCTTGACTATGAGTATTTCGCGCTTGTTGATGGTGGTCCAGATCAAGAGAATGCTATGAAAGCTTTAGCTATGATGACTAACACTGAGATGTTAGCTGGTAGCGCGAAGTACATTGCATACGCTCCATGGAGAAAATCTTCTCTTGATGTAATCTCTGCTGGTGAGCCATGGTACAAAGATGGTAAAACAGAAATGATGCCTCAAATGCCAACTGCTCCACAAAATACTAAAAACTATTTCTTAGTAGACCCATTCTTCTGGGCTGACTATGGAACAGAGATTGGTGAGAAGTGGGAAGCTTTCAAAGCAGGCCTATAATTTCAGTTTTAATCACTGAATTTATATAATATATTTAGGGCGGTTATTAACTAACCGCCCTATTTTTTTATGAGCTCTGAAAATAAACAAATTTTAACAACTGATGGAATTCCACTTGAAGTCAGTTTAAAAAAAGCTGAACGGAAGAATAAGATTAAAGCTTTTCTTCTAGTAGCTCCTCTACTTTTATTTTTAGTAATTACTTACATTTTTCCAATTGGTGAAATGTTTACCAGAAGTATTGATGACAAAATGATCACAAATATGCTTCCAAAGACATTTAAATCTATGGAATCATGGGATGGAAAAGAATTACCATCAGAGGAAGTGTTTGAGAGTTTTTATTATGATTATAAGGTTTTAGTTGAAAACCAGCAGCATGGAAAACTTGGGCAAAGATTAAATAAAGAGAAAAATGGTTTTAACTCAACAACGAAAAGACTTTTCAGAAATATTAAAAGAAAAAAAATAGACGAAACCGCTAGTTTCAAAGAACAAATGATAAAGGTTCATAAGAACTGGGGTAACGTTGAGTATTGGCAGGCAATAAAAAGAACAGCTCCACCTTATACATTAGCTAAATATCTAAAGGGTATGGATATGTATTTTGCTGCTGATGGAAGTATTGCTCAGGTTGATGAAGATAGAAGAATTCATAGGATCTTATGGTTAAGAACTTTAGAAATTGCCTTTTTTGTAACTCTATTCTGTTTTTTAATGGGTTATCCCATTGCTCATTTATTAGCAACATTGCCAATGAAGTATTCAAATCTTTTGATGATTTGTGTTCTTCTTCCATTCTGGACTTCACTGCTAGTTCGAACTGCAAGTTGGATGATTTTGTTACAGCAACAAGGAGTCGTTAATGATTTTTTTGTCATGATAGGGTTGGTTGCTGACGATAACAGACCAGAGATGATGTATAATAAAGTTGGAACTTATGTGGCAATGACACAAATATTATTACCTTTCATGGTTCTTCCACTTTACAGTGTCATGAAAACAATCTCTCCAAGTTTAATGAGAGCTGGAAAATCTTTAGGAGGAACACCTTTTGTTGCTTTTTGGAAAGTTTATTTCCCATTAACTATCCCAGGCATAGGAGCTGGATGTTTATTAGTATTTATCTTGGCAATTGGATATTACATTACCCCGGCATTAGTAGGAGGTGCCTCAGGTACTTTGATAAGTAACCAGATCGCATATCATATGAAAACAACTTTAGATTGGAGCTTTGCATCTGCAATGGGATTGATGTTGTTAACTGGAGTTTTAGTTGTGTATTGGATTTATAATAAACTAGTTGGAGTAGATAATATTAAATTAGGATAAATATGGCATTACCAAGTTATACAGAAACTCGTTATAGAATTTGGCATTATGTTTACTTAGCTATTTGTGCTTTTGTATTTTTCTTTTTAGTTGCGCCTTTATTTGTAATATTTCCATTATCTTTTAATGCTGAAGAATTTTTAGTTTTTTCTGAAGGAATGAAAAATCTTGATCCTGATGCCTTTTCTCTAAGATGGTATAAAGATATGGTCTATGGAACTAAAAACCCATGGGGACTAGCTGCAAAAAATAGTTTTATAATAGCAGTATTTGCAACAATAGGATCGATAATACTTGGGACACTGGCTGCGTTAGGTCTAAGCAGTAGGCACATGCCTTATAAGGGAATTATAATGGCTACTTTAATTTCACCAATGATTGTTCCTTTAATTATATCAGGTGTTGCAATATTTTTTTTCATGGCAAAAGTTGGTTTAGCAGCAACACATACAGGAATAGTTTTTGCTCATATAATTCTAGGAACTCCATTTGTTGTAATCACTGTAACAGCAACATTATCAGGATTTGATCATAGTGTAACAAGAGCGGCTGCTAGTTTAGGAAGCAACCCCGTAAACACTTTCATGAAAATTACTCTTCCTTTAATTTTACCAGGTGTAATTTCAGGAGGTTTATTTGCATTTGTAACTTCATTTGATGAAGTAGTTGTAGTTTTATTTCTTGCTGGTTTAGAAAACACTACAATTCCAGTACAAATGTGGACTGGTTTAAGAGAGCAGCTTAGTCCAACAATTTTAGCTGTTGCAACATGTTTAATTATTCTTTCGACTTTAATACTAATTAGTGCAGAACTATTAAGAAGAAGATCTGAAAGATTAAGAGGAATTAATAGATAATTAAACTGCTTCTATTATTGTTGCAATCCCCATTCCTAAACCAATACATTGAGTAGCAAGAGCGTACTTTTTATTTTCTCTATTTAAAAGTTGTGCAGCTTTTCCTGTAATCCTTGCACCTGTCGCTCCCAAAGGATGTCCTAAGGCAATTGCACCCCCATCTAAATTTACTTTATTAATATCTATTCCTAAATCTTTGATACAAGCTAGTGATTGAGATGCAAAAGCTTCATTTAACTCCACAATATCAATGTCTTTTATTGAAAGTTTAGCTCTTTCCAAAGCTTTTTTAGTCGCCGAAATTGGTCCTAACCCCATATAGTTTGGATCACATCCTTCAACAGCAGTAGATTTTATTCTACCAAGAATTTCTAAACCATTTTCCTTAGCAAAGTTTTCTTCACATATTAGAGTTGCAGCAGCTCCATCAGTTAGGGGAGATGAAGTTGCAGCTGTGACAGTTCCATTTTGATCAAATACTAACTTTAAACTATCTAGTTTTTCCATTGTACTATTGGGTCTAATATTTTCGTCAGTTTCACAATCACCTATCTTAGTAATTTCACTTTTAAATTTATTTTTTTGTTGGGATTCATTTGCTTTTCTATGACTTTCTAATGAGAACTCTTGTTGCTCTGTTCTTGAAATATTGTATTTTTTTGCAACATTCTCAGCAGTAATTCCCATTGATAAATATAAATGTGGATTTTGTTTTGCTTCATCAGAATATGGGTAGGGTAAAGGATCAAAGCCAGTTCTAACTCTTGTCATGCTTTCAACACCTCCACAAATAAATATCTTACCTGATCCCATTGCTATTTTTCCTGCTGCTATATGAATTGCCTCCATTGAAGATCCACACCATCTATCTACAGACATGCCAGGAACTCTCATATCTAGATCTGATAAAAAAGTTACTAATCTTCCAATATTAAAACATTGTTCACCAACCTGAAAAGCGCAGCCAACAACAACATCATCAATTTCTTTTGGATTAATTTTTGATTGTGAAACAAGATTTTTAATTACTTCAGCTAGTAGATTAACTGGTTTTACATCTATTAATTTCCCTTTATTTGCCATTGCAAAAGGTGATCTGGAGTAACCAGCTATTACTGAATTGTACATTTTTCTCTTTAATATTGTATTAATTTATATAGCTTACCAATTTAATTAATCAGGAAATTTGTCTTATTTCAAGTTTTTGATTAATTCAATAAAAGTTTTTTATTTATGGATATAAAAAAAGTAGTTGTTATTGGATCCGGTACGATGGGTAGTGGAATTGCAGCGCACCTGTGTAACGCAAATGTACCTGTAACTCTTTTAGATTTAACAACAGAAATATCTGAAAAAGCTAGAGACAGAATTCATAAATCAAGACCTCCATTACTTTTAGATAAAACCAAAATTAAAAATATTAAAGTTGGAAATATTAATGATAATTTTGATGTAGTGAAAGAAGCTGATTGGGTTGTTGAGGCTGTTGTTGAAAGAATTGATATAAAGCACAATATTTATGAAAAAATATTTAAGAATAGAAAACAGGGAGCAATTGTTTCATCAAACACATCATCTATCCCAATAAAAGTTTTATCAGAAAAATTAACTGAAGAAGAAAAAAAAGATTTTTGCATTACTCATTTCTTTAATCCAGTTAGATACATGGGTTTACTTGAAATTGTAAAAAATGAAAATAATGATTTGAATAAAATTAATTCTCTTAAAAAATTTTGTGAAATTGAATTAGGTAAAGGTGCTATCGTTTGTAATGATACACCTGGTTTCTTAGGAAATCGAATAGGTGTTTATGCAATGCAGGTAGCAATGACTGAAGCATTTAGAATGAAATTATCAATAGAAGAAGCAGATGCAGTTTTTGGAAGACCAATGGGTATACCTAAAACAGGAATTTTTGGTTTATATGACCTAATTGGAATTGATTTAATGGCCGATGTTTTAAAAAGCTTTATTAAAGAACTTTCTGAAAATGATGAATTTCAAATTGTTGCAAAAGAAATTCCGTTAGTAAAAAAATTGATTGATACTGGTTACACAGGACGAAAAGGAAAAGGTGGTTTTTATAGAATGAATAAAAGTGGAAACCAAAAAGTATTAGAAGCTATCAATTTAGAAACAGGTGAATACACAACCTCAAAAAAAATAGATTTAGGTGTAGAGACTGTAGATATTAATAATTTAATTAATCGAAAAGATAAATATGGAGAATATGCTTGGGAAGTAATTTCTAAAATAATTAAATACGCGTCTTCTCTAGTTCCAGGAATTACAGACAAATTCAACGATATAGATGAAGCAATGAGACTTGGTTTCAATTGGGCAATGGGTCCTTTTGAAATGTTAAAATCAATTGGAGTAGAAAACTTTTTTTCAAGGATAGATAATTTTGAAAAAAATAAGTTTTTAGAAAATTTATCTAAGTCAAAAGATGAAAACTTTTATGGAGAAAGACAATTATATACAGATATTGAAACACTAGGAAAAATTAGACCAACAGCAATAAAAGTAGATAAAAATAACTCTGCTGAAATTCATCGTTTTAAAGATTTTAATATAGTCGAATTTACTACAAAAGCTTGTGCATTAGATTATGATTCGATGGATGCATTAAAAAATGCAACTGACAAACCACTTATTGTTATGAATGAAAGCATGCAATTTTCTGCAGGTGTGAATTTGAGTTATACGATGAATTTTGCAGATAAGAATGATTTCAAATCTATAGAAAAATTTATTAAATACTTCCAAGATACTTGCAAAACATTAAAATATTCTAAGTACCCGGTAGTGTCTGCACCTTCCGGTCTTACTTTAGGTGGTGGTTTTGAAGTTTTGGTTCAAAGCAACTTTGTTGCATCACACACAAATATTGTGGTTGGTCTTGTAGAAACAATTGTTGGATTAGTGCCAGCTGGAGGCGGATGTAAAGAAATGCTATGGAGGTGGTCACAAACGGAAGAAGCAAAATCTGATCCTGATTATGCTCCTTTAAAAGTATTTGATATTATTGGATACGCAAAAACTGCAACTTCTCCTATAGAAGCTGAGCCTTTAAAATACTTAAAACCTGAGGATAAAAAAATCATGAATAGAAATAGTCTTTTTGAAGAGGCGAGAAAACTTATTCATCAAAATAACGATTTTGTTCCTCCAGAAGAGTGTAAATTTAATTTATCTGGAAAACCTTTGAAAGAAAAGATGATTAAAGTTTTAGAGAAATTATATAATGATAAAATAATATTAGATCATGGAATGCATGTTGGAACTGAACTTGCAAATGTTTTAAGTGGTGGTGATACAAATTTAGATAAAACTTTATCAGAAGATGATCTTTATAAGTTAGAGTTAGATTCTTTTATGAGATTGATTGAAACCAAACAAACCCAAGATAGAATTAAACATACTCTTTCAACCGGAAAACCTTTAGTTAATTAGTCTCTAACATTCTAAAAGTGTTTATATAATCAGGTCTAAGTACATAAATTGCTTTATTACCTGTTTTAATTTTCTTAAGAATATCTAGACCAAACTTTACTTTTCCAAGTGGAGTGTATTCTCCTTGATAAATTGGGATATCTTTCAAGGTAATAAAAAATTCACTATCTTCAGAGTCAAATTCTGTTGATCTTGCAAATCCAACACTACCTTCAGTAAATTCAAAATCGTCACTAAGTTCTGATTTCAATAATCCCAATCCTGATTTTCCACTTCCAATTTTTGAGTAATCTAAATATTTAATATTCCCAAATTCAATATCACCAGCTTGAACTAAAGTATTTTCAACAACTTTATAGAATGCCGAACCATCATACATTTTTTTTTCAATTAGCGTTTTAAATCTTTCGACAGCTTTTGGAGAAATGTCAGGATATAACTCAATAATAACGTTTCCACATTCTAAATTCATTACAGCGATATTATTTGGGTTCTTAAAGTTTAATTTTTTTAAATCATTGTTGTCTATAAATAGACATTTATTTTTTAATAAAAAAAAAGATGAAAAAGCAGAAACGGCTAAGACTATTAAAAAAATTAATAAAATTTTTTCTGATTTTGATGCCTTAATTGTTTTAATCATAAAATATTTTCATCTATTTTAGATATATTTAATTTAATAAAATTTACCTTATTATTTAATATAGGGTCGTTTTTTATTTTCTCTTCAATCAAATTTTTATTAACCATTAAAAAAGAAAAGATTTCAGCCATATCTTCTGATGGAATTGATTTGGAATATTCTGTTAAAAAACCATTGGTATTTTTATATAAATCTAAATTTAATCTATCTGAGCAAGTGGAGCATTCAGCGTATTTAAAATCAGAATTATTAAATAAAGAAAATTTTTTATCATTAAAATCATTCTCATAACTATTTTGAATCATGTGAAAAATTTCATGATGAATCATTCTTTCAAAATATTTTTCGTTAAAGTTTATATCTAATATTAAAGTTCTATTTTTGTTATCTGGTATTCCACCAGTATTGATGTTCGAAATAAATAAACCTTCACAAAATACAACATATTTTAAATCTATTTTTTTAAGAAATTTAGAATTATATCTTTTAATATTTCTTTCAATGATTGGAAATTTTGTATTAAGATTTTCTTGATTTGTCTTATTGCAAGCAATGTTGTCATCTACTCCTATTTTAAAATCTCCTTTTGCATTTAAATAACGGATATTGTTCTCATTTTTCAGTTTATAGATTTGTAAGTTCGGAATTTTGATTAGATTGTATATTTCATCAGCATTTACATGTGAAAACTGAAATATTAAGATGAATAAAATAATAATTTTCATTAATTTATTATAGACGAATTAGATTAGATAATATTATCTTAGATTATTAAAAAATGACAAAAGAAAGAAACAAAAACCCTATTCAACCGGTAAGTGGAACAAAAGTACCTCGATATGCTGGTCCAAGTACTTTTGCAAGATTACCAGAATTAAGAGATGTCGAGAGCTGTGATGTAGCGATTGTTGGTGTCCCGTTTGATGCTGGAACCAGTTATAGACCAGGAGCGAGATTTGGTCCTCAGAGTATAAGACAAGCATCTAGACATTTAAGAACAAATTATCATCCAAGTTATGATGTGGAGCCTTTTAAAATTCAACAAGTTGCTGATGCTGGAGATATTTCATGCAATCCATTTAGTATTGATGAAGCTATTAAACAAATAGAAGAGGGAGCAACTGATCTATTAAATAAAGTAGGTGGAATAATTAGTTTAGGTGGTGATCATACAATTGCAGTTCCATTGTTAAGAGCAATTAATAAAAAAAATAAAGGACCAGTTTCTTTAGTTCATTTTGATGCTCATTTAGATACTTGGGATACTTATTTCGGCGCTCCATATACACATGGAACCCCTTTTAGAAGAGCAAGAGAAGAAGGTTTATTTTTAGATGATGCTTCAATGCATGTTGGTATAAGGGGGCCTCTTTACAGTAGAGATGATATAAAAAATGATGAAAGCTTTGGTTTCAAAATAATACACTGTGATGAATTTCAAACTGAAGGAACAGATAAAATTGCAGAAAGGATTAGAAAAAGAGTAGGAGATAATCCACTTTATCTATCTATAGATATTGATGTTTTGGACCCAGCTTTTGCACCTGGTACAGGAACACCAGAGATAGCGGGTATGACCACACGAGAAATGGTAAATGTTTTAAGGGGGTTGTCTGGATTAAATTTAGTTTCAGCTGATGTAGTAGAAGTTTCACCAGCATATGATCATGCTGAAGTTACATCTCTTGCAGCTGCAACAATAGTTTACGAATTAACAAATTTATTTGCAAAATCATAAGGAAAGGATAATTTTAAATCATGTTAGATAAAAAAAATTTTTATATTAATGGTGCTTGGGTTAAGCCAAATAGTGCTGAGGAAATTAAAGTGATTGATCCAGCTACAGAAGAAAACTGTGCTGTAATTACTTTAGGAAATAAAGCAGATGTTGATTCAGCAGTTAGTGCAGCAAAAGATGCTTACGAGTCTTGGGCTTTTTCATCTAAAGAAGAAAGGATTGCACTATTGGAAAAACTTTATGAAAATTATAAAAAAAGATGGGCAGATATTGCAGAGGCTATAACTCTTGAAATGGGAGCACCAAAAGATTTTGCTACAAAATTACAGGCAGGAACAGGAGCAAGTCATATTAAATCATTCATAAGATATTTAAAAAATTTCGAATTTGAAAAACCTTTAGGAGAACATGCTCCTAACCAAAGATTAATTTATGAACCTAAAGGTGTTTGTGCATTAATAACACCATGGAATTGGCCAATGAACCAAGTTTGTTTAAAAGTAATGCCAGCAATTGCTGCAGGTTGCACAATGGTTTTAAAACCTTCAGAATTAGCACCACTTTCATCAATGATACTTGCTGAAATTATTGATGAAGTAAAATTTCCAAAAGGTGTGTTTAATTTAGTTAATGGTGATGGAGCAACAACAGGTGATGCTCTTACAAGCCATCCTGATATTAATATGATTTCTTTTACAGGTTCAACAAGAGCTGGAGCTTTGATTTCTCAAAATGCCGCTAAAGATTTTAAAAGAGTAAGCTTAGAGTTGGGTGGAAAAGGGGCAAATATAATTTTTAAAGATGCTGATCCAGAGGCAATTGAAAGAGGCGCTTTAAGATGCTTTAGAAATTCAGGACAATCTTGTAATGCCCCAACAAGAATGTTGGTTGAAAAATCAATGTATGATGAAGCTATTGAGAGATTAAAAAAATATACTGAAAACTTTGAAGTTGGTGATCCTAAAAAAGAGGGAGAGCACATAGGTCCAGTTATTTCAGAAACTCAATACAATAAAATTCAAACTTTAATCCAAAAAGGTATTGATGAAGGAGCAAAATTAGTTGCTGGAGGAACAGGTAAACCTGATGGATTAGACAAAGGTTACTTTGTTAAACCAACTGTTTTTGCAGATGTAAAT
This sequence comes from Candidatus Pelagibacter sp. HIMB1509, assembly GCF_052047855.1. NCBI lineage: Bacteria > Pseudomonadati > Pseudomonadota > Alphaproteobacteria > Candidatus Pelagibacterales > Candidatus Pelagibacteraceae > Candidatus Pelagibacter > Candidatus Pelagibacter sp. HIMB1509. Next base: position 1,287,166 of record NZ_JBNAIU010000001.1, on the reverse strand, counting down.
AACAATATGGATGTTGCAAGAACTGAAATTTTTGGACCTGTCTTATCTGTTATTCCATTTGAAACAGAGGAAGAGGCAATTAAAATTGCAAATGATACTTCTTATGGATTAACAAACTATATTCAAACTCAAGACTCTGAAAAAGTTCAAAGAGTTGCTAGAAAATTAAGATCTGGAATGGTGGATGTTAATGGAGCCGGTATTGCAGTTGATGCACCCTTTGGAGGTTTTAAACACTCTGGTATTGGTAGAGAAGCAGGTGAACACGGCTTAGAAGAATTTTTAGAGGTAAAAGCTGTAGGTGGTTGGAGTTAATTTACCGATTTATCTTTTACACCTTCTAAAAATTTAAGGCATTTTTTCATTTCATTTAATTCTATGAACTCATCAATTTTGTGAGCTTGTTCTATAGATCCAGGTCCACAAACAACTGTACTAATTCCTAGTTCTTGAAATAAACCAGCCTCCGTTCCAAAAGAAACTACCTCTCTGGAATTATCACCAGTTATATTTGATACAAATTCGCATGCTTCAGATTCATCTAATCTATTAAAACCAACCACTTCACCAATTGTTTCTTTTTTAATATAAGAATCTGGAAATACTTTTTTCATTTCTGGTAGAAGTACTTCATTTGCATATTTATCAATTTCATTTGTTACAAATTCTCCATCTTCTTTGACAACTGGTCTTGTTTCCCATTCAACACTACATTTGTCTGCAATGACATTATGAGCAATACCACCTTTAATGCCTCCAATTGATAATGTTGAATGTGGAGGATCAAAAATACTATTTTCTTTAACTCGTTTTTTTAACTGTTCTCTTATTTCTAAAAGTTTTCCAACATACCTTGTTGCATATTCTGCAGCATTTACTCCTAAATGTGGTTTTGAACTATGTCCTGCAAGTCCTCCAAAGTGAACCGTATATTCATTCATACCTTTGTGGGCATCTATAATTTTCATTTTAGTTGGTTCACCAATTATACAAATTCCATTTTTGATATCTCTTTTTTTCAATTCCTCTATCAACAGAGGAGCACCAATACATGCAGTCTCTTCATCAAATGTGTAACAGAAATGTAAGTCTCTATCTAAATTACTTTCTTTAAAGATTGGTGCATAAGCAAGAGTACATGCAATAAAACCTTTCATGTCACATGATCCTCTTCCATAAAGTTTATCATTTTTAATTGTTGCAACAAATGGATCACTGCTCCAACCTTTAGAAACTGGGACCACATCTGTATGTCCAGATAATATGATCGGTTTTTTTGAGCTTTGATTTTTTGCTTTTAAAGTCCCAAAGAGATTAACTCTTTTTTTATCATCATCGTAAACTTTGAAAGTATCTATTCCAATGCTATTTAAAATGTTTTCACAATAATCTATTAAACTACTATTATCTTGGCCTGAGACAGTTTTAAATGCAATTAAGTCAGTTAAAATCTTGATTGATTTTTCATATAAATTGTTATCTATACTCATAAACTTAAAACACTATATTATATTATGATTAAAGAGCAAATTACCTATGACACTTTTGACAAAGTAGATATTAGAGTTGGCACTGTTATTTCAGTTAAAAAAAATGAAAAGGCAAGAAAGCCATCTTTAGTCGTTGAAGTTGATTTTGGAAGTGAAATTGGTATCAAACAATCATCAGCTCAAATTACTCATTACTATAATGAGGAGAATTTAAAAGGAAAGCAAGTCATTGCAGTTTGTAATTTTCCTGAGAAAAATATTGCAGGTGTAGTTTCACAAGTATTAGTTTTAGGGGCAATTGATGCTGAAGGAAAAGTTACACTAGTACACCCATCACAAAAAGCTGAGAATGGTTTACCAATTGCTTAGCAATGCATCCTGAAATTCTTTCGATAACTTTATTTGGAATTGTTGCAGCATTTACACCTGGTCCTAACAACTTTGTTGCTTTTTATTCTGGTTTTAACTTTGGTATAGTTAGAACACTTCCACATATAATCGGGGTCACTCTTGGTTTTCCGTTTTTATTATTATGCCTTGCTTTAGGTTTGATAAATATATTTAAGCTTTATCCTTTAATTCAAGAAATATTAAAATATTTAGGAACTCTATTTTTGATTTATTTAGCTTATAAAATTTCTTTTTCAGGTCCATCAAACCAAGAAAATAAAAATAAAAATCCGATTAAATTTCATGAAACTTTTATCTTTCAATTTCTAAATCCAAAAGGTGTAATTGCATCTATTATTCTTGTATCAACCTATATAAATCCAGGAGAAACATTTATGAGTTATACGACTCAAATTCTTGTTATGGCTTTACTAGTTTCAGTAACGAGCATAACTCTATGGACATTTTTGGGTAAATTCTTTAGGAAATTTGCGACAAATCAGAAATTTATTAATTATTTTAATTATGCTATGTCACTGCTTCTTTTAACAAGCATAATAACTTTTTATTTATAAAATATGACACCAGGAAACAAAAATTCTTATAATTCTCTTAAAAAAATTAACATCAATAACAAAGAGTATAATTATTATTCATTAAGCGAAGCAGAAAAAAATGGGCTAGATGGAATTAATAAACTTCCAAAATCTCTAAAAGTTTTATTAGAAAATTTATTAAGATACGAAGATGATTTGAGTGTTACAAAATCTCAAATACAAGCAATTAAAAATTGGATGGAAACAAAAAAATCAAAAACTGAAATTGCATATAGACCTGCTAGAGTTTTACTCCAAGATTATACAGGAATTCCTGCTGTTGCAGATCTAGCTGCAATGAGAGAGGCTGTTAAAGAAAAAAATAAAGATCCCAATACAATCAATCCATTATCAGCAGTTGATCTTGTAATTGATCATTCTGTTCAAGTTGATCAATCTGCAAAAGCAGATTCATTTGAAAAAAACGTAGATATAGAATTCAATAGAAATGGTGAGAGATATTCATTTTTAAAATGGGGACAACAAGCTTTTGATAATTTTAGAATTGTCCCTCCAGGAACAGGAATTTGTCATCAGGTAAATTTAGAATACTTATCTAAAGTGGTTTGGTCTGAAGAATTTAATGGTGAGAACTATATATTTCCAGATACACTTGTTGGCACAGACAGCCATACAACGATGGTAAACGGACTTTCTGTTTTAGGCTGGGGAGTGGGTGGTATTGAAGCAGAAGCAGGAATGTTAGGTCAACCTATATCTATGTTGATACCTGAAGTGATTGGTTTTGAGGTTAAAAATAAAATGCCCGAAGGTACAACGGCAACAGATCTTGTTTTAACAGTGGTTAAAATGTTAAGAGATAAAGGTGTTGTTGGAAAATTTGTAGAATTTTATGGAGATGGATTAAAAAATCTAACTCTTGCAGATAGAGCAACTATTGCAAATATGGCTCCAGAATACGGTGCTACTTGTGGTTTTTTTCCAATAGATGATGAAACTTTAAAATATCTAAAATTTTCAGGAAGAGATCAGCACACTGTCGAAATAGTTGAAAAATATGCGAAAGAACAAGGGTTATGGGCAAGTAATGATTTAGAATTTACTGATGTAATTTCATTAGACATGTCTACAGTTGTACCAACTATTTCTGGGCCAAAAAGACCTCAAGATAAAGTTTTGTTAACTGATGCACCAACTTCATTTAAAAAAGTTTTATCTGAAGCAACAAACAAAGATCAAAAATCAATATCGAAAGTTTCTAATACTGATTATGAAATTCAAGATGGTTCAATTTTAATTGCTGCAATAACTTCATGTACTAATACTTCAAATCCAAATGTTTTAATTGGAGCAGGTTTGCTTGCAAAAAAAGCTGTTGAGTATGGATTGGAAGTTAAACCATGGGTTAAAACATCATTAGCACCTGGATCTCAAGTAGTGACTGACTATTTAGAAAAAGCTGGTTTAAATACTTATTTAGATCAATTAGGTTTTAATTTAGTTGGATACGGATGCACTACTTGTATTGGAAACTCAGGACCATTACCTGAAAATATAGTAGAAGCGATTCAAAAAGAGAATATTCATGCAGTTTCTGTACTATCAGGAAATAGAAATTTTGAAGGAAGAATTTCTCCACATATTAAAGCAAACTATTTAGCTTCTCCACCATTGGTGGTTGCTTACGCAATAGCTGGACATATGGAGTTTGATTTATACAAAGACCCTCTTGGAAAAAGTAAAGATGGAAAAGATATATTTTTAAAAGATATTTGGCCATCAAATCAAGAAATAGAGGATACTTTAAAACAATCTTTGAATGCTGATATGTTTATTAAAAGATACTCAAATGTTTCTGATGGTCCTACTCAATGGCAACAAATTAAAACTGAAAAAAGCAGTATTTATAAGTGGGATGAAGGTTCAACTTATGTAAAAAAACCTCCATTCTTTGAAGGTTTGTCTGATGAACCAGAAGGATTTAAAGAAATTAAAGATGCAAGACCGTTATTAATCTTAGGTGACATGATAACAACAGATCACATTTCACCAGCCGGAAGTATACAAAAAGATAGTCCAACTGGAGAATATTTTATGGAGCATCAAATTTTACCTAAAGATTATAATTCTTATGGCTCAAGAAGAGGGAACCATGAAGTTATGATGAGAGGAACTTTTGCAAATATTAGAATTAGAAATGAAATGGCACCAGGAACTGAAGGTGGATTTACGAAGTTATATCCTGAAGAAAAAATAATGCCCGTTTATGATGCAGTTGTTGAGTATAAAAAAAGAGGAACTGATTTAGTAGTAATAGGTGGTAAAGAATATGGAACAGGCTCTTCGAGAGATTGGGCTGCGAAAGGAACTAAACTTTTAGGAGTAAAAGCAGTTATAGCTGAAAGCTTTGAAAGAATTCATAGATCAAATTTAATTGGAATGGGAATTTTACCACTGCAATTTAAAGATGGAGAAAACAGAAAAAGCTTAAACTTAGTTGGTTCAGAACTAATAAGTGTAGTTGATATTGAAAAAGGCATAAATCCTTCTGATGAAGTTACTATAGAAATCAAATATATCTCTGGAGAAATTAAAAAAGTGAAGACTTTATCTAGAATAGATACTAAAAATGAGTTGGAATATTATAAAAATGGAGGAATTCTCCAATATGTGCTAAGGAACATGATTTGATATGGACGAAGATTTATCAATAATAAATGCAAATACTAGAAACGAAAAAATTAAGAACTTTTTTGTTAATAACAAAAAAGTTCTAATTTCTTCAGTTATTGTTTTAGTTTTGGTTGTAATAGGTGTTTATAGTTATGATAAATATACAACTGATAAAAAAAGACAGATATCTGATAATTTTAATGCAATTACCATTGATCATTCTGAAAGTGCTAAAGAGACAACTTTAAATAAATTATTAGAGATAATTAATCAAAAAGATCCAACTTATTCTCCACTCTCTCTTTATTTTATAATTGATAACAATCTCCTTTCTGATCAAAGCGAGGTTAATAAATTATTTGATGTCATAATCAACGAAACATCACTAGATAAAGAAATTAAAAATTTAGTTATCTATAAAAAGGCACTATTTAATGCAGATCAGGCAAATGAAGCTGATTTGCTAAATATGCTAAATCCATTAATTAATACAGAAAGTGTATGGAAATCACACGCATTATATTTAATGGCCGAATATTTTTATGCACAAGATCAAAAACAAAAAGCAAAAGAATTTTTTCAACAAATAACGACTTTAGAAAATCCAAATCCAGATATAAGAATAGAATCAGAGAAAAGATTAAACAGAGATTTGAGTGATTAGACTATTAGCATTATTTATTACATTTTTTCTTCTAAATAATTGTTCTTTCAATGAAAATTCAAGAATTTGGAAAGACAAGGAAAAAGATTTATCAGAAAAAGAAAATGTAAAAAAAATATTTGTAGAGGAAGAAGTAAAAGCCTCTGAATTTAATCAAGAAGTTAAACTTGATTTATCTGGATTAAAAACAACCAATAAAATAATAAATAATACCAATAACTACGGCGCTCAAAGCTATAAAGGGCAATTAGAAAAAATAGGTAATTTTAAATTTTCTAAGTTAGATGAAATAAATAATCTTAATTACAAACCAATTTTCTTATCAGATGGATTAATTTTCTTTGATAAAAAGGGGACAATTATTAGATACGATAATAATAAAAAAGTGTTATGGAAAAAAAATCATTACACCAAGTCAGAAAAAAAAATAAGACCAAAGTTAAATTTTGCAATTAAAGAAAATAATATATTCATTACAGACAGTATTGCTAAATATTATTCGATTAATCTTGAAACTGGTGAATTGAAATGGTCAAAAAATAATACCTATCCATTTAATTCAGATATCAAAAGTTATAAAAACAAAATTTTTGTTGTTGATTATAAAAATACTTTGAGATGCTATAAAATTGAAGATGGATCTGAATGTTGGAATTTACAAACAGAAGATTCTTTTACTATATCAAATGCAAAATATTCATTAATTATAATTGATGAAATGGTGATATTTAGTAACTCAATCGGAGATATCACAGCAGTTGATATTGAAACTGGATTAATCACTTGGCAATTACCAACTCAAAGCAGTAGCATCATAAATGAAACTTATAATTTCAAAATATCAAAACTAGTATCAGATGGAAATTCCATCTTTTTTTCTAATAATAAAAATGAATTTTATTCAGTAGATGTTAAAACAGGAGTAGTTAACTGGATAAATGATTTAAATTCAAATATTACTCCAATAATTACTGGCAATTTGATTTTTACAGTTTCTAACGATGGATATTTGTATGTAGTTGAAAAAAACAAAGGCAACATACTTAGAATTACAGATCTTTTTAATAATTATAAAATCAAAAAAAGAAAAGAAATTAAACCAGTTGGTTTTGTGATAGGTAATACTAATTTGTATTTAACAAATACTGATGGAAAAATAATAATTGCTGATTTAAGTGAAGGAAAAGTTTTAAAGGTAGAAAAAGTTTCTGGAGAAATTGTTTCAGAACCATTTATATTTAATAATAATTTGTATGTAGTTAGAAACGGTTCTATCATACAATACAATTAAATATGATCTTGAAACTTTTAGAAAAGATCGGAAGAAAAAAAGTAGTTCTAGATAGAGGACCATCACACCCAAAATTTGAAGAAGCGAAACCGTGGATGAATAGATATTATGTGATATTCAGAAATAGACCTAAATGGTTTCCATTTAATATATTAATTCATGAAATGTTAGATGATGATCATGGTAATGGGGTTCATAACCATTTATGCCCATATATTACAATAATTTTAAGAGGAGGGTACTGGGAAACAACAAAAAATGGAAGGTTTTGGAGAAAGCCTGGATATATTGGTTTCAGATCTGCAAATGCTTTTCATAGAGTTGATTTAGAACCAGGCACAAAACCAATGACTATATTCATTCCAGGACCATTTGGTTTAAGAAAAGGACCACGATCAGAATATGGTATCGATTTTAAAACTAAAAGAAGTTAATGGCTTTATCTTTTGAAAAAAAATTTATATCACACTGTAAAAAACAAAATTTAGAAATTAATCCTAGTCAGATAGATTTAGTAAAAAAATTACAAGAATACTACGAAGGTAATTTCCAATCGTTAATATCAAAAATTTTTCAAAGCCAATCCTCTAAAAAAGGATTTTATTTATATGGTGATGTTGGTGTAGGCAAAACAATGATTTTAGATTTCTTTTTTGATCAATTAGATCATAAGAAATTAAGATTACATTTTAATGAGTTTATGTTGAGTTTCCATGATTTTGTTCATGAAAGAAAAGGTAGCAATCAAGAAAATATTATTAATGAATTTGTTAAAGACTTAAAATCAAAAGCAATGATAATTTACTTTGATGAGTTTCAAGTAACTAACATTGTTGATGCTATGATTTTAGGAAAATTATTTGATCAAATCTTCAAAGAAAATATAAAAATAATCGTAACCTCAAATACTCAAATCTCTGAGCTTTACAAAGATGGTCTTCAAAGAGATCAGTTCAAACCATTTATAAAAATAATGGAGGATCAATCTTTTCAATATGAACTTGTAATTGAAGATGACTATAGAAAATCTAATAATTCTCAAGATAGATACTTTTTTCCACTTGATGAAGAAACTAATTTTAAAATAAATAAATTTTTTAGAACTATTACGAAAGATAAAGTTAAAACTGAGAAAATAATTAATGTAAAAGGAAGAAATTTTAAAATAGAAAATTTTTATGAAGGGGTAGCTAGATTTGATTTTAAAACATTATGTGATCAGAATTTAGGTGCAGAAGATTATTTAGAAATTATTAAAAATTGTGTTTTTATAGTAATCGATCAAATACCACAGTTTAATAATTTTAATTCTAACCAACAGCAAAGATTTATAACTTTATTAGATATAATTTATGATAATAGTGTTCCAATTGCAGTAACATCTAATCAAAGTTTGGATAAATTTACATCATCAAAACTATTAGAAAAACCATTTGAAAGAACAATCAGTAGATTATACGAATTAACATCTAAAGTGATGAATCATGAAACAAGAATTTTTTAATCTTCAAATAAACACAAATGGTCAAAAGCTATATGAATTTACAGATCAAACTCTTAATTGGATAAATGAAAATAATTTTAAGAATGGAATTTTAAATTTAAGTATTCAGCATACAAGTGCGTCTTTAATTGTACAGGAGAATGCCGACCCAGATGTACAAACTGATTTGATTAAATATTTTGATAAGTTAGCACCAATGGATAATTCCCTTTATGTTCATACAACTGAGGGTAAAGATGATATGCCAGCTCATATAAAATCTGCATTAACGAATAATCAAATTTCTCTTAGTATTAAAAATAAAGAATTACTACTGGGAACTTGGCAAGGTCTCTATCTGTTTGAACATAGGTTAGAGTCTCAAAAAAGATCTATAATTCATCATTTTTTTGGAGAATAAGTTATTTTTTCTTCAGAGATTGAAATGCATCCAATGCAGCAGCTCTTGCTTTTTCATGAATAACTATTGGTTGTGGATAGTCTTTACCTATAATTGTTTTAATCGCCTCTTGATATTTGATTTCCATTTCCCAAGGTTTGTGGATAAATTTTGCAGGAACTTTATTTAATTCAGGAACCCATTTTTTTACATAAATTCCTTCCTTATCAAATTTTTCACCCTGAAGAATAGGATTAAAAATTCTAAAGTATGGTGCAGCATCAGCTCCACAACCTGCCACCCATTGCCATTGTGCTACATTATTAGCTTTATTAAAATCAAGTAAGCAGTTTCTAAAATGCTTCTCTCCCTCTACCCAATTAATTCTCAAATGTTTTACTAAAAAGGATCCAACGACCATTCTTATTCTATTATGCATCCATCCAGTCTCGTATAATTCTCTCATACCAGCATCAACTATCGGATAACCTGTCATACCTTTTTTCCATGCTTTTAAAAACTTTTCATTTTTAGCCCATGGGAATTTGTCAAATTCTTTTCGAAAGTTTCCTTTTAAGAATTCAGGAAAGTAATTAATTAGACTATGGGAAAATTCTCTCCAACCAAGTTCATTTATATATTTTCTATATCCTATTCCTTTTGATTTTAGCTCACTACACTTTTTCCAAATTTTATTCACATGAATTTGACCAAATTTTAAATATGGGGATAACCTAGAAGTACCATTTATAGAAGGGATATCTCTATTAGTCCCATAATCTTTAATTTTATTTTCTAACAAATCTTTTAAAATTTTTTGAGAATCATTTTCTGAAACTTTCCAATATTTATCAAATTTTTCATACCATTTTTTATTGGGTAAAATATTTTTGAGATCTATAGAATTTTTAAAAAAATTGATGGCTTTAGTTTTCTTTTTTACAATATAATTTTTACTTGGAGGTTGATTTAGATAAATTTGTTCAGCTGTTCTCCAGAAAGGTGTAAATACTTTAAATGGTGTACCATCATTTTTAGTTACTTCTTGAAATTCATTTAAAATATTTCCTTTAAAATATTTGTATTCTATTTCATTTTTTATAAATATATCTCTTATTTTCTTTCCTTTAGATATGACATCAGGTTCATAAATTTTATTCCAATAGATACATACATTATCTTTTTTTTTTAGTTTTGAAAAAATATCCAATTCATCACCTTTTAAAATTTCTAGATTGATTTTAAATTTTGAAAGTTCTGTTTTTATTGATTCTAATGATTTAAATAACCACCATTTCTGAGCTTCTCTTTTATTATCAAATTCATTATTGTTATAAATATATAACGCAATAACATTCTCATGATTATTTGTTGCAAAGGAAAGAGCTGGATTATTATCAATTCTAAAATCTTCTCTAATCCAAAATATACCTGTGCTTTTCATTATAATTATTTTTGATTTACTAATTTTTGATACATTTCTTGATCGGTATCGCCCTCACAACCAAAAATTAATACATTAGAATTTTCATTAAGATCAATTTTTGTCTTAATTGTTTCATCTTCGCAGCTTGCAATTAAACTAATTACACCTGGTACAGCATTTTCACCTGCTACTATACTCTCTTCACTAAAGCTCGCATTTCCAAGTAATTTCATAGTTTTTGCAATATCATCATCAGGTAAACTTATACAGTGTTTAACTGAGTTTTTTAAAATTTCCCATGGCACAAGTGACACTTCTCCACATGACATTCCTCCCATTAAACTTTCTCTTTTAATATCAATTTTTTCTATCTTTCCAGTTTTAATGCTTTCCATAACGCAAGCCGCACTATCAGGTTCCACAACAATTATTTTTGGAATATTATTCAGATATCTTGCTATTCCAGCCACCATTGCACCAGCCATGCCACCAACTCCTGCTTGTAAAATAATATGAGAAATTTTTTCATTATTAATTTGTTCAGCTATTTCTTTCATCATGACTGAATAACCAGCCATTGTATACTTGGGTACCAGCATATAATCTTTCCAAGCAACATCCTGAACAATTTGCCAATTATTTTCTGTAGATTGTTTTATACATTCAATCAAAGAATTTTCGTAATTACCTTTAACTTTTATAACTTCTGCACCAAGTGCTTCCATAGCTTTGCCTCTTGCATCACTTACAAATTCACTTATAAAAATTTTACATTTTAAACCTAATCTTTTTGCACCCCAAGCAACAGACCTACCATGGTTTCCAGCTGTAGCAGTCGCTACGACTATTTCTTTATTTCCTTTAGTAACTTTTTCAACTGCATAAGCTCCTCCTAGAGCTTTGAAGGATTTTAAACTAAATCTTTTATTTTCGTCTTTATAAAAAATATTTTTTAAATTTAATTCTTTTGTTAATTTGTTTAATTTAATTAAGGGTGTAGGGGAGTATCCTTCCCATTTCGAGATAGAATTGTACGCATCATCCAGGTCTTTTGAAGTTAATGAGTTTAAAATTCGATCTTTATCAAATGAATATTTTTTATTATCTACAAATTCAGTTAATTTCCATTGATGACCATTAGATAAAACAGTCATTGTTTTAACAATCTAGGGTGTTGTCTTTTTCCCACTTAGTTACAGGTTTTCTCTTATTAAAAGTTGATGAGCTTTTGAAATTTTTAATTTCAGATCTTTTTAATTTTATATAGCTAGCAATAACATCTTTACCAAAAGCATTTGATAAGGATTTGCTCTTTTCAAGCATTTTTATGGCTTGTTCAATATCATTAGGTAATTTTTTTAAATTAGGATATTTTTTAAAATCTTCGTACATGTTGCAGTGAAGTGGTTTTCCTGGATTTAGCTTTTTATTTATACCTTCTAGACCAGCAGCAATTATTCCTGCTTGTAATAAATAAGGGTTAGCAGACCCATCCATTAATCTTAATTCAAATCTTCCTTGATCCGGTATTCTAATCATGTGAGTTCTGTTATTACCTGTATAAGAAATACTGCTTGGTGACCAAGTTGCACCAGATTTTGTTGGTGGTGCATTAATTCTTCTGTAGCTATTTATTGTTGGATTAAAAAAAGCAGACAACGCTTGAGTGTTATTCATTATACCACCTAAAAAATTGTAGGCTAATTTACTAAGCCCAAGATCATCTTTTTTATCTAAGAATTTATTATTTTTTCCATTCCATACTGATACATGCGCATGACAACCATTACCTGTTAGATTATGAAAAGGTTTTGGCATGAATGTTGCTCTTAAACCATGTTTTTCGGCTAAACTTTTAACCATATACTTAAAGAATACATGCCTATCTGCTGTGACAAGTGAATCTGAATAATCCCAATTCATTTCGAATTGACCGTTTGCATCTTCATGGTCATTTTGATATGGCTTCCATCCCATAGTAAGCATACAATCACAAATCTCTTTGATTAATTCATATCTTCTCATTAACGCTGACTGGTCATAGCAAGGTTTAGACTGGATATCTCTTCTATCAGCTATTGAATTTCCATCTTCTGATATTAAAAAGTATTCACACTCAACACCTGATTTCATTTGTAATTTTTTATGAGACATTTTTTTAATTTGCTCTTTAAGCATTACTCTTGGTGACGCCTTTACTGGTTTACCATCCATATATAAATCTGATGCTAACCAACCAACTTCTTTATTCCATGGCAATTGAATTAAACTGTCTGGATCAGGCACACCGAACATGTCACTATCAGCTGGTGTCATATCTAGCCATGTTGCAAATCCAGCAAATCCTGCACCATTTTTTTGCATTTCACCAATTGCTTGGGCAGGGACTAATTTTGATCTCAGAACTCCAAATAGATCTACAAAACTAATTAAAAAATATTTTATTTTTTTTTGCTTTGCAATTTGAGATAAATTTTTTGGCATAATTAATCCTACTTGTTTAAAAAGTTGAATTCAATTATTTTTTTCCTGGTATCCAATCTGTACCAGCTAATGGAACTCTTGCCATTGCTGCAGCCTCAACAGTTAGGGCCGCCAAATCCTCAGGTTCTAGGTTTCTTACGTCTGATTTTCCATTAGCTCTTGCCAATGTTTGCAATTCTAAAGTTAAAGTTGTTAAATAATTCTTAATTCTTTTTCCACCTTCTACTGGGTCTAATCTTTTTTCTAATTTAGGATCTTGTGTTGCAACTCCAACCGGACACTTACCTGTATGACAATGGTGACAATATCCAGGTTCAGTTCCTAGTTTTTTATAATCATCAACGTACAATTCTGCATTACAATTTAGAGCCATCATTGCTGCTGATCCTATAGATACAGCGTCAGCACCCAATGCCATTGCTTTTGCGACGTCGGCCCCAGTTCTTATTCCTCCAGATACAATTAATTGAACCTTTCTATGCATATTTAATTCTTTAAGTGCATCAACTGCTTCTCTTAAAGCTCCTAAAGTTGGAATTCCAACGTGTTCTATAAATACATCTTGAGTAGCTGCAGTTCCTCCTTGCATTCCATCTAACACCACTACATCTGCACCAGCTTTTACTGCCAATGTTGTATCGTAATAAGGTCTAGCAGCACCTACTTTAATATAAATTGGTTTTTCCCAATTAGTTATTTCTCTTAATTCTTGAATTTTAATTTCAAGATCATCAGGACCTGTCCAATCAGGGTGCCTACATGCACTTCTTTGATCTATTCCCTCAGGTAAAGTTCTCATACCTGCTACTCTTTTGTTAATCTTTTGTCCAAGAAGCATTCCACCACCTCCTGGTTTAGCACCTTGACCAACAACAACTTCAATAGCATCAGCTTTTCTTAGATCGTCTGGATTCATTCCGTATCTTGATGGTAATAACTGATAAACCAAATATTTTGATGAACCTCTTTCTTCTTTAGTCATACCACCATCACCTGTTGTTGTAGAAGTTCCCATTGCAGAAGCACCTCTTCCAAGAGCTTCCTTCGCATTTGCTCCTAAGGCCCCAAAACTCATTCCAGCAATTGTAATTGGAATGTTTAATTCAATTGGTTTTTTGGCAAATCTATCTCCTAAGACTACTGAGGTATTGCAAGTTTCTCTGTAACCTTCTAATGGATATCTTGACATTGATGCTCCTAAAAAAACTAAATCATCAAAATCTGGAACTTTACGTTTAGCTCCCAAACCTCTTATTTGATAAATTCCTTCATTAGCAGCTCTTTGTATCTCTTTAATGGTTGAGCTTGGAAATGTTTTAAATTCTTTAAGATTTTTTTTCATTTAATAAGATCCAACATTATCAATTTTAAAATTATATAATTTTCTAGCTGATCCGTATCTTTTAAAAGTTTTAGGATCTTCTGAAATATTAAGTTTTTTAAATAGTTTACTTAATTCATCTATATTTTTTTTATCCATTTTCTTTTCAACACAATCTGCACCTAGGCTTTTAACTTTACCTTTTACAAATATTTTAGCTTCATAAATAGAGTCCCCCAGATCAGAATCTGCATCCCCCATGACCACAAGATTTCCTTTTTGCGCCATAAATGCTGACATATGACCAACAGAACCCTTCACAACAATATCAATACCTTTCATTGATATTCCACATCTAGAGCTTGCATCACCTTCAATAACCAATACTCCTCCATGACCTGTTGCACCTGCAGATTGAGATGCATTTCCTTTTACAACAACTTGACCTGACATCATGTTTTCAGCAACGCCAGTTCCTACATTTCCCTCAACTGTAATATTTGCTTTTTGATTCATACCAGCACAGTAATATCCAGTATGTCCTTTAATTTTAATATCTATTTCATCTTTTAATCCTGCACATATAGCATGTTGCCCTTGAGGATTTAAAATTTCAAATTTTCTATTATTTTTTTTTCGATCAATATTTTGTAGATGATTATTAACTTCTCTAAGTGTTTTTTTATTTAAATCAAACTTCATATTTTACCAGTGATAAACCACACCAGGTTTTGGTTCAAAAATTTTAGCTGAGTTTACATTTGGAAGATGAGCCATTGCTTGAAATTCTGATGCCACCGCAACATAATCTTTTGTTTCAGCAACAACTGCTGGCTTGCAAGCGATTTCATCTCTTAACAATGCAAAGCCATTTTTAGTTCCTGCTATAAATGTATAAAAACCATCAAGATCTTTTAAGCTATTTTTTAAAGTTTTTTCTAAATCTTTTCCTTTTGATATTTGATTTGAAATATATCCTGCTGCGACCTCAGTATCATTTTCTGAATTAAAATTTTGACCCTCTTTGATTAGTGATCTTCTTACATTGTTATGGTTTGATAAAGAACCATTGTGCACTAAACATTCATCTTCTGATGTAGAGTAGGGATGAGACCCTTCAGTCGTGATTGCACTTTCAGTTGCCATTCTTGTATGTCCAATTCCATGTGTTCCAGAAAAAGAGGAAAGTTTAAATTTTTTAACTACATCTTTAGGATTTCCAGTTTGCTTAAAAATATTAATACTTTTTCCGTAACCAACCAAAGAAATTTCAGGTATTTTTTCTTTTAGTAAATTTAGAGTTTTAGAGGGTTTCTCTCTTGTTTCTAAAACTACATGATCTGAGTAGTTATTTAATTTTATTCCTTTTAGATATTTGGATATTTTTTTTTTAAATTCGCTGAATTCTAATTTGTTAAGACAAATTGAATATTTATAATTTTTATTATTTTCTTTGGTGTAAATTGCAAATCCTGCACTGTCAGGTCCTCTTGTTGCCATACCATCTAGCATTCCAGATAAAAATTTACCTAAATGTTTTTCGTATTTTTTTGTTTTTAAATAAATTCCAACTATTCCACACATAATTTTCTTAAGATTATTTAAATAAAGATATTAAAAAATCCTTATAGTAGATTAGATTAACCACTACAATAATTATCACAGCAGCTATAACTCCGTATTTCGCCTTAGGAAAAGCTACCCCTCTCATTTTAGAGGGTCTTAATTCTTCATTATTTTGATCTGTCATAATTTTTTCCAAAAAAAAAGGCGCCACAAATTATGTGACGCCTTCTTTTAATTTTAATTACCAATCAGTAATATTGCTTTTATGGTCGTTAGCACCATGTTTCTTTTTAGCTAATCTTGAAAGTTCATCACTCTCAGATTTAGCTGTTAAAATGTGCCAACCAATCCATAAGATTACAGCAATGATTACTAGTATTCCTTCACTAGATCCAGCACCAGGGTAAACAGCACCAACCACTTCTTCAGCTGGCTTGTTAAGGTGATCTATCCAGTTTGTTACTGTAGCCATATATTTCTCCTTTACCTGGTTGCAGATGAAACTGCTTTTTCGTCTTCTTTAGCAGCCTCCATCATTTCATAATCTAGTCCAGCTATTTCTACCTCACGAGGGATTCTTAATTTACCCATACCGTGAAGTACTTTAGCTATGACATAGCCTGGTATCAGTCCAAGAACAACAAACATAATTATTGCTCCGATGAACTGTCCTACAGGATTGATTGTTGCATAAGTAGTTCCATCCCACATAGCACCCACACTGTAACCAGATGAAGGGTAACCCCATAAAACAAAACCACAAATTATTAGACCAACAACTCCTGCATAACCGTGAACTGCTACTGCACCAACTGCATCATCGATTTTGAACTTACGTTCAACCCAGTAATGTAGTTTGTATGCAATCACAACACCGATCATACCAATGATCATTGATTGAATTGGATGATATAAGTCATTTCCAGCTGAAGCACAGATAACACCTGCTAGTCCACTAGAGTATGTCCAGAAAGGATCACCTTTAGCAATCCAATAACCAGCCAATAATCCTCCTGATAACGACATCAAGAAGTTAAAGGTAATACCACTAAGTGTTGTAGGAGTTACATATATGTTTGTAGCTGTCCAATAAGATATACCTTCCATTCCATATTCTGGACCTAAGTCAAAAATTGGAATGTTACATGCAGCATAAAATCCCCAGAAACCAGTATAAATTAAAAATAATCCAACTGTTACTAGCCAAGGATTTCTAGGCCCAATGTTTCTTGGCTCACCACTTGATGAGAATTTTCCAATTCTAGGACCCAAAACCATAAGAACACCTAAAGCAAATCCACCTGCTATTGCGTGAATTACTCCTGATGCATATGCATCATGGTATCCTAAAAGTTTTAACATCCATCCATCAAAGTGCCATCCCCAAGCAGCATCAATTGTCCAAAATACAGATCCAATTGCAATTGCTAAAATACCAAATGCAAATGTTGTAATTCTTTCAATGATTGCTCCCGAAACGATAGAAGCAGCTGTCCAAGAGAAAAGTAGGAATGCAGCCCAGAAGACACCAGAAATGTGATCTCCTAGATTGATTGCCATAAGTTCACTTGTAGCTGTATACCAAGTAGCACTAAACGCAGACTCGTCTGTGATTAGTGCAGTACTCTCATTCATTATTGAAGGTGCTAATCCAGGTCCTGTTGGAAAAGCCCAGTAAATCCACCAACCAAATAAAAACCAAGTTACTGTCACCAAAGGTATCAGCATTGTGTTTTTCATAAGAGTATGTTGATGGTGTTTGTATCGAGAAGCTCCAACTTCATACATACAGAATCCGACGTGAATTAAAAACATCAGCACTACTGTCACCCAGTAGTAGAATTCTGTAAATATGGTTGTAAGAGCAGCTAACTGATCAGTCATTATTCTCTCCCCATATTAGTTTTAAGAATCATATAAAATTTTATGTTTCGATACAAATATAAAGAGCATAAAAAAACCTAGTTATTAAACTAGGTTTTTTTATAATAAATCAACTTTTGATTGTAGTATTAAAACTTTAAATAAGCTTTTTTCAAATCAACAAGAGGGTGTTTTGGAGACATTTGAAACTTAACTAAAAGCTCTCTTGCAATCATGTCTCTGTCTTGTTGATTGTTAGGAAGTTTAATTGATTTTGGAATTGTTACCCATCCATTTGCGTTTCTACAAAACACAGCAGGTCTTCCTTCTTCGTAACCCATGTGTACATCTTCCAACCAATTTAAATCATCCCATCCCATTGCCTCAATATATTTTTTTAAGAATGGAGTTATTTTTTTATAATCAGGCAACAGGTTAACGTCATATCTATAACCAATCGACTGGCCTATCATTTTTTCTCTAGCAGTTTGTTTTTTTTCTCCAAACTTAACTTTTGAAACTTTAGCTTTTGATTTAGTTTTTTTAGTTTTCTTTTTAGCCATCGTTACCTCTTATATTTTATGATAGTTATCAACACCAACAGTGTAGTTTGTACCTGCTAGTGGAACTTTCGCTAATGCAGAAGCTTCTGTTGTTAATGCAGCCAAATCTTCTGGTTCTAACGAATGAATATTCGTCTTACCACAAGCTCTAGCTAATAATTGAGCTTCTAAAGTCATTGAGTGCAGATAGTTATATACTCTCAAAGCAGCATCATCAGGATTTAATCTTGCTCTTAATTTAGGATCTTGTGTAGCAACACCAACTGGACATCTTCCAGTATGGCAGTGATAACACTCTCCAGCTTTTACACCCATTTCTTTTTCGAAATCAGCTTCTGGAATATCTTTATTACAATTAAGTGCAATCATTGAACCAGTACCAATTGCAATTGCATCAGCACCAAGTGCTAAAGCTTTAGCCATATCAGCACCATCTCTTATTCCACCTGCATAAATTAATGTTACTTTTCCAGTTTTACCCACATCATCAATTGCTCTTCTTGCTTCTCTAATAGCAGCAATTCCTGGAATTCCAGTGTTTGCAGCAGCAATGTGAGGTCCTGCTCCAGTAGATCCTTCCATGCCATCTAGATAAATAGAGTCTGGATCACATTTTGCAGCCATACGCACATCATCATAAACTTTAGATGCGCCAAGTTTTAACTGAATTGGAACTTTATTTTTAGTTAATTGTCTTAACTCTTCAACTTTTAGAGCTAAATCATCTGGACCTAACCAGTCAGGGTGTCTTGCAGGTGATCTTTGGTCAATACCTGATGGTAGTGATCTCATCTCAGCAACTTGGTCAGTTACTTTTTGACCCATTAAGTGTCCACCCATACCAACTTTTTGCCCTTGTCCAATAAATACTTCAATTCCATCTGCTAATTGAGCATGATGTGGATTGAAACCATATCTTGATTGAATACATTGGTAATACCATTTCTCTGAATATCTTCTTTCATCTGGAATCATTCCACCTTCACCTGAACAAGTAGCGCTTCCTGCCATAGTAGCTCCTCTTGCTAAAGCTGTTTTTGCTTCATATGAAAGTGCACCAAAACTCATTCCTGTAATGTAAACAGGTATATCTAATTCAATTGGGTTTTCACATCTTGGACCAATTACAGTTTTAGTTTCACACTTTTCTCTATAACCTTCAATTACAAATCTTGTAAGTGTTCCAGGTAAAAATACCAAATCATCGAATGTTGGAATTTTTTTCATTAATGCCATTCCACGCATTCTGTATCTTCCTAGTTGAGATTTAATATGAATGTCGTCTATAACTTCAGGAGTAAAAATAGCATTATGTCCTAGTAGACTTTTATTTCTTTTTCCTTCTTCATGTACATGGACATCAGCTTTTCCACCAACGCCTTTACTATTCTTTTTACTTTTTTTCTTAGGCATTAAATTGCTCCCTTCTTCTCTGTAGGTTCTAAATTATCGTAATTCCAAAGTTTTTTACCAGCTACAATTTTTTTCATTTTACTTACATCAAAATTTTCACCAATTTCTGCAACTTTTAATTTTCTTTTTAACCAATCTTGGTCACTATCTGTTAGTTCAGCGTCTACTGCATCACTTCCGTAAGATCCAATTTCACCACCAACAAAAATAGTTCCATCGTACATAGAGTCTCCTAAATTAATTCCAACATTACCAAGAATTATTATTCTTCCTCTCTGCATCATAAAACCAGTAAATGCACCAGCATCTCCACCAATAATGATAGTTCCACCTTTCATATCAATACCAGTTCTAGCACCAACGCTACCTTTGCAGATTAAATCTCCACCTCTGATAGCCGCACCAAAACAAGATCCAGCATTTTTTTCAATTACAACTTTACCAGCCATTAAGTTTTCAGCGCATGACCATCCAACTCTTCCGTTAATTCTAACGATTGGACCATCGCATGAACCCATTCCAAAGTATCCTAAACTTCCTTCAAAAATTAAATTAAGTTTATTTAAAATACCAACACCTAAGCTATGTTTTCCCTGAGGGTTTTTGATTACAATTGTTCCGTAACCTTGGCTCATTAAATTATCAATTTCCTTATTAGCTTCTGGAGCCGTCATATCTTTTACATCAAGCTCAGTTCTTTTATTAAAATCTACATCGTATGTTCCAAAATAATAAAAGTTTTCAGCCTCATCAGGATTAAAGAATTTTTGTTGAGTTCTTCCTGTTAAAACCTCAGTATGCATACCCATTGATTGGGCTTTAGATTTTTTTGATACAGTTTTTAGATTTGCCATACTTTTACCTCCCCATCAAATGGATCATATGTGTCTATTTCTTGTGGTAACACAGATCTAATAGCTATTTCTTCTGATCCCATTGCAACTAAATCATCTGACTCATATAGAACTAAAGGTTTTGCAGCCATAGTATCTTTTGCCATACCTAAAGAGTCTTTTGTCGCTACAAAGTAAGTAAACACTCCATCTAAACCAGTTAAGCTTTCTTTCATGCCTTCTTCTAAAGTTGCACCATCTCTCATTTTTTCTGCAAGATAAACTGCGATTAATTCTGAGTCACACTCAGACATAAATCTCATGCCTTTATTTTCCAACACTCTTCTGTTGTTCCAATAGTTTGTCAACTGACCATTGTGAACTACAGAAACGTCACTGAAAGGATAACCCCAGAAAGGGTGGGCAGATTTGATATCAACACCAGACTCAGTTGCCATTCTAGCATGACCTATTGCATGAGTTCCAACAACTTTATCTAGACTATATCTATCACAAACCATTTTCGCGTTACCTAAATCTTTAATAACTTCTAATGATTTACCCATAGATAAAATCTCTACACCTGGAATGCTTTCTATTCTTTGAGAAAAATCTAACAAATCTTTTGCATTGTAGTCAATTTCATATCTTAAAGAGTAGGGAAGTGTTCTTTCTTCTTTAACAACTTTAGCTCCCATTTCAGCTAAAGTTTGATCTACAACTTTTTTTCTTTCATCATATACAGAAACATCTTCCATAATTGATGAACTTCCTTCTCCTACGTTCTCACCAACTTTAAAACGCATGATGAAATTTTTGCCATCTGTATCTCCATACAAAGCATATCCAGTTGAGTCTTCACCTCTATGTTTTAACGCTTGAAGCATTCCTTGTAATTCGCTTCCAACATTTGAGGATTTTCCTCTATGAATTAATCCTGCTATCCCACACATATCCTTTATACCTTTCTATCTTTCTATTAATTAACGACCTACGGTAAGCAATCAAGATAAGTATCTAGATCCCATTGAGTTGTAGCACCCAAGAATCTTTCCCACTCATCATTTTTGTACCAATGGAAAACTTTATACATTTCATCTGGCATTGCAGATTTAATTACTTCATCCTCTGCAAGTCTAGCCAAAGCTTCACCAAGACTTAATGGAAGTTTTTTAACATCTTTACCAGCCTTTTGAGCTTCGTAAATATTTCTAGATTCAGGAGCAGCTGGTTTTAATTTTTTACTAATTCCATGATCACATGCTTTTAGTAACGCTGCACCTAATAAGTATGGATTGTGCATAGAGTCTACTGATCGGTATTCAAATCTACCTGGTGCAGAAACTCTTAATCCACATGTTCTATTTTGGTATCCCCAGTCAGCATAAACCGGTGCCCAGAAACCTTGATCCCATAATCTTCTATAAGAGTTAACTGTAGAAGATCCTAATGCTGTTAGTGCTGGTAAGTGTTCCATGATACCTGCAATTGATTGTAAACCAATTTTACCTGGTAACTGCATATCTTTAGTATCAGGCATAAAAGTATTTGTTCCACCTTCAACGTAACTAAATACTTCTTCAACACCTGGAAGTTTTTTGTTTCCAAGTTTGTTTACTTTAACTTTTCCACCTTTCCATAGAGACATATTTGTATGACATCCACTTGCAGAAACTCCCATGAAAGGTTTAGTCATAAAGCAAGCTATCAAGTTATGTTCTCTTGCAACTTGAGCACAAATTTGTCTGTATGTTGATAATCTATCTGCGTTTCTTAAAACGTTATCATAAGTCCAGTTTAATTCTAATTGACCTGGTGCATCTTCGTGGTCTCCTTGAATCATATCAAGTCCCATCGCTTTTGCGTATTCAATTACCTTCATAAATACAGGTCTCAACGACTCAAATTGATCAATGTGATAACAGAATGGCTTAGAAAAACCTTTACCAGTAGGGGTTCCATCTTCATTTTTTGTTAACCACATCATTTCAGGCTCAGTACCAACTCTTAATTCTAGACCATGTTTTTTCTTAAATTCATCCATGAAAATTCTTAGATTTCCTCTGCAGTCTGAAGTTAAGTGACCGCCTGGATTTTGTCTTTCTTCCCTATTTCTAAAACATGTTACAAAAACTCTTCCAACTCTTTTGTCCCAAGGTAATTGTACAAAAGTATCTGGATCAGGTATTCCAACAAGCTCCATAGCTTCTGGACCATAACCAATGTAGTTGTTGTGACGATCTAAAAATAAGTTTGCAGTTGCTCCGTAAACTAATTGAAAACCTTTTTCTGCTGTTCTTTCCCAGTGATCTGCAGGTATACCTTTACCTACAACTCTTCCTGTTACAGAAATAAATTGATAATAAATATAAGTTATTCCAAGTTCGTTAATTTTTTCTCGAACTTTTTTTACTAGTTTAGCTCTACCTGGCTGGTTAACATGTTTTTCTAGATCCGTCATTTTCACCCCTCAATGAATTATTAATTATTCAAGCGTAGCTGAAAACTTTATTTGTGTCTAGGCTTAGAGTTTAACTCCAAGGGAACGGACTGTTAGAAGTCGGATGAAGTTCACCCTTCTCGTAACGGTTGAATCTAAACGGCTTCAATAAATCACTTTCAGTACCAAGAATTTCTTTTGCAACAAGTTCACCAACACCAATCATTTTATATCCGTGATTAGCATCAGCAATCATGTAAACGTTTTCAAAAAATCTATCGAAGATAGGAAATGAGTCAGGTGTCATACATCCCAAACCACCCGATGGTCCTTTTCTGTATAAATCTGATTTTCCTTCAAATCTTTTTTGGCAGTGCGCAAGTGCTGAACACCACATTTCACTAAAAGCGTCTGTTGTTTGATACTCTGGAGACTCAATTCCATAAGGATCAACGTTTACTTCATCAAAATGTTTTTTAACAATGTAAGGAGAAGTTCCACCTTGTACACCTAAACCTTCAATATCAGGTTTATAATAAATTCCCCAAATTTTATCTGTTAATAATTTTTTTGTTTTGTCAGAGTATAAAGGTGCTGTTGAGTCAACGTGAACTACAGGCGGTTGTTTACCGTCATTTGTTTTTAAGAAATCTGGTTCAACACCGATAACTCCTTCTTGAAGCATCCAGTAAGTCCACATATCAGTTTCATGCATCTTACCATCTTTACCTTTTATGTGAGCTGTCTTTGGTAACTCTAGCATATTCCAAAAATCTCTTGCCCATGGTCCTGCACCAACAACTACTTGTTCACACTCAATAGTTCCTTTGTCAGTTTCAACACCAGTTACTGCTTGACTGTTACTTCCTTTTTTAAAACCAGTCACTCTTACACCTTTCATAACTTGGACACCATTAGATGTAGATTTGTTCTCTAGGGCTTTAATTGAATCTTTATTAAAAGCGTATCCACCTTTTTTCTCATGAAGTACAGAAGTGATACCTTGAGCTTGCCAATCATCAAAAATTCCCTTCATGTAATTTGTGCAATCTTTTTCTCCTTCAATAAAAACTGACTCGTATCCAATTGCTTTTTGTTGCTCATAAATACTTGCAACATCTTCATGCATTACCTCTGGAGATATTTGCAAGTATCCAACTGGATTATATTTGAATGCTTTAGGATCACTTTCCCACACTGAAACTGAATGAGCCATTAATTCTCTCATTGCTGGCTGAAAATAATTATTTCTGACAACTCCACATGCAATTCCACTTGCACCAGCAGCTGTATCTTTTTTTTCTAATACAACTATGTCACCAGGATTTTTGTAAGTTTCTGAAAGTTTCCATGCAGTACTTAAACCGTGTATACCACCACCGATTATCACTACTTTTGCTTTTGAAGGTAATGTCGTCATATCAAAACATTATTTTTTGATAATGGTAATTAATATGATTATTTATAGAAGTAAAAATTATATATAAAAATTAGATACTTTTTATATCAATCAAAAAATTAATTAATAACTGATGTTTTTTAATGTTTCTAAGTAGTCATTAAATTCTTTAATAAATGACTCACTTGGGACTATGTTTTTAATTCGCTGATCAGTTGAAGTTTTTTCTAGTTTAAAGAATCCTTTTTCACAAGCTTCAGTAATTATTAGTGCAGATTTTGGTCTAGATGTTTTAAATAATTTTGTTTTTAATTCCTCGACAGATAATTTCGAGCCCTCTTTAAATGCAGACATAACTAATAACATCATGTGATAGTGAGAAGGAGACTTTCTAAAAAAATAATTACTAGAAGTATGAGATTGTTTCATTTGTTCTTCCCAAAAATCTAAAAGGGTCTTTTTTTCTTTTGGCATTTTTTTAAGATCTTACTCTAGACTTAGTTGGATCGTAGAATGGAAAGCCAACAACTTTTGCACCAATTCTTTTTTGGTGACCATCAATTTTTCCAACTTCAACTTCAGTTCCAATTTCTGAATATTGAGCATCAATTCTACAAAGAGCTACATTTTTATTTAGAGTTGATGATAGACATCCACTTGTAACAACACCTACTTGAGCTCTTCCAATATGAACACAATCACCGTGCCCAGCAATTTCTTTTCCAATTAATTCTAAGCCAACTAATTTTTTTTGTGGATTATTTTTTCTTTTAATTAATTCTTCTTTACCTATGAAGTCTTCTTCTTTAGTTTTCAAAGGAACCGCAAATCCAATTCCTGCTTCAAAGGGATCTTGTTGACCATCAAATTCATTTCCAAATAAAATTAATCCAGCTTCTATTCTAAGTTTATCTAAAGCTGCAAAACCAGCAGGAATTAAACCATCATCTTTTCCTGCTTCCATTAATTTATCCCAAACTTCAGGAGCATGATTTGGATGACACCATACTTCATAACCAAGTTCACCTGTATAACCTGTTCTAGAAACGATTAGCGGAATACCTTGTAATTCTTCAATTCTACAAATTGTAAATCTAAACCAACCAAGTTCATCAATAGATGGTTGAGTGGGTGGTGTAAAAATTATCTTTTTTAAAATTTCTCTACTTTTTGGACCTTGTATAGAAACATTACTGATTTGGTCTGTTGAATTTTTAACATTTGCATTAAAATTTTTTTTCTTCACTATTTCTTTTAACCATTCTCCAGCATACTCATCACCACATATCCATCTAAATCCTGTTTCGCTTAATCTTAACAACGTTCCATCATCAAACATCATTCCATTTTCATAACACATTGCAGAATAGACAACTTGGCCAACTGATAATTTTTTGATGTTTCTTGTAAGTGTGTAGTTTAATAATTCCTCAGCATCTGGACCTATTATTTCAAATTTTCTAAGTGAAGATAAATCAATTAATACCGCATCGTTTCTACAGGCATTATATTCATTTACTATTCCGTGTTTTGTATAATCATTTGGAAGCCAAAAACCTCTTGCATCAACAAAATTTCTAGTAAGTTGAGATGTACGTTCGTGGAAACCTGAATTTCTAGTTAATTTTTTTTCTGAATCTGTTTTCATTCGAAAAGCAAATGACTTTCTAAATTCTTTATTTTTGTCATAAGTTCTAACAAAAATTTCAGTAGGATTCCATGAATTACAAGCATCAATATCGCTAGGACAAGCTGTGGTACCAATTGTTAAATCTTTTAATGCTCTAAACATGACATAGTCACCTGGTCTAGAATAAGATTCATCTGATATTACAGAATTTAATCCAGCAGCAGATGTATTAAAAAATAGATTAATTGCATGCCATCCTTTTTGTTTTTGCACTCCATATTTTGACATGCTTTCAGTTAAATTATCTGAGCAATTAGGGTGACCAAAGTAACCTGCATCTTCATAATATTTTGAAGTACATGCAAGATTAAAAGTATCATGTTTACCAACGGTATCTCTTATTACTTCTACTAAGGGTTCATGATCAGTATCATAAAATTTTGAATGCAATCCAGGACCAGGAAAAGTGTTTCCCATAAAAGTTCTAGTTGTTTGCCAATCTAATCCTTTTTCAATCCCTTTTTCTAATTTTTTTGTATCAAATGCTACAAAGTCTGAACATTGTCTTCCAGTTGGACTTATTACTTGAATGTAATCTCCTTCTTTAACTTGGTAAGATGTTGAAGTTTCTTTATCTATGTTTTTTTCATAAAGTGGTTCAAAAACTGGATCAGGTATAACACTTAGCTCTTTATCATTTATAATTTTTGCTCTTTTAATAAATATTGTTAAATCTGTCGGTGGATTTTGTTTGGTAACAACCATATCTTCACCAGGTGCAGCAAAGATTGCATAACATTTATCTTTTGATTTAAGTTTAATCTTTTCTTCAGCTTTTGTATCAAGATCAAAAATTATGGACGATTTAGATTCTTTTATATTTAGGTTTCTCTTTTTTAACTGGTAATTTGTTGCTAAGATTGTTTCATCTTTTCTATTTAAAATATCTCTTATGAAATTTTTTTGACTATTTTCTTTTAAATTTAAAATACTTAATTCTGACTTTCCGTCTTTATTAAAGCAAATTATTTCACAAATTTGATTTCCTTCATTGTTAATTATCTCTATTTCATCATCTGGAAAAATTTGAAAAGCAGTAAGACCTCCTCCGTTAACAATATGACGTTCAACCCCGGGTGGAAGTATATTTAAACCTGGGTTTTTAATATCTTTACTAGTTCCTAGCATATAAATTTTTGGTGAGACTTTATTACATTCAAAATCAGTTGACTATACTAATAAATTTATAGATAGTTGAAGTTATAATTTTTAACAATAGGGGGAAAAATGAAAAAAATCGTTTCATTACTTTCTGCTCTAGTTATTTCTTTAGTAAGTTTTACAGGAATATCTAACGCTGCAGATAGCAAAAAGCCCATCGTAATTCCAACTCATAACTGGTCATCACAAATTGTTATGGCATATGTTATTGGTGGAATATTTGAAAGCATGGGCAACAATGTAAAATATGTAAACGCTGACTCACAAGCAGTTTATGAATCAATTAGAATTGGAGACGTAACAATTTCTCATGAAGTATGGGAGTCTGCATTCGGTAAGTCATTTACTACTGCTTTAGATAAAGGTGGTTTACTTGATTGGGGTGATCATGAGGCTAGAACTCTAGAAGATATGGGTTACCCTAACTGGGTTGCTGACAAAGGTCTATGCCCAGGTCTACCAGATTGGACAGCTTTAAAAAATCCAGACTGTGCTAAAAACTTTACAACACCTGACTCACCAGATGGAAAAGGAAGAATGTTGGAAGGTCCTCAAACTTGGCACGGTGATTTAATTCCGCAAAGGGTTGATGCATTAGGTTTAGGTGATCTTTGGTGGGTTAAATTTGCTGGAAGTGCAGATGCACTTTGGGCTGAGTTAGCAGCAGCTGAAAAAGAAGGAAGAGGAACTATTATCTTTAACTGGACACCTAACTTTACTGATGGTGCTGGTTTTACTTTCATCGACTTTCCACCATATACTGCTGGTTGTAGACCAGAAGATGGAGGAGATGGAAAATGTGGTTCTCCAGATGGTTACTTAAAAAAAGCTGTGCATGAAGATTTTCCAAAAACTCATCCTGCAGCAGCAGCAGCGTTCAAAAAAATGTCATTCTCTACAAGTCAAATTGGTGCAATGGCAGCTTTAGTTGACGTTGACAAAATGACTCACGAAGATGCAGCTAAAAAATGGTTAGCTGATAACGAGTCAGTTTGGAAAGCTTTTACTAACTAGGGATAGATAAAAGTAAAAAATTTAAATCTCCCCCAACTTGTTTGGGGGGGATTTTTTTTTATCTGAATTTATGTAAAATAACCTTATGAAAAAACTTCTTCTATTTATATTTTTTACTTTTTTAATTACTTCTTCCGTATTTGCACGAAGCACCGGATGCAAAGAAGGAAATTGTGAGAATGGTTATGGTAAATGGGTTTACACTGATAAGACAACCTATGAAGGGGAATGGGTTGCAACTAAAAAACAAGGTCAAGGAGTTGAGACATGGCCTAACGGATATATTTACAAAGGTGAATTTAAAAATAGTGAATGGAGTGGACAGGGAGTTTTAACATTTCCAGATGGATCTACGTATGACGGTGAATGGTCCAAGGGTTTCATGAATGGACAAGGAACATTTACTTGGGCAGACGGTAAACAAGTATCAGGCACTTGGATAAACGGAAAGTTACAAGAATAATGTCAAAAGAAAATAATTTAAATAAAACAGAAGAAACCACAAACGCTACAAAACAATTTGTTGGTTTAATTGTAGTTACAGTAATAGTGATAGCTTTTTTTGGCATTTTAAATGGAATATTTGGTCAAGGAGATGAACTTGTCAAAAAAATGAAATTAGAAGAACAAAGAATTGCCGAAGAAAAAAAACTTAGTGAATTAATATCTAAATTACCTTCAGGAATACTTGTATCTTTCGATGGAACTGACCATTATAGATTAACTGATGAGGTGTATGAGCAAGTATGCAAAGCTACAAAATTAATTCCACAAAGAGCAATAATGGGCGCTAATTTTTTAAATTTTAGAGCTCATGAACTTTATACGATTAACGGAAATAAAATTGATGAAACTTTTGTCAAATGGGATCAAGAAAAAGGCAAGTGTTATGCTGGTTTTACTGTAAGCGGTAACAATGTAGGAGTAGATGAAAGTATAACTGTTAGTGGTGAAGCTTTGAGTTTTTTAAGTACGGGAATTGATACAAGAGTTTACTATATTAAGAATTTTTAAGTATGAAAGGTTACAATATTTAACATTTAAATTTTATTGAATATCATATAACTTTGTGAAGATTTATGTCTGAGACCGTTATTAAGTGTGAGTCAGTTTATAAAATTTTTGGTGAGAATGCCAAAAAAATGCTTGAAGAATCTTACGGTAATGTAGATGCAAAAACATTTCAAGAAAACGGCTGCATAGTTGGAGTTAACAACGCTTCGTTTGAAGTTGCAAAAGGAGAAATGCTGGTAGTAATGGGTTTATCTGGTTCAGGTAAATCAACATTGCTAAGATGTATTTCAAGATTAACAGACGCAACTGGAGGAAAAATTTTCATTGAAGGCCAAGACCTGCTTCAATTAAATAATAAGGAATTAATTGAGCTTAGAAGAAATAAAATGGGAATGGTTTTCCAAAGCTTTGCATTGTTGCCTCATAAAACAGTTGTAGAAAATATTGCTTTCCCACTTCAGATAAAGGGTATTAAGACTGAAGATAGTATTAGTAGAGCAATGGAAATGGTTAAACTAGTTGGACTTGATGGAAGAGAAAATTATTTTCCAAGAGAGCTTTCAGGAGGTCAACAACAAAGAGTTGGGATTGCTCGATCTTTGGCAGTGGAACCTGATATTTGGTTTTTAGATGAACCGTTTTCAGCATTAGACCCACTAATAAGAAAAGAAATGCAAGACGAGTTTTTAAGACTGCAAGAAAAATTACAAAAAACAATTATGTTTATTACCCATGATTTTGATGAGGCTTTAAAATTAGCGGACCGAATTGCGATCATGAAAGATGGTATTATAGAACAGTTAGATACACCCGCTAACATTGTTTTAAATCCAGCTACAGAATATGTAAGAAAATTTACTGAAGAAGTTCCAAGAGAAAAAGTTTTAGTCATTGAAGATGTAATGGATAGTTCAAATAAAGATAATATAGGAGATTTAAAAGTTTCAAAAGATGACATTATTGAAAATGTTGCAGAAAAAATTCTTACCCAAGAAAAAATTGTAGGAGTAGTTGACTCTAATAACAATATTATTGGTTCAATAAAACCTTCAACAATTATTGATACAGTTTTTGGAGGAAGAAAAAATAGTAGCTAAAACATGGAATATTTAAAAAAATACCCAAAGTTGTTTCAATGGATATTTTTGTTGGTTGTGTTTTTTGCTCTATGTTTTGCAATTGAAGTTCCTGAAACTTATAAATTTATAAGAGGCCAAGCAGAATTTGTAAAAGATCCTAACCAAAGTGTTTATTTTTTTCTAGGTAAAGAAGTCCGATATTATGCTTTCGATGTATTTTGGAGATTGCCTCCTTTACTTGGTTGGTTGCCTATCTGGATAAACGACTCTTTATTTTTCTTAATGAACGAGTGGATGCCAATGGAATTTTGGAATGAAGATACTCAAGAGTTCAAAACTAGACCATTGTTATTAGAGATTAGTAGAAATTTGACGTCTTTTATGACGTTTTTGATTGAGTTGATTAGAGAAATTTTGCTTGGAGGTTTAGAAACTATAGTTGCATTCACTAGCTGGGATTTTATTGATGCTCATCCTTGGTTGGAATTACCTGGATTACCTTGGACTATCGTTGCTGCTGGAGCAACAATACTTGCATATAAATTAAGTGGTAAAGGACTTGCTATATTTGCAGGTTTAACAATGGTTTATATTTCAATATTTGGTCAGTGGAAACCTTCTATGCAAACACTTTCTTTCATATTGGTTGCAGTTCCATTGTCATTTGTATTTGGTATTAGTTTAGGTATTGCTGCTTATAAAAGTAAACGAGTAGAAAATGCTTTGTACCCAATTCTTTTAGTGATGCAAACAATGCCTCAATACGCAGTATTAGTTCCTGCCCTTGTTTTGTTCGGTGTTGGTGATCATGCAGCTGTAATAATTACAATGGTAGTAGCAGTACCTCCAATGATTTTATTAACTATTCTTGGACTAAGAGCAGTTCCTCCAGAAGTCATCGAAGCAGGAAGAATGAGTGGTTGCACAAATTGGCAGTTAATGACCAAAGTACTTATTCCAACTGCAAGAAGAGATATTTTAATTGGAGTTAACCAAGTGATAATGGTTTGCTTCTCAATGGCTGTTATATCAGCATTTATCGGTGCAAAAGGTTTAGGATTTAATTTGTTGTTAGCTCTAAACCAGCTTAACATTGGTCTCGCTCTTGAGGCAGGTTTATGTATTAGTTTGATTGCAATTCTATTAGATAAAATGTCATTGGCTTGGGCAAACCAACAACAAGATTATTTTGGCAATCTTACATTTTTCCAAAGAAATAAAAATATTATATTTTTTGGTGGCTCAATAATTCTTGGAATTATTCTTGCTTATGTTGGAACATTTATTTTTAAAGATACATTTAATTATTTATTTGAAGTTCCACATAATAAAGGAATTTCAACAGCTGATTTTTGGAACAAAGGTGTTGATTGGATTTTTGATACTTTCTTTGTTTATATCAAAGCATTCAATACCTGGTTAATTGTAGATGTGCTTCAACCAATGAGAGCTTTGTATTTAAGAATGCCAGCAGTTGCCACTTTAGTATTGGCTGTAGGCGCTGGTTATTTAATTGGAGGAATTAGATCAGCATTAGTTGTTGCTGCTTTAACTTTGTTTATAGCGTTAAGTCCATGGTGGGATAGAGCATTGGTTACATTGTACATGGCAACTTTTGGAGTAGTTGTTTCTTGTTTAATAGGTTTTACAGTTGGAACTTTATGTTTCCAGAATAAAAAGTCTGCAGCATTTATGTTAGGGGTTTGTGATATTTTTCAGACGTTCCCATCTTTTGTATACTTAATTCCTGTAATGATGCTTTTTGGAATTACAGATACTTCAGTTTTAATTGCAGTAATTGTTTATGCAACAATTCCAGCAACTAGATATACTATTGAAGGATTAAGAAGTGTGCCTGCTGGTTTGCATGAGGCAGCAACAATGTCTGGTGTAAATAAATTTCAAAGATTAACTAAGATTGAATTTCCATTAGCTTTCCCACATATGATGCTTGGGATAAATCAAACAATCGTATTTGCTTTATTTATGGTCATTATTGGAGCTTTTATTGGTACAGAAGATCTGGGCCAGTACATTTTGAAGGCATTATCAGATAAAAATGGAGCTGGAATAGGCTTAACTTTAGGTATCTGTGTTGCTTTCATAGGTTTGATTTTTGATAATTTAATAAGAACTTGGGTTGAGAAAAGAAAAAAACACTTAGGTATAGCTTAGTCCATTGAAAAAATTTATCATTTCCATCGATCAAGGAACGACATCTTCAAGAGTAATTTTATTTGATACAAAAGGTAATATTGTTTTTGTTTCACAATATGAATTTAAACAATATTTTCCAAAAAATGGGTGGGTTGAACATAATCCAAATGAGATCTGGTCCACAACACTTAAAGCTTTAAAACAAGTACTAAATAAAGCCAAAAAATTAAAAGGCCACATACTTACAATCGGAATTACAAATCAAAGGGAAACCACAATTTTATGGAATAAAAAAACAGGAAAGCCAATTTATAATGCAATTGTATGGCAAGATAGAAGAACCCAAGATTACTGTAAACTGCTTAAGAAAAAAAATTATGAAAATTCATTTAGAAATAAAACTGGATTATTTATAGATCCATATTTTTCAGCAACAAAAATTAAATGGATTTTAGACAATGTTAAAATTTCAAAAAAACTTCTTAGTTCAAATAATTTATTGTTTGGTACTGTAGATACATTTTTAATTTGGAAATTAACAAAAGGTAAGCAGCATTTAACTGAAGCATCTAATGCAAGCAGAACAATGCTATATAATATTAATAATAGTAAATGGGACAAAGAAATTTTACAAAAACTAAATATTCCACAAAAGATTTTACCAGAAGTCAAAAACTCAGCAGATAATTTTGGAAAAACAGATAAAAAAATTACAGGAGTTGAAATTTCAATTTCTGCAGTTCTTGGTGATCAGCAGGCTGCAGCATTTGGACAAACTTGTTTTGAAAAAGGATCTATAAAAAGTACATATGGTACTGGTGCATTTGTTATTATGAATACCGGTACAAAAAAAATTAATTCAAAAAATAAATTACTGACTACTATCTGCTATCGATTAAATAACAAAAATACTTACGCCTTAGAAGGTTCAATTTTTATAGCGGGGGCAGGAGTACAATGGCTAAGAGATAAAGTAAAATTGATTAAAAAAGCACCCGAAACTGAAAAGATTTCAAAATCCTCTAAAATTAATGATGGTGTTTTTGTTGTGCCAGCTTTTAGTGGAATGGGAGCACCTTATTGGAGGCCAGATGCTAGAGGAGTAATCACAGGACTAACAAGAGACAGTGATTGGAAAAGTATTGTGAGAGCAACAGTAGAATCTGTTGGTTATCAAAGTTTTGATTTGTTTGACTCAATGAACAAGGATGGTTTGAAACCAAGAATAGTTAAAGTAGATGGTGGAATGGTTGCAAACAATTGGTTCACACAATTTTTAGCCAATATTATTAATTTAAAAGTAGTTAGACCAAAAATACTAGAAACAACTGCTTTAGGTGTAGCTTTATTAGCTGGATATCAAATAGGAGAATATAAATCTTTAAATCAAATCAAAAATATGTGGAAAAAAGATCGTGTTTTCTCACCAAATATTAAAAAAACATTAAGAAATGATCTTTTAGCAGGATGGAAACTAGCAATTAAAAAAACTTTAGCTTAACTAGTCTTATGAAAAAAGTTTTAATAATAGGAGCGGGAGCAATGGGTGCTGCA
Source organism: Candidatus Pelagibacter sp. HIMB1509 (assembly GCF_052047855.1). Lineage (NCBI taxonomy): Bacteria > Pseudomonadati > Pseudomonadota > Alphaproteobacteria > Candidatus Pelagibacterales > Candidatus Pelagibacteraceae > Candidatus Pelagibacter > Candidatus Pelagibacter sp. HIMB1509. The sequence goes on along the minus strand of NZ_JBNAIU010000001.1, from coordinate 1,253,241 downwards.
TTTACCTTTCCCCTCGCTGACAATAATCATAAAGTAACTTTAACTGAGCCTTACAGTAAAGATCTATTAAATAAATTAATAACCAAAAACAAATTTCATCCAGCATTAAAACTTAAGTTATCTAAAAGAGTTACTGTCAAAAAATTTTCATCAGACTTACTTAATGAAAAATGGGACTTAGTTGTTGTTGGAGTAAGTTCTATTGGAATTGAAATGGTTAGACAGTATTTAAAAAATATAAAGAGAAAAGTTTCTATTCTAGTTTTGACCAAAGGTCTTAAATATGATCGAAATAATAAAAAAATTATTACTATGTCTGAGCAGATAAACAAAGGAAATCAAAATTTAAATATTTCAGTTTTAAAAGGACCTTGTTTGGCAAAAGAGTTAGCAAAAAAAATCAAAAGTTACACCGTGATAGCAAACAAGAATATTAATATTGCAAAAAATATAGGAAAATTAATCTCAACTAAATATTACAAAACAGAATATTCAAGTGATGTAAAAGGTGTTGAATTTTCATCTGCAATTAAAAACATATATTCAATGATTATTGGATCAGGTGAAGGTGAAAATACTGCTTCAGCTTTATTTAGAAAATCATTAGATGAAATGGAATATTTAATAAAATATTTCAGAGGTAAAAAAGAAACAGTTCATGGGTTAGCTGGAGTGGGTGACTTATATGTTAGTGCAGTTGGAGGAAGAAATAGCAAAATGGGCGAATATTTAGGAAAAGGCTATACTTTTAAAATTGCAAAAAATAAGTTTATGAAAAATGATACAGTTGAGGGCGCAGATCTGGCTAGAGAGATTGCACCCTACATATTGAAAAAAATTAATAAAAATAAAATACCACTTATGTATGCACTATTAAGTGCAATCACAAAAAATAAAAAATTAAAAGTTAACTATTAATTATTTATTTAAAAAAGTTTTCATCGAGTCATCCATTGCAGTTTCCCATGGAGTATGGTGTATAGGTGCAACAGAACCTGTGACAGGTGATGAAAACGATTTATTTCTGTAAGTTAAGATATCTTCTACTTTGTGATGTTCCCATTCTTTGAAATGTTTTCTAATTAATTCAAAATCTATTTTTGGATAATCAGACATATCATGAAGTTCTTTTGTGTACTCAGTTTGAAAATCAATCATTTGATCTGGGTTTTCTAATTTTTCCTCCATAGCAACCCATTTATTGATATCTTTATTAATTTCATCAGCACTTGGCATTTTAATTTTTCCCATGATCACATCTCTTGCAAACCAAGCTTGGCAATCAAACATATTAAAAGTATGGAATTGGTCTTGCATACCAAGATATAAAAGTTTGTGATTATCTTGCCAAACAACTCCTTTATATAATTTTGGTGGATACAATCTGTTATGTGTTTTTAACTTTATGCTTTCATCTAGAAATGGAAAATGATGCAGGTAACCAGTACACAGTATTATTGCATCTGCATCTTGTTCAGTACCATCTTTAAAGATTGCTTTTTTTCCTTCTAATCTATCTAGATAGTGAACTTCTTTCATGCCTTTAGGCCATTTAAATCCCATAGGTGCATTTCGATATCCAATAGTTACACTATTAGCTCCATATTTATTACACTGTAAAGCAACATCTTCAGCTGAATAACTGCTTCCTAAAACTATCACATCTTTTCCTCTAAATTCTTCTGCATCTCTAAAATCATGTGAGTGCATTATTCTTCCTGGAAAAGAATTCATTCCTTTATATTCAGGAATAAAAGGAACTGAGAAATGACCAGTAGAAACAACTAAATAATCAAATGTATCTTTTGAAATTTCATCCTTAACTTTGTCTTGATAAGTTATTTCAAATTTTTCATTGTTGAAAGTTACATTGGTTACTTTTGTGTTTAGTTTTATTTTATTTTTAATTTTGCCTTTGCTTACTCTTCCAAGAATATAATCTTGCAAAACTTCTCTTGGAGGAAAAGAAGGAATTGGTTGCCCAAAATGTTCATCAAAAGAATAATCTGCAAACTCCAAACATTCTTTTGGACCATTTGACCATAAATATCTATACATACTATTGTGAACTGGGTCTCCATATTGATCACTACCTGTTCTCCAATTATAGTTCCACAAACCTCCCCAATCTTCTTGTTTTTCAAAACAAACTATTTCAGGAATTTTTTCACCTCTATTTTCTAAGTGTTCGAATGCTCTTAACATTGATAGACCGCAAGGTCCTGCTCCAATAATTGCAATTTTGCTCATTGTGTTTTCTCCAGTTTATAAATATGCTAAATAAATATAATCAAATATAAACTGAAAATACAATATAAATATTAATTTAAGATGGCTGAGATAAATATTTCGAACATAAATAAATCTTTTGGATCTACACATGTGATCAAAGATGTGTCTCTAGATATTAAGAGTGAATCTTTCACTGTATTAGTTGGACCAAGCGGATGTGGTAAATCAACAATGTTAAGAATGATTGCAGGCTTAGAGGAGATCAACTCAGGAACAATTTCAATAGATGGACAAGTTGTGAATGATCTTCCTCCTAAAGAAAGAAATATCGCAATGGTATTTCAATCTTATGCATTGTATCCACACATGACTGTTTTTGATAACATGGCTTTTGGATTAAAGATTGAAAAAAAATCTAAAGAAGAAATTACAGAAAGAGTTATGGAGGCTGCTAAAATTCTTCAAATTGAAGAATACTTAGAGAGAAAACCAAAACAATTGTCAGGTGGACAAAGACAAAGAGTTGCAATAGGAAGAGCCATTACAAGAAAACCAAAAGTATTTTTGTTTGATGAACCTTTATCTAATTTAGATGCAGCTTTAAGAGTTCAGATGAGAGTAGAATTAGCTAAATTGCATGATCAATTAAATGCAACAATGATTTATGTTACACACGACCAAACAGAAGCAATGACACTTGCAGATGATATAGTTGTATTAGATCAAGGTATTGTTTCTCAAAAAGGATCACCTTTAAAACTTTACAATGAACCTGAAAATTTATTTGTAGGTGGGTTTATTGGTTCACCAAAGATGAACTTTATTAATTCTAAAGTTATAAGTTCTAATAATTCTGGAACTGAAGTTGAAATTTCAGAACAAGGAAAAATTATCGTTCCAAAAACTTCAGATAAAGTTTCACCTGGAGATAATGTAAAGATTGGTATCAGACCTGAGCATATCTTAATAAATAGTGGTGAAAAATGTTGGGAGAGTAAGGTATTCGTGATTGAAAAATTAGGTTCATCTACTTTTTTATATCTAGAAAAAGAGGGAGAGCCATTAGTAGTCCAAACTGATGGTGCCAGTAAAGTCAACGTTGGAGATAGTCTTAGTTTGGGATTTGATCTAAGCAAATGCCATTTATTCGACAGCAATAATTTAGCCTTTAAATAAAGGTTTTTTTTATAGTTTTTAAAATTACCTCATAACAGGGATGACACTATTGCATAAGAAATTTTTTCTAAAAAATATTAAGGTTTAAAAAAAATAATTAACAAGAGGTAATTATGTTTAAAAAAACTTTAATATTATTATCTGCTGTAACATTTTTTATAAACAATGTTGCTTTTGCAGATATCAAGTTTTGGACAACTGAAACTCAACCAGCAAGAATGGCGAAGCAAGAAGATATGGCTAAAGCCTTTGAAGCAAAAACTGGTATTGCAGTTGAAGTTATTCCAATTGATGAAAAAGAATTAGGTAAAAGAGCAACAGCTGCAGCTGCAGCAGGTGATTTACCTGATGTAATTTATCATACACTACAATATGTATTGCCATGGGCTGAAGCAGGAATTTTAGATGTTGATGCTAACAATGATGTTGTTAAAGAATTAGGTAAGAAAACTTTTGCACCTGGTGCTTTAAATATGGCTAAGCAAGGATCAAAAATTGCTGCTGTTCCAGTTGATGGTTGGACTCAAATGATCGTTTATAGAAAAGATCTTTTTGAGAAAGCTGGTTTAGAGCCACCAACTAGTTATGCAAATATCACTAAAGCAATAGAAACGCTGTCATCAAATGATATGTTTGGATTTGTTGCTGCTACAAAAACAGACGAAAACTTTATGAGTCAGGTTTTAGAACATGTATTATTGGCTAATGGAGTTAACGTAGTTAAAAAAGGTGGTATTAAAAAACAAGGAAACAAACTTAAAAAAGCTTTAGAGTTTTACAAAACAATTGCAAAAGCTAGTCCAGAAGGCGAATTATACTGGAAACAATCTAGAGAACTTTATTTTGCAGGTAAAACTCCAATGATTATTTGGTCTCCATTTATTATGGATGAGTTAGCAGGGTTAAGAGATTCTGCTCCTCCGACAATAAATGATGATCCAACATCAAGTGAGTTAGCATCAAAAACTGGTTTCATCACAAACTTTAGTGGACCGAACAATAAAAAAGGTGCTGCTTGGGCAGACGTAAGATACTTTGGTATAACAGCAGATGCAGATACGGATGAGGCCAAACAGTTTATTCTTTATTCTATGGATGAAGGATATACTTCAACTTTAGCAATTGCTCCTGAAGGGAAATTTCCTGTAAGAAGAGGTAATGCAAGTGATCCAGCTGCATATACTAAAGCTTGGTCAAAACTTCCAGTTGGAGTGGATAGAAAAGCTCCATTAACTGATCTTTATTCAGCAGATGTTATCGATAATATTGTAGCTGGTTTAGATACTGCTAGCAGATGGGGAGTTAAAGAAGGTGAACTTTCTAGAGCTTCTAAAGTTATCAATTCTCAATTCATTAATAGAATAACAAGACTATATATTGATGATCAAATTGATGTTGATGAAGCAGTTGATATGATCAATACTGCATTAGCACAGTTCAATTAATTTTAATTTTATAAAAAAGCGGATAATATTAATTATCCGCTTTTTTTATGAGTAATTCACTTTCAAAAATAGAAAAAAGAACTGCTTATGCTTTAACTTTGCCAGCAGTTCTAATTGTATTTGCAATAGTATTATTTCCAATATTTTCAAACGTTTGGATTAGTTTTAAAGAAGTTCAATTAAAAGATATAAGAATTCCAGAGCCAAGAGCAAAAAAAATAGTCAAATCTATTAAAAACGAAGATACAAAAATTGAGATTATTTATAAATTAAGAAATAGTTCCTTAATTCAAGATATTAGAGATGTTAAATTCCAGGATAAATTCCCAAGCAATGTTAACCCAATTGATTTAGATCAGAGATGTAAGTTTCTTTCAAATAAAGTTCAGTGTGATTTTGGTAATTGGTCAAAAAAATACAGAGAGCAATTTGTAATTTTTTTTGAAACAAAAAATGGTGAAAAAATTGATAAAAAACAATTTAAATTAAATAAACCTTATTTAAAAGGAAAAGCAGATAACATTCTTTTGACAAGTGATTTTACTTTGTCAAATTTTAAAAAAGTAATCACAAACTATGAATTTAAAGATTTATTATTAACAACATTTTATTATACTTTTTTTGGAACTGTGGGTGCAATTGTTTTTGGAATTTTGTCAGCCCAAATGGTAAATCAAAAGTTTAGAGGTCGAAGCTTTGTTAGAAGTACGTTATTGTTTCCCTATGTAGCTCCAGTTGTGGCTTTGGCATTTACTTGGGAGCTTTTATTAGATCCTAATAGCGGTACTTTAAACAACCTGCTGCTGAATTATAATATTATAGATAAGCCAATAAATTTGTTAGGTCAAAAGTATGTATCTATTTTTGTTTTCGGTTTTGAATTTAAATTAAGATTAGCGCTAACAACTGTTATTATCTTTGAAATCTGGAGATATTTTCCTTTAGCTTTCCTTTTTATTTTAGCAAGACTTCAAGCAGTTCCTAAAGAACTTTATGAGGCAGCAGATATTGATGGAGCAGGTCCTTACACCAAATTTATGAATATAACATTGCCGCAGATTACAGCAGTAATTTCAATTTTATTTATGATTAGATTTATTTGGAATTTTAACAAGTTTGAAGATATTTTTCTATTAACAGGTGGTGCATCAGGTACCAGAACACTCCCAATAAATGTTTATGAACAGGGATTTTCAATAGGAAATATTGGTATGGGATCTGCTGTATCAATGGTGATTGTACTATTACTTTTATTTTTCATGTTAATTTATTTTAAACTGATAGGAAAAAGAGCCAATGAGAGTTAAATCAATTATTACTTTCAGTTTAATTTCTTCATTTTTTTTATTTTCTTTAATATCTATTTGGAAAATTCTTTCTACTTTACAAGGAATTGAACTTAAAACTTTAAATTTCAATTTTTATTTTTTAAGTGGAATTATAATTTCTATTATTTCAATTTTCTTAAGTGAAAAATTAAATAGGTTATTTAAAGTAATTTTATTAGCATCTGTGTTTGTATTGATTGATTATTTTAATAATAGTTCTTTACCTATTTGGCATTATATAGGTACATTTTTGATCCTATTATTTTTTGTTAATAAGTTATTTAATTATAACAAGAAACATTTTAGTTACGATTTTTCAGCACAAATTATATTTTTTGATTTTTTAACTTTGTTTGGAATAATCTTTTTTTCTTTTGTAATTTTATTCCCATTTTACTTGATGTTAGTAACAAGTTTCAAAACTCAAGCTCTTTTATTAATTAATCCTTTAGATTTCAGTGTTGATTTAACACAAGATATAAAAACCTTATTCAAATCCTATATTATAGTTTTTACCGAATATAATTTTGGCAGGTACATGCTTAATAGTTCAATTGTCTCAGTAGGCACGGTTATAATTACTTTATTACTTGGGATCCCAGCAGCTTATGCAGTTGCAAGATTGAACTTTTTTGGAAAACACTTTTTATCTACCTCTATTTTAATTATATATATGTTTCCTGCGATAGTGCTTGTAATTCCTCTCTACACTGTTTTTAGCCAGTTAGGTTTAAGAAATTCTGTATTTGGATTATTGATTATTTATACAGCTACAACACTGCCAGTTGCAATTTATATGCTCCAAGGATATTTCAAAAGTATACCAAAAGAACTTGAAGAAGCAGGTATAATGGATGGACAAAATTGGTTTGGAATAATAGTTAAAATTATTTTACCTTTAAGTTTACCAGCAATTGCCTCTGTAGCATTATATGTATTTATGATTGCCTGGAATGAGTTTTTATTTTCACTAATGTTTTTAGATAGTCCTAGCTCATTTACATTATCAAGAGCAATACAGTTTTTAAATGTAGGGGCTGAAACGCCTAGACAATATTTGATGGCTGGTTCAGTTGTTGTAACCTTACCAATTTTATTTATTTTTGTTTATTTTGAAAAATATTTAGTTAGTGGATTAACATCAGGGAGCGTTAAGGGTTAATGAGTTTGTTAAAAAGAGAAGCTGAAAATATTTTATTAAATAATAGGCGTGAGGGATATACTCTGCCTACAAATAATAAGTTATACCCAGCACAATGGAATTGGGACTCAGCTTATATTGCTCTTGGTTATTCATATTTTAATAAAGAATACGCAATAGTTGAGTTAGAGAAGTTGTTTGAAGGACAATGGTCAGACGGTATGGTTCCTCATATTTTGTTTCATCAAAAGGATGAAAATTATTTTCCCAATCATAATACTTGGCAGTGTGGCGATAAAATTCCATCATCTGGAATAACTCAACCACCTATAGTATCAAGTATTTTAAAATTAATGTTGGATAAGCATGAATTTAGTTCTAGTGAAATGGAAAGAATTTTGAACTTAATAAAAAAAACAAAAAACTATTTAGAATGGTTTTTTAAATTTAGAGACCCAAATGATATTGGTTTAGTTTCTATATTGCATCCGTGGGAAAGTGGAACAGATAATTCACCTTTATGGGATTTTCCTTTAAGTAAAATTTTAATTGAAGACAATCTAGAATACAAAAGAAGAGATTTAGATGTTTCAAGCAGTGACGTACGACCACTTAAAAGAGATTATGATTGTTACATTACTCTTTTAAATCAGTTCAGAAATGAAAAATATAATCCTGAAAAACTCTATGATATTTCAATGTTTAATGTCGCTGATATAGGTTTTAATTCATTGTTTCTGAAAGCTTGTAAAGATCTAGTCTATATTGCATCAAAAAATAATATTGAATGTACTTCAATTAAAAAAAAAATAACAAAAACTGAAAGTAAATTGATTAGTCTGTATAATCAAAATGATAATTCGTTTTATTCATACGATGTTTTAAATAAGCAATCATTAGAAATCCCTTCAATTACAAATTATTTCATATTGTTTGCAGATTTGCAAAATGAAGAAATAAATAACTCGGTAATTCAAAGTTTAAAAGAATATAATTTGAATGAAAAATATTTTTTTTCTTCGATAAAACCTGATAGTAAATATTTTGAGGAGATAAGATATTGGAGAGGACCTGTTTGGATTAATTGTAATTGGATTTTATACAAAGGATTATTAGAAAAAGATCCTGAATTTGCCAATAAAATAAAATTACACACTTTAAATATAATACATGAAAAGGATTTTCATGAATACTATAGTTGTAAATCGGGAACTCCTTATGGAGCTAATAATTTTTCTTGGTCTGCTGCATTATATTTAGATTTAATAAATAATTAATTTTTAAGTGATTAATTAATCAAATAAATATATCCTTTATAAATAATATGAATTGGAATTATCCTACTACTATTTGGTTTGGAGCAGATAAAATAGAAGATCTTGCAAACGCTTGTTTAAACTTAAAAATTAAAAGTCCACTTTTTGTAACTGACAAGGATCTTTTAAATCTACCAATGACTTCAAAAGTAATTGAAAAATTAAAAAAAGACTTTGATCATTTACAAGTATTTTCACAATTTTCAGGAAACCCAACTGGAAAAAACGTAATGGATGGGGTCTCTTTATATGTAGAAAGAAAATGTGATGGAGTAATTGCCTTTGGGGGAGGTAGTGCATTAGATGTCGGAAAGGGAATAGCTTTTATGTGTGGTCAAAAAAGACCTATATGGGATTTTGAAGATATAGGTGATTATTGGACAAGAGCTGATGGAAATAAAATTTCTCCAATTATAGCGGTTCCAACTACCGCAGGAACAGGCTCAGAAACAGGAAGAGCTTCAGCCATCATCAATGAAGAAACAGGAATAAAAAAAATAATTTTTCATCCAAAAATTTTACCTTCTATTGTAATTTTAGATCCAAATTTAACCAAAGATCTTCCACCAAGAATAACAGCTGCAACAGGAATGGATGCACTTGCTCACAATCTCGAGGCTTTTTGTGCACCTGGATTTCACCCAATGGCAGATGGTATCGCGCTTGAGGGTATGAGGTTAATTAAAAATTCTTTAATAGAGGTTTATAAAAATGGTACAAACATAGAAGCTAGATCTGAAATGTTAGCAGCATCCAGCATGGGCTCTACTGCTTTTCAAAAGGGTCTTGGTGCAATACATTCTCTAAGTCATCCAATAAATGCACAGTTTGATGTACATCATGGTTTAAGTAACGCGATATTTATGCCTTATGTTTTAACTTTCAATAAATCAGTTATTGAAAGAAGAATTATATCTATTTGTAATTTTCTTAATCTAAATAGTACATTTGAAAGCTTTTTAGAATGGATATTAGATTTACGTAAAGAATTAAAGATCCCTCATAAACTTTCAGATGTTATGGACTGTAATGAAATTGATTTAGAAAAACTCTCTTTAATGGCATTTGAAGATCCATCTACAGGAGGCAATCCAAAAAAAATAACAAAAGATGATTTAAAAGAAATGTATAAAAAAAGTATTTCAGGAGAGTTATTTTAATGAAGAAAATTTTGGTAGTAGAAGGTAATTTACAAGAGGAAAATCAAAGTTTTACAGAAGCTGGTATTCAAACTCATACAGAAAGCTTAAAACATAGTCTTTCTCATTTTACTGATCAACTAAATATAGATGTAGTTAATCCATCTTCAGATGAGAATATAAGCGAGAATATTGACCCATTAGACAGTTATGATGGTCTTATTTGGGGTGGAAGTAGTTTAAATATTTATAACAAGACATCTGAAATTTTAAGACAAATAGAATTTATGAAGGAATGTCAGAAAAAAATTAAAAAAGTTTTAGCGATTTGTTGGGGAATGCAAGTTGCAGTAACTGCTGCTGGTGGTGAAGTAAAAAAAGCTGAGAAGGGGTCACATAGAGGGATTGCAAGAGATATTGAAATTAATGAAAATGGTTTAAATCATCCATTATATAAAAACAAAAATAAAAAGTTTAATACTCCAGCATTTAATTTTGATGAAGTTGTAACTCTTCCAGAAAATTCAACACTGCTAGCTTCGAACCCAATTAATAAAGTTCAAGGTTTAAATTTTAAAATTGGAAATTGTGATGTGTGGGGCCTTCAGTATCATCCAGAAATTACATACAATAAAATGATTAACTTAATTATTTTTAGAAAAGATAGACTTATAGAACGTGGTGCTTTTAAAGACCAAAATCATATTGATGATCACATTAAAAATATAGAAATAGAAAACAAAAAATTAGATAAAATTTCCAGAATGAGAGAATTAGAGAATTGGTTAGATTATCTTAATTTAGAATAATCCTTCAATCTCACCTTTTTCATTTAGTTTAATTGAATCTGCTGCAGGAACCCTTGGTAATCCAGGCATAGTCATGATTGCACCGCAAATAACCACAATAAACTCTGCTCCTGATGATAACCTTATCTCTCTTACCGGTAAAGCATGACCTGTGGGCGCTCCTTTAAGATTTGGATCTGTTGAAAAGCTGTATTGAGTTTTAGCAACACAAATTGGTAAATCACCATATCCAGCTTCTTCAAAGTTTTTAAGTTGATCTCTAATTTTTGTATCAGCGATTACCTCATCTGCTCTATATATTTCTTTTGCAATAGTCTCTATTTTTTTAAACAAAGGTGTTTTGCTTTCGTATAAAAATTGAAATTTAGCTTCATCTTTTCCACATAATTCTGAAACATGAGCTGCTAATTCTTTTGTACCTTCACCACCATTTGCCCAATGAGTACATAGACTAGCTTTAACACCTAAATTATCACAAAAATTTATAAGTGCTTTCACTTCATTATCAGTATCTTTTATAAAATGATTAACTGCTACAGCTACAGGTAAACCAAATTTTTTAACATTTTGAATATGTCTTTCTAAATTTACTAACCCTTTTTTTAAAGCTTCAACATTTTCATTTTTTAAATCATCTTTAGCGACACCACCGTGCATTTTTAAAGCTCTTATAGTTGCAACAATTACAACACAGCTTGGTTTTAAATTTGATTTTCTACATTTAATATCTAAAAATTTTTCTGCACCAAGGTCAGCACCAAATCCCGCTTCAGTTACAACATAGTCTGCTAATTTTAAACCAGTCTTAGTTGCGATAACGGAGTTACAACCATGAGCAATATTCGCAAACGGACCACCATGAATAATTGCAGGATTGTTTTCCAAAGTTTGTGTAACATTAGGTCTGATAGCTTCTTTTAAAAGAACTGTCATAGGACCTTGAGCATTTAAGTCTTTTGCGTAAACTGGTTTTTTATCTCTAGTGTACCCAATAGTGATATTTCCAATTCTTTTTTCTAAATCTTCCAAATCATTTGATAGGCAAAAGATTGCCATTATCTCTGATGCAACTGTGATATCAAAACCATCTTCTCTTGGAAAACCATTTGCTACACCACCTAAATTTATATTTATTGATCTTAACGATCTATCATTCATGTCCATAACTCTTTTCCAAACAATTCTTCTAACATCGATATCCAATTTATTTCCCCAATAAATATGATTATCGATTAATGCTGATAATAAATTATGAGCCGATGTAATTGCATGAAAGTCACCTGTAAAATGTAAATTGATTTGTTCCATTGGAACGACTTGTGCATAACCTCCACCAGCTGCCCCACCTTTCATACCAAAAGAAGGACCTAAGCTTGGTTCTCTAAGACATACGATAGATTTTTTTCCAATTTTATTTAAACCATCATTTAATCCAACTGAAGTTGTAGTTTTCCCTTCACCTGCTGGAGTTGGAGTTATAGCAGTTACTAAAATTAATTTTCCATCTGGCTTATCTTTTAGCTGCTCTAAATATTCTAAATTTATTTTTGCAATATGTCTGCCCATAGGACTAAACGCAGAGCTTTCATCAGGTACATTTATCTTTGCTAAAATATCATTTATTGGTTGCATTTTAGCTTCTCTAGCTATCTGTATATCTGATTTTACTTCGCTCATTCGTTATCCTTTATTGTAAATTTTTTTGCATAATAATTATCTTATTTGAGATTTTTCGAAACTTCTAAAATATATATATAAAAAAAATAAGAACTATTTAAATTCATTAATATAAAATTCTGTTATGCAAAAGTATTCTATTTTTAGCTTAGTTAAAAATGCATTAACTGGCCATCAAAATTGGGATTTAGCTTGGAAAGATCCAAATCCTAAAGAAGAGTATGATGTTGTTATCATCGGGGGTGGTGGTCATGGTCTAGCTACCGCATATTATCTAGCTAAAGAACATCAAATTACAAAAGTAGCTATCATTGAAAAAGGATGGATTGGCGGTGGAAACGTTGGACGTAACACTACAATTATCAGATCAAACTACATGCATGATGAAAATGGTCTTTTCAGTGAGTTCGGAATGGATCTATGGAGAAAGATGAGTCAGGACTTAAATTACAACGTAATGTTTTCTCCAAGAGGAATTATTAATCTTGCACACTCAGATGCACAAATGAATGCATACGCAAGAAGAGGAAATTCGATGAGATTAAACGGAATTGATGCAGTTCTTTTAAATAGAGAAGAAGTAAAAGAATTAATTCCAATGGCTGATTTTTCAGATAACGTAAGGTTTCCAATCTTTGGTGGATTGATGCAACCAAGTGCTGGAACTGCTCGTCATGATGCGGTTGCTTGGGGGTACGCGCGTCAAGCAGACTCGATGGGGGTAGATATAATTCAAAATTGTGAAGTCACAGGTTTTGATGTTTCTGCAGGAAAAATAAAAGGGATCAGAACATCTAGAGGAAATATTAAGGCAAAAAAAGTTGGTCTATGCGTTGCAGGTAGCACAAATATTTTAGCTGAAAAATTAAATATGACTTTGCCAATTGAGACACATCTTTTACAAGCTTGTGTTTCTGAACCAGTGAAACCAGTTTTAGATAAAGTTGTAACTTTTGGTGCAGGTCACTTTTATATTAGTCAATCAGACAAAGGTGAAATGGTAATGGGTGGAGACCTCGATGGTTACAATAGTTACGCTCAAAGAGGTAATCTTCCAACATTACAACATGTTTTAACTGAAGGAATTGCGATGATGCCATTTTTAAGTAAATTAAAAATGCTAAGAACTTGGGGTGGGATTATGGACATGTCAATGGATGGTTCACCAATAATTGATAAAACTCATATTGATGGTTTGTATTTAAATTGCGGATGGTGTTACGGAGGCTTTAAAGCAACTCCAGCATCAGGATGGACATTTGCACATACTATTGCTCAAGATAGAGTTCATGAATTAAATGCAGGATACAGTTTGAACAGATTTAGTACTGGTCATCTTATTGATGAAAAAGGTCTTGGTACAAAAACTTGGATTTCATAAATGTTACATATTAAATGCCCACATTGTGGAATGAGATCTCAAAATGAATTTTCTTATGGTGGAGATGCTACTGTTAAAAGACCAGAACTAAATAAAGAAGTTACAGATCAAGAATGGGATAATTTCGTATACAATAGAGTTAGTCCCAGAGGAAAACATTTAGAACTTTGGCAGCATTTATCTGGTTGCAGACAGTGGATAAAAGTTGAAAGAGATACTGCAACACACGAAATTTTTAAAACTTATAAAGCTAACGAAGAAATTGCTTAATGACTCAGAGTTATCGAATAGAAACAGGTGGCTTAATTAATAGAAATAAAAAAATTTCTTTTAAGTTCAACGGTACATCTTATTTTGGATATGAAGGCGATACATTAGCTTCAGCTTTACTTGCAAATGGAGTTCATTTAGTTGGTAGAAGTTTCAAATATCATAGACCTAGAGGGTTTTTTGGTGCAGGAGTTGATGAACCTTATGCAGTTGTTCAACTTTATAGAAATGGTGAAACGGAGCCAAATATTAAAGCAACTGAACAAGAATTATTTGAAGGATTAGAGGCAAGCAGTGTTAATTGTTGGCCAAGTGTCAATTTTGATATTGGAGCAATAAACAATTTTTTAAAAATATTTTTACCTGCAGGATTTTATTATAAAACTTTTATGTGGCCAAAAAGCTTTTGGTACAAAATTTATGAGCCATTTATTAGAAAAGCAGCTGGATTAGGTGTAGCTTCAACAAAACACGATAAAGAGAGATATGAACATAAATATGAGTACTGTGACCTTTTAATTGTTGGATCTGGACCATCAGGTTTAGCGAGCGCTTATTCTGCAGCCAAAAATGGAGCCAAAGTAATTTTGGCTGAGGACAAACCAAGATACGGTGGTTCATTATTAACGAGTGATGTGAATATCGGTAACCAATCGGGAAAAGATTGGGCAGACGGTATCATCTCAGAGTTAAAAGAGATGCCGAATGTAACAGTAAAAAATAGATCTCAAGTTTTTGGATACTATGATCACAATATGTTGGTAATGTCTGAAAAAGTTAGTGATCATTTACCTAAAACTAAAAAATATCATCCAAACAAAAGACTTTGGTACATTAGAGCAAAAGAAGTTTTAATTTCATCTGGATCAATTGAAAGACCAATTGTTTTTGGAAACAATGATACTCCTGGAGTAATGCTTTCATCTGCAGCTAAAGAATATTTAAAAGTTTATGGTGTCTTGGTTGGAAAAAAACCTTTGGTATTTACAAATAATGATAGTGGCTATGAAGCTGCAATTGAATTTAAAAAACATGGAGTTGAGCCTATAGTTTTAGATTCAAGATCAAATCCACAATCAGAAATTATTGATGAAGCAAAAAATTTAGGAATTAATATTAAAAATTCATATGTGGTAGTTGCAGCACAAGGCTATAAAAAAGTAAAATCAGCTGATGTGGCAACTATTTCTGAAGACAAGAAAACACTTGGCAAAATAGAGAATATAAATTGTGACTGTATATGTGTTTCTGGATTTTGGACACCTACAATTCATTTGGCATCACAATCAGGAAATAAAACTAAATTTAATGAAGAGATAGACGCGTTTGTTCCAGGAGTTTCAAAACAAAATGAAACAACTTTAGGAGCTGCTAATGGTGTATTTACACTAGAAGAAACTTTAAAAACATCATTTGAAAAAGGAAAAGAATTATCAAAAAAAATTACTGAGAAAGATAACGAAATATCTATTCCAAATGTAGTTGAAAAAAAATATTCTAAACATGATAAGTTTTGGTGTGTTCCATTACCAAAAGGTAAAAGTTATAAAAGATTTTTAGATTTTCAAAATGATGTTGCTGTTTCTGATGTAGAGATTGCATTAAGAGAAGGTTATAGATCAATCGAACATGTAAAAAGATATACCACTTTAGGTATGGCAACAGACCAAGGAAAAACAAGTAATTTAAATGGATTACAATTAGTATCTGAGATTGAAAATAAAGTTGTTCCGTCCGTTGGCCACACAACTTTTAGACCTCCTTATACACCTATTTCCATAGGTGCTATTGTTGGTAGAGAAGTAGGAAAGCATTCAAAACCAACAAGAAAATCTCCAATTCACAATTGGCATGAAGAGCATAACGCTGTTTTTGTTGATGCAGGAGTTTGGTTAAGACCAAGATACTATAAAAGAGGAAACGAAACTTTGTTCGAAGCTTCAAAAAGAGAAGCGAAAAATGTAAGAACAAATGTTGGTGTTTGTGATGTAACGACACTTGGTAAGATCGACGTTAAAGGTCCTGATGCTGCTGAATTTTTAAACAGAGTATACACAAATGCATGGTTGAAGTTACCTGTTGGAAAAGCAAGATATGGAGTGATGTTAAGAGAAGATGGGATAGTGATGGATGATGGTACAACTACTAGAATTTCAGAAAACCACTATCACATGACAACAACTACTGCTCAAGCAGCGAATGTGCTTTCGCATTTAGAGTATTATTTGCAACTTGTTTGGCCTGAACTTAATGTAAATGTAGTTTCAACAACTGAGCAATGGGCAGGAGCTGCCATAGCTGGTCCTAAATCAAGAGACTTATTACAGAAATTGTTCCCTAAAACAGATGTATCTAATGAAGGTCTTCCGTTTATGGGATATGTCGAGGGTGATTTATTTGGTGTTAAAGCAAGAATATTCAGAATTTCATTCTCAGGTGAATTAGCTTACGAAGTTAATGTGGAGTCTGATAACGGAAGATTTATGTGGGAAAAAATAATTGAACTTGGAGAAGAGTTTCAAATTCAACCATATGGAACTGAAGCATTGTCTACACTTAGAATTGAAATGGGACATGTTGCAGGTTCTGAATTAGATGGAAGAACAATTCCTTACGACAATGCTTTAGAAGGGTTATTGAGCAAAAAGAAAGATTTTATTGGAAAAAGATCTCTACAGAGAGCAGCTTTTGTAGCTGAAGATAGACAACGAATTGTAGGCGTTGTTCCATTGGATAAAAAAACTAGTATTCCAGAAGGTTCACACTTAGTTAAAGACGCTAATGCACCTTTGCCGAATAAAAAATTAGGTCATATCTCAGCTTCTTGTTGGAGTGTTGAGCATGATAATCCATTTTCATTAGCAATATTAAAAGATGGAAAAAATATGATTGGAGAAAAATTATTTGTAATGTCTCCATTAAAAAACAAAGTTATTCCAGTAGAAATAGTTTCATCACATTATGTTGATCCAAAAGGAGAAAGAGTTAGATCATGAGTTTAATTTCAGCTTTAAATAATGTGCATGCAAAAGGTCAATTTGGAGATTTTGAGGGTAAAGATGATAAAAATTTACTTTCAATATCTGAAACTACTAATTTATTAATTGTACAGATAGTTCAGTATAAAAGTTCAAATTCATCATTAGACAACATGCAGGTAGACGGCCTAAATTTAAGAGACAATCCATCTTTAGTTAGCTCTAATGATAACACAAGAATACTTTGGAACGGTCCAAGAAATTGGCTTTTAGTTTCCAACAAAAAAGATATTTTAAATGAAATAGAGCAGAAATTTAATGACAATGAATTTGCAATAACAGACATATCTCACTCAAAAGCAATAATTGAAATTGAAGGTAAGGAGGCTAAGGAAGTTTTAAAAAAAGGATGCCCATTTAATTTTGGTGAGCTAGAAAAAAATCAATGTTTGAATTCTAGTTATAATGGAATGTCAGTCACTATTGATATGCTTGATGATAATCCAGATAAATTTAGAATATTTGGATTAAGAAGTTTTGGTGAGTCTCTTTATCACTCAATAACAGACGCATCTTTAGAATTTGGATATATTGCAAAGTAATTATTTATCTCTAGTAGCAATATAAACACCAATAGTAGCTATAAAAAATCCTAAAAGATCTAAATTAGATAATTTCTCATTTAAAAATAACCATGCCATGAACGCAGAGGTTGGCGGAATTAAAAAAAATATCGAAACAGTTTTACTTGCAGAATTTTTTTTAATTAGAAACATCAGTATTGTGAATGCTCCAAAGGACACTAAAAAAATTTGATGACTCATTGCAATTATAAATGTTTTTGAAAATTCAATGTAAGGATCAGCAAAGAAAATTATAATTAATATATGAAATGAAAAACCTCCAAGTGCTTGGTTCATATTACTTACTGATAAGGGTAGGTTGTTGCTTATTGTTTTTTGCCAAAGAGTTGAACTTGTTATTGCTATCAAAGCAATAATGGTTGCAATTAATCCAGCAGTTGGAATTTTTGACCCAATTTCAAAACCGAGAACCAATGATGCTCCAACAAATCCCAATAAAACACCTATCCATTGTTTAATAGAAACCTTCTCTTTAAGAATTGGTCCACTTAATGCGTTAGTTAGTATTGGCTGAAGAGTTACAATTAAAGCAGCAAGGCCAGTAGGCATTCCAATAGAAATTGAATAAAAAACACCTCCTAAATAAAATCCATGAAAAAGAACTCCACTAAAAAAAGATTGTAAAAAATTTTTCTTACTTACAATTATTTTCTGCCTTGAGTAGATAGAAAAAATTAAAAAACCAAATGCTACGAGTGCAAATCGAAAGGCTAATGCAGCAAAAGGATCGCTGTAATCAATGATTGGTTTTGTAGTTATAAATGCGGATGACCAAAGTAAAATAAATATAAATGGGAATACCTTAATCACTGTAATTAATAAATTTAAATTTAATCAATTAAATTTAATTTAATCAAATTTTTTTGCTTAGTTTCTTTACACCACATTTCGTAACTTTCACAAACTCTCCAAAGATGATTAAAGGCTCTTTGAGACAATTCCAAAGGGAAATGAGTTTTTGTATAATACAATTTTGGTATTTTAAGCAAAAATTTAACCATAGAATCTTTTTGAATGTCTAAAAGTCTTAATGTTTCTTCATTAATTTTCTTACCAGTAATTTTATCAATAAAATTGTTATCTTTTAATTCAGATATCCAATTTTCATGAAATTCTCCTGAGCTAATAAAATCATAATCTTTTGTTGTCATGAAAATCTCGAATGCTTGGATGTTATTAACTTCAGGATTTTTGTTTTTTATCTCAATTATTTTTGAATATATTAGTTCAGCAACTCTTAAAACATAGGGTTTATCAATTTTAGATGTCACTCTTTATCTTTTGTGTTTCTGCATTGCAGAGTGAGCAAGAATTAAATTTGGATCCAAAAATATTTTTGAAGATTTAATATTCTTGAATGATTTAAAGGCAAATATTGCAATTGGCAACTCAGTACAACCTAAAATTATTTTTTTACATTTCATTTTAAGCAAATATTTTATAGCTGGTTTGATAGCTTTTTCGGCAGCTCTAACATTGCCCATTTTTACAAACTTGATTGCCTTATTTACTGAATTTTTTTGAAGATTTTCAGATGGATTAACCAATTGATAGCTCTGATCAAAAAATTTATTATACACTCCAGTTTTTAAAGTACCTTCAGTGGCCAATAAACCAACTTTTGAATTTTTTTTACAATTCTTTTTTGTAAATTTAAAAACTTCTTTTGGCATATTTATAATTGGGATATTGATTTTTTTTTGTAGATCATCAAACCAATAATGTGCTGTATTACAAGGGATAACAATAAATTTGCATTTATTCTTTTCTAATAACTTACAACCTTCAAGAAGACTTTTTAAAACTTTATTATATTTTGTTTTATTGGATTTATTTGTATTTAGATTTGATAAGTTTTTTGTTTGAGTACCTATAGACTCTGGTCTTCCTGGAATATTTGATTTGTTGTATAAAACAAACAAAGGATACTCTTGATCAATTTTACCTCTATTTAGCACTGCAAGCTTATTGCAAAAATCAAGACCAGCTTGAGTACCCATTCCACCTAAAATTCCGATCATAAATTTTTTATTATTTTAAATACAACTTATATAATTAAATTTTTTGACTAAAAGTTGTTTTTTATAAGATTTGGTACTGGCTGAATAAAATTGTTTATTAAAAAAAAAATTTTTTCAGCCAATAGGAAGTGTGAAATTATGCAGTTTTTAAGTTAACTGCTGAAGGACCTTTAGGACCATCTTCAACATCGAAAGTCAAAGCTTGACCCTCATCTAAACCGTTCATACCAGCATCTCTTACTGCCGAAACATGTACAAACACATCTTTTTCTTTGTCTTCTCTTTCAATAAAACCAAAACCTTTGGTTGGATTGAACCATTTTACTTTACCTGTTAGACTCATATTATTTCTTCTTACTTTTTGTTATATTAATTATTACTTAAAATTTATAATTAAGTAATTCTGGCTTTCTTTAGATTTTAAAGAGTTTTGTCAACAAAATAGAGAAATTATTCGATCTTATTGTCAATCTGTAGCAATCAATTTAGTCAAATAAACAGAATTAACATCTTCTTTATAATGAGCAAAAGGTTCACAAGGCTCAAAACCACAAGATTTAAAGAGTTTTCTAGCTGGAATAAAAAAGTCTCCAGCACCTGTTTCAATACTTAATTTTTTAATATCTAATTTTTTTGCCTCACTTATTAGATGATTAATAACAATAACACCGTGTCCTTTTTTTCTAAAATTGTCATGAATTCTGATTGATTTAAATTCTCCGTGACCTGTATCTAAAAATTTTAATGCACCACATCCCATTAATTGATCATTGTTATATAAACTCCAGAATTTAATTGATGGAACTTTAAGACCAGGAATGTCTAAAACATGAGCACTTCCCTCAGGTGAGGCAGCTCTAAGTTCTACAAAGTGCTTGGTTAAAAGCTTGTGAACTTCTGGATCATCAAAATTTCCCTCAATTGATTTTAACATATTATTCCAGAATAGTGATATGACCCATTTTTCTTTTATCTTTAATTTCTTTTTTTAAATAATCAAAAAAGAATTCATTATCTTTAAGTTTTGGAGAATTTCTATAGTGAGATATTTGATCTCCTAGTAAATTTATCATTTTTGCATTTGATAATTTTTTTAAAGGTATCTGTTCAAGTCCACAAACAGCTCTGATGTGATTTTCAAATTGACTTACATTAAAAGCATTAATTGTTAAATGTCCAGAATTATGAACCCTTGGAGCAATTTCATTTACATAAAGATTATCATTTCTATCTATAAAAAATTCTACACATAGAGTACCAACATATTTAAGTTCTTCAGCAATAAGTATTGCCCAATCTTTAGATTGATTAAATATTTTTTCATTTATATCTGCAGGTATTTTAGAATGTTTTAAGATCTGATCTTCATGGGTATTTTCTATAGGTTCGTAAATTTCAAATTTATTATTACCAAACCTAGTTATAATTACCGATATCTCTTTTTTAAGCTTAACTAACTTTTCTAAAATGTATCCTTTTGATAAATCTAATTTAAGATTTCTTAATTCTTCTATTGATGATACAGGATGTTGTCCTTTGCCATCGTAGCCCAATGTAGTAGTTTTTATTATACCTGGTAAAAAATCTTCAAGTACACCAAACTCGGATTCATTTTCAACAGAGACGTATCTAGTCGTTCTTATATTTAATTTATTTACAAAATCTTTTTCTGCTAACCTATGTTGAATTAATCTATTTACTGAGGGTTTTGGTAAAACTGGTTTGAACTTGTTGATATCACTTAATGTTTCATATGGTATGTTTTCGAATTCAAAAGTTACGATATCAACTTTGTTTACAAATTCATTTATTTTTTCTTTATCGTTGTATTTTGCACCAATAAATTCATCACAAAAATTTTGAGCTGGAGCTTCTAAATCATCACAAAAGATTATTATCTTTATCCCTAATTTTTTTGCAGCAATTGCAAGCATACTTCCTAATTGACCGCCTCCAATAATTCCAAGAGTAATATTAGACATTTCTATTTTGGAGTTCTTTTAACAGATTGAGTTTGCTTTGATCTCCAATTTTTTAACTTTTTTTTGACCGATGAATTATTAATCGCCATTATTTCAGCTGCAAGTAGAGCAGCATTAATAGCACCATCTTCTCCAATTGCTAAAGTACCGACAGGAATTCCTTTTGGCATTTGAGCAATAGACAGTAAACTATCTAAACCTTTTAGTTTTTTGCTTTCAATTGGCACTCCTAGAACTGGAATTTGAGTTAATGCAGAAATCATTCCTGGTAAATGTGCCGATCCGCCAGCACCAGCAATAATAACCCCAATGTTATTTTTTTCTGCCATTAATGCAAAATCATACATTCTTTTTGGAGTACGATGAGCTGAAACAATTTTAGTTTCAAACGAAACACCTAATTGTTTAAGAGTTTTTTCTGCTAATTGCATAGTTTTGTAATCTGATTGACTACCCATAACTATTGAAACTTTTTTATTAGTATTTTTTTTCATGAAAATGGTTTTCATGTTTATTTCAAAATTCATCAAAAATTTCAATAAAATTAATAGTATTTCATTTTAGATTGATTAATCTTAATCAGTAATGAATTTTAAAATTGATAATTTGCAATATTGCAATTGGTCTAGAAAAATTTTTGAAATAAACAGAGCCGCAGGTTTAGATGCAGTGCATGTAACAATAGTTTATCATGAAGATTATGATGAACTACTAATAGAATTAAATAAGTGGGAAAAAATTTTTGAATCAAATTCTGATCTTATATTTCTGGGAAAAGATTTTAAAGATATTGAAAAAGCAAAGCTTGAAAACAAAACTGCAATATTTTTTGGTTTTCAAAACTGTTCACCAATTGAGGATGACATAGGTTTGGTTGAAAAAGTTCATGAACTTGGATGCAGATTTATGCAACTAACTTACAACAATCAATCTCTACTTGCTACCGGTTGCTATGAAAAAATTGATAGCGGAGTAACTAATTTTGGAAGAGAAGCAATAAAAGAAATGAATAGAGTAGGCATCGTTGTTGATATGTCTCACTCTGCAGAAAAAAGCACAATGGATGCAATTGAAATAAGTGAAAAACCAATTGCAATTACACATGCAAACCCTTCTTTTTGGCATGCTGCAAAAAGAAACAAATCTTCAGATTTGCTTAAGATGCTAAGTGATAGTGGAGGAATGTTAGGTTTATCTTTATATCCACATCACTTGAAAGAAAATACTAATTGTACTCTTGATAGTTTTTGTGAAATGGTGGCAAAGACTGCAGAAATTATGGGAGCAAGTAAAATTGGTATAGGGTCTGATCTTTGTCTTGATCAACCTGACAGCGTAGTTGAGTGGATGAGAAATGGTACTTGGACCAAAACTAAAAATTATGGAGAAGGATCAAAAAATAAACCAGGCTTTCCAAAACAACCTGATTGGTTTGAAGACACAAGAGGATTTACAAATATAGAAAAAGGTCTCAAAAAGATTGGATTTTCAGATGATGAGACACATGGAATACTAGGAAATAATTGGTACAATTTTTATAAATCAATTTAAGTTATGCAAGTAGAACTAAGAGACCCAAATACAATTATGAAATTATCTCGTTTAGGATCATTTCATCAATCAAAATTATCTTTTTTAAGAAGTTTTTTGAATGAATTTAAAGACTGGCAATATAAACAAGATTTGTTTAATTTAGATGAAAATGGTTATGGTGAGGCAGTTTATTCATTTAAAAAGGACAAAAGAGTTTATTCATTAGTTTGTTTTGCAAATCATATAGAAGATGAAGAAAGATCAGACAGGGTTATAGCTACTAAGTGGGATGCAGCTTTTACACTTCATGATGGTGTACCAGGCAAAAAAGATATTGAAAGATTAAAAAATGAAGTTCCCAAACAAGAAGTCGGAAGACTTTCGTATAAAGAACTTACATTATCAAGAGCGAATAAATCTGTACGTTTATTTAATCATGTAACAGAGAGTTTAAGTCAAGGATTGCAACCAGATTTAAATTTATTATCAAAAGTTGGTTATTTATACAGAACTACTGCTGTTTATGGATCTGGTAAATTTGGTTTAGCAGATAGGTTTAGAATAAAAAATCGTGAGGAAATAAACGGACCATTTAGATTAGAAATGATGCTGGTTTATCTTGTAAGACAGTTCACTTTTGACCAAGTAAATCATGTTGCTTATCACAAGAACCCAAAAAAAGCAGTCAAACTAGACGAGCAAATCTCTAAAAATCTAGGTATTGGAAATTCTACTGGATTAGGAATGGCCCCCTTTATTGTTAATCATCCAACACTTTTAAATAACTGGATCTTAAGTAGAGAAATAGCATTAAAAAAAATTAGAGAAATTAAAGATGTAAATAAAAAAGATAGTGAACTGTTTGTTGATTGTGTAAAAAAATCATTAACAAATATCACAAGCTGGAACACTGATAGTGAGTATCAAAAAAATAAAATTAATAATCTACTAAAAGATGTTCAAAAATTTTTGAAATTCATTGAGAATGATTTTGATTTTACAAGGGAACATCCTTTCAATAGTATTTATGAGTGGCTTGAGCAAGAAACATGTGAAGAATGTATTGAATATGTTGTATCCATTATGATGGAACCATATAGTGAAATAACTGAGCCTTTAGTAAAAGAAATGAGCTCTGATGAAGAAAAACATTTTAACATACCAGCTCATCGAACTGTTGAAGATTTAAGAAATATAATTGAGAAAAAATATCCAAATATTTTAGAAATTAATTTTGAAAAAAAAGAAAATAATCAAAATTTTTGGTTTATCTCAAAAAATAAAGAAGAACCAAGATTAGCTGATAGATTTGAAGAATATGGTTCAGAATTAGAACAACCTTTAGCGATAGCTAGGGATATAAAAAAACTTTATGAAATATTATTGGTTTCTAAAAATAGTCAAACTGTATCTGACTTTTTAATAAAAAACTCTGATTTAAGACATGTTGTTAGAAGAGTTTTTATAGTTGAAAAATTTCCTTATTCAGAAATTCAAGATAATACAATTGGAAAAAATATAATGCCCATTGATATGTTGAGATTGAAGCTATCTTTCTTTGGGGCTTTAAAATTTGACCCAAGATCTGACAAGTGGTTGAGAATTTGTATGTTTCAAGGAGCACCCTTACCTCATGAATTAAAAAATTACGATGAGCAGTGGGTTTATAAAACTAATATTTAACATGAAATCATTAAGTGAAATTGAAACTACTGTTAAAAGAGCAACAAAAGCTATTGGATATTCATGGGGAGTTGCTGAAGAAACAGCAAAGTGCGTAAGACTATTAGAGTCCTTTGGTCTTCCAGGTATAAAGCACATAAATAAATATTTTTCTGAAAGAAAAGAAAATAGTTTTCAAAATTTAAATCTAATATTAGAAAAAAATCAACCTCCAGCAAAATCTTATTGTCCAATAATCCTTGGAGTTAGTTTTTTGGATCAATCAAAATCTTTAGAATCTTTTAAAAAAATTGAACTAAATAACGTTGCTCACCCTTCAATATTTTTAGCTTTTGTAAGCAGAGCATCAGAAATTATTGGTAAAAAAATTCACATAAATCTTGATAAAAAAGAAATTATTTTAAATTTAAATTTAAATATCTATTCTAATATTGCTAATAACGAATTTCCGTCTGTTGCAAATCATTTAGAGATCAGTTTTCTGGAAAATATTGATAATTTTTCAGAGGAAGAGTGGAAGAATTTGTACAAATTATCTGAAGATACTTTTGTCGAAGAGACTGAGAGTTTAAAACAAAGTGGGGCAGGCGCAGGTCTGACAGATAATGACTGATAATTTTGATGAAATTAAGGATCAAGTTAACATTGAAGATTTAAATAATATTTGTGATGAGTGTAGAGAAGAGGATAAGAGTGTATCTCAAAATTTAATTTTAACTGGCTTTAAAATTTGTAAATCTTGTAGAGTTTCTAAAACTATTTTTCCAATCTAGCTAATCTGATTAGTTGGAAGCATGTTCATTCTACTCATTACGAAAGTAATTGACAGAAAAGCTATTATCAAAAAAGATAACAACACTATACCAAAAGATTTAAAATTAGATTTTAAATTTAAAATTTCTTTCGTTGAAATGATTAAACCTGCAAAAATCCAAAATTGAGTAAGAAAAATTATAGGTATCATTAAATCTGGAGTTACTGCAAAAAATCTTAGTAAACCAGGAGCATGAGCAAAACCAACTGCGGTTAGAACTTTTTTAAATGATACTTTAGTTTGTTTATCTGGAAAAAGTTTAACACCTATTACAAAAATGAAGATCGCCCATATTAACCAAGTAACTATTGCTGTTAGGCCTGACATTCCTATTGCAGTTTTAATGACAGTGTTAGCTGCTACTGCGCCAGCAACTCCATCTAAAATCATTATTAAGCCTGCAAAATATATGGAAGCTTCACCAAAATTTCTGTTGTCAGAATAAAGTGTCTTATCTAATTTTATTGATTTGAAAACTATATTTAAAAATTCACCAAACATTAATTTTTATCTCTTTTATTTTTTTGAGCTTTATAAGAAACAATTAATGGAAATACTATTAAAGCAATCGCAATAATAATGCAAATTGCTATTAAAAACCCTTTTGTCATTGAAATTTGGGGGAGTTTAAATAACTCCCCCTAAATAAATTTAGCCTTTTACAACTTCTCTTGTGTTTGCGTTGAAAGACTCTTTGAATGGAATATCCACTACCACAGCATCAACAGGTGTCCCTGGAGTTTCTGAATATTCTGCAGGTAGATGAACTTTAAATTTAGTTCCTACTTTTCCTTTTGGAAAACCATTTGCATTCAATGTTCCATCAAAAGGAACGTATCCCATTGCAATGTTTGTTTTCTTTTCAGGGTGCCACCATGGTGATGTTAAAAATCCTACTGGATCTCCACCACTTTCAGGAGAAACTAACCAAAAGTCAGGTGCATAATTATCAATAGGTTTACCACCTAATTCCATACCAACTAGTTGGAGTTTGTATGGTTTTTTACCTGCTTTTAATTCCTCTTTCATCTTCTCTAGTGCAGCCTTACCAACATAATCAGCGGTTTTGTTCCATTCTCCTTTTCCAGACAAAGAAACTTGATAACCTAAATTACATTGGAACGGATTGTGTTGTTGATCCATGTCTTGTCCCCATGAAAGAATTCCCGCTTGAATTCTTCTGTGGTGAGCAGGAGCAATAACCATTAAGCTGTGTTTTTTTCCAGCTTCAAGTACAGCATTCCACATATCTTCAGCATATAAAGTAGAGTTTCTTAGATAAATTTCATAACCAGCTTCTCCTGAGAAACCAGATTGTGAAATCACAACATCTCTACCACCAACTTTTGCTTCAGCTAACCCGTAGAAAGGCATATTATCGAAATCTACTTGATCTCCACATAAATCTTTCATTAATGCTTTTGATTTAGGACCTTGAATTTGAACTGGGCTCACATCAATTTCTTCAATTTTACAATCAAATCTTCCATCTGCATTTACACCTTGAAGATATAAACCAATATCAGAATCTGATAATGAAAACCAAAATTCATCTTCAGAAATTCTTAAAAGAATTGGATCATTTAAAACTCCACCATAAGCATTACATAGGATTACATATCTTGCTCTCATTGGTGAAATTTTAGTTGCATCTCTAGTGATCACATAATCAGTAAATTTTTCTGCATCTGGACCCTTAACTCTTATTTGTCTTTCAACAGCAACGTTCCACATTGTTACATGGTTTACGATAGCATCGTATTCAACCATAGCTCCACCATCTTCAGGTTTAACATAACCTCTTGGGTGATAAATACGATTGTATACAGTTGCTCTCCAACAACCTGCCTGCATTGATAAATGCCAATAAGGTGATTTTCTTACCCTTGTCGAAATTAACATTTCAACTTTTGTTGGTCCACTTTGTCTTAAGTTATATGGTACTTCTCTGTCTGATTGATCAACAGAAGTAACATGTTTTAATTTAGTATAGTCAAATTCATTAGACATAACTATTCTCCCTCAACCACTTGTTAGTTTCCTTCAAGCCGCCGAATGTATAAATGTGGAAGTTATCAGTGTGCGATTTAACTTTCCCAATTAAATCATTAGGGTCTTTAGGTTTCAATAAATCTAACGCCTTACTAAAATTAGATTTAAGAAAGTTTAAGGAATTTTTTGCCCCAACAATATTAGCAAATTTAATTAAGCTTGATATTTTTAAGGGCCCAGTGATTCCAACATGCACTGGTACGCTTTGTTTAGAAATAAAATCAATAATAGGCTGAGGATCTAATAACCATTGAGTTACTATATAATCAGCGTAAGGCTTTTTATCTATCATTGCTTTTTCTAAATCTGTGTCGGATATATCAGGACTCCCTTCAGGATGTCCAGCTATTCCTATTTTCATTTTTTCAAAATAACCTGTTTCTAAAAGTTGAAATGAACTATCAAATTTTCCAAGAGGCTCTCTTCCTCCTCCAATAATTAAAGCTTGTTTAACTCCTGCATCTTTACATCGTGTAACATAGTCCTTAAGCTCATTTTCATTTCCCATAGATCTTGCTGGAAAATGTGGAACTGGATTAAATCCTTTTTTTACAAGCTCTGCTGCTTTATCTGCAGTTTCTTTATAATCTCCTCCTGGAAGCATAGTGATATAGACATCACTTAATGGAGGCACAGTTTCAAGATCTGTTTTAGGACCTATCTCCAAAGAAAAATTCATATTTTGGATCTTTATTGATTTTGAAATATGAGTCTAGAAAATTCGTTTTAGCCAAAGTTACTTCTTCAGCTGACCTCTGTGCTTTTGAATTCTTTGTCCGTACTGCTGAGTGACCCTGTCGAAGATAATAGCTAAGGCCACAATTGCTAAACCATTCATCATTCCTAATGCTAAATATTGGTTAGAAATTGCTTGCAAAATAGGCACTCCAAGACCTTTTACACCTATCATAGATGCAATCACTACCATTGCTAAAGCCATCATAATTGTTTGGTTAATTCCAGCAAAAATTGTTGGAAGTGACAATGGAATTTGAACAGATTTAAGTTTCTGCATTGGAGTTGCTCCAAATGCCTCACTTGCTTCAAGAGTTTCTTTATCTACTTCTCTAATCCCCAGATTGGTTAGCCTTACAATTGGAGGTAAGGCATAAATACAAACAGCTAAAAGCCCTGGAACTTTTCCTATACCGAGTAGCATTATTATAGGAATTAAATAAACAAAACTTGGAATAGTTTGCATCATATCTAATATGGGTAAAATTGCTTTTTCAGCTCTTGAAGATTTAGACATTAAAATTCCAATTGGAATTCCAACTACAATACAAACTAAAGTAGAAACTGATATAATGGCAACAGTAGCCATACAGTTTTTCCACATACCAAAATAGCCAATTATCAAAAAGCAAACAATCGTTCCAATAGTTAATTTTATACTTCTTGAACCTATCCACGCTAATATTGCAAAGACTGCAATAACAATAGGCCAAGGACTATTTACTAAAAGTTTTTCTAGCCAAATTAAAAAATATAATAGGGGATCAAAAAAACCTTCAATCCCATCTCCATACGCTCGTGAAAATTCTTTAAAGCTAAAATCAATACCTTTTTTTAACTCTCTTAAGGCTGTCCTATCCATTACTGGAATTTTAGTAAAGAAATCCATAAATTTTATTTTAATTTCGAACCCGTTTTTCAACGGGTTCGATAATTTTATTTATTAAAGTGCTTTTTTAATTTTTGCAGCAGCGTCACTTGAAACCCACTTAGACCAAACACCCTCTTGTGTTTTTAGGAATTCAATTGCAGCATCAGCACCTTCTGCTTGGTTTTCACCCATCCAAACTAACATACCGTTCATTACTGGACCAGGATAAGTTCTTTTCTTGAAATAATCCATACCAGAACTTCCAGCTGTGTTTTTGAAATTATCTGTTACGATAGTGAAAACTTCTGATTTAACCCATGAAGTTTTTTTAGGGTCAGCACATTCTTGTTCTGGTAAAACTATACAGTTGTCCCAGTTATCTTTACCGCCCCATTCACCCATGTCTACAGCTCTCATATCATATTTTCCGATTAAAGCTGTTGGTGACCAATAGTAACCAAACCAATTTTCTCCTCTTTCAGCAGCTTTAGCAATTGAACCATCAAGTCCTGCAGCAGAACCAGTTTCAACAATTGCCCAACCTTTTTCTTCCATGCCCCAAGCTCTAAAATGATTCCTGTTACTTAATTCACAGTTCCATCCAGGAGGGCAAATGTGGAAACCACCTTTTGAAGGATCCTCAGGGTGAGGGAATAGATCTGGTCTTTCTAAAATTGCAGCAGCAGTTGTTAGTTCAGGATGCTTTTCTAGAGTAGCAGGTAATACCCACCAACCTTCACCTAAACCAGTTATTGGAGCTGTATTAATTGAATGCATTTTGCCTTCATCAACAGCTTTATTCAAAGCAACTATTGCAGCGTTAGCCCAAAATTCTGGAGCAACATCTGGCTCACCTTTTTCTTGCATAGATGTAAATGTAGGCATTGTTGCACCTGGAACCAATTCTACAGAACATCCATAACCTTCTTCTAATATAATTTTATCAACTTCAGCCATAAAGTTTGCTGAGGCCCAGTTCATATTAGCGATAGTTATATTTCCACAAGCAGCATTAGCTACACTTCCAAAAGAAGTAAGACCAAAAACAACTGCTAGGGAAAGAAGTATTCTTTTAATTTTCATTATATCTCCCAATATTTGATTCATTTAAAAATCAAATTGAACATATTGAGAGAAATATTGCAAATTAAATTCAATTATAAGTTGAAGTCAAATTGTCTTTAAATATTCATTAAATTTAGTTATGGTTTTTAAATGAAATTTTCAGCAAATTTTTTTTTCAAAGAGTTTGTTTATATTTTAAATTGTAAAACAGTTTTTCAGCAAATCATTATTAGAGAGTCGTAATTTTTAAACCTAAATTAATTTTTTAATTAATTAAAGGAGGTTTATGAATTTAAATAAAAAATTATCAGACATCTTAGATCCTAAAAAAATTGAAGTCGTTAAAAATCCTATAGAGAAAGCTCATGGATTACCTAATGAGTGTTATTTGAATGACGATTATTTAGAATTTGAAAAAGAAAAAGTTTTTAAAAATAATTGGACGATGGTTGGTGTTGCAAGCTCGGTTCCAAATCCTGGTGATGCAAAGCCATTTAATCTTTTAGATATTCCAATATTAATAGTCAGAAACAAAGATAATGAGATAAAAGTTTTTCATAACGTTTGTAGTCACAGAGGTTTCAAATTAGTTGACCAAGAATGTAAATTAAAAAATGTAATAAGATGTACTTATCATTCCTGGTCTTATGATTTTAATGGTAAATTAACTGTTACTCCTCATATAGGAGGATTAGGAAAACATAATGTAGAAGGATTTGATAAAAATAATAGCAACCTTAAAGAAATAAGATCAAAAGTTTGGATGGATTTAATTTTCATCAACATAAATTCTAACGCAAAACCATTTGAGGAATTTATTAAACCTTTAGAAGATAGATGGTCTAAGTTTATTTCTAAAAAAGATCAACAACTAATAAGACATGCTTCTGACAATGGTTACTTTAATATGACCGTAAATAGTAATTGGAAATTTGCTATAGAGAATTATTGCGAAAGCTATCATTTGCCATGGATACATCCAGAGCTGAATAGAGTTTCAAATATTGCAGATCATTATCATATAGAAGATGAAAATTTTAATTTCTCTGGACAAGGAAGTGATAAATATTCACAACAGTTCGATGGGAATATAAAATTTAAATGTTTTCCTAATTGGCCAAGCGAAGTATCTGAAAAATCTGAATACGTATCATTATACCCAAATGTAATGTTGGGAATTCACATAGATCATTTTTATGCATTTTGGTTAGAACCAATTTCAAACAATCAGACAAAAGAACACTTTGAATTATATTATATCGGAGATGAAAGCGCTTCGAGCGATGAGTTTAAAGGAATTAGAGAAAAAAATTTTGCATTTTGGCAAGAGGTTATGAACGAAGATGTAACTGCAATTGAAGGAATGCAAAAAGGGCGAAGCTCACCTGCTTATAATGGTGGAAATTTTTCACCTGTAATGGATACACCTACTTTGATGTTTCACAAATGGGTTGCAACAAATTTAACAAAATGAAAGGATAAATTATGAAAAAAGATTTAATTACAAGGTTAAATGAGGGTCCTATCATGTGTGCAGAAGGATACCTTTTTGCAATGGAAAGAAGAGGTTATCTTTCAGCAGGTCCATTTGTTCCTGAAGTTGTTTTAGAGCATCCAGAGGTAGTAACCCAATTACATAGAGAATTTATCAGAGCTGGTTCAGATGTAGTTCAGGCATTTACTTATTATGGTCATAGAGAAAAGCTAAGAATAATTGGCAAAGAACATTTGTTAGAACCTATGCAAAAAGGTGCTCTTAAAATTGCAAAAGATGCTGCTGCAGAGTTTAAAGATTTAGATTTGATGGTTTGTGGAGATGTTGCAAACACAAACGTATTTGATCCTGGTGATGCAAATACTCACAAACAATGTCAACAAATGTATGAAGAACAAGTTGCTTGGGCAAAAGAAGCTGGAGTTGATTTTGTTATTGCTGAAACAATTAGTTGGACTGATGAAATGAAAATTGCTTTGAAAGCAATTAAGGACGCTGGGCTAATTGCAGTTTGTAATTTTGCAATTCCACGAGGTGATAAAACTAGAGAAGGACACAGTGCTGAAGATGCATGTAAGATGATGGAAGATCTAGGTGCTGATGTAGTTGGATTAAATTGTTACAGAGGACCAGAGATGACAATGAAACTTTTAAAAAAAGTTAGAGACAAAGTTTCTTGTCATGTGTCAGGTCTTCCAGTTCCTTACAGAACTACTGAGGAAGAACCTGGTTTTTTAAATATTACTGATCATGGTTGCGATTGTATTCCTGGTGGAAATGCATTTCCTGTAGCTTTAGATAATTTATTTTGCAACAGATTTGAAATGGCAGAATTTGCAAAAGATTGTGTTCAGAATAAAATAAATTTTATTGGTATATGTTGTGGTGCTGAAGCTCATCATGTCAGAGAAATGTCTGTTGCAATTGGTAAAAAACCAATTTCAATGAAATACATGCCGGACATGAGCAAACATTTTCATCATGGTACTGATAAATCTTTAAAAAAAGTAAATAAAGAAATTAAATATTAATGGAAAAGCATGCCAAAGTTGTAATCATAGGTGGCGGTGTAGTTGGGTGTTCTATTCTTTACCATTTATCTAAATTTGGATTAAAAGATTGTATTTTACTTGAAAGAAATGAATTAACATCAGGTTCTTCGTGGCATGCTGCTGGAAATGTTCATGTAATTTCTTCTGACCCAAATATCTCTCGGATGATGGCTTACACAATTGGTTTATATAAAGAGATTGAAAAAGAGTCCGGTCATTCAACAGGATTTAAACCTAGTGGAGGTTTTTACTTAGCATCAAATGAAGTATGGGCTGATTATTTAAAGAGAGAAAGATCAAAAGCAAGATACATGGGACTTGACCAAGAATTTATTTCTTTAGAAGAAGTGAAAAAGAAACATCCTTTAATTGATCCTTCAAGATATCTGCTAGCTTTATGGGATCCTATTGATGGTGAAGTTGATCCATCAGGTGTTACTTAT
Organism: Candidatus Pelagibacter sp. HIMB1509; assembly: GCF_052047855.1. Taxonomy (NCBI): domain Bacteria; kingdom Pseudomonadati; phylum Pseudomonadota; class Alphaproteobacteria; order Candidatus Pelagibacterales; family Candidatus Pelagibacteraceae; genus Candidatus Pelagibacter; species Candidatus Pelagibacter sp. HIMB1509. The sequence continues at coordinate 1,219,959 of NZ_JBNAIU010000001.1, read as the reverse complement.
GCTTTTGCAAAAGCTGCAAAAGTTCATGGTGGAAAATATTACACTCATACAGTTGTTAAAGACACCAAACAAAAAGAAGATGGAACCTGGGATGTCTTTACTGAAAAAGGAAACATTAATGCTGAAATAGTAATTAATGCAGGTGGTTTGTGGGCAAGAGAAGTTGGCCAATTAGCAGGATTAAATCTTCCAGTTCAACCAATGGAGCATCATTATTTGATTACAGAACCTATTCCAGAAATTGAAGCAATGGGTGACCAAAGATTGCCTATCGGAACAGATTTTGAGGGAAATATTTATTTTAGACAAGAAGGAAAAGGAATGTTGCTTGGAACTTATGAACCAAAATCTACTCCCTGGAAAGTACAAGGGACACCAATGAATTTTGGTCATGAATTATTGGAACCGAAATTAGATAATATTGAAGATCGATTAGCAATTGGGTTTGAGAGAATGCCTGCCTTAGAGCGTGCAGGAATAAAAAATATAGTTAATGGACCTTTTACTTTTGGTCCAGATGGTAGTCCTTTGATTGGTCCTGTACCTGGAATGAAAAATTATTGGGTTGCAGTTGGTGTGATGGCTGGCTTTTGCCAAGGGGGTGGAGTTGGAAAATGTATTGCTGAATGGATTATTGATGGTGAGCCTTCCATTGATGTTTGGGCAATGGATGTTGCTCGTTTTGGAGATTATGCATCACCACAATACGGAACAATAAAATCCTCAGAAAATTATGAACGAAGATTTATTATGACTTTTCCCAATGAAACTTTACCAAAAGGAAGAAAACAAAAAACAACAGCTCTTTATGATCGTTTTGTTAATCAAGGTGCTGTGATGGGAGATAGTTTTGGATTAGAAAATGTTTTGTGGTTTGCAAACAACAAAGAAGACGCTCATGAAGAACCAACAATAAAAAGATCAAGATCACATGATTATGTTTCAAAAGAAGTTATTAATGTAAGAGAGAATGTTGGCTTGATTGAAGTTGCGAATTTTTCAAAACATGAATTCAAAGGACCTGACGCTAGAAAATTTTTAGATTACATCATGGCTGGAAAACTTCCAAAACCTGGAAGAATATCTTTATCACCAATGTTATCTTATAGAGGAAAATTGTGTGGAGATTTAACAGTTGCTTGTTTGGATGAAAATGAATTTATGGTATTTGGATCTGGTGCTGCTCAAGAAATGCACAGACGTTGGTTTGAAAGTCACTTAGATAAATTTAATTTAAATTATAAAAATAGGTCTGATGAGTTTCATGGATTATCAATTGCAGGACCTAATTCAAGAAAGGTTTTAGAAAAAATAGTAAGAGATGATGTTTCAAATGAAAAATTTAAGTTTAGAGACTCGAGAAGAATGTTTGTTGGTGGAGTTCCAGCACTAGTAAATAGAATTTCATTTACCGGAGAACTTGGTTACGAAATATATGTAGCACCTCATTATCAATTAAAATTATACGAAGAACTAGTTGAAGCTGGAAAAGAATTTAATATTAAACCCTTTGGTGGAAGAGCATTAATGTCGATGAGGCTTGAGAAAAATTGGGGAGCTTGGACATTAGATTATAGACCAGATTTTACTGCTAAAGAAACAGGATTAGATGTTTTTATCAATTGGGATAAAGAATTTATAGGTAAAGAAAATGCACAAAAGGAAAACTCTTCAAACAAACTTATACCTTTAATTGTTGAAACTAATGATATTGATGTAACAAATAATGAAGCTGTTATGAATGGAGATCAAAGTATAGGTTACGTTACTTCAGGTGGTTTTGCACATTTTGTAAACACGAGTGTTGCCTTTACTTTTGTAGATCAGGATAAATTTAAATCTGAAAATAAAGTGCAAGTAGAGATAAATGGAGATTTATTTAATTGCTCAATTATTAAAGAACCACTTTATGATCCAAGTGGTCAAAAAATGAGAAGTTAATGCCTGATCAAGAAAAAGACGTATCTAAAAATTTAAACATTTATAAGTTGGACAAAACAGAAGACGTGATGAATTATTACGCAGATTGGGCTGAAAATAACAAATATAATAAGGACATGATTGATTGGAATTATACAGGTCCAAAAGAAACAGCTGCAGCTTTTAAAAAACATCAGCAAAATAAAGATGCATTAATACTCGATGCAGGTTGTGGTACAGGGCTAGTTGCGCAAGAATTAGAGAAATTTGGGTTTAATAATTTTCATGGAATAGATTTATCGCAAGATCTTTTAAATTCAGTTCCAAAAAATCTTTACAAAAAATTAAGTAAATTAGATTTAAATAAAGAAATTCCTGAAGCAGATAATACTTATGATAGTGTGTTATGCGTTGGAACCTTCACATTTGGTCATGTCAAAAATAATGCTTTAGATGAGTTTTTAAGAATCACTAAGTCAGGTGGTTATATAGGTTTCACTATAAATGAGGGTATTTTTAAGAAATATAGTTTTGATACTAAAATAGATCAATTTAAACAGAACAAATTGTGGGAAGAAAAAGATTTCTTCAAATCAGATTACATTGCTAGTAAAAATGTAAATGCATGGTTAGGAATTTATAAAGTTACAAAATGAGATTTAGTAGAAAAATAGCTCCAGAATTTAAACCAAAACAGAATTTTATTACCAAAAAAAGATTAAGAGAAGACGAAATAGATTTTGATAAACTAAGATCATATCGTTTAGATAGAGTCAGGAAAGAGTTAGAAAAAAATAATTTAGAAGCATGCTTTTTATTTGATCCGGTAAATGTTCGTTATGCATTAGACACAGTAAACATGAGTGTTTATAATATGCATAATTTAACTCGATACTGCTTTGTTCCAGTTAATGGCCCTGTAATTCTTTATGAATATTTTAATTGCGAAAAGTTATCTGAACATCTTAATCTTATAGACGAATTGAGACCTGCAATAACTTGGGATTATTTTAGTAACGGTGATCAATCTGAAGTACAATTAAAAAAATGGATTAATGAAGTTAAAGATTTATCTAAATCATATTTTAAATCAAAAAAAATTGCCATTGATGTTTTAAATGGTCCTGCAGTTTCAGCGTTAAATAAAGAACAAATTCAAGTGGTTGATGCTAAATTAATTTTAGAACAAGCAAGGGTAATTAAATCATCTGAAGAAATTAAATGTATGAGATCAGCAATAGATGTTGCTGAAATGGGCATAGTTAAAATGAGAGAACAATTAAAACCAGGAATGACAGAAAATGAATTATGGTCAATTCTTCATCAAACAAATATAGAAAATTATGGCGAATGGATTGAGTGTAGATTGTTAGCATCAGGAGAAAGAACAAATCCTTGGATGCAAGAATGTGGAAACAAAGTTATTCAAGATGGTGAATTAGTTGCTTTTGATACTGACATGGTAGGACCCTATGGATACTGTGCAGATATTTCTAGAGCATTTGTAGTTGGCAACAAATTTAATGAAGAACAAAAAAAGCTATATTCAATGGCTGTTGAACAAATAGATTACAATTCAAGACTAATTAAAGATGGTTTATCTTTTAAAGAATTCACAGATAAATCATGGGTTTTACCTGAAGATTACTACCCAAATAGATACTCTGTAATGGTACATGGAATAGGTCTTTGCGATGAGTGGCCTGCGATTAGATATCCAACAGATGGTGGTGAACGAAGTGGAATGTTTCAAAAAAATATGACTATAACAGTTGAAAGCTATATAGGTAAAGTAGGTGGTAAAGAAGGTGTCAAGCTTGAGCAACAATACTTAATTGGTGAAAATGGACTTGAATTAATGTCCCATCATCCGTTAGAAGATATTTAATGAAAATAATTTTAGTAATGGGATTACCTGGTGCAGGTAAAACAACTTTAGCAAATGAAATGGCGCCTCATTTAAATGCAAAAAGATTAAATGCTGATGAAGTTAGAAAAGCAGCTGATGATTGGGATTTTTCAGAGGAAGGTAGAGTAAGACAAGCTAAAAGAATGGCTGAATTTGCTCTTAAATTAAAAGCTGAGGGTCATTATGTAATTGCAGATTTTGTTGCTCCTACACCGGAGGCAAGAAGTTTGTTTCCAGCAGATTTTAGAATTTGGGTAGATACGATAAAGAAAGGTAGATTTGAAGATACCAATCAAATGTTCGTTAATCCAAAAAACTTTGACTATCATGTAACAACTCAGGATGCTAAGAAATGGGCACCTTTAATAATTGAGGAGATTAAAAAATGACATATCAATGGGATAATAAAAAACCTACAGCACAAATGTTAGGAAGATGGCAACCCTTTCATGATGGGCACTATAAACTGTTTAAAGAAATAATTAAAAAAACAGGACAAGTTAGTATTCAAATAAGGGATGTACAAGGAGTGGATGACAATCCATTTGATTTTGAAACTGTAAAAAAAAATATTGAAGAAAGATTAAATCCTGAATTTGAAGGTCAATTTAAAATTATGTTGGTTCCTAATATTACAAATATTTGTTACGGAAGAGGTGTTGGTTACAAAATTGAGGAAATAGTTTTAGATGAAGAAACTCAAAAAATTTCAGCTACTAAAATTAGAGCTCAAATGAGAGAAGAGGGTAAATTAAAATAACCTTTAATGAACGATAGATTAAACACTATTGTCGATTTAAAAAAATATCCTATTCATGATTTAAATTCTCCAATCATTAAAAATTTAGTAAAAAAATGTAAGGAAGAATTAGACCAATATAGTTGTTCAACTATTCCAAATTTTATTTTACCTAAATCTTTAGAGGTAATGAATTTGGAATTAGAAAAACAACTTGATGAAGTTTATATGTCTAAAGAAAGCATTAATGCATATCTTTATGCTAAAGATGATCCAAGTTTACCTGAAAAACATCCAAAGAGAAATTTTATGGAAAGGTATAATGGATATTTAAATTCAGATTGCTTTCCAAAAAATTCAGAAATGAAATATCTTTATGAAACTGAAGAACTTTTAAAATTTGTTTCTGCATGCTTAGGTATTTCCCCTATTTATAGATGGGCAGACCCTTTGGCTTGTCATGCGTATAATGTTATGAAACCTGATGGAATTCTTCCTTGGCATTTTGATAGTTGTGAATTCACTCTAAGTTTGATGATACAGAAACCTGAAAAAGGAGGTGTTTTTGAATATTGTCCAAATATTAGAGCGCCAGGAAACGAAAATTTTGATGAGGTTAAAAAAGTTTTAGAAGGAGATCGATCAAGAGTAAGACAGCTTAAATTAGAACCAGGGGATCTTCAAATTTTTAAAGGAAGATTTACTTTGCATAGAGTAACAAAAGTAGAAGGTCAAAAATCTAGATATATGTGTATTCCTGCTTATGTCTTAGATCCTTATAGAGTAAATACCCCAGAACACTCAAAAGCAATTTATGGTAAAGTTTTACCAATTCATATAGAAAGAAATCAAGCTAGATCCGATGGATTAACTGATTAAATGACTAGTAATATTAAAATAAAGAGAATTAATTCTGAGATTTCATCAATAATAATTAATGAACCAAAAACATATAATTCTCTTTCATTTAAAAATCTTTCCAATTTATTAAAATCATTAAAAAAATTAGATGCTGATAAAAAAACTAAAGTAATAATCATAGAGGGTGCAGGTAAAGGATTTAGCGCTGGTCACAATCTAAAAGAAGTTAGAAGTCTTAAGAATAAAGATAAATATCAAAAGTTATTTAATCTTTGCTCCAAGGTTATGTTGCAAATTGTTGAGGGAAAAAAACCAGTTATTGCTAAGGTTCATGGTGCAGCTTTTGCAGCAGGTTGTCAGTTAGTTGCAAGTTGTGATCTTGCATATAGTACTAAAGACTCATTATTTGCAACACCAGGTGTAAATATTGGATTATTTTGTAGTACACCAATGGTGGCGGTTAGTAGAAAAATTAATCGTAAACCAATGATGGAGATGCTTTTAACAGGAGAACCTATCAAAGCAACTTATGCAAAAGAAATTGGTTTAATAAATGATCATTTTTCTAAATCAAAATTAAACGATGAAGTTTTAAAAGTAGCAAAAAAAATTGCATCCAAATCTAATTTGACCATTAAAATTGGAAAACAGGCTTTTTATAAGCAATTAGAAATGCCTTTAAGAAAAGCCTATGCGTACACTAGCAAAATGATGACTATTAATATGATGGCAATGGATGCCAAAGAGGGTATTTCGGCCTTTTTAGAAAAAAGACAACCAAATTGGAAAGATAAATAATAATGAAGAACAAAAAAAATATACTCATTATTTTGTTTGTTATTTTTGGAATGTACTTTGTATTAAATTTTAAAGATCATAATTTAAAAAGAGCAGTGGATGCTTGTATTGCAGGAAGTCAAAAATTATCTGAGACTAAAATTACTGATTTGGAAGAAGCAAGAAAATTCTGCGAGGAACAAATTAAAAAAGAAAACAAATAATAAAATGAGCGACATAAAGAGGATTTTAGAAAATTCTAAGTCTATAGCAATGATTGGTGTCAGTAATGATTTAAAAAAACCCTCAACTATTGTAATGAAATATATGCAAGAATATGGTTATAAAGTTTATCCAGTTAACCCATCAGCTAAGGGTAAAAAAATTTTAGGTGAGGAAGTGTATGCTTCGATAACAGAGATTAAAGATCCTATAGACATTGTAGATGTTTTTAGACCTTCTAAAGAAGCCTTTGGTATAGCTGAAGATACAGTGAAAATTGGTGCTAAGGTATTATGGTTACAACTTGGAATAAGAGATGAAAATGCCAAGTCACTTGTAGAAAAAAATAATATAGAATATATAGAAAACAAATGTACCAAAATGGAATATCAAAAATTTTTTTTAAAAGTAAGACAGGCTTTTCCTGTTTTGAGTAATTAATTTTATGAACATAGTAAATTTTGCACCAATACCGGCTTTTACTGGTGGATTGATAATTGGATTAGCAGTAGTGGTATTTTTTTTACTGAACGGTCGTTTAGTAGGAATAAGTGGTATTGCAAGTAATGCGTTAACAGAGAAAGAAAATAAATTTGATAATTTATTATTCTTGTTAGGTTTAATTATTGCACCATTTATTTACTCCTTATTTTCTAATGGAGGAATAAACATTAGTATTTCTAATTCTTATGTCTTGATGATAGCAGCTGGTTTGTTGGTTGGAATCGGAACACGGATCAGTGGTGGTTGTACAAGTGGCCACGGTATAAGTGGTATTGGAAGATTTTCTTTAAGATCAATTGTTGCAACAATTACATTTATGATTGTTGGAATATTAACTGTATTTGTAAAAAATTTATTATGAACAAATTAGCTTCCCTTCTTTCAGGTATAATATTTGGTATCGGTTTAGTGATATCTGAAATGGTTAATCCAGCAAAAGTATTAGGCTTTTTAGATTTATTTGGAAATTGGGATCCTTCTCTTGCATTTGTGATGATGGGAGCTTTAGTTGTTTCGTCTCCTTTGTTTCATATAATTAAGAAAAAAGAAAAACCATTACTTGCAGAGAAATTTAATTATTCAAATAACAAAACAATTAATAATCAATTAATATTAGGTTCAGCTTTATTTGGTGCTGGATGGGGATTAGGTGGATTATGTCCTGGTCCTGCTATAACTTCTGTTGCTTTATTGAATATTTACTCAATAACTTTTGTTATTTCAATGTTTGTAGGATTTTACTTAGTTAAATCATTCAATTTAAGCTCTTTAAGATAAATTTATAATTTTTCTTAATTGTCTATAATGAGTAGCAATAATTCTTATGAGTAAAGTTTTAAAATTTTTAGACAGCACTTTTTTAGATTTAGGTCGACAATTTAAATGGACTTATTTGCCTCCTTTAATGGTTTATGTTGCGGCTGGTATTTCTGGATTAACTGGAATAGTTGGAACTTTTTTTGTTAAAGACTACTTAAATTTATCTGCAGCATTTTTAGCGGGGCTTGGGTTCTGGGCTGGAATTCCATGGGCATTAAAAATGCCTTTAGGACACTTGGTTGATCTTATATGGGATAGAAAAAATTATATGGTTTACTTTGGCGCTTCTTTAATCGCTTTAAGTTTGCTGATTATGTATGGACTTATAATTCATACAGAGGACATGTCTGAAATTTTCACAGTTGAGACTTGGTTTGTGATTAGCGTAATTTTAGCACCTGTTGGTTATGTAATTCAAGATGTCGTTGCTGATGCCATGACTGTTGAAGCTGTACCATTAACTGATGAGAGTGGAAATGATTACAGCAAAGATCAAGTTAAAATTATGCATACAACAATGCAAACCCTTGGTCGTTTTGCAATTATTGGAGGCACTGTTTTAGTTGCGTTGGTGAATGTAATTTTATTTAGAGATGTAGACAGCCTAGAACAGGCTGCTAAAATTACTCTATACGGTAAAATTTATTTGTATGCGTTAGTTATTCCTGTTGTTTCAATCTTAGGAGTATTTTTAGCAAAATATTTGAGGAATAAGAAAATTCAAAATTTAAAATCTAAAGGACTTGAATTTAAAGAGGAAAGAGGATCTGAAAAAACTAAAATTAACTGGTGGATCCTTGGCGGAAGCTTAATTTTTGTTATTTTTACTTTATCAATTGGATCCTTCAAAGTTCCCTTTGCACAAGAAATTGTTTTCATTGGTTCAGTTATTATAATTTTATTTTTGATGTTTAAACTCATAAAAGAGTTGCCAGAGAATTTAAGGTTAACAATTGTTGGTACTGCAGTAATTATATTTATATTTAGAGCAATGCCTGGTCCTGGTCCTGGTCTAACGTGGTTTGAAATTGATGAACTTGGTTTTAACGAACAATTTTTTTCAATTTTGTCTTTACTGGCATCAATTTTAACATTGGCTGGAATTGTTTTATTGAGACCATTTATGGCTAATAACTCAATTGCAAAAATTATTGTTGTATTAAGTATAGCTGGTGCAATTTTATTTTTACCAAGTGTTGGAATGTATTATGGATTTCATAATTGGACTGCTTCAATAACAGGTGGTGTAGTTGATGCTAAATTTATAGCTATACTTAACACAGCTTTAGAGTCTCCATTGGGACAGGTATCAATGATTCCTTTATTGGCATGGATTGCTAAAAATGCCCCTTCACATCTTAAAGCAACTTTTTTTGCAGTATTTGCTTCTTTTACAAATTTGGCTCTTTCAGCAAGTGCTTTAGGAACAAAATATTTAAATCAAATTTTTACAGTTACTAGAGAAGTAAAAGATAAAGTTTCAGGTGAAATTCAAACAACTGCTGATTATTCAGAACTTGGGATATTGTTAATTGTAGTAACTTTACTTACACTTATTTTGCCTATTTTATTTGTCTATATAATTAACAATAGTAAGTACAAAACCTCAGAATAAACAATAATTTTATAGTTTTTTTGATTTTTTTTGTTAATTAAAAATCATGAAAAAAATTTTCCTAGTTTATGGTCACTATAATGACAATTCATTTAACGCAGCAATTAAAAATGAATTCATAAAACATTCTGAATTAAAAGGTAACAAAGTAGACGTTGTAGACTTATACAAAGAAAAATTTGATCCTGTATTTGCTGGAGAAGATCCAAGTGCTGAAGTTTTAGACCATCGTAAGAGAATAGAAGAGTGTGATACAATTGTATTAGTTGCACCAATATGGAATTTTAGAATGCCAGCAATTGTTGAAGGGTGGATTGATAAAGTATTGGCGCCACCATGGGCATTTAGATTTAAACAACTAGTTGGAAACTATGGTTATCCAATTGGTAATTTAAGAAAAAAGAAAGCGGTAATTTTTTGTACATATGGTTCACCAAGACTAGCTATCACTACATTTTTTTTAAATTTACCGATTAGAAGACTTAAAAGAGGGGTATTTCATATGTGTGGCATATATAACATTACCTACAGAAGATATTTTGCAGTACCTTTTGTAAGCGACTCAAAAAGACAAGAGTTCTTAGAAGATGTTAGAAAAACTGCGAATAATATTTAGTACTTTATTAATCCTATTATTAACTACTGTTTATTCATTTTCAGAACTGGTAAATCCAAACAAAAATATTACTCCAAAAGAAGTTGTTGAAATTCAACTTAATGGTCTTAAACAAAATGATTTAGAATATAAAGATAGAGGGATAGAGCAAACTTGGACCTTTGCTCACCCAAATAATAAAAGAGTTACAGGACCTCTAGATAATTTTAAGCGAATGATCAAAGGAGCCTCCTATAAAATGATGATTAATCATCTACGTCACACCATCACAGAGCTTGGCAGTAGTGACAAATGGGCCCAATTTGAGGTCATTATTTTAGATAAAGACAAAATTTATCACAAGTTCAATTGGCAGGTTGAAAAATATACAGACGAAGGAGTTTTAAAAGATTGCTGGTTGACCACAATGGTCTCAAGTCCAATTCCACTCGGCAGCTCAATTTGATTATCCACAGATACATTTTTGTTTCGTTACTAATAAAAATTTAGTAGGAATCACGAAATGAAAACAAAAACTAAAGTCGTAGTAGTTGGTGGTGGTGTAGTTGGTGTCAGTGCTCTTTATCATTTAGCAAAAAAAGGTTGGTCTGATGTAGTGCTTGTTGAGAGAAAAGAATTAACCTCAGGTTCAACTTGGCATGCTGCAGGTTTATTGCCGTTATTTAATATGAGTTACTCTGTAGGACAACTCCACAAGTATGCAGTAAATCTTTATAAAACTTTAGAAGAAGAAACTGGAAAAAATGTTGGCTTTAGTGTTGTTTCAAATATTCGTTTAGCAAGTACAAAAGATAGAATGGATGAGTATCATCAGTACGCAGGTGTTGCTCGAACGATTGGAGTAGATGTAAAATTTTTAACTCCACAACAAGTAAAAGAAATTTGGCCTCTATGTCATACAGATGATTTAGTTGGAGCAATTCAACACCCAGAAGATGGATACATCCAACCAGCAGATTTAACACAAGCCTTAGCTACTGGTGCAAGAAATAGGGGAGCAGAGATTTATAGAAACACAACTGTTCTATCAATGAGACAAACAAAAGATGGATGGATTGTTGAAACAGATAAAGGATCAATAGAGTGTGAACATGTAATTTCTTGCTCTGGAAATTTTGCAAGACAAACTGGTGAAATGGTTGGATTAGATATCCCAGTTATTCCTGTTGAACATCAATACATCGTAACCGAACCACATCCTTTAATTCAACAAAGAAAAAAAGACGGTTTACCAGAAATGGGAGTTTTAAGAGATAGCGATAGTAGATGGTATATGAGAGAAGAAGCGGGTGGATTAATTTTAGGACCTTATGAAGATGGTGCACCAGCATGTTATGTAGAAGGACCATCAAAGAATTCTGAATACGAATTATTTCAAGAAGATTTAGATAGATTAGCACCACATATTGAAGGAGCAATACATAGAGTTCCAGCTTTCGGAGAAGTTGGAGTTAAGAAAGTTTATAATGGAGCAATTTGTTATACACCTGATGGAAATCCAATTGTTGGACCTGCCTGGGGATTAAAGAATTTTTGGATTAATGAAGGTCATAGTTTTGGAATAACTGCAGCAGGTGGTGCTGGTTGGCAACTTGCTGAATGGATTGTAGATGGTGAACCAACAATTGATATGCTGGGTGTTGAACCAAGACGATATGGAAACTATGCAACAAAATCTTATTTAAAAGCTAAAAATGAAGAGGCTTACAGTCATGTTTTTATAGTTCACTATCCGGATGAAGAAAGACCTGCAGCAAGACCTTTAAGAACAGCTCCATGTTACGAAAGAATGAAAAATTTAGGAGCAGTTTTTGGACAAAAATTTGGATGGGAAAGACCCAACTTTTTTGCAACAGATGGAATGGAACAAAAAGATGATTGGTCGTTTAGAAGATCAAAATGGTTTGATGCAATTAAAAAAGAGTGTCAAAATGTAAAAGAAAATGTTGGTCTTTTAGACATGACTGCTTTTGCAAAATGCAGGATAAGAGGACCTAAAGCTGAAGAGTTTTTAGACTATTTAGTTGCAAACAAACTTCCAAAAAAGATTGGAAGAATAAATCTATGTCATGCATTAAATACCAAAGGTGGTGTGCATTCTGAATTTACAATCATGAAAGAAGCAGAGAATAGTTACTATTTAGTATCAGCTGGAGCTAATTTAAGATTAGATCATGACTGGATTCAAAAATGGATGCCAGATGATGGATCTGTAATTTTTGAAGATTTAACAAATAGTACAGGCGTATTGGTAGTTGCTGGCCCTAAAGCAAGACAACTAATGCAAAAAGTTTCAACAGATGATTTTTCTAATGAAAACTTTAAATGGCTTACAGCAAAAAATGTGAATGTAGGATATGCGCCAGTTAATGCCATGAGAGTAAATTTTGTTGGTGAACTTGGATGGGAACTTCATCATCCAATCGAGTATCAAAATCATATTTTTGATAAATTAATGGAAGCTGGTAAAGATTTAGGAATTAAACCATTCGGTATTAGAGCAATGAATAGTTTAAGAGTAGAAAAATCTTACAAGTTGGTTGGAACAGAATTATCGATTGAATATTCTCCTTATGAGTCTGGACTAGACAGATTTATTCATCCAAATAAAGGAAACTTTATTGGTTTAGAAGCACTTAATAAATGGAGAGAAAAAGGTTTTGACAATAAATTAGTAACTTTAGAAGTTCACAATACTAAAGATGCAGATGTTCTAGGAAATAATCCTATATTTAAAGACGGTAAAGTTGTTGGAAGAGCAACAGGCGGTGAGTTTGGATTTAGATTAGATAAATCAATAGCTCTTGCAATGGTAAAGCCTGATTGTTCTAATGTGGGTGACAAATTACAAGTTGATATATTAGGTGAAATGTATGACGCTACCGTTTTAGATGAAAGTCCATACGATTCAGAAAATAATTTGTTGAGAGCTTAATGAAAATCTTAGTAGCAGTAAAAAGAGTTATTGATTACAACGTTCAAATAAGAGTTAAAGAGGATGGCACTGGTGTAGTTACAGACAATGTAAAAATGTCAACTAATCCACCAGATGATAATGCAATCGAAGAGGCAGTAAAAATTAAAGAAGCAGGAAAGGCAACGGAAGTGGTTGCAATAACTGTAGGTGAAGAAAAAGCTCAAGAAACTGTTAGAAAGGCTTTAGCGGTTGGAGCAGATAGAGGAATTCATGTCAAAGCAGATGGAATACTAGAACCTTTAGCTGTTTCAAAAATTTTACAAAAAGTTGTTGAAAAAGAAAAACCAGATTTAGTTTTTATGGGAAAACAAGCAATTGATGATGATTGTAATCAAACAGGTCAAATGTTGAGCGCATTATTAAATTGGCCACAAGCAACTTTTGCATCAAAGATTGATGTAAAAGAAAATAAACTAGAAGTTACTAGAGAAATTGATGAGGGACTTGAAACAATTGAAATAAATGTTCCTGCTATTGTAACTTGTGATTTAAGACTAAATGAACCAAGATACGCTTCTCTTCCAAACATTATGAAGGCGAAGAAAAAACCAATTGAAGAAATTTCTGCATCTGATCTAGGTATTGATACTTCTCCAAGAGTAGAGCAAATTAAAGTAGAAGAGCCACCAAAAAGAAAAGCGGGTATAAAAGTGGCTAATGTAGCAGAATTAGTTCAAAAATTAAAAAATGAGGCAAAGGTAATATAATGGCTGTTTTACTTATAGCAGAACATAATAATAAAGAGTTAAGACCATTTACATTAAATGCAGCTACAGCTGCTTCACAAATTGATAGTGAAGTTCATGCTGTGATAATTGGAAATAATAGTGCAGAGGCATCAAAACAATTATCAGAACTTCCATTAATTAAAAAAGTGTTAAGTGTTGAAGCACCACACTATGAAAATTTCACTGCAGAAAATTTTGCTCCGGTTGTGGTTAAACTAGCAGAAAATTATTCTCATATTATTTGTTCAGCAAATACATTTGGTAAAAATTTAATGCCTAGGATTGCAGCTCATCTTGATACTTCACAAGTTAGTGACATTATCAAAGTAATATCATCTGATACTTTTGTTAGACCAATTTATGCCGGAAATGCTTTTGCAACAGTTAAAAGTAATGATGCAAAAAAATGTGTAACTATTAGACCAACTTCATTTGAACCTTGTGAAAGCTCAGGAGGCTCAGCACCAATTGAGAAAGTTGATGCTAGTGAAGAATTTTCAAATACTAAATTTGTAAAAAGAGAAGAAATTAAATCTGATAGACCTGAACTTGGTACAGCTAGAATTGTTGTATCAGGTGGAAGAGGAATGCAAAGTGGAGATAACTTTAAATTAATTACAGAAATTGCTGATAAGCTTGGGGCAGCTATTGGAGCATCAAGAGCTGCAGTTGATGCAGGTTATATAAGCAATGATCATCAAGTTGGGCAAACTGGAAAAGTTGTTGTGCCAGATTTATACATAGCTGTTGGAATATCAGGAGCAATTCAGCATTTAGCGGGCATGAAAGAAAGTAAAGTTATTGTTGCAATTAATAAAGATGGTGAAGCTCCGATTTTCAGTGTTGCAGATTACGGACTTGAAGCAGATCTCTTTGAAGCATTACCTCAGTTCATGGAAGAGCTGAACAAATTAAACACTATACAAAAATAATCCTTACAGTTAAAAACTAGATTATGTCTAGAGAATCTATGGAATATGATGTTGTAATCATTGGTGGTGGCCCATCAGGATTAGCGACTGCAATTAAATTAAAACAATTAGATTCAAATTTAAATGTTTGTTTGCTTGAAAAAGCTTCAGAGATAGGAGCGCATATTTTGAGCGGGAATGTTTTTGAAACTAGAGCTCTAGACGAGTTATTGCCTAATTGGAGAGAACTTAACTCGCCAATTAAAACAAAAGTAACAAAAGAAAAATTTTTATTTTTAGGAAAAACAAAATCTTTAAGTTGGCCAACTTGGCTTTTGCCAGCAGTTCAACAAAATCATAAAAATTATATTATTAGTTTAGCTAATTTATGCAGATGGTTAGCTGAACAAGCAGAAGCTTTGGGTGTAGAAATTTTTCCAGGTTTCCCAGCAAGTGAAATTTTATATAACGATGACGGGTCTGTTAAAGGAGTAGCTACCCAAGATATGGGTATAGATAAAGAGGGCAATAAAAAAGATAGCTTTGAACCAGGAATTGAGCTTTTAGGAAAAGTAACAGTTTTTGCTGAAGGTTGTAGAGGTCATCTAGGAAAACAATTAATTCAAAAATTTGAACTGAGTAAAGGAAAAGATCCCCAGCAATATGGAATTGGTTTTAAAGAAATTTGGGAAATAGATGAAAAAAATCATGAAGAAGGATTAGTTATGCATACGGCTGGATGGCCACTTGATAACAACACTTATGGTGGAAGCTTCATGTATCATGCTGAAAATAAACAAGTGTTTTTAGGCTATGTAATAGGATTGGATTACAAAAATCCGCATTTATCTCCATATGATGAGTTTCAAAGATTTAAAACTCATCCAGCAATTAAAAAAATAATAGAGGGAGGAAAAAGAATTTCATATGGCGCAAGAGCATTAATCGAGGGAGGATTTCAAAGTTTACCTAAAATGTTTATGCCAGGTGCCTTACTAGTAGGATGTGATGCTGGTACATTAAATATGCCTAAAATAAAAGGCTCCCATACTGCAATGAAAAGTGGAATGATTGCAGCTGAAACTATTAATGAACACTTAAAAGAAAATAAAGATTTATCTAATTATGAAGATAAATTTAAAAAGAGTTGGTTATATAAAGAATTATTTGAGGCCCGAAATGTAAAACCTAGTTTTAGTTGGGGATTAATTTTGGGGATTATCTTTACGGGTATTGATCAAATATTGTTTAGAGGAAAGCTTCCTTTCACTCTTAAACATAAACATGCAGATCATGAAACATTAAAACCTGCTAGTCAAATGCCCAAAATTGATTATCCAAAGTACGATAATGTAATAACTTTTGATAAAACTAGTTCAGTTTATCTTACAGGAACTAACCATGCTGACAATCAACCTGTCCACTTACAACTTAAAGATTCTGATTTACCAATCAAATATACTTTAGAAAAATTTGATGAACCTGCACAAAGATATTGTCCTGCTGGAGTATACGAAGTGCAGAGAGAAAATGATGTTAATAAGTTTGTAATTAATTCGCAAAATTGTATTCACTGTAAAACTTGCGATATTAAAGAACCTTCACAAAATATAACTTGGGTGACACCAGAAGGTGGTGGTGGACCAAGATATGGAAATATGTAAATTAAGATAAATCTATTGCAAACTTTTTTAAAGTTTCAATAGGTACATATTTAAGAGTGTTTTCGTGAGTTCTTTTCAAAAATATTGGGCATCCTTTACCAGCTTCAACTGCTCTTGCATACCAACTAGCACACAAACACCATCCATCTCCATCTTTTAAACCTGGAAACCCAAATTCAGGATGTGGAGTAATTAAATCGTTACCTGCTTCTTTCATCCACTCTAAGCATTCGTTAGTAACTTTAGCACAAACTGTATGAAGTCCATGATCATTCTCGTCAGTGTTACAACAACCATCACGAAACCAACCTGTTAATGGATCATTGGAGCATTCTTCTAGATCTTCGCCTAGAACATTTTTTTGTTTTTCACTCATTAAATTTTAGTAGGATTTGGTTGTCCCTTATAAACTTCTTCAGGATCAAATTTTTTTTCTTTTTCAAGAAATTCCATTTCTACTTTACGTCCGTTATCAATTGGTCCCATAGGAATAGATCTATAAAAGCATGATCTGTATCCAACATGGCAACTAGCGCCGTCACCTATATCAACTGTTAACCAAATTGAGTCTTGATCATCATCAATTCTGATCTCAGTCACTTTTTGAGTGAACCCACTTGTTTTACCTTTGTGCCAGATTGCTTTTCTAGATCTACTAAAGTAGTGAGCTTCTTTGGTTTCAATTGTTTTTTTTAATGCTTCAACATTCATATAGCCGTGCATTAAAATGTCTTTGGTTTTTGAACACATTGTAATTACAGGTATTAAGCCATCATTATCAAATTTTGGTGAAAGAAGATTTCCTTCTTCGATATCGTAGATATTTTCTCTTTTTTTGAACATAGAATGTGATTATGTAGCACATATCTAGATATAATAAATATTTTAAAATTAGGTAATTACTGTATAAAAAGGCGCTATGAAATTAGTAAAAGACACTGACAACAAGTTAAATGAAAATAAGCAAATTTCAGACAAAGATGCTGAAGAAGCTTTTAAAACAATTTTAACATGGATGGGCGAAGACCCAAATAGAGAAGGTTTATTAGAAACTCCAAAAAGAGTTGTTAAAGCATTTAAAGAATATTTTAAAGGTTACAAAGAAGATCCAGATAAAATTTTGGATAAAACTTTTGGTGATGTAGAGGGATATGATGACATGGTTGTTCAAAAAAATATTTCTGTGCAAAGTCATTGCGAACATCACATGGCACCAATTATTGGAAAAGCTCATGTTGCCTATATTCCAAAAGAAAGAGTTGTAGGTTTAAGTAAACTTGCAAGAGTAGTTGAAGTATTTTCTAAAAGACTTCAAACTCAAGAGAGACTTACAATGCAAATTGCAAATACTTTAATGGAATCATTAGATGCCAAAGGTGTTGCAGTTACAATAGATTCAACTCATCAGTGTATGACTATGAGAGGAATTAAAAAAGAACAAGCAACTACGGTAACAAATTATTATTTAGGTCAATTCAAAGAAGATTTAAGTTTTCAAAATAGATATTTACGATTTATTAGCACTACGCTAAAAGATTAAAGTGTCTGATCAATTCAAAGCAATAGTTCTTAATCAAGATGGTGAAAATTTTTCTAAAGAAGTAAAATCTTTAGATAGAAGTTTTTTAAAACATGGAGATGTAACTATTCAGGTAGAATATTCAGATTTAAATTTTAAAGATGGAATGATTCTAAAGAATGGTGGAAGACTAGTAAAAGAGTATCCGCATATACCAGGAATAGATTTTTCAGGAAAAGTAATAGAAAGTGAAAATTCAAAATTTAAATCAGGTGACGAAGTAATATTAACTGGTTTTAGAGTCGGTGAAGTATTTTTTGGTGGTTATTCTCAGATAGCAAAAGTCAATGCAGATTTCCTAGTAAAAAAACCTGATAACTTAAGCAGCAAGCAGGCAATGATTTTAGGGACAGCAGGCTTAACTTCTTTAATGAGTGCTTTTGCAATTCAAGCAAGAGAAAGTATTTTGCTTGGTGAAAAAGTTAATGATGTTTTAGTAACAGGGGCAACAGGAGGCGTTGGCAGTGTTGCAATAATGGTTTTAACAAAATTAGGTTACAATGTTACTGCAGTTTCTGGAAAAGATAGTAAGTCAGATTATTTAAAATCTTTAGGTGCAAAAAACATTATAAATAGAGCTGAATTTGATAAAGACCCAAGACCAATAGATAAAGGTTTATGGGATGGAGTAGTAGATACCGTTGGAGGAAAAATTTTAGCAAACGCAATTGCACAAACAAAGCCTAATGGAATTATAGCTGTATGTGGAAATGCAAATAGTAATGAACTTAACACCAATTTACTTCCTTTTATGTTACGAGGTATTAAGGTTTGGGGAATGGATTCTGCAAATTGCAGTATAAAAAGAAGAGAATTTATGTGGGGTGAAGCATCAAAATTAATTGATTTTGAATTGCTTGAAAAATCAGTTTTAACAGTAGGTTTAGAGGAGCTAATTGAAACTTATCCTAAAATTTTAAAAGGTGAAATTTCTGGAAGAGTATTAGTGGATGTGAATAAATAATGGATTGGGATAAATTAAAAATTTTTCATGCAGTCGCAGAAGCTGGAAGTTTTACAAATGCTACTGTAAATTTAAACCTTAGCCAATCTGCAATCAGTAGACAGATACAGTCCCTAGAACAAGATTTGAAAGTACAACTATTTGAAAGACATGCAAGAGGATTAACACTTACAGAAAACGGTGAATATGTTTTTAAAACTGCACATGAAGTAATAAGTAAATTAAAAGAAGTCGAAACATCTCTAGGTGATCAAAAAAATAAACCAACAGGAAAATTAACTATAACAACAGTAAGAAGTTTTGGTACTCACTGGTTAACGCCTAGAATTCAAGAATTTATGAGACTTAATCCAGAGATTGAGATTGAATTAGTCTTTGATGATAAAGAATTAGATTTAAGTACAAGACAGGCTGATATTGGAATTTTCATGAGAAGGCCAAAACAGCTTAATTATATTCAAAAAAAGCTAGTTGATATTAAATATTATATATATGGATCAAATAAGTACTTAGAAAAAAATGGAATGCCAAAGACAATAAATGATCTAAATAAACATAAATTTATTTCGTTTGGAAAAGGAGCACCTTCTCCAGTTTATAATCCAGATTGGGCATTAAAAATTGGAATGCATGATGGTAAAAAAAGAAAATCAGTCATGAAGGTAAATAGTGTAATGGGGCTATTGTTAGCAGTAGAGTCTGGAGTAGGATTGGCTGCACTTCCTGAATATCTAGTAACAAACTCAAACAATGTAATTAAAGTACTCCCGAAAGTAGAAGGGCCTATAACAGAAGCTCACTTTGTTTATCCTCAATCATTAAAAAATACTGCTAGAGTTCAAGCATTTAGAAATTTCTTATTCAGCAAAATCGGTGATTGGAAATAAAATTTCCCTTATTTTTCAATATTTAACTAATTTTCTTGCATAATTTTATAAAATATGCGATTGATAATCATTCTCATTGAGAATAATTCTCATTCGCAAAATTATGATTAAAAAATTTAATTTATTTACAATAATTTTTATATTTCTTGCAAAATTCTCTTATGCGGCTGAGGTAAATGTTTTTAGCGCAAGGCATTATGATTCTGACTTACAATTATATGAGAAGTTTACTGCTAAAACTGGAATTAGAGTAAATGTTGTTTCTGGAAAAGACAAAGCACTTGAAAAAAGGATAATTGAAGAAGCAGAGAGCTCTAAAGCTGATTTATATATAACGTCAGATGCGGGAAGATTGGGTGATTTAGATTCTAAAGGTTTTTTTCAAAACTCAATAACACCAGCTATTGAATTAGCAGTTCCTTCAAACTTTAGGTCGCAAAATTGGACAGGGATTTCAAAGAGAGCAAGAATTTTCTATTACGATCCAAATAAAATCAGTTTGGAAGATTTAAATGGAATTAAATATGAAGATTTAGCTGATAAAAAATGGAAAGCAAAAATTGTTATAAGAAAATCAAACAATATATACAACCAATCCCTCGTAGCATCATTAATTAAAAATAATGGAAAAGATCAAACACAACAATGGGCTAAAAATTTAGTTTCAAATTTTGCAAGAAAACCTAAAGGTAATGATAGGGCGCAAATTTTAGCTGTTGCAGCAGGAGAGGCTGAACTAGCTATAGCAAACACATATTATTATGCATTAATGTTATCAGGCCAAAAAGGAGAGGATCAAAAAAAAGCTGCTTTAAAAGTATTACCTTTTTTCCCAAATCAAAATGATAGAGGAGCACACATGAATGTCAGTGGTGGTGGCATCCTAAAAAATTCTCCCAACCCTCAGAATGCCAAAAAATTATTAGAGTTTCTTTTAACAAAAGAAGCACAAGAGCACATTGTAAATAATACATTTGAATATCCAATGCTAGAAAGTGTTAAGCCTCATCCAATAGTTCAAAAAATGGGAATGAATTTTAAACAAGATTTAACAACTAAAGTAGATGATTATCAAAAAAACCAAGCTGATGCCTTAGAGATAATGTTGAAAGCTGGCTGGAAATAAATGAGTCATAAAATTAATATTTGGTTTTTAACTTCCTTATTTATTTCTATAATTGTTGCTATACCAATCGTAACTGTATTTAGTAGTTTTTTTAAACCAACGGGAGAATATTTTTCAATAATAAAAGACACTTTCTTATTTGAATATATTTTTAATTCATTATTTCTTTTATTGGGAGTAATCTTGGTTACATTGGTAATTGGAGTTGGTTGTGCATACTTAGTTTCATTTTATGATTTTCCAGGGGTAAGTTTCTTTAAATGGGCATTAATATTATCATTTGCTGTTCCAGCTTATATATATGCGTATTCACTCACTGCTTTTTTTGAAAATTATGGAACAGCTTTTTCAATTTTAGAAAATTTATTTGGAGATGGTAATTTTAACGAAATTATTCCTAAATTTGATGGAATGTTGGGTGCTATAATTTCAATTTCCTTCTCTTTATTTGGCTATGTTTATGTTTTAACAAGAGCTTCATTTCAGCATCAATCTCAAAATTTAATTGAATTAGGTAAAAACCTTGGATTTTCAGACAAAAAAACGTTTTTTAATATTATTTTACCTTCAGCAAGACCAGCAATTATTGCAGGTTTGTCTTTAGTTGCAATGGAAACTCTATCTGATTTTGGAGCTGTATCATTTTTTGGAATATCAACTTTAACCACGGGTATTTATGATGCATGGATTTCTTTTGATGATCTGGCTCTAGCGAATAGAATATCATTTTTTCTTTTAATATTTATTTTTGGATTATTTTTTTTAGAAAATTTTTCTAGAAAAAAAGCACAATATCATTCCCCAGCTAAAGGAAATTTTAAAAGAAAAACTTTAAAAAAATTAAATGGAAATAAATCTTTAATGGCAATAATTTTTTGCTCATTAATATTTATTTTAAGCTTTTTATTTCCAGTGTTACAAATGTTTTATTGGACAATAAAATTTCCAAAACATTTTATAGATTTAAATATTGCTGAATTACTTTCAAACACCCTAATACTAGTTTTTTTATCTGGATTTCTTTTAATTTTTCTATCTTTTGTTTCAAATTATGGAAATAGAATTAGCAAAAATAAGTTTTTAAATGCTCTAACAACATTTTCAATTACTGGTTATGCTGTACCGGGTATAATTTTAGCTGTAGCTTTCATTACATTCATATCTTGGTTTGATAAAAATATAATTTATTTTTTTGAAATAAAACCTATTTTTATTGGATCAATATTAGGATTAGTCATTGTTTATTTTGTAAGATTTTATTCTTTAGCTAATAATGGAATTAAATCTGGATATTTAAAGATAAATTATTCAATAGATGAAAGTGCATATTTATTAGGTTATTCAAAATTAAAAACATTTTTAAATATTCATGTTCCTTATCTTAAAAATTCTGTATTATTAGTTGGCATATTGTTATCTATAGAAATAATAAAAGAATTACCAATGACACTGATTATGAGACCATTTAATTTTGAAACATTTGCTACTCAAGCGCATATATTTGCATCTCAAGATCTATTAGAAGCTGCTGCAGCACCTTCTATAATTTTAATTGTTATTGCAAGCGTTTTTATTTTAATTACATCAAAGTATATGGTTAAGGATAATTAATTATGAAGAATAATTTTTTAGAAATTGAAAACGTTACTTTTGCTGCAAGCTCTAAAAATAAAGTAACCAATGTTTCATTTAATATTGAAAATGAAGGTGACGTAGTTTGTCTACTTGGTCCTTCAGGAATTGGGAAAACTACAATTTTAAGAACTATTGCTGGACTTGAAAAGATTCAATCAGGTAAAATTATTTTAAAAAATAAAATTATTTCATCCAAGGATTACCACACTGAACCTGAAGATAGAAATATATCTTTAGCGTTTCAAGATAACTCTCTATTTCCTCATTATAATGTATTGGAAAATATTAATTTTGGTGCTGAGAGAAATAAAAAGAAGAAAAAAGGTTTAAATTTAAAAGAAATTGTTAAATTTCTTCATTTAGAAAAAATTTTAGATAAATATCCTCATGAAATTAGTTCTGGTGAAGCACAAAGAGCCTCTTTAGCCAGATCTTTGCTTTCAAATCCAGACTTATTGTTATTAGATGAACCATTATCGAATATTGATCAAAGTTTTAAGGAGGAAATACAAGTAAAATTAAAGCAAATTTTAAAAGATTTAAAAATTACAACAATAATTGTTACGCACGATTCTTATGAAGCTTTTTATCTGGGTAATAAATGTGGAATTATTTTAGATGGTGAACTCAAACAATTTGATGATCCTTATAATGTATATCACTTCCCAAGCTCCATTGATGTAGTCAACTTTTTAAATAGAGGTATTCTGATTCCAGCAAAAGTTACAGATGAAAATACTTTAGAAAATGAAGATTTAGGAACGATTAAAGGCAATTTTACTAAACATTACCCAAAGGGTTCTAAAGTTCAATTATTGTTACAGCCAGAAGACCTTGAACATGATGATAAAAGTAATTTAAAATTAGAAGTGGTAGATAGAAAATTTAGAGGAACTAATTTTATTTATACTTTAAAGACAAATAGTGATTTATTAATCCCTGTTTTTGTTCACTCACATCATGTTCATCAACATGAAATTGATGAAAAATTTGGAATTAAACGTCCAATTAACATTGATCACATAGTTTGTTTTTAATAGAACCAAATTAAATGCTTACTAAAAAACAATTATTTACCCGAGGAATGATAGATATTTCTCCTCATATGTTGTCTGTGGTTCCATTTGGAATAATTTGTGGAGCTATCGGTGTTGAATTAGGATTTGATCCTCTATTGGTTTATGCAATGTCCATTATTATTTTTGGGGGCGCATCACAAATTGTTTTTTTGCAATTATTATCAGGAGGTGCATCTGGATTGATAGCAGCAACATCTGTAGGAGTTATTAATTCAAGACATCTTTTATATGGCGCAGTCTTATCAGAGTACTTAGAAAAATTATCATTAATAAAAAAATTATTAATCTCATATATCATTGTTGATCAAGGTTTTGCAGAGTCTAATAAATTTTTTAAAAAAAATAAATCAGAGCAATACTTACATTATCATTTAATTGGTACAGGTTGCACAATGTGGGTTTGTTGGCAAATTTCTACATTATCAGGAATAATTTTAGGTTCATTTGTTCCAGAAGAACTTGGTTTAAAATTTGCAATACCACTTACGTTTATAGCAATTGTAATACAAGATTTAAAAAAAATTGATCACTTAATTGTGATGATTGTATGTGGATTGAGTTCGTTATTGTTTTATGATGCTCCATTTAGATCCTATATAATTATTTCACCTATACTTGCTTTGTTTGTTGCAGCTTTAATATTGAGGTTAAAAAAATAAAATGACTTGGTTGTCAATTATTGTTGCAGGAATATTAACTTACTTTACTAGAATGACGATGGTAGCTTTAGTGAGTAGAGACATGTTGGGAGATAAAATAAAAGCTGTATTAGCTTATGTTCCATCGGCAGTGTTTCCTGCAATAATATTTCCAGGAATTTTTATTAATGATTATGGTGAATTCATTGAAATGGATAACCCTAAAATATTTGCTGCAATTGTTGCTGTAATTGTTGGTTATTTTTCAAGAAATATAATCGCAACTATTTTGTCTGGTTTAATTTCTTATTGGTTTTTGATATTTATATAAAATGATTTTTAGACAGATATTCGATACTGTTTCTAGCACTTATACATATTTAATTGCATCCGGAAGAGGACGCGAAGCTTTAATAATTGATCCAGTATTAGAAAAAGTTGATCAGTATATTAATTTGTTAAATCAATTAGATTTAAAATTAGTAAAGGTGATAGATACCCATATTCATGCAGATCATATCTCTGGAATTGCTGAACTAAGAGATAAAACTAATTGTGTAACTGTTATGGGCAATAAAACACCTGCTGATGTAGTGGCAATGAGAGTATCAGATGAAGAGATAATCAAAATAGATGGAATTGATTTACAAGCTTTATACACTCCCGGTCATACTTCTGAGAGCTTTAGTTTTTTGATGGGTGATAGAGTTTTTACAGGAGATACATTATTAATTAGAGGTACAGGTAGAACAGACTTTCAAAACGGTGATCCTAAAGACTCTTATAACTCAATATTTAACAAATTATTAAAACTACCTGATCAAACTCTAGTTTATCCAGCACATGATTATAAAGGAGAAATGGTAAGTACCATCCTAGAAGAGAGACAATTTAATCCAAGATTACAGGTAAAATCAGTTCAAGAGTATGTAGATATTATGAATAATTTAAATTTACCAGATCCCAAAATGATGGATGTTGCAGTTCCTAGTAATCTTAAATTAGGTATCGATTTAAACCGTCAAAAAGTAAACAATGGTATTGAGCCAGAAGAATTTAACAAAATTAAAAAAGAGGAAAATACAGTTTTAATAGATTTAAGAGAGCAAAATGAAATAGATAAAGAAGGAAAACTGGATAACAGCAATATAGTTCCATTTCCTTCTATGCATGATTACATTGAAAAAAATAAAGATAGTTTAAAAAATAAAAAAATTCTTTTTTACTGTGCTCATGGACACAGATCTACTTTGGCAGTTCAGATTTCTAAATCATATAATTTTGGTAATTGCTTTCACTTAATTGGTGGTTTAGAAAAATGGAAAAAAAAAGGCTTAAAAATTAATTAATAAGATGAAATTAAATATTATGAATCTTATAAAAATAATTTTCTTATTATTGTTTTTTAATAACGTTTCACTTGCTCATAATCATTTTCCAATTACAACAGACTCTTCATTGATGATCAAAAGAGGAGAACTAGTATATAATCAAAACTGTGTTTCATGTCACATGATAGATTTATCAGGAGCAAAAAATTGGAAAGATTTAGATGATGATGGACATAGAAAAGCACCTCCATTAAATGGCACTGGTCATACTTGGCATCATGATGATAAAACGTTGCATGCTATAATAAAGTATGGGTTAGCTAAATTGGTTAAAAATTATGAAGGAAAAATGATGGGTTTCGAAGATAAATTGTCAGATAAAGAGATAGATAGCGTCTTAGCTTATATTAAATCTTACTGGCCACTTGATCTGTATGAATTTCAAATTAATATGAGCAAGAAATGAGCACAGTTGCAACATTGAATTGGTCATGTAAGCACACTTGGAGAAGAAGTGCAAAAAATACTGCATGGTGTTTATTGGGTTGTGCTATTGGAGACTTTGGTACAATTTTATATTTTCAATTAACTGGAATTCCGTGGCCAGTTTTTGCAATCATGACTTTAGCAATTATAAATGGACTAATCACCAGTATAATTTTAGAGACAATTATTTTATTGAAACAAAACTTTACTTTTAAAGATGCATTAAAAACAGCCTTTGGAATGAGTTTTATTTCTATGGTAAGCATGGAAGCTGCAATGAATTTAACAGATTATCTTCTAACAGGAGGAGCCATGTTAACATGGTGGGTAGTACCTATAATGCTTATTGTTGGTTTTTTAACTCCATGGCCTTATAATTATTGGAGATTAAAGAAATTTGGTATTAGTTGCCATTAAATCTTAAATAAATCCTATTTAAATAATAGTATAAAGACAAAGCTCTTAGGATCATAAAAATCGTTAGCGATATCCATATCCCGTCATTTGAAATATAATTTGTGAGAATTAAAGAAATTGACAAATATATAGAAACTGAAAAAAACATAGCGTTTCTAATTTCTTTTGTTTGAGATGCTCCGATAAAAATACCATCAAATTGATAACAAAAAGATGCAAAAAAAGGCAAAATAATCATCCATATTGAATAATCTAAACTTAAAGATCTTATTAAATCAATATCGGACATCATATAAATCACATTCTTGTGAACAAAATAATAAATAATAGAGATACCTGAGCCTGTTATCGAACTTAAAATAAAAGAATTTTTAACTATTGAGCTGAATAAATTTTTATCTTTTTTACCCAAAGAATAACCGATAATTCCTTCTGTTGAAAATGCGTAAGCATCTAAAATAAATGCAGATAGAAAAACAAGATTAATTAATATTGCATTAGCAGCAATATACTCTTCTCCAATTTTTGATCCAAGGTACGTGAACCACAAAAAAGAAAAAGTAAGTAATATAGTTCGAATAAAAATATTAAAATTAATATTAAAAATATTTTTTAATTTATTTAGATCAACAATTTCCCTTATTATAAAATTAATCTTTGTAAGCTTGTTTAAATAAAAAAAAGTATAAATTAAAAAAACAGTAGAGGTAATTATTCCAGAAAAAAGAGTTCCATATGCAACACCTTTAATATTTAAATTGTATTGAGTTACGAGAATTATGCTCAATATAATATTTAATATTGAGAAAAATCCTACAGCAATACTTGAAATTTTAGTTTTTTGTAATCCAACAAAAAGACCTGTTATAATATAAAGAGTAAGTTCACCTGGAGCTGAATAAATTCTAATTTTAAAATATTCTTCATAAAAAATAGTAGTTTGTGAATTTAGATCAAATATTTGTAGACTTATCTTAAGAATTAAATTCTGAGTAAAAAATAAGACAATAGAAAGGATAATTACAAATAACAAATTTCTTAAAATAATATTAATTATTTCTTTGTAGTTGTCAGCTCCATTTGCTTGAGAAACCATACCGACTGTTCCCATTCTTAAAAATCCAAAGCTCCAAAAAATCATTGAAAATAAATTTGCTGCAACAGAAGTTGCGGATAAATAGGAAACATTTCCCAAATTACCCATTAAAAAAGTATCAATTATAGCTACTAGTGGAATAGCTAAATTAGCAAAAAAAATTGG
This sequence comes from Candidatus Pelagibacter sp. HIMB1509, assembly GCF_052047855.1. Lineage (NCBI taxonomy): Bacteria > Pseudomonadati > Pseudomonadota > Alphaproteobacteria > Candidatus Pelagibacterales > Candidatus Pelagibacteraceae > Candidatus Pelagibacter > Candidatus Pelagibacter sp. HIMB1509. Next base: position 1,192,294 of record NZ_JBNAIU010000001.1, on the reverse strand, counting down.
AATAGATAATTTTAAAATATATCCAATAGAAGATTTTTCCATATGTATCAGTAATTATTTACAATATTTTCTTTAATAAATTTTCTTTAAAGAATAATTTGTGAATTATAACGGCACTTATATGTAGAACAACTAGACCGATCAGAGCATAGTTTGATAAGATATGAATATTGTAAAATTGGTCAGCAAGTTCAAAATTATCTTTTATTTTTATTTTTTTAAAAAAAATCACTAAGGACTCACCATTAAATAGTTTTTTTAATATTCCAGATATAGTTATTGATAAGATAGCTATGTATAAAAACAAATGATTTAGTTTAGCAATAAACCTTTGTCCTAAAAAAGTGGCAGGACCTAACTTTGGTATAGGATTAATTAAATTATTTAGTAATCTAAAAATTACAACATAAAATATTCCAAGCCCAACCAACACATGAATATTTTCAATAGTTATTCTTTCTTCCCCAAAATCTAAATCAACTAAATAAAATCCAAGAGGAATTTGAATTAAAAGTAAAATTGCGCTTAGCCAGTGCAATAACTTTGATATTACTCCATATTCTGTTAAGGTGTTCTTAACATGCATATCATATTAAAACATACAAAGAAGATCTTTGGTACAACAATATTGTCTTTTATAATGATGTTTTCTGGCTCTTTAGCTAATGCAGAGTTGTCAGTAGAAGATATTATTAAAAGTAGAAAAGCACTATTTAGCAAGAATTATAGTACTGCTAAAAGGGTACAATCTTTTTCTTCAAATGGGGATTTTGATGAAGCGATAGAACTAATGAAAGAAATGAATGAAAATTACATTACTTTGTTAGATCTATTTCCAGAAAATTCTAAAGAAGGATTTAAAACAGAGGCATTGCCTATAATCTGGGAAGAAAAAGATGCTTTCAACGCATTAATGCAAAAATCTGCTGATGATATGATTAAACTCACTTCTATTATTGAAGATGCAGATGATATTAGAGGAACTCTAGGAAAATTAATGTGGGCGAATTGTAAGGCCTGTCATTCCAAATATAGAAAACCGCATTAATAAATTCACACACCCATTTTGGTTAATTAAAATTAATTTTGTTTAATTAATTTAAAATCTAAGTAGTTTCTTTTTTTATGGATAAAATTCAATCTCATGCAAAGCTTGTAATTGTTGGCGGTGGTATAATGGGAGTTAGTTTACTCTATCATCTTACAAAAGAAGGATGGAGTGATGTCGTATTAATTGAAAAAAGTGAACTTACTTCTGGATCAACTTGGCATGCTGCAGGTCAATGTCCTCATATGTTAACGAGTTTAAATCTTGCAAAAATTCATCTTCATTCAACTAACCTTTATAAGTCACTAGAAAAAGAAACTAAGCAACCAACAGGATTTCATGAAACAGGAAGTTTAAGGTTAGCTTATACCAAAGAGGATCTTGAGTGGTTTGATTATACTAAAGGAATTTTAGATATAGCTGGTTCTCCATGTTCAATTATATCAACAGAAGAAATTCATCAATATCATCCTTTTATAAAATTAGATGGAATTAAAGGTGCTTTTTTAACTCCAGAAGATGGCTACACAGATCCAACAAGCACAACAAATGCAATGGCTAAAGGAGCAAGAAATGGTGGAGCCAAAATTTATAGAAAAAATAGAGTAACTGATATTGAACAATTGCCTTCAGGAGAGTGGAAAGTAATTACTGAAAAGGGTGATATTGTTTGTGAGCATGTTGTTAATGCTGCAGGAAGTTTTTGTCCAGAAGTAGCACAGATGGTTGGTTTAAAAAATGTTCCAAGTATAAATATGATCCATCAATACTTAGTTACAGAAGCACATCCTGAAATAGAAAAATTAAGTAAAGAATTACCAGTTGTAAGAGATCCAGACTCTTCTTCTTATCTAAGACAAGAGGGTAAAGGACTTTTAATTGGTCCTTATGAAAAAGATGTAGCAGCTTGGGCTTTAGATGGAATGGATTGGAAATTTGATATGGAGTTGTTAGATCCAGATCTTGATAGAATTGCAGAACACTTAGAAAAAGGAATGGATCGTATTCCACAGTTTAAAGATGTAGGTATTAAAAGAATTATATGTGGTCCTATTACACACACTCCTGATGATAATTTTTTAGCCGGTCCTGCACCCGGACTTAAAAACTTTTGGATGTTTTGTGCAGCAAGTATTGGAATTGCTCATGGAGGGGGAGCTGGGAAATATATGGCTCAGTGGATTGTACATGGTGACTCAGAAATAAATATGATGGAATTCGAACCAAGAAGATACATGAGTTGGGTTGATAAAAATTATTCAGTTGAAAAATCAAAAGAGCAATATCGAAGAATGTATGTAACTCCAATGCCTAATGATGTTGTAGAGGTTGGAAGACCAATGAAAACAACACCAATTTACCAAAAGTTGAAAGAAAAAGGTGCTGAATATTTTGATTTATATGGATGGGAAAAACCAGCTTGGTTTAATAAAGATAATACTAAAGAAGAATTAAGTTATAAAAGAAATAATTTATTTCCTATAATTCAAAAAGAATGTCTACATGTTCACAACAATGTAGGCTTGATAGATTTATCAACTTTTTCAAAATATGAAATTACTGGAGAAGATAGTTATAATTTTTTAGAAAGACTTTGTGTTAATAGAGTTCCAAAAAAAGATGGAAGTATTGTTTTAACTCATCTTTTAAATGATATTGGAAGAATTCAAACTGAACTAACTTTAACTAAATTAAAAGATAACCATTATTACGCATTATCAGGTGCAGTATCAGAAATTAGAGATTTGGATTGGCTAAATCAGAATAAAAAAGAAAACGAAAAAGTTAAAATTAAAAATATAACTTTAGACAAAGGTGTAATTGGTATTATAGGACCAAAATCAAGAATGGTTTTACAAAAATTAACAGATACAGATTTAGGAAATGAAAATTTCCCTTGGTTAAAAAGTAAGAAAATAAGTTTAGGTAACATTGCTGTAACAGCCTTAAGAGTAAACTATATGGGCGAACTAGGTTGGGAACTGCATCATGACTTTAAAGATATGGAAAAACTATATGATTTATTAACTGAGGCTGGTAAGGAATTTGATATTATAGATTTTGGAGCTCATGCAATGAATTCTATGAGAATTGAGAAGGGATACAGAGGTTGGGGGTCAGAATTAACGCCAGAAATTAGTGTAGTTGAAGCAGGGTTGGAAAGATTTTTTAATATTGAAAAAAAATCTGAATTTAAAGGATCCAAAATTGTATCGAATTTAATAAAAAATGGTCCAAAAATTAAATTAGTTTATATGGAAGTTGATGCTGTAGATGCGGATGCTCATGGAAATGAACCAATTTACTCTAATGGTAATATAGTTGGTCTTACAACATCAGGTGCTTATGGGTATAGAGTAAACAAAAGTTTAGCTTTTGGATATGTCAAAACTGAATTAGCAAAAGTTGGCAATGAGTTTTTGATTAAAATTCAAGGAAAAGATGTTAAATCAAAAGTTATTGATGAACCTGCTTTTGACTCAAATAACGATAGGCTAAAATCTTAAAATAAACAATGCTTCCAGTATCAGTAACAGATCATATAGAGGAATACGTTTCTCAAGAGATATATGTTCAAGTTGCAATAATTAAGGGTAAAGAAAAAATTTCTACAGATTCAGCAATAAAAAAATATTTTATTAGTAATCATTTTAAAGAATTAAGTTTAGGAAAACCCTATGATCATTTTATTGATGGTTTAAGAGACAAATGTTTGGGCAAATTAAAAAATTCTCCTATGAGAAATACAGAAACTGATGATGAAACAATTATAATGTTACAAAAAAAATTAAATGAATTAAGTGAAGTAGAATTAGAGGATACTTACTGGGAAATAGAAACTGGAGAATTTTTTTCAGGTGAGCAAATTAAAGAGTTAGAAAAAGATCGAGATAAACTAATTACAAAATTAAACTCAAAAGACGAAAACGAAGTTGTAAAAACAATTTTTAACTTTTGTGAAATTTATGAAAAGTTGTGTGAAAAAAAATATCCAGAAGCACCACTTCCGCTAGAAATATTAAAGTCTAAAAATTAATTTTTAAAGGGTTCGCTCTTTAGTTGATACCTAAAGAGCTCCCTTTTTATCGCCTCTTTGGCATTAAATCCAAACGGATTTTATTATTTTAAGTTTTTTTATATCTAAAGATCTTCAGCTAAGTATCAGGTGGTAGCAATTTTAACATAAACCTCCTTCATATAAAAAGATAATTATATCAAAATTATTTTCAATAAATTTATTTGCATTTAATGCAAATAAATAAGTTGAATACAACCTACTGCTTTAGTAGATTCCCGATATCTTATTTAACTTCCTTCAATTATTTTTTATTAATTAATTCACTAATAAAATTTTCTCCATAACCATCATCAACAGCTTTTTGAAAATAATTTTTATTTAGTTCAGCAACTTTTTCAGCTTCAGGAAAATCTTTTAAAAGATCCTGAATGTAAGTTAAATCTTTAACAGAGTTACTTGCGGTAAATTTAAATCCTGTGTAATCACCTTTAAGTAAGTTATCAAAAACTCTGTTTAGAGCCGCAGAGTTTCCAGATCCTAGCTTTGCAACATCAAATACTTTCTTTAGATCTAATCCTAATCCTGTAGCGCATTTTGCTAAATGATTTACCAATGCTCCATTTCCTAAAGATAAAAAGTTATTTAAAAGTTTTGATTTTGCACCCATGCCAACTGGACCAAAATGAAAATAATCCTTACAAAATATATTAAAATAAGGCTCTGCTATTTTAAAGTTCTCATCTGATGCCCCAACAATACCACCTAAAACACCTTCTTCTGCTTGAACAGGTCCTCCCATTACTGGACATTCAACGTAGTTGATATTATTTGATTTAAAAATTGCCTCAGTTTCAATAGAGCCTGTTTTATTGTGAGTAGTAATATCAATTACAATTGTTTTATCACTCAAGATATTTGATAATTTTTCTGAAATAGATTTCGCAATGGGTGTATTGGTAACACACATAAACAAAGCATCTAAATTTTTAGATGCAAAATCTTCAAAAGATTTAACTTCTTTAGCTCCCTCACTTACTATCTTTTCAATAGGTTTACGATTTTTGTTAGCAATTACAAAAAGATTATTTTTTTGCTTTAAAACATTTTTGGCTATTCCATAACCCATATAACCCACACCAATAAAACCAATATTTTTCATTAATTCCTCTTTAAGTTGTTTTTTTTGATCCTTCTGTTCTTATAAATAGTATACCAAAAACTATAATTCCAACTACTCCAATAATTTTGTTTACATCTAATGGAACACCAAAAATTAGGAAATTTATAATTGTAGACCAGACTAATTGAGAATATTGAAAGTTAGTTATAAATGATAAATTAGAAAGTTGTATTGCGTAAATTACTAGAGAATGACTAACAAATCCTGCAAAACCAAGTAGGAACAAATAAAGCCAAAAGATATTTTTTTCTAATGGGACCCAATTAAAAAATATATAAATACTAAATATGATTGCTCCTAAAATCGAAGTATAAAATATTGCTGAAAATGGATCATTGTCCCCTGAAACAATTTTTGTAAAAAATTGATATAATGCCCAACAAATAGGTGGGACAATTGGAAAAATTAAATCCAAACTAAATATTTTCATGGTTGGTCCTAAAGAATAAATAATAGAACCAAAACTAAGGAGCATTAGAAGAATTCCTTTAAAAGATAAAATATCTTTTAAAAAATAAGCAGAAAGTAATGAAACTATTAAAGGTGCGCTAAAGAAAACAACATATATATCAACCAAGTCAAATTTTTGTAGGGAAAAAAACATAAAAGAGGTAGCCGTCACCATTAATGTAGATCGAATAATTTGAACTTTAAAATTTTTTTTTAAATTTACTTTGGGTTTCAATATTAAAAAAAATATTATCAAGGAAACTAAATGGAAAAAAAATCTTCCCCATATAGCCTGTGGAATGGGCATGACTGTTCCTAGATATTTTGCAGTAGAATCCATACAAACAAACATAAAGAAACCACCTGCAGCTAATATAATTACCTTTAATAAAGATGTTTGATTTTGCACTTTAGGAAATTTTTTACATTACAACGCCTACTTGCCAAGGATTAAACTCCTCGTCACCGTAGCCATTGATTTCACTCTTAGATTTATTTCCTGATGCAGTATTTACTACTAATTCAAATATTTTTTGACCAACTTCTTCAACTTTTTCTTTTCCTTCAGCTATTGTTCCGCAATTAATATCCATATCTTCTGACATTCTTTCAAACATTGCTGAATTTGTTGAGAGCTTTAAACTTGGTACTGGTTTACATCCAAAACAAGATCCTCTTCCAGTTGTAAAACAAATTACATTTGCGCCTGATGCAACTTGCCCTGTAACTGAAACCGGATCATATCCAGGTGAGTCCATAAAATTAAAGCCTTTGTTTTTTAGAGGTTCAGCATAATTCAATACATCTTGTAAAATTGAGTTTCCACCTTTAGCAACTGCTCCTAAAGATTTTTCTAAAATAGTTGTAAGACCACCTTTTTTGTTTCCTGGGGCAGGGTTATTATCCATAGAACTATTATTTATCGATGTATAATGCCTCCACCACTCTATTCTTTTTATTAATTTATCTGCAGTTTGTTGTGAATTAGCTCTATTAATTAATAAATGTTCTGCCCCATAAATTTCTGGAGTTTCAGATAAAATTGAACTTCCACCTTTTTTAACTAAAAGATCTGCAGCCACTCCCAATGCAGGATTTGCTGTAATTCCTGAATAACCATCAGATCCTCCACACTGTAAGGCTAAAGTTAAATGACTAACAGGCTGAGATGTTCTTTGAACATTATTTGCTTCAGATAAAAGATTTTTTATTTGAGATAATACTTTATCAACAATTTTTTTAGTTCCACCCTCATCTTGGATTGTTAGAAAATGAATTCGGTTATGTTTCTTTAATGACTCGTCAAATAAACTTACCTGAGCACATTCACAACCTAAACCTATAACAAAAACATGAGAAAAATTTGGATGATTTTTAAAACCATCAATTGTTCTTTGGAAAATTTGCATTCCTTCACTTTCAGTATTCATTCCACATCCTGTTGAATGAGTAATAGGCACAATTCCATCTATATTTGGATAATCTTTTAAAATTTCTGAATACTTTATTTTCTCAACAATCATTTTTGTAACTGTTGCAGAGCAATTAACGGTACTAACTATTCCAATATAATTTCTTGTAGCTACTTGGCCGTTGTCTCTTAAAATTCCATTGAAAAAAGTATCTGCTTTTTCGTCAACATTGTTTGATTTATCAGTTACTTTGAAATCTCTTTTAAATTCTCTAAATTCTAAATTATGAGAGTGAACATGCTCTCCTGGTTTAATATCATTTAAAGCAAATCCAATAATTTGATCATATTTAATAATAGGATCACCTTTTTTAATCTCTTTTAAACATACTTTATGACCAAAAGGGATTGGATCTAAAGTACTTATATCGTGACCTTCAATTTTAGTTTTTTCTGGTATGATAAATTGACTTACGCCAACATTGTCATTGCCATTTAAAACTATTAGATTATTCATTAAAATATTATATAACTATTATCTCTTGCAAACCATTAATAAAATTTATGCCTAAAAAAAGAAAAAAAGCCTTTAGAAGTCAGCAGTGGTTCAATAACCCAAAAAATCCAGATATGACCGCATTATATTTGGAAAGATATTTAAACTATGGTCTTACGAGAAAAGAATTACAATCAGGAAATCCAATTATAGGTATTGCTCAATCGGGCAGTGATCTTTCTCCATGTAACAGACATTTTATGTCTTTGACTAAAAGAATTAAAGATGGGATCAGAAGAGCTGGAGGAATTCCAATGGAATTTCCAACTCACCCTATTCAAGAAACTGGAAAAAGACCAACAGCAATGTTGGATAGAAATTTATCTTATTTATCTTTAGTAGAAGTTTTATATGGCTATCCAATCGACGGAGTTATTTTAACTACAGGATGCGATAAAACTACTCCAGCAGCCTTAATGGCAGCAGCCACAGTTAATATTCCTGCAATAGTTCTTTCAGGTGGTCCAATGTTAGATGGAGTTTACAAAGGAAAACTTGCCGGATCTGGATTAGTGGTTTGGGAAGCTAGAAAGATGTTAGCTAAAGGAGAAATTAAATACGAAGAATTTATGGACATGGTTGCATCCTCTGCACCAAGTGCTGGGCATTGTAATACTATGGGAACAGCATCTTCAATGAATTCAGTTGCAGAAGCTTTAGGCATGTCTTTACCTGGAGGAGCTGTAATTCCTGCACCTTACAGAGAAAGACAACAGATTTCATATGAAACAGGAAAAAGAATTGTTGGAATGGTTCATGAAGACTTAACACCATCAAAAATCATGACACGTAAAGCATTTGAAAACGCAGTTGTTGTTGCAAGTGCAATAGGTGGATCAAGTAACTGCACAACACATTTAAGTGCAATAGCTAAACACATGGGAATTAAGTTTGATTTATCTGATTGGCAAAAATTAGGTCACGATATTCCATTGCTAGTCAATTGTCAGCCAGCTGGTGAATATTTAATGGAAAGCTTCCACAGAGCGGGCGCAATACCAGCAGTTATGAAAGAATTAATTAAGAATAAAAAAATTCACACCAATATAAAAACTGTAACTGGAAAAACAGTAGGTGAAAATTTGAAAAAGAAAATTGATGTAGATAGCAAAGTAATCAAAACATTTAAAAATGCTCTAACTGAAAAAGCTGGTTTCTTAGTTATGAGAAGTAATTTCTTCTCATCTGCAATAATGAAAACATCAGTAATTAGTAAAGAATTTAGAGATCAATATCTGTCAAATCCTAAACACCCTAATGCTTTTGAGTGTAAGGCAATTGTTTTTGAAGGTCCTGAAGATTATCACAAAAGACTTAATGATAAGAAATTAAAAATTGATGAGAACTCAATATTAATTGTTAGAGGATGTGGTCCAGTAGGATATCCTGGTTCTGCAGAAGTTGTTAACATGCAACCACCTGACAGGTTACTTAAGAAAGGTATTAGACATCTACCTACTTTAGGAGATGGAAGACAAAGTGGAACATCTGAAAGTCCTTCAATACTTCATGTATCACCAGAGTCTGCGGTTGGAGGAGATCTTGGAATAGTTAAAACAGGTGATAAAATTAAAATTGATCTAAATAAAAGAAGAGTTGATTTACTAATTTCTCAGGCTGAGTTTAAGAAGCGAAGAAAAAATAAAAAGAAATTTAAAGCAAATAATCAAACTCCTTGGCAAGAAATATTCAGAAATACAGTAGGTCAATTAGATGATGGTGCTTGTATTAATTCTAGAGGAAAATATTTGGATGTATCTCATACAAAAGGTTTACCTAGAGACTCTCATTAAATGAAACCAAAGATATTAGTTTCTAGAAAAATTTCAGATTTAGCAGAAGAAAAATTAAGTAAAGAATTTGATGTAACATTAAATCCAAAAGACGAGCCAATTCCAGAAAGTGAATTAATTAAGATAATAAATGACTATGATGGGATGATTTCTACAGGATTTGATAAAATTGGAGAAAATTTTTTTAATAATCTAAATGGTAAATTAAAAATCATTGCTCAGGTAGGAGTAGGGTACGATAATATTTCTGTTAACTCTGCTTTAGAAAAAAAAATAAAAGTTACCAATACACCTAACGTATTAAACGAAGCTGTTGCAGAGCTAACTATTCTTTTAATATTAGCTGCCTCAAGAAGAATTGGTGAAGCTTATAATTTAGTTAGAACTGATAATTGGAAAAATCAAAAACCTGACTTAACTAAATTTATGATTGGTAATTCAGTTACTGGCAAAACGTTAGGTATTATTGGTATGGGACGAATAGGACGAATGGCTGCTAAAAGTGCAAAAGCATTTGGCATGAAAATAATTTATTATAATAGAAATAAGTTGTCTGCAGATTTAGAGGATGGTGCAAAATATTATTCAGATTTAAATTCAATGTTACCAAATTGCGATTTTGTAAGCATACACACACCAGCCACCGCAGAAACAAAATACATTCTTAATAAAAATACAATTAGCTTATTACCAAAACATGCTGTTGTTATAAACACATCAAGAGGATCAACAATTGATGACGATGCTTTGATTGATGCATTAGAAAATAAAAAAATTTATGCAGCTGGTTTAGATGTTTTTAACAATGAACCAAATTTAGATAATAGATATTTAAAATTAGATAACTGTTTTGTACTTCCTCATGTAGGTAGTGCGACACATGAAACACGTCTTGCAATGAGCATGATGGCAGTAGACAATATCTATTGTTTTTTTAATGAAAAACCTTTGATTTCAGAAGTAGTTTAGAACAATTCTAACCTATGTGTTTATAAAATATATATAATTTCTATATATAATAACTAAACTGATTTAATTGAAATAGAAAATCATTTATGATTAACTTTCAAAAAACATAAACGAGAGGAAGATAATGTTTAAATTAATATCTAAAACTTTAGCAGCGGTGGCTATGGTTTCAGTTGCTTTATTTGGCTCTGCAAATGCAAAGACTTTAAAGATTGAAACTCACTTTACTGCTAGCTCACCAAATGGTGAAGTTGCGGCTCAGTTCGCAAAAAATGTAGAAAAGTTTTCTGGTGGAAGCTTGAAAATTGAAATGTTCTACTCATCTTCAGTAACAGGTAAATCTGCTGAGGTATTTAACTCTGCACAAACTGGAATTATCGATTGTGATATGACTGGTGCTGGTTACCAAACTGGTAAAAATGCAGCGTTCCAATTCGCAGGTGATGTAATGGGTGGATACGATAACCCATACCAACAATATGAATTCTTGAACTACCCAGGTGCTCAAGAAGCTGTTGATGCATTATACAACAAATATGGAATGACTTTAATTGGTTGGTGGATACCAGGACATGAGTCTTTAATATCTAGCAGACCAATTCCAGATGTTGCTTCATTGAAAGACTTTAAATTTAGATCACCTCCAGGAATGGAAAGTATGATCTTTACAACTTTAGGTGCGAAGCCAATCGTTATGGACTTTGGTGAAGTTCCTACAGCTTTACAAACTGGTCTAATCGATGGTGCTGATTATTCATCTTTAGCAACTAACTATGCTGGTGGACACTATGAGCAAAACAAATATGCTACATACCCAGGTTTCCACTCTATGCCGGCTGACCACTTAGCTTGTAACACAAAAGTATGGAACAAGTTAAAGCCACATGAGCAAGGTGCTATGAAAGCTGCAATAGAAATTGCTGGAAGAACTATCACTAGCTTAGTTGAAAGAAAAAACGCTGAAGCTGTTAAAGCTTTAAATGAAATGGGCGTTACTCTTCACGACTGGTCTAGAGAAGATAGACTTAAATTCAGACAAGCTGCTTTAGCTGCTTGGGAAGAATGGAAGACTAAATCTCCAGAAGCTGCGGCTTTAATCGAAATACACAAAGCTTACATGAAAGCTAATGGTATTATGTAATAAATAAATTTTGAAGGGCCTGAAAAGGCCCTTCGAATAAAATCTAAAATTTTTACTCAATGATAAATAAAGAGTTACAAGAACAGAATGAAAAAGTAGCGAGTAAAGATGATTTTCCAATTAATTGGATTGATAGAGTTTCCTTATTTTTAAGTCACACAATAAAATATTTAATTCCTGTAATTGTAATTGTGATGATGTACGAGATATTTATGAGGTATGTTTTATTTAAGCCTACTTTGTGGGCAAATGAATTATGTTTATGGCTAGCTGGTGTTTGTTATTTAGTTGGCGGAATATATGCAACAAGATTAAGAAGCCATATTAGAATAGTTTTGCTTTATGACTGGGTTGAAAGACCAACGCAAAGAATTTTTGACTTAATTAGTACTATAATTATTGTAGTTTTTGCAGCAGCTGTAATTTATGGAGGCTGGGAAGATGCCTACAGATCTTTTACTACTTGGGAGAGATTTGCTACTTATTGGGACCCTCCAATTCCTGCTACAATGAAACCACTTACACTTTTATGTGTATTTCTTATAGCTCTTCAATCTGTAAACAACCTAATTATTGATTGGAGAAATCCGAAAGAAAAACAATACGACCCATCTAAAGAATTGAAATAATATGGATATAGGATCGCTTTCAATAATACTAATAGTAGGATTATTATTATTAATTTCTATTGGTGTTCCGATGGGATTTGCATCAGGTTTCATGGGTGCAGTACTAGTATTTTTATACATAGGTGAGCATGCTTTAGGAATATTACTTTCAAGGTATTACTCACTGGTTGTTACTTATTCATTTTTATCAGTACCTTTGTTTATTTTTATGGCCTCCTTGCTCGAACGCTCGAATATTGCACGAGATCTTTATGATGCTTTAAACGCGTGGTTAAGAAAAACTAGAGGTGGAGTAGGTGTAGTTACTGCAATCATGGCAACTATCATGGCTGCAATGAGTGGAATTATTGGAGGAGAAATAGTTTTATTAGGATTAATTGCATTACCTCAAATGTTAAGACTTAAATATGATCAAGACATGTCTATTGGTATTATTTGTGCATCTGGATCTTTAGGAACAATGATACCTCCATCAATTGTTTTAATTATTTATGGATTAACAACAGAGACTTCTATTACGATGTTATTCCAAGAAGCAATTGTTCCGGGTTTAATGATCTCAGGTTTAATTATTACATACATTCTTATTAGAACAAGATTGCAGCCTCATTTAGCTCCATTGAGTGATGAGCCGGCTTTAACTTTAAAAGAAAAAATGTCTTACCTACCAGGTCTACTTCCGCCAATTGGAATTGTAATTATTGTATTAGGTTCAATTTATTCTGGAATGACTGGTATCACTGAAGCTGCAGGAATGGGTGTTGTTGCTACTTTAATTATTATCTTTGCAAGAAAAGAACTGACATGGTTTTTATTTAAAGATGCATTAACAAGAACTTTCAAAGCATCTGGAACGATTTTGACAATTACTTTTGGTGCAACAGTTTTAGCAGGAGCTTATTCACTTGCTGGAGGTCCAAAATATGTAGCAGAAACAATTTTAGCTTATGATTTGAAACCAATGTATTTAATTTTCATGATGCAGATTATGTTCTTAATCATGGGAGCATTTATGGATTGGGTTGGAATTGTATTGTTAGCAATGCCAGTATTTTTACCAATTGTAATTGCACTTGGTTTTGATCCGATTTGGTTTGGAATATTATTCTGTGTAAATATGCAGGTTTCATTTTTAAGTCCACCATTTGGGCCCGCCGCTTTCTATTTAAAATCTGTTGCTCCTCCACACATATCTTTAACAGATATCTTTAGAGGTTTTGCTCCGTTTATAGTAATTCAGTTAATTGTATTAGCATGTGTTATGTTCTTCCCTGAAGCAATGACACAAAATTTCCACGAGTTTAAACCAAAACCATGATAACAATTGGATTTATTGGAACAGGTCTAATGGGCCTTCCAATGGCTAAAAATATATTAAAATCTGGATTTAAATTAAAAGCCTTTAATCGATCAATAGAAAAAACAGAACCCTTAAAAGAGTTTGGCGCAGAAATTTCAAAAACAATAAGTGATGTAGTTAAAGATAGTGATTTTGTCATTACCATGTTAACTGATGATAGTGCAGTTGATGCAATAACTTCTAGTCCAGAATTTTTAGATAACCTAAAATCAGGCTCAACAGTTATTGATATGAGTTCTGTTAAACCCACAACGGCAACAAAACATGGAAATAATTTAAAATCGAAAAACGTAAATTATTTGGATGCACCAGTTTCAGGAGGTACTATCGGAGCAGAAGAAGCTTCACTAGCTATCATGGTTGGTGGTGAACAAAGTGTTTTTGATAATTCTGAAAAAATTTTAAAAGCAATGGGAAACCCAACATTAGTTGGACCTATTGGAAGTGGACAAGTATCAAAACTAGCAAATCAAATTGTTGTTGGAGTTACAATAGGAGCTGTTGCCGAAGCCATAACATTGTGTGAAAAAGCTGGAGCAGATCCAAATAAATTAATCAAAGCTCTTTCTGGTGGGTGGGCAGATAGTAAAATACTTCAAACACACGGAAAAAGAATGATAGATAAAGATTTCAGTCCAAAAGGCAAAACTTCAACTCATTTAAAAGATATGAATAATATTTTAGAATGCGCAAATTCTTACAATACTCATTTACCTATTTCAAATTTAGTTAAAGAAATGTATAAGACTTTGGTTGATAATGGTCATGGTAACACTGATCACAGTTCACTTTATAACGAGATTGAAAGGATAAATAAAAAATGAGCGGAAGACTTGAGGGAAAAGAAATTGTAGTAACAGCAGCAGGACAAGGAATTGGAAAAGCAACAGCAATAGCATTTCATAAAGAAGGAGCTCATGTAACAGCTACAGATTTAAACGATAAAACTTTAGCAGAATTAAATAAAGAATATCCAGATATTAAAGTTACTAAATTAGACTCAACTGATAACAACGCTATCTTAGAATTTACCAAAACTCTTGATAAAGTAGATGTATTATTTAATGCAGTTGGATTTGTTCATCATGGAACAATTCTTGAATGTGATGAAAAAGATTGGGATTTCTCATCAAATGTAAATGTGAAATCAATGTATTTTATGTGTAAGGCAATATTGCCACTAATGGTAAAACAAAATGGTGGAAGTATTATCAATATATCTTCATGTGCATCTAGCTTTAAAGGTTTTCCAAATAGATTTGTTTATGGAACAACAAAGGGTGCGGTGATTGGTTTAACAAAGGCGATTGCAGCAGATTTCGTTAAACAAAATATTAGATGCAATTCAATTGCGCCAGGCACAGTTTATTCACCTTCTTGGCAAGATAGGGTAAATCAAAGTCCAGATCCAGTTCAGGCAAAAAAAGATTTTATTGCAAGACAACCAATGGGAAGATTAGGAACTGCAGAAGAGATTGCTGCAGTTGCAGTTTATCTAGCAAGTGATGATGCAACATTTACAACAGGAAGTACAATTCATGTTGATGGTGGAATTTCAATATAATTAAATAACAAAAGGATAAATATGAAATTATTAAGAGTAGGTCAAAAAGGACATGAAAAACCAGCAGCTTTAGACAATGATGGTAAAATTAGAGATATCAGTTCACATATTTCAGATTTAAATCCTGATCATTTAAATTTTGAAACTATTTCAAAATTACAAAGTGCTGATTTAGCAAGTCTTCCAGAGATATCTTCAAGTGAAAGAATTGGTTCATGTATTACAAAACCAGGAAAATTTATTGCAATTGGTTTAAACTTTTCAGATCACGCTGCAGAAACAGGAGCAGAAGTTCCATCTGAGCCAATTACTTTTATGAAAGCAACAAGTTGTATCAATGGTCCTAACGATGATATCGAAATTGTGTCTGGTTCAAAAAAATTAGACTGGGAAGTAGAATTAGGAATTGTAATTGGAAAACATACAAAACATATTTCAGAAGCTCAATCACAAGATCATATTTTAGGATATTGTTTAGTAAACGATATTAGTGAAAGAGAATGGCAAATAGAAAAAATGGGTCAATGGGTTAAAGGAAAATCTCATGATACATATGGACCAATTGGACCTTACTTGGTAACCAAAGATGAAATTGCTGACATCAATAATTTAAAAATGAGTTTAGATGTTAATGGTCAAAGAATGCAGACTGGAAACACTAATACTATGATCTTTAATGTTAACGTTATTGTATCTTATTTAAGTAAATTCATGTCATTACAGCCAGGTGATATTATTACAACTGGTACACCTCCAGGAGTTGGTATGGGAATGAAACCACAACAATTCCTGAAAGCTGGTGATACAATGAAATTATCAATTGAAAATTTAGGAGAGCAAAACTCTAAAGTAGTTGCTTTATAATCTTTTGTGAAAATAACTTCTATTAAAAGTCATGTACTTAAATATGAGTTAGAGAAAGAATTAGGTTATTCACAACAATATTATAAACATAGAACAGCCCATCTAGTCGAAGTACAAACTGATGAAGGTATTACCGGATGGGGTGAATGTTTTGGTCCAGGTAATATTGCTTTAGCCAACAAGTTCATTGTTGAAAAGGTAATTCAGCCTTTAATAATAGGTGAAAACCCTTTGAATAAAGAACATATTTGGCAAAAAGTTTACAATCTTTTAAGAGATAGTGGTCAAAAAGGAATGCCAATACAAGCTTTGTCAGGAGTTGACATAGCTCTATGGGATATCTTAGGAAAAAAAACAAACTCTCCTCTTTACCAACTTGTTGGTGGAAAATGTAATAATGAAGTTCCTGTGTATGGATATGGAATGATGTTGCAAAAAAAATCAGTTGATGAGCTAATTCCATTGTTTGAAGAAGAAGCTAAACGGATTAAATCAAAAAACTTTAAAGCTATGAAAATGAAGGTTGGATTAGGTCCAAAAGAAGATTTAAAGTTAGTTCAAGCAGTTAGAAATTCTATAGGTAAAGATTTTAAATTAATGGTGGATGCTAACCATGCTTATAATTTGAAAGATGCTCTTTATGTTGGAAAAGGACTTGATGAACTAGATATTTACTGGTTTGAAGAACCTGTCGCTCCCGAAGATTACAATGGTTACCGAGAATTGAAAAAAAATATATCAACCAGTGTTGCTGGAGGTGAAGCAGAATTTACAAAGTATGGTTGGAATAAATTAATTACCAATGATTGCATTGATATAGCTCAACCAGAAGTATGTGGATTAGGAGGTATTACAGAATATTTAAAAGTTGCAGCCTTAGCGCAGGCTAATTTTGTTCCAGTAATTAATCATGTTTGGGGATCTGCTGTAAGCATAGCGGTAAATCTACATTTATTGACAGCACAACCTGACATGCCAGGTGGATTATTCCCAACAAAATCTATGCTAGAATTTGATACAACAGAGAAAAATATTTTTATTACAGATTTACCAAAAGAAAATTTTTCAATTTTAGATCAAGTTAAAAACAATAATGGATTTGCATCAGTGACAGACAATGTAGGTATTGGTATAAACCCAAATGAGGATTTTATTAAGGAGTTTGAAGTAAATGAATAAAATTAAAACAACAGAGCCTAAACCAATTTGGAAAATAAGATGTACTTTAGGTGAAGGAACACTTTGGGTTAAAGAACACAATTCAATTTATTTTGTAGATATAAAGAAAAAGAAAATTTGTTCGTTAAATATTAAAAATAAAAAAAAGAAAATATTTAAAGTTAATAAAGAGATAGGCTTCGTTGCTCATGTAAGAGATCATATATTTATTTTAGGATTACAAGGTGAATTAAGAATTCAAAATTTAAAATCAAAAAAAGTTTTAAAATCGATACCCATAGAACCTAAAATAAAATTAAATAGAATAAACGATGGTAAAACAGATCCTGCTGGAAATCTTTGGTTTGGAACTATGGATAACTTAGAGAGAAAAATTGAAAAAGGATCTTTGTATAAATTAGATAAAAATTTAAAATTAACTAGAGTTGATAAAAATTATAGAATTACAAATGGCCCAGCATTTATTGATCAATACAATTTTTACCACACTGATAGTCCTAAAAAAACAATCTATAAAATTAAGATTAATAAAAACAACAAAATACTTAGTAAAAAAATATTTAAAAAATTATCTCCAAAAGAAGGTTCACCAGATGGAATGACTGTAGATAAAAACAAAAATTTATGGGTTGCACATTTTCGTGGAGCTTGTGTCTCAGTATTTAATAGTAGAGCAAAATTAATTCACAGAATTAAGTTTCCAGCCAAAAATATCACTAATTGTGCATTCGGTGGAAAGAATAATAAAGAACTGTACGTTTCAACAGCCACAAAAGGAATGGACAAGGCTGATTTGCGAAAATTTAGATATTCAGGATTCTTTTTTGGTGTAAAAACAAACGCAAAAGGAGTTTTACAAAAAAAATTTATTTTAAGTAATGAAGCAGAGAGATCTTTACTATGAACGAATACCTACTAAGCTTTTAAGAGAGGATATAAGGTTATTAGGAACTTTTCTTGGAAAAGTAATCAAAGATCAAGAAGGTACAAAATTTTTCAATATTGTTGAGCGATTAAGATTATTATCTAAAAATACCTTATTAGATAAAAATAAAAGTAAGGTATTTTCCAAAATTTCAAAAGATATAAGAAAGCTTTCACCTGAAATTACTTTTAAGGTCACTAGAGCTTTTTCACATATTCTAAATTTAATGAATTTAGCTGAGTCGTTAGATGCTTCTAGAAAACTTAATGAATACGATAATCCATATTTTAAGAACAAAAAACAAAATCTATTTATTGAGGATATAATTAACAATCTTTTTAAAAATAGAAAAATCTCTGACAAAAAAATTTATGATCAGGCAACAAAACTTGATATTGGAATAGTACTCACCGCACATCCAACAGAAGTTAAGAGAAGAACACTAATTCAAAAATACGCAAATTTGACCTCCTTGATGGAGCAACGTCATCTTTATAAAAAATACCCCGCAAAAATTATTGAAATAGATCGAAAACTGTATTCTGAGATAGCCATTATTTGGAAAACTGATGAATTAAAAAGAACCAAACCATCACCACTAGATGAAGCTAGATGGGGCTTGGCTGTAATAGAGGATAGTTTATGGGACACAATTCCAAGAGTTTATAAAAGATTGAATGATATTTTCAGAAAAAATTTAAATAAAGATCTTCCTAGAAACTTTAATCCAATTCAATTTGGTTCATGGATGGGTGGAGATAGAGATGGAAATCCAAATGTTACATCTGAAGTAACAAAAAAAGTAATTTTATTTTCAAGATGGCAAGCTGCAAAGTTATATGAAAGAGAACTTACAAAATTAATTCAAGATTTATCAATGGAAGAATGTTCTAATAAAATTAAAAAAGTTACTGGAAATAGTTTTGAACCTTATAGAGTTTATTTAAGACCTTTAAGAGACAAAGTAAGAAGAACACATCAGTTAATTGAAGCACATATAAATTATAATAAACCATTAGATGAAAATAAATTACTAAAAGATAAGTATGAAATTATAAATCCATTAAGAGAAGTTAGAACATCCTTAAACATGAACAAAGGTCAACATATTGCAAATGCAGATTTGTTGGATTTGATAAGAAGAGTTAGATGTTTTGGAATAAATTTAGCAAGATTAGACATCAGACAGGAGTCTGATAGACATGAAAAACTTTTAAATGAAATATTTAAAAAGAAAAATAAAATAAATTATTCACAATTACCTGAAGAAAAGAAAATTGAATTACTTAATAAATCAATAAAACAAAAAAAATCTTTTGTTAATAAAATTAATTTAAGAGACAAAGAGAATTTAGAGGTTTGGAAAACATTTAAACAAATATCTAAAGAGCCAGAGCAATGTATGGGTGCTTATGTAATTTCAATGACTTCAAAAGCATCTGATATTTTATCTGTTTATTTATTGCAATTACAGGCTGAAACAAAGAATTTGTTAAGAGTAGTACCACTTTTTGAAACTTTAGATGATTTAAAGAATGCAAAAGGTGTTATGCAAAATTTATTTAAACTTCCATGGTACAGAAAAATGATTAATTCAAAACAAGAAGTAATGATTGGATATTCAGACTCTAGTAAAGATGCCGGAAAACTATCTGCAAGTTGGCATCAATATAAGCTTCAAGAAGAACTTAGAAATTTAGCTAAAAAATATAAAATAGATCTTGTATTTTTTCA
Organism: Candidatus Pelagibacter sp. HIMB1509; assembly: GCF_052047855.1. Taxonomy (NCBI): domain Bacteria; kingdom Pseudomonadati; phylum Pseudomonadota; class Alphaproteobacteria; order Candidatus Pelagibacterales; family Candidatus Pelagibacteraceae; genus Candidatus Pelagibacter; species Candidatus Pelagibacter sp. HIMB1509. Next base: position 1,172,472 of record NZ_JBNAIU010000001.1, on the reverse strand, counting down.
TGGAAGAGGTGGATCTCCGGGAAGAGGAGGAGGACCTATTCAAGCAACTCTTAAATCTCAACCATCTGGAACAGTAAATGGAAAAATTAGAATTACCGATCAAGGAGAGGTGATACAGCAAAAATATGGATATAAGCCTTTAGCTGAATACAACCTATGTAGTTATATCGGTGCAGTAATGGAGGCTACTTTAAATCCACCTCCTAGATCTAAACCAAATTGGCGAGAGCTAATTCAAAAAATGTCTGAGATTTCTACGTCTGCTTACCGAAAGTATTTAAATCAAAGTGAAGATTTTATTAGATATTTTAAAACTGTTACTCCGCACAAATCTCTTGGAAAACTTGCAATTGGTTCAAGACCTACCAAAAGAAAAAATGTTGATAATATTCAAAGTTTAAGAGCAATTCCCTGGGTATTTGCATGGACACAAATTAGATTAATGCTACCTGCATGGCTTGGTACAACTGAGGCTTTGAGATATGGATCAATTAAAAAATTTAAAAAAACCATGACAGATATGGAGAGGAACTGGCCTTATTTTGTATCAACAATGGATATTTTGGATATGGTGATTTCAAAGGTTGATCCTGAAATATCAGTGATTTATGAAAATAATTTAGCTGATAAATCTTTGATAAGAATTGGAAAAAGATTAAGGTTTCAATTTGATGCATTGGTCAAATTGCACAATAAAATTACTCCAAAAGAAGTTATAAAAGAGAGGAAAGAGTTTAGAAAAGCTTTATTTATCAGAAACAACTACACTGAGATGCTAAATATTCTTCAGGCAAATATAATGAATAAATTAACAAATAAAAAATACAAAAATTTAGACAAGAAATATTTAGACGATGCTTTAATGACATCTATCGCAGGAATTTCTGCAGCAATGAAAAACACTGGATAGATGATTGAATATTTAATTGCTTTTGGGGCAGGGTTAATAAGTTTTTTATCTCCTTGTGTTTTACCTTTGATACCTGGATATATATCTTTTGTATCAGGCCAATCTCTCAAAGAAATAACAGAGAAACAAAATTTTAATATTATTCCTTTGATTAAATTTTGTTTTGGTTTTTCATTAGTATTTATAATTTTTGGAGCTTCAGCATCTTTTTTGGGACAAGTATTGTTAGAGAATTCTCAATCCTTAAGATTAATTGCAGGACTGATTGTTATATTTTTTTCACTACAATTATTAGGTGTTTTTAATTTTGGATTTTTAAACATTGATAGAAGATTTGATTTTAAAAAAATTGATAGTTTTTTCTTTCCTGTGATAATTGGTGCTGCTTTTGGATTTGGATGGACACCTTGTATCGGTCCAATACTAGGATCAATTTTAGCTTTAGCTTCAATTGAAGATACTTTATCAAGAGCAATAATTTTATTAAGTTTTTACTCTTTAGGTTTGGCTATACCTTTTGTTTTATCAGGATATTTAATTCAAAAGTTTTTAATTTTTTCAAAAAATATGCGTCAGTATATAAATATTATCTCAAAAGTAGGTGGTGCAATTCTTTTAGTAACTGGAATATTAATTATTACAAATAAATTGCAAGCAATTGGGTTTTATTTAATTGAGATCTTTCCTTTTATGCAAAACTTTGGTTAAAGTAATTAATGAAAATTTATCAAATAGATTCAAGCGCTAGAAAAAAAGGCTCAACATCAAGAGCATTAGCAAAAAAACTTTTGGAAAAAATCAAAAAACCAGAGGATGAAGTAATTTATAGAGATTTAGATGATGAAATGCTTTTTGTAAGTGGCTTAACAGAATCTGGAATGAAAATTGATGAGAAGGATCAAACTGCAGAACATAAGAAAATGTTTGAACTTTCTGACAAGCTTGTAAAAGAATTAAAAGAGAGTGATATTATTATAATTTCAGCTCCAATATATAATTACGGACCACCCGCAACTCTTAAAGCTTGGTCAGATTTAGCCGCAAGAATAGGGGAAACCTTTAAATTTAAACCTAATGGTAGAAGAGAAGGGTTATTAAAAAATAAAAAAGCATATCTTGTAATTACTTCTGGTGGAACAAAACTAAATAGCTCAGAAGATTTTTTAACGCCTTGGTTAAAATTTATTTTAAATTTTTTTGGAATTGAAAAAGTTGAAGTTATAAGCGCTGATCAAATGGCTTTAGATTATGAAAAATCTATTAGGGATGCAGAAGCTCAAATAGAAAATATTTCTATAGATTAAACTTTCTTTTTAAGTGTCTTAATTTTCCTTCGGTACTATCGTAGTCTATATAGCAACCTTGTAGAAACCTTTCGCCTTCATTAGCATCATAAACTGTCCGTCCATGAAGTAACCTATGATTATCCATCATCATTAAATCTTTTGGAGCAAGTTTAAATTCTATTCTATATTTATCTGAATTGTACATTTCAGACAGTTTTTTTCTTGCTTGATAGTATAAATCTAATTCTTCTTTATCTAAGATTGGAACAAAATCTAATCTTGGACTAAATCTTACTTGTTTAAAATTTTTATACTCATCTAATTCAATTAAAGGACATAAAGATTCTAAAATTACTTCTTTATCAATAAATTTAAATCTTACTTTTACTTCTGTTAAGATTTTATAATAATCAGGATAACTTTTCTTTAAATCTTCAGTGACAGTATATCCATCAACCAATGTAGAATATCCTCCTGAAACTTTACTCTCTATACAATGTAAAAGTTGGATGCATGGGACAGGGTTTCGATATGGATTATCTGTGTGCGGTGCAAGAGCTAAAGAAGTATATGCAAGATCATTAGGGTCAGGTTTTGATTTAACATCAAAATATTCTCCAAAGTTTGTTCGTCTAACACTGCCTATTGAGTTTGCAAACTCAACAATATAATTTTTAGTTGTTGGTATATTTTTAATTACAACAAATCCAAACTTATAGAAAGAAACGAGTAAGTCATGCATTTCTTTACTTTCATAAAAATTATCTTGGTATTCAAAATTTTTGATATTGCTTAAACTGGAATCCCATTTAGTTTTTTCTATAGATTTTATAACTGTATCTTCTTTTGAGAATTCTAAAGCAATTTTACTAAGATTAAGTTTAGAGCTAATTCCATCATTAAAGTTAACTTCTAAAAATTCCTCATGAATAGAGGCTTTATTAATGATTATATCATTACTCAAACTAGTTGGGTCAAAAAGTCTTTGTTGAGTTCCTTTATCAACAAATTCTTCACCATCCACTCTTTCTCTTAACCAAAAAGGATGTATTTCTTTTTTTTCAGTACCATTATTGAAGTAAACTTTATTTTCGTGAAGCTCAATTTTCATAAATAATACTTGAGCATTATTTAAAATTTAACTTTAATCAATATAAATTAAATAGTATGAGTTCTTTGTGAATAATTTTGATACAAAAAAATATCCAGTATTTTCAAGATTTTTAAACCAGTTAGCAAAAGATCTAACAAAATTTTATTATGCTAAGTTGGATAAGCCATTCAAGATAACCAATAAGATGAAAGGTAAAGGTTACGATCCAGTAACTACATCCGACAAAGCTTTTGAAAAGTTTATAAGGTCTAAAATTTCTAAAAGATTTCCAGATCATCAAATTATAGGTGAGGAGTACGGTCACAAAAATACTAAAAGTGAATTTTCATGGGTAATAGACCCAATTGATGGAACTAGATCGTATGTTGTTGGTAATCCTAGTTGGAGTAATTTGATTTCATTAAATTATAATGGAGAGCCAATTTTAGGATTAGCAAATTTCCCTAAAATGAAAAAATATTACTTAAATGTAAATAAAAACACCGCATACGTTTTTGAAAATAATAAAAAAAGAAAACTAAAAGTTAATTCTAAATTAAATTTTGCAAATTCGAAATTAGCTGCAGCTTTCCATAATCAATTGCCTTTAAAAAAACAGATGAAAATAAAAAAATTTATAGACCGTATGCAATTTCCTTGCTTTGATGCACTTACATATTGTCAGTTAGCAGAAGGTAGGATCGAAATAGTTTTTCAATGTGCAAATAAAATTTGGGATATTCATCCCTTAATTCCAATTATGAGAGCAGCAGGTGCAATTGTTACAACTTGGGAAAATAAAAATCCTGTAATAGGAGGAAATATTATTGTTTCCAACAATAAAATAAACCATCAAAAAGTTTTAAAATTGTTAAAGCCAGCTATTTAATGATACCAGAAAGAGCTCAAGTAATCCTAGATTTTTGGTTTAAAGAAACTCCTTTTGAGATGAGATTTAAGAAGGATGATAAATTTGATCGAAAAATAAAGGATAATTTTTTAAAAGATTATGAACTTGCTTGTCAAAATGAATATGATGATTGGCAGGATAATCCCATGAGCTGTTTAGCTTTGGTAATTTTGTTTGATCAATTTTCAAGAAATATGTTTAGAGATGATAAAAAAGCATTTGCTCAAGATCAAAAAACTAGATTGATAGTAAATGATGCAGTGTATTCTGGATATTTAGAAGCTATGAATGTTGATCAAAGATTTTTTATGCTTTTACCTTTAATTCATAGTGAAGAAATTAGTGATCATGAAATGGCTTATTACTTATTAAATAAATATTTAAGAGAACATGAAGGATACAATAAGATTAAAAAATTTTGGCAAGACCACACCAAAGCAATTAGACAGTTTCATAGATATCCACATAGAAATGAAATTTTAGGAAGAGAGTCTACTGAAGAAGAACTAGAATTTTTAAAAGGACCAAACTCTTCTTGGTAAAATGAATTTAGAATTTATTTTTAAAGTCATAGATAAAGAAGAATGGCAAAAAGCTAAGCAATCAGGAACTTATGGTGGATCTGAAAAAGATATTAAAGATGGCTATATTCATTTCTCAGAGGAAGATCAGGTCGAGGAAACCTTAAAAAAATATTTTCCAAATAAAGAAAACCTTGTTTTGTTGAGAGTAAATGCTTTTAAACTTGAACACTTACTTTGGGAACAAGCATCAAATGGTGATATGTACCCACATTTATATTCTCCATTAGATATAAGTGCTGTTGTTAATGAATATGAATTATCTTTAAATGAAGATGGAAGTTATCAACTTCCAGACATTTTAAAAAAATATCAATTTAATCGACCTAAGTAATTCACCATCACAACGCCAATAATTATAAAAGCAATTCCAATTATTCCATAAGCATTAGGAACTTGATTAAATTTTAATACAGCAAAAAGGACAACTCCTGTTACTGTCAAACCACTATAAATTGAATAAGCAAACCCAACAGGTATTGCATGCATAGCTTTTGCAATTGAAAACATTGTAATACACATAAAAAGGATACATAAAATTGAAGGAGTTAGCTTTGTAAAACCTTCAGAGATTTTAGCAAAACTATTTGAAGCTATTCCAAAAATTATACCATTAGCTAAAAACAAATATCCTATAAGAGGCTTCATATTATTTACTACCTAACAAATTAACCATTAAAACTCCAATAATTATAAATGCTAGTCCGATCATGGAGTAAAGATTTGGAACTTGATTATATTTAATTACACCTACTATAACCGTTGCAATAATTGTTAATCCTGCAAATGAAGCGTAAGTGATACCCATTGGTATATTTTTCATCACTAAGGAAAGTGCATACATGCACAATACAATTGTAATTGCAGTAACTATACTCGGGAGGAGAAGAGTAAATCCTTCAGCACTTTTAGCAAAACTATTTGAAGTAACTCCTAAGAATACAGCAATACCTAGGAATAAGTATGAAGTAGCGAGACTCATTTAATAATATTAAATGAAATCCCGCTAAATATATATAATTATTTAGGCATTGGAGTAGCACCAGTTTCTAAACTAACAATTTTTCCATTGTCATATTTATAAACCGCCATTACAGCCTCAACATTTCCATCGTTAAATGTAACAAAAGCATGATGAATTCCAACTTCATCATTCTCGTAAACAATTCTAACTTTATCTTGATTGATGTCACCACTCATTGCCCATTTGATAACATCACTTTTTGTTAAAACATTTCCTGATTTATGCATCGTAAATTTAAAATCATCATGCAAAAGCTCATTCATAGCTGCTTCGTCTTTATTTTTTAATGCAGCACTATATTTTTCTAAGATAGACATTTATTCCCTTCTTTTATTCGCCTGGTTTTTTAAAGTTTTTTCCAGCATCTGCAGCTTTATTGAAAGTTTTATTATAATCAAATACTTCATGAATCATAATATCTTCCATTAAACCTGCATTCATAATTGCAACTTTCATTCCAAGAACACTTTCGTAATCTCCTTCAATAACATTGATCACATCAAATCTTCCTCGAACCCACTCATAACTATGAAACTTTACTCCAACAGTATCACAAATAGCTTTGATAGCTGCTCCTCTATCTGCATTTGGATCGCTCTGCATTCTTAAAGCAAGATCACGACTGATCTTTCCAATAATATAAAATTTAGACATATTTTCTCCTTTCCTAATAGTTTAATTTAACCTTTATACTGTTCAAGAAAGTCATCACTCATTGGAGTTGTTACATTTTTTTCTAAATCAACACCAGCTGCTGCTCTTTCTTTATGCAATTCCTCATCATTTTTGAAACCTTGCATACCTTCCATCGTGTCAAATTTTACAATAGTTATGAATTTAGTATCATCACTCTTTTCAGTTCCAGCATATAAAAAGGTCATTCCATATTTTTTTACCTTCTCTGAATTATTGTGAACCATTGCTTTCCATTTAGCAAAAGTTTCTATTGGTCCTTCTATTTTTACTATCATATTTTTATTCCTTTCTAATATAGAGTTTGAACTACTTTCTTAACTCTATCTTCTCCATTAGGCACCGTTGAGTTTACAAATTCATGACAGGCATTAGTTTTATCCTCATCAAATTTAGATCCATAAAACTTATCAACAGCTTTGTTTACTCCTTCATCCCATTGCTTTTCAGGGATTCCAACTTCTAAAGCATAAGCTTTTAAAACTTTAACTGATGCCATAGATTTTTCTTTCATACTATATTCAAACGTTTCGCCAATTGGCAAGAAATAGTTAGCCATATAAATGCCACTACATTCCCAAGCTTTACTCTTGTCACTATCAGACATATCGGCGTGTACAGAAGTTAGAAATAAAACACTGAATAAAGTTATTATTATTTTTCTCAAAATTTTCTCCTTTCTATTCTATCGTGACAACAGTTGTTCCAGGAAATGTATATCCCACAACATAACTGAATAGCATTTGTTGAAATTCTTGTATCATTGGCCATTTGCTTCCAAGCTCTTGGTGATTTTGAAAACCAGCAGGATTTTCATAATACTCAGTTAAAATAAAATACATATTTCCAGTCATACCTTGTGAAGGATCTGCAGGATTATTCCATTCAGGTCCTTTGATAACTGAATATGAATTTAATTTTTTCTCACCTGTCATTGGATGAGTTTCTTTCATCCATTTATGGTGTGTTTTTAACATTTCTTCAACTTTAGCAACATCACTAGCTGGAACTTTCAAAGTAATAGCAAACGCATTTGCTTTTGCATGGCCGTCAGCGTTAGCAATTGTAGTAAATAAACTAAGCACCAAAACTATTATTATTTTTTTCATTTTATCTTTCTTTTTAATTATTAATTATAAGTAATCGAAGACTGTTACATATTCATGACAAAGTCTCTCGTGTTTATAACGCGCGTCAGTTATGCATTTAAGGAGCACAAAAATTGCTGATTATGTTGTTTTATCTGATGATAAAATTTGATAGGGTTTTAATATGATCGAAAAATTTAATGGAATTTTTTATTTAATTGTATTTTTAGTGCATTTTATTGTTTTTGCTGTTTATGCATATCAAACCGTTTTCGCTACAAAGAAATTTTTAGATAAGTTCGGTATTGATGATACTGGTGCTGGAATGACCAGATTTTTTGGTTCTTTGTTTATAGGTGCTGTTGCGATGGCAATATGGGTTGGCTTTATTAGACCTGATGGTCTTCAAGGAACATGGGCATTTTTTAATTTAGTGTTTTTACAAAACCTTTCAGCTTTTATTGTTGGTATATATAATATTAAAATCAATAAGCTCGGTCATACACCACAAACATCTAACGAAGGAATTATTGAACCAGGTATTCTAACTTTGTTAAGTGCAATACTTTGTTACGGATTAGCAGATAAGATTTATATCTAAAACCAACTAGGTATTGGTAGACCTTTTTCTTCTAAGAATTTTTTATTAAACATTTTAGTTGCATATTTATCGCTTCTGTCACAAAGAATGGTTACTATAGTTTTACCAGGTCCTAATTCTTTTCCCATTCTAATAGCTCCAGCAATATTTATTCCACAACTAGTCCCTAAACTTAAACCCTCATTTTGAATTAAATCATAAAGAATAGGTAGAGCCTCATGATCATCAATAGAGTAGGCGTCATCAATTTTAGCCTCACCAAAGTTGGCTGTAACTCTGCTTGAGCCAATTCCTTCTGTTATAGATCCTCCTTCAGATTTTAACTCTCCATTCTTTATATAATTATAAAGAGCAGAACCTTTAGGATCTGAAAGGTAAATTTTGATATCTTTATTTTTTTCTTTTAACGCGTTACTTACACCCGAAATGGTGCCCCCAGTTCCAGATGAACACACAAAACCATCTACTTTACCATCTGTCTGTTCCCAGATCTCTTGACCTGTTCCCTCATAATGACCTTTTGCATTTGCAGTATTATCAAATTGGTTTGCCCAAATAACTCCGTTATTATTTGAAGGTCTTAATTCATCTGCAAGTCTTGCAGCAACTTTTACAAAGTTATTGTCATCTTTATAAGGCTTTGGTTTAACTAATCTTAACTCAGCACCAAGGTTTCTAAGTAAATCTTTTTTTTCCTGAGTTTGATTGTCGTTCATTACAATAATCGTTTTGTAACCTAAAGAATTTCCTAAAAGACCCAAACCAATTCCAGTGTTACCAGCAGTTCCCTCAACAACAGTTCCTCCTTTGGAGATTAATTTTTTTTCCTGTGCGTCTTTAATTAGTGCTAGTGCAGCTCTATCTTTTACTGATCCACCTGGATTTAAAAATTCTGCCTTACCATAAATATTGCAACCAGTAATCTCTGATGCAGCTCTAAGTTTAATGAGAGGAGTATTTCCAATTCCAGAAATAAAATCGTTTTGCGTATTATTCATTTTCTGATTTTTTATCACTATCAGGGGTAATTCCGTAAGGTTTAAATTCGCTATCAGCTATTCCAACATTCTTAGCAGGAATTCCAACCATCACTGCATTTTCAGGAACATCTTTTGTAATTACAGCATTCGCTCCAATTTTTGCACATCGTCCAACAGTTACTGGACCTAACACCTGTGCTCCTGATCCAATAACCACTTCATCTTTAATTGTTGGATGTCTTTTCATATTTCTTTGATCATTTGAATTTATACTTGGTGCAATTCCACCCAATGTAACCATATGGTAGATAGTAACATTATCACCAATTTCTGAAGTTTCACCAATCACAACTCCCATACCATGATCGATAAATAAATTTTTTCCAATTTTTGCATTAGGATGAATTTCAATTCCAGTTAAGAATCTTGAAAATTGAGAAATGATTCTCGCAACGAGATAAAATTTAGCAGTACTAAAAAAGTTCGCTATTCTATGAAAGAAGACTGCTTTGACACCGGGATAGGTTAAAATCAAACTTAGCTTTGATTTTGCCGCAGGATCTCTATCAATTATCGATTGTAAATAATCATTCATTGTATTTTATGCTCACTTGAAATTTTAATAAGTGGCTTATATAGTCATTATATTCTGTTATTAAAGATTAATTATGTACAAAAACACTAATTGTTTTCATTTAGCTATACCATGTGGTGATCTAGAGGTCGCAAAAAAATTTTACAGCGAGACTTTAGGATGTAGATTAGATAATTCTGCGCAAGAGTGGGCTGATGTTGACTTTTGGGGTAATGAATTAACACTTCATAAAAGTGATCATAAATTAGATAATGAAAGACATGATGTGGATATGGGGAATGTGTCAGTACCCCATTTTGGTGTTCATTTATCGAGAAAAGATTTTGATGCACTTAAACAAAGATTAAAAGATAGTGGTACAAAATATTATGACGAACCATACTTAAGATTTAAAGGCACTAAGTATGAACAAGAAACATTCTTTGTAAAAGACCCTAACGAAAATATACTGGAGATTAAAACTCTTACATCTAACCCAGAATAGTAAAAATACATCTAATTTTTAGATATTTATTTTCTTTGACACCTTCTCTCAATCCGCGTTAGACTTTATTTATAAATAATTAAGGAGAGATAATGAAAATAATCAAATCTACACTTGTAGCTGGATTAATTTCAGTTTTATCAATTTTCTCTGCAAACGCAGAAAAAGTTAAAATTGGAGATCCAGGCTGGACAGGTGCAACTGCAATTGCAAATTTACTTGCTGCAGTAGTTATAGACAAAATGGGTGGTGAAGCAGAATTAGTTCCTGGAAACAATACTGCAATATATGCAGCAATTGATAGAGGAAAAGGTGAAATCGATGTTCACCCTGATATTTGGTTACCAAACCAAGAAGCTTACACTAATGATTTAGTTCCAAAAGGAACTTTAAAATTAAGTAGCAAACCATATGAAGGAAACCAAGGTTACTGTGTTTCTCAACAGTTTGCTAAAAAAATGAATATTACAGCAATTGAAGACTTAGCTAGACCAGAAGTTGTTAAAGCAATGGACAGCGACGGAAATGGTAAAGGTGAGTTTTGGATTGGTGCTGATGGTTGGGCTTCTGCTAATGTTAACCAAGTTAAATTAAGAGACTATGGTTTATATGATGCTGGTATCGAAGCAGTTAGAGCTGCTGAAGCAGTTAAAAATGCAAGAGTACTAGACTCAATCAAAAAAGGTGAGGGTTATGCATTCTATTGTTACAAGCCTCATGCAATTTGGGGAATGGCTGACGTAGTAATGTTAACAGAACCAAAATATGATCCTGCAAAATATAAAATGATTCAACCTAAAGCAGATGCTGACTGGTACAAGAAATCTTATGTTGCATCAAAAGATGCTCTTAAGCAAATCCAAATCGGTTGGGCTACTTCTTTAGAGAGTCAGTCACCAGCAATTGTAGAATTCTTTAAGAATTTTCAATTAACAGCTGATGATGTTTCTGCAATGGCTTATGCAGTTTCAGTTGAGAAAAAAGATCCAGCTGATGTAGCAAGAGCTTGGATGGAAGCAAATAAATCAACTGTAGACGGTTGGTTAGGACTATAATCTAAATCAAAATCTATACTCGGCAATTTAAGATTGCCGAGTATATTTTCCTATAATAAAAGACAAAAATGGATCCATCGAGTTCAGCAATACAAATTCAAAATGTTTGGAAAGTATTTGGTAATACTTCTAAAGAAGCATTAGATGCAATCCAAAATAAAAAAATTTCAAAAACAGAAGCTTTAGAAAATTACAACTCAGTTATTGGAGTTTCAGATGTTTCATTTGATGTTAAACAAGGTGAAATATTCTGTGTTATGGGGCTTTCAGGGAGTGGAAAGTCTACATTAGTAAGGCATATTAATAGACTTTTAGAACCAACATCAGGAAAAATTTTAATTAATGGTCAGGATGTAATGGCCTTAAATAGAGAAAACCTTCAAGAATTAAGAAATAAAAAAATAGGGATGGTTTTTCAAAACTTTGCACTTATGCCTCATAGATCAGTTGTAGATAATATTGCAATGCCGCTTGAAATAAGAGGTGTGAGTAAAAATGATAGATTAGATGCTGCAAATAAAATTTTAGAAATTGTAGAGCTACAAGGTTGGGGCAATAAGTTTGCTCACGAGCTATCTGGAGGAATGCAACAAAGAGTAGGTCTTGCAAGAGCACTTGCAGCTGATCCAGAGTTTCTTTTGATGGACGAGCCTTTTAGCGCATTAGATCCACTGATAAGAAGACAGCTTCAAGCTGAGTTCATCAAACTTTCTAAACAAATGAAAAAAACCACAGTATTTATTACTCATGATTTAGATGAAGCAGTAAGAGTAGGACACAGAATTGCAATTATGAGAGATGGAAAAGTAATCCAAATAGGTACACCTGAAGAAATAGTTGTAAGTCCTGCAGACGAATATGTTGCTGACTTTGTAAAAGGAATTTCAAGACTTAAAGTTGTTCAAGCAAAAACAATTATGCAATCTATTGAGAGTTACGAAAGTGCTAATGAAAAATTAAATGAAAGCAGCAAAAGTGTTGGAGAAAATGAATTATTAAGTAAGCTCATAGAGTTATCAAAATCTAGCGAAGGACCATTGGTAGTTAAAGATAATAATCAAAATAATGTTGGTGTGTTAACACAATCAGATCTTTTAAAAGCGGTTATAGAGGGTGGAGATGGAGAATAAACAAATTCATAATCCAACCAGATCAGAATTAATTACAGATTTTGTAAAATCTAATCCTGAATATTATATTAAAGAATTTCAAAAAATTGGAAGCAAGCCTTCTTTTTCATTTTCATTTAATTTGTATGCTGGAGTTCTAGGACCTATTTGGTTTGGAATGAGAAATATTTGGAATTGGGCTTTAGCCTTTCTAATTATTGAAACCTTTTCTGTTGTTCAAATAATAAGAGGTTTGTTCGGTAATATTACCAAAGAAGCTGTAGAAAAAATTAAACAAGTTGAGTCAACTATAGCTTTTAGAAACAAACAGTTAGAAGCAGCTATTACAAATAATCCAGACAAAGTTGAGGTTTATAAAAGAAATATCAAATCACTAGAGGATGCAATGCAAGGCTACATAGATGAAGTAGCAAGGATTGAGGCATCAGCTATTTGGATTACAATTTTTGGTATTGGATTATTAATTACCGTTAAAGTTGTTCAAGGAATACTAGCTAACTCGATATTAGAAAAAAGATATTCAGAATGGTTATCAGACAAAACTCTAAGACCTGGGATGCAAGTTAAGAATTTTGTCTCGAGTACAATGTTTGCTGCAGTTATTATGTTTTTTTCTGTAGTGCATTATAGTTTTCCAGGTGTCATTGCATTAATGGATGATTTCCCAACTCATCCAGATATCAGGTTAACATCAATAAAATGGGTAGAAACAATCTTTGATTATGCAGTATTGAAAGGAGATGCGTTATTTACAGCAATTACCATAGGTATTAGATCAGTACTAGATTTCTTAGAGTTACTATTTGTAAAAACTCCTTGGATAGTAATTATTACAACCATTGTAACTTTAACTGGATTAGCGGCAGGACCTAGAGCTGCAATTTATTCAGCAGGATTTTTATGTTACATGGGATTTTTAGGTTTTTGGGTTAAAGCTATGACAACATTAGCTCTTTTAGGAACAGCAGCAGTATTAAGTATTGTAATTGGTATTCCTCTTGGAATTTTTTGTGCAAGGCGACAAAGATTTTATTCAATGATAAGACCGATTATGGATTTCATGCAAACAATGCCCGCTTTCGTATTCATGATTCCCGTAATAGCATTTTTTGGAACTGGAAAAGTCGCAGCAGTTATTATTACAATGATATTTGGTGGAACACCTGTAGTTAGACTAACAGTTCTTGGCTTAAGAGGAGTACCTGAAACAATTAGAGAAGCTGCAATCGCTTATGGTGCATCTAAATGGTATTTGCTTAGAAAAGTAGATCTGCCATTAGCAACCCCATCTATATTAGCAGGTGTTAATCAAACAGTAATGTTAAGTCTAGCAATGGTAGTTGTAGCATCATTAATTGGTGCCAAAGGTTTAGGTCAAGATGTATTAGAAGCACTTCAATACGCAAACGTAGGACAAGGTATTTTAGCTGGTGTTGCCATATTATTTGTAGCTCTTATTCTTGATAGAGTTGTTCAGGGTAGAAAACGAGTTTAAGAAAAATCAATGGAATACGCACTGTTAGGTTTTTTTACTGGCCTAAGTTTAATTTTAGCAATTGGTGCTCAAAACATTTTTGTAATTGAACAAGGTTTAAAAAAACAGCATGTATTTCTAGTTTGTTTTATTTGCTCAGTTTCTGATTTAATATTAATTTTTTTTGGAATTTTTTTATTTCATTTCTTTAATCAATATTTTAACCCAATTGTAGAATTTATTTTTAACCTTCTTTTAGTGGTTTTTTTAATTCATTTTATCTATTCAAAAATTAAAACTCATTACAAAAAAGTTAATTTTCAAAGTAATGTTAGTGCAGTATCAAGGTTAAATATTTTCTTAAAAACATTGGGGTTCACATATTTAAATCCACATGTTTACTCTGATACGGTTTTTATTCTTGGAAATTTCTCTAAGAACTACTTATTAAATCAAAAATTTTCATTTGCGATAGGCGCATCTTTAGCTTCTTTTTTATTTTTTTTTATTCTAGGATATTTATCAAATTACCTTTCTAAGTATGCTAATGACAAAAAAATATGGCAGGTAATAAATATATTCATCATAGTTTTTATGAGTTTTTTAGTTTTGTTTATTTTAAAGGAAATGATAATTAAGCTTTTATGAGTAATCTTTTTGTAGATGATAAAGGTGAAGGTTTTCCATTTGTTTTAGTACATGGATATTTAGGCTCCTCAGAGATGTGGTGCTTTCAAAAAGATTACTTTTCAAAAAATTTTAGAGTTATTGCACCAGCGCTCCCTGGTTTTGGTGAAAGTCATAATGCACAATCATTAAATTCTATTAATGCGATGGCAAAAAAAATAATTGAAATACTAGATGAAAAAAAAATCGAAAAATTTAATTTAATTGGACATTCAATGGGTGGAATGATTGTTCAAGAAATAACAAAATTAATTGGTGATAGAGTTAATAAATTAATCTGTTTTGCAACAGGATCTATTGGAGATATTCCGGGTAGATTTGAATCTATGGATGAAACAAGAGAGAAACTTAAGAAAGAAGGTGCTGAGGCTTCATTTTCTAGAGTTCCTCCTAAATGGTTTGTAAAAGGCAATAAGGACAAAAACTATTATTTATGTGCAAATGCTGTAAAAAATGTTTCATTAGAAACAGCTGATAATGCACTACTAGCTATGAAAAATTGGAGAGGTATAGAAAATTTAAAAAATATTAAAAATGAAACTTTAATTGTATGGGGAGATAAAGATGTTTCATATAATTTTGATCAAGTTGATACGTTAAATAAAAACATAAAGAATAGTCGTTTAGAAATATTTAAAAATTGCAGCCACAACGTTCATTTAGAAAAGCCTGACGAATTTAATATTTTAGTAAGTAATTTTTTAAATTAACCTTTTACTGCTCCAGTAGTTAATCCACTTATAACCTGTCTTTGGAAAAACATTACCAACATAAACAAAGGTGCCGTTGCAGAAACTACTGCTGAAACTGCCCACATAAGATTACCCTCATGTTGGTTAGTTCCTAAATAACTTTGTATCTTTGGAACCATTGTATGATTTTCTTGATTAAGTAGTAAAGCTGTTACCGTAAAGTCATTATAAGCAAGCATTAAACTAAATAATCCAGCGGTAATAACTCCAGGCCACATCACTGGCATTATAATATGTCTAAATGCTTGAAAATATGAACATCCATCTATCAACGCACTTTCATCAAGCTCTTTTGGAATTGTTTTAAAGAATGAATAGAGTAACCATAAAGTAAATGGTTGATTAATAGCAACTAAAACAACAATAGTTGTTGGCAGTATTCCCCATATTTGTAATTCAAAAAATGGAAATAGATAACCAGAGACTAGAGTTATATGTGGCATAGCTCTAAAGATTAAAGCTGCCATTAAAATCCAAAATGCATATTTCTCAGTTGATCTTGAAAGAGCGTAAGCTCCTAAAGTTCCCAAAAACAATGAAATACTAACAACAAACACAGTAACAATAATCGTATTTTTGGACGCTTTCCAAAATTCACCCTCAAACCAAGCTTCATGATAAGCATTTGTTGTAAACTTTTCACCAGTTTCAATTAATGTATTGAAAGCTGAAATTGCATACCACCAATCTGATCTTGAGAAAAAATCTGCTCTTACTTTAAATGATCCCCAAAAAGTCCAGATGAATGGAAAACATGCAACTAACAACCAAGAAATAATAAATATGGTATTAAATGTTTTCAAAGTATTTGATTTTTTATCTAAACCGTAATCCATATTTATCTCGCAGTTTTAAATTCTTTCCATGTTCTAACTAATACAGGGGCAAGCAAAATTGCTATGCCGATGATCGTCATCATTGATGTCGCTGCAGCAGAACCAAACAAAATCACTTCTTCATTTACTAGGTTATCGTAAATTAACCATGAAAGAGATTGCGCACTACCTTCAGCACTAAAACCTATAATTGGTTCAAAAACTCTAAAATTATCCATCAATGATATTAATGCAACAAATGTTACTACCGGGTAGATATGAGGCAGCACAATATGTTTTATTCTTTGAAATCTTGAAGCACCATCAATTATTGCAGCCTCAATAGGTTCTTGAGGTACAGTTTGAAGTGCAGCATAAAAAACTACAAATGCAAAAGGGGAGTGATGCCAAATTCCATAAATTATAATTGTTATCCATGTGAGAGTTTTAGAGGATTTCAAAGATAAATATGGATCATTCATTAAATTTTGAATGTTGGCTCCTATTATTCCTTGAGAGTCTATCATCCAGAATAATACTAAAGACCCAACTAATGGAGTTACAATCATTGGCAAAATAGTACCAAAGATTAAAGGACCTCTAATTTTTCTTGAGATTGCGTTTAAACTCAAAGCAATAATAAAACCCAATAACAAAACATTTGGGGTCACAAATATACAATAAGTTAATGTGAATATTAGCGCTTTATAAAATGGTAGATTAGTTACTTGATCAACAAATTCACCAAAAGTTTCTGTTTCATTCCAAAATTTTTTTATTTCTTCTGTAGCTAAATGGTTTCTATCTATATACGTCCCAAAACCATTAAATTTTCCAAGAGGTTTTGCTTCTCTTATTTTAGTAGTTGCTTCATTATCGACTACAATTGAAACAGTGCAGCCAAATGGATCACATTTTTTTACCTCTTTAACTACTTGATCATGCTGGGCGTAAAAAGATTGAACTCCAGTAGAAATGATAGGAAGCCCAATAAAAAGGATCATTGCTAATCCTGTTGGTAAAAAAAACCAAAAAAAAGTTTTATTAGGCATTGAAAATTTTTGTTAAGTGGGGATCAAGTCCCCACTTAAATATTAGATTTTATAGAAAGCCTTGTTCTTTAGCTTTACTAGTGTAAGCAGCTTCAACATCTTTCAATGCTTGTTCAGCTGACTCTTTACCTTGTAAAAACTCAACAATCTCACTTCCTAATGCTCCATGCATTAAACCCATTTGTGGTAACATTGGATAAGGTTTTGCACCCATTTTTACAGCTTCAATTACACCAATAGATTTTGGTCCTGGAACAAATCCTTCTACTAACCAAACGGCTTGGTCAGCAGCATCAGCAACCATTTTCTTGTTAGATGCAGCGTGCGCTAAAGCTCTAAATGTTGCTTCAGCATCAGCATCAGATCTATTTTTTGCAAGTGTGAAACCATCCCACCATAAAGTTGCAGCTGGGATATTTCCACCAGCAACAGTAGCTGGACCTGTTAGTTTTGTAGCTTTAGTTATATTAGCATCACCTTCATCATCTAAAAGTGTACCTGATCTAGAAGCCCATAATGTCATTAATGCAACATTTCCTGCTTCCCATTCAACTTTAATAGCTTCACTATCATGTGTTAAATAATCTGGGTTACTTAATTCAGATAATTTTTTAAGCATGTTTAAAGTAGCAACACCTTTTGCATTATTTACATTTGGTTCTGCACTTCCAGACTTAAAGAATTCACCACCATGACCAATGTACATGTTCACAAACTCTTCTGCTAAGTTCCAACCTGCTTTGTAAGCAGCGGCATATGGATATTGCATTTTTCCTGAAGCTCTAATTTTTTCAGAAGCAGCAACCACCTCTTCATATGTTTTCGGGACAGCTATACCAAGATCTTTTAAAACATCTTCTCTGTAGTATAAGTGTTGAGTGTTAGCCATAAATGCTACAGCCATTACTTTTCCATCAATTGTGATCAATTGAGAGTCTTGAATTCCTTTTCCATATTTTTTAACAAGATCATCTAAAGGTCTTATTAAGTCTTGGTTCATTAAAGGAACGATTGAACTGTTTGCTGCAATTCTAGCTGAAAATTCAGATGGATTTGCAGTAAGAGCTGGCACTGCGATTTTATTGTGCTCAGATGAATGAGTCACTTTAAAATCTGCACTTCCTTTACATTGTTTAGAAGTTTCAACGAAAGTTCTTAATGCAGGAAAATCATTAGCCAAAATATTTATTGAACCACTTTTAATGTTACAATCTGCATAAGCAGAAGTTCCAAAAAGCAAAAACAATAAAGTAACTAGTATTTTTCTCATATGTTTTCTCTCTTTATATTTATTGTTAAATTATAATTTAAGTACAAAAACTATATCTATTACGAAGTTTAAATTAAAGAGGAAATTAAATCACTTTTGACGCAAGTTCTGTACCATGCACCAAAGTCTCTAACTTCTTATAAACAATATTTTCATCAACATTTCCAAAGCCGGCAAAAGTACTAAAACCACAATCTGTTCCAGCAACCAGTTGATCTTTCTCAATAACTTTTGAATAAGTTACAATTCTGTTTTTTACAACCTCGGGATGTTCGACAAAGTTTGTGGTTGAGTCGATTACTCCAGGAGCAATTATTTTATCATTTGGGATTTTTAAATTTTCAAAAATTTGCCATTCATGAGAATGTCTTGGATTTGACGACTCAATTAAGTATGTTTGTATATTAGCCTTTAAAGCTATAGGCATAATTTTTTCTAGCGCAATGTCATGTAAATGGGGTCCTTCATAATTACCCCAGCAAATGTGCATTCTTATTTTGGAGCTATCTATATTACTAATAGCGTTATTTAAACATTCTATTTGTTTTTCTGCTCTGATTAAAAATTCTTCTTCTGATAAATCTTTAAAAGTCATGTGTCTTGCAAGAGCTAAATCTGGACAATCTAACTGAAGTTTTAATCCATTTGATGTAATTTCTTCATATTCATCTTTCATCAGGTTAGATAAATTTTCTAAATATTCATCATCATTTTTATAAAATTTATTTGGTAAGAATGCTGAAATAACTCCTGGAGAAGCAGCATTCATAAATGCATCTTTATGATTATTTTTATCTAAAGCTTGTTTAAAATTATTTATATCTTTTGTTAGAGAAGTTTTGTCTTTAATTTTTAATTCACTTGTACAGCAAGGTCTTGTGTAAGTAGGAGTACCACCTGTTCTTGCAATTCTTTCTTTAAAAGATGGAAAGTCATCTAAATCTTTTGGTGCTTTCCTTTCACTCTCTCCTGAAAAGCCATCAATTCTATCTTTAACATAAGTTGCATAACTAATCTTAGACATTTCACCGTCACTAATATAGTCAATTCCAACTTCTAATTGTTTTTTAACAATATTATCTACATCTCTTTGAACAATTTCATCAAATTGATTTAAATCTATTTTTTCTTTTTGATCTTTCTTAAATAAAAGATCAGATAATTCATTTGATCTTGGTAAACTTCCTACATGTGTTGTTTTAATTTTACTCATAATTTAATTCATTAAAATTTGTTTCCAAATTGCAACCTCATCAAACAAAACCCATTCTCTTATAACATTTCCATCAATTATTTCTGCATGGTTTATACCCATTATAAAAATATTTTTATTTGTTTTTTCTCCAAATTCTTCAGTGTCTTTAGAATGTTTACCTTCAAGAAACCATCTTATTGATGCTCTAGGATTTTTATCTGCTTCTTCTAAATAACCAATGTGCTCAACAGAAAACTTCATATCACTCAAAGTATTTTTTAAAGCATTCCAAAATTTAATTATATCCTCTCTCCCATGTCCGATTTTGTTTCCGGGCCAATAAATAGTTGCAGCTCTTGCATAATCGGAAAAATCATAATCATCTTTGAAGATATTTTTTAATATTTTGGAGTATTTGCCTCCAGCAGAATCATTAGGTACAACGCCTTGCTTGTAATCTGAATTCATCTCAGAATTTGAATTAAATAATTGTTTTGCTTTTTCAACGCCGCCTTCTTTATCTAGAAGCATTTGAGCAAAATCTTTTGGTGTAAATCCTATTTGTCTTACCATTGCACCTTGATCACGAACAATCCATTCATCATAGACTTGATTATTTTTGCATGCACAATCAGCAATTACTCTGTAATAAATATCTTTACCAGTTGGTTTGCCGTATGAACCATCACCAAGATGTGTTCCTTTACTTAAAATTCTATGTGATGAATGATAACCGATATCATCATTTCCATTCCAAATCACATCTTCTCCAAGCAATTGTCTGTTAGGAAATTCTTTCAAGGTTGCATAAGTAGCATCAATTACAGGTTTATTTCCATACGTGACACCAAAGGGTGATCTAACTGGAATATTGTCGCTATAAAATTGACCAATAGACTCAACATCTTTATTTTCCCAAATTTGTTTAGTTATTTTTAGTATGTAATCAGGAAAGTTTTTATATTTTGGATCAAAACCTTTCATTAGATTTGTGTTACACAATTTAAGTAACATTCCTCATTTTCATCTATTTTAATATTAACTTTTGAATTAATTGGAATAGAAATTGTATCTTTGGCATTTAAAACACATTGAAAATCATCAATCATTATTTCCCATTTTCCAGTTCTTGAGAACATTATTGTAGGTTTTTCAAATTTTAAATTAGTTATATGACCTTTGCTGGATTTTAAAATTGAAAGATTAAATCCTGTATCTTGGTTTATTACTGGAGAGAACTCTTTTTTTTCAAATTTGTTTCCAAGAATTTGAATTAAATTAACATTCTCATTGAGTTTGTTTTCATGTTTTGAATTTTCATTACTTTTATATATAAACTTTTCTAGTTGATCCAATTTATAGTTATCAAATTTTTTTATTTCCTCTTGAGAAATAGGCTCGAGAATTGTTTTTCCGTCTGGAATTTGATTAACAGATAAATCAATTAATGAATTATCATTTAATAGTGCCATACCAGTTTTTTTTGCTTTTTCTAAAACACTTGGAACCCAAGTTATTATTCCAGGATCATCTCCACCTAAAACAACAAAAATTAATCCTTCTTCGTCACCTGCATTTTCAAATGCTCTAAACATATTAGTTGGCATTGAAATAATGTCGCCAGCATTCAAAATTGTTTCATCTTTACCTTCTGCTCCCCAATAAAATCTCCATCTACCAGAATAAATAACAAATACTTCTGCAGTTGTGTGACTATGTAGGCCCGAACCATTTTGTGGAAGTGCTGACACAGCGCCTAAATTAAAACTATGAGGCATAGCAATTTTTATAAATTGTTTGCTATCTTCAGCTACACCAGGTCCAACTATAGAATAATTTTTTCTTTCTTTGTGACCTTCAAGTTTTCCTTCTACAAAGGGCAGGGTGCTTGGAACTAGTTCATTAAATTTTGCTAATCTATTTTCCATATGTTTTTCTAATTGAATTATGATATTAACCCTACTTAAATTAAAATAAATGCCAATACAACAATTTGATACAGGTTTAAAAGAACAGCAGGGTGTAAAAAAATTAGAAATTACACCTGAAGAAAATTTCAATAATAAAACAAAAGTAAGAGGCTACTTAAAAACAATTATAGAAGGTGGAATATCTAACTTAGATCAAAATATAGAAAATTATTTTGATAAAGATGTAAAAGTTAATTGTTTTCACCCTGTTAATGAATTTGAGGGAGCAAATACATTTAAAGAAAAATTTTGGCTACCTCTATTTGAAGCTTTCCCAGACATTGAGAGGAGAGAACAGATAGTTATTGGAGGTACATTTAGAGATAAAGTTCAAGTTGGATCAGTATCTATGCTTTCAGGCACATTCAAAAAACCTATTTTTGGAATAAAGCCAATTAATAAAATGGTAAATCTTAAATGCTGTGAAGTCCATGAATTGAAAAATGATAAAATTGTAGAAAGTTATATCTTAATTGATTTATTAGATTTGATATTTCAAACAGGTAAAAATCCAATCAAACCTTCAAGAGGTTCAGAGGGAAATTGGCTAAATCCAATTAATACTGATGGTGTAAATTATTTTGAAAAAGATATGAAGGTTTCTGAAGAAAGTTTAGACCAATCTTTAACGATGCAAAGAAGCTTGAACATAAAGCCAGAGTTGGAAACTAATTCAGACGAAGAATTAAAAGATAAATTAATTAATCATCCACAAAGTGAATTCTGGCATGATAAAATGATATGGTATGGACCAAGTGGAATAGGTACTGGAAGAAACTTAGAGGGATTTGTTGATAACCATCAGTTACCATTTAGAAAAACTTTTAAAGAAAGAAATTACTGGAAGCTAGGACATTACTGTGAACTTGGCGATGGAAACTTTTCAATGACTGCTGGTTGGCATAGCATACAAGCAGTTTACGGGTCAGATGATTGGTTAGGATACAAATCTAATAATCAAAACGTAACTATGAGAGTGATGGATTTTTACCATCACCATGAAGGTAAAATTAGAGAAAACTGGGTACCTATAGATTTAATACATATACTTAAGCAAATAGGTGTTGATGTTTTAGATTTAATTAAGGACTAATCTTTTAACTTATCCCACTCAGACATATCGCCTGTAATATTTTTAACGTTCTTAATTCCCATTTCTTTCATTGTTTTTGTAGCAAGAGTTCCTTGACCACCAAGTCCACAAAATACAACATATTCTTTGTCAGGATTATTTTTAAAAGTATCATTTTCAATAGGACTACCTTCAGCTAAATAAAATTCTAGCAAACCTCTATCTAAATGCATTGCATTTCCAATAGTCCCTTTAGAAAAGCTTTCTTTATCTCTAACATCAATAAATTGAACATTAGGATCATTTAATTTCTTTTTAGCTTCTTCAGCAGTGATGTTTTCAATTTCATTGCTGACGCTCATTACTTCTTCAAATTTTTTCATGTTAAATCCTATTTAATAAATTGTTTAGTAACCGTATTTTTTCAATCTAACATCACCAGTTCTTGCATGAGCTTCCATCCCTTCATATCGTGAAAGTCTAGCAGCAGCTGCTCCAACAAGTTCAGTAGATTCTTTAGTCATTCTTTGGAAACTTAAAGTTTTGATAAATTTACCAACAAACAAACCACCCGTATATCTTCCAGCACCTTTAGTTGGAAGAATATGGTTTGTTCCTGAACATTTATCACCATAAGCAACAGTTGTTTCTTCACCGATAAATAAAGAACCGTAATTTTTTAATCTTTTGTGGAACCACTCTAAGTTTTTAGTTTGAACTTCCAAGTGTTCTGGTGCGTACTCATCACTAATTGTAGCCATTTCCTCGTCTGTATCACAAAGAACAACTTCTCCGTAATCTCTCCAAGCAGCTTCTGCATTAGTTCTTGGTAACTCAGGAAGATCAGCAATAAGTTCGGGTACCCTTTTAATTACCTTTTCTGCTAATTCTTTACTTGTTGTCCAAAGCCAAGCTGGTGAATTATATCCGTGCTCTGCTTGACCCACTAAATCTACTGCAACGATTTCTGGATCTGCGTTTTCATCAGCAATAATTCCAATTTCTGTTGGACCTGCAAATAAATCAATACCAACTTTACCAAATAAAATTCTTTTAGCTTCAGCAACAAATTGGTTACCTGGACCTACCAATATATCAGCTGGAGCATTTCCAAATAAACCATTTGTCATTGCAGCAATTGCTTGAACACCACCTAAATTCATAATTACATCTGCACCACAAAGATCAGCTGTGTAAACAATAGTCGGATGAACCCCAACACCAGGTTTTGGAGAGCTACATACTAAAATATTTTTAACCCCAGCAACTTTTGCAGTTGTTACACTCATTACCGCAGATGCGATGTGAGCATATCTTCCAGCAGGTACATAACATCCAGCTGTATTAACAGGAATTAATCTTTGACCTGCATATAAACCTTCAGACAATTCAACTTCAAAATCTTGACCATAATTTTTTAATTGAGCTTCCGCAAATTTTCTCACTCTTTCATGAGCGAACTGAACATCATCTTTAGTTTTTTGATCTAAATTTTTTTTAATATCTTCAATTTTTTCTTTAGAGATAACTACTTCACCTTCATACTTATCAAATTTTTTAGAAAGTTCTTTGCAACCTTCTTCTTTACTTGTCTCAATATCTTTAAGAATATTTTCAACAATTTCTCTTGTTTTTGTATCGTCAGTTGATGAAGTTTTCGGTGATTTTTTTAAGTATGTAATTGCCATTTCTCTCCTTTTAAAATTTAAAGTTTTTTAGGTTAATTTCTAATAAAATTCAATTAATCATTTAGTCCAAAGCTACTACTGCCGCAGCTATTGATGCTAATCTTGCTTGCGCTTCATCTGATCTACTAGTTATTACAACCGGGACTTTTCCTCCCACCACAACTCCTGCAGCACAGGCACCCATAAAATAAATCATCATTTTAACTAGGGCATTTCCGGTTTCAACACTTGGTACTAATAGTACATCAGCTTCTCCAGCAACTAAATTTTTTATACCTTTAATACCAGCAGATTTTTTAGAAATACTATTATCAAAAGCTAAGGGTCCAAACACATCTGCGTTCAAATTTTCTTCTTTTGCAAGTTTTGTTATTTCAGCAGCTTCAATTGAACTTGGTACACTCTCTAAAACTTCTTCAGTTGCAGATAATACAGAAACTTTTGGTCTTTCAATTCCAATACGGTTTGAAAAATTTATTACATTTTTCAGAATATGCATTTTAGTTTTTACATTTGGCAAAACATTTAAAGCACCGTCTGTAATTATTAATGGCTTATCCTCTTTTTCAACTGTCATATGCCAGATATGACTTAATCTAGTTTTGCCTAATAAGTTGTACTCTCTCTTTAAAACTTCTTTCATTAGAACATCAGTATGAATATGTCCTTTAACAATTATTTTAACTTTATCTTCACTTGCAAGTTTAGCTGCAATTTTTGCAGTATTATTTTCAACTGGCTCATGAATAAGTTCGTATTTTGATATATCCCAACCAAGATCCTCAGCACATTTTTGTATTTCAACTTCATGACCGATAAAAACTGGTTCAATTAGATTTTCATTTACAGCGTCTTGAACAGATAACATGGGTAAGGGTTTACCAGCATTTACTACTGCAACCTTAACTCCTTTTTTACTATGAGCTATATCTAGTAGTTTATTTGGACAGACAATTTCTTTGTTTGAGAGCATTTTTTACAAATATATTATAATTTCAATATGTATATAGAAATTATTTACTAAAAAGTTATAGTTTATTTCATTTTTTAAATTATGGAAATAGTAACTAAAATAGCACCATTGGCTTTAGCATTGATAATGCTTGGCTTAGGACTTGGTTTGTCAGTTAAAGATTTTACAAGAGTAATTAGAAATCCAAAAGATTTTTTAATTGGAATAACTTGCCAATTAATTCTGTTACCAATTGTTGCATACATATTGGTTTTAATTTTAAGATTACCAATTGAAATCGCTTTAGGTTTAATGATTATAGCTGCAGCACCAGGAGGTGTTACATCAAATGTTCTTACTAAGTTTGCAGATGGGGATGTAGCTTTATCAATTTCTTTAACAGCTGTTGGAAGTTTAATTAGTATTATTTCAGTTCCATTTATAGTTTTTACATCAGCTGGAATGCTAGGGGTTACCGAAATGTCTACAGAGATTACTATGACCGGGATTGCATTAAAAATGGCTTTAGTTGTAACAGTTCCGGTAATTATAGGAATGGTTATAAGAGGATTTGCAGAAAATTTTATTTCTTCAAATATTAACATCGTCAATAGAACTACTAGTTTATTATTTGTTATTGTATTTGCCGCAATATGGATTGAGGAAAGAGAAAATATTTTTAATTATTTAGCTCAAGCTGGAATAGCGGTTTTAATTTTAAATATAGTGATGATGATTTTAGCTTTTTATATAGCTAAAGCTTTTGCAACTGGAGTTGCTCAGAGAAAATGTATTTCTTTAGAGTGCGGCCTTCAAAATGGAACTTTAGCAGTATTTGTTGCAACCCAAATTTTTAATGATGTTGCTTACATGATACCAACAGCCGCTTATGCTTTAGTCATGTATATTACAGGATTTATTTTTATTTATATCTTAAGAAGATCTAGTTAATTGTAGTTTTATTTAAAATTTTATAAATAAGTTCTGAAATCTCTTTAACTGTTTGTTCTTGCATTTTTTGGGTTTTTGAAAAAACTTTTTTTTCAATGCTAACCGAAATTAATTTTTTTTGATCCATTTTAGCATAACCTTTTTTAATTAAAGAATTTACTTTTCTAACAACAGTTGGTCTTGGGATACCTGTAATGTCTGATATAGACATAGAATTCAAACCAACTTTGTCTGCAAAAGATATTCTTTTTCTCCACTTTACAATATCTATATCATGTAAAATTAAATCTTTATTTGATGATGCATTAGATATTAAAAGTAAGGCTATACACAATGTTTCTAAATCACCTAATTCTTTCCTCCATCTGAAATAGTAAGAAAAAATAAATTTATAAAATTCGTACCAACAAAAAGAAAAATGTTGCTTAATAACATCTAATATTTCAGTTGAAGAAAGAGAATTTGTAATTTCATTTTCTTGTTTCAAAATTTTTGAGGAAATAGAAGTTAAATACGATAAATTTTTTAATGCACTTTTTGGCTGTACTGTTTCATAAGCAGATCTATCAATAAAAATTTTTTTTCTTGATCGTTTAATTACGCCTTTTTTTTCTAGATAAATAATCTTTCTTCTTACACTTTCTTTAGGGATATGAAGATCTCTAGAAATTTCAATAATTTTAATTTCTTCGATTTCTAAAGTATTATCTTTATAAAAAGTATTGTAATCGACATGAATTCCATTTTTTCTATAAAATTTAAAATCGTTATTAACCAAATAGATCAAGATCATATACATTTCTATGTCTTTAAAATTTGAATAGGCATTGATTATCCATTCAGATACAAATTTATAAAAAGCAGGAACGAAATTATTAAATTTTTTATTAATTACCGATGTTACTCTCTTTTCATCAAGTGCGTCAGATATGCTTGGTAATATGCTCATGATATTTTAAAAAACCCAATATGGACAACACAACAATTAGTGTCAACCCATTTTGGACATTTCTAATATGTAATAATCTAACTATTAATGATTAAATCATGTTGTATTTAATATATTATGAGAACAGAAAGCCTAAATAGAACATCTGTTGAAATTGAGAACCCCTCTCAAAATATTGAAGCTCCACAAAAAGTGAATGTGGATGTTCTAAAGCAAAGACTTCTTGAAGAGAAAAAAAAGGAAAAAGTTAAAAGAACAATTATTGTTTCTTCTGTTGTTGCTTCTTTAGGAGTTTTAACTTTTTTAACTTATTAAAGTTTCTAAATCTTTTTTAATAATATCTGGAATATTGATTTCTTTTTTAATATTTTGTTTGTAACGATTAAATTTATTTTGTCCTGGATACATTATTTCTTTCACACCTTTAATTTTAGGAAGTTTTTTAATTGTTTTAATGTTGTCTTTAATTCTTTGATTATAATTTTTTTGAAATAAGTTTGCTTTAAATGTTATAAACAAGTGTCCAATATTTTGTGGTCCTGAAAAATCATCAAAAGGATCTTTAACTCGACCTGCATGATTTCCTCCAGTTAGTACACCACTTAAAATATCAACCATCCAAGCAAGTCCCGAACCTCTGAAACCGGCAATAGGTAATTGAACTCCTGCTAATGCCTTTTTTGCATCAGTAGTCGGTTTTCCAAATTTATCTAATGCTACACCTGCAGGAATTGTTTGATTGTTTCTTGCTGCAACTCTAATTTTACCTCTATTAATCATTGAGATTGAAGTATCTAAAATAAAAGGAATTTTAGAACCAGTAGGGGTTCCAAAACAAATTGGATTAGTTCCAAATAAAGTTTTTAATGCGCCATGAGGAGCAACTGCTGGCGGAGCATTTGTATAAATCATTGCTATTAAATTTTTCTTAACAGCTTGTTCTGCGTAATAACCTGACAAACCATAGTGACCACTATTTTTTACTGCAACCATTCCTATACCTGTTTTTTGTGCATGTTTAATTGCAGTTTTTATTCCAAGATCAGCAGCTACAAATCCAATACTGTTATTTGCATCGATATGAGAAATAGAAGATGAAATTTTCTTAATTTTAATTTTTGGTTTTGGATTAATTACTTTTTTAGAAATTCTATCACAATACATTTTAAGTCTAGATAAACCATGACCATAAGCACCAACTAATTCTGCATTGATTAATGCATTAGCTGATATTAAAGCATGCTCTTTGCTTAAACCAAACTTTTGAAAAATTTTAATTACTTGTTTTTTTAATAAAGGAGTTTTCATTTATCCTTTTCCACGCCATGGAATAGTTTTATCAATTATCTTTCTTAAAGTTACATCGAACAATAAACCAAGAAGTCCCATTATAAATATTGTTATCCAAATAACTTCGTATTGGAAGTATTTTTTAGCAACGTTTTCCACGAAACCAATACCAGTTGTTCCAGCTAAAAATTCTGCTGCAACCAATGTTCCCCAGCACATACCAACTGCAACTCTTATTCCAGTTAAAATTTCTGGAAGAGAATTTGGGAAAATCACATACCTTAATATTTGTTTTTTTGTAGCTCCTAATGAGTGAGCAGCATGAATTTTTGATAATTGAGTTCCTGATGCTCCAGCCCTTGCTGAAATAATCATAATAGATAAAGAGACCATAAATAATAAAAATATTTTTCCAGAGTTATCAATTCCAAGTACAGAAATAATTAACGGAGCCCAAGCAAGTGGGGGAACCGGTCTATAAAGTTCAATTAATGGATCAAAGAAACCTTTTGCAAATCTATTAAGACCCATAAATAACCCTAATGGAACACCAATAATAATTCCAAACACTAATCCTAAAAATACCCTCATAAAAGAGTCCCAGATATGACCGTAAGGAACAGGAACTTTAAATAAATTAAAGTCACCAGTAACAACTTTTAAAACATTGCTTTTAAAGTTCTCTTTAACTATCCCATCTTTTGTATGAACCGGATATTCACCTGGCAAAATATCAGCTATCCAATCTGGTAAAACGAAGCCAATCATTTTGCTAATATCAACCATTTCAATCCATAAAAGAGGAACATTTTTGTATCCAACACTCGGTTTAGACATTAAAACAAACTTATTAAATGTATCAGATGGTTTAGGTAACCATCTGCCAGAACCTTGCTCTGAACAAGTAGGTCCACTTGCTACAATTGTTCCAGCAGGAAATAAAAGTATATCGATTAATCTTAATCCAGCTTGTTCTTTATTTTGTAACTCATCAAATTCTATGATTGCTGCTTGCATTTCATTTAATGCATTTGGAGGGTAAATACTTGCAAATTCTATTCTTCTTGCAATTTTAACAATATTTTTTGCATAGTCAGATGCTAACTCCTCATTGTCATTTAAACCTTTTCTGTAAGCTTTAATGTCATCTTTAAGTTGTTTAATTGAGCTTTTGAAAGGTGGATTATGATTTTTTAATTTAAAAAACTTATCGTCAATTTTTTTTAATTCTGCTGCAGCTGCATGAAATTTTAAACCTTTATTCGTTTGAGGTGCAGTTGGTATTTCAATTGTATTTTCAATAGAACCACTTCCAGCGTCTATTGTAGTAATTCCCCAACCACCTTGTTCATCAATAAGTTTTTGCCTTTCAGTTTTTTGAGCATCTGTCTCAAAAGGATAATCTTTCTTTTGGAAGTTTGAACTAAGAAGTTTTATTTCTTCTGTTATTTCTTGGAGTTTAATTTTGGTATCCATTTCCATTAATTCTTCACTTGTTAAAAGTGGAATTAATTTTGAAGTTCTATCAATGTAACTTACAAGAATTGTTTTTTGTTGATCATTTAGATCAGGAGATCCATTTATTTCATTTGCAATTTTTGTAAGATTTTTATTTTCGATTTTGATAATGGATGTACTTTTGAATTCTCTTTCTTCAATAGGGAATTGATATTTTAAACCTAATAACGACTCATTAATTTTAGCGACTTGGCATAATTCATTTGCTGATTTTGGATAAAAACCTTTTGCAATATCCCATGAATAATAAAGCCATAGCATCAAGATTGCACTGCTTCCAACAATTACCCAGTGCGTTCCACCTTTAGCTCTTTCTGGGTTACCAAAAACAGCATCAACTTTTTCAGTTCTGATTAATCTTCTTCCATAAAGAATACATCCAATAACTGAAACGATAATTAGTATTGTTACAAATTGGGTTAACATTAATTATCTTTCCCCATTATCTCTTCTTCCATATTCCAGATCATGGATAAAATTTCTTCTCTAGTAGATGAAAATTCTTTATTTTTTTTAATTTCTCTTAAATCTTGAGTAAGACCCATTTCAGCAAATGGAAGATTGTACTCTTTATGTATTCTCCCTGGTCTTGGTGCCATTACATATAATCTTTCACCAAGTAAAAGAGCTTCTTCAACAGAGTGCGTAATTAAAATAATTGTTTTTCCAGTTTCTTTCCAAATTTTTAGCACTAAAGACTGCATCTTTTCTCTAGTTAATGCATCTAAGGCACCTAAAGGTTCATCCATTAAAATTAAATCAGGATCATTGATTAAACATCTTGCAAGAGCAACTCTTTGCTGCATACCACCTGATAATTGATAAGTAGGCGTGTTACCAAATCCTTTTAAGCCAACTATATCTAACCATTCTTCAACTTTTTTTGCTGTTACTTCTGGGTCTTCTTTTTTCATACGAAGACCAAAGTTTACGTTTTCAGCAACTGTTAACCATTCAAATAAAGCACCTTGTTGAAACACCATTCCTCTTTCAACACCTGGTCCATCTATTTCATTATTATTTAAAGTAATTTTTCCTGAAGTAGGTCTTAAAAATCCTGCGGTAATATTTAATAAAGTTGTTTTTCCACAACCAGAGGGACCAAGAACAGTAAGTAGTTCTCCTTTTTTTAGAGTAAAACTAACATCTTTTAATGCGTGAACTGTTTCTCCTTTTGGAGTTTTAAAAATCATATTTAGATTTTGAGAAACAAGATCACTCATAGCGCCCTTATATTAGAAATTTTTTAAAAAAAATAGGCACTAATTTTTAAATCAGTGCCTATTTAAAAAGTTTTAAACCTTTAAAATTATAAAGGTAAGAAACTTGTGTCTACGTTACCAGATGGAGTTCCCATTCCTTTTAAGAAACCATCTAAGTTTCCGCTCTCCATAGAAGCTTTGGTTTCTTCTGGAGTTAAGAATTTAAATCCACTTAAAGTTTCTTTCATATCAGCAACTTTCATTTCAGAAGCTTTTGCCATAGAATTCATATCAGATTTACCTGATCTGTATCTGTCGTTTGCTTCGTGAGTTACTTCGATGAAAGTTCTTAGCATTCCTGGATTTTCTTTCATGAATTTATCTGTAACAGATGTGATATCTATACCCAAGATACCAGCAGCTCTTGCTTCATCTACAGTTAATAATCTTGAACCAACTGCAGTTGCTGCTTTAATAGAGTTACCACCAAATAAACATGCCATTACAACATCACCACTTACTAACGCAGCAGCACCTTCTTCTGGGTCCATTTGAATGATATCCATTTTACCTCTGTCAGCACCAACAACTTTCATACTTTCATCAAAAACGTATTCAGCCATTGTTCCAAGTGGAACAGCAACTTTTTTACCTTCTAATTCAGTAGCGTTAGCTTTTGTAATTCCAGATGCATTTGATGTTACACAAGTAGTTCCACCCATTCCGTATTCCATTGCGATATCAACTAATTTGATTGGCGCGTTAGATTTTACAGCGTTGATGAAAGGTACTAAACCTTGTGAGTAAGAAATATCAATATCTCCTGCTAACATTGCATCAGTCATAGCTCCACCGTTAGTGAAGTTTGTCCACTTAACTGGTACACCAAGAGCTTTTGCAAAATTTTTCTTCTGCATGTCCTCTAGATTTGGACTTGGCCATTCTAGAAAGTATGCAACTCTAACTTCAGTAGCTGCAGAGTTTGCAACCGAAATTGAAAGGTTAAGAGCAAAAATAGATCCTAGAATAAAACTTAGTATTTTTTTCATTTATTCCCCTATGTTAATTTAATTAAATTATGCTTATTTAAATTCAATTTTGAGCGGTTGTAAAACAAAAAGATAGGTTCAATTAAAAGTTGTATACATATGACGTATCATTTTGGGTGGTCAAAATTTCTCTAGCAAAGTAATTCATTTAGTCTAATAGTTGGAAATATTTATAACAGTTAATAAAGAGAGAAAAAAAATTTATGAGCTCAGAAACAAGAACTTCAGTTCCAAATTCATTAAATGAACATTGGATGCCGTTTACATCGAATAAAGATTTCAAAGCAAACCCAAGATTAATTACTGAAGCAAAAGGAGTTTATTTAAAAACTCACCATGGAAAAACACAAATTGATGCGAGCTCAGGATTATTTTGTAATCCATTAGGACATGGAAGAAGAGAAATTACAGAGGCAGTTACTAAACAACTAGAGACTTTAGATTACGCGCAGCCTTTCCAACAAGGTTTTGGTGGTTCATTTGAATTAGCTACAAAAATTTCAAAACATACTCCAGGTGATTTAAATAAAATGTTTTTTACTATTTGCGGTTCAACAGCTGTTGAAACTGCAATTAAGATTGCAATTGCTTATCACAGAGCAAAAGGAAATGCTCATAGATTTAGATTTGTAGGGCGTGAAAGAGGTTACCACGGAATGAATATCGGATGTGTTTCAGTTGGTGGAATGATCAATAATGTTAAAACATTTGCAAGTATCTTAATGCCAGGTGTTCAACACATGAGACACACACATTTACCAGAACATAAATTTGTTAGTGGTCAACCAGAAACTGGAGGAGATCTTGCAGATGATCTAGAGAGAATTGCAAGTAACTTTGGACCAGAAAATATTGCAGCATGTATCGTAGAACCAATTGCTGGATCTACTGGAACTTTAGTTCCACCAAAAGGATACTTACAAAGATTAAGAGAGATTTGTGACAAGCATGGAATTCTTTTAATATTTGATGAAGTGATTACAGGTTGGGGAAGAACAGGTTCTTCTTTTGCAAGTCATGAATTTGGTGTTACTCCAGATTTGATGACTATGGCTAAAGCAACAACAAATGGTGTTGTTCCAATGGGTGTAGTTGCATGTAAAGATGAAATTTATGATGCAGTAATGGATGCTTCTCCAATGGGATCTGTTGAATTATTTCATGGATACACTTATTCAGGAATTCCAGTTGCAGTAGCTGCAGGTTTAGCTGTTCAAGATATTTTTGAAAAAGAAGATATCTTTAACAGAGCAAAAAATTTAGCACCTTATTTCCAAAAGGGATTATTTTCTCTTCAAGACTTAGAGTCCGTTGAGAACATAAGAGGTTATGGAATGATGGGTGGTATTGACATGAAAATGAATACTAAACCAGGTAAAGCAGGTTATGAATGTTTTAAAGCTTGTTACGAAGCAGGAGTAAACTTTAAAGCAACTGGTGACTGTTTAATTATCGCTCCTCAATTTATATGTGAAGAAAAACATATAGATGAGATTATTGATAAACTTAGAACAGGTATTACAAACTATCAAAAAAACCAAAAGAACTAATTAGTTTTTTAAAAGACATGGAGAGTGCTTATGAAGATAGGTGTACCTAAGGAGATAAAACCCCAGGAAAACAGAATAGGGTTAACACCAGATAGTGTTAAAACTTTAGTTTCAGAAGGTCACGAAGTTATTGTTGAAAACAATGGTGGTTTTGAGGCTGGATTTGAAAATGATCAATATACAAATGCAGGTGCAAAAATAGCAAGCACTGCAGCGGATATTTTTAATGATGCAGATATAATTGT
This sequence comes from Candidatus Pelagibacter sp. HIMB1509, assembly GCF_052047855.1. Lineage (NCBI taxonomy): Bacteria > Pseudomonadati > Pseudomonadota > Alphaproteobacteria > Candidatus Pelagibacterales > Candidatus Pelagibacteraceae > Candidatus Pelagibacter > Candidatus Pelagibacter sp. HIMB1509. The sequence goes on along the minus strand of NZ_JBNAIU010000001.1, from coordinate 1,138,361 downwards.
CAAAGTTAAAGAACCTCAAAAAGTTGAGGTTGATATGATTAGAGAAAATCAAATTATTTACACATATCTACACTTAGCAGCAGCGAAAGAATTAACTGAAGGGTTAATTAAATCAAAGAGTGTTAATATAGCTTACGAAACAGTAACAGATGATAATGGTAGATTACCATTATTAGCTCCAATGAGTGCAGTTGCTGGCAGAATGTCAATACAAGCAGGAGCACACTGTTTAGAGAAAAATCAAAATGGAAGAGGACTTTTGTTAGGTGGCGCTCCAGGAGTAACTGGTGGAACTGTAGTTATTTTAGGTGGTGGTGTTGTAGGTGAAAACGCTGCAGTAATAGCAACAGGTATGCAAGCTAAAGTGCATATTGTTGATAAATCTGAAACTAGATTAAAACAATTAGTAGAGATGTTTGGTGATAAAATTATTCCAGAGCAAAGTGATAAAATTGATCTTCCAAAATTAGTCTCACAAGCAGACTTATTGGTTGGTGGTGTTTTAATTCCAGGTGCTGAAGCTCCAAAATTAGTTACTAAAGATATGATTAAAAGAATGAAAAGAGGTTCTGTTATAGTTGATGTTGCAATTGACCAAGGTGGATGTGTTGAAACAAGTAAACCAACTACTCACGGCGAACCAACTTATATTGTTGATGATGTTGTTCATTATTGTGTAGCAAATATGCCAGGTGGAGTTCCAAGAACTTCAACATTAGCGTTAAACAATGCAACTTTACCTTATCTAGTTAAACTTGCTAACAATGGTTATCAAAAAGCATTGAGTGAAGATAAAAATTTCTTAGCAGGTTTAAATATCTGTAAAGGTGAAATTACCTACAAAGCTGTAGCTGATGTTTTTGGTTATACTTTTGTAGATCCAATTACAGCTTTAAATAATTAATTTTTTAAACATTTAAAAATTTTAAAGCATGTAATACTTTAATATTCTGTATAATAAAATTTAAATGAGAAGAATTTTTTTTAAAGGAATTAGTTTTATAGATTTTTCTGAAAATAATATAAATAAAATTTTAAATAGAAATGGTTTGTTTGTTTTTCCTGCAGCAACTGCATTAGTAAATATATATAAAAATAAGAAATATTATAATTCTCTTAAAAAGGCTGATTTAGTATTTTTCGATAGTGGTTTTTTAGTTATTCTTTTTAAAATTTTTAAAAATTTAAATATTAATAAATTTTCTGGGTATAAATTTTTAAAATTTTTGTTTAAAAAAATAAAACAACAAAAACCAAAAATTTTTTTAGTTGATCCTAATAAAAATTTTTCTTTAAATAATTTCAAATACTTAATGAGATTGGGTATAAAAAAAAATAATATAAAAAACTATGTTTGCCCAATATACAAAAGTAGACATATTGAAGATAAACACTTACTAAAACAAATTAAAAAATTCAAACCATCAATCATTGTAATCAATATTGGTGGAGGTACTCAAGAAGTTTTAGGTTTTTATTTAAAAAAAAAATTAAATCATAAATGTAAAATCGTTTGTACTGGTGCTGCAATTTCTTTTTTTACTAAAGACCAAGCTCCAATTAATGATTTTATAGATAAATATTATTTAGGTTGGTTTGTGAGATTTTTGTTTAATCCATTTTCATTGTTCATAAAATATTTAAGAGTATTTAAATTAATTACTATGGTTCTATTTTCTGCAGTAAGAATATATGATTATAAATAAAGAATTACCTAAAAGCACAAAAGTAGTAGTAGTTGGAGGTGGTGTTATTGGTTGTTCTGTTGCTTATCATTTAACAAAATTTGGTTGGAAAGATGTTGTTCTTTTAGAAAGAGATCAATTAACATCAGGTACAACCTGGCATGCAGCAGGATTAGTTAGTCAGTTAGGACCTACAGCTGCAGTTACAAAAATTAGAAAATATACTTTAGATCTTTATAAAAAATTAGAAAAAGAAGTTGATCACTCAGCTGGTTTAAGAATTAATGGAGCATTATCTATTGCCCAAACTGATGCTAGATGGCAAGAACTTCAAAGACAAGCAACTACCGCTCAATTGTATGATGTTGATATTAAGATTTTAGATAAAGATCAAATAAAGAAAAATTATCCAATCATGTACACAGAGGATTTAAAAGGTGGAGTGTTAATGCCAGGAGATGGTGCAGCTGATCCAAGTGGAGTTACACACATGTTGGCAAAAGGTGCAAGATTAGGTGGCGCAAAAATATTTGAGCAATCACCCGTTGAAACAATATTAACTAAAAATGGTAGAGTTAGTGGTGTTAGAGTTAATGGGCAAGATATTGAATGTGAATATGTGGTTCTTGCAACAGGTATGTGGTCTAGACAAATTGGAGAAAAAATAGGAGTTAGTATTCCTTTATATCCAGCGGAACATTTTTATGTAATTACTGAGCCTATTGAAAATCTTTCACCAACATTACCTGTAATAAGAGATTTTGACAGCAGTACATATATTAAAGAAGATGCTGGAAAACTTTTAATTGGAATATTTGAAGGTAAATCAATCCCTGCATTTAAAGATACTAATAAAGTTCCAGAAGATTTTTCGTTTGGTGAATTTCCAGAAAATTTTGATCATTTTGAACCGTATTTAGAAAAATCTATGAAACGATTTCCAGTTTTAGAGCAAGCTGGAATAAGAAAGTTCTTTTCAGGACCAGAATCTTTTACACCTGATACAAATTCTTTATTAGGCGAAGTTCCTGAAGTTAAAAATTTATTTGTTAGCTGTGGTTTAAATAGCATTGGTATTGGTAGTGGAGGCGGAGTTGGAAAAGTAACTGCTGAATGGTTAATGACTGGTCATATCAATGAAGATATTTTTAATTACGATATAAAGAGATTTCAAAAGTTTCATTCAGAATTAGGTTTTATTAAAGATCGTATCACAGAATCTCTTGGAGATTTGTATGGAATGCATTGGCCTTATAAACAATACAAAACATCTAGAAATGTAAAAAAACTACCATACCATGATGAATTGAAAAGTTTTGGCGCATGCTTTGGAGTTTCAGCTGGATATGAAAGACCAATGTGGTTTGCTCTTGATGGAGAAAAAGCAGAGTATGAATATAGTTATAATTACCAAAACTGGTATCCTTCAGTTGAATACGAAACTAACAATACATTAACAAATGTTGGTCTATATGATTTATCTCCGTTTTCTAAATTCGAAATTAAATCTGATAAAGCTTATGAAAATCTTCAGAGAATTTGCACATCAAATATAAAACAGGAACCTGGAAAGTGTACTTACACTCATATGCTTAATAAGGATGGAGGAATAGAAACAGATCTCACAGTAGTTTGTATTGATCAAAATTATTTTAGAATTATTAGTTCTGCATCAACAAGAGAAAGAGATAAATTTCACATTAAAAAACATCTATCAGAAGGTGTAGAGTTAACTGATGTTACTGACGATTATTGTGTGTTTGGAATATTTGGTCCAAAGAGTAGGATATTAATGCAAGATTTAAGTTCAGATGATTTTAGTAATGAAAATTTTAAATTTGCAAATTCAAAATATATAGAAATTGAGAGAATCAAAATATGGACCCAAAGATTGTCTTATGTTGGTGAGTTAGGTTATGAGCTTTATGTTAAAAATTCAGATTCTAAAAATATTTATAAGAAATTAATAGAAAAAGGAAAGAAATATAATTTATCTAATTGTGGAATGCATGCATTAGATACAATGAGAATGGAAAGTGGTTTTTTACATTGGGGTCATGATATTTCACCTGAAGAAAATCAATATCAGGCGGGTCTAAACTTTACAATTAGTTACAAGAAAAACTTTAATTTTATAGGTAAAGAAGCATTGGAAAAAATTAAAGATAAAAAAGTTGATAGGAAGTTTGCTATGTTTGTTCTTAAAAATAATGAACCTGGAAAACCTCTTTTACTTCATGATGAACCAATTTATAAAGATAATGAAATCGTTGGAAGAACCACATCAGGTAATTATTCTTTTAACTTCAAAAAAAATCTAGCATTTGGTTTTATAAACAACGACTATTCAGATAATGAACTTTTAAATGGCAATATTTCAATAGAAATTGAAAAAGTTAAATATCCAGCAGAAATTATCTTCAAACCATTGAAACAAACTAATTTTAAAAATAATTAGTTTTGATTTAGATTAAAAGTTTATTGAAAAATTACTGATTTATAATAAAAGTAAACTTTTTTATGGCGGGGTAGCTCAGTTGGTTAGAGCGCGGGACTCATAAGCCCGAGGTCAGTGGTTCTTGCCCCGATCCCCATTACCTTTTAATCGATATTAGTGTCATTGGTCCACTCTTGGTCACACAAGAAAGGATATATGGCAAGTTATAGAAAAAGAAATGGTAAATGGAGTGCAAGAGTAAGACTTAACAAGGAAAGACAAATCTCAAAAACATTTATTCTAAAAGAGGATGCAATTAAGTGGGCAAGGGATTGTGAGGTTAAGATCCAAAAAGGATTAATAGAAGATTTAAATCAAGCAGATCAGATCACCTTAAAGGAATTGCTTCAAAGCTACAAAAAGAATGAAACTATTAAGAAGAAGGGTTTTAAAGAAGAAAGTTATAAAATTGATAAACTTTGTAGACATGAAATAGTAAATACCAAGTTATCTAAGCTAAGTGTTTTAAAGCTAAGAGAGTTCCGTGATGCGTGGTCACTGGATCATGGACCATCATCTGTAAATAAATACATGACATTAATTTCGATGGCGATTAAGTATGGGCAGCAAACTCTTGCAATTTATTTACCTAAAAATCCGTGTGAGTTTATTAAGCGACTAAGAGAACCAGAGTTTAAAGGTGAAGTGATTAAGCCTGATGAAGAGAAAGTTCTTTTAGAAAAGGCAGAACATTCAAAAGCCAAATGGTTAAAGTTAGTTATTATGCTTGGTTTAGATTGTGGAATAAGACGAGGTGAAATACTTAAGATAAGAAGAGAAGATATAGACTTTAATAAAAATACTGTGATTTTAAGAGAAACTAAAAATGGTTTATCTAGAAAAGTAGGTTTATCTAAAAGAGCTATGGACGAAATCAATAAACTTCCAATCAATATTAATGGGAAACTTATTAATTGTGAGAGAGGGGATACAGTTGATTTTTATTGGCAACAGTTAAAGAAATGGACAGGAATTAATAAAAGATTTCATTCAACAAGGCATACTTTTGCAACAAGAGCATCTATGAACGGTTGGAGTATTACTGAAATATCAGCTCAAGGTGGATGGAGAGATCTAAAAGTATTGAAAAGATATACTCATATTTCAGCTGAGCATTTAGCAAAGAAATTGCAAATAGTTAAATAAAGTTATTTTTCATTAAAATGCTAAAAAATATATTTAATTTATTATCCACCGCTTGTTAACTAAACATAAATTATAAGTTTTATGTTTGGATGCGCCATTTAAATTAATAAGAGATTGGATTATTCTACAATAATTCTCATCTCTATAATAACTTGCTATCACCTTTGTTTTGCCTGAAGACATTCTTTCGTTGCTATGCCATGAAAAAAACTCACCATTTTTTCCATAATTTAAGGCCAAATAGGTTGCATCTGTATGTAGATTAATTTCTTTTTTATTAAGATTAAAATTCACGTATCCATATATATCGAAAGCTAAAAATAATAATCCAGCTGAAGTTTCACCTGCAAATTTACCAATTGTTGGACTAACACTTGATTGAACTTTAACTACTTCTTTGTCAGGATAACCAAGGTTATTTGATGAACAACCGACTAAGAATAAAAAAGCAAAAATAATTAATTTTTTCACTTTTTATCAGAATTTATTGGTTCAAATTTGTCTGTTTTTAAATTGTAAACAAGTCCGTATTTTTCAACTGGATTTTTTTTAACATTAATATTTTTAAGTTTTCCATTCTCATCAAAACATTTAGGATTTTTAAACCACAAAAGTTTACAAGCAAAGTTTACTTTTTTAGTAAAAGATAAGTTAACATTTAATCCATCATTATCCCTTTGTCCTGATATATCTTGCCTATATTCAGCTGTGAAATTAAAACTTGGATCAAATAATTCCTCACCTTTTTTATTATAAAAAAATCCAAAATTCTTTTCTAGAGTATTTGATGATAAGTCACTTGTTAAATTTTTATAATTTATAGAACCATCAAGATTAACACTTTCAGCTAATTCTAAATTCATTTCTCCTGATTGTATATAATTAGGCACAGAAAATGACCAACCATAGGAATTATTTTTATCTTTATTAATTTTATAAGCTAACCGGTATGAGTTTGTATTAAGATCAGAAAAAGATTTAATTAAACTATTAGATTTTGTATTTATTTTTGTTTTACCCAATGAGTAATCAAAACTTACAATGTTATTTCCCAATAGATAATCAAAACCTACATTTCCTGAATTACTAATATTATTTTTACCAACACCTAAAGCTCCATTAGAACTATTTCCAAGCCAGGTATTTTGTTCACTTAAATGAGAAATAGAAGTTTTTATTTTGATATTATCTCTTGGAAAAAAATCTTTTCCAACATTTAAAGAGTAGTCTCCATTTCCATTTTCATTTGTATAAAAACCTAAATTATAATTTTTATCTAAAGAATATTGTCCTCCTTGAGAAAATGATCCATACATTTGATTTAAAGGTAAAAAATAATTATTTTTTTCTGAAATCATTTCAATATCAGAATATTTCCTTTTATCTTGAATGGTAAAAGAACTACCAATTTCTAAATAGTAATTTCTATCATAGTCATCCAAAACCATAATTTTTAAATTATCTAGATTTGAAGGCAATGCAGTTCCTGTTGAAAAGTAAGTGTTTTGTAGATTTATAGTTGGATGATCCACTCTACCTGTTGTTGGTATACCTAAGGCTCCTTGAGGATTTGTTGCCTCATCTAAATCTAGTAAGCCTTGCCCATGAATATTTACATTATAATTTTGTAAATCTTTGTTTGCGGTATTCATTACTAGTTTAACTAGATTGTCACCTTTCATATATGGCCACATTTGATTTAAAACTCCAAAAGCTCCTGTTACATGCGGAGCCGACATTGATGTTCCACTTAATGAAACATATTCGTTGTTGGTGATACTACTGTAGATGTTTGTACCAGGGGCCAATATATAAAAATCTGATATCCTATGTTTATCATTACAAGTGTTATCTGAAGTATTAATATCTAAACAGACATGACCAGCTTTGTTTCCAGAAACTCCAACACCATTCCAATCTCCAACAATTACCATTTTTCCACCTAAAATAAGTTTGCCATTGTCATCTACTTCAGTTGCCCAAATTCCTGGATCTCCAGCATGCTCAAATCCATAATTACCAGCTGAATTTACTAAAATAATGTCGTTATCAGTTGCAGTTTTATAATATTTAGAACTTCCAGTATCATTGATGTATTGACCATCAAATCTCATTTTAGAAACAAGCTCTTCAGCTTTAAATGTTCCATCACTTAATTTTGTTGTTGTTTTTCCCTCTCTATCTAAGAATAGTTGAGGAGAGTTAAAACTCATATTGACTGCAACAATATTAAGCTCCTCACCACCTTCAGATTTTGGAGATTTTAATTTTGCAAAATCTTTTAACGCGTTCTGAGCTTGGCCTTTGCTTATAAATCCATTACTGAATCTATCGACATTTGCTCCAACCAATTTTGCATCATATGCAACACCGTGAACATTATTATTTCTTAAAAGTTGATTACCGTTGTATACACCTGTAATGAGTTTACCCTCATCATCAAACGCATCACCATCTTTATTAGCTGCCATTATACCAGCTACATGAGATCCATGCCCTTGTGTAATTTTTAAGGTATCTCTATAGAGATCATAATTTTTGAAATATAGGTATTTATCTCCAAATTCTTTATGATTGATATCTTGATAGGTGTCTATTACGCCAAGTACAGTTCCTTTACCGGTCCAACCTTTTGAATAAGCAGAGGCAGCATTAATGATATCTAAACCTCGATTAGATTTATATTCATAAGTTTTATGATCATCAATATTGGAACTTAAACCAACCGTTTTTTGACCTAAATTGATGTCATTATTAGTATATTCATTAGATACGAGCTGTTCAGAAATAATAGCACCTTGATCAGTAACAGTAGAAATTTTTTCTGATGTTTGTGTGTCTATTAGAATATTTTCTGATCTATTTTCAGTTTTTAAAATTTTTTCTATCCAATCCCCATAAGTAGTTTCTTTATCTTTTTCAATTATTTCATCAGAACCATCTTTGTAAAAATTTTTCTCTCTTTTTATTTCTACTAATACTTGTCTCTCTCTTTTTTTTATTAAATCAGTGTAATGTCTTGTTTTGAATATTTTTTTTGTAACTGGAATTGTAGTGATGGTATCTACAAATCGCTTAATTGTTACAATAGCTTTATTATCTTTTAAATTTTTTCTAAAGGTAGTGTCTCTTGAAATTGTTTTAGTTATTCCTGATCCTTCAGTGATTTCTTCTATTAGCTCAAGAGAGTCTTTAAATGTAGTCTCTGTATATGTTTCACTTTCTTCAATTGTTTTATTAGTTAAAGGTTCCAAACTGACAGTTTTTACTATTGGATTATCGCCTTCTTTTTTTTCTATCTCTTCAGTAATAATTGGTTTTAATTCAGATATATTTGAATTGATTTTTTTACATACTGGCTCTTCATCAACTGTGCTTCCATTTAAATAATTTATTCTTTTGAAGGAGCATTTAAAATTAGTTGTTTCCTTAAAATTTTTAATTTTAGTACTTTTTGTTCTATTTTCTTCACCACCTCCTTTAAATATTGGAGACCAACTTGTGTAAGAAATTTCAGGATCACTCGAATATTCTCTAGTTTCTTGTCTATTTTCCTCAATAATTAATGTTTCTTTAATTACTTTCTTTGAAACAACTTGTTCAGCATTTAAAAACTTTTCAGTTTTAATTATTTCATCAGCTTTTTCTTTTTGAGCAACTTTATTATAATCCGCAAGGGTAACACTTCTACCTTTTGAAACTTTTTCTATAATTGGTTCTACATCATTGATTAAATAAAGATAAGCAGCATAGGCTTCTTTATATGATTTAGAGTTATATATATTATATTTTTCATTATCATTTTGTTGATTGATTAAATCTTCAGTTTGTAACCAAAGTTGCTCAGTTTGATTTAATATACTTAAAAGATCATTTGCTTTCTTAATATCTTCAGAGTTTGGACCTGTAATCACTGCTGATAAAGATGAGTACTCACCGTTAGAAATAATATTTTGAAAATTACTAATTAAATTCGTGTAATCAGAAATTATTAATTCACTTCCATTTAAATTTGTTAGATCTTGTTCAATAAAATTTGAAATAACATTTACAGCGGATCCACCTCCGCCACCACCTCCGCATGCAGATAAAGACAGTGAAAAAATAGATGTAGCTAAAATTTTTTTAAATCTATTCATTAATTAAAAAATTTTTTATCCTCAGGTAGTTCGTAGTAATGAAAGCCCCAATCTAAAGCCCCAACACGTTTGCAAGCTGTAAGCGTTTTACTTCTTATTCTTTTTTTTATCTGTAATTGAACCTGATAGTCTCGACAGTAGCCTGAACTAATAGGGTGAGTGAAGATTATTCTTATTTTACCCGATGCCTCTCTTGTTGTGCTGTACCAACTAACAATTTCAAAATCCTCTGCATTGTTAAGTGCATAGTAAACAGCATCTTTATGTTGTTTTTTTTCTTTTCTATTAAATCCAGTTAAGTTCCAAAATCTAAAATCTAGATATTGCATCTCATTATAACCCCAACGCATGAATTGATATTGAGCTTCAGTGCTTTTGTATTGAGGGGGCAGCATGAAGTCTTTCTTTAAAAGGATTTTATGATGACTAATTTTTTTTGTGGGTACACCACATTGAGCAACGAAAATAAAACTAATTAACGCCAGAATAACCCGGAACAATTTCGTAACCTCCATCTAATTTGTGACAAGCTAAAGATCTTTTCTCGACTAATTTTCCACCTAAAGGAATTTGATAAGTAAAAAAATTACAACTATCCGCAATACCAGCTTCTTTTAAAATATTTTTAACACCATCATTGCAAACAACTTTTTCTTCAGTTTCTTCTTTTATTAACTCGCCATTTTCATTAACAGTTTTGATTAATGTTGTTTCAATATTGCAGTATTGATTTTGTTCTTTTGATAGACTTTTTGAACTATTTGAAAAATACAACAGAACAAATAAAACAATGATTAAGAGATTTTTAATCATTATTTAAAACCTCATTAATCTTTGTTTTTAGGTTATTAGCTTTTGGTTTTTGAACCAGTTTCTTGTCAGCTTTTATTTCTTGTAAAACAGCTTCAACGTGATCTTTTGAAACTTTTAACCTTACATAGGCTCTGTAGGATTTATAGTGAGTAAAAAATACATCAACTTTATCAACGATGTAATAACGAACTAAGGTATCTTTAATTACATTTTTAATTTCATCCTGAGCATTAGCGTCAATAGATAGATTTTCATTTAATCCTTCCTCATTTTTAATAATGAGTGATTTACTATTCATCTTACCGTTTATTCGATCAGCCAACTTTGCTTTTGCTAAAAGAGTAGATTTTTTAATAGCAAGCTCAAGATCGGGTGAGACACTTGAAGCTGTCTCATACATCCAAGACTTATCTTCACGATCAAATTTTATATACCATTTAGGAGTTTTGGTTAATTCTCCCTTCTTGGACATATCATTCTTAACCGTATAAGTACTACATTGATTTAATAGTAAGCTTAGCAGTATTAATATAGATATTTTACTGAACATCTTTTTTGTCTTCCTCTCCTAGTGGAAATAAATAAAAGAAACCTTTTAGTTTAGTTTTAGTTACCGTGTTTTTGGCAACGTCAATAGTTTCTTTTGATTTGTTATATGCACTTTGCCATTGTTCTTTTTGAAATTTTTTTGTTTTACAAATTTCTTGTTTAACAAAAGTGATAATTTTATTTTCTTTATTTTTTTGTTTGCATTTTTCTTCAGCAGTAACCATATTGTTTATAAAAAAAGAAAAGCAAACAATTAAGATTAAACATATTTTTTTTTTCATTTTTCTCCTTTTTAAAAATTACTATTCCACAGATTCTGAATCCGTCAACCAGGGCAAGAAGTGAAATTTTTAAATTTATTTTTCACTTAGAAATTAAAAATGTTTTTTTTGAATTTTTTTGAGTGAAAATAATTAAAAATTATTTCACGCTCCATGAGGTTGACAGATTTCAATTCTGTGTAATTCTGTTTACGTATAAACAATTAATAAAGGAAAAACTGAATGTATAATGATTATCAAATCGTCAAAAATGCTTATAATGAAGAGAAGAAAAAACTATTTAATTTAGAAAGAAATTTTAAATTGAAACAAGATTATTTTAATTTTTCACCTAGTGAATTTGCATTTGGATTTGAAGGTTGTCAGAAATGTTTTTACGATAGAAAAGTGAATAAGCTCGAATTAAAAACAGCTTTTCCCTCAATATTTTCTAAAATTGATTTAGTTCACAAACATTATTACCATAATAAATCTAGCAAAGTTATTTCTGATGAACTTGAGGAAGGTGTTATTTTTACAGATCACAATAAAATGTTAAAATCTGACGTTCTTTATGATTTAAAGGAAAGACCATTTACTATGGGTGGAAAAATTGATGCATATATTAAACATAAAGATAGTTTTACCATAGTTGATTTTAAAACAACTAATATCAATGAAAAAAAAATTGATACCTATGCAACTCAGCTACAGAGCTATGCTCTGATGATGGAAAATCCAAAATCTGGAAGTTTAAAATTAGAACCAGTCAAAAAGCTTGGAATATTTTGTTTTGAACCAAGCAGCATAAAAGATGCTAAAAGTACTGATTGCAATATGGTTTTTGATACCAAATGGTTTGAAATCAAAAGAGATGATCAATCTCTATTAAAATATATCACTAAAATCCAAGATATCCTTTATGCAAATGATGCCCCTCCATCAAGTTCTTCATGTGGAACTTGTAAATATAGAGAGGAGATTTTGAATGCAAATAGATAATAATAAACGAATAGAAATTAAAGCCATGGAAGTGGTGGCTTTTATATTAGAACAATATGATAAAGAAAAAATAGATAAAGATATTGATTTATGTGCTGAGTTAGTGCTGATTTCGAAAATAGTAATGACACGTTTAAAAAAAAGATACAATTTAGATTTTAAAAGAAATAATTTAATTGAAGAGGCAAAAGCTAAAATCATCAAAGATATAGAAAAAGATGAAGCATACGATACCTTGGTCCATTTGGTTCAAAACTTTAAAAGAATAAAAGAGGAAAGGTTAAATTAAATATGTGGAAATTTTTAAAATACAGATTCAATAAAGCCTTTGAACAAAATTTATTTAATTTGGTTTTATTTTTAATTGGTATTAGTGTTGTTGGAATTTTATTATTTTCTACACTTTTTTTTGCATTACAAAAAATAGGGCTACTTGGTGATGATAACTTTTTTACAGCTACCGTTTGGCAAGCGTTTAATTTATTTTTTGATCAAAATGCCATTTTTGGTTTAGATGTAGATAAAAATAACTTCTTTGATTTTTTCTTTAAATTTAATGTAACAATATTTGGTATTTTAATTTTTTCAGCGTTAATTGGAATAATTACAAATTTTATTTCTAATAAAATTGAGTCTTTAAGAACAGGTAAAACAAAAATTGAGGAAGAAAATCACATTATCTTTTTTAATTTTAGCAGAAGGCTCATTCCTTTAATTTCTGAACTTTGCAATGCTTATATAAAAGAAAAAAAATCCTTTGTAATTGTTAGTAATGAAGAGCCATTAAAGGTTTTAGAAAAAATTAATAACGTAATTAAAGTTCCAAAAAATATTACTATTGTTGCACGAAAAGGTTACGCTTGGCAGAAAAGCTTACAAGAGAGAATAAATTTAGAAAAAGCAAAACAATTAATTATTTTAAAACCCGATGTAAGTGAAACTTTTAAAACTGAACTAGACTGTGATGTGGAAGTAGGTAAAAGCTTCGCCTCTTTACTTGGAAGTGATGCTTGGCAAAAAAATCCATGTAAAGTTCTTGCTGAATTTCATGATGAAATGAGAGGCTTTTTATATTTAGATTTTTGTCGAGATTTAATTGTTAAACAAATGAATAATAAAGGTTTCTCTTGGCAGGATCCTGACATCATCAGCTCTGCTAATTTAAAAAATACCTTACTTTCACAGTGCACCAATACTCCAGATTTATCGGAGATCTATGATAATTTATTTGGTTATGAGGGGTCTGAGATTTACTTTGTAAATCCTAATGATCAAAAATATTCAGATATTTTAAAAAAGAATATCGGTAAAACGATTAAAGATTTTAATGCTCTTTGTGACAATATTATTGTCATAGGTTTTTATCTAAACGACCAAAAACATAATATTACTTGGAATAAGATATTTATAAATAGTCCTAAAGATTTTCCACTATCTGATAACTTTGGTCTTATTTGTATTGCTAAAAATGAAGATCAAATTTTACAGGAATTAAATAGCATCGAAAATCAAGTAAAAGAAGTTGCAGATATTAATGCTAATTTTAAAGAGGATAACAAAGACATCAACATTGCTATGTTTGATTACAGTAAAGAACAAGATAATCTTTATCTAATTGAACTTTTAAGGTCAATAATTGCAAGTAATTATTATAATAATTTAAAAGGTATAAAAGTTTATAAAGACAAAATTGAAAATAATTTATCTGACAAAAAGTTTTTACCAACATCACCTGACTATGAAATAAATAAAGATCAAAAAAATCATTCTTTATTGGGATTAATTTTTCATACAGTAAATATTGGAGAGAAAAATAAATTTGATTTACAAGTTTATGTTATTAACAAAAACTCTAGCCTAAAATCATCAATTAACGCTGGTGATTATATAGTGAATGCTGTTTCTAAATCAGAAATTGATAATTTAAAAAATAAATCTGAAAGTGAATTAAGGTATAAATTTAAACCCAATCTTCAAAATCAATTTAAGCAACATGTTGGAAAATTAATCGATGACAATGATGAAATTTATTTAATCATCAAAAAGCATAAAACTCAAAAAATAGAATTTATTGAAATTAAAAAAGATCAAATCTTAAAAGATCAAAAACTAGTAAATGATGAATTTAATTTAATTCAAGCGAACAGACAAACAATGATTAACGATTTAAAGGACAACGTTAATTTTGAGGAAAAAGATTTAAATGAGCTAACAAAAGACATGGGCCTTGGAACTGTATCTGAATACGAAAATGATAATTGCTATATTTTCTTCAATGAAACCAATCAACAAATTCAAAAATTTAGAGAAAACCCCACTGAAGATCATGTTATGATCAATAATTTTGTAGGCTTTTCTAATTTAAGACTTAGCGATGGTAAAATGGCTGATCACTCAATGATTACTGAGATTAATGGTTATCGAAGTAAAAAAATCCTAGAAGACTATAAATCGAAATATTTTAGTCCTTATATTGGTAATGATGTAATTGAGATGAACTCTATTATCAGTAAATATATTGCAGCGGGTACCTTTGATATTAAAAATACTAGATTAATTGATCTTTTATTTAGTAGAGCTCACACCATTAAAGCTCATACATTGGTTGATAAAGAACTAACTGCTACTTTCTGTGAATTAGAAAAACACTTTCAAAATAAAAATGAAACTTTAATTGGAATTATTGATTATGATTTTGATGAAAATCAAAAAAGAAAAATTAAAAACATATCTATCAATCCTAAGCAAACAGATAAAATTAAACTAGATCAAGGAGACAGGTTAATAACTATTGCAAACTTTAATGATTTAGAAATGGTTAATCAAAGTAGATATTTGCATATATTATAATAAACTAATGACTAAATATGATCTCAAAAATAAGCTAAGATTCCAATTAAGTGAAGATATGAGGGAATTTGCTATTATAAATAATCTAACTGAACAAGATGTAATAAATATTAGACACTATAAGTTAATACCTGAACCTCATCTTAGTTTTTTAACAAATTTATTATATGATAAGAATTTTGAATTTTACAAAGAGAAACAATGACCGATAAAACAAAAATTAGCAAAGAAAGATCTTTAATCTTTAGTAAACGTTTCAACAAGTGGTTAGAATACGATGGTTGGAACACACTTACAGGTAAAGATGATTTGAAAGATGTTTGTGATGAATTAAATATGACACGAGCAGAAGCAGAAAATTTAGTAAAAGAAAATACTATTGCAAAAGTTTTTAGAGATGCTCTTGATGAAATTTTAAATGAAACAGATGAAGATTTAGAAGAGTATGGAGATATGGCACATAGATTCTATGGTGAGGAAGATGACAAATACAATGAGTGGTATATTAATAAGATTAATAATCAATGACATACAAAAAAAATATATTTATAGAAAAATTAAGTAATGAGGTTAAAAATCAATCTGGCATTCCAGGTGAAATTGATGAAATTTTTTTAGATTTAATTGGGCAGCATGAAGTTTCTAAAACCATTCAGGAGACAAAATAATGTCAGAAGATCTAAATTTACACGTAGAAGCTATGAGAGCTTTATTTAAGAAAAGATTTAGTGGAGGAATTGAATATCCTCTTGGAGATAAAAGTCCTGATATATTTAAAGGTAAGGATGATATTAATATAAACGAAGTTGATTGGAGTGATGAAATTATTGGATTTAATTATGTTGATGAATTTCCTGTAGATTTATCGAACTACATTAGTGAAAAAAAGTTAGCAATTGAAACTGTAGAAAAAATTATAGAAATCTTTAAGCAAAAAACAAAAAACTTTGATGAAAGAATTTGGCATAGATTAGAAACAATTTTAGATCAATGGGATGATTATATCTCTTGATGTTTAAAACTATCCCAAAAGTAAATCTTAAAGAATATTTCCAAGTTATTGAGAAAAAAAAATCTGGATATTATCCATTTAATTTACAACTTAAAGAAATAAAAAGACTTAATGGAGGTGAGTCCAAAGGTATTTATGCTATTTTTTTTAAAGATAAATTAGTCTACATAGGATTGCATCACGGAAAAGGCAATGTTGTGGATCGTTGGGAAAAACATATAAAAAGTTTTACATCTAGATTTTTACCTCTTAATTTTTTATCGGCCGATAAAACCAAATACCCTGATAAGAAAAATAGTGAGTTTACTAAATTTTATAAAAATTTTACTTATAATAAATTGATTGACTATTATCAAAAGCTTCAAAATGATAATGAAAAAATTATAATAGAAAAAATTTTATCAGAACATATTAAATTAAAAAAAAGTGAATTAAAAAATAAATATAAAAATATTCTTAAAAAAGATCATGAAATTTTTATATTTTTAAACAAAATTACATTTATTGATGATAAAAAAGTTATTCAATTATTAACAAACGAAGGTTCAAATACTACAATCAATAGATTAAAATTTTGCTTACAAAATTGGGACGAGTTTAAAAAAAAAGATAATAAGAATATTCTAGACCATTTTGAATGTGTTTATTTTAGATATGTAGGTGATAAAAAAATTTCAGAAAAAATATTAGAAAATCAAGTAGAGAAAAAATGTATTAAAAATTTTAAACCTATAGCTAATGATGAATTTAATGAGGAAAATTTAAAAAATTATAAACAAATAATAACTTCAAATGATCAAATAATTAAGATAAGCTCATTCTTAAATAATCTTGAAATACATGAGTAATTTAAAAAAATTAGAAGAACTTCATAAGAAATTAGAGAAAATCAACTCTGAGTATGATCCAGAAATGAATTTTGAAAATGAATTACTAGAACATCTAAAAAATAAATTTCCAAAAGAATATAAATTAACCATTGAGGCTAAAAAAAAAGATGAACCTGATGAGGACCCAGAAGACATTACTCCTGGAAGAATAGGTGAATATATGGGTGACAGAGAAGATGAATTTATTACTGAATATGAGTCAGCGCTAAAGAATTTAGTTGAAAGTGGATCAGATTTAGATTTTTAAAAGAATAAGAAGCTATTTAAAAAAAACTTAATGGATAAAAAAGAGTTAATAAATATTTTTAATAATCATTACCCTCAAGATGTAACATTGGAAAAGATTAATTCTGAAGAAGTTGATTTAGGAGAGTATGTAGACGAGTTTGAAGATGTACTTAAATCAAGGCTCAATGTTGTAGATGATTTTGGTTTGCAGGGTGAAGATTTAGAACACAATACTAAAATATTTAATAAAATTAAAAATTTAATAAAAGAGATAAAACTAGATGAAATAGAGCGTAAAGACCTTTTAATTGACAGGTTGGAGTTATTTTTACAAAGAGATTGCTTTGTTGATTGTAAGTGAATGATAGTTTGTTATAAAAAAAGCAAAGGTTAGGATAAATGACTTTTGAATATAAAAAACTCGGTAAACTTCAAGATCACTTAGAGGCAGAAGCAACTGAATGGATAGAAAGTTATATCAAGGATCTACATGGAGTTAATGACTCGGTAGAGCTTACAAAAGAACAAATAAGCGAAATTGATAAAGCAGCTGAGGATGAGAAATTAGATAACTATGTAGGTTTAGCTCTGAGAAATATAGTTCAAGCTTGGTATGACCACAACGAACCTGATACACTTTAAATCGTGAATAAATTTGATCAATTATACAAGAAATATGAAGATCTAGTTTCCGAGGGTACTTTTGATGGCGATGCTAGAGACAAAGTAGATACAATTCTTCAAATGATTTATGATACTGATGATTTGCCATCAGGCATTTATCAAAGCTTAAAAACTGATGAAGAAAAAGATATTTTTCTTAAAGACTTTGCTAATGCTTGTGATGAAATGATGAAAAATCCTGTATGTGATACAGATGATGATTACAAAGCTATTTCAGAGCAAGTTAAAATGTTTAGATAAAATTAATCATCTAAATTATCAAACCAATCATTAACAATGGCCAAGGCTTTTGCTTGTTCAACTTCTGGAAGTTGTTCGATGTAACCTACTATTTGACCAGGTGAGGGTATTTCTTCTTCTGGATTTTCAAGTTCAGTTAATGCTTTCTTAAAGCAATCTTCAAAATTTTCTTTTAGTAATTTTGCTAATTCTTCTTCACGATCTACACTGAATACACTATCCTCGTAAATCTTATCCATTATTTCACTTACTCTTGTAAATAAATTTCCCATAATTAAATCATATATAAAAATAAAGATTATTTGAAGAAATATATTTAAATTTGATTTTGTGTTTTAAATAAATATTAAAAACTAAACGTGTGGTTTTATTTTTTTGCCATAGAATCTTGGTAATAATTGATCTACAGCAGCACCACTCCATATAGAACCAGGAATATCATGATATAATTGAAAGAGTTCAAATTTATCAACATTTTTATACTCAGGTGTGTTTGCTATTTCCTCTATGAGAGAGTCAAAAATATTATATAATTTTTTATCTATTATTTGATTAAATTTATTTAAAAACTTATTTTGTTTTTCTGTTAAATAAACATCAATAAAATAATCACTACTAGTACTGGGCACTTGAACTTTTATTTTTTTATCCATTATTAACTCCTTTTTAATGAATATAATCCTATAGATTTTAAATCTGTCAACTGGGGTAGAAGTGAAAACCATTAATCATTATTTCACTGTATCCTAGGTTGACGGATTGAGGTTCTGTTTTATGATTAAATTATGAAAACATATAAACCTTTTAAAATAAAAATAAGAAAAAAATCTACGTATAAATCAATAAGATTTAAAAAACCTAAACCTTATAAAAGGGGCAGGTTATTAAAAAGTGGGATTATACAACATATGAAAGTATCAATTACTGGTAGAAGGTATTGGACCCCAATAATAACTAAAATTGATAGACCTGATTAACTAGTAATAATTCAAACCTGATCTTATGAAAATTAAAGGTAATTATATTTTTAAAAATAAGGAAAATTTAACCTTGTATGTAGGTACATCAAATGATTGTATAGGCAGAATTAATAATCATTTTTTTAAAGACAAAAATAATTTTAATAAAGATATGATTAAAGATACCAAATATATCAATATTGTAATTTCTAATATAAACAGTGAAAACTCTACTTTAGAGCAAAGTTTATTTAAAAGATTAAAACCCATATTTAATTATAGGAAGAATAAATAATGGAAATGAAAGATTATGAATTTTATGTGACCTTAAAAGATGGCAAGGCGTTTAAGGTTGTTCAAAAAGGAAGAACAATGTCTGAAGCTAAGCAAGCTTTGGAAGGTCAATATTCGGATGCAAAAACAATTATTTTAACTAAAATGCCTACTTATTAAGATTTTATGACTAAACTTAGAAAACCATTATCAATTGAAAGTATACTATCAGGGGTAATTAAAGATCTAAATGAGGATAATGTTAAGGAGCTAACTGGAAAATCGCTATCTCATTTTAGAAAATGTAGTGATCCAGATGATAAAGATCATAATTTACATTTTATTGATGCAATTAAATTAGATCTGATTTTACAAAAAAATCAAAAGGGAACTCCATTTTTAGATAATTTTGAAACATTATTAAATGAAGAGTTAAAAGACATTAATAGCTCTGACAATATTTCCAATACTTTAATTAACATTGGAGGAAGAATAGGGGATTTAATGGATGTAACGAACGAGTCTTTAGATCCTAAAAGTCATAGTGGTGAAAAAATAAGTGATATTGAAAAGGATAAAATTCATAAGGCCATAAAAGAAGTAGAAGAGAAGATGGCAAGATTAAAATTGTCAGTTAAGTAAAAAATTATCTTAAAATTCTATAAAGATTAAATGATAAATAAAGATAGATATCGAAAAGCATTAATATTTACTTTTGAACTTCATTCAAAACAATTTAGAAAAGATACTAAAATTCCTTATTTTTTCCATTTATCATCCGTAAGTAATCTTGTTATTGAAAATGGAGGAAACACAGACGAGGCAATCGCTGGGCTTTTACATGATGCTGTTGAAGATCAAGGAGGTGAAAAAACTCTTAAATTAATTAAAAGGAAATTTGGCAATAAAGTTGCAAAAATAGTAGAAGATTGCACTGATACAAAAGTGACTCCTAAACCTCCATGGCTGGAGAGAAAAAAACAATATATTTTAGATTTAAGTAAAAAATCTCAATCATCATTACTAGTATCAATTTGTGATAAAACTCATAACGCATCTTGTATTGTCAATGACTACGATCGGATAGGAAAGAAGCTGTGGAAAAGATTCAATGCCAAACCAACAAAAATTTACTGGTATTATGAAAGCCTACTAAAATGCTACAATAAAAATCTTAGAGGAAATAAAGTTCTCAAACAAAATTTTAAAAAATTAGTTTCATTAATCAAAAAAATTGCAAAAGATAAAACTACTAAAAGAAAGCATTAATTAATAAGAGTCCATAGATATATATTAAACAGCAACTTACTTAATCCCAATGTAACCTATTATATTTTATCAGAACTCAGCCCATCCCAACAAGTTATGTAAATTAATCAAAATCTTAATTTTTTTTAGTAAATAGCTATTGATATTTTATAAAAATAAATGTAATCACGTTTCAGTTTACTTTTATGTAAATAATATTTAACTTTTTGCTAGTGTTTTAAGTTAGATGTACGGCGTCAAAACTAGCCCGTTCGCATAATAGGTAATTGCTAGGCCCAAGAAACAATAATCACGAATCACGAACCAATAATCATTTTTCCGCTCTGTCATTAGACCGAGTTACATAAATTTTAATACGAGGTAATTACAAATGAATATTGATGAGTATATTTCAAAAGGTTTTGACATTATTCCATGTCAAAAAAATTCAAAACAACCAAAGGGCTTAAATTGGCAAGATCAAATCACTGATAAAAATAACTTTTCAGAGAATGACAATATTGGACTACATCTTTTAAATTTTATAGATATTGATATTGACAATCCGTTTTGTCACAAGTTTTTAGATCAAATTAAATCTAGAAGTAATTTGATCTATGGAAGAAAATCCAATCCTAACTCACATATTCTTTTTAAAGGCAAATCAAAATTTAAAAAATGGTCATTCCCTAAAGAGTTTGAGAATTATTTTTCTAAATTTGACAAAAAGGGAACTATTCTTGAACTTAGATCTGGGAAAGGAAAACAGTCAATTGTTCCAGGATCAATTATTAATGGTGAACCAGTAGAATGGAGCAAGTTTGATACTGCAACAGAGTACAATGGTAATTTAGAGCAAGATTTAAATTTAGTTGTTTTTGCAACTATATTGTCAGTTATCTATCCAGCTGAGGGGAATAGAGATCAATTTTGTTACGCTGTTGCTTGTGTATTAGCTAAGTGGGGTGGATGGAGTGCTGACAAGATAAATCAATTTATTGAGAGGCTTTCAGAAGTTAACAATGATGACACTTTTGAGAGAAGCAATAAAGGCTCTCATGCTCATGATCAAATAGCTAAAAATCAAAAGATAATGGGGCTAAAAACGCTTTCTGAAATTACAAATGTTTCAGTTGCTGCAATTAAGGACGTTTTTAAAATAATTGATATCTATGGCAAAGATAAAGATGAAGACAACCAAGTTCAAGATCTAAAGATGTATGACCTTCAGGAATACTTTAATTTAGATATTCAAAAACCATCATTTATTATTGAAAGACTAATTAAAGAAAACTCAATTAATTTTATTTCAGGACCTAAAGGTAATGGTAAAACAGAATTCACTTTAGGTCTCACTCATGCTATTGCATCAGGAGGAAAGTTTTTGAGGTACACGGCTCACGAACCAAGGCCAATTATATATGTAGATGGAGAGATGGACCCATTTGATATAAAGGAAAGGTCTATTTCTTATACTCAAAATAAATTCCCAGATCCTTATTTTTTTAATATTATTAATTACTCTCACCAAAAAGATCAAAAGTTACCAGATATTAAATTTAAAGAAGGTCAAGATTTAATTCTTAAATCTATTAAAGAAATAGAAAATAAAACAACTAAAAAACCTGTTCTTGTTCTAGATAACTTAAGATCTCTTTCAAATTATAAAGAAAATGATAGTGACGAATGGAGACCTATTGGGCTTTGGTTATTGCAACTAAGAGCTCTTGAGATTGTTACAATTGTAATTGATCACCATGGTAAAAATTCTGATGGGGGGCCTAGAGGATCTTCTTCTAAAACAGATTGGGCAAATGTTTCATTATTTGTGAATTCAGTGCAGAAGGGTAGAACAAAAAATAAAATCAGATTAAGATTAAAATTTGATAAAGCGCGAGGGCTTAGACCTGATGAAACTGAAGATTTTGAATGTGAATACGATTTTAATGGGAATTGGGAAATTGCTCAGATACCTCAAAACATAGAAGTCGGAAATATCTGTAAACAAATATTTGATATATATGAAGATGCAAAAATCGAAAAGGAAAAGAAATTAGAGGACCTTAAATATCAATTACGGATGAATGAAATTAATATTCCACAATATAGGCTAGAAGAAAATGCTATAAATAAGAAGTATAAAGTATCCCAAAAAGATATTGCTAAAAAACTTGATATGGCTGTAGGCAAGGTTAACAAAATATTAAATGAATATTATTCTACATGGATGAAAAATAATCATCCAGGGGCTTATGAATGAATGAACATAATAATAATATTCATTCATTCATTTTATGCAGGGTGTTTAAAATGAATATTTTTTAGACCTCTTTACTTGAGCCCTTAAAGCAAGTTATTGACCTCATTTGACCTTATTATTTCAAATAAATAATAAATAACTTGAATTTTAATCGGTCAAGGATCCGTGATCCGTGAGCAATGGTACATGTTCCAAGGCCCACGAACTACGAACTATTGTTATTTAACCTTTTTTTTAACTATATGAGAACTACTAATCTCTTTAAAAGTTCTAGTGTTTTCTATCTCATAAGCATCAACAATTGCCTGATGAAAAGGGGTAATAGGTTTTCCAAGTTTTATTTGTAGTTTTATATAATCATATAACTCTTTAATAGTTGCCATCTTCACCTCCATCTTTGTTTTTGATAAAAGTAAGATTTACTTCCTTAGTCGTTGTGAATTGTTCAGCTTCAACTGCATCAACAATAGCTTGTTCAAATGAGTTGATTTCTTTGCCTTCTAGCTGATCTTTTTTGATTAGTTCGTAGATACCTTTAATGGTAGCCATATTGCCTCCTTTAGCGTTAATATTTTATATCCGAAGCAAGTAGAGTTTTTTCTAAATCACGGATAATTAATTTTAATCAAAATAAATATTATAAGCAATAAATATTTCAACAAATAGAAATAAAGGTATACCAATCGTTTCTATAAAATAACTAAAATCTTTTTTAAGTTCTTTAAATTTAAAAATATTTGCAACAAGTCTTAAAATTATGACTAAATTAAATATAACATAAAAAGCTATAATTAAATAAATAAACCAATGTGAGAAATCATAGTTCCAAATTGACTCAAAAATACTCCTTAAGGACATTAATGCAAAACTCTATCTAAGACTTTAATATTCACTTTCTGCATTCCTTCTTCAAAGTCATAATAAATCTCAACTTGATCATCTGGATCAATAGTTTTTAAAACTAGTTTGATGTACTTATCTATAGTTTTTTCAGGTGTGTTTTCTGTGAAGTATTTTTGGAAGGTTTTCATTTAGTTATTTGAAACATTTTTTGCTTTACCAATTATAGCATCTATTTCAGTATGGATCTTTTCCATATAAGCAAATTTTTCAGCTATTTCTTGATCAGTCCACCCATTATTTTTCATTTGTTTTATTTTCTCTGGAGTTGCTTTTGGATGGTTAATTGTATCAAGCACGTTTTTCATTAATATAAATCTAATTTGTGTTTTATTAATCCTTTATAAAGGCCTGCCTTAAACTTTATATCGCCCCATACTGAACGTTTAGGTAAGTAAGTTTTAAGATCAGGATTTATCTTTATTAAATGGACTAGTTCCTTGTTTAATTTTTCAAGTTTAGAAATTAAAATTGCATTAAGCTTTCTAGTTCGCATTCGTCTATAATCTTTTTGATCTACAGGTGTTGTTGATCCACAATACGTACAGTTATCTAGCATTATATCTGTTCTTTTATTACAAGATAAACAGTTGAAGAATTGATTATAGTGACCTTTATATGTCATGATATAATACAATATAACATTCTAATGGAACTACTTGTAGCTTATTTTTTCTGTTTTGCTTTTTATGGTATTATTTTAAATCTTATAAATGAAGATGATTTTAAACATAAAAAAATCACAGAGTATGTAAATAATTTTTTTTTAATATTAATCGCAATATCTATAATAACTTTTTTATATTCTGCTTTTAGTTACGATTCATGTTACAGAGATAGTATATCTTGCCAAATAGAAAATGTTTTAGCTGGTTCAATAGTTGGTTTTTTTAGAGCATTACAAATATTTTTTTTTCCTACTTATTTTTATTTTCAATATTTTTAAACTTTAAAATACTTTAGCTAAAATCATTTGATTATAATGATTTTTATAAAAAATATTGTTTAAAGGATTCTTAATAATTTTAATCTTGATTTTAGAATTATTATATCTTAGCCAAATGTTACTTTCATCAATAGTAGCAACCCTTAACCCAATTTCTTTACTATTTAATTTATCATTTTCTTCCTTTGTAATAACAGTTGCAACTGCAAACTTATCATATAGTTCTCTGACAATTTTTTTATTTGGTTTTTCTATTTTCCACAATTTTTCTATTAAAAGTCTTTGAGGATAAGTATGTTCATGTCTTAAATATTTGCCTAATTTTCCAACTGATGAAGAATTATTTTTAATAAATAGTTTATACGCTTTTTCACTCCAAAATGGACATCCTTTAAATTTACCAAAAGCCTCACTATATTTCCAAATACTTCTACCCAATAACTCTCTTGTTATTAGGTTATTAACTTTTTTACCTTCGAGACTATATTGATCTAGTGTTTTTATTCTATGTTCTAAAATATTGACTGCAATATCGATAGTTGAATTTATCCAATCACTAGGTGCTGAACCTAATCTTCCTAACTCAAAAGGTCTAGTGTCCATATTTAATATTTTTGCTTAGATGAAATAACCCCTCTCACTCCACCTCTCGGATCGTCAACATCTCCTTTTCTTCGAGGAATTAGATGAATATGAAGATGCATAACTGTTTGCCCTGCATCTTTTCCTTGGTTAATCCCTATATTGAAACCTGTAATAGACTGATCATTTGCCATTAAAGTTTCTTTTTGAAATTTAATAACATCATAAAGTTGAAGAATATCCTTATGCCTTAAATCAAAATAAGATTTATTATGATTATTTAAAATAATTAGTGTGTGATCTTTGGTTACTGGGTATGCATCTCTTATTACATAAAAGATATCATCCTCGTAAATGATGTTTAGTTTTTCTTTATTACAAAAAATACAATCACTCATAAAAGATTATAAAACATAAATTCCTAAAATATTGAAGATCCTTTTTGTTCTGGAGACCAAGTATGAACCAATATATCTTTAGCTTCATTAAAGCATTTTTGTAAAAACTTTCTTCTTATATCTTTAGTTTGTCCTGTTTGTAGCATAATCGTCTCTTTTAGGGGATGATGACTAGAACAAAAATATTCATTTCTTTTATTTAGACGTTCTAATAATTCAACTTTAGGAAGTTTTGCAAACTTACCATGTTCACCCTTGTTGCAACTGCCACATGCTAAAACTAAATTCCAAATACCATCAATATAGCCAGAAAAATTCTTACCCTTTAAATAATGTGGAAAAAAGTGATCAACATCACACAAATTTTCTGAATGATTAATGATTGAAATATAATCAAAGCAAAAAAAACATTTACTTTTTTGGTAACCATTAAGGGCATTACGTGCTGATGTAACAGTGGATCTATCTATTGAAATATTTCCACTTACATCATCATATTTAGCCTGGTGCAGACGTATTGAAGTACCAACCTTCCACGCAGTTTCAACTAAAGACCATCTTGCCTCAACCTCATTAGAAAAATTCTCACTTTCTTGAAGTTCTAAAAGATTATAGAAATTTTTAGTTAACCGAATACCTTTGTTGGTATTTCGTTCATCAATATAAAAAAGATTATCAATAGGTTTTTGATTAACAATATGAAATCTATCGATCACGTTTGTAAATCCTAACTTGGATGTAACTAGATTTCTTTCATCTTCACTTATCTCACCATTGTTAAATCTTTTCAGATTTTCTAAAAATTTACTATTTTTTGATGTTATTTGTTTTTCATTAACTTTTAAGTGTTCACATAAATTTTTACTAAATGGCACTGCAAGAGCATCGATTTTGATTAAATCGTCATTATTTTTAGATAGTTCAATTAAAGATTTTGCTAACGCAAATTTATATGAAGCTGTATTTTTGCCGTATAAGATTATTGATCTCCAAAAGCTTGGTAATGATAAATCACTTTCGAAAAAAGTGGGCATTTAAGAAGATTACCAAATCCTGAACGTTGAGTCTAACTTATCTGTTTTTGCTAAAGGTCAATATATAAGCAACATTAGACTTAAGTTAACACTTAAAATTAATTAATTATTAATCTAATTTAGAATTAAATTTGGGACCCTTATTTTTGGTCCACGCATGGTCACACAGCATTAGTTTAGAATAAAATAATCGCTTTTAATTTTATTTTTTTATACTATGTTGCAAACAAAAAACGTTGTGATTGTTGGACAATGTTTACGATTAAGTAATGGCGGGGTAGCTCAGTTGGTTAGAGCGCGGGACTCATAAGCCCGAGGTCAGTGGTTCGATCCCACTTCCCGCTACCATTCTAGAAGCATTAGTCTGTTTTGCGTCTCTGAGGTGTCAATTATATCAGTTACTGAATATCGTTTTCATCTATGATGCCATCATTGTTTGCATCTAGATTGACTGTAGTCCAGCCACTATCCCTTTTTCCTATATTAACACTCTCAACGGTCTCATTTAGTTGTTGTTCTAATTGAGAAAGGCTTGCCGTTGCAGCATCTAACTCTTTTTGAAAGTTGTTTAAGTTTTGATTTTCAGTATTTAATTGATCTGTATTTGTATTTAATTCAGACTGAGAGTTATCTAGTGAATTTTGAGTATCTGATATTTGATTTTCAATAGAAGTTTTTTGGTTATTTAAATCTTCAATCTGTTCTTCAGTTAATTCTGTATTTGTTAATTCTTCATTAATTTGATTAAGCCGGGTATTCAATTCATCTATTTCATTTTGCAAAGTATCGATTGATCCATTTAATTCTGAAATTGATTGATTTAAGTTATTAATAGTTAACTCAATTGATTGAATTTGATTTGGCAGTGAGCTAATTAGAGAATTAGTTAATTGAATTTGATTTTGTAATTCTAAAATTCCAGTTTCTTGTGGAGTGCCAAAATTAGCCTGTAAAGCACCAATTGAAGCATTCAATCCCAGGCTTTTTGCAACTTTTACATAAGTTGAAACTTTTTGACCGTTATTAATTTTTGAAACATTCTTATCAAAATTTTCTAAAGCTTTTTGTATTTGTTGATCATTTTTTGCTTTTGCTAATTTGTTCTCAAGTTTTCTAGTTTCTTTTAAAGACTTGTTGATCGCTTTAACTTTCTCTTTCTCTTGTTTGCTAGCTCCTTTAGGTGCTTTAACATTTTGAGTTAATGATTTAGTTTCTTCTTTTGCAGCTTTCTCTGCAGCCTTATCTTCAGACTTTGCAGATTTAGACTCTGATTTGCCTAAACCTGATGAAGATGATGAGCTTCCAGAATTTGAACTTGATGAAGAGTTATCTTTGCCACCTTTGTCCTTTTTTGCGTAAACTGGAGAGATTGATAATAAAAGTATAATTAATAGTGTGAAAATTTTTTTCATGAAAAAATAACTCAAATTCTATCTATAGATTATTTAAAAAATTTTTTTAATTTTAACGCATTTATTATAAATGTTGGGTAGGTAAAGTTATTCTTTAAATTGAAATAATTTTTAATTTTAAACAAAATCGACCCTTCATCCAATTTATTGCGAAACTCTATTGGTGAAGTTGTTTTTTTTGAATTATTGATAAAAGAATTTTTCTTACAAAGTTTTCTATTTATATGAAAACTTACAATACTTTCAAAAAATTCAACTTTATAAATATATTTTTTTAATGAATATTTAAAATCAGGTATTCCAGGAAATCTAGTATTTATATCATCAACAATTTTCTTTGCGTAATTTATAAAAGAATATTTGCTTGGGTTATACCAATTATGTTTTATATAACTTGCATGAACATCTTCAACAATTAACATACCATTATCTTTAATCATTGGAACACATTTATTAGTTGTAATTGTCTGTTGATAATTTGTATGACCTCCGTCATCAAGTATTACATCTACTTTTCCAATTTTTTTAAAAAAATAATTCCAAAATTCTTCTTTACTTTGATCTCCAATATAAATTTCAAAACCATACTTCTCAAATCTTTTAACATCTGGATTTAAATCTATACCAATAATCCTCGCTCTTTTGCCAAATAAGTTTCTCCACATAAAAAGTGATCCACCAGAAAAAACTCCAATTTCCACAAAAGTAATGGGCTTATTTTTAAATTTTTTTAATAATAAATCGTAAATATGAAAGTAATTTTTATGTTTTAAGCAATAATATTTACTTTTAATAAAATGTTTATATGTTTCAGTTTTTTTATAGGACATAAAATTATTTTAAATTCATTTATTCATAGCAAATATTATTTAATTTAATGACCTGGAAAACTAATTAAATTTTCAACACTATAACCAGATTTTGAGAGTTTATCAGAGCCTCCAAGATCAAACAAATTTATAACAAATATAAACGCTGCAACTTTACTTTTTGAAATACTTACTAATTTAGCTGCTGCTTCAGCAGTTCCACCAGTCGCAATTAAATCATCTATTATTAAAACCTTATCATTACTATTAAAAGAGTCTTTGTGAACTTCTATGGTTGCAGTACCATATTCAAGTTCAAAGTCTACAGAATAAGTATCGGCGGGAAGTTTATTTTTTTTTCTTAACATTATAAATGGTTTTTTTAGATTATAAGAAACAGCAGAAGCAAACACAAATCCTCTAGATTCGATTGCTGCAATTTTAGTGAAATTATATTTTTTAGATCTTTCAATAATTTGATTAATTGTTTCAGCAAAAGCTTCCTCATTTTTAATTAGAGTAGTTATATCTCTAAATAAAATACCTTTTTTTGGATAATCAGGAATTGATCTAATATGATCTTTTAAATTCATAATACTTAATTATAAATAAATATATTTTAAATTATGACAACAAATAAATTAGCAATAATTGGCGGCAGTGGTCTTTATGATGTTGAGGAATTTACTAGCAGAGAATTATTAGAAATTAATACACCATGGGGTAAACCATCTGATCAAATATTAAAAACTAATTATAATAATAAAGTAGTTTATTTTTTACCTAGACACGGGAGAGGACATTTTGTTTCTCCATCGAATATAAATTTTAGAGCAAATATTGATGCACTTAAACAATTAGGTGTTACTGATATTGTTTCAGTGTCAGCTGTAGGATCTTTGAAAGAAGAATTGCCACCTGGAAAATTTGTTATTGTTGATCAGTTTATTGATAGAACTTTTGCACGAGTAAAAACTTTTTTTGATGATGAAATCGTAGCCCATGTATCGATGGCACATCCTACATCTAATGGACTTATGAATGCATGTGAAGATGCGATTAAAAAATCCAATATCGAATATCAAAGAAATGGAACTTATGTTGTTATGGAGGGTCCACAATTTTCTACATTGGCAGAATCTAATTTATACAGATCTTGGAAAGCAGATGTAATTGGTATGACTAATATGCCTGAGGCAAAACTCGCAAGAGAGGCAGAAATTAGGTATGCATCAGTTTCAATGGTTACAGATTTTGATTGTTGGCACCCAGATCATGAAAACGTTGATGTTCAACAAGTGATAAAAGTTTTGTTAGGAAATGCCCAAAAAGCAAAAGTGATGATTAAAAATTTAATTGATAATTTTGAAAGCCATATAGATCCAAATGATCCAACTAATAATTGCTTAGATGTAGCTATTATTACTGCTCCAGAAAAACGAACCCAAAAAACAATAGATAAGTTAAAAACTGTTGCGGGTAGAGTTTTAAGTAAATGAGAATTCAAGGAAAAGAATACCGAACAATATGGCACGAGGATAAAATAGTAAAAATAATTGATCAAACAAAACTTCCACATCAATTTATAATAAAAGATCTTAAATCAGTTAAAGATGCAATCAACGCAATCAAAGTTATGGAAGTTAGAGGCGCTCCTTTAATAGGAGGAACAGCCGCTTATGGGATGGTATTAGCTATTCAGGAGAATACTAATAAAGAATTTATAAACAAATGTTCAGAAGAATTAATTAAATCAAGACCTACAGCGATAAATTTGAAATGGGCAGTAGATCGTATGATGAAAAAATTATCAGGGATCAATAGCGATCAAATTTTAAATATAGCTTTAAAAGAAGCTAAAGAAATTTGTGATGAGGATGAAAAATTTTGTGAGAATATAGGTATTAATGGATTAAAAATAATTGAAGAAATCTACAATAAAAAAAAAAATACAATAAATATTTTAACTCATTGTAACGCAGGTTGGTTAGCAACAATTAATTGGGGAACAGCAACTTCACCGATTTATCATGCTCATAAAAAAGGAATTCCAGTTCATGTCTGGGTAGATGAAACAAGACCAAGAAACCAAGGTGCAAATTTAACTTCATATGAGCTAAATGAGGAAGAAATTCCAAATACAATTATTGCAGACAATACTGGAGGTATCTTAATGCAAAGAGGGGAAGTTGATATGTGTATTGTTGGAACAGATAGAACTTTATCGAATGGAGATGTATGTAATAAAATTGGAACTTATCTAAAAGCTTTAGCTGCACATGATAATAAAGTTCCTTTTTATGTTGCACTTCCAAGTTCAACAATTGATTGGAATATTAAAGATGCAAAAGACATTCCTATTGAGGAAAGGAATTCTGAGGAATTGTCTCATGTTGAGGGCATTGATGAAAACAATCAAGTTAAGAAAGTTTTGATATACCCACAAAAAAGTAAAGCAATGAATTTAGCTTTTGATGTAACTCCTGCAAAATATGTAAGTGGATTAATTACTGAGAGAGGAGTATGTGAAGCTTCCACCAATGGACTAAAAAACTTATTTAAATGAAAAATTTAAGTTCTGAAATTATTCGATATTCAAAAATTTTGAATACAAAAAAATTATCAGCTTTAAGATCTGGAAATATCTCAGTAAGGTATAAAAATGGTTTTTTAATTACCCCGACTGGAAAAAAATACTCAACTTTAAAAAATAAAGATATAGTTTTCGTTACATTGGACGGTAAGTTTGATAAAAAAAAGGGTATTCCGTCATCAGAATGGAAATTTCATCAAGATATTTATAAAAATAAAAAAGAGGCTAAAGCGATTGTTCATGCTCATTCAACAAATGCAACTGCTGTATCTACTCATAATAAAGGAATCCCTTCTTTTCATTATATGGTTGCAATGGCTGGTGGCCATGACATTAAATGTGCAAAATATGCAACCTTTGGAACAAGAGAATTATCAAAAAATATTTTGAGAGCTCTAAAAGGTAGAAAAGCTTGTTTAATTGCAAATCACGGTCAGATTGCATTTGAAGATAATTTGCCTAAAGCTTTTGAGTTAGCTGAAGAGGTTGAAAATATATCGCTTCAGTATATAACGAGCCTGAAATTGGGTAAGCCTAAAATTCTTTCTATAGCAGAAATGAATAAAGTTTTATCTAAAGCTAAAAATTATAAAAAAGGATAGCTAATGACCAAAGTTGGAGAACATATAACTCTAGACATCATTGGAACTACAAAAGAATACGATCCTTCTGTTTATGAAAAAGTAATTCATGCAATTGCAAAAGCTGCAAAAGTATCAATATTAAATATTTCTAAATATAAATTTGAACCACAAGGTTTCACAATATTGGCTCTGTTAGCAGAAAGCCATATTAGTTTTCATACATTTCCTGAAAAAGGAATTATTAGTTTTGATTTTTTTACTTGTGGGAAAGTAAGTCCTTCAGTTGCAATTGATATAATTAAAAAAGAATTTGAACATACAAGAATTGTTAAAAAAGAATTTAATAGAGACACAAAATCACTTTATCATGACATATATAGTTCTCCAGGTTTACAAAAATCTTATGTCGTAAATGATGTTTTAGAAGATTTTATATCTAAAGTTGGCCAACATATTGAAATTTTAGATCTTGAGCAGTTTGGAAAATCATTATTTATAGATGGTGAAATTCAAGTTGCTGCAACTGATGAACATTTATACAGCTCTACATTTGTTGGTTCAGGTTTAAATTTAAACAAAGATAACGAAAGAGCAGCTATCATTGGAGGTGGAGATGGTGGAGTTGCAAGAGAATGTATTTCAAAAAATTTTAATTTTATTGATTGGTATGAATTAGATCCAGAAGTTGTGGAAGTATGCAATAAACATCTTGGTGATATTGGAAAAAAAGCGACAGAAAAAAATTCTGTTAAATGTGTTTGGGGAGATGCATTTGAAAGTATTAAATCAGTAGCTGATGATACTTACGATCATATTTTTGTTGATCTAAATGATGATCAGTTTTGCATAGACCTAGCAGCAAAAAATATGGACTCTTTGGTGAGAATATTAAAACCAAAAGGAGTAATTACAGCTCAAGTTGGTAGTCAGGATAAAAAACCTAAGCAAGTTGATAGTTGGTTAAATGTATTTAATCAAAATTTTGGTAATGCCAAATTATCTAGAGTTTATATACCAAGTTTTGATTGTGCTTGGAACTTTTCATCTTCAATAAATCATTAATTTTTCTTTTTTCTTTCTAAAAATTGTGAAATAATTATTCCAATTAAAGGAGAAAATATGAATATATTCAAAAAAACAATTTTAACAGTTATGGCTTCTTTTTTAATCATCGGAAATGTTTCCGCTGAGAAAATTAAAATTGGAACTGAAGGTGCTTATCCTCCATGGAATTCAAAAGATGCTTCTGGCAATTTGATTGGATTTGAGGTTGAGTTAGCTCAAGAGCTTTGCAAAATTATGAAGTATGAATGTACAATCGTTGAGCAAGATTGGGATGGAATGATACCTGCATTAGTAATGAGAAAATTTGATGCAATCATGGCCGGTATGTCAATCACTGATGAAAGAAAGAAAACAATTACTTTCTCACAAGGTTATGCTGATGAAGTTGCATCTCTTGCTGTAATGAAAGGTTCAAGCTTAGAAGGCATGGATACACCAGAAGGTATTAACTTATCTTTAGGTGGTTCAAGTGTTAAAAAAGCACTTAAAACTCTAACAGATGCTCTTGCAGGAAAAACTGTATGTACGCAAACAGGAACAATTCACCAAAACTTTTTAGAGTCTGGTGATGTTGGAAGTGTTAATGTTAGAACTTATAAAACTCAAGACGAGGTTAATTTAGATTTAACTTCTGGAAGATGCGATGTTGCACTTGCTGCGGCTGTAGCATTTACAGATTATGCAGATAAATCTGGTAAGCCAGTTGTTTTAGTTGGACCAACTTTTTCAGGTGGAGCATTTGGAAATGGAGTTGGTGTTGGAATCAGACAAGCGAGCGATAGTGCTATTGGAAAAAGAGACGCTAAAATCTTAAAAGATTTCAATAAAGCAATTAACAAAGCTAGAAAACAAGGAATAATCAGCAAACTTGCAATTAAACATTTTGGTTTCGACGCTTCTATGTAATTAATTTTGGATTTGGCGACTATAATATATAGTCGCCAGTCTATATGGAACTTCTTGCATTTGGAAAAACAGGTTGGGGTGACGAGTTATTTTATGCAACCTTAATGACTGTTGCTGTATCTGTTACAGCAATGTTGGTTGGTTTTCTTTTTGCATTAATATTTACTCCACTTAAACTTTCAAAATACAAAACACTAAACTTTATAGGTAATTTTTACACCACAGTAATAAGAGGTGTTCCTGAATTATTAGTAATATATTTATTATTTTTTGGTGGCAGTGGCGCTATCATGTATGTTGCGTCAATATTTGGTTATTACGAATATATAGAGATTAATGCATTTATTACTGGTGCTGTTGCTATTGGTATTATTTCAGGAGCATATTCAACAGAAGTTTTTAGAGGAGCTATACAATCAATTGATAAAGGGCAGTTTGAAGCTGCTAAAGTTTTAGGTATCAGCAAATTTGGTCAATTCTATAAAATAATTTTTCCTCAAATGTTAAGATTAGCAATTCCAAATCTAAGCAATGTTTGGCAAATCACTTTAAAGGATACTTCTTTAATATCTGTAACTGGATTAGTTGAAATCATGAGACAATCATATATTGCTGCAGGATCTACAAGAGACCCATTATTTTTTTATTCTTTTGCAGCAGTATTATATTTAATGCTCACTTACATAAGCATGAAGTTAATTAATAAATTAGAAGCCAAATATAGTAGGGGTTATTAATGGATTTTGATTTAATGATCACCAGTTTTCCAAAACTATTAGGAGCAACTGTTATTACTTTAAAGCTTTTGTCTGCTTCTTTATTTTTTGGATTATTTCTTGGATTATTTTTTGCAATTTTAAGATTAAACAAAAATATATTTATTAATAAATTTGCCTATGGATATTCTTATCTATTCAGAGGTACTCCTTTATTAGTTCAAATTTTTATTATTTACTATGGGTTAGGACAAATTGAATATTTAAGATCAACATTTTTATGGGTTGTTTTAAAAGAACCTTATTGGTGTGCAATAATTGCTTTCACATTAAATACTGGGGCATATACCTCTGAAATATTGAGATCTGCATTTCAAACTATAAAACCCGGAGTTATTGAAGCTGGAAAAAGTCTAGGTATTTCAAATAAAATTATATTTTATAAAATTCAAATACCTATTGCGATTAGGCAATCACTTCCAGCATATGGAAATGAAATAATTTTAATGATGAAAGGTACTTCATTAGCAAGCACCGTAACACTAATGGATTTAACTGGTGTTGCAAAATACATCATATCAACAACATTTAAGCCTATAGAAGTATTTGTTGTAGCTGGTGGAATATATTTGTTTATGACTTTTGTTATTCATAATGTGATTAAGTATTTAGAAAAAAAATATAGTTTCCAACAATAAAATGTATTTATCTCAAAAACAGATTGATGATTATCAAAATCTTGGTGCAATTATTATTAAAGGTGCATTTAAAGATTGGATCGAAACATTAAGAGGTGGTTTTCAAAAAGTTTTAGACAACCCAAGTCAACATGGAAGAGAGAATGTTAGAGAAAATGAGGGAAGATTTTTTGAAGATTATTGTAATTGGGAAAGAATAAAAGAATTCAAAGATTGTATGTTTAATTCTCTTGCAGCTCAAATAGTTGCTGAAGCTACAAATTCAAAATCTATACAAATTTTTCATGATCATCTTTTTATTAAAGATCCAGGAACAAACAAAGAAACACCTTGGCATCAAGATATGCCATATTACTGTGTTAATGGAGATGACACAGGAAGTTTTTGGATACCATTAGATGAAGTAAATAAAGAAAATAACCTTAAATTAATTTTAGGATCTCACAAATGGCAAAAACTTTTAAGACCTACTAAATGGTCTAACGATCAACCTTGGTATGAAGATGATAGATCGTTTATGAGTCTTCCTCAAATAGAAGAATTTGAAGAAGATATATTAGTTCCTGATCTAAAATTAGGTGATGCAGTGTTGTTTAATTTTAAAACTGTTCATGGATCAACTGGAAATCAAAGTACTCAATCTCGTAGAGCATTTTCTATGAGATTTATAGGTGATGATGTTACATTTGTTGAAAGAGGTGGTCCAACATCACCACCATTTGATGGAATTAATTTAAAATCAGGGGATCAGATGAGAGAGGATTGGTTCCCAAAAGTTTTTAGTAACTAGTATACTCTTTAATTTCTTTAATAGCAGAGCCAGTATGGTTATTCATTTCTAATTTTATTTTTGCACGATCATCATTTAAAAAATGAACCTCTCTAGAAAGTTTTATAAATTTTTCTCCAAAATCTTTATTTTTTTCACAATCTCTCTTGTTATCTTCAATAACCCAAAGTTTAACATTTATATCTTTCAAGTCTTGAAACAATTTTTCAAGCTTCTCATCAGACTTAACATTTTTTTCTAACTGATTTTTAAGAATAGAGTGTTCGTTATTTATATAACTTAATTTTTCTGGGTCTTTAATTTTATCTTGTTTGATTTCTAATATTGAAATCTTGTCTAAAAGCTCTCCAACTGAAACCTCTACTATAATTTTATTCATAAAACTTTATACTATGTTAAGTTGTTAGAATTATGTCTAATATTTTAATCATTAAACATGGATCTTTAGGCGATATAGCTCAAGCATGCGGGGCAATTCAAGATATTTCTAAATATCATAAAGGAGATCAAATTCATTTATTAACAACCAAACCTTATTTTGAGCTATTTAAAAAAAACCCACATATTTCAAATGTTATTCTAGATAAGAGATTATCAAAAATTAACTTAATTTATTTATATTTACTAATGAGAGAGATCAAAAAATATAATTTCATAAAAGTTTATGATCTTCAAAATTCTAGCAGAACATCATTTTACAAAAATATATTATTCCCTAAAGCTGACAAAACTATCTGGTGTTCAACAGAAACAACTCTTCCAGAGGGAACAACCAAAAAAGATTTTGATAAAGATTCAGTTCTTTCAAGATTTGATCATCAGTTAAAATCTTCAGGAATTAATACCAATCATACAATGAAACCAGATTTTTCATGGAGTACAGTTGATATTTCAGAAATAAAAAAAAGTTATGAACTAGATAAATACATAATACTTTTTCCTTTTTGCTCACCTCATTTAACCTCAAAGAAATGGCCTTACTATAACGATCTAATTACTATGATTAATGAAAAATTCGAAAATATATTTAAAGTGGTTACTGCACCTGGACCTGATGAAATTGAAGATGCAAAAAATATAAATGCTTTATGTGTTCTAGATAACGGTAAAGCTTTAAATATTTCGCAATTATCTGCATTGATTAAAGATAGTTCGTTTGTCGTTGCTAATGATACTGGACCTGCACATATAACAGCACACTTAGGATCAAAAGGAATTGCTTTATTTGGTTCTCATACAACTCCTTTTAAAGTAAGTATTGAAAGAGATAACTTTAAAGCAATACAAGTCCCCGAATTATCAAAACTCTCAGTAGAAAAAGTTTTTGAAAGACTTTCTGAAATTATTTCTTAATTTTTTCTAAAAATCTTAGAAATATTGGAACTGTGAAAAGGATAAAAAGTAATCTTATAATATGATGAAAAGCAACAAAGTCTGGGTTTAAATCAAAAGCAATTGCAATAACTGCCACTTCATAAATTCCTCCAGGACTAAAAGATAATATTAAAGTTAAAATATTCGTATCAACAAAGAATGTCGCAACATAGGCTGCAACCAAACCTAATACTACCAAAATAGTGGTAGCCACAATACTATGAAGAGAATTACTGGCTATCTCTTTAACAGTTTTTTCAGCAAACCTACATCCGACAGAAGAGCCAAGAATTAGCAGACAAAAATTTACCGTTTCGTCTGGTAATTTATATGAGGCTATATCTGTTATTTGTAACAAACCACTCGCAAATAATGTTCCAGATAGTAAAGCAGCAGGAATTCTAATTTTATCAAAAACAAAAATAAAGAATAAAGATGCAACAATAAGTAAAATTAAATTTAAATGATTTTGAGTTAAATAATTGAAGTTATCATTTAATAAAACATTGTTGTCAGTATTATTAACTATAATAAATGGAATGACAGTTATTATGATGATTAATCTAATTAAGTGGGAGGTTGCAACTTGAGATAAATCCGTTTTTTCATTTTCAGCTAAAATCATTAAAGGACCCAGCGCACCAGGAGCTGCCGAAAAGATGGAAGCTTTTTCTTCATAACTAGCAAATTTTTGGAGGTATTTAGCAACAACTAAAATACAAATTATTATGTAGATTAGCATAATTAGCGAAGTCCAAATCCAATCAAACATTTGATTAAATAGATTTTGATCGATGTAATTTCCAATATGCAAACCTAAAATTATCAAGATAAAACTTAATACAATTTTAGGCATAATGATTTTTAGTCCTGATAATGCAGCAATTGAAGTGATTATCATTGGCCCCAAAAACCAAGCTAGAGGTAGATTTAAATATTCTGCAAATATTGCACTAGGAAAAGCAATAATTAAAACAGAAATAAATTTAACTGTAAAAATTTGATTAATCTGTTTTAGCATTATCTAGTTTCAATTAAATTCTTTTCAATTTTAACTCTAGAAGATCTAAGAACATTTAGAAAGCTAATACAGTTTTTTTTATTAAAATTAGAAATATGACCTGCAACAGTTAATGCACCAAGAATTTGATTTTTTTTTCTAAAGATTGGAACTGATATAGATGCCATTTCAGAATCTCTTTCTCCAAAAGTCATAGCATATCCATTTTTTAAAACTTTATCTTTATCTTTAATTTCTAAATTATTATAAGCCGACAAAACATGACCACTTGAACCTTTGTTAATAGGTTTTTTACCTCCAATAATTTCTCGGTGAGTTATTGATTTACTAGGTGAACTTGATTGGATACATACTCTTACATCATTTTGTCTAACAAAAAAACTTGCTGTCTCTTTTGTTTTGGATGATATGAAATCTAATTCAGCTTTGATAGAATTTTTTAAATTAAAACTACTCTCATAAATTTCAAATAATCTTGAGATTGTATGACCAATTTTAAACTCACCACTTTTTATTTTCCTAATGTATCCAAAATTCTCAAGTGATTTAGATATTCTTGAAATTCTACTTTTATGTTCTCCTGTAATATTAGCTATTTTTGTTATCGTTAAAGCTTCATTTTTTTCGGTAAAACAATTTAGGATTTCTAAAGCCTTATTTACTGCATCTACACCAATAGTTTTTTTGTCAGTTTTCATAATTCTATTGGATAGAATATATTGTTCTATTCAATAGAACAATATTATTTATTTATTTAGACACCGGTCATTAAAATAAATTAAATCCAACTTAATTAAATAGAGAGGGAAAATAATGAAAAACATAAAAAAACTATTTTCAGTATTATTCTCAGCAATCCTATTGTTCTCAGCAACAACTACTAGCTCAGTAGCGCATGAAAAATTGCACTTTTTGATCGGTGGTGGTGCTGGTGGTGGTTGGGATGGAACTGCTAGAGGTACTGGAGAAGCTTTAACAAAAGCTGGTTTGTTAAAAAGTGCATCATTTGAAAATATGTCAGGTGGTGGTGGTGGTAAAGCACTTGCTTATATGATTAACAATAAGCCTGCTGACACTATTTTAGTTCAATCAACACCGTTAGTATTAAGATCAATTACTCGACACGAAGGATATGTGACTGGTGGTGGAAGCGGAGTACTATCTTATAAGGATGTTGTGCCAATTGCTGGTGTAATTGGTGACTATGGTGCTATTGCAGTTGCAAAAGACTCACCATACAACAACTTTAAAGACGTTGTTGATGCATACAAAAAAGATCCTAAGTCTGTAAAAATGGCTGGTGGATCTGTAAGAGGAAGCATGGACCATTTAATTGGTGCTTTAGCATTCCAAACTGCTGGAGCTAATCCAAATGATGTAGTTTATGTTCCTTACGATGCAGGTGGAAAAGCATTAGCTGGACTTTTATCTGGTGAAACTCAAATGATTTCTACAGGTTTAGGTGAACTTATGGGAGCAAGAGACCAAGTAAGAATTATTGGTATCACTGCACCTGAAAGAGTTTCTGATGCACCAGACGTACCAACGCTAAAAGAACAAGGTTATGATGTACAGTTTGTTAACTGGAGAGGTTTCTTTGGACCTCCAGGCATGAGTGATTCTGAAAAATCAGCTCTTGCTAAAAAGCTTGGCGATGTACAAAAAACTCCAGAGTGGGAAGCTGTAAGAGCAAGAAACGCTTGGGTAAATATTTATAACCCAGGTGATGATTTCGTTAAGTTTTTAGAAAAACAAACTGACGAAATGACAGATCTAATGAAAAAACTAGGAGTTATTTAATCCAGTTTGGATTAAGTAATATATAGGAAGAGCAGTGAGAATTAGTCCAACTAAATTTATCTCACTGCTCTTTTTTATTTTTTCAGCTTTTTATTTATATACAGCACATCAAATAGTGGTTTTTACTTTTGATGAGAATGCCCCGTTTAATGCAAGAACTTTTCCAATTTATTTAGGTTGGGCAGGAATTTTAATCTCAAGTTTGATAATAATATTACCCGAAAAAACTAAGATAGAGGTGAACCATAAACACCTTGATTATAAAAGTATTATTTATCTAGTTTTAATTTCATTAATTTATGGAGCAGTAATTCTAAAAATTGGCTACTTTTTATCTACTTCGTTATTTTTAATTGCTTCTTACTATTTCTTAGGTGAAAGAAGATGGTTATGGATGTTTTTACTTTCATTTCCATTTGTAGCAGTATTTATGTTTTTACTTCATGGATTGCTTAATATTTATCTAAGAGATCCATTATTAAAATATTTAGGAATTATCGGATGATTGATGGAATTTTAATTGGTTTAAACACTGCTTTATCTTTTCAAAACATCATAATTGTTATGATTGGATGTTTTGCAGGTACCATAATTGGAATGCTTCCAGGATTAGGTCCAATGACTGCAATTGCATTAATGATACCAATTACATATGGTTTTGATCCAGCTTCAGGATTAATTTTAATGGCTGGAGTATATTATGGAGCAGTTTTTGGAGGATCTACCTCTTCAATATTATTAAACGCTCCAGGTGTACCTGGTACAGTTGCAACAGCATTTGATGGTTACCCTATGGCACAACAAGGTAAAGCCGGTAAGGCTCTTGCAATTGCTGCTTATAGTTCATTTGCTGGTGGAACAATTTCTGCAATATTTTTATTAATAGCAGCTCCCAGTTTATCTAAAATTAGTTTATCATTTAGATCTCCAGATTATTTTGCACTGATGGTATTGGGATTAACTGCTGTTTCAGCATTTTCTTCAAAAGGACAATTTTTAAAAGCAATGATGATGGTAGTTTTAGGTTTAATGTTATCTTCAATTGGTCAAGATTCTTTGTCTGATATTTCAAGATTTACTTTTGGTAATATGAATTTGTCAGATGGAATAAGCTTTGTATTAATTGTTATGGCAACATTTGCAATGAGTGAAGCATTAACAATCATATTTAGAGGAAAAGATCCAAATAGGGCAGCAAAACAAATTTCATTAACAGAATTAGGATCTATTAAAGTTAATAAAGAAGAAACAATTAAAATGGCAAAAACTATACCTCGTTCTTCTATCTTAGGATTCTTAATTGGAGTTTTGCCTGGAGCAGGAGCAACGATAGCATCTTTCTTGGCATATGGAATGGAAAGAAATTATGTAAATGATGAAGAGAAAGAAAAATTTGGAAAAGGTAGTGTTCACGGTTTATCAGCTCCAGAAACAGCAAATAATGCAGCATGCTCTGGATCATTTGTTCCATTATTAACTTTAGGTATTCCTGGAAGTGGAACAACGGCAGTAATGTTAGGTGCATTACTAGGCTTTGGAATTCAACCGGGTCCAAGATTATATCAAACTAATCCTGAAATTTTTTGGTCAGTTATTATGTCTATGTATATTGGAATGGTAGTATTACTTATCTTAAATTTACCATTAATTCCTTACATTGCTCGAATACTTGCTGTTCCAAGAAATTTTTTGATTCCTTTAATTTTATTTTTTTCAATCACAGGAATTTATTTAATGTCATTTAATAATTTTGATATTTATTTAATGATTGGTATTGCTGTTATAGCCCTTTTTATGCGCTTATATGATTTTCCAATGCCACCATTAATCCTTGCTTTTGTACTAGGAAAACTAATGGAAGAAAATTTAAGAAGATCGTTATTAATTAGTGATGGTTCTTTTAGTTTTTTATGGGACAGACCATTAACTTTAATTATTTTATTAACAACTATTTCAATTGTAGGCTGGCAAATATACAGAGCTTTTGTTAAAAAATAATTAAGATTTAATATCTATTCGTTTTCTAATAATTTCTTTATTAAGCTTCATTTCACGATATGACATAATGAAAACTCCTAAAAATATAATACTTGCACCAATCCAAGTGAAGAGATCAGGTGTTTCACTAAAAACATAATAACCAATTAGAGAAGCAAACACTAAACTTAGAAAAGAATATGGCTGTGTCATACTTACATCAACTAATTTATAAGCATGATTAATACAAAGGTGTAACAATGTGCCAGATAGACCTGCAAAAAATAAATAAATCAAAGTTTGTAAACTAGGTGTTTGCCAATAAAACAATGCAATAATGAAACTAAAAATAGTCATATAACAGTATCCATAAGATAAAATTGTAATTGAACTATCGTCTTTTGTAATAGTTTTTGTAATTATAATCACTATTGACCACATAAAAGAAGATGCCAGTGCCATATACACTCCAATAGAGATGTCAATAATACCTGGTCTTAAAATTACCAGCATACCAACAAATCCTAAAACCAGTGCAAAACTTCTGTAGATATAAATTTTTTCTCCAAGAAACAAAACAGCCAAAATAGTTACCATGAAAGGAACAGCAAAAGATATTGCAGTAGCTTTTTCAATTGGCATCATTGTTAAAGCTGAGAAATATAAAAGCATTGAAGGCAAGTTTAAAATAGCTCTAAGAAAATGTTTTTTATGATGATTTGATTTAAAAACTGTAAATTTAGTTTTTAACATATAAGGAAAAATGACAAGGAAACCGAATAAAAATCTGAAGAAACCTGCAACGTAAACATTAACTTCCTCTTGTGCTAATTTTAAAAAGGTTAACATTAATGTTCCACAAAAAACTGAGATTATAATTAAAAAAATTGCTAATTTATTGTTCGAAATCAATTTAGTATCTTTTTGTATTCTTCAATTATTTTTGACCATTGAAATTTATTCACAAATTCTTTTGCATTTTTTCCATGTTCTAAATATTTTTTATTTTCTAACATTGAGTTAATTGAAGAATAAATATCATCCAGATTATTTCCATCACATATTAAACCAGTTTTTTCATGATCTATTGCATCTGCCGCACCTCCATCTTTACCGCCTATAGATGGTACACCGTATTGTGCTGCTTCAACATAAGCAATTCCAAATCCTTCAACAGATTTTTTATGAATTACAGAAGGCATTACAAATAAATTTGATTTAGTGACGAGAGCATTTTTTAAATCATCACTGATGTCTTTAAAAAACATTACTTGTTCCTCTAATTTCAATTCTTTTACTAATTTTTTAATATTTTCTTCTTCGTCACCGTATCCAATACAAATATAGACAATATCTGGATAAATTTGTTTTAGATTTCTAAGAGCCATCACTATTTTTTCATGATTTTTTCTTTTATCAAATCTTGAAACAGTAATTAATCTTGGCGTTTTAACTTTTAATAAGCTTTCAACTTTTTCCAATGATTTTTTGTTTAATTTTCGAGCTGGATCAACACCAGGATTAATTACAATAATTTTATTTTCATTAACCCCACATTCAATAGCAAGGTTTTTGGTATATTGTGAGTTAGCAATAACTTTTTCTACATTATTAAGAACATTCAAAACTCTTTTATTTTGACTTGATCCTTTAGGATGATTGATCTCTTTGCCATGAATAAGACAATATTTTTTTTTGGAGGTTTTAATTAATTCTAAACTTTTCCAATGATCTCCAATTATTCCTTCAACTTTATTATCTTTAATAAACTCATTTATTAATTGAGCTTTTCTGTATTTTCTAAGAAGTTTTATTCCACCAACTCTTTCAATTGAGAACGAAGCTTGTTCGTCAAAATCTTTATGATTATCAATATAATCTGCAAACACTTTTATCATAAAGTTTTTAGATAACCCTCTTGATAAAC
Source organism: Candidatus Pelagibacter sp. HIMB1509 (assembly GCF_052047855.1). Classification (NCBI taxonomy): domain Bacteria; kingdom Pseudomonadati; phylum Pseudomonadota; class Alphaproteobacteria; order Candidatus Pelagibacterales; family Candidatus Pelagibacteraceae; genus Candidatus Pelagibacter; species Candidatus Pelagibacter sp. HIMB1509. The sequence goes on along the minus strand of NZ_JBNAIU010000001.1, from coordinate 1,094,094 downwards.
CCCACATCAAGCTTTGCATTCCACCAAGCTCAGGAGGAAAAGATCTAGTAACAATTAAATACATTAATTAGTTTTCCATTTTATGCTGCAGCCAGCACTAGGAATTTGGTCTTTAGGACCTTCACCTGTATTAGCAATTTGTTTCATAGCTTTTAACAAATCACTTTCACCTTCTTTAACAGGTATAAGATTTCTTAACTCTCTTAATCTTCCTCGGTATTGAAGTTCTAAATTTTTGTTATATCCAAAAAAATCTGGTGTACAGACAGCATCATATGCTTTTGCAATATTTTGAGTTTCATCGTTTAAGTAAGGAAAATTAAAATTATTATCTTTTGAAAATTTAATCATATTTTCAAAAGAATCTTCAGGATAATTTTCTGCATCATTTGCACAGATTGCAACTGAATTTATTCCAATTTTTTTTAATTCATTACAATCTTCAACTATTTCTTTTGTGACTGCTTTTACATAAGGGCAATGATTGCAAATAAACATTATCAAAGTTCCATTTTCTCCTTTGATATCTTCTAATGAAAGAATTTTATTATTTGTTGATTTTAATTCAAATGGAATAGCTTTTTGACCAAAATCACATATTGGAGTTTGTATTGGCATACTGTAAGAATATATAAATTATGTTTTATGATTTAAAAGATAAAAAACCAAAAAACTCTGGCGAAAATTGGGTAGCTCCTAATGCAACTCTAATTGGAGATGTCACATTAGAGAAAAATACAAGCATTTGGTTCAATGCTGTTTTAAGAGGAGATATAGAAAATATTCACATAGGTGAGGGATCCAACATTCAAGATGGTAGTGTGTTACACACAGATCCTGGCTGCCCATTAAAAGTAGGAAAAAATGTTACAGTAGGTCATTTAGTGATGCTTCATGGATGTACCATTGGAGATAATAGCTTAATTGGAATTGGTGCAGTAATTTTAAATAAAGCAAATATAGGAAAAAACTGCATCATTGGAGCAAAAGCACTAATAACTGAAAATAAAGTTATACCAGATAATTCTTTAGTAGTGGGATCACCTGGAAAAATTGTAAGAGAAGTTACCGAGGAAGAAAAAAAAGCAATAGAGGAAAATACCAAACACTATCAAAATAACTGGAAGAAATATTCTAAATCTATTTTTTAAAAGTTAAATTTATGAAGAGTAAATTTAAAATAGGGATTGATTACGGAGGTACTAAAATTGAAGGTATTCTTTTAGATCATGATGGCAAACAGCTGGAAAGAAAAAGATATTCATATGAAAGAAATTATTTATCAGGAATTGAAACTGTAAAAAAGCTTGTAGATGAATTTGATAAAATTAGTGAAGAAGTATGTTCTGTTGGTATTGGTATTCCTGGATTTTCCTCGAGACAAACTGGAATAATTACTAACGCAAATTCTCTTTGGTTAAATGACAAACCTTTTAAAAAAGATTTGGAATTAGCTTTAAATAGAGAAGTAAGATTAATGAATGATGCAAATTGTTTTACATTGTCTGAAGCTGTAGATGGAGCTGGAAAAGATTACAAATCTATTTTTGGTATAATTATTGGTACAGGTTTTGGGGGTGGATTGTCCTATGACAAATCAATTATTGAGGGGTCAAATCAAATTGCAGGGGATTGGGGTCACCAACCTTTGCCTTATCCAACTAAAGATGAACAGGAAATAAAAATTAGTTGTCCTTCAAATAACTGCGGCAGACCTTTATGTGCAGAACAATTTATGTCTGGTATTGGTTTTAAAGATAGGTTTAATGAAAAATATGACACTAATTTTACTTCGGAAGAGATTGCTAAACTTGATTTAGAAAATGATCAAAGAGCTAATTTAGAATTGGGTTTGTATGAAGATAGAATGGCAAGACTAATGGCTGTAATGATAGGAATTTTTGATCCTGATGCCATAATTCTTGGTGGAGGGATGTCAAATATTGATCGATTTTATAAAAATATTCCTTCTTTGATACCAAAGTATACTTTTTCAAATAAAGTAGAAACTAAAGTATTAAAAAATTTACATGGGGATTCAAGTGGAGTGAGAGGGGCAGCTTGGCTTTGGAATAATGAATAATAAATAAAAAGGAGAGGTAATTATGTCAGCAGGTTACGTGATAGCTCAATTAAAAGTAACAAATACAGAAAACTATAAAGAATACGTAGCTAAAGTTACAGAGGTTGTAAAAAAATTTGGTGGAGAATATCTTGTTAGAAATGGTGAATACCAAGTAGTAGAGGGTGAAGATAATTTTCCAAGATTAGTAATAATTAAATTTCCATCATATGAAAAAGCTTTGGAGTGGTATCACTCTGATGAGTATAAGCCAGTTAAAGACATTCGTCTCCAAAACTCTGAGGGAAGTAATATAATTGTAAAAGGAATTTAAGGTACTAACCAGGTATCTTTATTATTCTCTAAATCAAATTTAGCTCTTCGATGACCTTTGGCTGCTAAATACAACCATTCTATTGATTTTATTTTGCACTGAATAACAGTAAAGTTTTTGTAACCTTCTTCACTTTGTTCTTTAGTGTAATCAAAATTATCAAGCTCAGGTTTTAGTCCAGATGTAGGAGTATCAGACTCAGTTCCTGGTCCATTATCAACTAAATAACATTTTCTAGATATGTGTTGGGTTTTTGACCAAGATTCTTTAGTTACTTCATTATTATGATTAATAGTGCACTCTACTTTCAGTCTAACCTGAATTTTTTCCTCTTTATCATAAAATAACATCGCCGCATTTTTATTTGATTTTAATTTTTCAATTTTATCTGATCGAATATCGCTATGATACTGAACTAAATTGTTAGCCTCATCTGATTTACGAAGAACTACAATTCTCCCATCTAAATCAGATTGGCTACCACAAATAAATACTGGTATTCTAAAAGATGAACTTCTGTCTTTGACAGCATTGTCTAACATAGACCAAAGCTTCTTTTTGATCTCTGCAAAGTCCTCATAATAAGGAACGCTTTCAGTCACAGATTATTTTTTCTTTTTTAATCGAGCAATTAATGCAGAACTATCCCAACGGTTACCACCCATTTCTTGAACTTCAGCATAGTAACCATCTATGATTTCTGTAATTGGCACAGGTGAACCATTTCTTTTTGCTTCTTCAATTGCAATTTTTAAATCTTTTCTCATCCAATCAATAGCAAATCCATAATCAAACTTATCATCCGTCATAGTTCGGTATCTATTTTCCATTTGCCAAGATTGAGCCGCACCTTTTGAAATTGTTTCCATTACAATATCCATATCAAGACCAGCATTTATTCCAAAATTAATTGCTTCTGATAAACCTTGCACTGCTCCAGCAATACACATTTGGTTCATCATTTTTGTTAGTTGTCCGCTTCCAGATGGACCAATTAATTTTACTTTTCTGCTATAGCAATCAATAACTGGTTCTGCTTTTGAAAATACATCTTCATCTCCACCAACCATAACAGTTAAAATTCCTCCTTCTGCTCCAGATTGTCCTCCAGATATAGGAGCATCTAAAAATCCAAATCCTTTTTCTTTAGCAGCAGCATACAGTTCTCTAGAAATTTCCGCAGAGACAGTTGAGTTATCAATATAAACAGAACCTTCTTTTGCCGATTTAAATAATCCATTTTCACCTAATGATACTTCTCTTAAATCATCATCATTACCTACACATGTAAATATAAAATCCGCACCCTCTGCTGCTTGTGCTGGAGTATCAGCCATTTTACCTTTGTATTCACCAATCCATTTTTCAGCTTTTGATTTTGTTCTGTTAAAAACAGTTACATTGTGTCCGGCTTTTGATATATAACCAGCCATTGGGTAGCCCATTACCCCAAGACCTATGAAAGCAACATTAAAAGTCATAATTTTTTTCTATGTTTAAAAGTTTAAGTTTAAAAGTAATTGTATTTGGATTCATTTTTACATTTTTTTCTAGTTTTGGACAGAGTTTTTTTCTTGGATTGTTTAATTCAAGCATCAGAGATGCTTTATCTATTACCCACGGTCAATTTGGCTCATTATATGCATCTGCAACTTTACTAAGCAGTATAGTTCTTGTTTGGATTGGTAAGAAAATTGATGATGTAAATATCTTAAAATTTGCTTCTTACGTGATTATTTTTCTATCAGTTTCATGTTTTATTTTTTCAAAAATATCATCTGTAATTTTTTTATTTGTTGGAATTTTTTTAATGCGTTTAGCTGGTCAAGGTTTAACAACTCATACAGCTACAACCACAATTTCACGTTTTTTTGAAAAAAATAGAGGAAGAGCATTAAGTATTGGGTGGCTAGGATTATCTTTGGCAGAATTTATTTTACCTGTATTAATAGTTTTTTTATTAACATTTGTTGAATGGAGAAATATTTGGATTTCAATATCCATTGTCGTAATTATATTTCTTCCTATTGTTGCATATACCCTGGTAAGAGAAATAAAATTAGATACTAGAGAAGAAGCAAAGAATAATGAAATACCAAAAGAGATAAGACAATGGAAAAGAACTGAGGTTCTTAAAGATTACAGGTTTTATATTATTTGTATGACCATGTTAGCTATGCCATGGATAGCAACTGGATCTTTTGTTTATCAATCTTTTATAACAAACTCTAAAGGATGGGGGCCATATGTTATCGCGCAATCGTTTATGGCTTATTCAACCTTTTCAGTAATCACATTATTTATATCAGGATTTTTAATTGATAAGTTTTCTAGTCGTAAGTTACTAATATATATGAATATCCCACTATTTTTTTCAACAATTGTATTATTTTATTTTAAAACACCAATTTCATCTTTTGTCTTTCTAGGTTTGATTGGTATTTCAAATGGTCTAGCCAATGTTTTGGGTTCTTCAACTTGGGCAGAAATTTATGGTGTAAAACATATTGGATCAATTAAAGCTTTAACAACAGCTCTAATGGTATTTTCAACTGCTTTTGGGACAGCTTTATTTGGGATTCTTATTGATTTCGGGTTTAGCATTGAACAAATTGCTGTTGTATCAGGTGCTTATATCTTGCTATCTATATTGCTCCTTTATTTGGTGAAAAATAAGCTAAATCCTCAATATTTATAAAAAATACTCCTTGATTTTTTAAGGTTCACTGTATAGATACTGCGCATGGCTAGAGTTACCGTAGAAGACTGTATAGATAAAGTAGAAAGTCCTTATGAATTAGTTTTAGTAGCTAAAGAGAGAGCTACTCAACTTAATGCTGGTTTAGAACCAACAATAGATAGGGATAATGACAAAAATACAGTGATATCTTTAAGAGAAATTGCTGAGGAGAAAATCAAAGTATCAGATTTAACTGAAAGTGCTGTTTATAAACTTAGAAAACACGTTGAACAAGTTGATGACGGTGTAGAAGATGATGAAGATATAGGTGATGATTTTGAAAATCTTTACAAAGGAGAGATTTCAAAAAGTGGAACTCCAATTTTACCATCTAAAAGAGCAAGAAAAACTCCAGAAAAAATTCAAGTATCAAAGGAAGATTTAGCTGAATTGTCTGATAAAGCTGCGCCTGAAGTAGACGCTTCAGTTGGCCAAGAAACTATGAATGAACAGGGTGAAGTTTCATTAGATGAAGTTTCAGAATCAGAAAATCAAGAAGCAGATGTTACTTCTGAAGATCCAGAAGCTTCAAACTCATAAAAAAATAATATAAAGTCTTAGTTTATGAATAGGTTAGTATCAGTTGCTCCTATGATGGACTGTACAGATCGTCATGAAAGATATTTTTTAAGAATAATATCCAAAAATATACTTCTATATACTGAAATGGTTGTCGATGAGGCAATCAATAGAGGTGATAAAAAAAAATTACTAGAATTCAATATCAATGAAAAGCCAGTTGCACTTCAATTAGGTGGATCTTCACCTAAGTTACTTGCGGAGGCAACAAAAGTTGGTGAAGACTTTGGTTATGATGAAATTAATTTAAATTTAGGCTGCCCAAGTAGAAAAGTAGAGAAAAATAGATTTGGTGCTTGTTTAATGAAAGAGCCAAATTTAGTTGCAGATTGTTTAACAGAGATGCAATCAAAAACTAAATTACCCGTAACCATAAAAACTAGAATTGGATATGACAATGTCGAAGATTACGAAAACTTACATAATTTTATATCTACTCTTAAATCCACAGGTATAAAAACTTTTATTATTCATGCAAGAAAGGCTATGCTTGGCAAGTTTACACCTAAACAAAATCTAAATATTCCGCCTTTAAAATATGAGTTTGTTTATAAATTAAAAGAAGATTTTCCAAATGAAGAAATAATAATCAATGGAGGAATAACTTCTGTTGATCAAATTAAACCACATTTAGAAAAAATAGATGGCGTTATGATTGGAAGAGCTGCTTATCATACACCTTATTTGTTAGCAGATATTGAGAGAGAAATTTTTAATAATGAGGATATTCCTAGTAGGCAAGACGTTATTGAACAGTTAATTCCTTATGTAAAAGATGAACTAAAAAAAGGAACTCGGTTAAACCAAATCATGAGACACACATTAGGTTTATTTCACGGTCAATCTGGTGCTAGTCATTGGAAAAGATATTTAAGTGAAAATATGTGTGTGAGAGATGCTGATGTAAAAAAAATTGATCACATAATGGATAAAATTAAATACAATAATGTTGATATGAGAGAAGGTCAATCTGTTTAGTTCAATCTTAGCAAATGAATATATCTATATAGTTTTATTAATGGTTTTGACTGCAATTCCAGTTGGATTTGTAGCTGGCCTTTTTGGTATTGGTGGTGGTTTAATAACTGTCCCGTTTCTGTATTACATATTTGGCAAACTTGGAATTGATCAAGCTTATATAATGCACCTAGCGGTAGGAACTTCTTTTGCAATAATAATTCCAACATCAATAGTTTCAGTTTTAACCCATCATAAATTTAATTCAGTGGATTTTAATGTAGTTAAAAGTTATGGTTTTTTTGTAGTTGCAGGTGTTGTTTTGGGAACAATATTTGCTGCAACCTTCAAAACAAAATCATTAGTGCTTTTTTTTGCAATCGTAATCTTCCTTTTAGGAATTTATTTACTTACGATTAAAGAAAAAGAACAAAATGTAATATCTGAAATGAAATTGTATTTAAAAATAATACTTGGTGCGATTGTTGGATTTATATCAGCTATAACAGGTATAGGTGGCGCTGTTATGAATGTACCAATCCTTAAATTTTTCGGTTATTCAATTAATAAAGCAATTGGTAGTGCCGCAGCGATTGGTTTTTTAATTGCACTATTTGGTGCTACAGGTTTTTTTATTTCAGGAAGTTATTTAAAAACAAATTTACCATTTAGTATTGGATTTTTAAATGTACCAGCTTTTTTAATCTTCATTCCGATTACAACTTTTATGGCAAGACTAGGTGCAAGAACAGCTCACAGAATAGATAAAAATAAAATTAGTAAATTACTTGCTATTTTCTTACTAATCGTAGCAGTTAAGTTTTTCTACGAATATATTAAATTATAAGCATGTCGTTTACGTTAAATAGGAAATTTATAAAGACTTCATATCATCTTATTGATCTTAAATTATGCACTATTAGGCTAAACGATAATTCTAAATTTCCATGGATAATTCTAATTCCTAAGAGAAATAAGATTACCGATATGAGCGATCTTAATTCTAAAGATCAAACTCTGCTTATGAAAGAAATTGTTTATGTAAGTAAAGTAATGAAAAAATTATTTAAAACTTCGAAGCTCAATGTAGAAAAAATTGGAAATATTGTTCCTCAGTTGCACATACATATTATTGCTAGAAGTAAAAAAGATAGTTCATGGCCATTATCTGTATGGGTTGTTAAAGGAAAAAATTACTCAAAAACAGCTCTAAAAGTAATAGTTGATAAATTAAGAAAAGCTCTAAAATAAAAAGAGGTGACTTCAGTCTCCCTCCATCACCTCATCTAATTTTTTAAATGATTCTTTACAGTTTTATGAACACTTATTAGTTGAAAATTAACTTTATTAAGCGCTAAATTTTTTGATCGTATTCTCCTATTTTCCCCGTTTTTTGAAGTAAATCGTCAATAAAATCAAAGATTTTCTTTTTTCTATTATCTGAGGTTGGGCTTTCAGTTACAATAACTAATGAAGGTTTATTGGATGATGCTCTTATTAATCCCCAAGATCCATCTTCAAAAGAAAATCTTATACCATTAACCGTAAGAACTTCAGTTATTACTTGATCATCAATTTTAGTTTTATTATTTTTTATTTGTTCTACTTTTTTAACCAAATCTTCAACTACTTGATATTTTTCTTCATCTTTACAGAATGGAGCCATTGTAGGTGTTTGGAAAGTATTTGGTAATTCATTAATTATTTCACTCATTTTTTTATTTTCATTATCTAATAAATGACAAACATGAATCGCTGAATTTATTCCATCGTCGTAACCATATCCTAAAGGTTGATTGAAAAAGAAATGACCACTTTTTTCAAATCCTGCTAATGCGTTTTCAGTGTTAACCTTACGTTTAATATGGGAATGACCTGTTTTCCAATAAATTGTTTCACAATTATTTTCTAATAAAATTTTATCTTTTGAGTACAAACCTGTTGATTTTACATCTACAACAAATTTAGAATTTTTGTGTTTAGTAGATAAGTTTCTTGCTATTAGTAAACCAATTTTATCAGAGAATATTTCGTTACCTTCATTATCAATAACACCAACTCGATCTCCATCACCATCAAAGCCAAAACCTATATCAGCATTATTTTCTTTAACCACTTTAGCAATTTCGTGAAGCATTTCTAAATCTTCTGGATTAGGATTATATTTAGGAAAATTCCAATCTAATTTACAATCTAACTCTATTACCTCACACCCAATACCCCTTAAAATATCTGGTGCAAAAACACCTGCGGTTCCATTACCACAAGCAACAACAGCTTTAATCTTTTTATTTATTTTGTTTTTATTAATCAGATCATTTTTATAAATTTTATCGAAATCTTTTATTTCTTTTTCATTTCCATCACCTTTTGAAAACTTTTCATTTAATGTTATTTCTTTTAATTCTTTCATTTCTTCAGGTGCATGAGTTAAACCTTTTTTGATACCCATTTTTACACCAGTCCAACCATTTTCATTATGACTTGCTGTAACCATAGCAACTGCATCTGCATCTAAATTAAATTGTGCAAAATAAACCATTGGAGATAATGACAAACCTACGTCCTCTATATGACATCCTGTTGACTTTAATCCTTTTTTAAGTGAAGTTTTTATTTCCTCACTGTAAGATCGGTAATCATGTCCAACAATAATTCTTGGATGATCTTTTTTGGTGTGATTTTTTATTTGTGTCCCAAGTCCTTTGCCGAGATTCTCTATACCCGCGGAGTTTATGTCTTTTTCATACAACCAACGGGCGTCATATTCTCTAAAACCGTAAGGATCTATTTTTAAATTTTTACTCATTTATCCACTACTTACTCTTTTTATGTTAATTTCTTTAAAAAAATTTTATTTTTTTATTGATAATCATATTGTCGCGTTCTATAAATGTTCCATTGATTAAACGTTTATTTAGTATACTTAATCAAAGCGCCTACAACATATAGTTGTTTTCGCAAAACTAAAATAATATAATAACAAATATGAACAAGATTCTATCTCAAGCCCTCAAGAAAGCTGTCTCCGAATATAGCCCAGAAGTTAAAGAAGTTTCAAAAGCTAATAAACCTGATTTATTTTCATTAAATAATGAAACAGAGTTATTTCAAAATGACAAAGGTATAATAATTAAAATTGATCGTTCTAAAGATTCAAATCTTACTGATTTTGGTAAAGCGACTTTAAAAGATAGATACCTTGGTTTAAACGAATCTTATCAAGATTTATTTGCCAGAGTAGCGAGTACTTATGCTGATGACAATTTGCATGCACAAAGAATTTATAATTACATAAGTAATCTTTGGTTTATGCCAGCAACACCAGTTTTATCAAACGGTGGAACTAAAAGAGGTTTACCTATTTCATGTTTTTTAAATGAAGCATCTGATAGCTTAGGTGGAATTTTAGATCTTTGGAGTGAAAATGTTTGGCTTGCTGCGAAGGGTGGTGGAATTGGAAGCTACTGGGGTAACCTAAGATCTATTGGAGAAAAAATTGGCAGAGTTGGAAAAACTTCAGGAATAATTCCTTTTATTAAAGTAATGGACTCTTTAACAATGGCAATTAGCCAAGGTTCATTAAGAAGAGGTTCTGCTGCTTGTTACCTTCCAATTGATCATCCTGAGATAGAAGAGTTTATTGAAATGAGAAGACCAACTGGTGGAGATCCAAATAGAAAAGCATTAAATTTACATCATGGTGTTTTAGTTTCAGATGCTTTCATGAGAGCAGTTGAAATGGATGAGCAGTGGGCATTAAAAAGTCCAGCAGACGGAACTGTGCAGCAAACTATATCTGCACGAAATTTATGGATAAGGTTATTAACTGCTAGAATTGAAACTGGTGAGCCTTATATAATTTATATAGATACAGTTAACCGACAAATTCCTCAACATCATAAGTTAGCAAATCTTACTGTTAAAACTTCTAACTTATGTAGTGAGATAACTCTTCCTACAGGAATTGATAAAGACGGTAGAGATAGAACGGCTGTGTGTTGTTTATCATCTTTAAATTTAGAAAAATATGAAGAATGGAAAGACGATCCAGATATGATTAGCGATGTAATGAGATTTTTAGATAATGTATTATCTGATTTCATTAACAAAGCTCCTGAACAATTTAAAGATGCTAAATATTCTGCTGAAAGAGAGAGAAGTGTTGGTTTGGGCGTAATGGGCTTTCATTCTTTTTTGCAGAAAAATCGAATTCCACTCGAGTCTGTAATGGCAAAATCATGGAATAAAAAAATATTTAAAAACATTCACGAAAAAGTTAATCAAGCTTCTAAAGATTTAGCTGAAGAAAGAGGAGCGTGTCCTGATGCTGCAGAGTATGGTTATCAAGAAAGATTTTCTAACAAAACTGCAATTGCACCAACAGCATCAATTTCTATTATTTGTGGAGGAGCTTCTCCAGGAGTAGAGCCCATTGCAGCAAACAGTTATACTCACAAAACTTTATCTGGTTCGTTTAATGTGAGAAACAGATATCTTGAAGAAATTCTTGAAAGTCATGGTAAAAATGATGAGGAAACTTGGTCTAGTATTACTACAAACCAAGGCTCAGTTAACCATTTAGACTTTTTAACTGATTTAGAAAAAGATGTATTTAAAACTGCATTTGAACTTAATCAAAGTTGGATAATTGAATTGAGCGGAGACAGAACTCCTTTTATTTCACAAGCTCAATCTGTTAACTTATTTTTACCTGCAGATGTTCATAAAAAAGAATTACATAAAATTCATTTTGATGCATGGAAGAAAGGTTTAAAGAGCCTTTACTATTGCAGATCAAAATCAATTCAAAGAGCTGAGAATGTTAACGACTCTAAGTCAACAGACATTATGGCTAATGTATATAAAAATAAATCAACCGAAAATAGTGAACCAGAGTACGAGGAGTGTTTATCATGTCAGTAGCAGAAAAAGTTAAGTCAGAAATTATTCAACCACAAAAAAATAATAATGGATTGCTTGTTGCAAATCCAGTTTATAAACCTTTTAGATATCCTTGGTGCTATGATGCGTGGTTAACTCAACAAAGAATTCACTGGTTACCAGAAGAAGTTCCACTTGGAGATGATGTGAGAGATTGGCAAAAAAATCTTTCAGCTTCAGAAAAAAATCTATTAACACAAATTTTTAGATTTTTTACTCAAGCAGATGTTGAAGTTAGTAATTGTTACATAAGACATTACATGAATGTATTTAAACCAACCGAAGTATTAATGATGATGTCATCTTTTGCTTCAATGGAAACTGTTCATATTGCTGCTTACTCACATTTGTTAGATACAATTGGTATGCCAGAGTCTGAGTACTCAGCATTCATGAAGTACAAAGAAATGAAAGATAAATACGATTACATGCAAGGTTTCGATGTTAAATCAAATCATGATATTGCAAAAACAATTGCTGTATTTAGTGCTTTCACAGAAGGTCTTCAGTTATTTGCAAGTTTTGCAATTTTGTTAAACTTTCCAAGACATAATAAGATGAAAGGAATGGGTCAGATTGTTACTTGGTCGGTAAGAGATGAGACATTGCATTGTAATTCGATGATCAGATTATTTAAAGATTTCATTAAAGAAAATCCTGAAACATGGACACCTCAATTGAAAAAAGAAATTTATGAAGCTTGCAGAACAATTGTTGAGCATGAAGATGCTTTTATTGATTTAGCTTTTCAAATGGGTCCAATGGAAGGTTTGACTGCAGACGATATTAAAAAATATATTCGATTTATTGCAAATAGAAGATTAGATCAATTAGGATTAGAAGCGATCTATGATATTGATAAAAACCCATTAAATTGGTTAGATACAATGTTAAATGCTGTAGAGCACATGAACTTCTTTGAAGGAAGAGCTACAGAATATTCTAAAGCGTCAACCCAAGGAACTTGGGCAGAAGCATTTAGTTAATAAATATAATTGTATTATCTGTAATTTAATTCCATTACTTTTCGATGCTTGCTACCTTTATATTTAGCAAGTGGTCGAATAAGTTTGTTGGCAGCGTGTTGTTCCATAATATGTGCTGACCAACCAGTAATCCTAGAAATAACAAATATTGGTGTGAAAAAATCAGTATCAAATCCCATTAAATGGTACATTGGACCAGTAGGGTAGTCCACATTAGGATGGATATTTTTCTTTTTGATCATAACTTTTTCAACAATGTCATAAATTTTTTCAAACTTTTTATCTTTTTTAAGTTTAGCAACTTTACCAAAATAATTTCTCATAGTTGGAACTCTAGAATCTCCTGATTTATAAACTCTATGACCAAATCCCATAACTACTTCTTTATTTTTAAGGGCATTGTTAATCCATTTTAATGCATTTTCTGGTTTTTTAATTCTGTTCATCATGTGCATCACTTCTTCATTAGCGCCACCATGTAATGGACCTTTTAAACTAGCAATTGCACCAGTTATCGCCCCATGAATATCAGATAAGCTACTTGTAATTGTTCTAGCAGTAAAAGTTGAAACATTAAAACTGTGTTCAGCGTACAATATTAAAGACACATCAAACGCTTTAACAATTTCTTTTTGAGGTACTTTTCCAAAACACATATAGAAAAAGTTTTCTGCAAAAGTTAAATTTTTTTTAGGTTTAATTATTTTTTTACCACTTCTAATTCTGTAAAAAGCAGCAAGAGCTGTAGGAGTTTTTGCAAAAATTCTTAATGCTTTTCGCATATTGGCTTCTGGAGTAGAGTTGGATGTTTCTTTATCTTCTAATCCCATTACACTAACAGCTGTTCTTGCAACATCCATCGGATGAGATTTTTTTGGCATGTGTTTTATAATTTCATATAAATTTTTTGTAAGCTCTCTATTATTTCTCTCCTCTTTTTCAAATTGTCTTAATTGAATAGTGTTAGGTAGATCTTTATTTAAAATTAAATAAGCGACTTCCTCAAATCTGCAATATTCACATAAATCTTGAGCAGCATAACCTCTATATGTAAGAGAATTAATCTCCGGCATAACTTTTGAAACTTCAGTTTCATCTACAACAATTCCAAGTAAACCTTTTTTAATATCATCACTCATTATTCATGTCCTTCTGTACTAAAATTATAAATTTTTTCATCTAAAGAATTGTATTTTTCGTATTCTACTAACTCATACAATCTTTTTCTTGTCTGCATCTTATCTATTATATTATTTTGATGTCCATTTGCATAAATGTCTCTTAATCCATCTTCAACGTTTTTCATAGCTAGCCTTTGTGTAGTTACTGGATATATAACAATATTATAGCCAAGGTTTTCTAACTCCTTATAATTAAATAACTTAGATTTACCAAATTCTGTCATATTAGCTAACAAATAACATGAAAGTTCTTTTCTTACTTTTTCAAAATCTTTTTCATCATGTAAAGCTTCAGGAAATATAATTTCAGCTCCAGCATCAATATAAGCTTTACATCTATCAATCATTTTATCAATTCCCTCAACACTTTTTGCATCTGATCGTGCTATAATTTTAAAATTTTGATCTTTTTTTGCAGCCACACATTCTTTTATTTTTAAAACCATGGCCTCTGTTGAAACAAGTTCCTTATTATCTAGATGCCCGCATCTTTTTCTTTCAATTTGATCCTCCAAATGAACACCAGTTAATCCAAACTCTTCGAAAGTCTCTATAGTTTCTTTACAAGATTTAAATCCTGTATCTATATCAACTATTGTTGGAAGATTTGTTATCCTAGATATTAAATAAGATCTGGTACTCACATCTTGAAGCGTTGTTAAACCAATATCAGGAAAACCAAGATCATTAGCCATAACACCACCCGATACGTAAACTGCATCATAACCAATTTCCTCAATTAATTTCGCTGTTAGAGGATTGTAAGCTCCAGGAACTCTTAGAATTTTATTTGATTTAAGTTTTTGGTCAAAATCAATTCTTTTTTGGCTTGGTTCTTTTTCAACAAAGTGCATTAAAAAATACCTTTTTTCAAATTTCTTTTTAACTTACTTTTTTTAATCTCAATATTTAGTTTGTCTAATTGGCCAGCCTTTAAGTTTTTTAAATTTTGAACATTTCTTAAAAAACGATCGCTCTCTTTTTTATCTAAAATGCCATCTGTTAGAGTTAAAAATTTATTTATATAATTTTCTCTTTTAAATGGTCTTGCTCCATACGGATGAGCATCAGCTCTATCTAGTTCTTCAGTTACTTTTTTCCCACTATTCAATGTAACAACAACTTTTGCTCCAAAAGATTTCTTTTTTGGATCTGGATCATGATATTTTTTTGTCCATTTTTTATCTTCATAGGTTGTTATTGAATTCCATATCTTAACAGTACTTTTTTTATTAGCTCTAGATTTTGTATAAGATTTTACATGATGCCAATCACCATCCTCTAGAGCGACTGCAAAAATATACATTATAGAGTGATCTAATGTTTCTCTACTTGCATTTGGATCCATTTTTTGTGGATCGTTTGCACCTGTTCCAATTACATAATGCGTATGATGACTTGTATAAATATCTATTTTTTTGATTTGATTTAAATTTGGTATTTTAGTTTTTAATTTCTTTGCAAGATCTATTAAAGCTTGAGATTGGTACTCTGCAGAATATTCTTTTGTATAAGTTTCTAATATAGCTTTTTTACTTTCTCCCTTTTTAGGTAATGGAACTTTATATTTTGCTTTTTTTCCATCAAGTATTCTTGCAATTACACTATCTTCACCTTCATAAATTGGGCTTGGAGCGCCTTCACCTCTCATAACTCTATCAACAGCTTCTATTGCTAGTTTCCCAGCATGTGCAGGTGCATATGCTTTCCAGCTAGAAATTTCTCCTTTTCTAGATTGTCTTGTAGAAATAGTTGTGTGTAGTGCTTGCTGAACTGCTTGATAAATTGTTTCAGTATTTAATTTTAACATCGAACCTAACCCTGCAGCAACACTTGGACCAAGGTGAGCAATGTGATCTACTTTATGTTTATGTAAACAAATCCCTTTAACTAAATTTACTTGAACTTCGTAAGCAGTAATAATTCCTCTTAATAGATCTAGACCACTTTTTTTATTTTGTTGAGCAACACTCAATAGTGGTGGAATGTTATCACCAGGGTGACTGTAGTCTGCAGCTAAAAAAGTATCATGAAAATCAAGTTCTCTTACAGCAGTTCCGTTTGACCAAGCTGCCCATTCACAATCAAATTTTAATTTTGAATTAACACCAAAAAGAGTTGCTCCATTTTTTCTAGAATGCTTTAAAGCCATTTCTCTAGATGAAACTACTGGTCTTCTATTTAAAGAAGCAATAGCAACTGAAGCATTATCAATAATTCTATTGATTACCATTTCAATTGCTTCTCTATTAAGTTTAGCGTTATCACTTGCAATTTCTGCAATTTTCCAGGCAAGTTGTTTTTTCTTAGGTAAATGTATTTTAGATGGAAAAACTTTAACTGTATGTAGTAACAAAATAACTCCTTATAAGTAATTTTGTTTTAATAGCTAAAATAAATTAATCAATATTAAAGATATTCAGATATGATTTTTTCAATACCAACAAAATCTTTTATTAGGTGATTATGGTATATTTCATCAGATTTTTTTTCAGTATATCCATCCTCAAGCAATATCATTGGAATATCCGCAGCTTTTGCAGAATTAGCATCTGTTTCACTATCTCCAATCATAATAGATTTTTTTAAATCACCATCTAAAATTTCTATAACTGTAGTCAAATGTCTTGGATCAGGCTTACAATAATCAAATGTGTTATATCCCGCTACATATTCAAAATAATCATAAATTCCAATTTTTTTTAAAAGATCAACAGCGAGATGCTCAGTTTTGTTAGTACATACAGCCATAGAGATATTTTCATTTTTACACCAATTTAAAAAATCTTTTGTGCCATTAATTAAAACACTTTCTCTTAGAATATTTTTGCCATAATAAGATATGAACTCATCAGTCATATCACTTTTAACTTTTTCATTAATACTAGTCAGTTCTTTTTTTGCTTGGCTCCATATTGACCTGCCAATCATAGCACCCGCACCTTTTCCAACTGAACTTTTTAAATCATTTAGTGATTTCGTAGGGTATCCAAATTTTTTCATTACATGATTATGAGCAAGCATCAAATCTGGTGCTGTATCAACCAATGTTCCATCTAAATCAAATAATACAGTAAATTTTTGTTTCATATTAAAAGTATTTTAAAGAAATAATTTGTGAATTAATTAACATATATACTTAATGTAAAGAAAATCTAGATGAAACCTACAAAGCAGCAAAATAATCAAAACAAACTTCGAAATAAGTTTTTAAAAGCTGGTGTTAAAATGACAGGTCCTGAAACTATTTTTTTTTCAAATGATACAAAAATTGGAAAAGGAGTTACAATCGAACCATATGTGGTAATTGGTTCTAAAGTTAAAATAGGAAATAACGTTGTAATTAAATCTTTTTCACATTTAGAATCTTGTAAGGTAGAAAATAAAGTTGAGATAGGTCCTTATGCAAGAATTAGACCCGATTCAATTCTTAAAGAAGGTTCGAAAGTAGGTAATTTTGTAGAGATTAAAAAATCAACTGTTGGAAATAAATCAAAAATTAATCATTTATCTTATGTTGGAGATAGCGACATTGGTAAGATGGTAAATGTTGGTGCTGGAACAATTACTTGTAATTATGATGGTGTAAAAAAAAGTAAGACAATAATTAAAGATAAAGTATTCATAGGATCAAATTCATCTTTAGTAGCTCCTGTAAAAATTGACAAAGAAAGTATTGTTGGTGCAGGGTCTGTAATAACAAAAAATGTTAAAAAAAAAACTCTTGCACTAACCAGATCTGTACAAGTGGAAATTAAAAATTATAAAAGAAAGACAAAATAAATTATGTGTGGAATTATAGGAATATCTAGCAATAAATCTGTTTCTGCAAATATAATAAATTCTCTAAAAAAACTTGAATATAGGGGTTATGACTCTGCTGGGGTTGCAACTTTATTTGATGGTCAGTTAAATGAAGTTAAATCTGAAGGAAGAGTTGATAATTTAGAACAAAACTTTGATCTAAAATCTTTAAAAGGAAATATAGGGATAGGACATGTCAGATGGGCTACTCATGGAATTCCTAATAGTATTAATGCTCACCCACACTCATCAGACAATGTGTCTGTTGTCCATAATGGAATAATAGAGAACTCAACAATTTTAAAAAAATACCTAATTAATAAAGGCCATGCTTTCAAATCTCAGACTGATACCGAGGTAATTGTTCATTTAATTACAGAAAATTTAAAAACTATGGAACTTGAAGAGGCATTAACCAAAACTTTAAAACAACTTCATGGAAGTTTTGCATTAGGTATAATTTTAAAAGATATGCCTGATTTGATTGTAGGGGCGAGAAGAGGATCGCCATTAGCTGTTGGTTATGGTCCAAATGAAAATTATCTAGGGTCAGACTCTTATGCTTTAAAATCCATGACAAACAAAATTACTTATCTTGATGATGGAGAGTTTTGTATTGTTAAAAAAGATCAAGTTCATTTTTATAATGAAGAGGGCAAGAAAATTAACAAAAAAATTTTAGAATTATCATCTATTGAGTCAACTTATGATAAGGGTGACTTTAAACACTTTATGGCTAAAGAAATAGAAGAGCAGCCTGTAACAATTAAAACTGGAATCAAAGAG
This sequence comes from Candidatus Pelagibacter sp. HIMB1509, assembly GCF_052047855.1. Lineage (NCBI taxonomy): Bacteria > Pseudomonadati > Pseudomonadota > Alphaproteobacteria > Candidatus Pelagibacterales > Candidatus Pelagibacteraceae > Candidatus Pelagibacter > Candidatus Pelagibacter sp. HIMB1509. The sequence continues at coordinate 1,075,721 of NZ_JBNAIU010000001.1, read as the reverse complement.
TATTTAGATAGTGTAAATAATGAGATAAATATTTTCAATTTTCCATGGAAAATTAACGAAATTAAATCAGTTACTTTAATTGGTTGTGGTACCGCTTATCATTCATGTTTAATGGCAAAATATTGGTTTGAAGAATTAACTTCTTTAGATGTTAATATAGATATAGCTTCTGAGTTTAGATATAGAAAAAATAGATTTAAAAAGGATAGTTTATATATTTTTGTTTCTCAGTCTGGTGAGACTGCAGATACTTATGCGGCCTTGGATCTTTGTAACGAAAATAACATGAAAACATGTGCGGTAGTTAATGTAATTGAAAGTTCTATAGCAAGAGATTCAAATTTTGTTTTACCAATTCACTGCGGACCTGAAATTGGGGTTGCATCAACAAAAGCTTTCTTAGGTCAAATACTTGTTTTATATATTTTAGCTTTAAAAATTGGGTATTTGTCTAGTCAAATTGATAAAAAAAATTATCAAGAAAAAATTAAAGATCTTAAAAACCTACCAAACTTAATAGAAAAAACTTTATTGATAGATAATGATATTCATGCAATCTCCTCAACATTCAATGAAGCTAAAGGATCTATGTTTCTTGGAAGAGGTTTCTCTTTCCCAATAGCTTTGGAAGGAGCTTTGAAATTGAAAGAATTATCTTATGTTCATGCAGAGGGTTATCCAGCAGGTGAAATGAAACATGGACCACTTGCTTTAATAGAAGAGGGGATGCCAGTTGTTGTTCTAGCACCAAGAGACAGTTACTATAAAAAAACAATTTCCAACATGCAGGAAGTTATAGCAAGAGGTGCCAAAGTTCTTTTAATCACAAACAAAAGCAAGGATGAAATTGTTTCGGAGAATATTTGGGAAACTATTGAGGTTGAAAATACCAATGATGATTTATTACCATTCCTTTTAACAATTCCACTTCAAAAGCTTGCTTATTATTCAGCTTTGAAAATGGGTTATGATATAGATAAGCCAAGAAACTTAGCTAAATCCGTCACAGTTGAATAAAGTTTAAACTCTGCTAAAACACCCTTAGGTTGAATATGAAAAATTGGAAAAAAAATAGTTGGAGAAAATATCCTGTTAAACACATACCGGAATATCCAGATAAAAAAGAACTGAATAAGGTTTTAGATAAAATTGGAACCTTTCCTCCTTTAGTATTTGCCGGAGAGACTAGGCATCTAAAAGATCAGTTAGCTGATGTAGTTGATGGAAAAGCATTTTTACTTCAGGGTGGAGATTGTGCAGAGAGTTTTGCTGAATTTAACCCTGATAATTTAAGAGATACATTTAAATTAATTTTGCAAATGTCTTTAGTGCTAACTTACTCAGCATCTTTACCAGTCGTTAAAGTTGGAAGAATTGCCGGTCAGTTTTCAAAACCAAGAAGTTCTCCAGTTGAAAGTAAAGATGGTGTTGAGCTTCCAAGTTATTTAGGTGATAATATAAATGGAATGGAATTTACAAAGAAAGCAAGAATTCCTGACCCAAAAAGATTATACAAAGCTTATTCTCAATCAGCATCAACTTTAAACCTTATCAGAGCATTCTCAAAAGGAGGTTTTGCAGATTTGAACAAAGTTCATTTATGGAATTTAGGTTACATTAAAAAAAGTCCAGAAGCTAAAAAATTTAAAGATCTAGAAGATAAAATTGCAGATGCTATAGCTTTTATGAGAGCATGTGGAATTACTTCAGATTTCAACAATAGATTATATACAGTAAATTTTTGGACATCACACGAAGCGTTATTGTTACCTTTTGAAGAAGCAATGACTAGAACAGACTCTACTACAGGTGAGAACCATGATACTTCAGCCCATTTTGTTTGGATTGGAGATAGAACAAGACAGCTTGATGGAGGTCATGTAGAGTTTTGTAGAGGGATTGAAAACCCTATAGGAATAAAATGTGGACCAACACTAAAACCAGATGATTTAGTTAATTTATGTAACCGAATTAATCCAAAAAATGAGAAAGGTAAAATAACTTTAATTTCAAGATTTGGAGCAGACAATGTGTCAAAATTTTTGCCAAAATTAATTAGATCTATTAAAAAAGAAGGATTGAATGTAATTTGGTCTTGTGACCCATGCCATGGAAATACAATTAAAGCTGCAACAGGTTTCAAAACTAGACCATTCAACAGTGTACTGAATGAAGTGAAAAATGTATTCGCGTGTCACCAAAGTGAAGGAAGTTATGCAGGAGGTCTTCATATTGAGTTAACTGGTCAAGATGTAACTGAATGTATTGGTGGAGCACAAAAAATTTCTGAAGAAGATCTTTCTTCAAGATACCATACTCATTGTGATCCTAGGTTAAATGCCAACCAAGCTTTAGAATTAGCATTTATGATTTCAGATGAGATTAAAAAGAATAGCTCATATTCTAAAAATGCAGACAGAGCGGCATCTTAAGACATTGTAAAATCTCTATAATAAAATATTGTATAAGTTATGAATGCTTCAGAAAAAGCTAGGTTTATATCTAATTGGATTAAAAACTATGTAGACAATATGCCTTCAAAGGCACAGTCTCTTGTTATAGGAATATCTGGAGGCATTGATTCATCTGTTTCTAGCACCTTAAGTGCTATGACGGGTTTGAAAACAATAGTTTTGTCGATGCCAATTAAACAAAAATCACATCAACATGATCTAAGTTTAAAACACCAACAGTGGTTAGTAAAAAATTTTAAAAATGTTGAAGCACATACAATTAACTTAGATGAATTGTTTTTGGCATTTAGCTCAAGTTTGTCTAAATTTGATAACGAGCATGGAATGGCAAATTCTAGAGCCAGATTAAGAATGACTACTCTTTACCAAGTAGCTGCAGCTAATAAAGGAATAGTAGTTGGAACTGGTAACAAAGTAGAAGACTTTGGTGTAGGATTTTACACAAAATACGGAGATGGAGGCGTAGATATTTCTCCCATAGCAGATTGTAATAAAACTCAAGTTTGGGAACTCGGCAAAGAACTTGGTATATTAAATGAAATTATTGAAGCAGCACCTACTGATGGTTTGTGGGATGACGGCAGAACAGATGAGGGTCAGCTTGGGTTAAAATATGAAGAACTTGAAGAAGCCATGGATAATCCTAAATCTTCCAATAGAGAAAAATACGAAACTATTAGAAAACAAAATTTGCATAAAATGGAGCCTATTCCAGTATGCAAAATTCCAAATTAATCAAATAGATTCACAAATCTATAATTTAAGTATATTTCTAAAATTATGAGTAATGATATTTTTTTAACAAACAATCTTACAAACAAAAAAGAAAAATTTGTTCCAATAGATGAACAAAATATAAGAATGTATGTTTGTGGACCAACAGTTTATGATGATCCTCATATTGGTAATGCAAGACCAATAGTTGTTTTTGATATCCTTTATAAAATTTTTAAAAAAAAATATTTAAAAGTTACTTATGTTAGAAATATTACAGATGTAGATGATAAAATTATTAAATCTTCAAAAGAAAATAATATTTCAATTTCAGAGCTAACAAATAAAGTTACTAAAAGTTTTGGTGAAGATTGTAATTATTTAAATTGTGAAACACCAACTCATCAACCTAAAGCAACTGAAAATATTGATTTGATGATTGAAATGGTTTCTGAATTAATCAAAAAAGGTTTTGCTTATGAGAATAACAACCATGTTTATTTTGAGGTTAAAAAGTTTAATGATTATGGTCAGCTATCAAACAAAAAACTAGAAGACTTAATTGCAGGATCAAGGATTGAAATAAGTGAAAATAAAAAAAATTCAGAAGATTTTGTTTTATGGAAGCCATCAGCAAGTGATGAACCTTCTTGGGACTCTCCATGGGGAAAAGGAAGACCTGGATGGCATTTAGAATGTTCAGCAATGTCAAAAAAATTTTTAGGAGATGAGTTTGATGTTCATGGAGGTGGTATTGATTTAATATTCCCCCATCATGAAAATGAAATAGCACAATCAAGATGTGCTAATGATACAAAGGTATTTGCTAATTTTTGGTTGCACAATGCATTTATTACTATGTCCAATGAAAAGATGGCAAAATCTCAAGGTAACATTTTAAAAATAAAAGATTTTAGAAATAAGATAAGTGGTCAGGTTTTAAGATTAGCTTTAATGAGTGCGCATTATAAACAACCATTAGATTGGAATGATAAACTTTTAGAAGATTGTCAAAATACTATTAACAAATGGTACAATGTTTATGTAGATAGTAAAAATAATGCAGATATCTCGGATGAAATTCTTCAACCTCTGTATGATGATTTAAACACACCAGGTTACATAGCAAATTTACACAAATTATATGAAAAAGCACTAAAAGGTAATGACAATGATAAAGCTGTATTTGTTTCTGCTTGTCAGTTCGTAGGACTTTTAAACCAAAATAAAGATGAGTGGTTAAGCTTCAAAATGAGCAAAGCTTCTATTTCAGAAAAAGAAATTTTGCAGAAAATTGACGAAAGAAACAAAGCTAGAGAGAACAAAAATTACGAGGAAGCTGACAAAATTAGAAATGAGCTTTTAGACAAAGGTGTTTTAATAGAAGATAAAGATGGTAAAACGACTTGGAAATTTAAATGAGTAAAGAACAACTTTATATTTTTGATACAACATTACGTGATGGTGCACAGACGCAAGGAGTTGATTTTTCCATTGATGATAAAAAGAAAATTTCATCAGCATTAGATATGTTGGGAGTTGATTATGTAGAAGGAGGTTGGCCAGGCGCTAATCCAACAGATACAGAATTTTTTAATAAAGATCATAATTTTAAATCAGCTAAATTAACCGCATTTGGCATGACAAAAAAATCAGAACATAGTGCTGAAAATGATCCAATGTTATCATCATTAATTAATTCAAAAAGCTCAGCAGTTTGTTTATTTGGAAAATCATGGGATTTCCAAGTTAAAGTTGCCTTAGGAATTACTAATGAACAAAATTTAACTAACATAAGTGAAAGCACCAAGCATATTGTTAAATCAGGTAAAGAATTTATGTTTGATGCAGAGCATTTCTTTGATGGTTATAAATCTAATCCAGAATACGCATTGTCTTGTTTGAAAGCTGCTTATGATAATGGAGCTAGATGGATTGTATTGTGTGATACTAACGGTGGAACACTTCCACATGAAATTTCTAAAATTGTAACCGAAGTAAGCAAGCATATTCCAGGAAATAACTTAGGAATACATGCTCATAATGATACCGAAAATGCAGTAGCGAATAGTCTTGCTGCAGTTCAAGCAGGAGCAAGACAAGTTCAAGGAACTATAAACGGATTAGGAGAAAGATGTGGTAATGCAAATTTAATGTCTTTAATACCTTCATTTTTTTTAAAGAAAGATTTTTCAGACAAATTTGAACTTAGTATTAAAAGAGAAAATTTAAAAAATTTAACTCAATGCTCAAGATTGCTAGATGAAATATTAAATAGAAAACCTAATAAACATTTGCCTTATGTTGGTGCCTCAGCTTTCTCACATAAAGGTGGTATGCATGTATCTGCTGTTCAAAAAGATCCTAAAACTTATGAACACATTAACCCTGAAGAGGTAGGAAACTCTAGAAATATTGTAGTTTCAGATCAATCAGGACAATCAAACATAATGTCAAGATTAAATTCAATTGGTATCAATGTTGAAAAAAGTGACCCAAAAATTAAAAAACTCTTAGATGAAGTGAAAGATAGAGAGTTTATTGGTTATAGTTACGATGGTGCTGACGCTTCTTTTGAATTGTTAGCTAGAAGACTAATGGGAGAGATACCAAGATATATTTCAATTAATGAATACGATGTTTCTGTAAAGAAAGATAAAACTGGAGAGATAATATCATATGCTAAAGCTCAATTAGAAGTGGACGGGGACAAAATTTTATGTGAAGGACAAGGAAACGGACCTGTTAATGCTTTAGATAATGCAATTAGAAAGAATGTAAATAAGCTTGCAAAATATTCTGAGTATTTGAAAGATTTAAGGCTTGTTGACTATAAAGTTAGAATTTTAAATACAGGTACAGAAGCAGTAACAAGAGTTAGTATTGAAAGTACAGACTCTAAAGGAGTGAACTGGTTCACAATCGGAGTATCACCTAATATAATTGATGCTTCATTTAAAGCATTAGTGGATAGTTTAGATTATAAATTATTTAAGGATAAAGCGCCTGGAAGTTTATAAAAATGAAAATTAAAAAATTTTCAGAAAAACCAACAGATATCGATAGTAGAATAGGGGCAAAGCCCATCGTTTGTTATCCAAATACCACAATTGAAGATAAAAATTTAAGTATTTTACATTCTGCAAGAGAGCATTTGGTTAAAAAAGATGAAGTAATTATTCCTCCAAGAGATGCAAAAACGTTTGAGGTAAAATTTGGTGAGTTTTTTAGAATTGAAAGTGTAGATGGTCCACAAGTAGGAGATCTAAATTTATTTAATTTAAATAATTTAGAGGAAAAATTTTATTCAGGAAAAACAAGAGCTTTATATGGGACACATCTATCAGTTGGAGACAAAATGTTTAGCAGCTTTCCATACCTTAGATCTTTAGCGACAATAACTTGGGATACTTTGGATTGGTATGATTATGATAAAGATGGTGGCTCTGTCCATGATGTAATTGGTACTAGATGTGATCCTTATACTTCAAAACTTTTAAGCGATAATGATTACCACTATTGTTGTCATTCAAATCTAACAAGAGCACTAGTTAAAGAAAAAAATGTTCAATTAGATCATGCTGAAAAAATAGTTCATGATGTATTAAATGTATTTATGCTTACTGGTTTTACTAATGATACTAAACAATACTTTATGAAAGCTAGTCCAGTTAGACCAGGGGATTATCTGGAATTTTTTGCTGAAACAGATATTTTAGGAGCTCTTTCTGCTTGTCCAGGAGGAGATTGTGGATCTGAACATTCCTCTGATGTTGCTAAATGTTATCCTTTAAAAGTTTCTATTTGGTCATTAGATCCTAAATATTTAAACAATATCAAACCTTCTGCTATTTCTAGTTATAACAGAAATCATGGCATTGATTAATGTCTGTTAAAAATATTTCTTTTATTTTACACAAACCTCAGCTTTCAGAAAATATTGGAGCTTGCGCCAGAGGAATGAAAAATTTCAATTTTAAAAAATTAATTGTTGTTGATCCTAAACCAATATTTCCAAATGATAAAATTTTAGCAACCTCTGTTGGTGCTAAAAATATTATTAACAAAGCAAAGTGTTATGAAAATTTAGAAAAGTCTTTAAAGAATATAGACACTGTTATCGCAACATCTGCAAGATTTAGAAATAAAAATATAAAGCACATTCAATTAGAAGATTTAAAAAAAATTAATTATAAAAAAAAAGTCGCCTTCTTATTTGGGTCGGAGGCATCAGGTTTATCTAATAATGAAATTAGTTATGCTAATTACACACTTCAAATACCAACAAATCCTGATTTTAAGTCGTTAAACCTATCTCATAGTTTGATAATTATTGCTCAATATGTATCAAGTATCATTAATTCAAAAGTAAGCTCTTTTAATAAATCAGACAAAGTTAAATCAGCCTCTAAAAAAGAGATAGTTGCGATGGCAAATTTATGTATCCAGAATCTGGAGGAGATTAATTTCTTCAAATCAAAAGAGAAGAAGCCAATAATGCTTGAAAACTTAAGAAATATTTTTTACCGGATGGAATTATCAACTAAAGAAACGCGCATTTTATCTGGTGTATTTGCGAGTTTAGGTAAAAAACGTTGATTGACAAAAGTAAGAGTAAGTTTATAAAGCCCACTATTAAATGACAAAAAGATTAAACTCTAAACATAAAGTAGATAGAAGATTAAAGGTTAACCTTTGGGGTAGACCGAAAAGTCCTTTTAACACTAGAGCTTACGGACCTGGTCAACACGGTCAAACAAAAACATCGAAACCTTCAGATTATGGAATTCAGTTACAAGCTAAACAAAAACTAAAAGCTTACTACGGAAATATTAATGAAAAACAGTTCAGAAATATCTACAAAAAAGCAGTTATGCTTAAAGGAGATACTGGTGAAAATCTAATTGGTCTTTTAGAGAGAAGATTAGATGCTGTGATTTATAGAGCAAAATTTGCAACTACTATTTTCTCTGCTAGACAATTAATTAACCATGGACATGTAAGAGTGAACGGTAAAAAAGTTAATATTGGAAGTTATTTAGTTAAAGAAGAAGATACAATCGAAATTAGAGACAAATCTAAGCAACTAGCAATCATTGATATCGCTTTAGCGAATAAAGAGAGAGAAACACCAGAATACATCCAAATGGATGAAAAGAACAAAAAGTTGAAATTTGTAAGAGTTCCTAAATTTGAAGAAGTTCCTTATCCAGTAATTATGGAACCGAATCTAGTTATTGAATATTATTCTAGATAATTTTCTTAATAAAAAATTTTAAAAATTAGTTTTTGAAACTTATCCCTTTGTCTTCAAGAACCTTTTTTAGTTCTCCATTTTCGTACATTTCTTTCACAATATCACAACCACCTACGAATTCTTTTTTAATATACAATTGTGGAATTGTTGGCCAATCACTGTAAACTTTAATTCCTTCTCTAATATTTTGATCTTCTAAAACATTCACTCCTTTAAAATTTACTTCAAGAATTTTTAACATATTTGATACAGCCATTGAAAAACCACATTGGGGAGCATCTGGAGTTCCTTTCATAAATAAACATACATCATTATTGTCTATATGATCTTGAATTGTATTTTTTGTATTTTCGTCCATTATTGCTCCTTTGTTTTAATTGCTAGGGCATGTAATTCATTTCCCATTCGACCTTTTAGAGAATTATATACCATTTTATGTTGTTCAATTTTACTTTTTCCTGAAAACTGAGAAGAGGTCACAGTCGCTGAATAATGATTTCCATCTCCCGCTAAATCCTGTATTTCAACAACTGCATCAGGCATTGCCTCTTTAATTAAACTCTCAATTTCTTTTAAATCCATTGCCATTAGTTACTCATATAATCTGAAAGCCACTTTTTATTTGAACTTGTTAATTCGTCAATTGTAACTTTTGTCTTATCATCAATATATAGCTCATTTTCATTGATTGTACCAAGTTCATCAAAATGAACTGCGTTTTTATTCAAGATATCTTTAACTTTTTTTAAATCCTTTTTATTTACTTCAATAATGTAACGTCCTTGATCCTCACCAAAGAAATACTCCATTTCATTAATTAAATATTTTGGTTTATATAGATTAATTCCTTTTTTACCTTTGATACACATTTTAGCGACTGCAGTAATAATTCCCCCTAAAGAAACATCGTGTGCGCTTTTAATAAGATTACTTTCAATGAGTTTTAATAAAGTTTCACCATTATTTTTTTCGTTAAACAAATTTATTTCTGGTGGCGGACCATTTTTTTCGTCTAAAATATTTCTTGCAAATAAACTTTGATCTAAATGACCTTCTGTTTTTCCTATAACTAAAATCACATTATCAACTTCTTTAAAATCCATGGTGATCATTTTATTATAGTCTTTTATTAAACCGACTCCTCCAATAGCAGGGGTAGGCTTGATACCTTCATCCCTAGTTTGATTGTAAAAGGATACATTTCCTGAAACGACTGGGAATTTTAAATATTCACTTGCCTCACCAATTCCTTGAACACATTCAACAAATTCACCCATATTCTCCTCATTTTCTGGGCTTCCAAAATTTAAGCAATTGGTAATAGCAATAGGTTTTGCTCCAACAGCAATTAAATTTCTAAAACTTTCACATACAACTTGTTTTCCACCAGTAAGAGGGTGGGCCCAACAATAAACTGCAGAACTGTCTACTGATGCTGCTACAGCTTTATTCGTTCCATGTACTCTAACAACTCCAGCATCACCACCTGGTTTTTGAATAGTATCACCCATGACTGTATGATCGTATTGTTGCCAAATCCATTCTTTGCTACAAATATTTGGGTTTGCTAAAATTTTTTTAAGAACATCAATAACTTTTAAATTTTTTAAATCTTCTTTTTTAATTTTATTTTTTTTAGGTAACTTTGCTTTTTTCCATTTACGATCGTACATAGGTGAATTTTCGACCAATGTATTTACAGGGATATCAGCTACGATTTCATCATCAAAATAAAGTTGTATTTTTTTTGAGTTAGTTGTTTTACCAATCACAGCAAAATCTAAATTCCATTTATCAAATATTTTTTTTGCCTGTTTTTCTTTTCCATTTTCTAAAACAATCAACATTCTCTCTTGGCTTTCTGAAAGCATAATTTCATAGGGAGTCATTTTAGCTTCTCTACAAGGAACTTTGTTGAGATTTATTTCAATTCCAAGATTTCCTTTAGAAGCCATTTCAATACTTGATGAGGTTAATCCTGCTGCTCCCATATCTTGTATTGCAATAATCGAGTCCCCAGCCATTAATTCTAAACAAGCTTCAAGTAACAGTTTTTCAGTAAATGGATCCCCAACTTGGACAGTAGGTTTCTTTTCCTCTATTTTGTCATCAAAACTTGCTGAAGCCATACTAGCTCCATGAATTCCATCTCTTCCTGTTTTTGAACCGACATAGATAACTGGTTTATTTAAACCTGCTGCTTTTGAATAAAAAATCTTGTCTTTTTTGACCAAGCCAAGGGTCATTGCATTAACTAAGATATTTCCGTTATATGAGCTATCAAAACTTGTTTGCCCCGCAACTGTTGGAACGCCCATGCAATTTCCATATCCTCCAATTCCATGAATTACACCTCTTAATAGATTTTTTGTTTTTTTGTGTTGTGGGGAACCAAAATGAATTGAGTTTAAGTTAGCAATAGGTCTTGCGCCCATTGTGAACACATCTCTCATAATCCCACCAACACCAGTTGCTGCACCTTGATAGGGCTCAATAAACGATGGATGGTTATGGCTTTCAATTTTAAATACAATGGCATCATCATCTTCAATATCAATAACACCAGCATTTTCTCCTGGTCCTTGAATTACTTTTTTTCCTTTTGTAGGAAGTTTTTTTAAATGAAGTCTTGAAGATTTATAAGAGCAATGCTCATTCCACATTGCAGAAAAGATACCTAATTCAGTAATATTTGGTGTTCTTTTTAATAATTCACAAATTTTAGCATATTCATCTTTCTTTAAACCATGATCAATAGCTACCTGTTCGTTTACAATCATTTTAAATTATTAATTAAATTATTAAAAAAAATTGAACCATCTTCTCCAGATAAACAATTATCAATCATTCTCTCAGGATGAGGCATCATACCTAAAACATTTTTTTCTTTATTAAAAATACCAGCGATATTTTTAACTGAACCATTTGGGTTAAAATCATCTTCTACTTTTCCATTTTCATCACAATAATTTATTGCAACTTGTTCATTATCTTCAATTTCTTTTAATTGATCTTTCGTACAAAAATAATTTCCTTCATTGTGAGCAATATGAAATTCTAAAACATCATTTTTAATATTATTAAAATAATTATTTGATTTATTATTAATTTTTACAAACACATTTTTGCAAATAAATTCTAAATATTTGTTTCTCAATAACACACCAGGAACCAAACCTGTTTCAACTAGTATTTGAAAACCATTACAAATTCCCATTACCATGCCACCGGAGTTTGCAAAATTAATTACTGATTTCATAATTTTAGATTTAGAAGCCATACTTCCACATCTTAAATAATCACCATATGAAAACCCACCTGGCAATACTATTAAATCACTTTTAGGCAGTTCAGCATCATCATGCCAAACCATTTTATTTTTAAATCCAAATTTTTTTAGAGCAACATCCATATCTCTATCGCAATTAGATCCAGGAAAAGTAATGACGGACGATTTCATTAATTATTTTAGATCAATAATTTTATAGTTTTCAATTACAAGATTGGCTAAAAGTTTTTTGCACATTTCTTCAACTTTATCTTTAGCTTTTTTTGGATCATTTTCTTTTGTATCAATTTCAAAATATTTACCTTGTCTAACTTCATTAATATCATTAAAGCCCATGCCATCTAAAGTTTGATGAATAACTTTACCTTGAGGATCTAAAACATCTTTTTTTAAAGTAATGATTACCGAGATTTTCATTTTTTCTTTCTTTTAACAGATGACAATTTTGTAACATTCACAGCACTCACATTTGATTGTTCATGCAAAATACCTAATCTTTTAGCAACTTCTGTATATGCTGGTATTAAATCACCTAAATCTTTTCTAAATCGATCCTTATCAAGTTTTTTATCTGTAATACTGTCCCAAAGTCTACATGTGTCAGGGCTTATTTCATCTGCTAAGATTACTTCTTGTTTGCCATTTGACTTTAATCTTCCAAATTCTAATTTAAAATCAATTAACTTAATTCCAACACCTCTAAACATACCAATCATAAAGTCATTAATTCTTAAAATCATTTTTTTAACTTTATCAATTTCATTTTTAGTAGCCCAATCAAAAGCTAATATGTGCTCTTCTGCAATTAGAGGGTCACCTAATTTGTCATCTTTTAAGCAGTATTCAATTAGTGGTTCTTTTAAAACAGTTCCATCTTCGATACCCAGTCTTTTCGTGATAGATCCTGTTGCAACATTTCTAACAATAAATTCAATTGGAATGATCTCTACCAACTTAATGATTTGTTCACGCATGTTTAGTCTTTTAACTAAATGATTTTTAATTCCTATTTGAGTTAAATTTGAGAGAATGTGTTCAGATATTCTATTATTTAAAACACCTTTACCTTCAATAGTAGTTTTCTTTTGATTGTTAAATGCTGTTGCGTCGTCTTTAAAATATTGGATAACTAAATTTTTATCATTTGTTGCATAAATGATTTTAGCTTTACCTTCGTATAGTTTCTTTCCCTTTTTCATTATTTAAAAACTCTTCTAAAGATCAAATTTACATTTTTAAAGTGTTTTGCGTAACTAAATATTGATTTTAACCTTTTTGTGGTAATTTTACTCATAATAAATTTATCATTAGAGATCACATCAAATAAATTTAGATTTTCTGCAAAACATTTTTTTGCGTAATTTTGAACCATTCGGTAAGATTGTTCTCTACTTAAACCAGATTTAGTTAATTCAAGCATCACTTCTTGAGAGAAAATTAGTCCTTTTGTTATATTTAAATTTTCTAACATTTTTTTAGGATAAACAATCATGTTATCTAAAATATTTGTTAATCTAACTAATGCAAAGTCAGTTGTAATATTTGCATCAGGACCAATATTTCTTTCAACACTTGAATGAGATATGTCTCTTTCATGCCAGAGCGCTATATTTTCTAAAGCTGGCATCACAGCACTTCTAACCATTCTTGCTAAACCAGTTAAGTTTTCACTTAAAATTGGATTTTTCTTGTGAGGCATTGCAGAAGATCCTTTTTGGTTTTTTGAGAAATATTCTTGTAATTCATAAACCTCTGTTCTTTGTAAATGTCTTATTTCAATAGCAACTCTTTCAATTGAACCTGCAATAATACCTAAAACTGAAAAATAAAAAGCATGCCTATCTCTTGGAATAACTTGAGTTGATATTGGCTCAACTTTTAAACCTAATTTTTTTGCAACATGTTTTTCTACATTTGGGCTAATATTTGCAAAAGTTCCAACTGCTCCTGATATTGCGCAAGTGGACACTTCATCTATCGCATCTTTAAGTCTTTTTCTATTTCTCTTAAATTCTTCGTAAAACGAAGCCAATTTTAATCCAAAAGTAACTGGTTCAGCATGAATTCCGTGACTTCTTCCCATACATGGAGTCATTTTATATTTTTTTGCCTGCTTCTTAAGAACTTTTAAAATTTGATCTAAGTCTTTTAAGATGATTTTACCTGATTGAACCATTTGGATATTAAAACTGGTATCAAGTACATCTGATGAAGTCATCCCTTGATGCAAATATCTTGCTTTAATTCCCGCTTTTTCTGTAACAGAGGTAAGAAAAGCTATAACATCATGTTTAACTTCGGATTCAATTTTATGTATTCTATTTACATTGATGACTGCTTTTTTTCTAACAATCGAAGCTACTCCTCTTGGTATTTGACCAAGTTTTTCCATAGCCTCAGCAGCTGCAACCTCTACATCTAGCCAAATTTTGTATTTATTTTCCTCTGACCAAATATCAGTTAGTTCTTTTCGAGAGTATCTTTTAATCATTAATTATAAGTATGGAGGCTTTGAGTAACCTTTAGCAGATTCTGTAAAGATTTCATAACCATTTTCAGTAATTCCTAACGTATGTTCAAATTGAGCAGATAAAGATTTATCTTTTGTGACAGCAGTCCAACCATCATTTAACATTTTGACATCATATTTACCTGAATTTATCATTGGCTCTATTGTAAAAGTCATTCCAGGTTTTAACTCTGGTCCGGAGTTTTTACTTCCATAATGTAAAATGTTTGGTGGTTCATGAAATGTTGTACTTATACCATGACCACAAAAATCTCTAACAACAGAGTATCCTTTTTCTTCAACAAATGATTGAATTTCGTAACCAATATCACCTAATTTAATTCCTGGTTTTAAAATTCTAATTGCTCTCATCATAGAGTCATATGTTGCATCTATTAGATTGTTTAATTTAATTGGTGTTTTACCAATGCAAAACATTCTACTGGTATCACCATAATGTTCATCTACAATTGCAGTAACATCAACATTTACTGCATCACCATCTCTTAAAACTCTATCCGAAGGAATTCCATGACATACAACATGATTTAATGAAGTACATAAAGATTTAGTAAAACCTCTATAGTAAAGTGGAGCAGAGTGTCCTCCGTTATCTCTTATAAACTCATATCCCAATTTATCTATATAATCAGTTGAGACACCTTCCTTAATGTTATCTGTTAACATATCAAGTGTCCTTGCTGCTAAATCACCAGCAATTCTCATTTTTTCAAATTTTTCTTTATAATCACTCATCTAAAAATTTAAGTTTTTTATCTACAATAATTTTTTTTGAATTTATATCACATCTATAAGCTAGAAAATTTACTCCTGCTCTTTTAGCTTTTTTATAATTTACATAATATTCTTCATCGATATCTTTAGCTATTTTAAAATATTTCATATTTTGAATTTGAACTAAAAATATCAGATAACCTTTATAACCTTTATTTATGGCATCAATAAGAGTTAATAAATGCTTAGAACCTCTTGAAGTAATAGCATCTGGAAACTCAGCGGTTTCTTTATCTCTAAATAACGTAACGTTCTTTACCTCTACAAAGCTTTTTTTATTTTTTTTTTCTAGCAAAAAATCAAATCTAGTTTCCTTATTAAAGAATACTTCTGGTTTTATTTTGTCGTTATTTTTTAATTCTTTGATCAAATTATTTTCGATAGCATGATTTACTATCTTGTTAGCCATATGAGTATTAACACCTACTAAATTTTTTCTTGATTTAATTATTTCAAGTCCAAACTTTAGTTTTCTCTTAGGATCATTATTTGGCAGTAAATAAACTTCATTACCCTCATTTAATAAACCTTTCATAGAACCTGTGTTAGGACAATGAGCTGTGACAATTTCTTTACCAAGTTTTATGTCGGTAAAAAACCTTTTGTAACGTTTGATTAGTTTGCCTTTTACTAAAGACTTGGTAAATTCCATGAGTAAATTATATATTTCATATGGATAAAAAAGCAAAATTTAAAGCTTCTATTTTAATTATTGGTAATGAAATTTTATCTGGAAGAACGCAAGATACTAATACCTCAACATTAGCAACTTGGTTAAATTCTATAGGGGTAAAAATTGAGGAAGTTAGAGTAATTCCCGATGTAGAAAATATTATAGTTGAAACACTAAATTTACTTAGATCAAAATATGATTATGTTTTTACAACTGGTGGTATTGGACCTACTCACGATGATATAACAGCTCAATCAGTTTCAAAAGCATTTGGAATAAAATATGAAGTTCATAAAGAAGCTTTCAAAATTCTAGAAGAATATTACCAACCTGGAGAATTTAATGAGGGAAGACAAAAAATGGCATGGATGCCTGAAAATGCAAATCTTATTTTAAATCCAACAAGTGGCGCTCCAGGATTTAATGTTGAGAATGTTTATTCGCTTCCAGGGGTTCCTTCTATATTAAAATCCATGTTAGGTGGATTAACAAATAATATAGTTGGAGGTGAACCAATCAAAAGCTTAACTATAAATTTAAGAACAGTTGAAAGTGAAATAGCAAGTTCATTAACAAAAGTACAAAATAATAATTTGGACGTTGAGATTGGCAGTTACCCATTTTTTCATGCTGGTAAGCTTGGTGTATCGATAGTTATTAGATCAGAAGATCAAAATAAAATTGATGATTGTAATTCGCAGATTTTAAAATTTGTAAATGAAAAAAAAATTGAGGTAGTTGAGCGCTAATGTTGTATTTTGCTTACGGTAGCAATCTTCATCATTTTCAAATGAAACGAAGATGCAAAGACAGTGTTTTTTTAAAAAAAATAAACTTAAAAGATTTTAAATTAACATTTAGAAGCAAATACAGAGCAGCAGACATTGAGCCAAAAAAAAATTCCATCGTACCAGGTGGATTATTTGAAATTTCAAAAAGTGATGAGAAAAAGTTGGATGTTTATGAGGATTTTCCAATTTTATATAAAAAATACTATTTCTATTATTATGGAAAAAAAGTCATGACTTATACAATGGTTAAAAAATCTCCTTTTAAGTTTCCTACAGAAAGATATCTAAACATAGTTAAAAGAGGATATAAAGATTGCAAGTTAGATAAAAAATTTCTCACAAAAGCTTTACAATTTTAATTGAAATGTTTTTACACACAAAATTAGAGTATAGAAAACATCCAATAAGAGTAGCTATTATTGGATGTGGAAAATTTGTAAGTATGTTTTTATCTCAATATTCTAACTTAAATAAAATTAAAATTGATAGCATAGTTGACCTCAATATGGATCAAGCAAAAAAAAATTGTTTAAAAAGTGGAGTAAGTGAAGAAGAGGTATCTAAAATTAATTTTTCAACTTCTCTTGATCAAATTATTGATAGAAATATTGAAATTTTTATTGAAGCAACAGGAAACCCAATTGTAGGTACTGTCCATGCAACAAAAATTTTAAAAGAAAAGAAACATTTGATTTTAGTTAATGTAGAAGCAGATATCACATGTGGAAAATATTTATCAGATATAGCTAAAGAAAATGGAGTTATTTGTTCGATGGCTTATGGTGACCAACCTTCGTTAATTATAGAGCAAATTGAATGGGCTAGACTTAATGGTTTTGAAGTTATTTGTGCTGGAAAAGGAACAAAGTACCATCCAAGTTTTGAATATTCCACACCCGATACAGTTTGGGGTCATTATGGCTTAACTAAAGAAAGGGCAGAGAATGAGTCGGGAATGAATCCTAAAATGTTTAATAGTTTTTTATGTGGTGATAAATCTGCAATTGAAATGTGTGCAGTAAGCAATGCTGCAAATCTTAAATGTCCTTCTAACGGATTAACTTTTCCTCCAGTTGGGGTTTATGATATTGCAAAAAAATTAATACCAAAAAAAGATGGTGGATTAATTGATTTTGAAGGTCAAGTTGAAGTTATATCAAGTATTGATTTAAATAAAAAAGATATTCCTAATGACTTGAGGTGGGGCGTATACATTGTCATTAAAGCTCAAAATGAATATGTAAAAAATTGTTTTAAAGATTATGGCATGGTTACAGATTCCTCTGGAAACTATTCAGCAATATGGAGACCTTATCATTATATTGGTTTAGAACTTGCTCAGTCTATATATTCTATAGCGCTTGATAATAGAGCAACAGGTTATACGAAAGCATATAATGCAGATGTTGCAAGTGTTGCAAAAAAAGATTTAAAAGTTGGCGAAAAGCTTGACGGAGAAGGAGGGTTTTGCGCAAGAGGTAAATTAATTACATCTCAAAATTCTAAAAATGAAATGATTTTACCACTTGGTTTAACCGATAATGCAATATTGAAAAAAAATATCAGTAAAGATGAAATATTAAAAATTAGTGATGTTGAGCTTCATTTACCAAAAGAGGTAATAGAAGCTAGAGATTACCAATATAATTTAATATAGTTGAGTTATAAATTATTGTGGATATAACAGTGAAATTCATTAATGCCCTCGTGGTGAAATTGGTAGACACAAAGGACTTAAAATCCTTGCCGCTTGCGGAGTGCCAGTTCGAGTCTGGCCGAGGGCACCATTAAATGAACAAGTTACAAATTATTTCTGATAAAAATAAGAAATCTCTAAATATAAAAAATATTTTATTAAAAAAAATTAGTTCTAATAATTTTCAAAACAAAAATTTAACCATTGTTATTGGAGGCGATGGTTTTATGCTCCAAACTCTTAAAAGAAACAAAAATTCAAATAAGTTTTTCTATGGGATTAACTCTGGAAACTATGGTTTTCTAATGAATAAATTTTCCTCGAAAGATATTACAAAAAACCTTTCCAAAGCAAATATGGTTTCAATTTCTCCTTTAGAAATGATTGTAAGAAATAAAAATAATCAAATCAAAAAATCTATAGCTATTAATGAAGTTTCTGTATTAAGACAGAGCAGACAAGCAGCATCGTTATCAATTAAACAAGGTTCTAGACAAATTATAAAAAAATTAGTTTCTGATGGAGTTTTAGTGTCTACACCTGCTGGAAGCACTGCTTACAATTTATCGGTTCATGGACCTATATTAAGTCTTCATTCAAAAAAATTATCCATATCTCCAATTAGCGCATTTAGACCAAGAAGGTGGAAAGGTAAAATAGTTAATGATAAATCTAAAATTGTTATCACAAATCTAAATCCATCAAAGAGACCCATTAGTGCAGTTGCAGATAATTTGGAAGTAAGAAATGCGAAATCTATTACTGTTAAAATAAATAATAAAATTAAGTTTAATCTTCTCTATGATAAAAATAGAAGTTTACAAAAAAAAATTAAAATTGAACAAATAAGAAAAGAAACAAATTAGATTTAATGAATAAATTTAATCCAATTATAGTAATTGCTTTAGTTTTATTTGCAGGATTTTTTGCATTTAAATTAATGTCATTCTTCGGTTGTTATGTTCGTATCGAGAATTTTGATAAGTGTTTGAAGTTAACTGCTTGGTAAAGAAAAAAGTGGTGCCCCCGCACGGATTCGAACCGCGGACCTATTGATTACAAATCAATTGCTCTACCAACTGAGCTACAAGGGCATGCGCAATAATTATTAATTATTTGTTAAATAATCAACTCTTTTTTTTTAAATAACTCAAGTGATGAAACACTATTGCTGCACTATTTGATATATTCAAACTTTCTATTTCTTCATTGATGTCAATTTTGACAAAAAAGTCTGCATATTTTCCAGTGTGTTGCCTCATTCCAAATCCTTCTGATCCAAAAAGTAAAATATTATTTCCCTCCCATTTGACATCAGTAAAATCCTTTTGGCCCTTTGAATCAAAACCATAAACCCAAAAATTTCTTTCTCTTAAATTTTTTAAGGTAGAATTAATATTTGAAACTTCAAAAATATTTACATGCTCCATACATCCGCTCGCTGATTTATACATTAGTTTACTATCCTTTGGAAAATGTCTCTCTTTAATTATTACACCATCAATTTTAAAAGATGCTGCGCTTCTAATGAGTGAACCTATATTTCTTGGATCAGTAACTTCATCCAAACATACAAAGGTTAAATTATTTTTTTCTTTAATAAATTCTTTTAATTCTGGTTGATCTAAATGTTCAATCTCAGCAACATATCCATTATGCATTAATTGTTCTTTTGATGAGTATTTGTCTAACTCTTTTTTTGATTTAAAATAGACTTTTACCTCTTCAAGAAGATTTTTATTTGGATTTTTTCTATGAATATTTTTTTTAGCATCCTCTGTTAAAAACACTCTTAAAACTTTCCTATTTGGATTACGTAATGCTTCCATTACCGCATGTTGACCAACAATAAAAAAAGATGATTTATTCATAAAATTATGATGTGTTTTACACGTTTTTTAATAGTTTTTCTTAATAAATCACGTGTTGCATTTGGATAAATAAAATATATAAAACGCATGTTATTTGAAGCTATATTGAACAAGGGGACACTTCCCCAAAGGAGGGGTTCCAGAGCGGTCAAATGGGGCGGGCTGTAAACCCGTTGACTTCGGTCTTCGAAAGTTCGAATCTTTCCCCCTCCACCATTTAATATAATTTTAAATAACAATGGAGTGTTACTCTTGGGGTTGTGCGGGTGTAGTTCAATGGTAGAACGCTAGCCTTCCAAGCTGGATGTAAGGGTTCGATTCCCTTTACCCGCTCCAAGAAATTAAAGTAAGAAACAAAAAAAAAACTGAGGTTAAAAAGAAATGTCAAAAGAAAAATTCGTACGAAGTAAACCCCACTGTAACATTGGGACTATTGGTCATGTCGACCATGGTAAAACAACTCTTACTGCAGCTATAACAAATGTATTAGCTGAAGCTGGTGGTGGAACAGCTGTAGCATACGATCAAATCGATAAAGCTCCAGAGGAAAAAGAAAGAGGAATTACAATTTCTACAGCACACGTTGAATATGAAACTGAAAAAAGACACTATGCTCACGTAGACTGTCCTGGTCACGCTGACTATGTAAAAAATATGATTACTGGTGCAGCACAAATGGATGGAGCAATATTGGTTGTTAATGCAGCTGATGGTCCTATGCCACAAACAAGAGAACATATTCTTTTAGGAAGACAAGTTGGTATTCCAGCAATTGTTGTTTACCTAAATAAAGTAGACCAAGTTGATGATAAAGATATGATTGAACTTGTAGAAGAAGAAATTAGAGAACTTTTAACTTCATACAAATATCCTGGAGACACAACTCCAATCGTTAAAGGTTCGGCTTTAGCAGCAGTTGAAAAAAGAGATGATGAAATTGGAAAAAATTCAATTTTAGAATTAATGAAAGCTGTTGATGAACATATTCCGCAACCAGCTAGAGAAGTTGACAAACCATTCTTGATGCCAGTTGAGGACGTATTTTCAATTTCAGGAAGAGGAACAGTTGCAACTGGAAGAGTAGAATCTGGTGTAATTAAAACTGGTGAGGAAGTTGAAATCGTTGGAATTAAAGAGACAAAAAAATCAGTTTGTACTGGAGTAGAAATGTTTAGAAAACTTTTAGACTCTGGTGAAGCTGGTGATAACGTAGGAATTTTATTGAGAGGTATTGAAAGAACTGACATTGAAAGAGGTCAAGTTCTTTGTAAGCCTGGATCAATAACTCCTCATACTAAATTTGAAGCTCAAGCTTATATTCTTAAAAAAGACGAGGGTGGAAGACACACTCCTTTCTTTACAAAATATAGACCGCAGTTTTATTTTAGAACAACAGACGTTACAGGAGAAGTAGAATTACCAGCAGGTACTGAAATGGTTATGCCAGGTGATGATGCTAAATTCACTGTTAAACTGATTACACCTATTGCAATGGCAGAAAAATTAAACTTTGCTATTAGAGAAGGTGGTAGAACTGTTGGAGCAGGAGTAGTAACTAAAATTATAGAGTAACTCTATAAATAGGAGTGTAGCTCAATTGGTAGAGCGCCGGTCTCCAAAACCGGAGGCTGAGGGTTCGAGTCCCTCCGCTCCTGCCAATTCGAGCTAAAGAATTATGAAGAACCCGATTAAATTTATTCAGGAAGTAAAACAAGAGGCTTTCAAAGTTACTTGGCCTACTTGGAAAGAAACTTTGCAAGGTGCTTTAATGGTATTTGTTATGGCGGTTGTAATGTCTCTATTCTTTCTTTTATTAGATCAGGTTCTTAAATTCTTCTTAGAATTGTTGTTAAAGGTGAGTATTTAATGAAAAATTGGTACATTGTTCAATCACACTCCAGTTTTGAAAATAAAGTTGCTTCATTAATTAAAGAAGAAGCGGATAAGGCTAAAATAAGTGAGAAATTCGAAGAAATTATAGTTCCAACTCACGACGTAACGGAAGTTAAAAGAGGAAAGAGAATTCAAAGAAAAAAGAAATATTTTCCTGGATACGTACTAATAAAGAGTGAAATGGATAACAATATTTATCATATGATCAAAGGAATAAAGAGAGTTAGTGGTTTCCTTGGATCAAAAGGAATCCCAGTACCTGTTTCTGATAAAGAAGTTGAGAAGATTCTAGGTCAAATTAAAGATGGTGTGGCACAGCCAAAATCTGGTATAGATTACAGCGTTGGAGAAAAAGTACAGGTTGTTGATGGTCCATTTGCATCATTTAATGGAATGATTGAAGAAATTGATGAAGAAAAAGCTAGACTTAAGGTGTCAGTTTCTATATTTGGTCGTCCAACACCGGTAGATTTAGAATATAACCAAGTTGAGAAAGTAAGTTAATGGCAAAAGAAATAAGTGGATTTATAAAGTTACAAATTAAAGGCGGACAAGCTAATCCTGCTCCTCCTGTTGGTCCTGCTTTAGGACAACGTGGCGTTAATATAATGGAATTTTGTAAAGCATTTAATGATAAAACAAAATCTATGGCTGGAAAACCTGTTCCAGTTGAAATTACTGTTTATAAAGATAAAAAATTTGATTTTAAAATTAAATCACCACCAGCATCTTTTTATATTAAAGAAGCTGTTAAATTAAAAGGTGGATCAAAAGAGCCAGGAAGAAATATTGTAGCTTCAATTTCAAAAAAACAATTAGAGGATATTGCTAAAGAAAAAATGAATGATTTAAATGCTCACGATATAAATGAAGCAGTAAAAATTATTGCAGGTTCAGCTAGATCAATGGGTATAGAGGTGAAAGAATAATGGCTTCAAAAAGATATAAAAAATTGCCTGAAAAAACTAAAGACTTAAACTCAGAGTCTATTGAAAAATTATTACCTGAGCTTAAAAAAAACTGCACAACAAAATTTGATGAATCTTTAGATTTAAGTTTTCAAATAAATAACAAACAAAAAAAAAGTGAAGTCAACATTAGAACTGTAGTAAATCTTCCAGGAGGAACAGGTAAAAAAGTAAAAGTTGCTGTAGTTTGTGAAGACAATAAAGCACAAGAAGCAAAAGATGCAGGTGCTGATATTGTTGGTGGAGATGAATTTGTTGAACAAATCAAAGGTGGAGATTTAAACTTTGAAAAATTGATTTGCACACCAGGAATGATGATTAAACTTTCGAAATTAGGAAAAGTTTTAGGTCCAAAAGGATTAATGCCAAATCCAAAACTTGGTTCAGTATCTGAAAATATTAAACAAGCAGTTACTGATGCAAAATCAGGACAAGTTGAAATTAGAAATGATAAAGATGGAAATATCGGTGTAAGTATTGGAAAAAAATCATTCAGTGATGATCAATTATTAAAAAATTATAATGCAATAATAGATGCATTAGAAAAAGAAAAATCTAACAACACACTCAAAGGTGATTTAATAAAAGGTGTTTTTGCAACTTCTACTATGGGTGTTTCGTACAAAGTTAAATTAGGAAAATCGATATAGTTATGATGAACAAAGAGCAAAAGAAAAATTATATTGAAGAAATGACCTCTAAATTTGAGAGTAGCAAAGCTGTAATGGTTACACACTATCAAGGCTTAACAATGACACAATTAGATGATTTAAGAGCAAAAATGAGAGAGCATGGTATTGTCTTTAAGATCACTAAAAACAGAATTACAAAATTAGCATTGGAGAAAACTAAGTGTAAAGATTTATCTAATCTTTTCACAGGTCCTACAGCAGTTGCATTTGGTGAAGATGCAATAATGTCCGCAAGAATCTTATCTAAATTTGCCAAAGAAAATGAGAATCTAAAATTAATTGGTGGAATAATGGATGATGAGGTCTTGGATCAGGCCGGTGTCCAAAATGTAGCTAGTTTACCTACACTAGACGAAGCAAGAGCCAATATTATAGGTATTTTAAACGCTCCAGCCTCAAAATTAATTAGTATTTTGCTTGCACATTCGGAAAAAATGAGTAGTTTGTCCGCAGAAAATTCTGAAACACAACCCAAAGAGTAGAAAAATATGCCTGACCTAAATAAAATTATTGAAGACTTATCAAGTTTGACTGTTGCTGAGGCAGCCGAACTTTCAAAACAGTTAGAAGAAAAGTGGGGTGTAACTCCAATGGCAGCAGCGGCTCCAGCAGCAGCAGGTGGTGCAGCTCCAGCAGAAGAAAAAGATGATTTCACTATCATGTTAGTTTCTGCAGGTGATAAAAAAATTAATGTTATTAAAGAAGTAAGAGCAGCTACTTCATTAGGTTTAAAAGAAGCTAAAGATCTTGTAGAGGGAGCACCAAAAGAAGTTAAATCGGGTGTTAACAAAAAAGAAGCTGAAGAGATCAAAGCTAAATTAGAAGCTGCTGGCGCAAAAGTAGAACTTAAGTAAATTAATTAGAAAGAATTCAAATACTGATTATTTTTAATCAGTATTAATAAATATAAATGCAATTATCTTTTACTGAAAAGAAAAACATTAGAAAAAGTTTTGGTAAACTAAAAGAAAGCTTATCAATACCAAATCTTATTGAAGTTCAAAAAAATTCTTACAAAGAATTAACAGAATACTATGCCGAAACTGAATTAACAAAAGGTTTTGATAGAGTATTCAAAAGTATTTTTCCAATTGAAGATTTAAATGACAAAGCAACTCTTGAATATGTTTCATACAGATTAGAAAAACCTAAATTTGATGTTGAAGAATGTATAACAAGAGGTTTAACTTATTCTTCAGCTCTTAAATGTACTTTAAGATTAGTTGTTTACGAAATAGATCAAGAGAACAATACTAAAGATATTTTATCAGCAAAAGAACAAGAAGTTTACATGGGTGAAGTTCCTATGATGACTAATAGTGGGACGTTTATTACTAATGGTGTTCAACGTGTTGTTGTAAACCAAATGCACAGAAGCCCAGGTGTTTTCTTTGATCATGACAAAGGAAAAACACACGCAAGTGGAAAATTATTATTTAATTGTAGAGTAATACCTAACAGGGGATCTTGGTTAGATTTTGAATATGATGTTAAAGATTTTTTATATTTTAAAATTGACAGAAAAAAGAAAATATTTGCTTCAACATTACTTTTAGCTTTAGGTTTTTCTAAATCAGAAATTGTTGATGAGTTTTATGATAGTGAGCAATATACTTTTGATCCTAAGACAGAAAAATGGAAAACTAAATTTAACCCTGAGAATTATAAAGCTAAAAACTTTTCAGAGGAAGTAATTGATGCAAAAACTGGTGAAGTAGTAATAAAATTAGGTGATAAAATAAATTTTTTAAATGCAAAAAAATTAGCTAACGATGGGCTTAAAGATATTTTAGTTTCAAAAGAATCTCTTTTTGGAAAATTCTTACATAGAGATGTTAAAGTAAGTGATGAAGAAGAAGGTACTTTTAAAATTGGTACTGAACTAAATGATACAATTATTCAACAAATATTGGATGGAAATATTCACTCTTTGCAAATATCAGTAACAAATTCCATAAATAAAGGACCTTATTTATTAACAACTGTTTTAGCAGACAAAAATAACTCTAAAGACGAAGCTATAACTGAAATATATAAAATGCTAAGACCTGGTGAACCTCCAACAATAGAGATAGCTACTCAAATATTTAATAATCTTTTCTTTAGCTCAGACAGATACGATCTATCTGATGTTGGTAGAGTAAAAATGAATTCAAGACTAAACCAAGAGTGTTCTGATAAAATTACGATCTTAAGAAATGATGACATTATTGCAATTATTCACAAAATGTTAGATTTGCGAGATGGCAAGGATGATGTAGATGATATTGATCATTTAGGAAATAGAAGAGTACGTTCTGTAGGTGAATTAGTTGAAAACCAAGCGAGAATTGGTGTTTACAGAATGGAAAGGGCTATTAAAGAAAAAATGACTACTTTAGATGTTGAGTCTGCTATGCCACAGGATTTAATTAACGCAAAACCACTAACTGTTTCATTGAAAGATTTTTTTGCTAGCTCTCAACTTTCACAGTTTATGGATCAAACGAACCCATTGTCAGAAATTACACATAAAAGAAGAGTTTCTGCTCTTGGACCAGGTGGACTAACAAGAGAAAGAGCAGGATTTGAAGTTCGTGACGTTCACCCAACTCATTATGGAAGAATTTGCCCAATTGAGACTCCAGAGGGGCCAAACATTGGTTTAATAAATAGTTTATCAACTTATGCAAAAATAAATAAATATGGCTTTATTGAAAGCCCATACAAAAAAGTAAAAGATGGAATTGTGCAGGATAAAGTTGAGTATTTATCTGCAATGGAAGAAACCAAATTTACAATTGCTCAAGCAAATACAAAGTTAGATAAAAATGGAAAGATAGTTGAGGAGCTTGTTTCTTGCAGACAAAATTTAAACTTCCTTTTATCAAAACCAGATGCAATTGATTATATCGACGTTTCACCAAAACAACTTGTTTCTGTTGCGGCATCTTTAATACCTTTCTTGGAAAATGATGATGCTAACAGAGCTCTAATGGGTTCTAACATGATGAGACAAGCAGTTCCTCTTTTAAAACCAGAATCTCCATTGGTTGGTACTGGAATTGAAAGTGATGTGGCTTTAGACTCTGGTGTAACGATTGTTGCTAAGAGAGATGGAGTTGTAGATAAAATTGATGGTAAAAGAATTGTTATTAAAGTAACAGAAGAAACTGATTTCAGTGAATCAGGTGTAGATATTTATAACTTACAAAAATTTAAAAGATCAAACCAAAATACATGTATTAACCAAAGACCACTTGTTAGAGTTGGTGATAAAGTTAAATCTGGTGATATTATTGCAGATGGTCCATCAACAAAATTAGGTGAATTAGCACTTGGAAAAAATGTAACAGTAGCATTTATGCCATGGCAAGGTTACAACTTTGAAGACTCAATTTTGATTTCAGAAAGATGTGTAACTGACGATGTATTTACTTCGGTACATATTGAAGAATACGAAATAATGGCAAGAGACACAAAACTTGGGGAAGAAGAAATTACCAGAGATATTCCTAATGTTAACGAGGAAGCTTTAAAAAATCTTGATGAGTCAGGTATAGTTTACATTGGAGCTGAAGTAAACGCTGGTGATATTTTAGTTGGAAAAGTTACTCCAAAAGGTGATTCAGCATCAGGACCAGAAGAAAAACTATTGAGATCAATTTTTGGAGAAAAAGCTATTGATGTTACTGATACATCTTTGAGAATGTCACGAGGTGCTAGTGGTACAGTTGTTGATGTAAGAGTATTTAACAGACATGGT
Source organism: Candidatus Pelagibacter sp. HIMB1509 (assembly GCF_052047855.1). Classification (NCBI taxonomy): domain Bacteria; kingdom Pseudomonadati; phylum Pseudomonadota; class Alphaproteobacteria; order Candidatus Pelagibacterales; family Candidatus Pelagibacteraceae; genus Candidatus Pelagibacter; species Candidatus Pelagibacter sp. HIMB1509. The sequence goes on along the minus strand of NZ_JBNAIU010000001.1, from coordinate 1,048,354 downwards.
ATTGAAAAAGATGAAAGATCAATAACTATTGAAAGAGCTGAAATTGAACAAGTTCAGCAAGATAAATTAGTAGAGGAAGAAATTTTAGAGAGAAGTATTAAACAAAGAGCTTCACAAATTTTATCAGGATCATCATTAACTAAAAAAGTAAAGGATTTATCTGAAGGAACAAAACTTGATTTTGATGCAATCAATAATCTTTCTATAAATGATGTATTTAAAATAACAGTTGGAAATGTAAATGATGAAGCAACTTTGGCACAACTTAAAGATCAATACAACAAAGCAAAACAAGACATTACAGAAAGATTTGAAGATAAAGTTTTAAAAATTAGAAGTGGTGATGATTTATTACCAAGTGTTATGAAAATGGTAAAAGTTTTTGTAGCTATTAAGAGAAGATTAAGACCAGGTGATAAAATGTCAGGGAGACATGGTAACAAAGGTGTTGTTAGTAAAATAGTACCTGTTGAAGATATGCCATATAGAGAAGATGGTAGACCAGTAGATATTGTTTTAAATCCTTTAGGTGTTCCAAGTAGGATGAATGTAGGTCAAATTTTAGAAACCCATCTAGGTTGGGCTTGTAAAGAATTTGGTGAACAGATTAAAAATTTAGTTAATGAAAATAACAAAAAAATAGAAAGAACTGAAAAAATAGAAAAATTCTTAAAATCTGTATATGGAGAAGAAACTTTCAATGAAAAAGTAGACAAATTAAGTAAGAACGAATTTAAAGACCTGTGTGAAAATTTACAAAATGGTATTGCAATATCAACACCTGTTTTTGATGGTGCTAAAGAGAAAAATGTAACTGACATGTTAAAGTTAGCGAACTTACCAGGATCTGGTCAAACTTATTTATGGGATGGAAGAACTGGAGAAAAATTTGACAGACCAGTTACAGTTGGAATAATTTATATGTTGAAACTTCATCACTTGGTTGAAGATAAAATTCATGCAAGATCTACAGGTCCTTACAGTTTGGTTACACAACAACCTCTTGGTGGTAAAGCACAATTAGGTGGTCAAAGATTTGGAGAAATGGAAGTATGGGCTCTTGAAGCTTACGGAGCTTCTTATACTTTACAAGAAATTTTGACTGTAAAATCCGATGACGTTGCTGGAAGAGTTAAAGTTTACGAAACTATAGTTAAAGGTGAAGAGAATTTCGAGTCCGGTATTCCAGAGTCATTTAACGTCTTAGTTAAAGAAATTAAATCATTAGCATTAAACGTGGAGCTTAATTAATGAAAAAAGAATTAACTGATTTATTTAAAGGAAGCGAAATTTCAGAAGCGCAAAATTTTAATAGTATTAAAATTTCTTTAGCTAGTCCTGAAAAAATTAAATCTTGGACATTTGGTGAAATTAAAAAACCAGAAACTATAAATTATAGAACATTTAGACCAGAGAAAGATGGTCTATTCTGTGCAAGAATTTTTGGACCAATCAAAGATTATGAATGTTTATGTGGAAAGTATAAACGAATGAAATTTAGAGGTATTATTTGTGAAAAATGTGGCGTTGAGGTAACAAAATCTAATGTAAGAAGAGAGAGAATGGGCCACATTAATCTTGCAACTCCTGTGGCACATATTTGGTTCTTAAAATCATTACCAAGCAGAATTGCACTTGCTGTAGATATGAAGTTGAAAGAGATCGAGAGAGTTCTTTATTTTGAAAACTTTATAGTAATCGAACCAGGATTAACTGGTTTGCAAAAAAACCAACTTTTAAATGAGGAAGAATTAGCAAAATATCAAGATGAATTTGGAGAAGAAAGCTTTACTGCAGGTATTGGAGCTGAAGCTGTTCTTGAGATGTTAAAAAATCTTGACTTAGAATTAGAAAGAAAAAGTCTTGTTAGCTTTATTAAAGAGACTAAATCTAAAGTTAATGAAGAAAGAGCAATTAAGAGATTAAAATTAATAGAGTCATTTATCGAAACTGGTCAAAAACCAGAGTGGATGATTATGACTGTGGTTCCAGTTATTCCACCAGAATTAAGACCTTTGGTTCCGCTAGATGGTGGTAGATTTGCTACTTCAGATCTTAACGACCTGTATAGAAGAGTTATTAATAGAAATAACAGATTAAAAAGATTAATGGATCTTAAAGCTCCGGACATCATTGTTAGAAATGAAAAAAGAATGCTTCAAGAGTCTGTTGATGCTCTTTTCGACAATGGAAGAAGAGGTCGTGTTATTACTGGAACAGGTAAAAGACCACTCAAATCTCTTGCAGAAATGCTTAAAGGTAAGCAGGGTAGATTTAGACAAAACTTATTAGGAAAAAGGGTAGATTACTCTGGAAGATCAGTAATTGTTGTCGGTCCAGACCTAAAATTACATGAGTGTGGATTACCAAAAAAAATGGCTTTGGAGTTATTTAAACCATTTTTATACGCAAGATTAAATAAATTAGGTTTAGCATCTACAATTAAACAAGCTAAAAAATTAGTAGAGAAAGAAACCAATGCTGTATGGGATGCATTAGAGTTAATCGTAAGAGAACACCCTGTTTTATTAAACAGAGCACCAACACTTCATAGACTTGGTGTTCAAGCTTTTGAACCAAAATTAATTGAAGGTGATGCAATCGAGCTACACCCCCTAACTTGTGCAGCTTTTAATGCTGATTTTGATGGTGACCAAATGGCTGTTCATGTACCTTTAAGTTTAGAAGCTCAGTTGGAAGCAAGAATATTAATGCTATCAACGAACAACATTCTATCTCCTTCAAATGGTAAACCTATAATCGTTCCAAGTCAGGATATGATTTTAGGAATATATTATCTTTCACAGGAACCAGTATCGGATAAACCATCTGGATACTTTACTAATTCTGATCAAATAGAGTTTGCATTATCTTCAGGTGAAATTAACGTTCATAGCACTATTATTTCAAGATATGAAACTGTTGACGAACAAGGAAATAAGAAGATTGAAAAATATACATCAACTGCAGGAAGATTTTTATTAGCCAACCTATTACCAAAAAATAGCAATATTAAATTTTCATTAGTTGATAGATTGCTACCAAAAAAAGTTGTTTCTGAAATAATTGATGTGGTTTTCAGATTCTGTGGTCAGAAAACGACAGTTATTTTCTGTGATAAACTTAAAGATTTGGGATTTAAGCATGCATTTAAAGCAGGAATTTCATTTGGAAAAGATGATTTAATTATTCCTGAAAATAAAACTCAATTAATTGATGATACTAAAAAATTAATTGCTGATTATGAAACCCAATATGCCGAAGGTTTGATTACAAGAGGCGAGAAGTACAACAAGGTTGTCGATGCATGGTCTAAATGTACTGATAAAGTTGCGGGTGAAATGATGAAAAGAATTTCTGCAACTGAAAAAACAGAAGAGGGTTTAAAAATAAATTCAGTATTTATGATGGCTGATAGCGGTGCTAGAGGTTCAGCAGCGCAAATGAAACAATTAGCTGGTATGAGAGGATTAATTGCAAAACCTTCAGGTGAAATTATTGAGAGTCCAATTATCTCTAACTTTAAAGAAGGTTTAACAGCCTTAGAGTATTTTAATTCTACACACGGAGCAAGAAAAGGATTAGCAGATACCGCGCTTAAAACAGCAAGCTCTGGTTATTTAACAAGAAGATTGTGTGATGTTGCTCAAGATTTAACAGTAACAAAAATTAAATGTGATGAACCAGGTTTTATTGAACTATCAGAGATCTTAGAGGGTGGTAATGTAGTTGTTAGTTTAGCAGAAAGAGCACTAGGTAGAGTTACAGCTGCTGAAGTGAAAAATCCTTTAAGTGGCGAGGTAATAATCAAAAAATCTGAAATGATTGACGAGGCAGGCTGTGATAAAATTGATGCAGCAGGTGTTAAATCTATAAAAGTTTATTCAGTAATGACTTGTAGCTCTAAAGAGGGTGTTTGTGCTACTTGTTACGGAAGAGATTTATCTAGAGGTAAAATGGTGCATGTGGGTGAAGCAATTGGTATGATTTCAGCTCAATCAATTGGTGAACCAGGTACTCAGTTAACGATGAGAACATTCCACGTTGGGGGAACAGCTTCGGTTAAACAAGATAACCAAATTATCAGCAAAAGTGATGGAACATTAAAAATTATTAACTCAAATATTCTAGAAGATTCTAAAAAGAATTTAATTGTTATGGGAAGAAATACTCAACTTTCTATTGAGGATGATAAAGGAGTTCAAATAGCAGTTTATAAAGTTGCTTATGGATCAAGATTATTTTTTAATAATGGAGATAAAGTTAAAGCAAATACAAAAATTTGTGAGTGGGATCCATATACAACTCCAGTTATTGCTGAAAAGAGTGGTATTGCAAGTTATGTTGATTTAATAGATGGTGTTTCAATTCAAGAAACTACTGATGATGCAACTGGTATTTCATCAAAATCTGTGATTGATTGGAGAGGTCAATCTAAGAGTACAGATTTAAAACCAAGAATTACTTTAAGAGATGAAAAAGGAAATGTAATTAAAAAAGCAGATGACAATGAAGCTAGATATTACTTAGTACCAGATTCAATTTTATCAATTAAAGATGGTCAAAAAGTTTATGCTGGTGATGTTATTGCAAGATTGCCCAAAGAAACAACTAAAACCAAAGATATTACTGGAGGTCTTCCAAGAGTAGCTGAACTTTTTGAAGCTAGAAAAGCTAAGGACAGTGCTATTATTGCCGAAAATGATGGAAGTGTTGTTTTTGGAAAAGAAGTTAGAGGTAAACAAAGAATTTCGATTGTTCCTGAAGACGGATCAGAACCATCAAATTATTTAATTCCAAAAGGAAAACACATTAACTTTAATCCTGGTGAAAAAATTCAAAAAGGTGAATATCTTTTAGATGGACAGCCATTACCGCATGATATTTTAAGAATTTTAGGCATTAAAGAATTAACAGAATATTTTGTTAATCAAGTTCAAGAAGTATATCGATTACAAGGTGTAATAATTAACGATAAACATATTGAAACAATTCTAAGACAAATGCTCAAGAAAGTTGAAGTTAAGGTATCTGGAGATTCAAGTTATTTACCAGGTGAAGTGGTTGATAGAATAAAGTTTGATAATACTAATGAAAAATTAGTTGCTGAAGGCAAAACTCCTGCAGTTGGAGAAAGAGTTTTAATGGGTATTACTAAAGCTTCACTCCAAACAGAATCATTCATTTCTGCTGCATCTTTCCAAGAGACAACAAGAGTATTAACAGATGCTGCAATTAAAGGGAAAGTTGATCCATTAAACGGTTTAAAAGAGAACGTAATTGTTGGAAGATTAGTTCCTGCTGGTACGGGTAATATCAAGAACAGATGGAACAACAAGGCCTTGGAAGATGATAATAGCTTCTTAGCAGAACAAGATAAACTTGAAGCTTCTGATCCTGAAGAAACACAAGCAAATCAATAAAAAAATCACCTAAAAATTGCAGTTTTAGTTTGACAATAGCTGATTAATAAGTATTTTGGCGATGTTTTTGGTTGGAATGTAGTGCTCTTGAGGTACTAAACGCTGCCACAAAATAACCTGTCAGTTATTTTCATCTCAAAAATAAATTAATTAATTTTAAAAAAAATTATGCCAACTATTAATCAGTTGTTAAGAAAAAAAAGAGTTAAACAAGTTTCTAGGAACAAAGTTCCTGCTTTACAAAAGCAACCTTTAAAAAGAGGTGTTTGTGTTAAAGTTTATACAACCACTCCAAAAAAACCAAACTCTGCATTAAGAAAAGTCGCTAGAGTTAGATTGTCAAACGGTTTTGAAGTAACTGCTTATATTCCAGGTGAAGGACATAACTTGCAAGAACACTCAGTTGTACTAATTAGAGGTGGAAGGGTTAAAGATTTACCTGGTGTTAGATATCATATCTTAAGAGGAAATTTAGATACACAAGGTGTTGCAAATAGAAAACAGAGAAGATCTTTATACGGAACAAAAAAAGGTAAATAATGTCTAGAAAAAAAACTCAACCCAAAAAAAATGTAGTTCCTGATCCAAAATTTAATTCAACTATAATTCCAAAATTAATAAACAACATTATGTATGATGGCAAAAGAGGTATTGCTGCAAAAATAGTTTATGAAGCAATAGAGAAAATCAAAACAAAAACTAAAGATGAACCTATAAATATTTTTAATGAAGCAATTAACAACATTAAACCAACTGTAGAGGTTAGATCGCGAAGAGTAGGTGGTGCAACATACCAAGTGCCAGTTGAGGTAAAAAGTAAAAGAGCTCAAGCACTTGCAATAAGATGGTTAGTTGATTCTGCTAGAAAAAGAAAAGATAAACACATGGCAGATAAAATTTTTAACGAACTGTATGATGCTTATGAAAAAAAAGGTGCTGCAGTAAAAAAACGAGAGGATGTTCATAAAATGGCAGAGTCTAATAAGGCATTTGCTCATTTTAGATGGTAAAAAATTATGGCTAGAACTCATACATTAGATAAATATAGAAATATTGGGATCATGGCCCACATAGACGCTGGTAAAACGACTACTACAGAAAGAATTTTATATTATACAGGAAAAAGTCATAAAATTGGTGAAGTACACGACGGTGCTGCAACAATGGACTGGATGGAACAAGAACAAGAAAGAGGTATCACAATTACTTCTGCAGCAACAACTTGTTTTTGGAATGACCACAGAGTTAATATAATTGATACTCCAGGCCACGTAGATTTTACAATTGAAGTAGAAAGATCTTTAAAAGTATTAGATGGTGCTGTGGCTGTATTTGATGGAGTTGCTGGTGTAGAGCCTCAATCTGAGACAGTATGGAGACAGGCAGACAAATATAAAGTTCCGAGAATTTGTTTTGTAAATAAACTTGATAGAACTGGTGCAGATTTCTTTAGATGTGTTGATATGATCAGAGATAGATTGGGTGCTAAACCATTAGTTTTACAAGTACCTATCGGAATTGAAGCTTCTTTGACTGGTGTAGTTGACTTAGTTAAAATGAAAGCTCAAGTATGGAAAAATGAAGCATTAGGTGCTGAGTGGGAATATAAAGATATACCTGATGATTTAAAAGAAATTTCAGAAAAATACAGAACTGAATTAATTGAGTCTGCAGTTGAGCAAGACGAAAATTTAATGGAAGCGTATTTAAATGGTGATGAAATTAAAGAGGAAGATTTAGTTAAGTGCATTAGAAAAGGAACTTTAAATTTTAGCTTTGTTCCTGTTTTAACTGGTTCAGCTTTTAAAAATAAAGGTGTTCAACCTTTATTAGATGCGGTTATTAATTACCTTCCAAGTCCAGTGGATATTGGATCTATTAAAGGAACTAAAGTTGGTTCAGATGATGAAATTGAAATGAAATTCGAGGATGGATCGTCTTTTTCAGGTTTAGCATTTAAAGTTGCAAATGATCCATTTGTTGGTTCATTAACATTTGTTAGAATTTATTCTGGTACAATTAAATCAGGTACAGCTGTGTACAATTCTTCATCAGATAAAGAAGAAAGAGTTGGTCGTATGCTTTTAATGCATGCAAACTCTAGAGAAGATATTAAAGAAGCAAATGCAGGTGATATTGTTTCTTTGGCGGGTTTAAAAAATACTATGACAGGTCATACTTTGTGTGACAAAGAAAACCCTGTTTTATTAGAGCCAATGGAATTTCCTGAACCAGTAATTGAAATTGCTGTTGAGCCTAAAACAAAAGGTGACCAAGAAAAAATGGGTGAAGCTTTAGCAAGATTAGCTAAAGAAGATCCATCATTTAGAGTATCATCTGACGAGGAATCTGGTCAAACAATCATCAAAGGTATGGGTGAACTTCACTTAGATATTATTGTTGATCGTATGAAAAGAGAATTTAAAGTTGAGGCAAATGTTGGGGCTCCACAAGTTGCTTACAGGGAGACAATAGAAAAATCAGCTGAATTTGAATATATACATAAAAAACAAAGCGGTGGCGCTGGTCAATTCGCTAAAGTAAAATTATTTGTTGAACCTCAAGAACCAGGTAAGGGTAGAGAGGTTGAAAGTGCCATTAAAGGTGGAGCTATTCCAAAAGAATTTATACCTGGTGTTGAAAAAGGTATTGAGACAGTTTCTGATAGTGGGATTTTAGCAGGGTTTCCTATGATTGATTACAAAGTAACGATTGTTGACGGTTTACATCATGATGTAGACTCAAGTGTTCTAGCATTTGAACTTGCCAGCAGAGCATGTTTTAAAGAAGCTTGTACACAAGGTGGATTAAAGCTTTTAGAGCCTATTATGAGAGTGGAAGTTGTTACTCCAGAAGATTATATGGGAGATGTAATTGGTGATTTAAACAGTAGAAGAGGCCAAATTAGCACTCAAGAGCAAAGAGGTAATGCAACTGTAATCACTGCAATGGTTCCTTTAGCAAATATGTTTGGTTACATAAATAATCTAAGATCAATGTCTCAAGGAAGAGCGCAATATTCAATGTTCTTTGATCATTATTCTAAAGTTCCACAAAATGTTCAAGACGAAGTAACTAAAAAGGTAGCAGGTTAATGGAAAAACAAAATATTAGAATTAAACTAAGAGCATACGACAATAAAGTCTTAGATGCTTCTACCGAGGAGATAGTTAATACAGTTAAAAGAACTGGAGCTACTATAAAGGGTCCAATACCACTTCCTACAAGAATTGAAAGATACACAGTATTAAGATCTCCACACATTGATAAAAAAAGTAGAGAGCAATTTGAGTCTAGAACCCACAAAAGATTAATTGATATTATTGAACCAACACCACAAACAGTAGAGGCTTTGATGAAACTAGACTTAGCCTCAGGTGTAGATGTGGAGATAAAAATATAATTATGAGTGAGATAGCTTTATTAGGTAAGAAAATTGGCATGACTAGAGAGTTTTATAAATCTGGTCAATTAGTGCCTGTTACAGTTCTTAAAGTTGAAAAAGCTAGAGTTATTCAAGTAATTGAGGAAGAAAAAAGAGGTTATAAAGCTGTTCAACTTGGATATGGAAAAATAAAAAATTCAAAATTAACAAAAGCAATGAAAGGTGTTTTTGCAAAGAAAAACACTGAAGCTAAGAAAAAATTAAAAGAATTTAGAGTGAACGATACTTCTGCCTATAAAGAAGGAAATGAATTTGGTTTAGAAATTTTCAAAGATATTAAATTTGTAGATACAAGATCAAAAACAATTGGAAAAGGTTTTGCTGGTGCAATGAAGAGACATAATTTTGGAGGCTTAAGAGCCAGTCATGGTGTTTCTATTTCTCATAGAGCTCATGGTTCAACAGGACACAGTCAAGATCCAGGTAAAGTTTTTAAAGGGAAAAAAATGGCTGGTCATATGGGTGATAAGCTAAGAACAATGCAAAATATCGAAATAATAAAAACAGATTTAGAAAATGAGCTACTTTATTTAAAAGGATCTATTCCAGGATCAAAAAATGCTGAAGTGATGGTTAAAAAATCAGTAAAAAATATAAACAAAATGACAATCAGTGAAAAACAAGCTGCTGCTGAGGAAGCAAAAAAAACACCAGATAAAAAGAAAAAATAATGAAATTAGATAAAATTAGCATAGACGGAAAAAAAGATACTATTGAAGTGTTAGATAAAATATTTTCTGCAAAAATCAATCAAAAGTTAGTTGCTAGTGTTTTGTACAAAACAAACGCTAACTACAAAGGTAGACACGCTAAGACTAAACAACAAAATGAGGTAAAAGGTCCGACATCAAAAATTTATGCACAAAAAGGAACTGGTGGAGCAAGACACGCTAGTAGAAAAGCTCCTATTTTTGTTGGTGGTGGTATAGCTCATGGTCCAAAAGGTGAATTAGCTTATAAAAAAAGAAAGTTGAACAAAAATGAAAAGAAACAAAGTGTTGCTTCTTTAATTACTGAAAAAAATAATAACAAGAACTTATTGATTTTAAATGATTTTAATTCTGAAATTAAAAAAACAAAAGAAATGAATTCAATAATTAACAAATTGGAGATTTCTAATTCACTAATTATTCTTGATAAAAATTCAAAAGATAAGATAGAAAAATCTGTAAGAAATATTCCAAACGTTAAAGTTACTGATGTAAATCATTTTAGTGCTTATGATATAATAAAATTTAAGAAAGTTGTTTTTACAGAAAGTTCAGTAAAAGAATTGGAGAAAAGGTATTCTTAATATGGATAAAATTCATTTGTACGACAAAATTCTTTTTCCAGTTGTTACTGAGAAATCAACAAACTTATCAGAATTGAATAAAATTACTTTCAAGGTTCCTGATGGTGCTAACAAAAAAAACCTAAAAAAAAATATTGAAAAAATTTTTAAGGTTAATGTCACTAAAATTAACATCATCAATAAACAAAATAGAACTAAGCTTACTAGAGGTAAAAAAGTGAAAGTTTCAGGATACAAAAAAGCAATCATAACTCTAAAAAAAGGTCAAAGCATTGATCTAACAACAGGAATTTAATAAATGGCATTAAAAACTTTTAAACCATACACAAAATCTACGAGAGGTACTATTTTAGTAGATAGAACAGGTCTATGGAAAGGTAAACCTTTTAAAACTCTTGTTTCTCCAAAAAATGCTATGAAGGGAAGAAATAACAATGGACACATCACTTCAATTAACAGAGCAGGTGGCCATAAGAAAATGTATAGACATGTTGATTTTTATAGAAAAAAATTTGACATGGAGGCTACTGTTGAAAGAATAGAATACGATCCGAATAGATCTTGCTACATAATGTTGGTTAAATTTGAAGATGGAACACATTCGTATTTTTTAGCTCCTCAAAAAATTAAAGTTGGTGATAAGATTGAGAGTGGATCAAAAAAAGAGATTAAAATTGGAAATTGCATGCCGCTACAAGATATACCAGTTGGTATCAATATTCATAACGTTGAAATTCAACCAGGCGGTGGCGGTAAAATAGCTAGAGCAGCTGGTTCTTCAGTTACGATTAGTGGATTAGATGGAAATTATAGTTTAATTAAATTAGCATCAGGGGAAGTACGTAAAATAGACTCAAGGGCTTTAGCTACTATTGGAATATTAAGTAATCCTGATCAAAAAAATATTAAAATTGGTAAAGCTGGTAGATCAAGATGGTTGGGAAGAAGACCTCATACTAGAGGTGTTGTTAAAAACCCAGTAGATCACCCACATGGAGGTGGTGAAGGTAAGTCAGCCGGAGGAAGACATCCGGTGTCTCCAACAGGACAATCAGCAAAAGGTTTAAAGACTAGAGATAATAAGAGAACAGATAAATTTATAGTTAAGAGAAGAAATAAAAGGAAGGATACTAAGTAATGGCTAGAGCTGTATGGAAAGGACCATTTGTTGAAGAAAGCTTGATGAAAAAAGTAGACAAGTACAGAGATGATCCGAAGAAAATTCCAATTAAAACTTGGTCTAGAAAATCTACTATTCTTCCAGATTTCGTAGGGGTAGCTTTTCAAATATATAATGGTAAAAAATTTATTCCAATAACAGTATCAGAAGATATGGTTGGTCATAAATTAGGAGAGTTTGCGCCAACAAGAACTTTCTTTGGACACACACCAGCTGATAAGAAAGCTAAACCAGCAGAGAAAAAATAATTATGGGTAAGAAAAAGAAAATTGATAAAAACAACGATAAGACTGTAAAGTCTATAAACAATGGAATTAGATCTAGCGTAAGAAAGATTAATCCAATTCTAAAAAGTATTGTTGGTAAAAAGGTCGATGTAGCTATTAGAGATCTACAGTTTTCGGAAAAAAGAGTTACCAGAGATATTAGAAAAACAATTAGCTCAGCTGTTGCAAACGCTGAAAATAACTTTCAATATGATATTGACAATTTAATTGTCAAAGAAGCGTATTGTGGAAAAAAAATTGTTATGAAAAGATTTAGACCAAGAGCAAAAGGTAGAGCGGCACCAATTTTAAAACCTTGGTCAACAGTAACTATAATTTTATCAGAGGCAAAACAAATGGAGAAACATGGGACAAAAGGTTAATCCTGTAGGTTTTAGATTAGGTGTAAACAGAGGTTGGGACTCTGTTTGGTATGCTAAGAAAAAAGATTTTGGCAACTATCTAATTGAAGATTTTAAAATAAGAGAATACATCAAGAAAAATGTGATTAATTCAGGTGTATCTAAAGTGATGATAGAGAGAACATCAAACAAATGTTACGTCACAATTTACACATCTAGACCAGGATTTGTAATTGGTAAAAAAGGTAGTGATATTGATAAAATTAAAAACAACTTATCAAAATTTACTACAAATGAGGTAAACTTAAATATCAAAGAGGTTAAAAAACCTGAAACAAATGCATATTTAGTTGCTGAAAACATTGCACAACAGTTAGTAAAAAGAATTTCATACAGAAGAGCCATGAAAAGAGCCATGCAATCATGTATCAGACTAGGTGCAAAAGGGATTAAAGTTTCAGTAAGTGGAAGATTAGGTGGTAATGAGATCGCTAGAACCGAATGGTTAAGAGATGGTAGTATACCATCACACACTTTAAGAGCAGATATAGATTATGCAGAAGCGGAAGCTCTTACAACATATGGAATTATTGGAATTAAGGTTTGGATCTATAAAGGTGAAGTTTTTGCAAGAGAATTTAGCCAGGAAACAAACAAAGTCACTCCAAAGGAAGGTAAACAATAATGCTTCAGCCAGTAAGAACTAAATGGAGAAAAGCTCATAAAGGAAGAATTCATGGTAATGCTACTAGAGCAAGTACTATTAATTACGGTGCATATGCCTTGAAGGCATTACAGCCTGAAAGAGTTACTGGAAAACAAATTGAAGCTGCTAGGGTTGCTTTAACTAGACACATGAAAAGACAAGGAAGAGTTTGGACAAGAGTTTTTCCAAATATTCCAGTTTCTAAAAAACCAATAGAAGTTAGAATGGGTAAAGGAAAAGGATCACCAGAATATTTTGCTTGTAGAGTAAAACCTGGAAGAATTTTATTTGAAGTTGATGGTGTTTCTGAACAAATTGCCAAAGAGGCACTTTATAAAGCTTCAGCAAAGTTACCAATAAAAACAAAGACAATAAAGAGATTTGCATAAATGAAAAAACAAGAAATTAAAAAATTAAGCAAAGATGAAGTTATCAAAAATATTGATAAGCTTAAAAAAGACTTATTTAATTTTCGTTTTCAAAAAATGAATTCTCAAATAACTAATCCTGCAAAAATTGGAGAAACAAGAAAAACAATTGCAAGATTGAAAACAATTTTAAAAGGAAAATCAAATGCCTAAAAAAATATTAACAGGAGTGGTGATAAGCGACAAACCTAATAAAACAATTACAGTTATGGTAGAAAGAAAATATTCACACCCTGTATTGAAAAAAGTCATTAGAGTCAGAAAAAATTACAATGCTCATGATGAAAATAATACATTTAAAACAGGTGATAAAGTTTCAATTATTGAAAGCAAACCATTTTCAAAAAATAAAAAGTTTCAAGTTATGGAGAATAATAAATAATGATTGGTGTACAGACAGAATTACAAGTTGCTGACAACACTGGTGCAAAAAGAATAGAGTGCATCAAAGTATTGGGTGGATCTAAGAGAAGATATGCCAGTATTGGAGATACAATTGTAATTGCTGTGAAAGAGGCTATCCCTAAGGGCAAAGTAAAGAAAGGAACAGTTCATAAAGCTGTAGTAGTAAGAGTTAAAAAAGGAATTCATAGAAACGATGGATCAAAAGTAAAATTTGATAATAATGCAGCAGTATTAGTTGACGATAAGGGTGAACCAGTTGGTACTAGAATATTTGGCCCTGTAACTAGAGAATTAAGAAGTAGAGGGCAAATGAAAATAATTTCACTAGCGCCGGAGGTTTTATAGGATGATTAAAAAAGGTCTAAAAGTAAGAGTGCTAACTGGAAAAGACAAAAAAAAAGAAGGTGAAGTTATCGAAATCGACAGAGCAAATAATAGAGCCAAAGTAAAAGAAATTAATATGGTTAAAAAACACGTTAAAACAACAAAAGAGAAAAAAGGTGGTATTTTTTCAAAAGAAGGTTTTATTCATTTATCAAATTTAAAATTAATAGATGAAAAAGCAGAAAAGAAAAAAGAGGCTAAGAAATAATGACTCCAAGATTAAAAGAAATTTTTAATAAAGAAATACAACCAGCTTTAAAAGATCAATTTGGCTTCAAAAATATTTACATGGCTCCAAGAATTGAGAAAATTGTTTTAAACATGGGTCTTGGTTTAGATGGTTCTGATTCTAAAATCCTAAAATCATGTGAAGAGGATATGGCTAAGATAACAGGCCAAAAACCTGTGACTACAAAATTTAAAAAATCTGTAGCAAACTTTAAGACAAGAAAAGGGTCTAATGCAGGTTTAAAAGTTACTTTAAGAAAGAACAAAATGTATGAATTTTTAGACAGATTGGTGAATATTGCTCTGCCAAGAATTAAAGATTTTAGAGGATTATCACCAAAAGGGTTTGATAAATTCGGAAATTATACTTTTGGCATAAAGGAACATATCATATTTCCCGAAGTTAGTTTTGATAGAGCTGATAAAGTTAGAGGCTTAGATATCGTTATTGTTATAAAAGCAATTAACAAAGAGCACAGCTTTGCATTATTAGAAAAAATGAATTTTCCATTTATTAAAAAAGGAGACAATTAAAAATGGCTAAACTTAGTGCTGTAAATAAAAACAAAAAAAGAATTAAACTTTCAGACAAAATGTTCAAGAAAAGACAAAATTTGAAAAAAGTAATAATGGATAAAAAACTTCCATTAGAGGAAAGATTTAAGGCACAGCAGAAATTATCAAAATTGCCAAGAAATTCAGCTAAAACAAGAGTGATGAATAGATGTGAAATAACAGGTAGACCACATGGTGTTTATAGAAAATTAAAAATATCAAGAATTGCTCTTAGACAATTAGGATTACAAGGAAAAATACCTGGCTTAGTTAAGTCGAGCTGGTAGGAAGGAAAATTATGAGTTTAAGTGACCCAATAGGAGATATGATAGCTAGAGTTAAGAATGCTCAAGCGAGAAATCATAAAAAAGTAGATCTGCCATCATCAAACTTCAAATCAAAAATTGCCGATATACTTAAAAATGAAGGTTTTATAAAAGATTTTAAAATCAGTTCAGAGGATAATAAACCAACATTGTCTTTAGAACTTAAATATCACTATGGTAACCCAGTTATCAGTGCATTTGAAAGAGTTTCTAAACCAGGAAGAAGAATTTTTTCTAGTGCCGAAGGTTTACCTAAAATTAATAACGGTCTTGGTATTGCAATAGTTTCTACACCAAAAGGTGTAATGACTGATATTGACGCCAGAAAACAACGTGTTGGTGGCGAAATTATTTGTAAGGTATTTTAATGTCTAAAATTGGAAAAATAAATATATCAATCCCTGAAAAAGTTAAAGTGGCTTTAGCTGGCAATATAATAAATATAGAAGGGCCATTAGGAAAGAAATCAATAAATATTGATTTGGATATGTTTAATTTAGATATCAAAGAAGGAAAAGAGATTTCAATAAAACCAAAAAAAATTGACCAAAATTCCAAACGACTTTGGGGCATGAACAGAAGTTTAATTAATAATGCCGTAATTGGCTCAAGTACTGGCTACGAAAAAGTGTTAGAACTTGTAGGTGTTGGATATAGAGCAGCATTAAAAGGAAATCAGCTAAATTTACAATTAGGCTACAGTCATGATATTGATTTTGACATTCCAGAAGGAATTAAAATTGCTGTAGAAAAACAAACTACACTTAAAATCACTGGATCTGACAAACAATTAGTTGGTGAAGTTGCATCAAAAATAAAAACATTTAGAAAAATTGAGCCATATAAGGGTAAAGGTGTTAGAGAAAAAGGCCAATATGTTCTTAAAAAAGAAGGTAAGAAAAAATAATGAAACTAAACACTAGTATTAGAAAAAGATTTAGAGTTAGCAACAAAGTAAAAAAAGTTGCTTCAAAAGATAGATTTAGATTAAGTATTTCAAGATCTGCTAAAAATATTTCAGCTCAAATCATTGATGATACAAAAAAAGTAACTTTATTATCAGCTTCATCCATTGAGAAAGATTTAAAATCATCTGATAAAATTAACAAAACAGAGCTTTCAAAATTAGTTGCCCAAAAACTTGCAAAAAAAGCTCAGGAAAAAAATATTACAAAAATTTATTTTGATAGAGGATCTTATAAATATCATGGTAGAATTAAAGCATTTGCAGACACGTTAAGAGAAAATGGGATGGAATTTTAATTATGGAAAATAACAAAGACAAAAAAACAGACGATATTTTAGAAAAGTTAGTTCATATCAATAGAATTACAAAGGTTGTAAAAGGTGGAAGAAGATTTGGTTTTTCAGCTCTTGTAGTGGTAGGGAATCAGGCTGGAAAAATTGGAATAGCACACGCTAAAGCAAAACAAGTTCCAGATGCAATTAAAAAAGCTAATGAAATGGCTAGAAGAAAATTAACACATATACCTTTGAGAGAAGGTAGAACAATTCATCATGATGTGAAAGCTAAAGATGGCTCTGGTAGAATAGTTTTAAGAGCAGCATCAAAAGGTACAGGAATTATTGCAGGTGGTCCAGTTAGAGCAGTATGTGAGGTATTGGGTGTAAAAGATATTGTTGCTAAATCAATGGGCACATCAAATGCACACAATGTGATTAGAGCAACCATGAAAGCTTTAATGAAACAAAATTCACCAAAACAAATTTCAGCAATAAGAAATAAAAAAATATCAGAAATTATTGAAAAAAGAGGATAATGATTACATTAAATACAAGACAGAAAATTAATAAACCTAAAATTAGAGTAGGAAGAGGTATTGGTTCTGGAAAAGGTAAGACATCGGGGAGAGGTGTTAAAGGTCAAAAATCTAGATCTGGTGTAGCAATTAAAAGTTTTGAAGGTGGTCAAATGCCTTTGTATAGAAGATTACCTAAAAGAGGCTTTAATCCAATTTCAAGAGAAGACATAGCAATTTTAAACTTAGAAAAAATTCAGTCTTATATTGATAAAAAAAATATTAATCCAAATGAAGTGCTTAATTCTTCATCTCTAAAAAAATTAAAACTAATAAACAAAAACTCTACAAAATTAAAAATATTAGGTACTGGAGAGTTAAAAGATAAAATTAATATTGAGGCTGACTTAGCATCAAAATCAGCAATAGAAAAACTAGAAAAAATTGGTGGATCTATTCAATTAAAAAAATAATTTGTTTAAATGAGTGCATCATCTTCAACAAATGATCTAAGAAATAGAATAATTTTTACCATAGCAATTCTTGCAGTATATAGATTTGGTACATTTGTTCCTTTACCAGGAATTGATCCAGAACAATTAAAAATCATGATGGATGGCAATCAAAAAGGGTTACTTGGTATGTTTAATGTTTTTGCTGGAGGAGCAGTTAGTAGAATGGCAATTTTCGCTCTTGGTATAATGCCATACATATCATCTGCTATTATAGTTCAGTTATTAACAGGGGTTTCAGATTATTTTAAGAATTTAAAAGCACAGGGAGAAACAGGTAGAGCAAAGATTACTCAAATAACAAGATATGGAACAGTTTTACTTGCTACAGTTCAAGGTTATGGTTTATCGGTAGGTTTAGAGTCTTCTGCGGATTTGGTAATTAATCCAGGAGCATTTTTTAAAATTACAACAGTGACAACTATTGTTGCTGGTACAATTTTTCTTATGTGGCTAGGTGAACAAATTACCCAAAGAGGAATTGGAAATGGAATTTCTTTAATTATTTTTGCTGGTATTGTTGCTGAAATACCTAGAGCTTTAGTTACTACTTTTGAACTAGGTAGAACAGGTGCTGTGTCAACATTCATGATCTTAGCAATTTTTGTTCTTTTAATATTAACTATTTTATTTGTTGTTTTTATGGAGAGAGCATTAAGAAAAATTCTTATCAATTATCCTAAAAGACAAATGGGAAATAAAATGTATGGTGGAGAGTCTTCTCATTTGCCATTAAAAATTAATCAAGCAGGAGTAATACCAGCAATATTTGCATCAGCTTTATTATTGTTACCTGTCACTTTTTCTAATTTTTCTTTTTCAAATAATGAAACTTTTTTAAACTTAAGTTCTTATTTTACTCAAGGTCAACCTTTGTACATGTTGCTATATGCATCTGGTATAATATTTTTTACATTTTTCTATACTTCAATTACATTTAACCCAACTGAAACAGCAGAAAACTTAAGAAAATATGGTGGCTTTGTTCCAGGAATTAGACCTGGTGAAAGTACAGCATTGTATATTGAAAATATTTTAACTAAACTTACTACAATAGGTGCTCTATATTTGACACTTGTATGTTTAATGCCAGAGTTTTTAATAGCTAATTACCCAATTCCTTTTTATTTGGGTGGTGCATCGATTTTAATTGTTGTTGTTGTTGCCATTGATACTGTAACTCAAATTCAAACAAGATTAATGAGTTCTCAATACGAACAATTAATTAAAAAAACTAAATTTGGAAAGTAAGTGAATATAGTTTTGTTTGGACCGCCTGGTGCTGGTAAAGGTACTCAAGCTAAATATTTAGTAAAGAAACTAAATTCATTTCAGATCTCAACTGGCGAACTTTTAAGAGAAGAAATTTATAAAAATTCAGATATTGGTAAGATGATTACTAATGACATGAAAAATGGTAAATTTGTAAGTGATGAAATTGTAAATAAGCTTATTGAAAATTTAGTTTCTGACCCTCAAAAAAAAAATAGATTAATATTTGATGGATACCCTAGATCTTTGAGCCAAGCAAAAAATTTAGATATCTTACTCGAGGCATCAAATCAAAAGATAGATTTAATTTTGTATCTCAAAGTTGATAAAGATACAGTGGTAAAAAGACTAGAGAAAAGAAAAATTATTGAAAATAGATCAGACGACGAAACAAATACTATTCTAAAACGTTTTGACACATACATGAACACAACAGAGCCAGTACTTAATTACTACTCAGAGAATCCTAAATTTAAAGAAATTGATGGGAGTTTAGAAATAGACGAAATAACAAGGAAAATAGACACTTTTATAAATGTTTAAGACGTTGACTTTGATTAATCTTCTTATATAAAAGGCACAATTTATCACAAAAATTATGGCTCGTATCGCAGGTATAAACATTCCACAAAATAAACTTGTCCACATTGGACTTACATATATTTATGGAATTGGAGATAAATTCTCACAACAAATTTGTTCATCTCTAGAAATTCCAAGAGCCAAAAGAGTGAATGAGTTAACTGATGATGAAATTTTAAAAATAAGAGAATACATCGATCAAAATTTTAAAGTCGAAGGAGATCTTAGAAGAGATTATTCCTTAAGTATTAAAAGATTAATAGATCTTGCATGTTATAGAGGAACAAGACATAGAAAAAAATTACCTGTAAGAGGTCAAAGAACAAGATGTAATGCAAGAACAAGAAAAGGAAAAGCAATCGCTATTGCAGGGAAGAAATTAACACCAACTAAAAAATAATAATGGCAAAAACAGAAAAAACTGACAGTAAAGATCAGAAGATAGAAAAATCTTCTAAAAAAAGTGCTAAGAGTTCTTATTCAAAAAAGAAAAAGATAAAAAAAAATATTTTAAATGGAATTGCTTATGTGCAGTCGACATTTAATAACACAATAATTTCAATTGCTGATACAAATGGAAATGTAATATCCTGGGCATCTGCTGGACAGAAAGGATTTAAAGGATCAAGAAAATCTACACCTTATGCAGCTCAAATAGCAGCTGACTCCGCAGCATCAAAAGCATTAGAGTATGGAATGAAAACTTTGTCTGTTGAGGTAAAAGGGCCAGGTTCAGGAAGAGAAACAGCATTAAGAGCTTTACAAGCAAGAGGTTTTAAAATTTTATCAATTAAAGATACAACACCTATGCCTCACAACGGAACTAGACCACCAAAAAAAAGGAGAGTTTAATGGAAGTAGAAAACGTTAATGTTAAAAATTGGAAATCTTTAATTAAACCATCTAAATTAGATGTTCAAATTAGTGATGACTTAACTCATGCTAAGATTATAGCTGAGCCTTTAGAAAAAGGTTACGGATTAACTTTAGGAAACTCTTTAAGAAGAATTTTGCTTTCTTCAATCAGAGGAGCTGCAGTTACTTCAATTCAAATAGATGGTGTTTTGCATGAATTTACATCAATTAAAGGTGTAAGAGAAGATGTAACTGACATAGTATTAAATGTTAAATCACTAGCCTTAAAATGTAATTCTGAAGGGACAAAAAAATTAGTTTTAGATGCAAAAGGTCCAGGTGAAATAAAAGCTTCAGACATTGCTCCTGTGACTGATGTAGAAATATTAAATCCTGAGTTAGTAATTTGTAATTTAGATGAAAATACTACTTTTCATATGGAAATGAATGTAAACACTGGCAAAGGTTATGTTCCAGCTGAGCTTAACAAACCAGAGGAGCCACCATTAGGTTTAATTGCAATTGACTCTTTGTATAGTCCAGTAAAAAAGGTTTCTTATTCAGTTAGTACAGCAAGAGAAGGTAAAGCTCTTGATTATGATAAATTAACAATGGAAGTAGAAACTAATGGTTCAATTTCAGCAGAAGATGCTGTTGCGTACTCTGCAAGAATTTTTCAAGACCAGTTAAAAATGTTTGTTAATTTTGATGAACCTGTCGAAGCTCCAGTAAAAGAAGTTTCCTCTGAGCCTGAATTTAATAAGAATTTATTAAGAAAAGTTGATGAGCTAGAGTTGTCTGTTAGATCAATGAATTGCTTAAAAAATGACAATATAATTTATATTGGTGATTTAGTTCAAAAATCTGAGGGTGAAATGTTAAGAACACCAAATTTTGGTAGAAAATCTTTAAACGAGATCAAAGAAGTTCTAACTGGAATGTCTCTGTATTTAGGCATGGAAATACCTAACTGGCCACCAGATAACATTGCAGAAATGTCTAAAAAATTAGAGGAAGCAATTTAATGAGACACGGCTTAGCCAATAAAAAGTTAAATAGAACTTCTGAGCATAGAAAAGCTTTGTTAAAGAATATGTTAAATTCTTTAATAAAATATGAACAGATTAAAACTACATTGCCAAAAGCAAAGTTTTTAAGACCTCAAGCTGACAAAATAATTACTTTGGGTAAAAAAGATACATTGCAAACAACTAAGATGCTTGTGTCTCAATTGCAGGATATTAAATCAGCCAATAAAGTAAAAAAAACTCTTTCTAAAAGATATTCAAATAGAAAAGGTGGCTATACTAGAATTATTAAAGCGGGTTTTAGATATGGTGATAATGCTCCAATGGCAATTATAGAATTTGTAGATAGAGATGTTGAAGCCAAAAGAGTAGATAAGAAGAAAAAAGATACGTCAAAAGAAGCTCCAAAAACAGAACAAAATAAACAAGCTACAGCTTAAATTCTAAGTCATGAACAAGTCATACATCGTTGATTCAACGTGTAATGATATGCGTGTTGATAGATGGATGAGATTAAATATTGGAAAAATACCTCAAGGTTTAATTGAAAAATATCTTAGGACAGGAAAAATTAAAATTAACAAAAAAAAAGTTAAAAGTTCTCACAAAATAAAAAAAGGAGATCAAGTAAACATCTTTAATATTGAATTTAAAGAAAGAGTAGAACAAAAAAAAATAAAATTTTTACCAACTAAAGAAATAATAAAATCAAACGAAGATCAAATAATTGATGATAATGATAATTTTGTTGTATTAAATAAAGAATCCGGAATATCAGTACAAGGTGGTACAAAATCTAAAAAAAACTTAGTTGATATTTTTGCAAAGAGTGAAATTTTTAAAGGAACAAAACCTTATTCTGTTCATAGATTAGACAAAGATACATCTGGTGTATTCATAATGGCGAAAAATAGAGAGAGCGCACAGTTACTAACATCATTATTTAGATTACGAAAAGTACATAAAACTTATCTTGCCATATGCCAAGGAGAAATAAATAAAAACTCAGGTGTTTGGGATGATGACTTAATAAGATATGATGGAGATAAAAAATTAGTAGAAAAAGCAAAAACTATATTCAAGGTAATAGATAAAAATTCTGAAGCATCTTTATTAGAGTTAAAACCAATAACTGGAAGAAAAC
The DNA here is from genome assembly GCF_052047855.1 of Candidatus Pelagibacter sp. HIMB1509. Taxonomy (NCBI): domain Bacteria; kingdom Pseudomonadati; phylum Pseudomonadota; class Alphaproteobacteria; order Candidatus Pelagibacterales; family Candidatus Pelagibacteraceae; genus Candidatus Pelagibacter; species Candidatus Pelagibacter sp. HIMB1509. Next base: position 1,026,199 of record NZ_JBNAIU010000001.1, on the reverse strand, counting down.
ATCAGTTACGTAAACAACTTTTTGAAATTGGAAATCCTATATTTGGTGATACGAAATACAAACTATCTAAGTCAGACAAAGGTATAAATAAAAATCTTATGCTGCACTCGTATCAAATTAAATTTAAAATAAATGATATGAAGCATACTTATTCAGCTTTATTGCCAGAATATTTTAAAAAGTTGTTAAAATCAAAAAGACTTAGTTTTTCAAATTTGAAATAAAATTTTCAATAATTTCATTATTTAAGTTAGAATAATCTTGATTTGAAATTTTTTTTAAATTTGTCACACCTTTATCTGAAATTCCACAAGGTACTATTTTTTTATAATTTTCTAGGTTGTTATCAACATTTATTGCAAATCCATGATATGCAATCCACTTACTCACTCTAATACCTATGGCAGCAATTTTTTGAATTTCATTTTTGTTTTTATACCATATTCCAATATTTTCTTTATCAGGAAAGGTTTCAATATTATATTTTTTTAAACTTTGAATAATTGTATTTTCAATAGTTGTAATAAATTTTCTAATGTCTTTTTTTTCTCTCAGATCAATAACAAAATAACAAATTAATTGACCTGGACCATGATATGTAATTTTTCCACCTCTGTTTGTTTTTAATAGATCAATTGACTTATCAATTATTTCATTTTCTTTATACGATGTACCTGCTGTAAAAATTTCAGGATGCTCTAGAATCCAAATTAATTCTTTTTCTTTATTAGCTGTAATATTTTTTAATCTAGACTCTAATAAATCAATTGCCTCAAAATAATTTACCGGTTTTATTGACTTTTTGATCTCTATATCCATTTAAAATTTGTAATATTTTAATTATGTATTAATAGTGCACAACTAAATTATAGGTACATTTATGTCTTTAATTAAAAAAACTAAAGATAAAAAAGTAAATTTTGAATTCAATAAAGAATATTTGAGAGTTGTTACCTCTAAAATAGCTGACAATGATGCAAAATTTATTAACGATTCATTCAATGAAATGCACCCTGCTGATGCAGCAGACATAATTGAACACTTAAGTATTAGCGATAGAGAAAGTTTAATTAAACTAAATAATTTTAATATTGATGCAGAGGTTTTTGTAGAATTAAATGAGTCTATACAAACTGAAATAATTAAATATTTATCTTCAGATTCAATTGTAACTATTCTTACTAACTTAGAGTCAGATGATGCTATTTCGATTTTAGAAAATGTACCTGAAGAAGACAAGAATACTATATTAAGCTCATTACCGCCTAAAGACAGATTTGCTCTGTTAGAAAGCTTAAGCTATCCAGAAGACACTGCTGCTAGACTTATGCAGCGTGAGTTTACAGCTATACCAAGCAACTGGTCTGTAGGTCAAACAATAGACTATTTAAGAGAAAATAAAGATCTGCCTGAAGAATTTTTGGAAATTTTTATCGTTAATGAAGAATTTAAACCTATTGGAACAGTTCCATCATCAAGAGTGCTTACTTCACCAAGAGACACAAAAATGGCAAGCATCATGTCAGAGTCTCAACTATTAGTGCCTGTTGATATGGACAAAGAAGAGGTAGCTAATCTATTTGAAAATTATAATCTAAATTCAGCAGCTGTAATTGATAAAAATAATAAATTGGTAGGAATGATTATGAACGATGACGTTCTTACAGTCCTTAAAGAAGAAGCTGAGGAGGATGCATTGAGGCTAGCTGGTGTGGGTGATGAGGAAATTACCGATGGTGTTGTTACAAAAACTAAACGAAGATTTAATTGGCTTTTATTGAATTTATTTACAGCCTTCTTGGCAACTTGGTGTATTAGCTTATTTGGAGCAACTATTGAGCAAATGGTTGTTCTTGCTTTCCTGATGCCAATTGTTGCTTCAATGGGTGGAAATGCAGGTATGCAAACATTGGCTGTTACAGTAAGAACAATTGCAACAAATGACTTAACTCAAAATAATTTTTCATCAAATGTTTTTAAAGAATTTTCAATTGGCATATTAAATGGAATTATATTTGCTGCCATAAGTGCTTTAATAGTTCAAATTTGGTTTCAAGATATTATTCTTTCAATAATCATTTCAATATCAATGGTACTTACTATGATTATAGCTGGACTGTTTGGAATACTTGTTCCTTTTACTTTAAAAAAAATGAATATTGATCCCGCAATTGCATCGAGTGTTTTTGTTACCACTATTACTGATGTAATAGGTTTTGTTTCATTTTTAGGTGTTGGGGCTTACTTTCTTTAAAAGTTATCAATTAATCTAACGTTATCAATATAGTAAGCAACAAATAAACGTGAGCCTTTAACAGTATTAGATATTTTAAGATTTTTAATTGATCTTAATTCCAAGTATTCAATTTTAATTTTTAAAAACTTCTGAAAATATTTCATTTGAATTTTTAAATTTTGTTTTATTTTTTTACTATTTACTAAATTTCTTTTTAATTTAATTAGACTTTTACTTAAGAAACTTGCTTTTTTAATTCCATTTAAATCTAAATGATTATTTCTTGAAGACAAAGCTATTTTGCTTTTATTTCTAATCGTTTTGCATGGAATTATAGAAGTTTTATATTTATTTTTCAGATAATTTTTTATTAAGTAATATTGTTGATAATCTTTTTTGCCCATAAATATTTTTTTTGGATTTACTAAGCTAGTTAATCTTTCCATTACATCTAGTACTCCTTCAAAATGGCCTTTTCTATATTTGGCGCATAAAATTTTATCTTTTTTTGTGATTTTTATATTTGATTTTTTATTATTATTGTAAATATCTTTAAATTTTGGAATGTATAAGAAATCTACCTTTTTAGTTTTTTTTAAAATTTTAATATCTTCTTTAATATTTGTTGGATAGTTTTTGAAATCTTTTTTATTGTTAAATTGTTTGGGATTAACAAAAATACTTACTATTGTCTTTTTGCAAGTTCGATTTGATCTTTCTATAAGTGATAAATGACCCTCATGTATACTCCCCATTGTGGGAACAAAGCCAATATCATTAAATGGCCTTAAAACTTTAAATAATGAATTATTATTTAATATAATTTTCATTTGTATTAGAAATTTAGATAAGTAAAACATTTATATGATTAAACAAGCAATTATTCCTCTAGCAGGTCAAGGAACTAGACTTTTGCCTTTAACAAGTGTTTTTGCCAAAGAACTGCTCCCAATAAATGGAAAGCCAGGTATTGAGTATATTTTAGATGAGTGCATTGAGGCAGGAATTAAAGAAATTGTTTTTATCATATCAAATAAAAAAAAAATGATTAAAAATTATTTTTATAGCGACACTTTTTATAAAAAAATTATTAAAAAAAAAAAAGATTCCAGAATAATTGCTGAATATAAAAAAATATTAAAATATAAAAAACTAATAAAATTTGTATATCAAAATATACCTAAAGGAACAGGTGACGCTGTTTTTAAAACAAAAAAATATATAAAAGATAAATATTTTTTAATGTTGCTACCAGATGATTTGATAATAAAAAAAAACTGTTCTAAAGATATGATTAAAGTACATCAAAAGTACAAATCCTCTGTAATGGCTAGTATGAAAGTTAATTCTAAAACAGTTTCAAGATGGGGCATCTATAGTTTAAACAAAAAAATTTCCAAAAATGATTATTTTATTGATGATGTAGTTGAAAAACCTTCAACTAAAAATGCTCCTTCTAATAAAGCAGTTATAGGAAGATATATCCTTCCCAAAACTATATTTAATAAATTAGCCAAGCAAAAACCTGGTAACGGTGGTGAAATACATATAACAGATGCTATTCAAACTTTAATAAAAGAAGGTGAAAAATTTATTGCTCATAATTTTTCAGGTAAATATTTAGATTGTGGGACAATGCAAGGATTTATTAATTCTAATAAAGAAATAGGAAAAATATGAAACTTTGTATGATAGGTACTGGTTATGTTGGTTTAGTGAGTGGCGTTTGTTTTTCAGACTTAGGTAATGATGTTATTTGTGTAGATAAAGATAATAATAAAATTAATAATTTAAAAAATGGTAAAATACCTATCTACGAGCCAGGTTTAGAAGAATTAGTCAAAAAAAATATAAAAAATAATAGATTAAATTTTTCAACAAATTTAAAAGAATCTGTAAGAAAATCTGACATAGTTTTTATATGCGTTGGAACACCAACAAAAAAAAATAGTAATAGCGCTGACCTTTCTCAAGTTTATTCAGTTGGAAAAGAAATATCTAAATCAATTAACAAATTTAAAATAATTATAACAAAATCAACTGTTCCTGTTACTACAGGTGATGAACTAGAAAAGATTATTTCAAAAAAAGTAAATAAAAGATTGTTTTCAGTAGTGTCTAATCCTGAATTTTTAAGAGAAGGTGAGGCGATTAGAGATTTTATTTATCCTGATAGAGTTGTAGTTGGTTCAAACGAAGAAAAATCAAAAAAAATACTTAAAAATTTATATTCTCCATTAATTTCCAAGGGTGCAAAATATGTTTCTACAAATAGAAGAGCTGCTGAGTTAATTAAATATGCTTCTAATGCTTTTTTAGCAACTAAAATTACATTTATAAATGAAATTGCTAATTTATGTGAAAAAACTGGTATCGATGTTGAAGATATATCCATAGGAATTGGACTTGATAAAAGAATAGGAAGTAGATTTTTAAGAGCTGGTCCTGCATATGGAGGCTCTTGTTTTCCAAAAGATACTAAAGCTATTGTGTCTACAGCTGATAAATTTAAATCTAATTTATCTGTAATTAAAAGTGTTATTAAATCTAATCAGAATAGGACAGATTTATTACTTAAAAGACTTCATTCAATAATTAAAAAATTTAATAATAAATATGTTTCATTTTTGGGAGTTACATTTAAAGCAAATACTGATGATATGAGAGACTCTTCAAGTTTAAAATTAATTCCTTATCTATCCAAAAAGGGAGCAAAGATTAAATATTATGATCCCACTGGTTCAAAAAAAGAATTCAATAATTTAAAAAATGTCGAATTTGCTAATTCAATACAAAACTGTATTCTAGGTTCAGACCTTATAATTATTCATACTGAATGGAATGATTTTAAATCAATTAATTTTAAAAAACTTTCTAAGAATAAAAAACTTATTATTTACGATATGAGAAATTTATTCTCACCAACTAAAATCAAGAAACTAGGTATAAAATATTTTGGTATAGGAAGATAATTTAGTTTAACTCAAATATAGCATCAACTTCTACAGAAACTCCAAGTGGTAAACTGTTAGTACTTACTGCAGCTCTTGTATGCATTCCTGCATCTCCAAATATTGATGCGATTAAATCTGAAGCTCCATTAATTACTTTTGGTTGTTCGGTAAAGTCATTTGTAGAATTAACAAATCCAGTTAACTTGATGCATGATTTTATTCTAGATAAATCACCATCACAAGCAGTCTTTGCTTGAGAAACCAAGCTCAATCCACATCTTTTCGCAGCTTCGTAGCCTTGCTCTGCACTTAAATCTTTACCAACTTTTCCTTTAATTAACTCTCCGTTTTCATTTATTGATATTTGACCTGAAATAAAAAGTAGATTACCAGTTACTTTAGTTGCAACATATGAGCCAACAGGAGGTTTTGCTTCTGGTAAAATAATATTTAATTCTTTTATTTTTTTTTCAAAATTCATTTTATTTCTCCGTGAATTCTTTGTGTGATTTACTATTTTTAAATTTAATTAATTTCTCTTTTAATTTTAATTTATTAAGTTTTTTTTTTCCTTCTTTATATTTTTCAGAAGTTTTTTCTTTGATCAATTCAGCTTTTTCTGAAGTTTTTTCTTTAATCAACTCTGCTGTACATTTTGCATATTCTTTACTTAATTTATCAAATTTATTACAATCATCTGCCACAGATAAGTTAACATTAGTGATTGTCAAAATTAATAAATAAGCAAGTAATTTAATTTTCATTATTTTTTAGTTTTTTTTTTCTTTTTAGTTTTATCGTATTCTTTTCTTTTCTCAATAAGGATTAAGGCCTCTTCAATTGTAAGTTCTGTTGGATCTTTTTCTTCAGGAATTGTTGCATTTAAAGACTTATATTTTATGTAAGGACCATATTGCCCCTTCATAACCCTAACTGGTTTTTTATCTTCTGGATGTTCTCCTAAATCCTTAATAATTGAAGAAGACATTCTACCTGGTTTTGCTTCAGCAATGAGGGTAATTGCTCGATTTAATCCTATAGAGAAAATTTCTTCTACATTTTCTATTCTAGCAGATTTATTTTCACACTTAAGATAGGGACCAAATCTTCCAGTATTTAAAATTATTTCTTTTTGATTATCAGGGTTAACACCAATTGATTTTGGTAGAGAACATAAAAATTGAGCTTTTTCTAAATCAATACTTTCTAACTCTAAACCTTTTGGTATAGAAACATTTTTAATTAATTCATTAACATCTGGTTTAGATTTTTTAGTTTTTTTCTTTTTTTTAGTTTTTGGCTCTTCTATTTCTTCTTCCTTGAGTTTTTCATATTGAAGATAGGGACCAAATCTTCCATTTTTCAAATATATATCATTCCCATTTTCGTGTTTTCCTAAAAATTTAGGTTCTGCTAGCTGTGATTGAGCTGCTGCTTTTGCCTTAGACAAGGGTCTAGTGAATTTACACTCTGGATAATTTGAACATCCTATAAAAGCTCCACCTCTAAAACTATTTTTAAGACTTAGTGAACCTGTTTCACATAGCTGACACTTTCGAACAATATTTCCATCTTTATCAGTATCAAAAATTAAAGCTCCTAAACTTTCATTTAAAAGATCTAACACTTCTCTTGTTCTCTTCTCCTTAACCTCAGAAACATTGTTATTAAAATCTTTCCAAAACATCTCTAAAACTTTTATCCAGCTTTCTTTACCAGTTGTAATTTCATCTAATTGATCTTCTAAACCTGCAGTAAAGTTATAATCAACGTACTTAGAAAATAATTTTTCTAAAAATGCAGAGATAAGTTTGCCACGATCTGTGGGGAAAAACCTTTTATTTACTATTTCTGCATAACCTCGATTAGCTATTGTGGAAATTATACTTGCGTAAGTAGAAGGTCTACCAATTCCCAATTCTTCTAATTTTTTGACTAAACTTGCCTCAGAATACCTTGGAGGTGGTTGTGTAAAATGTTGTTCATCAATTAATGCTTCAATATTAATTGGTCCTTTAGACATTTCTGGTAAAATTTCTTCATCATCATCTTTGCTTGTATTTGAGTAAACTTTTAAAAAACCATCAAATTTTAATACAGAGCCACTTGCCTTACATATTGTCTGATTATCCTCTGATTCTATTGTTATGGTATTTCTGTCAAATTGAGCAACTTCCATTTGTGAGGATAAAGCTCTGGACCAAATTAAATTGTATAGTTTTTGTTGATCACTGCTTAAATATTTTTTTAGAGTGTCGGGTGCTCTATTTATATCTGTTGGTCTAATAGCCTCATGAGCTTCTTGTGCGTTCTTAGCTTTTTTACCAGAATAATTATTTGCAGATGCAGGCAAATATTCATTACCATACTCACTTTTAATAAAATTTCTAAAATCATTTACTGCATCAGCTGATAAATTAGTTCCATCAGTTCTCATATAAGTAATCAATCCAACAGTATCTCCATCAATCTCAACACCTTGATATAATTTTTGTGCAATTTGCATTGTTCTTGAAGCTCCAAAACCTAATCTACTAGATGCAACTTGTTGTAATGTTGAGGTTGTAAATGGACCAGAGGGGTTTCTTTTTACAACTTTTGATGAAATATCTGTTATTTGAAATTTTTTATCTTTTATTTCTTTGATTGCTTTTTCAATGCTATTCTTGTCTCTAAAAGTAAATTTTTCTATTTTGTTACCATTTAATTGTGAGATGCTTGCAGTAATAGTATTTTTATTATCGTCTCCAAATTTAAGAGTAAGTGTCCAAAATTCCTCTGGATTAAATAATTCTATTTCATGCTCTCTTTCAGTGATTAATTTTAAAGCTACAGACTGAACTCTTCCAGCTGATTTTGACCCAGGTAGTTTAGTCCAAAGTATTGGAGAAATATTAAAACCAACCAAGTAATCAAGAGCTCTTCTTGCCATGTAGGCATCCACTAACAAAGGTTCGATTTGTCGTGGATTTTCAATGCCATGAATTACGGCTTTTTTTGTTATCTCATTAAAAACAACTCTTTCAATTTCTTTATCTTTTAAAAGTTTTTTTTCATCAAGATATTCTTTAACATGCCATGCTATAGCTTCACCTTCACGGTCAGGGTCAGTCGCAAGTATTATTTTAGAGGATTCCTTTGCAACATCAGTTATTTCTTTTAAATATTTTTTTGAAAAACTATCAACTTCCCATTCCATTTTAAAATTATGATCAGGATCAACCGATCCATTTTTCGATGGTAGATCTCTTATATGACCATAACTAGCTAAAACAGTATAATTATCACCAAGGTATTTGTTGATGGTTTTAGCTTTTGCAGGACTTTCAACTATGACTAGATTCATAATTTAACAAACTACTTAAAAGTGTTTGATAGTCAAATTAATAAATTTTAGTCTTGTTTTCTTCTTTATTTATAAGTCGTTTAATATTTTCTCTATGAGTATAAAATATTAAAATAAACATAATTCCAAAAAATAATTCATTTTCTATTGATTCAAACAGAAATGAATAAACAGGAACTGAAAAGGATCCAATTAATGATGCTAATGATGAAAATTTAGAAATAAAAAAAGTTACAAGCCAACAAATACCAAAAACTATTCCAAACATTATATTCATACTGCATAATATACCAACATAAGTTGCTACTCCCTTACCACCTTTAAACTTTAACCAAACTGGAAAAACATGACCCAGAAAAGCACATAAAGCTGATATATAAATCAGATCAGGAAAATTTACCTTTACATATAAAACTGGAATAACTGCTTTAACTATATCAAGTATTAAAGTTGAATAACCAATAAATTTATTTCCTGTTCTTAGAGCATTTGTTGCACCAATGTTACCTGATCCAATATCTCGGATATCTTTTTTTAAAAAAATTTTAGTTAATATTAACCCAAATGGGATAGAACCCATTAGGTATGAGATAATACCTATTATTAATAATTCCATTTTTATATCTTAAATAATTCTTTACCTTTTACAAATGTATTGGTTACTTTTCCTTGAAGTTTTTTGTTCTCAATAGACGTATTTTTGGATTTAGAAATTAAATTTTCTTTTTTTACAATCCAAGGTTTATTTATATCAACAACACAAAAGTCAGCATCATTACCAATTGAAAGATTTCCTTTATTGATATTTAAAATTTTAGCTGGATTAGATGTTAGTGCTTGGATTATTGTTTCAAGTTTTACAGATCCATTATGAAATAGTTCCAAACTTAAAGACAACAAAGTTTCAATACCAGATGCACCTGTTGCTGCTTGCGAAAATGTCAATCGTTTTGATTCTTCATCTTCAGGTTTATGATCTGAAACAATGACATCAATTGTTTTATCTTTTAATCCTTGGACTAAAGCCAATCTATCTTCTTCTTTTCTCAATGGCGGAGATAATTTTAAAAATGTTTTAAAATCTCCAATATCATTTTCATTTAAGGAAAGGTTATTTATTGAAACTCCACAAGAAAATTTAATATCATTTTTTCTTTGTTTAATTATTTCTACTGATTTGCCTGATGATAGTTGAGATATGTGATATCGACACTTTGATTTTTCTAACAATGTTAAATCTCGTTCAATAATTATTCTCTCAGCCACATCTGGTATACTTGATAACCCAAGTTTTGTAGCGATTATACCGGAATTTATCATACCGTTTTTTGCCAACTCATAATCCTCAGCATGTTGCATTATTAGGCATCCTAAATCCTTTGCTGAATTCATTATTCTTGACATTAATCTAGTATTTTGAATTGTCTTTACACCATCTGTAAAAGCTACAATTCCTTTACTAGCTAATAATCCAAATTCCGTCATATTTGTTCCCTCTACATTTTGCGTAAGAGATGCGCATGGAAATATATTAATCTTAGATTTATCTCGTCCTCTTCGTTTTAAAAAATCTACTATTGAAACATTATCAATTACAGGATCTGTATTAGGCATTGTTACTACAGATGTTACTCCTCCAGATAGAGCTGCATTACTTAGAGTTCTAAAATTTTCCTTATACTCATACCCAGGTTCTCCAACAAAAACTCTCATATCGACTAAACCAGGAAATATATATTTTCCTTTTAAATCAATTGGTTTTTCTCTGGATGGTAAATTATTTATATTTACTTTTTTTCCTATTGCTTCAATTTTGCCTTCTTCGCTAATAATTAATCCTCCATTTTCATTAATTGAATTTTGAGGATCAATTATATTTGCATTGATAAAATATTGTTTTTTCATTTATTCACAAAATATTTTTAAACAGGCCATCCTTACAGCAACTCCAAGTTCAACTTGCTCTTTGATTACACTTTTGTTTATATCGTCAGCCAATCTTGTATCTATTTCGATACCTCTATTCATTGGGCCAGGATGCATTATTAGTGCATCAGGTTTAGCATGATCTAACTTATCAGGTGTTAAACCGTAATATTCATAATACTCTCTATTTGATGACAAATAAGAACTTGTCATTCTCTCATTTTGTAATCTTAGCATCATTACAATGTCACAATCTTTCAATCCTTTTTTCATATCAGTAAAAGTATTAACACCAAACTTTTCAATTTCTTTTGGCATTAAATTTGTTGGGGCAACAATATTTACTTCAGCACCAAGCATAGTTAGTAAATAAATATTTGATCTTGCGACTCTTGAGTGAAGAATATCTCCACATATAGCAATTTTTAATCCTTCAATTTTTTTCTTTCTATTTCTTATTGTTAAAGCATCCAGCAATGCTTGAGTAGGGTGCTCACGCCTTCCATCACCAGCATTTAATACTACACAATTTACTTTCTGAGATAATAAATTGCATGCCCCAGAATCTTGATGTCTTATTACAATAATGTCAGGATGCATCGCATTTAGAGTCATTGCTGTATCAATTAAAGTTTCACCTTTTTTAATTGCTGAATTATTCATATTCATTGACATCACATCAGCACCAAGTCTTTTTCCAGCTAACTCGAATGAACTTTGTGTTCTTGTTGATGGTTCAAAAAATAGATTAATTTGAGTTTTGCCTCTAAGAACATCAATTTTCTTGTTCTTGCTCTGATTTAATTTAATGAAAGTTTCAGATTCATCTAAAATGTAGTTAATATCACTAACTGATAGATCTTGGATACCTAACAAATGTTTTTGAGAAATTTTAATAGCTTTGATGTTTTTTGCCATTAAAATTAACTCTATAACTATAAAGCCATTGAATGGCAAGGATTAATTATTTAGATAGTCTATGGCTCCCTGAAGAATAAAAGCTGCTGCGTTCTGATCTATATTCTTTTCTCTTTTAGATACATTAACATCTAATTGGCTTGATAAATTAAAAGCGCCAACAGTTGATAGCCTTTCATCCCAGAGACACACATCAACATCTATCTCTTTATCTATATTTTTAGATACATCATTGACTGACTGTGCTGAAGAGCCTGAAGATCCATCCATATTTAAAGGATAACCAATGATAATTGCCTTGATGTCATTCTCTTGAATAATGTTTTTTAACTCTTCAATTAATTCATTATTTTTTGATTTATGTATAGTTTTATAAGGGGTAGCTATTAATTGCTTTTCGTCACAAATCGATACACCAATTCTTTTTGAGCCCAAATCTAAACCTATCAAACGACATTTTTCTGACTGTTTTTTTTTAAATTCTTCTATTGTGATCATGTTGTATATTTTAAACTATAGTGATAGTTTGCGTCATATTTAAATATCATATGAGCATTGATCTTAAAACCATAAAGCATATATCTAAATTATCAAGAATTTCAGTAGATGAGAAAAAAGCTGAAAAACTTGCTAGTGATTTAAATTCAATTTTTGATTTCATTGAAAAACTCAATGAACTTAAAACTGAAAATGTTGAACCACTTACATCAGTGGCTGAAACGACTTTAAAATTAAGACCTGATGAAGTTAAAAGTAAAAATTTAAGGGAACAAATAATAAAAAATTCTCCAAAAGATAATGAAGATTATTTTGTTGTACCAAAAGTTATAGAATAATGTCTGAAATAACCAAGCAAACACTTTCTGAATTAGTTAATAATATTAAAGAAAAAAAACTTTCTTCTTCAGAAATTACCCAAGCTTTTGTTGATAGATCAGAAAAATCAAAAGAATTAAACACTTATATTACTGAAGATTTTAGTAATGCTTTAGATAAAGCTAAAAAATTTGATGACAACCCAAATTTGGATTTAAAATTACCAGGAATTCCAATGGCTGTAAAAGATTTATTTTGTACAGCTAATGTAAGAACAACAGCTGGTAGCAAAATATTAAATAATTTTGTACCTACTTATGAATCTACTGTTACTCAGAATATTTGGAACGAAGGAGCAATTCTTATTGGTAAATTAAATTGTGATGAATTTGCAATGGGATCTTCAAACGAAACAAGTTTTTTTGGCAATGTTCAAAATCCGATTGATAAAAATTTAGTTCCAGGTGGTTCATCTGGTGGTTCATCTTCTGCTGTAGCAGCACAATTAACTCCAATTACAATTGGAACTGATACAGGTGGATCAATTAGACAACCGGCGTCGTTTACAGGTACAGTGGGTTTAAAACCAACTTATGGTAGTTGTTCAAGATACGGAATAGTTGCTTTTGCATCTTCTCTTGATCAAGCTGGTCCAATGGCTCAAAATGTTCAAGATTGTGCTTTGTTGCAAGAGGTAATTAGCTCATACGATCAAAAAGACTCAACTTCTATTGATTTTAAAAGAAACCAATACAGCAAAGAATTAACAAAAGATATTAAAGGAAAAAAAATAGGTATACCAAAAGAATATAGAGTTGATGGAATGCCAAAAGAAATTGATGATCTTTGGCTGAAAGGCATTGAGTATGCTAAAGATTGTGGTGCGGAAATAATTGATATTTCTCTTCCACACACAAATTATGCTTTACCAACTTACTATATAGTGGCACCAGCTGAAGCATCTTCTAATCTTGCAAGATATGATGGTGTTAAATACGGCTTTAGAGCTGATGGAGAAAACCTTATTGATATGTATGAAAAAACTAGATCAGAGGGATTTGGAGCCGAAGTTCAAAGAAGAATAATGATAGGCACATATGTTTTATCTTCAGGTTATTACGATGCATATTATTTGAAAGCTCAAAAAGTTAGAAAACTAATTAAAAATGATTTTGATGAAGCGTACAAAAAAGTAGATGCAATATTAACTCCATCAACGCCAAGTTCTGCTTTTAAAATTGGTGAAAAAACAAATGACCCAGTTTCAATGTACTTAAACGATATTTTTACTGTTCCTGTAAATTTAGCAGGTTTACCAGGAATTTCTATTCCAGCTGGTCATGACAGCAAAGGCTACCCTTTAGGTTTACAAATTATTGGAAAAGCATTTGATGAACAAAATATCTTAAACATTGCTTATGCAATGGAAGAAAAAATTAATTTTAAAAATAAAATTACCGATTGGTGGATTAAGTGAGTAAAGAAAAGTCAGAATATTTAATTAATAGAAATGACAATCAATACGAAGTTGTCATTGGTTTAGAGGTTCATGCTCAAGTACTTTCCCAATCGAAGTTATTTTCTACGTCAGCTACTAAATTTGGCGCTGAACCAAACACACAGGTAAGTTTAGTAGACGCTGCTTTTCCTGGAATGCTTCCAGTGATTAATGAATTTTGTGTTAAGCAAGCAATTAAAACTGGAATAGGATTAAAAGCTAAAATTAACAAAAGATCAGTATTCGATAGAAAAAATTATTTTTATGCTGATTTACCACAAGGATACCAAATCTCTCAATTTAAGGACCCAATAGTTGGTGAAGGTAAAGTTATTTTGGATATGCCGGATGGTCAAAAAGAGGTTGGTATTGAAAGATTACACTTAGAACAAGATGCGGGTAAAAGTATCCATGATTTAGATCCAAAAAACACCTTTGTTGATTTAAATAGGTCAGGCGTAGCTTTAATGGAAATTGTTAGCAAACCTGATTTAAGATCACCAGAGGAAGTTAATGCTTATATTAAGAAATTAAGATCAATAATGAGATATTTAGGAACTTGTGATGGTAATATGCAGGAAGGATCTTTGAGAGCAGATGTTAATGTTTCTGTAAGAAAAAAAGGAACAAAAGATTTTGGTACTAGATGTGAAATTAAAAATGTTAATTCTATTAAATTCATGCAAATGGCAATTGAATATGAAGCAAATAGACAAGTTGATTTAATTGAAGATGGACAATCTATTGATCAAGAAACAAGACTTTTTGATACCAAAAAAAATGAAACAAGATCTATGAGATCAAAAGAAGATGCTCATGATTATAGATATTTTCCAGATCCTGATTTATTACCATTAGAAGTTTCTGATGAATTTATCGAACAATTACAATCTGAAATACCTGAGTTACCCGATGAAAAGAAAAAAAGATTTATAGATCAATTTAAATTAACTCCATATGAAGCAAATATCATGGTTTCAGACATTGAAACTTCAAACTATTTTGAAGATGTTGTTAAAAAATCAGATGTTAAATTAGCAACAAACTGGATCATAGGCGAATTATTTGCTGCGCTTAATGAAAAAAATTTAGAAATAACTGATAGTCCAATTAGTGCTGGTAATTTATCAAAATTAATTAATTTAATTAAGGACGGAACAATTTCTGGAAAAATTGCAAAAACTGTTTTTGAACAAATGATGGAAGGGGACAAGGATCCTAAAAAAATTGTTGAAGAAAAAGGTTTAAAACAAGAAAGCGATCCAAAAGCTTTAGAAGCTTTAATAGATAAAGTAATTGATAGCAATAGAGATAAAGCCACCGAATATAAATCTGGTAAAGTTAAATTATTTGGCTTCTTTGTTGGACAAGTAATGAAAGTTTCAGGTGGAAAAGCTAACCCTCAGTTAGTAAATGAGATTTTAAAGAAAAAACTTTAGGTTTATGGGCTCAGACCTAAAAATTAGTACTAAAATTCAAGAGTACATTTTAAATAATGGACTAGATCTTCATTCAGTTCAAAAAGAAATTATTTCTTATAATGAGTCTCTGGGAGATATTAAAAGGATGCAAATATCTATCTCACAATCTCAATTTTTACACTTAATAGTAAAAACATCCAATGTTAGAAAAATACTAGAGATTGGAACTTTTACTGGCTTAAGTGCTTTGTCAATGTCTCTTGCTTTACCAGAAGATGGTAGAATTATTGCTTTGGACAAAAATCAAGAAACTAATGAAATTGCAATAAAATTTTTTGAAAAAGCAAAACAAGGTCATAAAATTCAAACAATAATTAAACCTGCTTTAGAAAGTTTGAGTGAAATAAAAGAAAATGATTTTGATTTAATCTTTATTGATGCTGATAAGAAAAATTATAAAGAATATTATGAAAAAACTTTAATATTATTAAAGAAAAATGGCTTAATAATAATTGATAATGTTCTATGGTATGGTCAAGTTGTTGATGAAAATAGTGATGATAAAATCACTTTAACAATTAAAGATTTTAATAATTATGTTTCTAAAGATAAAAGAGTTGAAAAAATTATAGTTCCATTAGGTGATGGTATGACGGTTTGTAGAAAATTATAATGTTTGATGTTTTTGGATTTTATAAGTTTATTAAAATTTCTTATTTAAAGAAAAATCAAAAAATACTTCAAGATCAATTATTAAATAAAAACATACGTGGAACAATTATTATTTCTAACGAAGGGTTAAATGGAACAATTTCTGGAAAAAATAATGATATTAAATTGATTAAAGACTATTTACACAAATTATTTAAATTTAAAAAATTTGATAGCATTAATAATTCAAAAAGCTCTTTTCAGCCGTTTCATAAACTAAAAGTAAAAATTAAAAAAGAAGTGGTTCCAATGAATTTAAGTTTAAAAAAGAGAATTAAAAAAAAAGATAGTCATGTTAACCCTCAAAAGTGGAACTCATTAATTAAAGATAAAAAAACAGTTTTAATTGATGCGAGAAAACCCTTTGAATACAAAGTTGGAACTTTTAAAGGTTCAATTAATCCAGATGTAGATAATTTTCGAGATTTTCCAAAATATCTAAAAAAATTAAAAAAAAATCAACCCATTGCTATGTTTTGCACTGGAGGTATTAGGTGTGAAAAAGCGTCAGTCTATTTGGAAAATAAAGGCTACAATAATGTATACCAACTAAAAGGTGGTATTTTAAACTATTTAAAAAAAACAGACCCAAAAAAAAGTTTATGGAAAGGTGAGTGCTTCGTCTTTGACAACAGAATTAGTTTAAAGCATGGTTTGAAAATAGGTTCTTACTCAATGTGTAGTGGTTGTAGAAAACCTATTTCTTTAAAAGATAAAAAATCTAAAAAATATGAAGAAGGGGTTTCTTGTCCAAATTGTCACGATAATTTAACAAATGATCAAAAATCGAGATTTAGAATGAGACAAAAACAAATTAACCTTGCCAAAAAAACTGGAAAAAGTCATATCTTTCAAAAAGAATATTAAATATTTTTAGTTTAAAGAAATGAATTTATTAAAAGATGACGTCTCTCAACTTATAAAAAAACTTGCAATACCAGCAAGTGTTGGAACATTATTTCAAACATTATACACTTTAGTTGATACTTTTTATGCTGGGAAAATTTCGCCTGAAGCTTTATCTGCTTTAAGTAAATCCTTTCCAATTTACTTTCTAATTATTGCTACATCTATTGGTGTCACTGTTGCTGGCACTTCATTAATTGGAAGTAGCATTGGGGAAAAAAACGAAAAAAATGTATTAGGTTATTTTACTAATATCATTCTTTATTCAGTAATTATTTCAATAATTGTATCAATAATTGGATTTAGTTTCTCCGAAAAATTATTTTTAACTATGAATTCATCAAGAGAGGTAATTACTCTTGGCCTTGAGTATACTAATGTAATATTTTATGGAACTATTCTCTTTATTCTAGTTGTTGCTTTAAACTCATTTCTTCATGCTGAGGGAGATACAGTTACATATAGAAATGCTCTTATATTATCTTTTTTTTTAAACATTTTATTAAATCCAATATTTATATTTGGATTTTTATTTATTCCAGCTTTTGGTGTTGGGGGCATAGGTTATGCAACTTTGATTGCACAATTCCTTTCTCTAATAATCGTTTTAATTAAATTGTTAAAAAATAAACGTATTAAAGAGATCACTTTTCAAAATTTTAAGATTAAATTCTTCTACATTAAGAATATTTTCTTCCAATCAATGCCAATTACAATAGCTATTCTTGGGTACTCAATTGCTGCAACGATTGTATTTACTTATGTTGCATTTACAGGAGAATATGCTGTAGCAGGTTATGGAGCAGCAACAAGGATAGAGCAGGTTGTCTTGTTGCCTGTATTGGGGATCAATACAGCAATAATATCAATTATTGCACAGAATATAGGTGCGAAATATTATGATAGAGTAAAGCAATCTTATTTTACATCTGTAAAATACGGCTTGGTTATAATGTTAGCGTCTGGAGTATTGGTATTTGTAACTGCAGATCTAATGCCAAAATTTTTTTCATCTAACAAGGAAGTTATTGAATATGGGTCAATGTATTTAAAAATTTCTGCTTTTATCTTACCAGCGTACCCAATTTTTTTTCTATCAAATGGTTTTTTTATGGCTTTAAAAAAATCTGAGAAAGCAATGATTAACAATATATTAAGGAACGTTTTGGTTCCATTTTTATCTTATTATATAGCACGTTCTATTGATGCAGACTTTAAAACTTTCTTTTATATCTGGGCAATATCGCAATGGTTAATATCAATCTTACTATTCTTTTATGTTAAATATTATATTAACAATAAATTAACTACTGGTTAATGTTTTATACAAAAAAGAAATTGATAATTTTGATAATTATTTCATCTATATTTTTTATAATTACATATAACGATGTAAGATCTGAAAATATAAATAAAATATCAGGTTTTGCTAAAGTTGTTGATGGAGATACAATTAAGATCAATTCAAAAAAAATTAGATTATACGGTATTGATGCACCTGAAAAAAAACAAAAATGTAAAAAAACTTATTTAACAATATCTTTTATGTCTTTTACTAAAGATTATATGTGTGGAGAAGTATCTACTCAAAAGTTAATTAAAAAGATTAATAAACAAAAATTAAATTGTAATATTTTGGATGTTGATAGGTATAAAAGGTTAGTAGGCGAGTGTTTTAAAAGAAATATAAATTTAAATTCTTGGATGGTTTCAAATGGTTATGCAGTAGCTTATAGAAAGTATTCTAAAAAATATATTTCTGATGAGATTAATGCCAAAAATAATAAATTAGGGATTTGGCAAGGTAAATTTGAAATGCCGTGGGATTATAGGCGTAAAGATTAATTTTTATAATCTTGAAGAGCTATCTTCCATCCATTCCCAAAGGTGTTTGGCAAATGATCTTCTAACAAATAGATTAACATAATCTTTGTCTTTATTGTGAATAATAACGTCTATATGATTTAGCAAAGTTTGAGTTGTTGACCCTTTTTTTTCACGAAATAAATTAAAATTAAAAGGACATCCTGAAGAAAAAAGTTCATATATTTTATCACCTTTTATCTCTAATTGAACAAATTGGTCAGTTACATCAGTGACTGCTCCTAATGATGTTTTTGAAATATTATTAAATAATATATCATTTAATTCGTATGTATTGGTTTCTTTGCTAGTAGTCTCATTTGATACAATCATCCATTCATCTGGACTTAACCATATCGCAGTAAGTTTATCACTAGATGAAGATGTATTTGCTTCTGTTGGCAAAATCATATTCAAACTTTTTCCTACATTTGTAAAAAATTCTCTTGTTTTGCCTCTTAAATTTAATTTCATTATTGGTGCAATTTCTTTTATGGAAACACCGTTATTATTAATTTCACTATTTGTTACTTGATTATAATTAAGCATTTAATCTTTCATTAGTTTGATCAAAAAATACTGGATTTGAAACAGTTACATTAATTGTTTTATCTTCCATAGGGATAAATAGTTTTTTACCCATCATACCTTTCCCACCTCTGACAACAGCTAGGGCTATAGATTTATTTAAATTAGGACTAAAGTAACTTGATGTAACATGACCAAGCATTTCAACAGGATTTTTATTTAGTTCAGAAATAATTTGTGCTCCTTCCTCTAGTACAACTTTAGGGTCATCTGTTAATAATCCCACCAATTGTTTTCTGTCTTCTCTCATAGTATCTGATCTGTAAAGAGATCTTTTGCCAATAAAATCATATTTCTTTTTACTAACAATCCAATCCATCTGTAAATCTATTGGTGTCATTGTTCCATCTGTATCTTGGCCAACAATAATAAAACCTTTTTCAGCTCTCAGTAAGTGCATCGTTTCTGTACCATAAGGAGTAATATTAAATTCTTTACCAGCCTCTATACATTTCTCCCACAGATCTTTTCCATAACTTGCTTGTACGTTAATTTCAAAACTTTGCTCACCTGTGAAACTTATTCTCATAATTCTGCAAACAATGCTTCCGATTTTTGCTTCTTTAAAAGACATGTGTGGAAAATTTTCATCAGACAAATCTAAATCAGGAATAATTTTTTTAAGAATTTTTTTACTATTTGGGCCACACAAACTCGCAGTAGCAAATTGATCTGTAACTGAAGTTAAATATACATCTAATTCTGGCCACTCAGTTTGAAGGTAATCCTCTAATTTTCCAAGAACATTTGCTGCACCACCAGTTGTTGTTGTCATTAGATAGTGATTTTCACCTAATCTTGTAGTAACACCATCGTCATATACCATACCATCTTCATTTAACATTAAACCATATCTACATTTGCCAATGCCAAGTTTTGACCATGCATTTGTATAAACTCTATTTAAAAACTCTGAGGCATCACTTCCTTGTATATCAATCTTACCAAGTGTGGACGCATCTAATATTCCCGAACTCTCTCTTGCAGCTTTGCTTTCTCTTTGAACTGCTTGGTGCATAGTTTCACCATCGATAGGGTAGTACCAAGCTCTTTTCCATTGACCAACATTTTCAAATTCTGCTTTTTGTTCAACATGCCAATCATCCATAGGTGTTCTTCTAAAAATATCAAAAAACTTACCAACATTACGTCCTACAATTGTTCCAAATGTTAAAGGAGTATAAGGAGGTCTAAAAGTAGTCGTTCCAAGTTCTCCCATCTTAACACCTGCTGTATCTGCTATTATTCCCAATGCATGCATATTTCCTAATTTTCCTTGATCAGTACCCATCCCAGTTGTTGTATATCTTTTGACATGTTCGATAGATCTGAAACCCTCTCTTAGTGCTAATTTTATATCCTTTGCAGTTGCATCATTTTGATAATCAACAAAAGGCTTAGTTTTGCCTAAAGCTTTATCAGATGGTAATAACCATATGTTTCTTTTTGAAATCTCTTGTTCGTTATTAACAGTAATATTTTCAAAATCTGTTTTATTTATATCTAAAAAATCTTTTAGTTTATCATTTAAGTTTTTAAGTATTTCATCAAGCTTAAAATCACCGCAACAAGATCCAACACTTATTTGATCTGGATTATTTTTATTTGGAATAAATATTTTTTTATCCTCATCAAAAGTAAGTTTACTACCTGACTGAGTGTATAGGTGAACAGCCGGAGTCCATCCACCAGCAACTCCTAAGCAATCACATGAAATGGAAATTTTATTTCCAGTTACTGAAGTTCCATCATTTGATAGTTTCATTATTGAGACATTGTTTAATCTTTTATAACCAGAGGTATCAACAACTGTATGTTCCCAGTATATTTTTATACCTGCATCAATAACTCTTTTTTCTAAATTTGTTTTAGATTGCTTTCTAATATCAACTATTGCTTCAACTTTTATACCTTTATCGTTTAATGAAAGTGCACTTTCATAAGCACTATCATTATTTGTAAAAAAAATAATCTTCCTACCACAGGCTACACCATAAAAATCACTATATTTTTTAATTGCAGAAGAAAGCATTATTCCAGGTCTATCATTATTATTAAATACCATCGGTCTTTCCAAAGCACCTGTTGCCAAAATTACCTTCTTTGCTCTTATTTTGAGTAATCTTTGTCTAATTTTATTTGTCTTATCTTTTTTTTCTAAATGATCTGTTAAGTTCTCTCTTGCTAGCAAATAATTATATTGATGGTACGCAGCAACACTTGTTCTAGTTTTTATTTCTAAATTTTTAATATTTTTAAGTTCTTCAATTTCTTTTTTTAACCATTCGGATGAAATTTTATTATCAATTTTATTACTTTCATTGTTTTCATAAATAGTTGATCCTCCCAATTCATTTTTTTCATCTAAAAGTAAAGTTTTGTAGTTATTCTTTGCAGCATTTTTAGCTGCTAGAATTCCAGATATACCTGCTCCAACTACTAGAACATCGCAATGAATGTTTCTGTGATCGTAAATATCAGGATCGTTTGATGTTGGTGATTTCCCCAGTCCTGCTGAGTGTCTTATAAAGTATTCATATTTTTCCCAGAAGCTTGGAGGCCACATAAATGTTTTGTAATAAAATCCTGCAGGTAATAGGGGTGATAAAAAATTGTTTATTCCACCAATATCAAAGTTTACACTTGGCCAGCAATTTTGACTTGATGCCTCCATTCCTTCATATATTTCAACTTCAGTTGCCCTAACATTTGGTTCAGTTCTATTAGTATTTGGATTAATTTGAACAATTGCATTTGGCTCCTCAGAACCTGATGTCATTATACCTCTTGGTCTATGGTATTTAAAACTCCTACCTACTAAATGAACATTATTTGCCAATAAAGCAGAAGCAAGAGTGTCTCCTTTAAATCCATAATAAGTTGTACCATTAAATTTAAACGAAACTCTTGTTGTTTCATCAATATATTGACTAGATTTAACTCTTAAATTTTCTGACATTTGTTTTATATCGATGGGGGTTTTTCTCCCATTTTATAGATTGCTTTAATCTCATCATTCGAAGTGTCTCTAATCATATTAAACCATTTACGACAACCATGAGCATGGTTCCATCTTTCATATTGAACACCTTTAATATTTTTTCTCATAAATAAATATTCTGCCCATTCATCATCACTAAGTTCTGTCGGTTGTTTTGGTCTTTCAATATGAGCTTCACCACCAGCTTTAAATTCTTGCTGATCTCTCTCACCACAATATGGACAATTAATAACAAACATTAGTGAGCAACTGCTGCAGCGCCATGTTCATCAACAAGGTCTCCACTTACAAATCTATTTAAATTAAATGCTGCGTTGAGTTTGTGTGGCTCATCATTAGCAATTGTGTGTGCAAATAAATCTCCTGATCCAGGTGTAGCTTTAAAACCTCCTGTACCCCAACCACAATTAAAATAAAGTCCTTTGATAGAAGTTTTACTTAATATTGGACTTGCATCAGGACAAATGTCTACTATTCCTCCCCATTGTCTTAGCATTCTCATTCTGCTGAAAATTGGATACAATTCTAAAATAGCATTTAGAGTTCCCTCGACTATTTGATGACTTCCTTTCTGAGTGTATGAAACATAATCGTCTGTTCCAGCGCCAATAACTAATTCACCTTTATCAGATTGACTTACGTAAGCGTGAACAGCGTTTGACATAACAACTGTATCTATAATTGGTTTCACAGGTTCTGATACTAGTGCTTGAAGAGGTTTGCTTTCTAGAGGAAGTCTTATTCCAGCCATATTAGCAATCACACTTGAATGTCCAGCTGCCACAACTCCAATTTTTTTTGTTTTAATAAAACCTTTTGTTGTTTCTATACCTTCAACAGTATCACCATTTCTTTTTATACCTTTTACTTCACAATTTTGAATTATATCAACACCCATTTCATCAGCACCTCTAGCATAACCCCAGGCAACAGCATCATGTCTTGCTGTACCAGCTCTTCTTTGTAATGTACCACCAAGTACCGGATATCTTATATCTTGAGATGTATTTATAATTGGACAAAACTTTTTAACTTCTTCTGTACTCAAGTAAACGGCATCAATGCCATTTAGTCTATTTGCGTGTGTTCTTCTTTTTAAATCTCTTACATCTTGCAAATTGTGAGCAAGATTCATTACACCTCTTTGACTAAACATTACATTGTAGTTTAGCTCTTGAGATAATCCTTCCCAAATTTTTAGCGCGTGATCATAAAGTCCAGCACTTGCGTCCCATAAATAATTTGATCTGATAATTGTAGTGTTACGACCAGTGTTTCCTCCACCAATCCATCCTTTTTCAACAACAGCAATATTTTTCATATTGTGTTTTTTTGCTAAATAGTATGCTGTCGCTAAACCATGACCACCTCCACCAACTATGACAGCATCATACTCTTTTTTTGGAGTAGGGTCTTTCCATGCTCTTTGCCAATTCTCATGGTATGAAAGAGCATTTTTGATTAATGAAAATACTGAGTATTTATTTCCCATAATAATTGAATAATTACTTTATAAATATTGAATTTTCAATAAAATCACTTATTACACAATGTCATACGGAGAGATGGGTGAGAGGCTGAAACCAGTCGTTTGCTAAATGACCGTGCGAGGAAACTTGTACCGAGGGTTCGAATCCCTCTCTCTCCGCCATTAACCTAAAACGAACTTTCATATGCCCAAGATGGCATAGCCTCCAGCAATACGGTAACGATCAGATTCTCTACTCACCATCAGACTTGGTCACCTTTTTGGGGTGTCACCATGCGAGCTTCCTTGATGTGAAGGTGCTAAAAAATGTAAAAAAAAATTTAAGATAGCTATGTGTTTAATGCTCGAAGCTTTCCCATCCACCGCCAAGAGATTTATAGAGGCGAACGAGCTTCACAAGTGTTTGCGTTTCAGAAGCAACAAGCTCTTCTTGACTAGTTAAGGCTTCGCGTTCGGTATCAATCAAATTGATCAAACTATCTAAACCGCTTTCGTATCGTTTACGGGATAGTTCGAGATTGTTATTACGTGTTGCAACGGCCTGTTTAAGTTGATTTCTTGTTTCAAGCTCGCGCCCATATTGCGTGAATGCGCTTTCTGCATCTTCTAAGGCCAAGAGAACGGTCTTTTCATATTCAAGCGCGGCAGCTTCTGCCCCGGCTTCTTCGGCGTTGATCTGCGCCCTGATACGCCCTGCGCTAAAGATCGGCCAGCTTATGCCTGTGCCGATACTCCAAACACGCGAGGCGCTTGATAAGAAATCATCCGCACCGATACTTTCATAACCAATATTACCAGTGAGTGTGAATTTAGGAAACAAATCGGCTGTTCGTGCACCAATATCATTCACTTCTGCTTCTAATTCACGCTCCGCTGCTCTAATATCCGGACGGCGGCGTAAAAGATCTGAACGCAGGCCAATAGGAACAATTTCAGGATTAAAAGGCAAAGCTTTTGCAAGGCTCAATTCATCTTTAAGAGCTTCTGGCGGCTGCCCAGTTAAAACTGATAAACGATAAATAAGCTTATCGATTTGTCCATCAACATTTGGAAGCCTCGCTTTCGTTGATTGAAGCTGCGCTAATGTCCTTGAATAATCAAACTCGCTTGCGTCGCCTATATCAAAGCGGCGTTTAACAAGATCGGCTGTGCGTTGTTGTAAATCTATATTCGATTGAATGATCGCTTGCCGTTTTTGTGTGCCACGAAGTTCCACATAATTTCGTGCAACTTCTGATAAAACAAGTAAAAGCGTGTCTCGTTTTTGCTCTTCTAGACTTTGATATCTAGCATAAGCAGCCGAGATTTCACGGCGCGTCCCACCAAAAATATCAAGCTCCCAGTTTGAGACAAGCCCTGTAGAGTAAAAATCCTGAATACGGGGATTGCCCGGTCCTACCGGAATACCCGCTGTTTCACTGATTTGACGGCGAGTTAATGAACCTTCTGCATCCACGTTTGGAAATAGACCAGATCTCGCTTGTGATATCAGAGCATCGGCTTGTTCTAGGTTTTTTTGGGCAATGCGAATATCAAAGTTCTCAATCGCGGCTTTTTCTACTAATGCTGTTAGCTGCGGATCACCAAAGCTTTGCCACCATCTTTGTTCAATGTCTGTAAAACCGGCGTTGCTTTCGCTTGCCTTCTTGACCCAAGGTTTATCACCATATAAAAGCTGTGGCTGTTTGAAATCTGGGCCTAATGAGCATCCTACAAGGCTAAGAGCACAAACGCTTGATATTATCAATTTCTTAAACGTCATGGCTATCCTCTCCCTAGCATTGCTTGGATATTGATGCGAATAGTCTCTTTCATAATGCCATGGTGATTTTTCTTGATTTTCTTGCCTTTAAGCCCGCGCTCTAAAGAATCACGAGCGATAAGGAAACCGAGAGTTTGACCAAATATGGCATGCGCCAATATCATGACTTCATCGCTTTTGGAATCTTGATCTGTAACGTTTCCAATCAGCTCGCGCATGATGTTTTGCGTGCGTTTGTAATATCGATCATAAAAAATATCATAAGCTTCTGTCGGCGAGGCATGTTCGCGCAAAATGATATTTGTCCAACGCTCTAAGCCATTATCTTCAATAAAGAGCTCACAAAATCCTTCCATTAGGTTTTGGAATTCGTCCAGAGCTTCCTTTTTATTGAGACCGCTTTTGAGTTTTTCTTCTATGACCTCAATGAAAGGATTGGTCATCTCCAAAATGCCATCAACTATATGATCCATTGTGGCAAAATAAAGCCCCTGCTTACTGCCGAAGTAGTATGTGACAGCCGCAGAATTCGAACCCGATTCATCAGCCAACATTCGCGTTGTAGTGCCTTTGATGCCATAAATACCAAAGAGATCAATTCCGGCATTGAGAAGCGCTTTTGCGCGTTCGCTTTCTTCAATACGTTCCATTTGAATAGGTGAAATATAGTTTTTAATTGGCATAGTTAGCCTCCTTAGATTGGGTGTCATTCTCTTCTTTTTTCACAGGCTTGATTTTAAAGAAGTATGTGTAAAGCACGGGCACAACCCCAAGCGTAAAGATTGTTCCAACGGCAAGACCGAATGAGATAGCACTGGCTAATCCATAAAACAAAGCATCACCAGATAAGATCAGAGGCATAAGACCCAAGATCGTTGTTGTGGTGGACATGATAATCGGGCGTAAACGCCTGACAGAAGCGCTCACAACAGCTTCATAGTTTTTGAGATTACTCTCTCTATCATCTAAATCTTTCTCATTATCCTCATTCAACAAATCATTGCGCTCAATATCAATCCTATCAATTAAAACAATAGCATTGTTGATGATAATCCCAGCTAGAGCATAAAAACCAAGGATCACCATAAAGCCAAAATCCGCGCCCATAACCAAAAGGCCAATTGATGCCCCAACCACGATTAGCGGAACGGTGAGTAATATAATCCCTGCGCGGCGGAATGATCCAAATTGGCCAACAAGTAAAATTACGATAATTGCTAAACATAGCGGTAAATTCGCATTTAATGAAGCTTGTGATTCTTTTGATTCCTGAACAACGCCATCATATTCAATTTCATAAGCTGGCGGTAACGTGCGGCGGATTTTTTCTAAACCTGGCTCTAATAACGGCACCATGTTTTCAGCCGACATAATCGTGTTTTTAGATTCAACCGTTACCGTGCGGAATAAGTTTTCACGCGCGATACGCGCAAAGCTTGTCTCATAATTGACATTGGCCACCTGCATCAACAGCACATTAATGCCGCGTGATTGCGAATAGACATTTACACTTTGCAAGCGATCTAAATCATAACGCTCCCCATCTTTTGCGCGTAAGATAATCGGAAAGATATCATCGCCTTCGCGGAATTCCGTGATCACCCGGCCTGAAAAGTAAGTCTCTAAAGATTGTGCAATATCAAAAGAGCTAACACCTGCGCGTCTTGCATTTTGCTGGTTCACTTCGACTTTGAGCTCAGTGACCATGTTTTCCCAATCGTTTTTGATGTCATACGTGCCTTCAATATCGGCAAGTAAGCCTTCGATCTGCTTGGCTATACCGTAAATATAATCCTGATCAGGGCCTTTGATTTGCACTTCAATCAGTGATGAATCGGACGGGCCTAAAAACATTTTTGTAACGCGGCCAAAGACATTCGGAAATTCAGTTTCCAGCATGGCGCGAATTTCTTTAATCGTTGGCTCAGCATGTTTTTGTTCACCAACATTGATCATAAAAAATCCTTTGGAATTTTCCGGATCAATTGGCGTGAGAGATAAAACAAATCGTGGTCCACCAAAACCACCATAAGCAGCATATTTTTGAATATGCGGGAAACGCTCTTTATCATCCAAATGCGTGAATATCTCCTGCATCGTTGCATCTGTTTCACGCATCGATGTTCCTGCTGGCATATCAAGATAAATGAGAACTTGTGAGCGGTCGGAATCCGGAAAAAATTTGACAGGTACAAGTCCCATTGCCCAGCCCCCGGCCATGAACAAGGCAAACATAATGATCAAGAATAGCGGTCTTGCCATCATAATTCCGTGCAATGTGCTTTCATAAATAGGATTAAGCTTATCAAAAAATTCTTGGATTTTAGCGCGTATACCTTTGCGCTCTTCTTTCTTTTTGATCTTGATAAATTTATGACATAGATACGGGGTAATCGTGAGACACAACGCCCAAGACGTCATGAGTGAGATCAAAATAACAAGCGAAATCGAGCGCGTGTATTCCCCGGAATCGCTCTGTGCAAGTATCAGGGGCAAGAACACAAGAATAGTTGTTAAAGATGATGTTAAAAGCGGAATAGCGAGTGTTCCGCCTGTATTTTTAAGCGCACCATCACGATCTTCGCCTTCTTCCAAACGCTTTTTAAAATCTTCGGCAATTACGATCCCATTATCAACCAATAGACCAAGAGCAATAATCAGAGTTGCTAAAGACATTCGCTCTAAGGGCATATTGAAAAAATTCATGATTGATAGTGTAATGAGGATGACGCCCGGTACGATTGATCCAACAATAAGCCCGGTGCGAAGCCCCAAGAATATAATCACAACTATCAAAACAATGGTAAGGGTTTGGATAACATTCAAACTTACGCCATAGACTGCGTTTTCAACAACATCCGCTTGACGAGTAATATTTTGAATCTTGTAACCTGCGGGAATGCTCTCATTCAAATGTGCGATCATTTCTTCAACACGCGGTGTGAATTTCAAAACATCAGACGTTTCGGTTTGGGAAATAGCAAAAACAATCGCTTGCTGGCCATTAAAATAGGCCGTGCGAGCGGGCGGGTCGACAATGCCGCGTTTGATATTGGCAATATCGCGCAAGGCAATTGTTTCTTCCTGACCGGGAATGCTGATCAGCGCATTACGAATATCTTCAACACTGTTAAAATTGCCTGATGGCTGAATGGTAAAATTTTGACCATTGGCATCAATAATACCTCCCGGACGAATAACATTTTGATTTTGCAATGCGGTTATAAGCTCATTCGGTGATATACCCAACTGCGCCAGTCTTGCATTAGATGTTTCAATAAAGATGTTTTCTTGCTGAACGCCAAGGATATCAATCTTTTTAACGCCCTCGACTTTAAAAAGCATATCCGCAATGTGCTGCGCCATATCTTGCTGCTCACCCATATCAAAGCGATCATCTGAAATAAGTGCGAGAGTTAAGACCGCCACATCTCCAAAATCATCATTGATAATATATGGCCCAGTTCCTTCGGGCAGGTCGCCGCGAACCGCTTCAAGTTCATTTCTTAATTCATCCCAGACCTGATCTAGCCCTTCACCCGGAACGGTTTGTTTGGTCTCGGCATGAATGATTGACGATCCCGGCATTGAAACAGAGCGGATCTCGTCTATTTGGGGAAGCTCGCGGATAGCTTCTTCGATCGTTTTTGTGATTAAAAGCTCTATCTTTTCAGCTGACATCCCCGGAAAATTCGTGGTAATGACCGCTTCTCGAATAGTGATCTTGGGATCTTCTTGCGAAGGAAGCTGGTTATAGCTAAATAATCCAAAGATCATAAGGCCAAAAACCAAAGCCAGCATCAAGCGGTTATTCTTGGCTGCGATTTCTGAAATAGTCGGCATTTATATTATCTCCTCTTCAAAAATCGATTACGGGTTATAGCGATTAACGCCTTTGCTTATAGGCGTAACCTTGAGGCCATCACTTAGAAAAGGTAGCCCGGCATCAACAATGATCTCGCCTTCTTTCAAATCACCTCCAACAACGGCGTGTTGATCGAAAAGCTGAATAATCTCAACGGGGGCTTTTGTTAGAATAAACTCATCTGGGTTTTGTGTTTGTTCTGGAGCTATAGCTTCTTGGCCATTTGCATTGTTTTGAGAAATAGTTTCCGGCTTCGTAAGCTTGAAAACAAAATGCCGGTTTTCACTTTCTGCCAATAATGCATTGACTGGTAATTTAAAACCTTCAGCGAATTCCTGCACTCGATCAAACTCCAACGTGACTTCTGCGCTCATGCCTGGCTTTAATTTTTGCGTGTCTTCTGAATTGATTTTGAGCGTTACCGGGAAAGAGCTTGCATCTTCTGCTGCGGTCCCAATTTCCTTAATTACAGCATTAAAGTCCATATTAACGGCAGGAATTTCAATGGAAGCGACTTTGCCAATACTTATAGATGATAAGAGGCTTTCAGGAACTAAAACAGAGACTTCAAGGCCATTATCACCCTGCACAGTGAATGCGGCCATATTGGGACTTACACGCTGTGAAGGCTCTATCATTCTTGCGGCCACTGTTCCTTTATAAGGGGCTTTCAAAGTTGTGTCATCTAAGTCTTCTTTTGCCATACCTAAACGGGCTTTAGCTATATCGACCTGATCTTTGGCTATTTCAAATTGAGATTTAGAAATATCGAATTGGGATTTGGAAACTGCGCCATCTTTCACAAGATCGCTTTTACGCTCAAAATCACGCCTGGATTCCAATAAACGGGCTTTTGCTTCTGATAATTGGCCCTCGCGTTCTTTCACGGCCAATTCATAGTTGATTTGATCGAGCTTTGCGAGTGGCTGACCTTTTTCAAAGCCTTCGCCAAGCTCAAAATATACCTCTTGGACTTTACCCGTCACCTCAAAGCTTAATTGTGTTGTGTCAGAGGGTTGAACAACTCCTGAAACAACACGGCTTTCATAAGTTTTTGTCTCACCAATAATCATTGTAGAAACTGGTTTAACAAGCTTTTGAACAGTTTTTTCTTCGGAACACGCACCCAATATCAGGGTGCATAATGCTATCATCAAGGTGCGTTTCATGATCATCTCCTAAATATATTATACAGATAAGTTAATCAAATGATTAAACTAAACGTATCACCACGTGCAAAGATGTCAAGTGAATTCATTCAATCAATTTTGTTGAATTAATTGTTTCCAATGGAAGGAAAACGGGAGTTGAACTAGCGGTATGGTACCGTATTAGATTCCACAAAGGATGCAATGCTACCAAGTATTTGACATGAGAACGCTCAGTATCGTAGCAACAAAAACCTTGATTTTGTTATCTTTCAGGACGATTATTGTTGCAACTCAATGGTAGGTGTAGAGGATTCGAACCCAAAGGGGGTCAATACACCGCCACTAATATAAAGGCTGATCTTTAAAAAAATCTTTCATTACTATTGGATTTTGTTCCAGTACATATCTGTACACATTATAATTTTCTAATACACGCTGAACATAGTTTCTAGTTTCTCTAAAATTGATTAGCTCAACCCAATCAACATAATTTATTTGTTTTTTTTGTGGATCCTTATTTAATTTTTTCCAATATTTAACTCTATTTGGACCAGCATTGTACGCAGCTATTGCAAATGGGTAAGCACCATCATATTGCTGAATTAAACCGGCAATATAATGAGACCCTAAATTTATATTGTACTCTGGATCGGTTGTTAATCGAGATTTTGCATAAGGAAGCTTTGCTTGTTTAGCAACTAATTTTGCTGTGTAAGGCATTAATTGCATTAAACCTTTTGCACCCGCATGACTATTTGCTTTTAAATCAAATTCACTTTCTTGCCTTATAATTGATAAAATTAATGCACTTTCAGGAATCTTTCTTCCATTAATGTATTTAGGTGTGCTTATTAATGGATAATTGTATTTGTTATGAAATCTTTTTTGATAAGAGGCAATTTTCGAGACTTGTATTGCAAAATCATATCTACTGATACTTGTAGCAAGTTCAGCAGCTAAAAGTTCACTGCCTGCAGAAACGTTATCATTAGCAAGATGTCTTAAGATAAATTTTGTATACTTGTCTTTATCTAGTTCATGCAAAAGATGTATAATTTTTACTAATTCTTTATTAAAAAAGGCTTTTCTATATTCATCTTCAACCAACATTGTTTTATCAAGTTCAAATTTTCCATTAGGGTTAATTTTTAAAAATGCTAGTTGTCCGTAATATGTAGTTAGATATTTTGTAGCCTCTTTATACCATTTTTCCGATTGATCTTTATCTTTTAGTTTTTCATATGACCTACCTAACCAGTATGCGCCCCTAGAAACACTTATTGGATAATTAACATTATCAAAGAAGTTTTTAAAATGATCTTTAGCAAGAAGTGGATCGTTTAAAAAACTTAGTGCTATCCAACCACTCATCCATTCTGCCTCTGCAAATTCAGACCCTTCAGACATTCCGTGATTGCTACTAATTTTATAAGCTAGTTCATATTGTTTTTTATAAATTAACTTTCGAGAAATAATTTCTCTTTCTTTCCACCACTTGTCAGGTCTAACTAAATAATCTTTATCATTTCTTATCTTGAGTAAAATTTCAGTAGAAGACTCCAATCGTCCTTTTTTTCTCCTCCACTTTAAACGATCATAGTTTAATCCAGCATCATTTTTAAATTTATTTGGAACATTTTTGATTGCTTGATCTACTCCGTATCCCTTGGTCATCAAAATATGTCTTGCAGTATAGAGCAATTCATAGTCTTTAGGTAAATATCTGATTAATCTTTTTAAATCCCAATGATCGCTATTCCAAGCTAGATGATCAGCTCTCTTAATATAATCATTTGTATCAAGATATTTTTTGTATTTTTTTCTGAAAAACCTTAACTCACTTTTTGATAAATCTGCGGAAATCCATCCATTTTTAATCAGAGCAATACCTTTTGCTTTATCTCCTGATAAAATATGACTTTCACCTAAAATCATCTTACCATATCCACTTAAAGGTTCATTTTTTGAAAACCAATTGATTATTTTTTTTGGAGAAACTTTTTCCGTGGAGAGTTTATGTTCAGCCAAATATCTCAATCTATCTATTCTTGGATAATCTGAATTTTCTTCGATAAAGACTTGGTAATCAAAAAATGACTCTTGATTACCTGTTGTTAATAAATGTCTCCACTTTATAAAATTATATATAGATCTATCTTTAGCTTTTTTTGAGATTTTAATTGCAGATTTCCATTGGCCTTTTTGCATCTCGCCAATAGCTTTTTTTGCAATCCCAAAATCTTTTTTATTATAAAATTTAGAAATTTTTACTGTTTCTGAGTTGATTAATCCGTTAATAACTGGTTTTTTTTTAGGTAAAAGAAAACTAAGTTTAGTTTCTTTTGTAGATACCTTTTTCTCAACTTTAACATTTGAAGGTTTTTTTAGAGGTTTGATTGTGTTTAATATCATTTTTTTATTTAATTCTTCAGAGGATAGCGATGGTTTTTTTAAAGGTACAATCTGTGCCCAACTGAAATTAAAGCCAATCAAGAAGGTTATTATTAAAAATAATAATTTTTTAATCATAATCTTTTGGTATATGAATCTTTAAACTATGTTATAAGTATTTATGTTTAAAGGATCAAATGTTGCTTTAATTACGCCGTTTAAAAACAATCTCTTAGATGAGGAGGCGTATATTAAATTAATACA
Organism: Candidatus Pelagibacter sp. HIMB1509; assembly: GCF_052047855.1. Taxonomy (NCBI): domain Bacteria; kingdom Pseudomonadati; phylum Pseudomonadota; class Alphaproteobacteria; order Candidatus Pelagibacterales; family Candidatus Pelagibacteraceae; genus Candidatus Pelagibacter; species Candidatus Pelagibacter sp. HIMB1509. The sequence continues at coordinate 993,093 of NZ_JBNAIU010000001.1, read as the reverse complement.
TTTTCATATTGAAAATGGAACTAGTGGGCTTGTACCTGCTGGTACAACAGGAGAATCCCCAACGTTAAGTCACGATGAACATCAAAAAGTAATTGATCTCTGCATAAAAGAAAGTAATGGAAAAATTCCAGTTATAGCTGGAACAGGTTCAAATTCTACTGAGGAAGCTATTTCTTTAACTTCACACGCTGAAAAAGCAGGTGCAAATGGTGCTCTAATTGTAACACCTTATTACAATAAACCTAGTCAAGAAGGTTTGTATCAGCATTATAAAGCTATAAATGACAAATGTGGGATACCAATAATAATTTATAATATTCCAGGTAGATCAGTTATTGATATGAATGTTGATACAATGGCAAGACTGTTTGAATTAAAAAATATAGTTGGTGTAAAAGATGCCACTGGAGATTTGGACAGGGTTGATCAACAGTTATCAAAAATGGGTAAAGAATTTATTCAGTTGACTGGTAATGATGACAATGCGCTTGAATTTAATAAAAGAGGTGGAGTAGGGGCAATAAGTGTAACAGCAAACATAGCACCAAAACTTTGTTCAGATTTTCAAAAATTTTCTAAATCTGAAAATGATATTAGTGAAGCTGAAAAATTAGATAAAATTTTACAGCCAATTCATCATTCAATGTTTGTTGAAAGTAATCCTAGTCCAGTTAAATATGCTGCTAAATTATTAAATCTGTGCGGAGATGATGTTAGATTACCCCTGGTAAAAGTTACCGAACAAACTAAGGAAATTGTTAAAAAGTCTCTTCAGTCAGCAAAATTGATTTAATGAACACAAAAACCAATTCTGGTTTAAAAATAATTTGTTTAAATAGGAAAGCTAGCTTTAATTATTTTTTTGAGGATATTTTAGAAGCAGGAATTGTTCTTAAAGGTTCTGAAATTAAATCAGTAAGAGATGGAAAAGTTAATATAGCAGACTCTTATGCAGTTGAAAAAAATGGAGAAATAATTTTAATTAATTCTCATATTTCACCTTACAAACAAGCAAGTTATTCCAATCATAACCCAACCGATGAAAGAAAGTTACTGTTAAACAAAAGAGAAATAAACAAATTAATTGGAAAAATGCAAAGAGATGGATTTACTATTGTTCCAACCAAAATGTATTTTAAAAAAGGGAAGGCCAAAATTGAATTAGCAGTTGCTAAAGGAAAGAAGCAATACGATAAAAGAGCAACAAAAAAGAGCAGAGATTGGAACCGTGAAAAGGCAAGATATATCAGAAAATCAAGCTAAAATTGTTTATTTAGGTATTGGCTCTAATTTGGGTGATAGAAAAAAAAATATAGAAATTGCAAAATCTCACTTAAGCGAAAATAATCTAGATTTTTTATCTATCTCAAGTTTTTATGAAACACCTTCTTGGCCGGACCCCAAAAAACCTAAATTTTTAAATGTAGTTATCAAGGCAAAGTTTTGTTTTGATCCAGAAAGTCTCCTTAAAATATGTAAGAAAATTGAAATTTTATTAGGAAGAAAAAAAGGTAAAAAAAATGATCCACGTATTTGTGATATTGACATAATCGACTTTAATAAAAAGGTTTTAAAAGTAAAAAACAAATTAACTTTACCCCATAAACTTATGCATAAAAGAAATTTTGTACTTATCCCTTTATTTGAAATTCAAAAAGATTGGCATCATCCAATTATTAAAAAAGATCTTAAAAGCTTGATTTCTTCACTCCCTCAAGCGGACATTAGGTCTATTAAACAAATTTAAATTAATGTTATAATAGGGTTATGCTAAATTCTAACGAACTAATTAATAAAGTTAAAAATTATAATAAATTTTTAAATCCTGAAAAATTAGATAAAGCATATAATTTTGCTGTAAAGGCCCATAAGAGTCAAAAGAGAGCTTCCGGTGATCCTTACTCTGTACATCCAATTGAAGTTGCAAATATTTTAACAGAGTTAAAATTAGACAGTGCCACAATTGCTACTGGGTTGTTACATGATACTATTGAAGATACCTTTGCAACATACGAAACAATAAAAGCTGAATTTGGTGATGAGGTTGCTGATCTTGTAGATGGTGTCACTAAAATATCTGTTTTTGAAAATACAGCTGGATCAAATTCTAAAGTAGAAAACTTTAGAAAATTAATTTTAGCAACATCAAAAGATATCAGGGTTTTGTTAGTAAAAATTGCAGACAGATTGCACAACATGAGAACGATTAAAGCAATTACTAAAGTGGAAAAAAGACAAAGGATTGCTCAAGAAACAATGGAAATTTATGCTCCATTGGCAGACAGAATGGGTATGCACAGAATACGTGATGAGCTTGAAGATTTATCATTTGAAATTTTAAATTACGATGCAAGAAAATTAATAAAAAAAAGACTTGATGAAATAAAATTAGATAGAAAAGATATTTTTGAAGAACAATCATATGAACTTAGTGAAATATTGAACGATCATGAAATTAATGCTGATATATATGGAAGAGAAAAAACTCCATTTTCAATATGGAGAAAAGTTCAAAAAAAAAGAGTTTCATTAGAGCAGATAACAGACATCATTGGCTTTAGAATTATATTAGATACTATTGATGACTGTTATAAAACTCTTGGTATATTTCATAAGAAGTGGAATTGTATTCCTGGCAAATTTAAAGATTATATCTCTTCGCCTAAAATAAATGGATACAAGTCAATTCATACTTCAGTAATTGGCTCAAATAAAAAGCCTATAGAGATTCAAATTAGAACAAAAGAAATGCATGACTTTGCACAAAGAGGTGTTGCATCACATTGGCAATATAAATCTTCTGAAAAATTTAATTCATTAAGTTGGAAAGAGTATGATTGGTTAAAAGATTTGGTAGAGATTATCGAAAAAAATGAAAATCCTGAGGACTCGTATGAATATACAAAGCTTCAAATGTTTCAGGAAAATGTGTTTTGTTTCACACCAAAAGGATCTGTAATTAAATTACCAAAAGATGCAACAGCAATTGATTTTGCTTATGCTGTACACACTAAAATTGGTAATTCCGCAATTGGATGTGAAGTAAATGGAAATAAAAATGAATTACAAACAATATTAAGAAATGGTGATAGGGTTAACATTCTCACATCTAAAAATAGTTCACCATCTTTACATTGGATACCTACTACCAAAACAGGTAAAGCACGAGCCGCTATTAGAAGATATTGGCATGATAAAGGTGAACAAAAAGAGGAAAAAACAAAAAAATATAACACTACACTTTGGATTTCATTGCCTGATAAACCTGGTCAACTTGGTGATATAAGTTCTTTAATTGGAAGTCATAAACTTAACATTTCTAATTTGGAGATGGCAGGTAAAAATCCAAACTATATTAATTTTAAATTTAGATTAATAATCAGAAATCTTAAGAATTTTACAAATTTTATTGCAGAGCTAAAGCAAAAAGGTATAAAATTTAAGATAATTAGACACGAAGAAAAAAGAAATGCTTTCACTCAAAAAATCCTTAAATATTTTAAAAAAGACTGATGCGTTATTAGAAGGACATTTTGTTTTATCCTCAGGACTACACTCTTCAAAGTATATTCAATGTGCTAAACTTTTAAGTTTTCCTGATTTAGCTGACAAAATTTGCAAATCATTAGCAAATAAAATTAAAAAAAATTTTAAAAAAATAGATTTAATACTTGCTCCTGCAATGGGTGGCGTGATCATAGGTTATGAAATTGGTAAAATTTTAAAAAAAGAAACAATTTTTTGCGAGAGGGTAAATGGAAAATTTACTCTCAGAAGAGGTTTTAGTATAAAAAAGGGAGCAAGGGTTTTAATTATAGAAGATGTGATTACGACTGGTAAATCCAGTTTGGAATGTGTGAAACTTTTAAAAAAATCAAACGCAAAACTTGTTGGATTTGCCTCTATAATTGACAGATCAACAAAAAAATCTTTGAAAATAAAAAATAAAATTGTTTCCCATTTAAAAATAGATGTGCCTAGCTATAACCTAAAAAATATACCTAAATCTCTAAAATCAATTCCCATTACCACTCCAGGAAGTAGATTTATTAAGTGAAAAGACTAGGTGTAAATATAGATCATATTGCAACATTGCGTAATGCACGTGGTGAAAAACATCCTAATCCAGTATTTGCAGCAAAAAAAGTTATAAAATTGGGTGCAGACTCTGTAACTATTCATTTGAGAGAAGATAGGAGACACATAAATGATTTAGATACTAAAGAGATTTGTGCTTTGAATAAAGTGTTAGTGAATCTTGAAGTCTCAATGAATAGTGAAATAATTAAAAAAGCTTTAAGATATAAACCAAATTACATTTGTATTGTTCCAGAAAAAAGAAAAGAAATAACTACAGAAGGTGGTTTGAATCTAAAAGATAATTATAAAAAATTAAAAGAAATAATTTTTAAATTTAAAAAGTCAAATATTAGAACTAGTTTATTTATCAACCCCAATTTAAATGATATTAAACTTTCAAAAAAATTAAATGTGGATTGTGTTGAAATTCACACTGGAAAACTAGCTAATTATGTTAAATCGCATAAAAATTTCTCAAGTGAATTAAATAGAATTAAAAAAAGCTCAAAACTTGCATCTATGTTAGACATAGAAGTACATGCAGGTCATGGTTTAGATTACAAAACAACTAAAATTTTAACAAAAATTAAAGAAATAGAGGAATTCAATATAGGACATTTTATTATTGGAGAGTCGATATTTTATGGTCTACCCAAAGTAATTAAAGATTTTAAAAAAATTATTAAAAATTAATGAAAATTTTAGGTATTGGAGTGGATATTATTGAAAATAAGAGAGTTAAAGAAGCTATAAAAAATAAATCTTTTATTAATCGAGTTTATAGCGTGAGAGAACAAAGACAATCAAACTTAGTAAAGAATAAAGTGGCTTTTTTTTCAAAAAGATTTGCAGCAAAAGAAGCATTTGCAAAAGCTTTGGGTACCGGATTTAGAATGAAATTGAACTTTAAGGATATAGAAGTAGTTAACGATAAAATGGGTAAACCAAATTATGCCACAAACAAAAAAATTACCAAAATGATCAAAAATAAATTTAAAATTAAAAAATATAATTGTTTTCTATCCATTTCTGATGAAAAAAAATATTCAACAGCATTTGCTATTATTCAATCATAATGAAACTAGATAAAAACTTTTTTTCAGAAAATATAAAAACTCTATTTTATGCTTTGATAATTGCAGTAATAATTAGATCACTTTTAGTACAACCTTTTTATATACCTTCTTCTTCGATGGAACCCACATTACTTGTAGGTGACAGATTATTTGTTACAAAATATTCATATGGATATAGTAAACATTCTTTCCCTTTTAGTCCGCCAATATTTAGCAAAAGAATAATGTTTAAAAGTCCTGAAAGAGGAGATGTAATTGTATTTAAAACACCAGCTGACAATAGAACAGATTATATAAAACGTTTAATTGGGCTGCCAGGAGATAAAATCCAGTTTATTGATGCTAATCTGTATTTAAATAGTAGCGAAATACTTAAATCTAAAATCCCACTTAAAACTAAAATTTATTGTGGTGACAGAACAATAGATGTCTTAAAGTTTGAGGAAAAATTACCTAATGGTAAAAAATTTCATACAGTTTATTTAAAAAATTATACCTATCAAAATTCAGATGTTTTTACAGTTCCAGATGATCATTATTTCTTTTTAGGTGATAATAGAGATTGTTCTAAAGATAGCAGATTTCTTTCGAGTGTTGGCTATGTTCATAAAGATAACTTGGTTGGTAAAGCTCAATTTATTTTTTTTTCATCTGATAAAAAAATAGGAAGTTTTATTGAATTTTGGAAATGGCATAAATCTATAAGATTTAAAAGAACCTTTAATGTTATTAATTAATGAAAATAAAGTATCAAGAATTAGAAAAAAAAATAAATATAGTTTTTAAAAATAAAAATTTATTAGACCAATCTCTTACTCATAAAAGTTTTAATTCCTCTAATAATAATGAGAAAATTGAATTTTTAGGTGATCGTGTACTAGGATTGGTCATGGCTAAAAAATTATTAGAAATTTATCCCAACGAAAAAGAGGGAATACTCGATAAGAAATTTGCTTCACTTGTTAATAAAAAATCTTGTCTTGAAATTGCAAAATCAATTAATTTAGAAAAATATATAAAAACTTTTAATCCAAGAAATAAAAAAATAAAAATTGAAGATAAAATTATTGCAGATAGTTGTGAAGCTTTAATAGGAGCAATTTATCTCGATAAAGGTTTTAATATTGTTGAAAAATTTATTTTAAAGCAGTGGGAAGCAAAAATTAACGATAGTGTTATTACTGAAATTGATGCCAAAACCAAATTGCAAGAACAAACATTAAAAAAATTTAAAAGTCTTCCTAAATATAAATTAATCTCAAACACTGGACCAAGACACAAACCTGTATTTAAAGTAGGAGTAAAATTACCAAATACAAAATACTTTATTGGCACTGGCAATTCCAAAAAAAATGCTGAGCAAAGTGCTGCTGCAGAGTGTTTAAACAGTTTCAATAAATAATATGAATTGGTCTGATGAAGGTTTTTTGTTAAGTAAAAATAGATATAACGAAAACTCCTTGATTGTAGAAATTTTTACCAAAGAAAAAGGCAAAGTGTCAGGCATCATATTTGGTGGAACATCAAAAAAAATTAAAAATTATCTGCAAATAGGAAATAAATTGCATGTTAATTATAACTCAAAAAATGAAAATAGGATTGGCTATTTTAAAGTTGAAATTTTAAATGCTTACAGCCCTTTGTATTTTGATGACAGACAAAAATTATCATGCTTAACTTCTGCAATGAATTTGATTAAAATTTTAACAGCAGACGCACAATCAAATGAAAAAGTTTTTTTCATAATTCAGAAATTCTTTTTAATTTTACAAGATAAAAATTGGTTAAAAAAATATATTTTTTGGGAATTAGAATTACTCAAAATATTAGGTTATGATTTAGAATTAGAAAACTTAGTAGAGAAAGATACTGAAAATAACGAAACTGTTTATTATGTTTCATCATCAAATGAAAAAAAATATGTTCCAAACTTTCTTATTGAAAAAGATAAAGAGGTTGAGGATATTAAAATTTTATTAAAAGGTTTGAAGTTAGTTAATGATTATCTGGATAAAACGATTTTAAAACCAAACAATATTAATTTTCCAAATAATAGATTGTTATTTCTTAATACTTTAAGGTGATTACTTTATTATTTTGTCAATTCGGTCAGCGTAATAACTTACAATTGCATTTGCACCAGCTCTTTTGAAAGCCACTAAACTTTCATACACTGCATCTTTATTTACAAGGTTTTTATTAATAGCATTTTCTATTAAACTGTATTCTCCAGATACTTGATACGCAAAAACTGGGATTTTGAATTTTTCTTTAATTGATTTAATTATATCTAAATATGGCATTCCTGGTTTAACCATAACCATATCAGCTCCTTCTTTTATATCTAAAGCAACTTCTCTTAATGCTTCATCAGAATTTCTAAAATCCATTTGATATGTTTTTTTATCACCTTTTAATGAACCTTTTGATCCCACAGCATCTCTAAAGGGACCATAAAAACTTGATGCGTATTTTGCTGCATAAGATAAAATCTGAACCTCTTGGAAATTGTTTTGATCGATTGCTTTTCTAATTTTACTAATCCTTCCATCCATCATATCTGATGGAGCTAAGACATCGCAACCCATTTCAGCTTGAAGTAAAGATTGGTTTATTAAAACTTGAATTGTTTCATCATTTAAAATTTTATCAGATTTTATTAATCCGTCATGTCCATGGGAAGTATAAGGGTCTAATGCAACATCACACATAATTCCAATTTGATTTTTGTATTTTTTTTTAATCATTCTTGATGCTCTACAAACAAGATTATTTTCATTGAGTGCTTCTGATCCAAGTTCATTTTTCAATGATTTTTTTGTATTTGGGAAAAGAGCAACCATTGGAATTCCTTTACTTATCGCTCTGTCGATGATTTGACTGATTCTATCCACTGAATACCTGTAGACGCCAGGCATCGATTTTATATGTTGTTTTTTATTTATTCCATCAATAAGAAAAATTGGAAGAATAAAATCATTAGGACTTAGGGTATTTTCTTGAATTAGCTTTCTAGTCCAAGAAGATTTTCTGTTTCTTCTTAATCTTAGGCTTGGATATTTTCCTACAATCATGTTTAAATTTACTTTATTAATGCGACAAATGTATTATACAAATAACTCTTAAATTAAGTACAAAACCATTTTTATGAGCATTGATAACACAAAAGTTGTAAACCTAAACCTAAAAAAAGAAGAAAGAATTTCAGATTTTAGTGATTTTCAAAAACAAAACTTGAAATTTGATATAAATAAACTTCAAGAGGCCTATAACCAAATTATTAAGACAAAAAAATTTGAAGATGCTGGGATAACGCACTTTGGAGCAATTTCACTAACTCAAATTCCTGGTGATCCTGATTCAATCAAAGGCAATAAAGCTAGAGGTGTTTATTGGACTAAACCTGATAAAACTGGAAAAGAGGTTTCTAGAGATGTAGAAATTGATGAAGCAGCTTATTCTGAATTTATAAAAGATTATGAAAATACTTATTTTAAAGAAGTTTATGATGTTTTATCAAGCAAATATAAATTGGGTAGAGTAAGAATTTTATTAAAAGAACCAAGATCAACTTTAAGTTGGCATAGAGATCCAGAACCAAGATTGCACATTCCAATCGTAACTAACCCTGGCTGCTTAATGGTTATAGATAATGTTGCAAAACATATGCCTGCAGATGGTTCTGTTTGGGTGACTAATAACACAAAATATCATAATGCATTTAATGGTGGTGAAGAAAATAGAGTCCACCTTGTTGCTTGTGTGCTAGATTATAAATTCAATTAATTTGAAAAAGATATTTATCTCTTCAGATCACGCTGGTTTTAAACTTAAAGAATCAATTAAAATTTATTTAGAAAAGAAAAAAATTAATTTCCAAGATTTTGGTCCTTCAAATGAGAATAGCGTTGATTACCCAGATTATGCACATAAAGTTGCAAGAAAAGTAAATTCATCTAAAAAAAATATTGGTATTTTGGTATGTGGATCAGGAACTGGAATGAATATTGCGGCAAATAAACATAAAAATGTTAGAGCCGCTCAATGCTTTAATGAAAAATCTACTAAATTATCTAGATTGCATAATGATGCAAATATCATTACATTAGGATCTAGATTACTATCTAAAAAAAATGCATTAAAATTTATTAGCATTTTTTTAAATACAAAGTTCGAAGGTGGGAGACACTTAAAAAGAGTAAAAAAAATATAATTAATTATGTCTAGTGAAAAAAGTTATTTAAACGATAGTTATAAGAGTTTTTTCGAAGATGGTTTGTCTAGCAAGGACCCTGAATTATATAAAGCTATAAAAGACGAACTCTTAAGACAACAACAACATATAGAATTAATTGCATCAGAAAATATAGTTTCACAAGCAGTTCTTGAAGCTCAAGGATCAGTTTTAACTAATAAGTATGCCGAAGGATATCCTGGAAAAAGATACTATAATGGTTGCGAACATGTAGATGTTGCAGAAAGTCTTGCAATTGAGAGATTAAAAAAATTATTTAATTGTAAATATGCAAATGCACAACCTCACTCTGGAGCCCAAGCAAATGGAGCTGTATTTTTAGCTTTATTAAATCCTGGAGATACATTTATGGGTATGAGTTTAAATTCAGGTGGACACATAACACACGGATTGAAAATATCTATGTCAGGTAAATGGTTTAACGCTATAGGTTATGACGTTGATAAAGAGTCTGAACTTATTGATTATGATAATGTTGAAAAACTTGCTTTAGAACACAAGCCTAAATTAATAATAGCAGGCGGCAGTGCTTATTCTCGAGTAATAGATTTTAAAAGATTTAGAGAAATAGCTGATAAAGTAGGAGCCTATTTAATGGTTGATATGGCACATTTCTCAGGACTTGTGGCTGGTAAAGGTTATCCAAATCCATGTGATTACGCTCATGTTGTAACCTCAACTACACATAAAGTTTTTAGAAGTGCAAGAGGTGGAATAATTTTGTCTAATGACGAGGAGCTTGGTAAAAAGTTTAACACAGCTGTTTTCCCTGGTTATCAAGGTGGACCTTTGATGCATATTATTGCTGCTAAAGCTGCTGGTTTTCTAGAAGCTCTTCAGCCAGATTTTCAAGATTATATAAAATCAGTTTTAGCTAATGCAAAAATCTTAGCCGAAACATTAAAAAACAATGGATTTAAAATTTATTCAGATGGAACTGATACTCATTTAATGCTTGTTGATTTAAGACCTTTTAATGTTAAAGGAAATCTTGCAGCGGAAAGTCTATCAAGAGCCAACATAACATGTAATAAAAATGGAATACCTTTTGATACAGAGAAGCCAATGATTACATCGGGAATTAGATTGGGTACTCAAGCTGCTACTACACGTGGATTTGGATTAAATGAATTTAAAACTGTAGGTGAATTGATAACAAAAACTATTAAAGGTTTATCTGAAAATCCTGATGATAACAGTAAAGTTGAAAACGAAGTAAGAAATGAAGTTATTAGTCTAACTTCATCATTTCCAATATATAAAAATTTATAAATAATGATTTGTCCTTGTGAAAAAAAAGGTGATACATCAGTTGTAGACTCTAGACCAACTGAAGATGGAACCGCAATAAGAAGAAGACGATTATGTATATGCGGTGAAAGATTTACTACCTTTGAAAGAATTCAATTTAGAGAATTAATGGTTGTTAAAAAAAATGGAAGAAAATCTTCTTTTGATAGAGATAAATTATCTAAATCAATCTATATAGCATTAAAAAAGAGACCAATTGATACGGAAACTGCAGAAAAATTTATAAGTAAAATTTCAAGATCATTAGAAGAACTTGGACAAACAGAAATATCAACAAGTACAATTGGAACAATGGTAATGGAAGGATTAAAAGAGCTTGATCCTGTAGCATACGTGCGTTTTGCTTCTGTTTATAGAAATTTTAGAGAAGAAAAAGACTTTGTACAATTCGTGGACAGATTAGATGTCTACAAAAAAAGATAATTTTACAAGTAAAGATAAACAATTCATGCAAATTGCCCTTAATTTGGCAATTGCTCGCGAAGGTTTAACCGGTACAAATCCATCTGTTGGATGTGTAATTGTTAAAAATAATAAAATTATATCAATAGGACAGACTTCACATGATGGAAGGCCTCATGCTGAACGAAATGCAATTAAAGACTCTATTGAAAATGTTGCTGGTTCAAAGATGTATGTCACATTAGAACCGTGTTGTCATAAAGGAAAAACACCACCTTGTACAAATTTAATAATTAAATCAAAAATATCAGAAGTTATTTACTCAAATTCTGATATTGACGAACGTGTTAGTGGAAAATCTTTTAAAGTTTTAAAATCAAGTAAAATAAAAGTTAGAAAAAATCTTTTAAAAAAAGAAATCAGTCGGTTTTACTATCCTTATTTTTTTAACAGAAAAAATAAAATACCTTTTGTTACAGGTAAAATTGCAGTTTCAAAGAACAATTTAATTTATAGTAAAGAAAAGCAAAAAATTACTAATATTTATTCTGATAAGTTTTCACATTTTTTAAGATATAAAAATGATACGATATTAATTTCACACAAAACCTTAAATAAGGATAATCCAAAACTCAATTGTAGACTTAAAAACAAAAATAATTTTTCACCTATAAGAGTCATTTTAGATAATAAGCTAAATTCTAATCCAGACTCTTACTTAATAAAATCTGCAACTAAAATAAAAACAATTATTTTTTATAATGAAGCAACAAAATCAAAAATCTCATTATTTAAATCTAAAAAAGTCTTATTAATAAAATCTAAAATTAATAAAAATAAAGAATTCAATTTAAAAGAGATATTAAAAAAAATTTATTCTTTAGGAAGTAGAAATTTATTGGTTGAAGGTGGAGATAAACTTACAAAATCATTCATAAATGATAAAATTTTTAATAAATTTTATTTGTTTAAAAGTTCCAAAAACTTGTCTAAAAATTCTGAATTTGTTGAATTTAACAGTTTAAATACTTTAAAATCAAAATATAGATATAAGTCAAAACTAAACCTTAAATTAAAAAAGGATAAAATAGAATTTTATAAAAACTATGTTTAACGGAATTATATATAACCAAGGTACTGTCAAAAGAATTACTAAAAGACCAAAAGGCATCAATATATTTGTTAAAAGTAACTTAAAAGTTTCATCAAAAGATATGGGATTGTCAGTTGCATGTGATGGGGTATGTCTCACATTAATTTCCTATAAGTCAAAAATAATGGAATTTTATTTATCAAATGAAACTTTAATAAGGTCCAAATTTAAATTTCTCAAAACAAATGATGTTTTGAACTTAGAGTTACCTTTGAAATATGGAGCTAAAATTTCTGGTCATATCTGCCAAGGTCATGTTGATACGGTTGGAATAGTTAATAGTATTAATAAAATAGATAAATCTTATCTTTTTGATTTTGAGATTCCAAAAAAAGAAAGAAAACATTTAATAGAGAAGGCGTCAATATGTGTAAATGGCATCTCTCTTACAATTTCAAAAATTACAAAAAAAGGTTTTCAAATTTGGATTATTCCCCATACTTATAAAGAGACCAATTTATCTACTTTAAAAAAATCTAGTTTGGTAAATATTGAGATTGATATCTTGTCTAAATATGTAAAAAATTATTTTAATGACAAAAAATAATTTTGCATCAATAGAAACTATTATCAGTATTGCTAGAAAAGGTGGAATGTTCATTTTAGTTGATGATGAAAAAAGAGAAAATGAAGGCGATTTAGTAATATCCACATCAGATACTAATTCAAAAAATATAAATTTTATGGCCAAGTATGGCAGAGGTTTAATTTGTTTAGCTCTAGATAGTGTTCAGGCAAAAAAATTAAACCTTTCATTAATGTCACCAATTAATCAATCAAGAAATAAAACTGCATTTACCATTTCTATCGAAGCTAAAAAGGGAATTACAACTGGAATTTCAGCGAAGGATAGAGCCAAAACAATTAAAGTTGCTTCAAAGAAAAATGCTAACAAAAATGAAATTGTATCTCCAGGTCATGTTTTTCCAATAATAGCAAAAGATGGAGGTGTACTTGTTAGAGCTGGGCATACAGAAGCGTCGGTTGATATCTCAAAATTAGCAAAAAAAAATAATTCAGCTGTTATTTGTGAAATTATGAACGAAGATGGAACAATGGCCAAAGGTAACGATTTATTTAATTTTGCAAATAAGCATAAACTTAAAATAGGTAAGATTGAAGATTTGATTGCTTATAGACTTAAAAAAGAAAAATTAATTAAATTAAAAAAACAAAGCTCAATAATTGTAAAAGATCAAAAGTATAATATTCGAATTTATGAAAATTTAATTGATGGTGCAGAACATTTTGCTCTAATTAAAGGAAAAATAAAAAAGGGTATTACCCCAAGGGTAAGAGTGATCTCTTCAAATGTAGTTCAAAATTATTTAATTAATCAACAATTACCAAACTCATTTAACAAAACTTTGAATTATTTTAAAAAATATAACAATTGTGTATTAATCTTTATTAAAGACTCTAATTTAAAATCTGTAACACAAACTCTAAAAGATTATAAAAATAAAGATTTTTATAAAAAGGGTAATGATAAATTAATAAGAAATTACGGAATTGGAGCTCAAATTATAAAAGATTTAAAAATTAAAAATATGATATTAATCACAAAATCTCCAAAAAAAGTTATTGGTTTAGATGGTTATGGTATAAAAATTACTAAACAAGAATTGATATAATGAAGAAAAAAATTTTGATTGTTATAGCTGATTATTACAAAGATATTGCAGATGGACTACTTAAAAGTGCTTTAAAATTAATCTCAAAAAAAAATAATATAAAAGTTATTAATGTTCCAGGAGCTTTTGAAATCCCAGTAACTATTTCAAAAAACATAAATAAGTATGATGCCTTTTTAGCTTTAGGCTGTGTTATTAAGGGTCAAACTCCTCACTTTGATTTTATTTCTCAAGCAGCAACTAATGGTATTATGGAATTATCAATTTCAAGTAAAAAACCAATTGGGAATGGAATAATTACTTGTTTGAATATGTCTCAAGCTAAAGCGAGAAAGAAAAAAGGTGCGGAAGCAGCTGAAGCAGTAATTTCTGTTCTATCTCAAAAATGAGAACACATTTTAATCCAAAAAATAATCCTAGGGTTATAATAATTCAAAAACTCTATGGTAAATTTTATAACGAAGATGATGAATTACAGTTTCCAAAACACAGATTTAAAAAATTTATTAAAGATATTGTACTAGGAACTATCGAAAGAAATGATCTAATTATAGATGAATTAAAAAATAAATTAGGTGATGAATTTGTCTTTGAAAATTTAGATAAGGTTTTTCAAACTATTTTAAAAGCTGCTACATACGAATTAATGTACAAACCTAATTTATCCTTAAATATTATTATTAAAGAGTATTTAAATTCATCAAATTATTTCTTAGAAAATTCACAAACTAAGTACCTAAATGCTTTGCTTGATAATGTTGGGAAAAAATTAAGAACAAATGCATGAATTTGAATTAATAAATAATTATTTTTCTAATATTTCTAAAAAAAATAAAGCTGCTTTAAGTTTAAATGATGATGTTTTTTTTGATAAAAAAAAAGGATTAGTTATTTCAGTAGACACATACAACATAGGTATACATTTTATAGATTTTAAAAGACCAGATTTAGTTATTAAAAAAATTTTAAGATCTTCAATTTCTGATTTGATTTGTAAAGGAGTTAAGCCAAAATATTATTTTATTGCTGGATCAGGGAACAAAAAAAACTTTACAAAAAACAATCTTAAAAAAATATCTAATTCTTTAAGGGAAGAGCAGAAAAAATATGATTTATTATTAGGAGGAGGGGATACAACTTTTTCTAATAAACTTAGCTTTACAATAACCTCAGTTGGCTACTCAAAAAAAATAATCTATAGAAATCAATCTAATGTAAATAATGATATATATGTTACAGGAAATTTAGGTGATAGTTTTATCGGACTACAGATTTTAAAAAATAAAATTAAGTTGAATAAATCTAAAACTAAGTATTTTATCAATAAATATTATATGCCTGATATCCAAAATAAGTTTTCTAAAAATTTACTTTCTCTAGCAACAAGTTCTATGGATATATCTGATGGTTTAATCGCAGATTTGAATAAATTAATAAACAAGCAAAATGTTTCTTATAAAATTTATGAAAAATCCATTCCTGTATCAAGAAATCTTAACAACCTAATTAATAGTAAGAATTTAAATAAAATTGATCTAGTTTCTAATGGAGATGATTATCAAATTTTGTTTACTGCTAGACCAAACAATGCCAGAATCATAAATAAATTAAGTAAATCTCTTGGTGTAAAAATTTCTAAAATAGGAACTATTTTATCTGGTAAAAACAAGTCTTTAATTTTAGATCAAAAAGATAGAGAAATCGCCAATAATACAGGTGGTTATATCCACCAATTTTGAAGTTAATTATTGTCTTTTTTGACTTTTTTTGTATTGTCCGGGCTTAAAAAATTAACAACCAACAACTAAGGGTTATATGAGTGCAACTGTCGAAACTATTTTATTATACACAATCGGAGCTGGTTTTTTATCTATCGTTTATGGATTTTTAACTGGAAAAAACATTTTAAATTCAAGTGCAGGAAATGCAAAAATGCAAGATATTGCTTCAGCTATTCAAATCGGAGCAAAAGCTTATCTAGCAAGACAATACAAAACAATTGCAATTGTTGGTGCAGCTGTTCTTGTAATTGTTAGTATTGCGTTTAGTCCATTAGTTGGTCTTGGTTATTTAATAGGTGCAGCATTATCTGGTATTGCAGGGTACGTTGGTATGTTAGTTTCTGTAGAAGCTAATGTTAGAACTGCTGAAGCTTCAAGAAAAGGTCTAGCTCAAGGTCTATCAGTTGCTTTTAAATCTGGTGCTGTAACAGGTATGTTGGTTGCTGGTTTAGCATTATTGGCAATAGCAGTTTATTATTTTTTATTACTTAAATATGAAGTAGATGAGAGAGAGATTGTAAATGCTCTTGTTGCTTTAGGTTTTGGTGCTTCTTTAATTTCAATTTTTGCAAGATTAGGTGGAGGTATTTTTACTAAGGGTGCAGATGTTGGGGCTGACCTAGTTGGTAAAGTTGAAGCCGGTATTCCTGAAGATGATCCTAGAAATCCAGCTGTAATTGCAGATAATGTTGGAGATAATGTTGGTGATTGTGCAGGTATGGCGGCTGATTTATTTGAAACATATGCAGTTACTATTGTTGCTACCATGGTTTTATCATCAATTTTCTTCGTAGGTGATCTTAATATGATGATCTATCCTCTTACAATTGGTGCTGCTTGTTTATTGACATCTATTATAGGTACATTCTTTGTTAAACTTGGAAAAGATAACAATGTGATGAATGCATTATACAAAGGATTTATTGTATCTGCGGTTGCATCATTAGTTATTCTTTGGCCTGTAACTGATCATGTAATTGGTTTTACAAATGAATACACTGTTAATGGAAATACATTTAATGGAATGGATTTATATTACTGTGGAGTAATTGGTTTAGTTATTACTGGTTTGTTAATCTGGATTACAGAATATTACACAGGAACAAGTTACAGACCTGTTAAATCTGTAGCTTTATCATCAACAACTGGTCATGGAACTAATGTTATTCAAGGTTTAGCTGTATCAATGGAAGCAACAGCTATACCTGCGTTAATCATTGTTGCAGGTATCTTAATTACAAATTCTATTGCTGGCCTATTTGGTATTGCGATTGCTGTTACAACAATGTTAGCGTTAGCTGGAATGGTTGTTGCGTTAGATGCTTATGGCCCAGTAACCGACAACGCTGGAGGGATAGCAGAAATGTCTAACTTGGATAAAAAAGTTAGAAAAACAACAGATGCTCTAGATGCTGTTGGGAATACTACAAAAGCTGTAACAAAAGGATATGCGATTGGTTCCGCTGGTTTAGGTGCACTAGTTTTATTTGCAGCATACACTGAGGATATTAAACATTTTTCTAAAGAAGCAGGATCAGCTCTTGAGGGAATAGTTGTAACTTTTGATTTATCAAATCCTTATGTTGTTGTTGGTTTATTAATTGGAGGAATGTTACCTTACTTATTTGGTTCAATGGGTATGCAAGCTGTAGGTAGAGCAGGTGGTGCTGTAGTAGTAGAAGTTAGAAGACAGTTTAAAAAATTCCCAGGTATTATGAAAAGAAAACAAAAACCTGATTATGCAAAATTAGTTGACTTGTTGACTGTTGCTGCAATTAAAGAAATGATAATCCCATCATTATTACCAGTGTTATCACCTGTAGTTTTATATTTCATAATTTTATCAATAGGTGGTCAGGTAGCTGCCTTAGCTGCAGTTGGAGCTATGCTTTTAGGAGTTATAATTACAGGACTATTTGTGGCTGTTTCTATGACTGCTGGAGGTGGTGCATGGGATAATGCTAAGAAATATATTGAAGATGGAAATCATGGTGGTAAAGGTTCAGAGGCTCATAAAGCTGCTGTAACAGGTGATACTGTTGGTGATCCGTACAAAGATACTGCAGGTCCTGCTGTTAATCCAATGATTAAGATTACGAATATTGTAGCCTTATTATTGTTAGCTGTTATCGCTGGCTAATTTCTTTACGTTTTTTGGCCCTCGCTCCTAGAGGGTCATTAATCTTTTGTCTCATACTAGACATAAAATCATATATAAATGAGTTTTTTTTGTATTGTGCTTGTGTAGTATCGTCGACAATTTTAATTTTTTCCATATCGTCTTTATTATAGAATTCTTTTTTTTTTAGAATACCGTATTTGCCTATTTCTAAAACTAGGACATTATTTTTAAAAATTTTCATTTTACCCAAGTTTTTTAGCTGTGATTGTGTTTGCTTTCTTTCAATATATATCCAAACATCATTATCAAATTTACTTGTTGTAGATGGAATACCTAGTATTTTTTTAATATCATTTTTGTTTGTCTGATTTACAATTAGTGTTTCTTGTTTTTTCTCTAAAAATTGAACGCCATGATGCTTAACAACAGGTTTAAATGAACAATTTGAAAGTATTAAAAATAAAAAAAATATATATAATTTATTCATGAATAATGAGTATATACATATTTATAATAAATTGATTAATTTCACTAGAAATAAAGATTTATATAAGGATTTAAATAGAGAAGACAGCTTTTCTGATCGGTTGACTTTATTTTTACTTCATTTTTCATTTTTCCTCAAAAATTATAAAAATGAAGAAAATAAAAAAGTATTACAAGAAATTTACGATTTTAACTTCAGGCAATTAGAATTAAGTATTAGAGAAATAGGATATGGAGACCAATCTATAAACAAAAAAATGAAAGATTATATCAATTTGTTCCATTCTATGGTTTCTGAGATTCATTTTTGGGATGATTTATCAAAATCAGATAAAATTGAAAAATTATCAATATTTTTAGAAGATTTTAATAATATTGATGATTTACTTGATTATTTTAATGAATTTAACTTAGATTTATCAAAAAAAACTTTGAATTATTATTTAAAAAGTGTAAGTAACCCATAATTATGGCTGTACCGAAACGAAAACAAACCCCATCCAGAACTGGAATGAGAAGGGCACAAACAATGAAATTTTCAACTAAAAATATAGTTGAGGATAAAAAATCAGGTGAATACAGGCTTTCTCATCATCTAGATTTAAAAACAGGTATGTATAAGGGTAGACAAGTTTTAGACCCAAAAGAATAGTATAATTATCTTAATGTCCGAAAAAATTAAAATTGCAGTTGATGCAATGGGAGGTGATGGTTCACCAAAAAAAGTAATTGATGGTATTATTTATAACCATCAATCAAATAAAAACATTTTTTACAAAATATTTGGAGATAAAAATAAAATTTCACCATTAATTGAAAATAAAATTAATAAAGAGTTCTATGAAATTTTCCATACAGAGAATGCAATTAAAAGTACGGACAGTCCTTTAGAGGGTGCAAAAAGAGGGAAAGACACTAGTATGTGGCTTGCTATTCAAAGCGTTAAAGAAAAGCAGGCTGATATCGTTATATCCGCTGGCAATACTGGTGCTTTATTAGTTGTATCAAAATTAAATCTTAAAATGATCGAAAATATAGATAAACCAGCTTTGTCTGCGCTTTGGCCAAATAAAAAAGGTATGAGCGTTGTATTAGATCTTGGTGCTAATATAGAATGTAGTGCAAAAAATCTAAGTGATTTTTCTTCGATGGGAGCTGCTCTTTATAACTCGTTATATCCAAATGAAATGGCTAATGTTTCTTTATTGAATATTGGTTCAGAAGAATTAAAGGGTAATGAAGTAATAAAAGAAACATATCAAATTCTTAATGACAAAAAATCTGAAAATTTTAATTTTTTGGGATATATCGAGGGTAACCACATTATGGATGGTGAAGTTGATGTAATTGTATCAGATGGATTTACAGGAAATGTAGCATTAAAAACTGCTGAGGGAACTGCAAATTTTATTACAAGTGAATTAAAAAAAGCGATGACTGGAAATTGGATAGGAAAACTATCTTCTCTTTTAAACATTTCAAATTTAAAAAAATTTAAAAAAAGATTAGATCCAAGACTGTACAATGGTGCAATTTTTATAGGTTTAGACTCTCCAGTAGTAAAAAGTCATGGTGGTACCGATTACGTTGGCTTTGCTAACTCATTAGATGTTTGCCATAGAATTGTTAAAGGTAATTTGATAGAAAAGATTAAACAGAATCTTTAAATGAGAATAAATTTAACTAAAAAAGATTTAGTTAATTTAGTTTATATGCAACTAGGTTTTTCTAAACAGATTTCAGAAAATTTAATTGATGATTTTTTATCAACAATTGTTTCCAACATTAAATCTGAGAAAAAGCTAAAATTATCTAAATTTGGAACTTTTTCTATTAGACAGAAAAAAAGTAGAATTGGTAGAAACCCAAAAACTAAGGAAACTAAAGTAATAACTAGTAGGGATGTTGTTTTATTTAAACCTTCAAAAGAATTTAAAGAGTTTATAAATCTTAAAGATTATGGATAAAGCTGATCAGGCTTATAAAACTATTGGTGAAGTTGCTAAAATTTTAGACTTAAAAGTCAATAAGAGAGGTTCCTTGCCTACTCACATAATAAGATTTTGGGAAACACAGTTTAAACAAATCAAGCCAAAAATTCTTAATTCTAATAGAAGATATTATGATGAAAAAAATATAGATCTTCTTAAGAAGATTAAATATTTGCTTAAAGATCAAGGAATGACAATTAATGGAGTTAAAAAGATTCTTGATAATGAAGATACTTTAAAGCTTGACGAAATGGCAGATAAATCTATAAAAGCTGAAAAATTAAAAATTAAGTTAACTAAAATATCAAAAATTATAAAAACACTAAAATAAATGGCAAAAAAAACACACGTAAAAGTTAGAATGGTGCCTGAAGCTAAACCAGATAGTCCTTACTTTTATTATGTAAAAAAACCAGCGGGTGGTGAGAAAGCAAAAGTGAAATTATCTGCAAAAAAATATAATCCAGTTACAAGAAAACACGAAATGTTTGTGGAAAAAAAGCTTCCACCACATAGTAAATAAACTATTTTTTTTTAAAATTTCTTCTTTCGTAATCAATATAAGACCAAATCATATTTTTCCAAATACGATTAGTTATTTTTGGATCTATGCCTTGTTTTAAGGATTTTGCTTTAATTTTTTTTAAAATAAAATTAATTCTTTTCTTATCTACGATTTCTTTTTTAAATTCTTTAAGCTTTAAAACTTCCTCAACTAGTTTTGTTCTATATTTTATAAGTGATAACAGTTTATTATCTAATTTATCTAGCTTAACTCTTATTAAATCTAGTTTTTTTTTATTATTTGGCGACATTTAATTTATTGGAATACTTAATAATTATTATATTTATCTGAGCATGTACAGTGAGAATAATCATTTAAATAATCAACTTAAATTGTGGATGCTGTCATTATTAGTTTTAGTTTCTTTAATAATATTAGTTGGAGGCTTGACTAGATTAACTGACTCTGGTCTATCAATTACCACTTGGGAATTATTTGTTGGTTTTTTTCCACCTATTACAAATGAAAAATGGTTAGAATATTTTAGTTTATATAAAACAATTCCTGAATACAGCCAACAAAACTTCAATATAACTCTTGATGAATTTAAAGTAATATTTTGGTGGGAATGGGGACACAGGCAGTTAGGGAGAATAATTGGTTTAACAGTATTACTCCCAATGGTTTATTTTTCAGTAAAACATGGACTTTGGATTATAAAAAAATATGGACTTATTTTTTTACTAGTTTGTTTTCAAGGATTTTTGGGTTGGTACATGGTATCAAGTGGATTAGTTGAGAGAATAGATGTTAGTCATTATAGACTAGCAATACATTTGGTAACAGCTTTTATCATTTTATCAATTGTATATTGGCAATTTTTAAAGTTATCATCCTCTTCAAATCAAACATTTTCTATTAATCTTTTTATAGTAAAAATTTTTTTAGTTTTATTATTTTTGCAACTAATTATAGGCGCTTTTGTATCTGGTATGGATGCTGGTAAAATTTATAACACTTGGCCATTGATGGGTGTTAATTATTTTCCTGATGATAGTAGTTTTAAAGACTTTTTGAATTTAAAAGTTTTTGACAATCCCTCTATTGTTCAATTTATACATAGAAATTTAGCATACTTAATTATAGTCATATATGCCCTAATCCTCTTTAAAGTAATTAATACTGGAAACAAAAAATTATACAAACCTATTACTTTAATTGGTTTGACTTTGGCTTTTCAAATTTTTCTTGGAGTGATAACTATTTTATCTGGAGTAAAAATGTTATTTGCATCTTTACACCAGATAAATTCTATTTTGATAATACTTTCAACTTTGTATTTTATATTTATCTCAAAATACAAAAGACAGATTAATTAATTTCTATTTGTAGACATATAAATAAAATTAACTAACTGCTTTTAAATTACCTTTTGATGATTTATCTAAAGCTTGATCTAAATCATCAATGATATCATCAATATGTTCTAAACCAATACAAAGCCTAACATATCCTGGCGTTACACCTGAAGCAGCTAATTCATCATCGTTTAATTGACTGTGAGTAGTTGTTGCCGGGTGTATTGCTAAACTTCTAGCATCACCTATATTTGCAACGTGATAAAACATTTTTAAAGCCTCAATGAACTTTTTACCAGCTTCGATACCACCAGCTAATTCAATACCAACTAAAGCACCATTACCATTTTTCAGATATTTTTTTGCTCGACTTGATATCTCTTCATTATGTTCAGTGGAATAAATTACTCTCTCAACAGCTTTATGATTTTTTAAGTACTCAACCACTTTTGCAGCATTATCACAGTGTTGTTTCATTCTTAAAGCAACTGTTTCAAGTCCTTGTATTACGCCGAATGCATTATCTGGAGAAAGTGCTGATCCTAGATCTCTTAACAAGGTTACTCTTGCTCTTACTGCAAAAGCAACATTTGCACCTGTTAATTCAGGCACAGCTTTACCCCAAACAACACCTCCATAACTTGCATCAGGTTCATTAAATAGTGGCTGTCTTTTTGGATCTGCTGTCCAATCAAAATTTCCACCATCTACTAGTGCACCTCCAACTACTGTTCCATGACCTGCTATATATTTTGTTAAAGAATAAACAACCACAGCAGCACCATGTTCAATTGGTTTACAAATTACAGGGGCAGCAGTGTTATCCAAGATTAATGGAATGTTATATTTTCTCCCAATATCCGAAACCTCTTTAATTGGAAAAACTCTTAAATATGGGTTTGGTAATGTTTCTCCATAAAAAGCTCTAGTTTTATCGTCTATTGCTTTTTCAAAGTTTTTTGGATCAGACGGATCTGCATACCTTACTTCTATACCAAGCTTACTTAAAGTATGTGTAAACAACGAAACTGTTCCGCCATATAGATCCGTTGAACTAACAATATTGTCTCCAGCTTGAGCAACGTTTAATATCGCAAAAGTAGATGCAGTTTGACCAGAAGCAACAGTTAAACTTGCAAGACCACCTTCAAGAGCAGCGATTCTCTTTTCCAACACATCGTTAGTTGGATTCATTATCCGCGTATAGATATTTCCAAACTCTTTTAACGCAAATAAATTAGCTGCATGTTCAGTGTTATTAAATTGATACGAGGTTGTTCTATAAATTGGAACTGCTACTGAATTTGTAGCTGGATCACTTCTGTAATCTCCACCATGTATCGCAATAGTTTCTGGATTATTTCTTTTTGTACTCATTTTTACTCCTTTTTTAGTGCTTTTGCTTTATGCAAGGCGCACAATACAGTTCAAATGCCTACCGATTTAAAATTTTATGAAAATTCCATTTTAGCAGTTTTATGCCCGCAATAGGATCAAATCGGCAAGAGATAAATAGCATATTAGTTATGTTTTACAAGCTAAATATAAAATTGACTTTAAATAATTTAATAGTATTAATCCTCGCACAATGACAAAATTCACAAAAAAAGATCAAGTTACATCATCTTGGTACGAGATAGATGCAAAAAACGCAGTTGTTGGAAGATTAGCGACCGTTGTATCTAATATTATTAGAGGTAAAAATAAAACTACTTATACACCTCACATGGATGATGGAGATTTTGTTGTAGTAAAAAATATCGAACAAGCAAAATTTACTGGTAAGAAGTTTCAAAATAAAAAGTACTATAGACATACAGGTCATCCTGGTGGAATTAAAGTTACTACACCAGAAAAACTTCATGAAAAAAAACCTGGAGAAACTTTGAAACTAGCAGTTAAAAGAATGTTGCCAGGTGGTGTTTTGGGTAGAAAACAATTAACAAAATTAAAAATTTATTCTGGAAGTGCACATCCTCATGCTGCACAAAATCCAAAACTTATAGAATTAGATAAACTAAACAATAAAAACATAGCAAGAAATTAATATGGAAAACTTACAGTCAATTACAAAAACTCCTAAGCTAAAATTAGATTTTAAAGATAGTAAGTATGCAACTGGTAGAAGAAAAACCTCAATAGCAAAAGTATGGTTAAAAAAAGGTTCTGGTAAAATTTATGTAAATGGTAAATTATATAATGAATATTTTGCTGATGAAATTCACAAAATGCAAATTACAAGACCTTTTGAAATTATAAATCAAGCTACAGATTATGATGTTAGATGTAGCGTAAAAGGTGGCGGACCCACAGGTCAAGCTGGAGCTATGGTTCATGGTATTTCTAAAGCTTTGGTTCTCTTTGATGAAAATTTAAAAACAACATTGAAAACCGAAAAGCTTACAACCAGAGACTCTAGAGCTGTTGAGAGAAAAAAACCTGGTAGAAGAAAAGCTAGAAGAAGCTTCCAGTTTTCTAAAAGATAATTTTTTTTACAATTTAAACTGCTATAATAAAAAATGCCTAAGCTTAATGCATTAGTTGCCGGATCTACAGGATATATTGGTGTTCAATTAATCAAGTTATTAATTAACCACAAATATATTAATATTAAATATCTATGTGGAAATACGTCTGTTGGAAAAAATATTTCTTATTTTGATAAATCTCTGTCAAAAAAAAAATTACCTAAAATCGTAAAATTTAATCCTAAATTGTTAAATGGTATTGATGTTGTCTTTACAGCTTTACCAAATGGTGAAGCTCAAGATATAGCAAAAAAACTTAATGATAATATTACTCTAATTGATTTAGCAGCAGATTTTAGATTAAAAAAAGTTAATGATTATTTAAAATGGTACAAACAAAAACATAGAGCTCCAAAACTACAGAAGAAAAGCATTTATTGTTTACCAGAAATAAATCGTGATGAACTAAAAAATCACAATATTATTTCATGTCCAGGATGTTATCCAACATCAATATTATTACCTCTTGTTCCGCTAATTAAAAAAAAATTAGTTAAATTAGACAATATAATTATTGATTCAAAATCTGGATATTCTGGTGCCGGTAGAGGAGTTCATAAAAAATATAAAGATAAGAATTTATACAAATCTTTAAGTGCTTATGGTGTCGGTTTTCATAGACATAATTCTGAAATTCATCAATTTTTAAGCAAATTTACAAATAAAAATTTTCAATTTAGTTTTACTCCACATTTATCTCCAATGTTTAGAGGTATATTAAGTACAATTTATTTAGATTTAGAAAAAAATGTTAATCAATCAAAAATCATCAAAACACTTGAGATGTCTTATAAGGGAGAAAATTTTGTTAAAATATTAGACTCTGATAAACTCTTGAGCACAAATGATGTTATCAATACAAACAATTGCTTTATCACAGTGTGTAAATCAAAATATAAAAACAAAATAATCATTATTTCTGCAATAGACAATTTAATAAAAGGCGGAGCAGGTCAGGCTGTACAAAATTTAAATAATAAATTTAATTTTCCTGAAAGAACTGCTTTAAAATGAAATATTTGTTAATTATTTTTCTAATTTTTTTATGTAATTGCTCTTTAAATAAAGATTCTCAGTATTGGACAGAACATCCTGCTGAAAATAAAAAAAATAAAAAAAAAATAACTGAAATACTTAAAAAGTCAGACGATATAACAAAAATGACATTAGAAGAATATGAGATTTATATAGATGACTATACTAAAAAAAGTAAATATCCTGATATAAGCAAATGAATAATATAGTGAATGTAGCAGTTGTTGGACTTGGTCAAGTAGGTAATTATTTATTTAATGAATTAATTGTTAAAAAAAAAGATATTGAACTTAAAACAGGCAAAAGAGTTAATGTAGTAGCTATTTCTGCAAAAAATATAAATAAAAAAAGAAAATATAAAATTAATAGAAAAATTTTTTACAAAAACCCTTTTGAAATTTTTAAAAAAGAAAAAGTTGATATATTATTTGAAGTAATTGGACAATCTGATGGGGTTTCTAAAAAATTAGTTGAAACTGCTTTAAAAAATAAAATTCATGTAATTACTCCAAATAAAGCTTTAATTTCAAAACATGGAAACAATTTAGCAAAACTAGCTGAAAAAAATAATGTCAATTTAGAATTCGAAGCATCTGTTGCTGGTGGGATACCGATATTGAGATCAATTAAAGAAGGATTAGCTACTAATAAATTATCAAAAGTTTATGGAATTTTAAATGGTACTTCAAATTATATATTATCAGAGATGGAAAATTCTGAGCAAAATTTTGTAGATGTTTTAAAAAAAGCTCAACAGCTTGGATATGCTGAACCAGGAAATCCAAAATTAGATTTAAATGGTTTTGATGCATTTGCAAAAGTAAGAATTTTATCTGCTTTGGCTTTTAATAGTAAAATATCTAATAAAAAATGTTTAATGGAAGGAATAGAAAAAATTGATTTAAAAGATATTAAAATTGCAAATCAATTAGATTTAAGAATTAAACTACTGGGTATCTCTGAACTCAAAAATAATCAACTTTTTGAAACTGTTCATCCATGTCTTGTAAGTAAAAAATCGTATATTGGTAATGTAAATGGAGTAATGAATGCTGTAATCCTTAATGGCAAACCAGTTGGAGAAAGCGTATTACAAGGGGAGGGTGCTGGTCCAGGTCCAACTTCATCATCTTTATTATCTGACTTATTATCTATTTTAAGAGGAAACATTAAAAAGCCATTTGGTGTAAGTGTAAATAAATTAAAATCTTTAAAGACTTACAACGTAAATAATTATGTTAATTCCCTTTATTTAAGATTTGAAGTTAAAGATAAACCAGGCGTTTTATCTCAAATAACCAATCGTTTAGCTAAATATAAAATTTCTGTCAAAAGATTAATTCAAACTCCAGATAAGAAAAATAATAAAGCTACAATCGTAATAGTTACTCATAAAACCACAGAATTAAATTGCAATAGCTGTTTATCTATATTTAGTAAAAATAAGAATATCTTAAAATCACCTACGTTAATTAGATTGCTTGATTAATGGAAATATATTTCAAACTTATTGAAGTATTATTTCCTGTATTTTTTGTTGTTGGGGTTGGATATTATCTTGGTAAGAAAAAACCAGGTTTTGATAATTCCTTTATAACTACTTTTGCCTCAAATGTTGGTACACCAGCAATGGTTATATATTCTATTACTTCTACAGGTATAACATTTGAACAATATACCAGTTATTTTATTTATTATTTAATTGCTATTGCTGGTTTTGGTTTAACAGGCATAATTATTTTATATCTATTAAAAACTAAAGATATCATTAGAGAAATCCCAGTTTTTCTTCTTCCTAATAATGGAAATATGGGTATTCCTATTTGTCTTTTTGCTTATGGTTCACAAGGTTTAGGAATAGCTGCATCAATATCTTCGCTTATAATTTTACTTCACTTTACATTGGGAGTGTTTCTAGCAGACAGAAAATTTGATTTTAATATTTTAATTAAAAATCCACCTTTTTACGCAATTATATTTTCAGTTACTTTTATTTATTTTGAATTGGAGATGCCTAAAGCAATTATTAATTTAACTGAATTGTTAACATATACAGCAATTGTTTTAATATTAATGTCTTTAGGAATTGCATTAACAAAATTAAAAGTTTTTTCTTTCACCAATTCAATAATTGCCTCTATTGGAAGAGTAATCATTGGACCCATAATTGGTTTTTTAATTGTAATTTTTTTCGATCTTTCTGGATTTGGTGCAGGTGTAATTTTAATTCAATCTGCTATGCCAAGCGCTATTTTAAATTATTTAATTGGATCAATGTACTCACCAAAGGAAATAGTCGATAACATTGCTAGCACAATTGTTGTTTCTACATTAATGTCATTTATTACAGTTCCAATAGTTGTATTCTTTGCTTTAAAATACTTCTATTAAGATATATCTTTCAGCTGTGAAGGCTATAATTTTAAATGCGTCTGCTTGGATGATTGTCCCTGTTATGGATGCGTTTGCTAAATATTTAAGCTCATCAATGGATGTTTTACAAATAACATGGGCTAGATATTTTTTTACCGTAGTTTTTACTCTGTCTTTAATGCTTATATTTTATAGACAGTCATTAGTTTGGACTAAGAAACCAGCTCTTCAATTAATAAGAGGTTTGATATTTGTTTTTTCTACGTATTTATTCTTTTATGCGATTTCTGAAATTTCACTCCCAAAAGCTTTAACTTTAGCATTTGTAGCACCAATTTGTGTCACAGCTTTATCTCCATTTTTTTTAAAGGAGAAAGTAGGGGTGAAAAGATGGACTGCTGTATCGTTAGGGTTTGTTGGTACTTTAATTGTTATTAGACCTGGATTTATTGAACTTAATCTAGCTACTTTAGCTGCTTTAGGTAATGGAATTTGTTATGGATTTTACCTTATTATAACAAGAAAACTTAGCACTTCAGATAACCCTCTTTTAACACTTTTGCTTTCAGGTTTAATAGGAACGGTCATTATTAGTTTATTTATGCCTTCTGTATGGGTAAATCCTACTACAAATCAGTGGATTTTAATGGCTTTAATCGGCCTTATAGCCTCTGTAGCCCATCTTTTCTTAATTTTATCACTCAAATATGCTGATGCTTCAAAATTAGCTCCTTTGGGCTATACAGAAATCATAACAAACATATTAATTAGCTATTATTTCTTTCATGAATTACCAGATAATTGGACTTATTTAGGTCTTTTTATAATTGTCTTAAGTGGTCTCTATATAACCAGAAGAGAATACATTTTAAAAAGGAGTAATTAATAGTATTTATTTGTGTACTAATTATTAATGTTTTACATTAATATATACAATTAAAATATTGTAATTATTGAATAAATTATTTAAATATAAATATAATTAAAATGCATTAATATTTGTTGAAGTCGAGTAATATTTTGGTTTTTTAATTAAAATCATTAATATTAATAGCTTTTTTGGACCACATTGATATGGAAAAAAATACTAATTTTAGTTAAAGAGTTGAAAAATAATATAAATTCATAGAAGTGTTTAATTGCAACAGTTTTTTACTAATGAAATTTTAAAGTATATTTTTATATCAAAAATTTTAGGGCAGGCGGATTAAAAAACCTGTAAAATAGAGCAAAATTGAGACGTTAAAAAAGGTTTGATATCATTGAAAAATAGAGCAATGCAGTAATAGAATATGCTCTTTAATCGCCCATAGAGGGTACTTATTTAGTTATATTTAGAAACGCGGTACAACTGAAGGGTGAATAGTGCTATTTACATGATTATTCACAAAAATTGTCTAAAAGACTTTATTTTCAACACTTTTTTAACCTTAAATATCTACTTTTTCAGATCTAAGTAATCGCAACTTAGTCTTAATTCCACCTTTTCCTGAGTATCCTCCAAGAGATCCGTCGGTCCTAATTACCCTATGACAAGGTATTTTTGGAGGATATGGGTTTTTCCCAACTGCATTTGCTACCGCTCTATGGGCTTTTGGCTTTCCAATAGCTTTTGCCACCTGAAGGTAGGTTCTGACTTCTCCTCTAGGTATTTTTTTTAAGTAATTCCAAACTTTTATCTGAAATTTAGTCCCTTTTAAGTTCATATAATTCAAATCCTGTATTTTTTGCAATTTTATCATATAATTTTTTTGCTGTCTCATTGGAAGAGTGGGTTATCCAACGAATTCCATTCCAATTATTTTCTTTAGATAAAGATTCAAGGTATTTTATAAGTTTTTGAGCTATTTTCTTGCCTCTAAAGTGTTCATCCACAAATAAATCATCTAAAAATCCTATATATTGACCTTTTATTGGTCTTGGCATTGTTCTGTAGTGTGCAATTCCAACAATTTTGTCTTCAATTTCGTAACATATTCCATTCACAACATGATTTCCATCGTGTATCCAACTCCATAAAGTATCTAAAATCTCTTGTTTCATAGGAACTTTATAAAATTTAGCATACCCGCAGTACAATTTTATCCATTTTTCTTTATCTTTTCTTTTAATTTTTCTAATCATTTACATTAGTTATTTACATTAAATTATTGTAATCATTATTTTTTTTGGTTTATAAAATTTTTCAGTTCTTTTATTCTGTTGCTTGCGTTTCTTTCGAAAATTGCTGGTATTAATCCATGAATTAAAGCAATAAATCCACTAGCAATCATTTTTGAGCCTACTTTGAACGCTACGCTCATATGTTCTGCATAACTTTCATTAGCCGAATTAAGATGTTCTTGTGATTTTTTGATCATAATTTTTATAATTATTAGTATTGACTATTAAAATCTATTAATATATTACTAACGATAATTAATTGTTATCAATAGTAATAATATGAATTATCTAACAACAGACTTAAAATCACTTCACGAAGAAACTTTAAATAATCTTAAAAGTTCTAAAGCAAACAATACACTAAGAGCTTATAAATCTGATTTCAAAGATTTTGGTATATTTTGTGCTAAACATGGATTTAAATCTTTGCCATCTGAACCAGAAATAATCTCTTTATATATTACTCATCTTTCTAAAAACTCTAAAATAAGCACCTTGAGAAGAAGATTAGTGGCAATTAGTATGATACATAAACTAAAAGGTTATTATCTAGATACAAAACATCCAATTATTGTTGAAAACTTAATGGGAATTAGAAGGGTTAAAGGAAGCATTCAAAAAGGAAAAAAACCTTTATTAATTAATCATTTAAAATCTATTATTAATGTAATAAATGAGCAAAAAATTCATGATATTAAAAAATTTAGAGATAAATCAATAATATTGGTAGGCTTTGGAGGTGGATTTAGACGAACTGAAATAATCTCAATTGATCATGAAGATCTAGAATTTGTACCTGAAGGTCTTAAAATCACTATTAAAAAATCAAAAACTGATCAACTCGGTGAAGGGATGATTAAAGGACTGCCCTACTTCACTAATGAAACTTATTGCCCAGTTGTAAATCTAAAAAAATGGTTAGAAATTTCTAAAATAAAGTCTGGACCTATTTTTAGAAGATTTACAAAAGGATCATCATTAACTAATGAAAGATTAACTGATCAATCAGTAGTATTATTAATTAAAAAATATTTAAATTTTGCAGGTATAGAAAACAAAAATTTTGCAGGTCATAGTTTAAGATCAGGTTTTGCGACTGTTGCTGCAGAGTCTGGTGCTGATGAGCGTAGTATAATGGCGATGACAGGCCACAAAACAACACAAATGGTTAGGAGATATATTAGAGAAGCAAATTTATTTAAAAATAACGCTCTAAATAAAATTAATATTTAGTTGACTTTTTTTTACTTAGTAAAATTTGTAATAATTTTATTTTACATTTAATTAAATCAAAAAAGTATGAAAAGTTTTTAATTGGTTCATCTACAGGTCCATTATAATTAATTGAGATAATTTTATTGTTTTTAAATGTACCACCTCTCAAATAGTGTTTCGTAAAAAATTTAGGTGTTATTTTCCATTTTTTTAAAAATGTTTTAGACCCATTGTTAACAATTAGATCTTTTTTTTTTCTTAAAGAGATGGATCCAAAATGATATACTTTAAAATTAGATAACCCTTTGAAGATTCTAACACCATTTTGCCAAAGTTTCATATTTAAATCTGGATCAGAGCCCATACCAGGATTAAATTCTTCACTAAAACCTCCTACTTCATCCCAAATTTTTTTATGAATTAAATGAGGTGCCCAATGACTACCCTGAAAATCAAAATATTTAATATTATCAAGATTAGATAAAAGTTTATTTTCATCGAAGTTATTAAAAGTATCACCAGCATCAAATTGAATATGACCTGATCTTTGCTCTATCATAGAGGCAGATAAATAAAATTTTTCAGTTTTAAGTTGTTTAACTTCGTTAATTAAGCAAATATCCCAACCTGGACAAAAATACATATCGTCGTGTGAGTAAAGTACATAATCAGTTTTAGATTTTTTAGCAGCTTTATTAACGGCACTACATAATCCGATGTTTTTTTTGGAATAAGTAAATTCAATATTTTTACTTTTTATATAATCCAATGAACTATCAATACCTTCATTTATATGAACAATAATATCATGTTTAAAATTAGAATTTTTAAAAATACTGTTTAAAGTTATTTTTAAATATTCTAAATTATTATAAGTTGGTATTATAATTGAAAACATTAAAATTTGGCATTAAATAAAATTAATCTTTAATTATAAAGATTATTTATCTTTCCAGTAGAAACATCAACAATATATTTTGTGGTTGCAATTTCATTAAATCTTTTAAAATATTTTTTCTTTCCATTTTTCGCAATCTTAATTCTTTCTCTATCATTTTTTGAATAAAATTTAATCTTACTAGCTAAATCGTCTATATTTTTATAAAAAATAATTTCATTCTTTGAAAAAAAAGAATCCATTTCAACTTTTTCATCAATAAAAGTTAATAAACCATTTCCCATTAAAGACGCAATTCTATTACTTGAATAATGTTTAGTTGGTTTTCCTCTGCTTAAATTTAATCCCATCTTTACATTCAATAAAGCACTATAAAAATCATTTCCCCAAATAGGTTCTCTTCCATTAATTCCATAAAAATCAAGCTTAATACCATTTAGTTTTTTTATTAAAGTTTGCAAAATTTTAAGTCTACTATCAATTTTACCAGATTTTAGACTTCCCCTATTTACTCCATGACTAATAGCATAAAACAAATCTTTTTGAGGATTAAGATTATAAACGTCAAAACATTCTATAGATTTATCAACAGGTGTAATAAAGTAATGAATATTATTAAAATTATTTTTAGCAAAAGCAGTAACTTTTGGATTAGTTGTAACAAATGTATGGTCAATTTGAGGTAAAAAATTTTTAATTTTATTTACATTTTCTTTAGCCTCTATAGACGTATTCATCATTGGATCTTCATTCCATTGTGAAATAATCATGTTTCTATTAATTTTTTTTAAAATAGACAACAAATCAAGGTCTAAATTATTAGTATGTCCAAAAGTTATTAGATCAGGATTATAATTTTTTACAGTATTTATCAGATATGAATTAAACTTTTCTCTAAAATTAAAAATATTTAAACTTTTTTGTTGCCTAATATAATCTCTATCACTAATTTCAATTACATCATGACCATTTCTTATAAAACCATTAGTAAATTTTTTCCCCAAAGAAAGATTATAAATTCTATGATTTAATTTTTGAGCAAGATTGTAAATATTGAGAATTCTTAATTTACCACCATTTGTATTAAAATTAGAAAAAGGAAAAAGTGTAGATCTCATATAGTCAATTTTGGCAGAATTTAACTTAAGAATATGTTTCAAGTTTTTTAGTCCAGATATTTGTAATTTTTTTCTTAAATTTTTATTTTTAATTAATTTAATTAACTCCTTTACGATATTATTTGAATCAAGATTTTTTAAAACAATCGCATCATCAGTTGTTTCTGTAAGACCACCTCTATTTGAAATGATTGTAGCACAACCACGGGAAGTTGATTCTAATGCAGTTCTTCCAAATGGTTCGTCCCATCTAGAAGGTATTACAGCTATTTCAGATTCTTTAAAAATATTGAGAACTTTTTTGTTATCTAAAATTCCAAGATTAATTTGTTTTTTATTTTTGTAATATTCTTGCAATCTTTTTTCACCACCAATAGAAAATGCCTTCCAGTCATCATATTTTTTTAAAACTTTATCAACAGATTTACAAAAAAGATCATAACCTTTAGCCTCATTAAGTTTTCCAACAAAAACAATTTGCTTCTTTTTTTTTGAAAGCTTTTTAATTGGATCAATACTGTGATAAATAACTTCAGTTTTATGATGTTCATTAAATTTTAGGTTTGAAAAAAATTGTTTTTTTATCCATTCAGAGATAAAAATAATTTTATCAACTTTTTCTAAAAGAAATAGTTTTTCATTTTTAGTCTTTGAACCTTTCATTGTTTTTGGATCATTATGAAGGTAAAGAATTATTTTTGAATCAATTTTTTTTACAAAGCTGTATACCATAATTGGTCTGTTGTGTATTTCAACTATATCAAAATAATTTTTAGTTAAGTGTTTAATTATATTATTTGAATATTCCTTTGTAGAACTGAAAATTTTTGAATTTATGGATTGCAAATTAATATTAAAATAATTTTTAGTTAGATAACTTCTGTCAAATGTATGACCAAATACAGTGACATTCTTTTTGTACGAAGAATATTTCATAAAATCACTAACCCATAACGAAACTGCACCTGCATTTTTATTAGAATAGTTTTCTTTGTAAGGAAGTATTGTTGCAATTTTCATTTTAATTTTTATCAATCAAATATTTTCTTTTTACTTTATTATTTTTTAATCTGTATTCATATGACAAAGCTAAACTTTTAGAAATAAACTTTCTTTTATATATAATTTTCCATTTTAATCCTCTTGTTGATTTTGCACCTTTGCCTAGATTGTGTTTTTTTAATCTTAATGAAATGTTATTTGTGTAGCCAACATATGACTTTGTAATATTTGGTGTTATGCATTTTAACATATATACATAAAATACCATATTTTTGGCGGTCCCTAGGGGAATCGAACCCCTCTTTCGAGGATGAAAACCACGTGTCCTAACCGATAGACGAAGGGACCAAACTGCTGCTTTTTATTGTAAAAAAAACAATTAATCAAGCTTATCATTATAAATTTTGTTTTAATTTTATTACTTTTTTTAGACCCGATGATTTGTGTGTTACTAAAGTTTCTGAAATAAATTCATTATTGTGAATTTCTATACCTTTAACTAAATCTCCAGATGTTATACCTGTTGCACAAAAAATAGAGTCACCTGATACTATTTCGCTTAACTCATATTTTTTTGTAAAATTATTAATACCCATTTTTTTTGCTCTTTGTTTATCTTCATCAGTTTCAAACAAAAATCTTCCTTGAAAACTGCAGTTATATGCATCTAAAGCTGTTGCAGCAAGAACACCTTCTGGACCGCCTCCGATTCCTAAAAAAATATCTACGTTATATTTTTCTTCTGTAACAAGCATTGCCCCAGAAACATCTCCATCAGTTATTAATTTCAAATTAACTCTTAATCCCCTTAACTTATCAATAATATTTTTATGCCTTGGTCTATCAAGGATACATGCAGTTAAATTTTCAGGGTTTTTATTTAAAAAATCACTTAAGTTATGAATATTTTGCTTAATTGTATAGTCTAAATCAACAACATTTTTTTCTTTAACTCTAGTAGCTATTTTTTCCATATAAGTTTCTGGTGCACTAAATAAACACCCTTTTTCTGCTAGTGCAATTACAGATAGAGCGCCAGGAAGATTGTTTGCTGCAAAATTTGTTCCTTCAAGTGGATCTACAGCTATATCAAATACAGGTCCATTATTAGTGCCAACTTTTTCACCAATATAAAGCATTGGGGCTTCATCTAATTCACCCTCTCCAATAACAATTTCACCTTGAATATTCATTTTATTTAATTGACTTCTCATAGAGTCTACTGCAGCTTTATCTGCAGCATTTTTATCTTTTTTTCCAATTAAATATGAGGAAGCTAAAGCCGCTTTTGATGTAACATCAATAAATTTATCAATATATTTTATATCAATTGTCATTTAATTTTTAATCAATTAAATCTTCTTGATTGATTTTAAACTCAAATTCTCTTAAACGTTTATAAACGCTAGCAAGTTCGATTATAGTTGGCCAGGCCTTTAATATATACTGCATAGAACCTTCTACTCTACCAAAGGCTCTAATTATTTGCTGCATTACACCAAGTGTTACTGCACCGGCTACAATTGCTGGTGCCAAAAAAACATACGCTGATAATACGTTAGCTTGTAAGTATGCAATTCTCCCAATATTAAAATACAAATATCTTATGTAACTTAAGAAGTGAATATTTCTCACTCCATCAAATAATTCTTCAATAGTTTTTGGACGAATAGTTCCATCGTCTTCTGCTATTACAAGTATTTTTCTATAAGCAGCCTCTTTTTTTTGAAGATCATATTCAACACCAACCAACCTTAAAATTAAACCAAGCACAATCAAAAATATGGTCCCACCTACCGACCAAATTAAAGCGCCAACTATCAAGCCATAATCCCAATCACCAAAGAAAAAAATTGGAATACCAACACTTAAACCAAATAAAATTGGCATAAATTCAATCAGTATCATTAAAGCTTCAATTAAACTTGTTCCTAGTGACTCCATTATTCTAGAAAATTTAATAGTATCTTCTTGAACCCTTTGTGCAGCTCCTTCTATTTTTCGAGCTTTATCATATACGCTATGATACCATTCAACCATGGCAGTTCTCCATCTGAATAAATAGTGTGAAGTAAAAAAACTAACAACAACTGCTACACCTACATACATAGCAGCCAAAGTTATAAAAGATAATAAGCTTGACCAATACTCTTCTATAGTAATAGAGTTTGGTGCACTTAAGGCTTTTTGAATCATGTCGTAGAATTGACCAAACCATTCATTGATTTTTACATCAATTTTTACCTGTATCCAAAGTGATGATAAAATTATTGCTGAACCAATCCATGACCACAACAACCAATGTTT
This sequence comes from Candidatus Pelagibacter sp. HIMB1509, assembly GCF_052047855.1. NCBI lineage: Bacteria > Pseudomonadati > Pseudomonadota > Alphaproteobacteria > Candidatus Pelagibacterales > Candidatus Pelagibacteraceae > Candidatus Pelagibacter > Candidatus Pelagibacter sp. HIMB1509. Next base: position 956,300 of record NZ_JBNAIU010000001.1, on the reverse strand, counting down.
TTGAGTGAAAAACCTAAACATTTTTTATTTTAAAAAATTATCAGCGTAAGATTTTTTTACTGTTTTTCTTTTTCTTGGCTCAATTAATTCAAACTCAATTTTCTTTTTTTTTGCATAATTGATTGCAAGCTCTTTTGATGAAAATTCTAATTTTAATTCCGAATAAGTGTCAGTCGAGCTTTCCCAACCCATTAATGGATTCTTTGTTGGATCTTTAGTTTTAAATTCTAATATCCATTTGTCATTTTTAGCTAAACCTGATTGCATTGGGTTTTTGTTAGGAATGTAAATTATTGCTTTTTTCATAATGATGGTCGGAGTGGCAGGATTCGAACCTGCGACCCTCTGGTCCCAAACCAGATGCGCTACCAGGCTGCGCTACACTCCGATCGAAGTACTAATACAGTAGTTATTGATAATTTCAATGTATAAAGAAGCCTAAATTAAAAGAATTTTGAGTAAAATCTGTTATATAACTAAGCATGATAATTACATGTCCATGTGAAAAGAAACAATTCAAAATTGATAGTTCGTTAATTCCCAATGAAGGACGTGAGCTGCAATGTGGATCATGTGAAAAAGTTTGGTTTTACAAACCACAAAATGAAAGTGAAGCTCCATTAACATTAAATAATAATATTTCTACAAATATAACTGAACAAAATCAGGTAATAAAAAAAAACCTGGTAATTAGCAAAACTTTACAACAAGAAAAAAAAATTGAAGCTGAAATAGAAAAAGAAAACTTAAAAACAGTTGAAAAGTCAGAAGGTAAAAAATCTAAATTATTTTCTTATTTGATAGTTTTTATTATATCTTTTGTTGCTTTAATAATCTTGGTTGATACACTTAAAACATCACTAATTAATGTATTTCCTGGACTAGAAGTAATATTATTCAACCTTTTTGAAACATTGCAAGATATTAAACTATTTATTATAGACCTAATTTAAAATTTTATGATTAATTATATATCTAAACCTTTTAGATGGTTTTTTAAATTAGAAGCTGCAAGCGGACTTGTTCTATTATTTGCTGCAATAATTGCATTATTTATAAGTAACTCAGGATTAGCAGATTTATATTTTGCTACTTTAAATAAATACTTATTTATAGGTATTAATAATTTTGGTCTAAAATTATCTGTATTACATTGGATCAACGACGCCTTGATGGCTATATTCTTTTTCTTTGTTACATTAGAAATAAAAAGAGAATTTCTACAAGGAGAACTTTCAAATATTAAACAGGCTTTACTGCCAATTATAGCCGCTGTAGGAGGAATGTTGGTTCCTGCATTATTCTATGTTTTTATTAATTTAGGCGACAGTGAAACTTTAACTGGATGGGCAATTCCATCAGCCACAGATATTGCTTTTTCTTTAGGAGTTTTATCATTACTTGGAAAAAGAGTCCCTCTATCATTAAAAGTATTTTTAACAGCTTTAGCTATAATTGATGATTTAGGAGCAATAGTAATAATTGCTCTATTCTACTCTGGAGATTTAAGCATTAAGTACTTAACATTGATGCTGTTAGCTTTTATTGTTTTGTTGTTAATAAATAAATTTAATATCAAAAAATTCTTACCTTATTTGCTAGTAGGACTTTTCCTTTGGGATTTTACTCACAACTCAGGTATCCACGCTACTATTGCCGGTGTTTTATTAGCTATGACAATCCCACATAGAAAAAAAGACAAAGATTTTTCTTTATTAATAAAAATAGAACATGCAATTAGTCCTTATGTTGCTTTTGGAATAATGCCTTTATTCGCGTTTGCTAATGCAGGTGTTTCTCTTGAAGGCTTATCTTTTGCTTCATTGTTAGATAAAGTTCCATTAGGTATTGTACTTGGTCTATTCTTGGGCAAACAACTTGGTGTATTTATATTTTCTTATATATCAATAAAATTAAAAGTAGCCCAAATGCCAAACGATACAAGTTGGTACAATTTTTATGGAGTTGGAGTTCTTACTGGTATTGGTTTCACAATGAGTTTGTTTGTAGGAAATTTAGCTTTCGTTGAAAACATGCAATATATGGATGGTGTAAAAATAGGTGTTTTGACTGGTTCTTTACTATCCACTTTATTTGGTTATTTTTTAATATTACTTACTCCAAATAAACCTAAGAAATGAGAAAATTAATATTTCTATTTTTTATATTTATGATTTTTTTTAAAACCTCAGCAACAGCAAACTATGAAAAAAAGTTTTATGATTTTACAATTGAAAGCATAAGCGGTGGAACAATAAATCTAAATGACTACAAAAATAAAGTTATTCTAGTAGTTAATACAGCTAGTTTTTGTGGTTTTACCAACCAATACGACGAATTACAGGAATTATGGGATTTATATAAAGATAAAGGCTTAGTTGTTCTTGGAGTCCCTTCAAATTCTTTTAATCAAGAAAAAAAAAATAATGCAGATGTAAAAGAATTTTGTGAAGTAAATTTCAATATCAATTTTCCATTAACAACTATCACAGAAGTTAAAGGAGAAAATGCTCATGAACTTTTCAAGTGGGCAAAAGAAAATCACGGTAGATCTGCTATTCCAAAATGGAATTTTCATAAAATTTTAATTAATAAGGAAGGAAAAGTTGAAGATACATTTGCATCTTTTACTAAACCAATGTCAAAAAAATTGATTAAATCAATTGAAAATATTTTATAATTCTAAAGTAAAACCATCATGAGCAGGTACAACATTTTTTGGCAATAACTTTTTAAGGACTTTATAATCTAACACTACTGATAAATTTGTTAGAATAGCTTTTTTGGGCTTAAACACTTTGATTATATTAAGTGAATTTTCTAAGTTAAAATGTGATGGATGAAAATTATACCACAAGCAATCAATTATTAAATATTTCAAGTTTTTAAAATATTTAAAATCTTTTTTAAAAATTTTACTTACATCACTAATATAAGCTAATTTTTTATCAATAATAAAACAATTTGAATTTACTTTACCATGCTCAACTGTAATAGATTGAATATTAATTTTTTTATTCTTATTTTTTGTATAAATATTTTTTGGTAATTTATTTAAATTTAACGTTGCTGGATATTCTTTTGAGTAACTTTTGAAAATATATGAAAATGAATTTTTAAGATATTTTGAAGTATCATTATCTGCATAAACATTAATTTGTTTTCTGCTATTTATATAAAAAGATCTTAAATCATTAATTCCATGAGTTTGATCTCCATGCATATGTGAAAATAAAACTTTATTTATTTTTTTAATTTTATGTCTTAAAAGTTGTTCCCTTAAATCAGGAGAAGTATCTATTAGTATATTTTCATCAGTAGTTTTCAATAAAGCTGAGCATCTTGTTCTGTAATTTTTTTTATTATTTGGATCACAATTTCCAAAAAAACCATCTGGTCTTGGTACACCCATTGAACTACCACAGCCTAAAATAATAAATTTCATGTTTGTTAATTAAAAAAAAGTTTATTAAAATTATTGGTAGTAATCTCTATCAGTTCTTTTTTTGAAATATTCTTTATTTCAGCTAATTTCGCAGCTGTAAAATTGATAAATGATGGTTCATTTTTTTTTCCTCTATTTGGCACAGGGGCCAAAAAGGGACTATCAGTTTCAATTAAAATATTTTCAGCTGGGATTGATTTAAATGTCTCTTGTAAATCAACTGAATTTTTAAAAGTAATGATACCACTAGCAGAAAAGCAAGAATTTAAAGATAATAACTTTTCTGAAAATTCTTTTGAACCAGTAAAACAATGCATTAAAATTTTAATATTCTCATTTTTATATTGATTTAGGATTTCAAATGTTTCATCTTCAGCATTTCTTGAATGAACAATTAGAGGAACATTAGTTTTTATTGATGCTTGAATATGTTCTTTAAAACTTGCAATTTGTTTATCTTTTTCACTACTATTATAATAAAAATCTAATCCAGTTTCACCAATACCTATAATTTTTTTGTTATTTTTTAAGTTATCAATAATTTCATTGGCAGTAATTGTGTTTGTAGAACTTTCATGTGGATGAATTCCAATTGTACCATAAATCATCTCGTCTCTATTAACTAGTTCCTTAACTCTAGAGAAACTTTCATGAGACGTTGATATTGTTAATAGTTTTTCAATACCCACATCTTTTGATCTTTGTAAAACATTTGTTAAATCACTCAACAAAGGTTCGTGATCTAAGTGACAATGAGAATCAATCATTTTTTTTTTCTATTTTTTTAAATAGTATATCAATTTTATTAATATTATTTCCTTTAGTTAAATATTCATTATCTGAAAGGGAATTTAATTTTATTTGAGATTCATTGATATCAAAAATTTTTAGTGCTTTTAAAGAAGACTCTGGAATAATTGGATATAATAAAAAACTAATTTTTCTAATTATTTCCAATGAAGTATAAACAATTGTATTTAATCTAATTTGATCATCTTTTTTTTTCCACGGTTCTTGATCATTAAAATATTTGTTGGCTTCAAAAAGAGAATTAACAATATAGTCTATATAAAAATTAATATTTTGATGATCAATTTTAGATCTAATATTATCTAAATTTTTTTTATACTTGTCTAAAATAAATAAATCTTCATCAAGAAATTTAATTTCGGAAGGAATTCTTCCATTGAAATTTTTGATCGCAAAAGCAGTAACTCTTTGGCATAAATTTCCATAATTATTTGCTAAATCACTGTTTATACAATCTTCTAATCTATCTTGAGAAATATTGCCATCATTGCCAAATGAAACTTCTTTTATTAGATAATACCTTAATGGATCTAAACCATACTCTTCTATTATTTCTAAAGGATCCAAAATATTCCCTTTAGATTTGGACATTTTTTCTTCTCCAGATAAAATCCAACCATGACCATAAACTCTTTTTGGTACTTCAATTTTAGCAGCCAATAAAAAAGCTGGCCAATAAACTGCGTGAAACCTTAGTATGTCTTTGCCAATTAAATGTATTGATGCAGGCCAAAATTTTTTGAATAATTCATCATCTTTATTTGGATAATTTAGTGCGCTTAAATAATTTGTAAGTGCATCTAACCAAACGTAAATTACATGGTTTTTATTACTTGGAACTGGTATACCCCATGAAAAACTTTTCCTACTAACCGATAGATCTTTTAGACCACTTTTTACAAAACTAATAACTTCATTACGTCTAGACTCTGGATAAATAAAATCAGGATTATCTTCATAATATTTTAAAAGAGGTTTTTCCCATTTTGAAAGTCTAAAAAAATACGACTCTTCTTCAATCCATTCAACAGGAGATTTTGATGATATAGCTATTTTTTTACCATCTATTTCTTCTATCTCATCTTCACTATAAAAGGCTTCATCCGATACTGAATACCAACCAGAATAATTTGATAGATAAATATCATCATTCTTTTCAAGTTCTGACCAAAGATATTGCACTGTTTTTTTATGCCTCTCTTCGGTTGTTCTAATAAAATCAGTGTTACATAAATTTAGAGTATTTGAAAGATCTCGAAAAGTTTTGCTTATTTGATCACAAAATTTTTGAGGAGTCTCACCTGCTCGTTCAGCAGATCTTTGAATTTTTAAACCATGCTCATCTGTTCCAGTTAAAAAATGAACTTTATAATCATCAATAATTTTAAATCTTGCAAAAAAATCAGCAGCTATACTTGAGTATGCGTGTCCCATATGAGGTTTAGCTGATGGATAATAAATAGGTGTTGTAATATAAAAATTTTTATCCATTTAAAACTTTATCTTCAAATTCCATAAATAATGTCTCTTCATCTAAATTATAAATTTTAGTATCATTAATTTTTTTTAAAAAATAATGATAAAGGTGAAATAATTTAATATTTTTCGTAGATATATTGTTTCTAAAATAAACTTCAATAAAAGAATATATTAATTCAATAATTGGTTTGTTTTTTTTGTAAGTCTTACTTGATATTAGACTTTGCAAAAAAGTGTCTAAATTATAATCCTTAAGATCTAAACCAAAGTTTTCTGCAAGATTTAGTAATTCATATAATTTACCTGGTGTTGTAAAGTAATTTACTAAATCTTGATTTATAAAATTATAAACATCATTGTTTATTAATTTATTAACAATTTCAATAGATTGAGCATTCGTTAAAAAAATTTTGAAATTTAAACATCTAGATTTAAGAGTTGGTAAAACTCTTTTATTATTATTAACTAAGATAAAATTAATATTTTCATTAGGTTCTTCTAAGACTTTTAGTAATGCATTAATAGAATTTAAATTTAATAATTCTATATTGTCTACTAAAACAAATCTTTTTTTATTATTAAATGAAGATTTATTTAGATTAACAATTAATTCTCTTATTTGATTTATATCAATGTTTTTTTTATCTTCAGCAACGTCTATAAGATTAAAATTTGGATTAGATTTATTTTGTATAAGTTTGAATGATTTATTTTCTAAATTAATTTTATTATTTTCAACATCATAAGAATGTTCTTCATCTTCTGATAATACAAAATTTATTAGATGATAACCTAATGTTGCTTTACCAATACCCTTTTCACCAGATAAAAGAATTTTATTTGGCAATTTATTATTTAAATATAATTTAGATAAATGGTTGAAAATCTCTTGATGTTCGTACAAATTCAGTTGTGTAGAAGAATTTAGGCTCATTTAATTAATTTTTTAACATGATTGATAATTAATTTTTCATTTTTCTTAATGTCTAAATTTGAATCAATTATCTTATATTTTTTCTTATTTAGTTTTGACATCTTAAGAAATCCATTTTGAACTTTGTTATAGAAACTGGTATTAAATTGATCATATCTATTCAAAGATTTTCTCATTTTTAATCTTAAGAAAAGATTTTTTTTATTTACAACATTAAGAAATGTAAAATTAACCTTAATATTTTTTAATAAATATTTGTTAATTATGTTTATAATTTCAATATCAACACCCATACCATAATGTTGATAAGCAATTGTAGAGTCTATAAATCTATCAATTAAGATAACTCTTTTTTTATAATATTTTTTAATAAGATTAATATTTTCACTTCTGGCAGCTAGATATAAAAGTAAATCAGTTTTTACATTAAAATTGGATTTCTTATTTAATATTAATTTTCTGATTTTTTCAGAATTTAAACTCCCTCCTGGTTCTCTGATTTTTAAATATTTAACTTTATTTTTGTCTAAATACCTTGAAACAATTTTAATATGATGACTTTTGCCACTGCCTTCTATACCTTCAAAAACAATTATTGGCTTCTTAGACATCGCCCCAAATTAAGTAGTTTAATGATTTAAGCAATCTAGAAAAGAAATTTACTTTTTTAATTTCTTTTAAAGCAAGCAAATCATACTCACCTACTAATTCTTGGTCATAAACTACTTTTAATGTTGCAACTTTTTGATCTTTGTTTATTGGTGCTTCTACAGGACCATCATAATTTACAGAAACCTTTAATAATTTTTTTTTGGCTTTTTTAATAGTTTTGTAAATGTCTTTATTTGTATAAACATCAACTGTATCTTCTCTTCCCAACCATACGTCTATTTTTTGAAAAGGTTTGTTCGCTTCACTAATTTTAACTAAATCAAAATTTGTAAGTCCATAAGTTAACATTTTAGTACTTTCTTGTGATCTGGCGTTTTTTGAATTAAAACCACTGCCAACAGCAATTAATCTTCTTCCATTTCTCTCTATAGACGAAGCTAATGAATATTTTTCAACAGCTAAATAACCAGTTTTGATACCATCTGCTCCAAGATTTTTATATAACAAAGGATTTCTATTACCTTGTGTTATTGGATCTCCTCCTGTTCTATCCCAAGTAAATTCTTTTTCTGCAAACATTTTATAAAATTCTGGATGTTCTTTTATTAAGTATCTAGACATGATCATTATATCTCTAACTGTTGAATTATTATCAGGGTGATTAATTCCTGATGAATTAGAAAAGTTTGTATTGTCCATTCCTAAATCTTTAGCTTTTGCTGTCATTAAGATTGCAAACTCTTCTTCAGTACCCGCTATGCCTTCTGCTAATGCAATACAAGCATCATTGCCAGATGCTATGATTATACCTTTTAGTAAATTTTCAACTGAAACCTCATCACCTACCATAATAAACATTGAGGAATAACCAGATGTAGATAATCGCCAAGCTTTTTCTGAAATAATAAATTTTTCATCCATACGCAAATCTCCTGACTTAATAAGGTCAAAAGCAATGATGGCTGTCATGATTTTCGTCATGGACGCGGGATATATTGATAAATCTGCTTCTTTCTCAAAAAGAATTTCTCCAGAATGATAATCTTGAATTATTGCAGTTTTTGCTTTCACATCAAAATTAGCAAATGATTTAGATACAAATAAAATGAATATTAAAATAATTAAATTTAATTTTTTAAACATCTTTAATAATTTTTAGGTTTTCAAAATTTAGTTTTTCTATTTCGTTAAATGACTCTTGAATTTTTTTTATATCATTAAATGGACCTAATAATACCCTATATTTTGTTTGAGATAATTTTTTTATAACAAGATTTGTTATCTTTGTTTCATCTTTAATTCTTTGGATCATATTTTCAGCTGAATCTTTATAATAAAAATCTGCAATTTTAATTGAATATAGAAAGTTACTTTGAGTAGTCTTAGGCAATTCCTTTTTCTCTACAGTTCCTAAATTATCTATGGTTATTCCATCTACAGGAGCCTTTTGAGCTACTTTTTTTTCTTCATCAAACGTTTTAGCTTTTTTGGCTACAAAAGTTGATTCATTAGAAATTAGAGATAATTCAACATAAGGTTCATTTTCATCAAGCAACAATTCATCAACAATTCTTTTGGTGATTACTGAATTATAAAAATTTGAAAAAATTACCTTATTAGATATCACTTGCGCAATAACAGTTTTTTTATTTTCAGGGTTAGTAATTTTCACAAAAGAATTTTTTCTAATTTTGGTATGAAAAATAAACAAACCTCTATTATCTAATTTTTTTGAAATACTTTTTTCATCAAAGAGATTTTCGTCGTAAATTAATGCAAAGCCTTGGTTAGTATACTCTCTATCAAAAATATATTTAGAATTACTTACTTCATTTTCATCTGAAGATTTTAAAGTTGTTTCTGCTGCTAATATATCAGGTTCTTTCTTTATAGTTTTCTTTTGAGTTGTTTCTAATTGTTTGCATCCCACAAAAAAAATAAACAACAATAATGGTAATACTTTTTTAAAGTTCATTTTTGAATTTATCCTTTAATGTGCAGACTGCTAAAGCAAATCTTAAAGATCTATTCCATTGTAAAATTATTTCATAATTATTAAATACCACATAAGCTGGATTTAGAGTTTCCGCATCAGGAATTATATCTTTATCTGGTGTTATTATTGCAACTTCTAATTCATCATAATTATTTGAAATAATTGAATTGTTCTGAATGTATTGTCTAAAAAACTTTAATTGTTTCTTATCATGTAATTTTTTTGCAGAAATATTTAAATATTTTTTTGGAATATCATTATTCAGATCAATTCTATAAAAACATGGTTCATTAGATTTCCAACCTATTTTCTTTAAATAATTACTCGCGGAAGCATAAGCATCAGGGTTACTTTTTAAATTTATTGAACCATTGCCATCATAATCTGTTGCATAATTTTTCATAGTAGAAGGCATAAATTGGAAGTAACCAAAAGCACCCGCCCAAGAACCATACAATGTTTTATAATCAATTTGATTTTTCTCAATTAAGTTCAAAAGTATTAAAAGTTCTTTGGTAAAAAATTCTGACCTTCTTTTGTCAAAACTTAATGTAGCTAATGAAGAAAGAATGTCCATTTTACCAACATAGGTACCAAAATTTGTTTCTATTCCCATTAATGATAAAAGAAGCTCTTTTTCTATATTAAATTGATTTTCAACAGAATTAATTAAACTTAAATTATCAATATAAAGTTGTTTTCCTTTTTTTACTTTTTGGTCAGAGGTTCTTTTTGAAATATAAGTTTTTGTATCTTCATAAAACTCTGGTTGATATCTATCATATTTAATTACATCAGGTAAAAACTTAGTGTTAGACATAACTAGGTCAAATGTTGCTTCAGAAATATTATTTACTAGAGCAATTTTTTTGAAATTTTTTTTCCAGTTTTCGAATTCTATATTGATATCTGCTAATGTGTTTGAATGAAAACAAAGAGATAAAATAAATATAAGTTTAATGAGTTTCATATAAATCTCTTAAATATATTATTACAGCAATCCAGATTAAAATGAAACTTACTAGTTTATTAAATGAGAAAGCTTCATCGTAATAAAAAAAACCTAGTAAAAATTGAAGAGTTGGGGTTATATAGAAAATCATCCCTGTCGGACCCAATCCACATAATTCAACTCCTCTAACATATAAAAATAAAGGTATTACCGTCATTGGACCTGCCAACAATATTATTAACATCATTGGAGGGTTGGATAACAAGAAATCATTGTAACCATTAACTGCAATGAGATAGAATGCAACAATTGCAATTGGTAATATAAATAAACTTTCTATTAAGAGACCAATATCAGTATCAACATTAACCTTTTTTCTTACTAAATTATAAAAGCCCCAACTTAGTGCTACAAATATACCGACCCAGGGAAGCGATTTTAAACTTACAAAAATTAAATATAAAATTGATAATATAACTAAGGAAATTGAAAATATTCTTTTATTATTTAATTTTTCTTTAAAAAAAATAAAACCAAGAAGAACACTTAAAATTGGCATTATAAAATAACCAAAACTAGCATCTATAATTCTATTAGTAGCAATAGCATAAATCCAAACGCCCCAATTCATAAAAATCAAAAAACCTGAAATAAAAAGGTAAATTAAATTTTGTTTACTTTTAATTATCTTAAAAAAAATATCCCACTTTGAAAAAAAGAAAGTTGTTAATATTAAAGTCAAAGTAGTCCATAAACATCTGTGGACTACTAGCTCTATATAACCAATAAAAGTAATATATTTAAAATACAAAACCCCAAAAAAACCCCACCAAAAAGATCCAAATCCAGCAAGTAAAAGGCCTTTATTAAATTCTTTGTTCATCTAGCTTTGATATTAGTCGTTAATGAGTTTTTTTCGACTATTTTATGGTTGAATTAAATAATTATAATTATAAAACCTTGCTCACGGAGAGATGGCTGAGCGGTTGAAAGCACCGGTCTTGAAAACCGGCAAAGGGGCAACTCTTTCCTGGGTTCGAATCCCAGTCTCTCCGCCATCTTCTTAATATTTAAAATTTTTAAACAACAAGCTAATATTGTTTTTTTCTATTTTAAATTCAGTATCGAAGCCATTATAGAAATTATATAAATTTGTGTCATCAATATTAAGAAATTTATCTAAATCAATTAAATCCTCTTTTTGCAAATCATTAATGTATTTTTTTACAAATTTACCTAAGAGCTTATCCATTTCCTTTGTACCTCGATAATTGGAACGATAAATAATTTTTTTTTTTAAATCATCTATATTGAGGGTCATTATTAGATTATAATTAATTTATTATGGATAATAAAACTAATTTTGAATATTTATTATCTGATCTAACAGCTTTAAATGGCGTTGGTATAAAAACAACAAATTTACTTAAGAAAAAGAATATAAATAATATTTTTGATTTACTTTGGAAACTTCCAAAGGCTTATACAGACAGAAGTTTGTCAACTAAAGTAAAAGATTTAAAGATCGGAGAAAATCAAACTGTTACTGTTGTAGCAAATAAATATTTGTTTCCAAGAATTAGAAAATTACCAAATAGAGTTAAGTGTTCAGATGAAACAGGTGAGCTAGATTGTGTTTTTTTTAATAGTTATGAAGGATATATTAAAAAAATATTACCTTTAGGAAAAGAAATAACTGTAAGTGGGAAAATTGGCTACTTTAAAAACAAATATCAAATAACCAATCCTAAATATGTATCTGAAGACTCAAGTTTAATTAAACAAGTTCATAATAAATATTCATTAACTGAAGGAATATCTGAGAAAATTTATAATAAAATCATAAAACAAATAATAGATAAATTACCTAACTTAAAAGAATGGCACTCAAGTAAAATTTTAAATAAATTCAATAATATCAATTGGAATGATGCAATTAAAGAATTACACAAGCATGAGAATATAGGAAAATACAAAGATCATTTTTATCAAAGACTTGCCTTTGATGAAATATTTGCAACATTTTTAGTTAATTCAGAAATAAGAAAAAAAATTAAGAAAGTTAAGAAAAAAAATAAAATTATTAATTTAAATAAACAAAAAAAACTTATTAATAAATTAGATTTTTCATTAACTGATGATCAAATTAAATCGATTAACGAAATTAATGAGGATTTATCATCCTCAACTAAAATGTTTAGATTATTACAAGGAGATGTTGGAAGTGGAAAAACAATTGTCTCATTATTAGCTGCATTTAATACTATCAATTCTGGTTTCCAAGTAGCTGTTATGGCCCCTACCGAAATACTAGCAAGACAACATTATAATTTAGCAAAAAAAATTTTTCCATCAAGCATATCAATAGAGTTAATTTCTGGTAAGTCTAGTTACAGAGAAAAAAAATTAATCCTCAATGAACTAATAAATAATAAGATTAATATAATTTTTGGTACACATGCTATTTTTCAAAAAACAGTTAAATTTAAAAAATTAGGATTAATTATTATTGACGAACAACATAAGTTTGGCGTGAATCAAAGAAAAAGATTATCTGACAAAGGGGGAAATGATTGTGATGTTCTATTGATGACAGCCACACCTATTCCACGAACTTTAACAATGACAATTTATGGCGATATGGATTTGTCAATTATTAGAGAAAAACCAAAAAACCGTAAAATGATAAAAACTTACAGTAAATTAGAAAGTAAAATTGATGATGTAATTAAATTTATAAAAAAAGAAATTAATTCAGGTAATCAAATATTTTGGGTCTGTCCATTAATTGAAGAGTCTAAAAAATTAGATCACACTTCTGCAATTCAAAAATTTGAATATTTAAAAAAATTATTCCCAAAACAAGTTTCTATTCTTCATGGAAAAACAGATATAATTGAAAAAGATGAAATTTTGAAAAAATTTTTAAATAAAGAGTTTAAAATATTAGTATCAACAACTATTATAGAGGTTGGAATAGATTTTCCTAACGCAAATGTAATTATAATCGAAAATGCAAATAAGTTTGGCCTATCTCAACTCCACCAATTAAGAGGTAGAGTTGGTCGTGGAGAGAAGGAAGCAACTTGTATTTTGATGTTCAAGTCAAATTTGAGTGAAAATGCTAAAAAAAGAATAAATATATTAAAAGAGACCAATGATGGATTTGTTATTTCTGAAGAAGATATGAAGATTAGGGGTTTCGGTGATATATTGGGTTTTAAACAAAGTGGTGTTAAAAATTTCAAATTAGCAGACCCAATTCAAAACAGTGACTTATTTGAATTAGCTGAAAAAGAAATAAAAAGAATTGAACTTGAAAATGAAAATTTAAGTAAGTTTAAACCTTTAATTAAATTGTACGATAGAGCAGATATAATTAACGATATAGCTTAATTTTTTTCAGTTGTTGTTGTACCGGCCGATACAATAAATTTAGAAGCTTCCTCAAAAGTCATGTTTAAAAATATAACGTCGTCTTTTGGGAACATCAGCAAAAAACCACTTGTTGGATTTGGAGTTGTTGGAACAAATACGTTTATTAATTTTTGATTTGTTTTTTCAGCAATTTCTCCAGAATTTTCTTTAGTTGCAAAACCCACAGCCCATACACCTTTTCTTGGATATTCAACAAGTACAACACTCTTACTTTTACTTCCACTTTCTTTAAATGATTGTGACATTTGTTTAATTGCAGACCAAAAAGTTCCTAGGAGTGGTATTTTTTTAAATAAACTGTCTATTAACTGAAGAAATTTTTTCCCTAAATAAGATAAAGATATAAATCCAATGATTGTTATGAAAATAATTGAAATAATTATCTCTAGGCCAGGAATATTAAATGGTAAATAATAATTAGGATTTATTTGAGAAGGTAAAATTTTTGAAGAAGTATTTATTAAAAATTTACTTAAATAAATAGTTAGTCCTATTGGTATTAAAACAACAACACCAGTAAAAAAATAATTCCTAATTTTTAAAGATAAAATATAAAACCATAGACCTATAATTTCTCTTTTTTTTATAGGTTTCTTTTTGGTTTCTTTCATTTATTAACTATAACTAGAATATGTAACAAAAATTATTGCAATGATAAATAATACTACTAAAATTTTATTATTAAGATTCATAATGATAAATTATTACCAATTTTAGAATGAAATGAATAGAAGAAAATTTTTAACATATGTTGGATGTGGTTGTGGAAGCATACTTCTACATTCATGCACAAGTGCTCCAATTACTGATAGAAAACAATTAAAATTAATACCAGAAGCTAAATTAAATGCTCAAGCTGCTCAAATTTATGAGAAAGTTAAAGAAAAAGAGAAAATGAGTGATGATACAAAAACTTTAAATGAAATAAAAGAAATTGGAAAAAAAATGGAAGATTCAATTAGTGAATATTTCTATAGATCTAATTTAAATGATCCAACTGCTAATTTTGATTGGGAATATATATTAATTGATAATAAAAAAGTTAGAAATGCTTGGTGTATGCCTGGAGGGAAAATTGCGGTTTATACAGGTATACTTGATGTAACAAAAAATACTAATGGTCTGGCTGCAGTAATGGGACATGAAGTTGCTCATGCTGTTGCAAAACATTCAGTTGAAAGAGCAAGTAGAGGAGTTTTGCTAAACACAGGTACCAGAATTATTGATATTGCAAGTGGAGGTATATTATCAGATATCAATAGAACAACAGGAATGGATACAGTTGGCCTACTATCTCAAATTGGACTAATGAATCCATTTAACAGAAAACAAGAAAGCGAAGCTGATTATCTTGGTATGATTTTTTCATCTTTATCTGGATATGATATCAGAGAAACAGTTAAAATTTGGGAAAGAATGAGAGAATTTAATAAAGGCAAAGAGCCTCCACAATTTATGAGTACCCACCCTTCATCTGACACTAGAATTAAACAGTTAAATGATTGGATGAATGAGGTAATTCTTGATTATCCACCAATTGAAATAAGTTAAATTCAAAAAGTGGTGAGCCGTGATGGACTCGAACCATCGACCCATTCCTTAAAAGGGAATTGCTCTACCAACTGAGCTAACGGCCCACAAAGATTCATTTTTATGAAAATGAATATGGTTTGTATACAGATAAATTTTAATATTTCAATTCGTTCAATGTAATTTTTATAAAAAGAATTCGTTATAAATGAGGGGTTTTCATTACAAAGTTGTACACATAATAGCACAGTTAATAAAACTACAACTTATCAATGTATTTATCGTGAAATTCATCAAATGTATTATTCATAATATTTTTTCTGATTTCGGACATTAATTCTTGATAAAAATTTATATTGTGAAGTGTTAATAGCATTGATGCTAATATTTCATTGGTATTAAACAAATGATTTAAATAGTTTTTTGAATATTTATTTAAATTTAAATTTTCACAATTCGGATCTAACGGTGTGTTGTCATGTTGGTATTTGTTATTTTTAATATTTACCCGTCCATTCCAAGTAAAAGCAAGACCTGTTCTACCTGATCTAGTTGGAAGAACGCAATCAAACATATCTATACCCCTTTTTACAGCACCTAAAATATCTGATGGTGTACCAACACCCATTAAATAATGGGGTTTTTCATCTGGTAAATGTTCTTTAATACCATCTAAAGTAGCAAACATTTCATCTTGAGTTTCACCTACAGCTAATCCTCCAACCGCATACCCATCAAACCCGATCTTTGTAAGTCCTTCAAGGGATTTTAATCTTAAATCTTTAAATAATCCTCCTTGAATAATTCCAAATAAAGCTTTGTGAGGATTGTTTCCAAATGCCTTTTTAGATCTCTCAGCCCAATACAAAGATAGATCCATAGATTTTTTTATTAAATCATAATCTTCAGTTTTTTTTGGACACTCATCCATTATCATTACAATATCTGAATTTAAGCCTAATTGAATCCTAATACTTTCTTCAGGACTTAAATAAAATTTTTTTCCATCAACGTGTGAATTAAATATGGCCCCTTTTTCGCGATCTATTTTATTTAACTTTGATAGAGACATTACTTGAAAACCACCTGAGTCTGTAAGTATTGGTAAATCACAATTCATGAACTCATGTAAACCACCTGCTGAAGCAACTCTTTCCACTCCAGGACGGATCATTAAATGATATGTGTTAGATAGTATTATTTCTGATCCAGTTTTCTTTATATCGTTGATTGTACAAGCTTTAACTGTTGCTTGTGTACCAACAGGCATAAATGCTGGTGTATTAATCTCACCCCTATGAGTTTCTATAACACCGCGTCTAGCAAATTTATCTTTGTTTAAAACTTTAAAGGCAAAATTTTTTAATGCCATTTAATATTTTACAAAGATTTAAAACTTATAATTTTATCAGGATCTGTTACAGCACCATTGTTATTTTGGTCACCTCTTTTAATTTTATCTACAAACTCCATTCCCTCAATAACTTTACCAAAAACAGTATACTGTCTGTCTAAAAAAGGTGCTGGTTGAAAACAAATGAAAAACTGGCTATTTGCGCTATTTGGATCTTGAGCTCTAGCCATAGATAATGTGCCTCTATCATGAGGTAAACTATTAAACTCCTGTTCTAAATCAGGCATATCAGATCCACCCATACCTGCTCTTCTTAAATCAAATTCTTTAGACTCTGAATTTCCAAATTTAACATCACCTGTTTGAGCCATGAAACCATCGATTACTCTATGAAATACAACGTTGTCATATTTTCCGCTGTTAGCTAATTCTTTTATTCTTTTGACGTGATTTGGTGCCACGTCTTCAAATAATTCAATTTTTACATCACCATCTTTTAGTTTTAAAATCATTATATTCTCCTCAGCTATTAATTGATTTGCACTAACAAAAAATAAAATAAATATGTACGATAAAATTCTATTCATATTTTTCTTTTAAAGATTTTATTGTGCTTTTGGTAGTAAATTTTTTAATATTTCCATTTAATTTTACAATTTCTTTAACAAACCTTGAGGAAATGATTTGATTTTCTACATCTGACATTAAAAAAATTGTCTCAATATTTTGGTTGAGTTTTCTATTCATTCCAGCAAGTTGAAATTCGTATTCAAAATCAGATACAGCTCTCAAGCCACGCAAAATGATGTTTGATTTATATTTTTTGCACAAATCAGTGGTTAGTGAACCAAAGGAAACAACTATAATTTTTTTTTTATTTAATTTTAAATCCTTAAATAAAGCTTTATTAACAATTTCTATTCTTTCATCTGATGAAAATAAATAATTTTTATTACTAACATCTGAAACTCCAACTACTATTTTATCAAAAAGTTTTAGTGCTTTTTTAATAACATCTATATGACCATAAGTGATTGGATCAAAAGTTCCTGGATAAATAGCAATTTTACTCATTAAATTAAATTATCATCAATTTTAATTGCAGAAACAACTTTTTCATCACCAGATAATTTTATAATTCTTACACCTTGAGTATTTCTACTAGCGGTTCTTATTTCTTTCACTGCAACTCTAATAACTCTTCCTTTGTTTGTGGAAATTAAAATTTCATCACCTTCAAAAACTGGAAAAGATGAGGTTATATTCCCGTTTCTTGGAGAATTTATAATTCCAATAATACCCTTTCCACCTCTATTAGTAACTCTGTAGTCAATATGAGAAGTCTTTTTGCCATAACCGTTTTCACTTATTGCTAAAACAAATTTTTCTTTTGCTTTTAATTCTGATTTTTCATCTTTTGATTTTTTTCCATTTTTATTTAATTTATCATTATCAATTACGGACAATGAAACAATTTGATCTCCAGAAGCAAGTTCAATCCCTTTTATTCCCTTAGAAGACCTTCCCTTAAATACTCTTAATTTTCTAGCTTCAAAACGGATACATTTTCCAAATTTAGTACTTAGAATTATGTCTTGATCATCTTTACAAATTTTAACTCCAACAATTTTATCGTTGTTGTCAAGTTTCATTGCAATTTTTCCTGAAGCATTAATGGATGAAAAATCCTCTAAACTATTCTTTCTAACTTTACCTTGTGCTGTTGCAAAAATAATTTGATAATTTTTTGAGTCTGTATCCTCATCAGGCATTGGCATAATTGAGCTAATAGATTGATGACTTTTTAATGGGAGAATATTGAATAAAGATTTACCTTTTGACGCTGATGACCCTTCAGGTATTTTCCAGGCTTTAATTTTATAAACAAGTCCTTCTGTTGAAAAAAATAAAACTGATGTATGCGTATTCACCGACAGAGTTTGTATTACAGAGTCTTGATCTCTGGTAGTAATTCCAGATTTACCTTTTCCACCTCTTTTTTGTTGTTTCACATTATTTAATGAGCCTCTTTTAATATATCCTTGCAAAGTTACTGTGATAATTACAGATTGTTTTTGTATTGTTTCTTCTATGTCGTAATTTAAAACTGCATCAATTATTTTAGTTCTTCTTGGAACTGCAAATTTTTCTTTAATATTTTTTAATTCTTCACTTATTACTCTCAAAAGTTCTTTTTTAGAGGATATAATTTTTTTATATTTTGCAATTAATTCAGCTAATTTTTTTATCTCAACTTCAATTTCATTGATACCAAGAGCTGTTAATTTCTGTAATCTTAATTCTAAGATAGCTAACACTTGTGGTTCGGATAAAGAATAAATATTTTTACCTTTTTTTCCTTCTACTAAAGAAATTAATTTTTGTGATTTGTTTATTTTCCACTTAGTTTTAAGGATAGCATTTTTTGCATCTTCAGGTGTTTTGGAAGATCTAATGATTTTTATAATTTTATCTAAGTTTTCTACTGCAACAGATAGACCTATTAAGATATGAGCTCTTTCCTCAGCTTTTTGAAGATCAAATTTTGTTTTTTTGATTACTACATCTTCTCTAAATGATAAAAAATTAGAAAGAAATTCTTTTAATGTGCATGTTTTTGGTTTCCCTTCTACTATTGCTAAAGTATTAAAACCAAAAGAGCTTTCTATTTGAGTGTTTTTGTATAGCTGTCTTTTAATTGTTTCTGGCTCAACACCATTTCTTAAATCAATAGCAACTCTTATACCTTCTCTATTAGACTCATCTCTTATATCTTTAATACCTTCAATTTTCTTTTCTCTAACTAATTGTGCAATTCTTTCATTTAATACCGCTTTATTTACTTGGTATGGAATTGAAGTAATTACTAATCTATCTCTACCATTCTTTAAGCTTTCAACTGATACTTCACCTCTAATTTTAAACGAACCTCTTCCATTGTTGTAACCTTGTTTAATTATATCTTTACCGATTATTACTCCTCCAGTTGGAAAATCTGGTCCTGGAATATGTTTCATCAGTTCTTTTATTTTAATATCTTTGTTTTCTATTAAGGCTAAAGTTCCATCAATTATCTCACCAAGATTATGAGGAGGAATACTAGTTGCCATCCCAACAGCTATACCTCCAGCCCCATTAACTAATAAATTTGGAAATTGTGCAGGTAAAACGCTAGGTTCTTTCTCTGTTTCATCATAATTGCTTTTAAAACTAATCGTATTTTTTTCGATATCATCAATCAAATATTGTGAGACTTTTGATAATCTTGTTTCGGTATATCTCATAGCAGCTGCTGGATCACCATCAATGGATCCAAAATTACCTTGCCCTTGAACCAAAGGTAAGCTCATTGAAAAATCTTGCACCATCCTAACTAAAGCATCATATACTGATTGATCACCATGAGGATGATATTTACCAATTACATCCCCGACTATTCTTGCTGATTTTCTAAATTGTTTAGACCAATCATAACCACCTTTATACATTGCATAAAGAATTCTTCTATGAACTGGTTTTAATCCATCTCTTACATCAGGTAATGCACGACTTACAATAACACTCATTGCATAAGACAAATAAGACGAGCTCATCTCGTCATGCATAGAGATTAGATTAATATTCTTATCTTTTGGTTCTTCAGTTTTTTGCATAGAAATTAAAATGGTATTTCGTCATCCATATCATTTGACACTTGAGAAGAATCCTCAATATTGTTTTGTTGAGTTGTGTCATTCTGAATTCCACCACCTGTATTTCCTCCACCTAACATTGTAAGTGAAGAATTGTAACCTTGTATAACAATTTCTGTTGAATACTTATCCTGGCCAGATTGTTCATCTTTCCATTTACGTGTTGTCAGTTGTCCCTCTACATAAACTTGAGCGCCCTTTTTTAAATATTGTTGAACAACATTTACCAATCCTTCATTGAATACAACTATACGGTGCCATTCAGTTTTTTCTTTTCTTTCACCAGTATTTTTATCTTTCCATGTTTGACTGGTTGCAAGACTTAGTCTAGCTACACTCTTGCCATTTACCATTTGTTTAATTTCAGGGTCTGCGCCCAAACGACCAATTAATAATACTTTATTTAAACTTCCAGCCATAATATTTTAATATTTGTTAAATTAATTAATAAGATTTATATCACAATTCTTCTGAATATTAATTTTATTGACTCAAAGCAACTAAAAATATGATGAAAAAGATAGTTATTAAGGGCGCTAAAGAACACAATTTGAAGAATGTGACTGTAGAGATTCCAAAAGATAAATTTGTAGTGATAACAGGTTTGTCTGGGTCAGGAAAATCTTCATTAGCTTTTGATACCATCTATGCAGAAGGTCAAAGAAGATATGTCGAGAGCTTATCTGCCTACGCTCGTCAGTTTTTAGATAAAATGAAAAAACCAAATGTTGATTTAATTGAAGGCTTAAGTCCTGCTATAGCAATTGAGCAGAAAAACACTTCAAAAAATCCCAGATCAACTGTTGCAACTGTTACTGAAATTTATGATTATATGAGAGTGCTCTACGCAAGAGCAGGTATTCCCTACTCTCCTTTTACAGGTAAGCCAATAACCTCACAAACAATTACTCAAATTGTTGATTTAATAAAAAAATTACCAAAAAAATCTACAATTTATATTTATGCTCCAGTAGTTAGAGGTCGTAAGGGTGAATATAAAAAAGATATTTTAAGCTATAAGAGACGTGGATTTAGAAAAATAAAAATTGATAATGTATTATACGATATAGAAAAATCTCCTAATCTTGATAAAAAATTAAAGCACGATATTTCAATTCTAGTTGATAGAATTGTACTCAATTCAAAACTTGGGAACAGATTAGCTGAAAGCGTAGAAACAGCTGTAAATTTAGCTAATGGATTAGTTTTTGTTGAATACGAAGATGAAACTCTTCCTCAAAAATTTAGAAAAATTGAAAAATTAATTTACTCAACAAAGTTTGCTTGTCCAGAAAGTGGTTTTACTATTGAAGAAATAGAACCAAGATTGTTTTCATTTAATAGTCCTTATGGTGCTTGTGAAGAATGTGAAGGTATAGGAATGAAATTAAATGTAGATCCAAATTTAGTAGTTCCAGATGATCGTAAAAGTTTAGCGGATGGAGCAATTGAACCATGGGCTAAATCGACAACTTTATATTATGCACAGACATTAGCTTCTCTTGCAAAACATTATGAATTTTCTCTTGATGAAAAATGGAAAAAACTTCCAAAAAAAATTAAAGATATAATTTTATATGGCTCAGATGAAGACGAAATTAAATTTAATTATGATGATGGATATGAAAAATATTCATATAAAAAAACTTTTGAAGGTGTAATTAACAATCTTGAAAGACGTTTCTTGGAATCTGATAGTGAATGGAAAAGAGAAGCAATAGCCGAATATCAATCTGATACTGCATGTGAATCTTGTAATGGTGATAGACTTAAAGAGGAAGCATTATGTGTTAAGATTAATGATTTAAATATTAGTGAAGTTACTAAAAAATCAATTCATGATGCCGCTGAATGGTTTAAAAGCTTAGAAAATAATTTAGATAAAAGGCAATTCAAAATTGCAGAACATGTCCTAAAAGAAATAAATGAAAGATTAAATTTCTTACTTAATGTTGGTTTGGATTATTTAACACTCTCAAGGGAGTCTGGAACTTTATCGGGAGGAGAAGCTCAAAGAATTAGATTAGCATCACAAATTGGATCTGGTTTGACCGGAGTATTGTATGTTTTAGATGAACCATCAATTGGTTTACATCAAAAAGATAATGTTAAATTAATAAACGCATTAAAAAGATTAAGAGATCTTGGAAATACAGTAATTGTTGTTGAACATGATACTGAGACAATGGAAAATGCAGATCACATTATTGACCTTGGACCAGAAGCAGGAACGAATGGTGGTCAAATAACAGCTCAAGGAACTTACGAAGAACTTAAAAAGGACAAGAAGAGTATAACGGGACAGTATCTTGCAAATAAACAAAAAATTGAAGTTCCTAAAACTAGACGATTAGCAAAGAATGGTAGATTTGTAGAAATAAATGGTGCTAGTGGAAATAATTTAAATAATGTTAATCTAAAAATTCCTACAGGCACATTTACTTGTGTAACTGGAGTTTCTGGTAGTGGTAAATCTACATTAGTTTTACAAACGTTATTCCATGCATTAAACCTAACACTTAATAATAAAGCTAGAAAAACTCCTAAAGCTTTTAAGGGTTACAAAGGAGTAGAATTAATTGACAAAATTATTGATATCGACCAATCACCTATCGGTAGAACTCCAAGATCTAACCCAGCCACATACACTGGAGCTTTTGGTCCTATAAGAGATTGGTTTACTAGCTTACCAGAGTCTAAGACTAGAGGTTATAAACCAGGAAGGTTTTCATTTAATGTTAAGGGCGGTAGATGTGAAGCGTGTGAAGGTGATGGAGTTATTACTTATGAAATGCATTTTTTACCAGATGTTTATATTCAGTGTGATGAGTGTAAAGGAACGAGATACAACAGAGAAACTTTAGAGATTAAGTTTAAAGGAAAAAGTATAGCTGATGTTTTAGATATGTCTGTTGATGAAGGTTGTGAATATTTTGAAAACATTTCAAATATTAAATCTAAATTATTAACCTTAAAAAAAGTTGGACTTGGTTACATTAAAATTGGACAACAGGCCACTACACTATCAGGTGGTGAAGCACAAAGGATTAAACTAGCCAAGGAATTATCAAAAAGATCAACTGGTAGAACTATGTACATATTAGACGAACCAACAACTGGACTGCATCAGCACGATATTAAAAAATTACTAGAAATTCTTCACACCTTCGTGAAATTAGGAAACACCGTAGTTGTAATAGAGCATAACTTAGATGTTATAAAAACAGCTGATCATATAGTTGATATGGGTCCTGAGGGTGGTGTTAAAGGTGGTAAAATTGTTGCAGAAGGTAAACCTGAAGAAGTTTGCAAAGTAAAAGAAAGCTACACAGGCCAGTTTTTAAAACCTCTTTTGTATTAAATATAAAAACTTATAAAAAATCTAAATTTAGTGTATATTAATTAAGAATCATGAGCAGTTTATTATCATCACTATCTAAAACAATTCATGCATCGCTTGCATTAGCAATTATATTGTTTTTAGGTCTTTCCTATTTAAATGATGGTATTGCATTCGATACTCTTTTTTGGAGCTGGTTATTTAGATACATTCATGTTGTTGTTGCAATAATGTGGATAGGATTATTGTGGTATTTTAATTTTGTTCAAATTCCAAATATGGGAAAAATACCTGATGAGCAAAAGCCTGCTATTGGAAAAGTGATTGCTCCAGCTGCATTATTTTATTTTAGATGGGCAGCTGCTTTTACTGTTATTTCAGGATTAATTTTAGCTCTGTTAAATGGATATTTGCATGATGCTATGACTTTTAGCATTGGATCTGGTGTTCCAAAACATACAGCAATAGGAATTGGTATGTGGTTAGGAATTGTAATGGCTTTTAATGTTTGGTTTGTGATTTGGCCAAACCAAAAAAGAGCTTTAGGAATAGTTGAAGCTGATCCAGAAACAAAGGCTAAGTCTGCTAGAACTGCAATGTTGTTTTCAAGAACAAATACACTTTTATCTCTACCAATGTTGCTTTCTATGGTAGCTGCTCAAAACTTATATTAAACTGTTTTATTATTATCGTCTTCTCTTAAGACTGTTTTTTGTGATACTCTTAATCTCACTAAAACTGTATTAGCTATATAAATCGAAGAATAAGTTCCAAATACAACACCAAGTATCATTGCTAAAGAAAAACCTTTTAAAATTTCACCACCAAAAAAGAATATCGCCAATAAAGCTAACAATGTTGTAGCTGAGGTTATTATTGTTCTAGATAAAGTTTCGTTAATTGAAATATTTGTTAATTCAAAAATTTTAATATCTGAATATTTTCTTAAATTTTCTCTAACACGATCAAAAATTACAACCGTATCGTTCATAGAATAACCAACAATTGTTAGAACAGCTGCAATAATTGATAAATTAATCTCAAGACTAAATAATGAAAAAATTCCCAATGTTACTATTACATCATGAAATAGAGCCAAAATAGCACCCAAACTAAATTGCCACTCAAAACGTATCCAAATATAAATAAGCATTACAGCTAAAGATAAAGAAATTGCTATCACGCCAGCTTTAAGCAATTCAGCGCTTACTTTAGGACCTACGTTTTCAACTCTTCTAAAGTCATAGTTATTTCCAAAAGAACTATCTAAATCCTTTTTAATTTCTTCAATAATATTTTTTTTATTATCTTTATTTTCGAATTTAATTAGAAAATCAGTATCATTTCCAAATTTTTTAACAGAAATATCTCCTAAATCCATTTGATTAAACTTATCTCTCAATGAACTAACACTAATTTTGCTATCTGATGACCTTAGTTCAATCAATGTTCCACCTTTAAAGTCTATACCGTAATTTAAACCTTTAAAAATTAGTAATAAAAGTGATGCTGTAATTAAAAGTATAGATAGAATGTTAAAGTGATTATAGTATTTATTAAAGGCTATCATTAGATTAGTTTTTCCTTATTTTTATTTCTTGTCACATAAAGACTAGTGAACAATCTTGCTATAAAATAAACCGAGAATAGTGTTGTAAAAATTCCAACACCTAGAGTGACAGCAAATCCTTTTACTGGACCAGAACCCATAAAAAATAAAATTATAGCTGCTAATAAAGTAGTGATATTTGCATCAATAATTGCCGTTCTTGATTTTGTGTAACCCCAATCAAAAGCTAAAATATTATTACTTTCATCTTTAAGTTCTTCTTTAATTCTTTCAAAAATTAATACATTTGCGTCAACTGCCATACCAACAGTTAAAATGATACCTGCTATACCTGGGAGAGTTAGTGTTGCCTCAAATAAAGTTAAAATACCAAGCAATAAAAACAAATTAATTATTAATGTTATGTTAGTGATTAATCCAAACACTTTGTATTTAACAAACATAAAAATAATAACTAATAAAAAACCTATGGCTAAAGCGATCATTCCTGCATTAATCGAATCTTGTCCTAGATCAGGACCTACAGTCCTTTCCTCTATAATTTCTAATGGAGCAGGTAATGCTCCAGACCTTAATAATAAAGCTAAATCTGTAGCACTTTGAAAAGTAAATCCTCCACTGATCTGTCCAGAACCACTTGCTATTGTATCTCTAACAACAGGTGCACTAATTATTTTTCCATCTAAAATAATGGCCAATTGTTTTCCAATACCAGTAGATGTTGCTTTACCAAATCTTTTGGCACCTACTCGATCTAATGTAAATGACACAATAGTTTGATTGTTTTGAGTGTCCATTTTTGGTTGTGCATCTAATAGATTTTCACCACTGATGATTATTCTTTTGCTTACTGTTGCCTCTTCTAAGCCATCTTCAAATTTTAACTTCTCAACACCAAATCTGTCACTTTCATCATTAGTTACAAATCTAAATGTAAGATTTGCTGTTTTTCCTAATAATGATTTAATTCTTTGAGGATCATCTAACCCGGGAAGTTCAACAAGGATTCTATCATTACCTCTTTTTAAAATATTTGGTTCATTAGTACCGACTTCATCTACCCTTCTTCTTACAATTTCTATAGCTTGATCTTGCGATGAAGTTTTAAGATTTATTATTCCTTGTCTTGAAAAACTTACTTTTAAATTGATACCATTATCTTCGATATCAAGTTGGTGTGATTTAAATCTTGGGTAATAAGGATTTAGATCACTATTTTCATCTTGAAACACATCTAGTACTGCTTGTTTGTCTAAATCAGCAACATTGAAAAAAATATTTTGATTATCAATTTTAATATTATTAACTTTGATGTTTTTCTCTTTAAAATAATTTCTAATAGTAGTTGTTAAATTTTGTAATTTTTGTTCAATTACAGGCTTATTATCAATTTCAAGTAGAAGGTAAGAACCACCTTGTAAATCTAGACCAAGATTTATTTTCTTATTAAAAAAACTATCATCAAACTTAAATAAATTTGATGACGCAATTAAAATAAATAATAAAGAAAATAAAGTTACAAATAAGATTCTTAGTTTAGAAAAATAAAGCACTTATCTTAATTGATTATTTTTTAACTTCTGGAGTATTGTTTAAGAGACTTTGAATACCTGTAGCTTTAACAATTTCTACTTTAACATTTTCAGCTATTTCAACTTCTACTTTGTCGTTATCAATTAATCTTTCTACTCTTCCTGTTATACCACCAGAAGTGACTACTTTATCACCTCTCTTTAAACTTTCGACCATTGCTTTATGCTCTTTAACTTTTTTTTGCTGTGGTCTAATTAAGAAAAAATAAAAAATAACAAAAATTAAAATTAGCGGTATAAATTGACCTATTCCTGAACCTTCCATAAATCTCCTTTAAATTATGGCATTCTTATACCATCTAACTAATTAAAACAACTTTAATTCTTAGAAATCAATTCCATATTGTTCATATAAGGTCTTAGAACTTTAGGAATTATAATAGAACCATCTTTTTGCTGATAGTTTTCCATAATTGCAATCAGAGTTCTTCCAACAGCTAAACCACTTCCATTCAACGTACCTGCAAAAACATTTTCCTTATTATTGTTTTTATATCTTGCCTTCATACGCTGTGCTTGAAACGTTGAACAAGATGAACATGATGATATTTCTCTATATTTATTTTCTGATGGCAACCATACCTCTATATCATAGGTCTTCTCTGCGCTAAAACCCATATCACCTGAACATAAAATTACTTTCCGATAAGGTAACTCTAATTTATCTAGTATGTCAGTTGCACAATCTGTCATTCTCTCTAATTCTTCTAAACATTTTTCATTCTCAACAATGCTTACCATTTCAACTTTGTAAAATTGATGCTGCCTAATCATGCCCCTTGTATCCTTTCCATAACTTCCAGCTTCTTTTCTAAAACAAGGAGTTGAAGCAACAAATCTCATTGGTAAATTATTAAGATCAATCATTTTATCTTTAACAATATTGGTTAAAATCACCTCTGCTGTTGGTATCAAAAATTTTCTATCTGAACCTTCGTCAAATTTAATTTCAAACTGATCATTTTCAAATTTTGGCAACTGTCCAGTGCCGTACATAGTGCTTTCTGATGCCATTAATGGTGGTGATATTTCCTGATAACCATTTTGATGAATATGCGTATCAAGCATAAAATTTGATATTGCCCTTTCTAAAAGAGCCAATTTATCTTTTACAAATACAAATCTTGAACCAGTAGTTTTTGTAGCTAAATCAAAATCAAGCATATTTAGTTTTTCACCTAATTCGTAATGTGTTTTGGGTTTAAACTCTAAATTGGGTATCTCTCCTGATTTTAATATTTCTTTGTTATCATTTTCGTCTTTACCATTTGGAACATCTTCATGTGGTATATTGGGTATGCTAGACAGTATACTATCTAAATCAAACTTAATTTGTTTTTGATCTTCTACAATTTTCTCAAGTTCCTTGCTAATTTCTTTAGATTTCTTAAACAAACTCTCATCTTTTGATTTAGAAATATCTTTTTTTTCTTTTTCTAAACTTTCTTTTTTTTGAATTAAATTTCTATTTTGTTCATCTAATTTTTGAATTTTTTCAAAATCTACTTCTAAATTTCTTTTTTCAAGAGATTTTTGAAATTTGGAAAAATCTTTTCGTATTTCTTTAATGTTATGCATCTTCTTTTTGTAAATTTTTATTTTCTATAAATTTTACTGAAAATATTGATAATTCATACAGAATTAATAAAGGTATTGCTAAACCTATTTGAGTAATTGGATCTGGTGGTGTTAACAATGCAGCTGCTGCAAATATTATAACAACTACATATTTTCTTCTCTCTTTTAAAAATTGACTATCAACTATTCCGATTCTAGCTAATAGACTTAAAACAACTGGTAACTGAAAACTGATACCAAATGCAAAAATTAATTTCATAACTAGTGATAAATATTCATTAACTTTAGCCTCTAATTGGATTGGTAAATTTGTAGAAAGACCTGTGCTTTCAAATGAAAGAAAAAATTTAATCGCAAGTGGCATTATCAAATAATAAACCAGCATACCTCCTAAAAAAAATAATATTGGTGTTAATATAAGGTAAGGCAGAATTGCTATTTTTTCATGTTTATACAAACCCGGTGCAATAAATTTCCAAATTTGCATCAAGATAAAAGGACATGTAACAAAAAAAGCTGTGAAGAAAGATACTTTAAGATATGTTAAAAAAGTTTCTTGCAAAGCTGTAAATATCAATCTTCTATCAGAGCCATCTTCTTTTACAGCTCTTGCAAATGGATCAACAAGAAAACCATAGATATGTTCTGCAAATAAGTAACAAATTACAAAAAATATAAATAAAAAAATAAAGCTATTTATTAACCTTTTTCTTAATTCTGTAAGGTGACTTACAAATCCACCTTCCTGATCTTCATTACTCATCTTTTTTAATTTCTTTTTTTATTTCGTTGTCAATTTTTTCTTCATCTATCTCTAGATTTGAAACTTCATTTTGAATATTATTAACGTACCTTTTAGCTGATCCAATCCACGACCCTGCTTTTTTTAACATTACTGGAAAATCCTTTGAGCCAAGAACTATTATAGCAATAGCAACAACAATTAAAATTTCAAACCAACCGATAGTAGGCATTTAAATTAATTTTTGTTATCCGAGTCTTTGTTATCGTCAGATATATTTTTTGGCTCTGTATCGTCAGTTACGTCTGACGCCATTCCTTTTTTGAAACTTTTAATACCTTTAGCTACATCACCCATTAAGCTTGAAATTTTTCCTCTTCCAAACAATAAAACAACCAATATAACTACAATAGCTATTTGCCAAATTCCTATACTCATAAAAAACTTATAACCTTTTTAAGGTTATTTTGAAAGTTACTTTTTTACTATTCTTTCTCTTCAGGATCTAGAGTGCTATTAAGCATTTCATCTATATTAGAATAAATATCTTCTTTTTTCTCTTCTTGCTTTTCTTTGTAAAATTTTCCAGTTCCAAAAATAGCATTATCAACACTTGAACTATCAATTAAACCGGCAGCTCCTAATTCATCAATTGTTGGAAGGTCAGATAATTTTTGTATGTTGAAATGACTTAAAAAATCATCTGTAGTTATGTATTGAATTGGTCTACCTGGAACATCTTTTCGACCACCTGGTTTTACCCAATTTAATTCCATTAATATTTCTAAAGTGTTAGTACCAAAAGCAACACCTCTTATTTCTTCAATTTCAGCTCTAGTAACCGGTTGATGATAAACAATTATAGCTAAGGTTTCTACTGCAGCTCTGGATAGTTTCTTTTCAACAGTTTTCTCTTGGGACATCAAACTTGATAAATTTGGTGATGTTCTAAAAGACCACTTATCTTTTATACAAATTAAATTAATTCCCCTGTTTGAATATTCTTGTTTTAATTTTTCTAAAGATTCTGGAACATTACCTTTTTTAGAAACTTTACTTTCTATTGTATCTACATCTAAAGGCTCAGCTGCAGCAAAAATAATTGCTTCTATTTCTTTATCTAAATCAGATAATTTTGATGGGAATTTTAAAACATTATCTTTTGAAGCTTTTGCTTTTTTAATCATTTATTTCCTTTATATATATTTCATCAAATAATTTATCTTGTTTAATTGATAAATTTCCTTCTTTAACTAATTCTAATGATCCAGCAAAAATTCCAGCTTTGCCAGTTTTTTTGTATTTTGAACCACTTTTAAAATTACTTGGTATTAATTCATCCAATTTTTTCCACTCAAATAGTTTGCCAAAAAATTCTCTAATTGTTTTGATGCCATCTTCTGTTGTAAAAACAGGAAGTTTTGGAATATTCATTTTTTGAAAATCTTTAGTCATTATTATTGTTGAGTAAGCTTTCATTAGTTCAAATAAACTTAAGTTATATTCCGTGCTATAAATTGATCTAATATTTCCTTTCATACCTCTTGTTCTTATTTCTCTACCTAATCTTTTTCTCTTAAGCATTTGTTCGGATAATAATCTAATTAATTCTAATTTTTTCAGCTGTAATTTTAACTTTTCTGCAACTTCTTGAACTTTAAATTCTTCTTCAGGAGTACCAGGCAAAAGTAATTTTGATTTTAAATAAGCTAACCATGTCGCCATTAAAAGATATTCAGAAGCAATTTCTAAATTTAAGTTTTTTTCATTAGTAATATACTCATGAAATTGATCTGCTAACATAGTTATAGATATTTCTTCTAGATCAACTTTTTGAGCTTTTGCTAAATCTAAAAGTACATCCAATGGTCCATTATAATTATTTATATCAACATTAAATAATTCAGAATCAGTGGCAGACATGAAAAGATATTAACTTAAAATTTTATAAAATTGAGATGTTTTTTTAACAATAAAACTATTCACTTGAGGTGAATTTTCTGCGACTATCTTCATTTCTTTCATATTTCCATTGCAATGAAGTGCTATATTACAACCTGCGCTGAATAAATTAATAGTATTAAGTTTTAAATCATCACTTAAACTCTTCATTGATAAGTCATCTGAAATTAAAATATTCTTAAATCCTATATTTTTCCTAATAATATTAATTATTTTTTTAGAGTGTGTGGCAGTGTTATTTTTATCAATTTTTGAATAAACAACATGACCTGTCATTGCAAATAAACATTTCTTCTTTTTAAATGTCCAAAAATCGTTTTTAAGAAGATATCTATATGTTTTGTTAATAATCGGTGTTAAGTAATGACTGTCGACTTTTGCTAAACCGTGACCAGGTATATGCTTCATTACAGTTCCTATTGAGTTATTTTGAAATAATTCAATACAAATATCCCCTAATTTAGAGACAATTTTTTTATTTTTTGAATAAGATCGATCACCAATTACCTTGCTTGCACCATTTACTCTAAGGTCTAAAACTGGAACAGTATTGATATTCACACCAATTAAATTCAATAAATAAGAGGTTTTATCTACAAATAACTTATAAACGATTTCAAATTTTTTTTTATCTTTACTAAACAAATCTCCAAAATATTCAGATGTCATATTATCAAAGGAAATTAAATTTCTTAATCTGTTTACTCTTCCTCCTTCTTGATCAATCATGATTGGATATTTTTTATCCTTAAAAATTTTTCTAATGCTAGAGGTTAATTTTTTAACTTGATCAAAAGATGTAATATTTCTAGTAAATAGGATAATTCCCCAAGGTTTATATTTTTTTAGAAATAAAATTTCATTTTTAGATAACTTTGTTGATTTTAAACCAACTATAAAAGATTTTCTTTTACTTATCATTATCTAATAATTTCCAAAAATTAAATTTTTTCTTTTTCTTTTTGTTTGTTTGCTTAACATACTCAATTACATTTTGAGTATCATTCTCTAAAACTGGTAAATTTTTTGAATATAATTTTATTTTCTCATCAATATTTTGATGAGATCTATATGATTTTTTTTTGTGTTCATCTGAAAAATAATATTTTCCTGTAAAAAAAATAAATAAAAGTATTACTAAAACAAATATTAAGTACTTTATTTCTTTAAGCATTACATTTGATTTGGTGTATCTACACCAACAATATCCATGCCTGTTTTTATTACATTAGAAATAGCCTTCAAAAAGATCAATTTATCTGGTGAGACTGTTTTTTGATCATTAATGAACCTTTTTTCAGGAAATTGTTTTCCTAAATTCCAATACGAGTGAAATTCCGATGCAAGATCGTATAAGTAAACAGGTATTCTATGTGGTTCTAATTTTGTACTAGCTGCATCAATACATTTTGGCCATTCAGATAATTTTTTTAAAATTTTAATTTCATCATTAGAATATTCAAAATTGAAATCATATAATTCAATTTTTGAATTTAAGTCTTTATCTATATGTTTAAATACAGATGAAATTCTAGCGTAACAATATTGAACATAATATAATGGATTGTCTTTAGATTTTTCTTTGACTGCATCGAAATCAAAATCTAATTCAACATCACTACTTCTGTTAAGCATAATAAATCTTGTTGCATCTCTTCCAACTTCTTCAATCAAGTCATCTACGGTAATATAATCTCCTTTTCTTTTAGACATTTTGAAAGGCTTGTTATCTTTAATTAACTTGACCAACTGGCTAATTTTACAAATTAATGTATCTTTTTTTCCTGACAGTGCTTCAACCGATGAGGTAATCCGTTTTATATAACCTGCATGATCTGCTCCAAGAATATTGATTAAGTAATCAAAATTTCGATCAACTTTATTTTTATGATAAGCAACGTCACTTGCAAAATAAGTCCATGTGCCATCAGATTTTTGAAGTGCACGATCTTTATCGTCACCAAATTCTGTTGATTTAAATAATAATTGCTCTCTTTCAACCCAATCTTTGTTATCTTCACCAGCTGGGGCTTTGATTTTTCCTTTATAAATAAAGTTATTTTTTTCTAAAAAATCTATTACACTTTCAACTTCATTGTTTAATACGATATTTTTTTCACTAACAAAATTATCATGTTTAATACCCAAGCTATTAAGATTGTTTTTGATAAGCAGAAGCGCCTGCTCTATTGATAAGACAGTTAATTTATCTCTAATTTCATCAAAATTATCAAATTTAAGATCTGAATTATTTGAAATTATATTTTTTGCAAAATCAATTAGATAATCCCCAGGGTACAAATCAGGATTATCTTCAGGAAATGTTTCTTTAAAATGAACTTCTCTTATTCTAAAATATACTGATTTAGTAAAATTTATAATTTGGTTACCATAATCATTCACATAATATTCTTTTGTAACTTTGTGTTTATTAAAAATTAAAACATTAGAGATAACATCACCTAGAATAGCACCTCTACAATGTCCTACATGTAAAGGACCTGTCGGGTTTGCTGAAACAAACTCTACTAAATAATTATTTTTTTTCTCTTTGTCATTTATTCCAAAACTATCTGCATTATCTGTGATACTTTTAATAAAATTTGACCAATAAGATGGTTTAAATTTAATATTAATAAATCCTGGTTTGGCTACAGATATTGTTTCGATTTCGCTGTCATTATTTTTAATTTCGGGAGCAAGTTTTTCTGCTAGCTGTAATGGTGAGGTTTTATTGATTTTTGATAGAACCATTGCAACATTTGTTGAAATATCACAATCAAATTTTGGTGGAGGTATTTCTGCATTAATACCATTAAAACTCTCTGGAATTTCTAGTTTATTATTTTTATTCAAATCGACGATAACAGATTTAATTTTATCTAAATATAATTCAAAAATATTCATTTATTATCGTTATAAAGGTTAATAGCATATCTATCAGTCATACCAGATATAAAATCTGAAATAGCTCTATATTTGTCTTTAGTCAATTGATCTTTGGACAAAAATTTTCTTGGATTTGATTTAATTATTTTAAACAATTTCTTAATTATTAATTTACCTTTATGATTTTTTTTCAATACTGACTTGTTGTCGTACATTTTGTCTCTTAAGAAAGATTTAATTTCTTTTTCTGCATTCTTAATTTGGTTAGAAAAACAAACGATTAACTCATTAGATTTAGCTACATCTCTTGAGGATTTTACCTTAAGTTTTTGAATATTTTTTTGGGTATTGCTCAATAAATCTCTAACCATGAGATCAATTGAGTCTCTTATAATTTGATAAATTGCAATTTTATAATTTTTATTAGTAATTTTATTTTTATATTTTTTATGAATATTTTTAAAAAAATCTATTTCGACCAATTCCTCCATTTTAAAAAGATTAGCTTTTATTCCGTCTTGAATATCATGATTGTTATAAGCAATATCATCTGAAATTGCTGAAATTTGAGCTTCAAGAGAGGGAAATGAATTATATTCAATTTTACCTTTAAAAGCTTTTAACCCTATTAACTTATTAACTAAACCAATATCCTCAACAGGTCCGTTATGTTTAAGAAGACCTTCTAACGTTTCTATGGTCAAGTTTAATCCCTTAAACTTAAAATACTTATTTTCTAAAAACATAACTATTCTTAAAGTTTGAAGGTTGTGATCAAAACCACCATAATTCTCCATGCATTCATGTAAGGCATCTTCTCCAGCATGACCGAACGGGGTGTGGCCTAAATCATGTGCTAAACTTAAAGTTTCAGCTAAATCCTCGTTTAATTTTAAATATTTAGCTATTGATCTTGCAATTTGAGCAACTTCGATTGAGTGAGTAATCCTTGTTCTAAAATGATCTCCTTCAGTATTAACAAATACTTGGGTTTTATGTTTTAACCTTCTAAATGATGCGCTATGAATAATACGATCTCTATCTCTTTGAAAAGGAGATCGATATTTTGAGTTAGCTTCCTTAATTAGTCTGCCTTTACTTTTGTATACCCCTAACAAAGCGTCTTTTTTCATCCTTTAATTAAAATAATTAAGTATTATATTAGTAATATCAGTGTTGAGACATGATTAAAGAAATTAAATTTACAGATAATGCGTTAAAACAAATAGAAAGTTTGTTAGCAAAAAAAGATAAAGGTTCATTTTTTAGAATCGCTATTAAAGGTGGTGGTTGTTCAGGATTTCAATACGAATTCACTTTTGACAAATCAAAACAAGATGACGATCTAAATTATCAAAATATTTTAATTGATAAAACTTCTGCAGATTTACTTAAAGGGTCTGAAGTTGACTATGTTTCTGAGTTAATAGGTGAACAATTTAAAATATCTAACCCACAAACAAAATCTTCTTGTGGTTGTGGTGTTTCTTTCTCACTTTAATGCTGATTTCATCCTGGAATGTTAACTCTGTAAGAGCAAGAATTGAAAATATCAAAAGCTATTTATTAAAATATAAACCAGATATTTTAATGATGCAGGAAATCAAAACCGAGGATATCAATTTTCCTTATGATGATTTTTCTTCAATTGATTATGAAAGCCACGTATTTGGTCAAAAAAGTTACAATGGTGTAGCAATTATTTCAAAAAATAAATTAAAAAATATTAGAACTGATTTAATTAAAGATAAATTAAAACAATCAAGAATAATTTCTGCTGAATTTGAACA
This sequence comes from Candidatus Pelagibacter sp. HIMB1509, assembly GCF_052047855.1. Taxonomy (NCBI): domain Bacteria; kingdom Pseudomonadati; phylum Pseudomonadota; class Alphaproteobacteria; order Candidatus Pelagibacterales; family Candidatus Pelagibacteraceae; genus Candidatus Pelagibacter; species Candidatus Pelagibacter sp. HIMB1509. Next base: position 920,595 of record NZ_JBNAIU010000001.1, on the reverse strand, counting down.
TAAGAAAAAAACTATTCAAATAATAAATATATACACTCCCAATGGAAATCCTGTTGATACTGAAAAATATGACTACAAAAAAAATTGGCTAGATCAATTAATCAAACAACTAAAAACTTTATCTAAGAAAAATCCAAACTTAATTCTTGCAGGTGATTTTAATATAATTCCATCTGCAGAAGATGTTTATAATGTAAAAAGTTTCGAGAATGACGCTTTATATAGGTTAGAAATTAGAAAAAAATTTAGAGAGATGATAAATCTGGGTTTCAATGATGTATATAGATATTTTAATGAAGAGAAAGAAGGATACACATTTTGGGATTATATGAGAGGTGCTTGGCAAAAAAATAATGGCATGAGAATTGACCATTTTTTAGTTTCAAATTCACTAATTGATCAAATTAAAGATATAAATATCAACAAAGATCCTCGTGGAAGAGAAAAACCCTCTGACCACACTCCTATTGAAATTACTTTAGCTTAAAGATTTAATTTTATTAACTAACTCTTCGTTTATATTTCTTGGACCAGTGTCCGATCTATTTTTATGACGTCTTTCACCTGGTAATCTTACTTCACCCATTGATTTCATCTTCTCAAAAAATTCTTCTGCATGTTTCTGCCAATCAGTTCCTGAAGTTTTATCTGGATTTATTGCTAATATAAATTCACCACCGCTTGGAGGTCCACCATCGTTATTATCTTTAGCAGCTGTTTCGTAACTAAAATTATCACCAACTAAAGCGCCCGCTAATAATTCAACCATCATTGCAATTGCAGAGCCTTTGTAACCACCGAACGGTAATAATACTCCACCATCAGCAATTTGACCTGGATCAGTTGTTTCTTTTCCATCTTTAGTCAAACCAGTTCCAAGTGGAACTTTGTGCCCTTCTCTTTTGGCAACCTGAACTTCACCCATAGCCATCGATGCAGTTGCCATATCGTAAACAACTGGAGTTTTTCCAGGTCTTGGCCAAGCAAATGAAATTGGGTTCGTTCCAAATAATGGTTTTATAGCTCCTGCAGGTGCAACAGCAGGTTTGTAAGATGTACAGGCAAAAGCAACTAAACCATCTTCAGCTAATTTTTCTGTTTCAGGCCACATAGCGGCCATATGATGTGAATTGTTTATTGCTAATACCGCAACACCATTTTCTTTTGCAGCTTTAGCTAATTCAGGTAATCCTTTATTTAATACAACAGGTGCTAAACAATTATTTCCCTCAACTTTAATTACAGAAGGTGATATTTTTTTTATTTCGGGTTTCCCTTTGCCATTTACCTTTCCACCTTTAAGGCCTATAACATATGCTGGTAATCTAAACAAACCATGTGATACTGATCCATCTCTTTCAGCATTTCTAATTAAATCTGATAAAATTGATGCTGTCTCATCATCGCATCCATTAGCTAAAAGTGTTTTTTTAGCTAAATCATAAATCTCATTTAAAGTAAGTGCTACTGTAGACACCCAATCATTAAATATTATTTATGCTTACTTTTCAAATCCTTTTTTAAATCTTCGTGATCACCTACTACTACGTGATACTTACTTTTGGTAACATATTTTTCCATTAAAGGTATTACTGACAAAGGTATCAAACCACCAATCACTATCCCTATTGCTGCAGATTTTAAGTGTGGATCTAAAGTAGCAGCTATAAAATCAGCAATAATATGAGCAAATATAACACCAACCAATCCAGCTATATATCCGTTAGAAATAATTTTTAATAGTCTATTGATACTCCATCCGGAATAATAACCAATTACAGGAATTATTGTGTGCACTAACCCAAAAATTACACCTCTCAAAATATCAACTTCTTCTAAAAAATGTAAAAATTCAGGTAGAGAATGTGCGTGTTCCATTAATTACAATCCTTGCAAGTAGTTAAAACTTCCATTTTAAAACTATTAAAATCATATTTTTTAATATTATTTTTTTTAAAAAATTCTAAAAAGATATTTGATTTAAGTTCTTCTGTATCACCACATTTCTCACATATTGCTATAGCTGTATTATGATTATCTTCATGAGTATGATTACATAAAATATAAGTTTTTGTTTGATTTGATTTATGAATTCTCTCCTCTTCAATCAAACTATCCAAAGCTCTATAAACAGTCATTGGTTGAGTTTTTTTAATTTTTTGTAGCTTATCTAATATCTCATAAGCAGTTAAATGCTTGGATGATTTTTTAATTATATTAAAGACTAATTCTTTATTAGACATATTGTTATGTTATAACATAACAAAATATTGTCAACATAATTTACACATAATGTTTAAAAAAATTATTGTCTAAATTATATATTTTTGATTATAGTTGGTTGATGAAAGACTTAAATTTATTTAAGAAAAATGGATTTATAGTTAAAGAAAACCTAATTTCTCAAACAAAGATAAATAAAATTAATAAAATTGTTAATGAAGTAATTTCTAAAGAAAAAAAAAGAAAAAAAAGTAATGGTAAAAATGGTACTCAGTCATATGATAATTACCATTTTGTTTACAATTCAGATTCTTCAAATAATAAAGAGATATTAAGATTAAATAATCCTCAGAACAGACATAAAGTTTTCTATGATTTATCTAGAGATAAAAAGATAATATCAATAGCTAAAAAATTGTTAGGTGGAACAGTTAGATTTCATCTTGGTAAATTAAATTTTAAACTACCTAATAAGAAAAAAGGAAGTGAAATTGGATGGCACCAAGATTGGGCTTTTTACCCACATACAAATGATGATTTAATCACAGTTGGTATATATTTAGATGATTGCTATGAAAAAAATGGGCCTCTTAAAATAATAAAAAATTCACACAAAAAGAAATTATATAGCCACCACAGCAAAGAAAATTACTTTGTTGGAAAAATAGATACTAAGAAAAATAAAATAGGAACTAAAGATAGTGTTTCTATAACAGGAACCGCTGGTACAGTAGTGTTTTTTCATTGTAGATCAGTCCATGGGTCTGGACACAATCTTATGAATAACTCAAGACCCTTAATTTTATTTGGTTATAGAGCTTGTGATGCTTGGCCATTAATCAATGATGGAAACCCTCATCCTGAAGTAAATTTAGAAAATTATGACAAAAATATTATTGTAGGAAATAAATCGATAAAACCAAGATTAACTAAAGTTCCAACAATAATCCCACTACCTAAAAAGAAACACTACGTTTCAATCTACGAACTCCAAAAAAATTAAATTACATTAAAGTTCTTTGTAATAAATCTTTAACATAACATTCATATAAATTTTGAATGTTATTTTTAAAAAAATATCTTAAATGGATCAGTACATTTTTGGTATTAACTGGTATTTTACTTACAAATCTTAATATTTATCCACTGAATATATATTTTCATGGACTTGGTGTTGTTGGATGGACAATTTCAGGGTTTTTATTAAAGGATAAGGCTATCTTAACTAATTTTGGATTACAAATTCCACTATTTGTAATTGGTATTTATAAAATTATTTTTTAATGAAAAATATATTATTTGTATGCACTGGTAATTCTGCAAGAAGTATTATAGCTGAAAGTATTATAAATAATGAATACTCAGATAAATTTAAAGCTTTTAGTGCTGGAAGTAATCCTTCTGGAACAATCAATCAAGATGTTAAAAGTTTTTTAGAGAAAAACAAAAATTATAATCTAAGCAACTATAGTTCTAAAAACTTTGAAGAATTTATAAATAATGAAATAAAAATGGATCATGTATTTACCGTATGCAATAACGCAAATAATGAGGTGTGCCCTATCTGGCCTCAAAAGGAACAAATAATACATTGGGATATTGAAGATCCTGTATCCAAACTTCAAAGTGCAAATAATGAAGAAAAGCAAATAATCATTAGAAACACATTCAATATTATAAGTAGTAAAATTAAAGATTGGGTAAATGAAAAATAAAAGTAGATATTTTCTTTCAGAATTTATTGGAAGTTGCTTTCTAGTAATGATCATAGTTGGATCAGGCTTAATGGCTGAAAATCTGACCAACGATATAGCTGTAATGCTAATTGCCAATACTATAGCAACAGGCGCTGGTTTATTTGTGTTAATTACAGTATTTGCTGACGTATCTGGTGCTCACTTCAATCCATTTGTTAGTGTTGCAATGACAATTACTGGAAAATTAAAAAAAAGATTACTTCCCTTTTATATTTCTGCTCAAATCTTAGGGTGCATGTTGGGTGTAGCTTTAGCTAACTTTTTTTTTGAACATCAAATATTTGAGCTATCAACAAAATCAAGAGATGGTGTTTATATATTTGTATCAGAAATAGTAGCTACTTTAGGTCTTATAATGATAATTTTTGGTTCAATGAAATCGGGTAAAATTACTGTAGCTGCTTCAGTTGGTTTATATATTACAGCTGGTTACTGGTTTACTTCATCAACATCATTTGCAAATCCTGCAGTTGCAATAGCTAGAACTTTTACAGAATCATTTACTGGTATAAATTATTTAAATACACCATTTTATATAATGGCAGAATTAATTGGAATGATAATAGCAATTTTTATAGTTAAAAAATTATTCTTACAGAAAAATTGAAAAATTTTAAACTCAGTAATAATATTGAACTAATCAATAAACCTTTTAAAAAAAAAGAATTTTATCATTATTTTAAGACGTCTAATCTTTCGATAGTTATACCTAAAATAAATAACAAATATATTTTGGTTTCTCAGAAAAGAATTCCTATAAATAAAATTAATTATGAATTTCCATCTGGTATCATTGAAAAACATGAAACGGCTTTAATATCTGCTAAAAAAGAACTAATTGAAGAAACGGGATATAAATCAAGAAATAAATTGAAAAAAATTACTTCGTTTTATTCTGAACCAGGTCGGCTCACCACTAAAATTACTGGTTTTTTTTGTAATAATCTTATTAAAATTTCAAAGCCAGAAAATGGAATAAAAATACATATAGTTTCAGATCATCAAATAATTAAATTAATTAAGAATGGTAAATTTAACAACGCATCACATATCGGTATGTTTTTGTTTTATAAAAAAAAATACGCTCGATAAATTATCGAGCGTATTTAAAGGGGTTTAATGTTAATTAACCAATTCTAGAGCCATCATATTTTCTAATAGCAATAATTGAAGATCTTGGAGCGGTACCAGGTCCGTCTGGCCATGTAGAATTACCTTTTTCACCTGGATGTTGAATACCAACAAACATTGTTTTGTAATCTTTACTCCAGGTCAATCCTGTAACCTCTGCCTCATTAGGTCCTACAAGGAATCTTTTAATCTCACCTGTCTTTGGGTCACCATACAACATTTGATTATTACCCATTCCAGCAAAATCTCCCGAATTAGAATACTTTCCATCAGTTTGTATCCATAATCCTCCTTTAGAATCAAATTTAATACCATCAGGAGCATTAAACATATTTTCCTTAGTTATGTTTTTAGATCCAGCATTTGGTCCTTTGTGAACAGCTGGATTTCCAACTAAAACAAATATATCCCATTTAAAATCAGATGAGGCATGATCACCTCTGTCTGCTGTCCATCTAACAATTTGACCATATTGATTATTTATTCTAGGGTTAGGTCCATTTACAGACGTATCATCACCACCAGCATTTGGTTTTTTTCCTCTGTTCTTATTATTTGTTAAAGCAACATATGCTTCTGCTTTTAATGGATTTGCTGCAACCCATTCAGGTCTATCCATTGTAGTCCCACCTGCTGCAGAAGCTGCTATTCTAGTGTGAATAGCTATTTCGGCTTTAGACTTCATTCCTGTTGTTTCAGGTGTTAAAGGTAACCATTTACCTTTGCCATTGTCATCAAACTTGGCAACAAATAAATCTCCATCTTCTAAAACTTCGGAATTATCACCATTTTTACTATATTTTTTTGATGATATAAATTTATAAAGATATTCACCTCTTTCATCATCTCCAAGATAAACAATAACTTCATTATTTTTTCCAAGAACTACTTCTGCGTTTTCATGCTTGAATCTACCTAACGCAGTTCTTTTTTTTGGTGTTGATGAAGGATTAAGAGGATCAATCTCCACTACATATCCTGCTCTATTAGGTTCATTTGGCTCTAAATCCCAAGAGAATCTATTATCATATTTTCCCCAAGCATAACCCCAATCTTTAGTAGATATACCATATCTTTTAAACTCAGGCGGAACTTCTGCATCAGGGTCTGTGTTAGAGAAATAACCATTAAAATTTTCCTCACAGGCTAAATAAGTGCCCCATGGAGTTTTACCATTTCCACAATTATTCCAAGTTCCTAATGATTTAGTACCAGTTGGATCAGAGATTGTTTTCAATAGTGAATGACCTCTTGCTGGACCAGTAATTTCCATAAGAGACTCTGCTGTAATTCTTCTGTTGTACATAGAGTCTTTAACTATTTCCCACTTTCCATTTTCGTTTGAGATTTCAAAAATACTTACTCCATGGCCAGCCTTACCTTTTCTTACATCATCCTCATTTTCTGGAAGTTTTGTTCGTCTGTTGCCATAAATTATAGATCTATTTACATATTCATTGTTTACAGCAATAATTGTCTTTCCATCCTTTGTGGTAAAAGTATCCATACCATCATTGTTATCACCAAATGATAATTCCTGACTTTCACCATCACCTCTTGTGAAGTGATCAAACCATTTTCCTTTACTGTAAAGTGGATCACCCCATTTAGCTACTATTTCCCAATTAAAACCATTAGGTATTGTAATGTCATCGGTTGTATTTGCTTTTATTGGTTTAAAATCAATTAATCCTGAAAAAGCTGCCTCAGCATCTGATGTGCTAAGCATATTCAAACCAGAACCCAATACAAAAGCTGATGCACCAAACATAGCACTGCCTTTTATAAAGCTTCTTCTACTCATTGCTTTTTTTAAAATAATATCAAATTCTACTTCAGATGGTGGTGGATTATTTATTTCATCATATTCATCAATTGATAAATTATGCAACTCAATATTTTTTTTATTCATAATTTTTTTCTCCTTTGTGAATACAATTGCAAAAAAAAATTACAAATTGATTAATAAAAAGTTTAATTTTTTTTAACTTTTTGTTACAATAAAAGTAGCGATCTCTTCTAAGTTGTATTTTAAAAATTTATTTCAGTTATTTGAGTATATTACTCTAGGTTCTAAAAATAATTCTCTTGATAAAGCTTTAAATTTTTTTGTGACTTGTTTAGAAATTATTTCCTGATGTTCTGAAGGTATTTTTAAAAAAACAGCGTTCCCTCTTCTGTATAATTTAAATTCCTCTAAAAAAATTGTTGAAATTGAAGTTAGTGAATGGGCAAATCTTAGTGCTGAACCTACTTGCTTACTCGAGAAAATTTCATTGTTATTTAGATAGGTGAGATATTCTATTTTTGGATTATACTTTATACTGCAGTATCTCCAGTAACATGATAAAGCTATTTGAATTCTTTCTTTGTGAGATAATCTTAATAAAGGAGTATTTAAGGTTTCTTGAAAAACTAATTCAGCTTTTTGAAATGCTCCCAAACCCCAATCCATATGACTTAGAACACAAGCCCAATTTAACAATTTTTCACTAAAGTGTTCATTTCCATCAAAAACTGGTTTTATAAATTCAAAATATTTTTTAAAGGTAAAACCTAAGTCTCCTCTTTTTTTTGCAATATGCTCTAATGATTTATCAAAAACCTCTTTACCATCTACATTTTTAAAATGATCTTTTGCAAGAGAACCTTCCCTAATACCACTAATCGAACATATTATATTTTTTGGATTAGTAATATTCATTAAATCACCTAAAATTATAGAACTATAAGGCAAATATGGTGTTCTTGATTTGGATATATATTCAACAGTTTTAAGTTTAGATTTATTCATAGCAGAGATTTTTTCTATAAATTTTGACAATGATTGATTATCAATAGAGTATTGATGAATAATGTGAACTGGGTGGTTATTTTGAAACAGATGTAATTTAAATAAAGCTCTCCAAGTTCCACCAACTAAATATAAATTTTCAAATTTTTTCTTAGATAACCATTTTTCATCTCTCAATAATTTTTTTATATACTTAGATAAGTTTCTTTTTTTTACTATAGGGTTATTTAATAGCCTCAAAACACCTAAGGGTAATGATGTTTTATTAGTTATCGTTCCATTTTCTATGCGAGCTAACTCTAAACTTCCACCTCCTAAATCAGCAACCAGACCATCTACATTATCAAATCCAATTTTTACACCTTCAGCTGAACTCTCAGCTTCTTCTTCACCGGTTAAAATCTCAATTTTTTTTTTAAATAGTTTTTCAACTTCCTGCACAAAAGGTTTTGCATCCATAGCTTCTCTTAGCACAGCTGTTGCAATAATTTTTATGTTAGAGATTTTTGAAATGTTTAAAATTTCAGAAAATCTTTTTAATACTTTTAAAGCGTAGACTACACCTGATTTATGTAGTTTTCTGGATTTGTCTAAATTCTTTCCTAACTCACAAACAGCTTTTTCATTAAAAAAAGGTACCCTTGATGAGCTAAAATCATCATAAATAAGCATTCTGATAGAATTTGATCCAATATCTATTATAGCGACTTTTGCTTGTTTTAGTTTTAAACTTTGTTTACTTTTTAAAACTTTTATTTGCATCTCAAACTGCTTTTAAATTTAGTTTTTTTGGTTTCATTTTTAACTTAGCCTTTCCCCTTCCTGACAGACTTGGATTATTCATAAAATAATCGTGTGCAGAAAAGGAATCGTTCTTACTATATTGAATTTTTTTGTAATCTCCATTTGCATTAAGAACCCAACTTTGTTTTTTGTCTAAATAATTTGCCAACATTATTTGGTCTAAAACTTGCTCGTGTACTGTTTTATTTTCAATTGGAACTAGAAGTTCTACTCTCCGATTAAGGTTTCTAGGCATTAAATCAGCAGAAGAAATAAATACTTTGGCTTCTCTACTTGGCATTGATTTGCCATTTGCAAAACAGTAAATTCTAGAATGTTCTAAAAATCTTCCAATAATGCTTTTTACTATAATATTTTCAGATATATTTTTTAATCCTGGCCTCAAACAACAAACTCCTCTAACAAACAAATAAATTTTAACACCAGCATTTGACGCTTCGTATAGTTTATCAATTATATCCGGGTCGACTAATGAATTCATTTTTGCCCAAATTTCTCCGTTCTTCCCTTTTTTGGAATTTAAAATTTCATTATTTATTAGTTCATTAAGTGTTTTTCTTAAGTTTATTGGAGAAATAGAAATTTTATTAAGATTTCTTGGTTTGGCATAGCCTGTAACATAATTATAAAACTTTTCTACATCGGATGCTAATTTCTTATCTGAACTAAATAATGATAAATCAGTGTAAATTTTAGCATTTACAGGATGATAATTGCCTGTACCCAAGTGAATGTAAGTTTGAATTTTACCTTGTTCTCTTCTTAATATTAGTGAAGATTTTGCATGTGTTTTGTATTTTGCAAAACCATAAACAATTTGAACACCAGCTTTCTCTAAGCTTCTAGCCAATTGTATATTTGCTTCTTCATCAAATCTAGCCTTTATTTCTATTAAGGCTGTTACAGCCTTACCATTTTCTGCTGCTAAAATAAGTGCTTTTACTATAGGCGAGTCTAGTGTTGTTCGATAAAGGGTTTGTTTGATTGCAATAACTTTTTTATCGTTGGCTGCTTGATTAAGTAACTCAATTACAGCATCAAAAGTTTCAAACGGATGATGAACTATTAAATCTTTTTTCTTAATTGTTTCAAAAAAATTATAGTTATATTCTTTTAATCTCTCAACGTCTCTTGGATTAAAATGTTTAAATTTAAACTTTGGATTTTTAATTTTACAAATTTGGTCAATATCTTGAATACCAACTAATCCTTCTATTTCATAAATATAATCAGAATTAATGTTTAACTTATTTGTTATAAATTTAACAAGTTCATTGTTACTATTTTTTATAATCTCAAGTCTTACAATATCCCCTGTTCTTCTTTGTTTTAATGCCAACTCAAATGATCTTACAAGATCTTCAGCTTCCTCTTGTATTTCCACATCACTATCTCTTATTACCCTAAAGAGCATCTTAAGTTCAACGTTATGATCAGGAAAGATTTCTGAAGCAAAAAAACTAATCAAATCATCAATAACAACATATTTTTTAAAATTTTTATTTCCTTTAACTTCTATAAATCTAGGTAATGCTTTTGGTATAACAATAATAGAATTGAGTATTCTTTTTTTATTTTTCTTCTTCAATTTCATTACTAAAGCACGTCCTTGATTAACTATAAATGGAAATGGATGTGCTGGATCAATTGCAGAAGGTGTTAATAGTGGATAAATTTCCTCATTAAAAATTTCTAATAATTTTTTTTTTTCAGAATTACTTAAGCTTTGAGGTTTTGCTAAATTAATATTGGTTTTTTTTAATTGTAAAACTAATTCTTTAAAAATTTTATTCTGTTTTTTTAAAAGATTATTTGTTTCACTTACAACTTTTGCCATTTGTTCTTCAGGTGTAAGACCATCAGAACTTAAAGAATCAACCTCTTGTTTTATTTGACTATGTAGTCCAGCAACTCTGACCATAAAAAATTCATCAAGATTTGAACCTGCTATTGATAAAAATTTAACTCTTTCAAATAGTGGGTTTTCAATATTTTGTGCTTCCAGTAGAACTCTATCATTAAATTTTAACCATGATAATTCTCTATTGATATATCTTGATTTAAGTTCATCTTTGTATTGTTTTTTTTGAGTACTCATAATATTTAGGAAATATGTTTGAATTATATGTCATGCGACATTCAAAATCTAGTTGGAGCAACTTAAATTTGGAGGATTTTGATAGACCATTAAATAAACGTGGTAAGAAAAATGCTAAGTTGGTTTGTGAATTTTTTGTTACAAAAAAAATTAATTTTGATTATGTCTTAGTTTCTTCATCAAAGAGAACCAAAAAAACCTTACAAATATTATTAAAAAAGCTAAAAAAGCCTAAAAAAATTTTTTCATCAAAAAAACTTTATTTAACAGATGAGAAGAAAATAATTGAATATATCAAAAAAGTTCCAAAAACATATAATTCTATACTTTTAATTAACCACGAGCCGGTAATAACAAATTTAGTTAGAGAATTGATAAAAAATCATAATAGTAATTTGTTTAAACTACTTAATTATAAATTTTCAACATCAGCTTTTGCTAAAATTAATTTTAAAATTAAAGATTGGTCTGAAGTTGTAAACAAAGGTGTATTGAAAGAATTTGTAAGACCTAAGGATATTCAGGTTTCTAAAGAATAGCCAGCTGATCTTACTGTCCTTATTAATGGCTTTGTATCTTTAATATTTATTGCTTGTCTTAATCTTCTAATATGAACATCTACGGTTCTAGACTCTACATATATATTTTCACCCCAAACATTATTTAGAAGCTGTTCTCTTGAATAAACTCTTTTTGGATTTTTGATAAAAAAATCCAAAAGCTTAAATTCTGTAGGACCCAGGTTAATTTCTATATTTTTTCTGTAGACTCTTTTTGTTATTCTATCTATTTTTAAATCACTGAAAACAACCACATCTTCAGAGGACTGTGGTTTAGATCTTCTTAAAAGAGATTTTATTCTTGCATTTAATTCTTTTTGACTAAATGGTTTTGTAACATAATCGTCAGCACCTGTATCAAATGCTTTTAATTTATCTTCCTCTTCACCTTTGGCAGTAACCATTATTATAGGTATGTCTTTAAATTTTTTATCTTTTTTTAAATTTTTACAAATATCTACCCCTGATAAATCAGGTAGCATCCAATCCATTAATATTAAATCGGGATGTTTGTCTTTTATTTGTTTAAGAGCATCCTCTCCATTTTCTGAATAACTTACTTTGTGACCTTCTTTTTCTAAATTATACTTTAACAATGTTATTATAGGAGACTCATCTTCAGCTATAAACAGATGTGCAGACATTATTTATTTTTCACCATTAACTATTGGCTGTGAACCTTTAGGTCTATCTCCTTCTAAGTAAGATCCTTTAACTAGGAAATAAATTTGTTCTGCAATATTAGTTACATGATCTCCTATTCTTTCAATATTTTTTGTAACAAAAAGCAAATGAGATCCATACTCAATATTTTCATTTCCTGACTTGAGATATTTGATTACTTCTTCCATACACGAATTAGTTAGATTGTCTACTTCTTCATCTTTTTCCCAAACATCTAATGCCATTTCAGGTGATCTATTTGTGTATGAGTCTAATACTAATTTAAGTTGTTTTTGCACCATAGTTCCAACTCTCTCTATAGATTGTGTCAGATTATCAGGTAAATTATTGTTTATTAGTTTGGTTCTTTTAGAAATATTTTTGGCTAAATCACCTACTCTTTCAAGGTCAGAAGATATTTTGAGAGCAGTTACAGTTTCCCTTAAATCTATAGCCATCGGTTGTCTTAATGCAATCAAATCAACAACTTCTTGTTCTATTTGACTTTCAAAATTATCAATGACAGCATCATTATTTATTACAGTATCTGCAATTGAGTTATCGTTATTGCACAGAGCCTTTATAGAATTTCCCAAAGCTGTTTCACAATTACCTCCCATAATAACCAAATTATTAGTTAGTTGTTGTAATTGTTCCTCATAAGATTTTACTGTATGTGGCTTCTCAGTCATTATCCAAATCTCCCTGTAATATAATCTTGTGTTTGTTGTTGATTCGGGTTTTTAAATATCTTATCAGTAGACCCAACTTCTATCAATTTACCTAAATGAAAAAATCCAGTTTGCTGTGATACACGTGCTGCTTGAGACATTGAGTGAGTTACTATAACAATAGTATGTTCTTTTTTTAATTCATCAATTAGTTCCTCAATTTGTGCTGTTGCTATAGGATCTAAAGCTGAACAAGGTTCATCCATTAAAATTACCTCAGGTTTAACAGAAATGGCTCTTGCTATACAAAGTCTTTGTTGCTGTCCTCCTGAAAGACCTGTTCCTGGTTCATTTAATCTATCTTTAACCTCATTCCAAAGAGCTGCTTTTTTTAAACTATCTTCAACAATTTGATCAAGCTCATCTTTAGATTGAGCCATACCGTGGATTTCAGGTCCATAAGAAATATTTTCATACAAAGTTTTAGGAAATGGATTTGGTTTTTGAAACACCATTCCAATTTTTTCTCTTAATCTTACAACGTCTGTACTCTTTTGATTGATATCATAATCATTAATTTTAATTTCTCCTTCAACTTTACAAATTTCAATTACATCGTTCATTCTGTTTAAACATCTTAGAAAAGTAGATTTTCCACATCCAGACGGGCCAATTAATGCCGTTACTTGTCTTTCTGGTATATCCATGTTGATGTCAAAAAGAGCTTGTTTATCTCCATAAAAAACATTTACTTTTTTTGCTTCTATTTTATTCATTTTTTAGTTCCATTTCTTTTCAAATTTATGTCTTATCATTTGTGCTGCTAGATTCATTAATACTAAAAATATCAACAATACCATTATACAAGCTGATACCTTTTCGACAAAACCTCTTTCAGCACTTTCAGCCCAAATATATATTTGAACTGGTAAAGAGGCAGCTGGATCCATGGGCGAGCCTGGTATGGTATTAACAAAAGCAACCATTCCAATTAAAATCAAAGGTGCAGTTTCACCTAAGGCTTGAGCTAGACCAATTATTGTTCCAGATAAGGTTCCTGGTAAGGATAAAGGAACTGTATGATGTAGTGTTGTTTGCATCTTGCTAGCTCCCATGGCGAGAGCGGCTTCTCTGATGCTTGGCGGAACTGCTTTCAATGATGCTCTAGCTGCTATAATGATCGTTGGTAATGTCATCAATGATAAAGTTATTCCTCCAACTAAAGGAGTGGATCTCGGTAAGCCAAATACTGCAAGTAACACACCAAGACCAAGCAACCCAAAAACTATTGATGGGACTGCCGCTAAATTATTAATATTTACCTCTATAAAATCTGTAAGTCTATTTTTGGGTGCAAATTCCTCTAAATAAATTGCTGCTAAAAGAGCCACTGGAAATGATACAGCTAAACAAACCAATATACTGAACAATGAACCCATGAATGAACTCGCAATACCGGCCAACTCTGCTTCTCTGGAATCGGCGTTAGTAAAAAAACTAAAATTAAAATTGCTTACGACTTTTCCCTCAGAATTTAATCTATCAAAAATATTCAATTGATAATCGTTAACTCTTCTTCGCTCTTCAGGTAAATCTCTTGGATAGTTTCCTTTAAATACTTGATCTAAATCATCCGATGCTGTCAACTTAACTTCAACAATTTTTCCAAAATCATCTGGATTTGAAAGTATATGGTCTTTGATTTCCTCCTCAAATATAAAAGCAAACATTCTTTTAATATCTGTGATTTGATCTTCATCAGCATTTTGATCTAATGCTGCAAAACTTTCTATACCAACATCGAAATATTCAGACTCTTGCAAATCCTCCATAGAAGGTTTCTGATCAGCATCCAAATACATAAATTCTGGATCGTAATTAATTGGTACTATTATCCAAGTTTTTTGAAAAGCTGTATATCCTGTAGAAAAAATTTTAAATAAAAATAAAGCTAGGAACAATAAAGCTAATATGATGGCTGTTTTGCCATACATTTGAAAACGTTTTTCAGCCTTATATCGTTTATTTAAAAATTCTTCTCTATTAATCATATTTCTCTCTATATTTTTTAACTATTGAAAGAGCTATTACATTTAAAATTAACGTAACAACAAATAATGTTAATCCTAAAGCAAAAGCAGCTTGAGTTTTAGGGTCTTCAAATTGTTGATCTCCGATTAATATTACTACTATTTGAGCAGTAATTGTTGAAGTAGATTCCAGTGGATTAAAAGTTAAGTTAGCAGCTAATCCAGAAGCCATAACTACAATCATAGTTTCACCTATAGCTCTAGAAACAGCTAAAAGAATTGCACCAACTATACCTGGTAAAGCAGCAGGAAAAATTACTCTTTTAATTGTCTCAGATTTTGTTGCACCCATTGCATAACTACCATCTCTTAAATTCTGAGGAACACTATTTATGACATCGTCACTCAAACTTGAAACGAATGGAATAATCATCACTCCCATTACTGCACCAGCTGCAAGTGCACTTTCTGCAGAAACATCTAAACCAACAGCTGTTCCGATATCTTTTAAAAAAGGACCAACAGTTAAAGCTGCAAAAAAACCATAAACGACTGTTGGAATTCCAGCTAGTATTTCAACAATTGGTTTTGCAAATTGTCTAAATTTTTTTGATGCATACTCTGCTAGATAAATTCCACTTAATAAACCTATTGGTATAGCAACACACATTGCGATAAATGCGATAAAAAAAGTACCCGCAAAAACTGGTACTGCACCAAACGTATCACTATACATTGATGGGTCAAGAGCTTCACTAGCATCTCTAACAAAAGCTTTTGCTGGGTACCAATGCATGCCAAATAAATAATCAAAAAATGGAATAATTTTAAAAAATTCTATTGTTTGAAACAAAAGAGAAAAAACAATACCAACAGTAGTTAATATTGCTGCTAAAGAAGCAAAGAAAAACAACCACTGTAAAAAAATTTCTACAGGTTCCCTTGTTCTGGTATTTTTAGATAACCTGTTATAAGCGTAAGCTATTGAGGCAATAAGTAAACATAATACAATTACAGCTTTTGAAGCTGAAGCTGTGCTTCGTAAAGATGCATACTTGTCTGCTGCTGCCTGTAATGCTGTAGTTATTTCACCACTAAACTGTCCTCTTGAAAGTGACTTAGTTTTTTCAAATATGAGATTTAATTCTCCTTCTAACAATCCTTGATCACTAAAAGATTGTAAAACAATATATTTTACTACAGTTGGTTCAAATATAGACCACAATGCAAAAATAATAAATGCAGGTGCTGCACACCATATTGATAAATAGTATCCATAAAATTTTGGTAAAGCTGTAAGTCTAGTATTAGAAGATCTTATGGCAAATGCCTTTTTACGTCCAAAAAAATAACTCGATAGCGCTAATAGAACAATTGTTAAAAATATTACCGAGTTCATTTATATATATTTAATCTTGTATTAAAAAAAAGGCCCTTACAAAAGGGCCTTTTTAAATTTATTAACAAATCAAAATTACTCGCTCATTGCTACAAGATTTGTGGCATTATCTCTTGTAGTTCTGTACATAGCTTTATCTAATGGTACTAAACCAATGTCTGCTAAGTAACCTCTTTTCCCAATAGTTCCTGTTTTTGTAAATTCTTTTACAAATTCATGTAAACCTGGAATTACACCTACGTGAGCTTTTTTCACATAGAAAAATAAAGGTCTTGCAACAGCATAGCTATAATCTTGAATAGACTCTAATGAAGGTTGTCCACCATCAATACTTGCTGCTTGTAATTTATCTTTAGCTGCTAAGTAATAACTGAAACCAAAGAAACCAAACATATCTTTATCTTCAACAAGTTTTTGAATGATCAAACTATCGTTTTCTCCAACTTCAATTGCCAAACCATCTTCTCTGTAAAGTTTTTCAGGCTTTGCCCATTTTTTATTTGAGCTTGCACCAGCTTTATAAAGAGCTTTAGCTTCTTTAGTCATACCTTTTTTCATTACTAAAGAATTCCATGCATCTCTAGTTCCAGAAGTTCCTGGAGGTATCATTACTTTAATTGGCTTATTTGGTAAGCTTGAATCGATCTCATTCCAGTTTTTGTAAATGTTATCAACTAATTTACCGTCAACTACTGTGTGTTTAGCAAGTGCTAAATATAATTGCTCTTTTGTGAAATTAACTGGCTCCGCATCTAAGCTGTAAGCTAATGTTATACCATCGTTACCAATAATAATTTCTACAATATCAGTAATACCATTTTTTGCACAAAGAGCTTTTTCTTTATCTTTCATAGCTCTTGAAGCGTTTGTGATGTCTGGGTGAGCTTCACCTACACCTGCACAAAATAATTTAGCTCCACCACCTGTTCCAGTTGATTCGATGATAGGAGTTTTAAATCCTTTTTTACCGAATCTTTCAGCAACTACTGTTGCGTATGGGAATACAGTTGAAGAACCAACGATTGTAATTTGATCTCTCGCTTGAGACGTTACAGTACTTAAAGTTAGTACTAAGAACGAAGCAAGGATAATAGTTAGTTTTTTCATTGATATTTCCTTTCGTAATTAAATTTAATCAACGACTCGCTTATTAGATTTGAATATGGATGTTAATATTACAGATTTGTTACAGTTTTGTTAAAAACCTAACTTTTTAATTGAAATTTTTAGTTACAACAATTGTATCAAAATCATCAGCAAGACTTCCTTTGCAATTGATGGGGCTAACACCTTCTTTAAAAGCAAGCTCATTTGAAGGTCTTAAAGTAACTTCTAGTTGTATCATAGATACTAGTTCTTTTATCATTTTATGCTCGTATTTCCATGAAGGCCAGCTTGTAGGAGTTGAAAATGTTGAAACGACATAAGATGAGGCTCTTGAGAAATTATAATTACTTTCATTTTGGTTCCTTAATAAATGATCTCTAACAGAAAAAAAAATATTCTTACATCTATACATATCTGAAAAATAGTTTGTTTTTGTCAATGTCTCACTCATTGGTACAGATACTATTAAATCAATTGTATTTCTCCATAATGATGAAACTACATCTGTATAAACATCATCAATTTCAATTTGTTTATCAGGAAAATGTTTTTGAACTTGAGGAATTGTTGATTTCATATCCTCTTGCAATCTAAATATACCAATATCATAGACTGTGAGTTGTTGATTTCTAAGCAATGTTGTAATTGATTGAGCATTCAAGGAAGAAGTTAACAACATTAGAGAAAGAAAAAAAAATAAAATTTTTTTAAACATAACCATAACAATTAAGATTCTTACAAAAAAAGAAAGTTAATACAAATTAAATTAATGATCTAAAAGTATTGATAAATGTAATAAATTACAATTCACTAGGTATATGAATATTGAATTCTGTGCCTTTACCCAATTGACTTTTAATTTCAAATTCACCTCTGTGCTGAGTTACAATATGTTTCATTATTGCTAAACCCAGACCTGTGCCACCAACTTTTTTACTTTTTTCAATGTCTACTCTATAAAATCTTTCAGTAATTCTAACAATCTGATTTTGAGGTATACCGATACCTTCATCTATAATTGAAATTTTAACACCTGGTTTAACTAGTTTGCCAACACTTTTTGATGTTAATACTTTAATAGATTTATTTTTTTCGGAATATTTAATTGAATTATCAATTAAATTGGAAAAAACAGTTAGCATTCTATCTTCATTGCCAATAATTTTATCAAAATGTTTGTCTACATTAATATTCAAATCTATATTATTTTTTTCGATATTTGTAATGTGTATGTCTTTTAATTTATTAAATATTTTTTCTAAACTTATTTTATTACTTGGTCTAATATGTTCTTCTAATTCAATTCTGCTTAAAATTAATAAATCGTTAATTAAATTTTCCATTCTTGAGGTTTGTGAGCCCATTATATCTAAAAATTTTTGCTTAGCTGGTTCGTCGTTTTTTGCGGGTCCTTGTATAGTTTCTACCGCACCTTTAATTGACATAAGTGGAGTTCTTAATTCATGACTTACATTTGCAACAAAATCAGTTCTAAATTTTTGAGCTTTTGAAATTTCTGTCAAATCTTTAAGAAATAACACCACAGACTCTTGATCTGGAAATAGTTTTGTTGGACCGGGGATGGCATAAACCCTGTAATGCTGATACGATGGTAAATCAATTTCAAGATCTATATGATCAGTTTTATTACTTAATTTTACATTTTTTATAAGATTATCTAACTCAGGATTTCTTATAATTGTTCCTAAATGTTTATTTTCTAAATTATTACCAAATCTTATTTTGGCACTCGGATTAGCGTAATCAATTATGTTTAATTTATTAAGAGCAATAAATTGATCTTCTAATTCATCTAAAATAAATTTTTTATCTTTATTTGGATCATATTTAGATAAGATAGTTTTTTTTTCTTCAATGCTATCTTTTTTAGTATTCCATAATTTTATTACTAAAATTATTATTATTAATATTAAAATTAATTCAAAAAAACCAATCATCTGTAAGAAATTTGAAACATATGTTTAACAAAAATTAAATAAGAATCTCTTATTTAATTTAAATGTTAACTTTAAAACATTTTTCAAATACTAATTATAGTAAAAAATTTTACATAAACACTGGAAATTTTTTTAAACCTACTTTTGTCACTAAATTGGCAGATACCAAAAGTGAGATAAAAGCTGCACAAAAACTAAGGTATAAAGTTTTTTTTGAAGATAGAAAAAAGAAAAAAATAATAAACATTTCAGGTTTCAAAAAAGATACTGATATTTATGATAAATATTGTGATCATATAATAGTTTCATATAAAAAAAATAAATTTAGTAAAACCAGTATTATCGGTACATACAGGTTACTTAAGCAGGAAAATAGTAGGAATGTAGGATTTTGTACTAGTGAAGAATATAATTTAGATAATCTAATTAGATCACCAAAATATAATAATTTATTGGAAGTTAGCAGGTCATGTATTCACAAAGATCATAGGAATAAAAATGTACTACAATCAATGTGGAAAGAAATTCATAGATACGTAATATCGAATAAAATACAGGGTTTGTTTGGTACAGCTAGTTTCTTGCACACAGATTATAAAAAAATAGAAGACGAGTTAATTTATTTACAACAAAATTTTTTAATGAATAAAGAAGTTGAGGTCACAGCAAATCCAAAAATGTCAATAAATATTGATTACAATAAAAAAGTTAAACCATCTTTAAAATTAATAAAAAATCTTCCAACATTGATCAAAGGATACCTGAAGCTAAATGCTAAAATTGGAAATGGTGCAATCATTGATCCTAAATTTAAAACTATTGATATATTTGTTTTTGTAGAATTTAATAAGATTGATACAAAGTATTTAGAAAAATTCTCTTACTAATATTGTGGAAATATTAAAAAAAATTACAAAATATTCTTATATACAAAATCTATACTCCAAAAATTATAATAACTTTAATAACAAAAATTTTTGGGATGAAACTCTTAAAATTTTAAATATTAAATATGATGCTCAAGGAATTCAAAATATACCTTTATCAGGACCAACTATCTTAGTTGCAAACCACCCTTTTGGCATTTTAGACGGTTTAATACTTTCTTCTATAGTCTCTAATATTAGGAAAGATTACAAAATTCTTATAAATAATGAATTAACCAAGATTGATCACATTAAAGAATATTTATACCCTTTAAAATTTAGCACTAATAAAGAAGATGTTATCTTCAATATTAATAGCAAAAATAATTCCATAAATCACATAATGAGTGGTGGTTGTTTAATCACATTTCCATCTGGTGAAGTTGCTACTTCAAAATTCATATTTGATAACCCAAAGGAAAGAAAGTGGAAACCATTGATTGGTTCTATAATAAAGAAAAGTAATCCAGCAATAATACCTGTAAAATTTTTTGGAAAAAATAGTAAGTTTTTTCAGTTTACAGGATTTATAAATAACAATTTAAGAAGAGCTTTATTTATACGTGAACTCTTAAACAAGAAAAATGAAACTTTCAAAGTTATAATAAATAAACCTATTTATGAACTTAAAACAAAAAATTTAACTAATGAAGAGATTTCCGAAAATTTAAAAAATATTGTTATAGGTATTAATTAGGTGAAATATTATCAAAAAATATCTTAGCAGTTTCTTCCCAGCTGTATTTTTTAGCAAATTCTAGACAATCTTGTCTGCTTATCTTTAAAGCTTTCAAAGCAGAAGCTTTTAAATCATTATCCAAAGTATCAATTTTAGTTCCACCTAAAATATCTTTTGGGCCTGGTACAGGGTATGCTGCTACGGGTGTACCACAATTTAAAGATTCTAAAACAACAATACCAAAAGTGTCAGTTTTACTGGGAAATACAAAAACATCTGATGATGCAAAGTGTGAAGCCAATTCTCCATTAGTTCTCTCACCTAAAAAAATATCATTGGGAAATTTCCTTTTCAAATTTTCAAGATCTGGACCTTTGCCTATGACGACTTTGGTGCCCTCTAAATCCAAGTCTAAGAATGCTTTAATATTTTTTTCTACCGCTACTCTTCCAACGTAAATCCAAATTGGTCTTTTGTAAGGTAGATCTCTTTTTTGTGGATTTTTAAAAGCACCATGGTTACCTCCTCTTGTCCAAGTTACCATCTTGCTATTATCAATTCCTAAATCGATCAATTCTTTTCGCATCGACTCTGTTGTTACTAAAATTCTCTCTGCTTTATTATGAAAATTACATAAAAATTTTTCTGACCATTTAGCTGGGATGATCGGCATATAAAGCTTCATATACTTATCAAATCTGGTGTGAAAACTTGTAGTAAATTTTAATTTATTTTTTATACAATACCTTCTTGCCATAAAACCTAAAGGACCCTCTGTTGCAATATGAATTGCGTTAGGATTTATTGATTTAATTAAGTTTCCTACTCTTGGCCAAACATTCAAAGACAATCTAATTTCATTATACTTTGGCATCGGTACAGTCATGAACTGTTGAGGCGTTATATATTCAATTTGATGACCTTGAGATTTTAATATTTCACCAGTTTCATGAAGAGTTCTAACTACACCGTTAACTTGTGGATAATAAGCATCTGTTACAATCAAAATTTTCATTAAGATGCTTTTTTAAGTTGATCATCTTCTACTGTATTAGATGATATCATTTCATCCTCATCTACATTTACATAATCTTTTCTAATTTTGTCCCAATAAATTATTTCAAAAGTACCATCATAATTTTCAGCGAGTGCAGTGCAAGACTCAACCCAATCACCACAATTTAAGTAATTTACTCCATCAAAATCCTCATTCGTAGCGTGATGAATATGACCACAAATTATTCCATCAAATTTCTTTTTCTTACCATATTGAGCAATAGTTCTTTCATATTCACCGATATATTTAACTGCATTTTTAACTTTATATTTTAAATACTTAGCCAAAGACCAATAAGTTTTTCCTCTCAATTTTCTAAAGAAATTAATAACTATGTTTAGTCTCAATAGCATTTCATAAGCTATTGAACCTAACTTGGAGAGCCATTTGGCATATCGCATAACACCATCCCAAGCATCGCCATGAACAACTAAATAATTTTTATTTTGTACCGACTGGTGAATTACTCTGTTAATCATTTTGATTTGTCCAAAATGCATTGGAATAAACTTCCTAAATACTTCATCGTGATTACCAATAACATAAAACACTTCTGTACCATGACGAGCTTTTCTCAATATTTTTTGAATTACGTCGTTGTGTGCTTGCGGCCAATAAAAGTTTTTTTGTAATGCCCACACATCTATAATGTCACCAACACAATACAATTTTTCAGATCTTGTATTCTTAAAAAATTCTAACAATTTCTCCGCTTGGCATCCCTTTGTTCCAAGATGAACATCTGAAATAAAAATACTTTTATATTTTAAAATGGGTTTCACTATGCAACTCCGATCTGAGATAATTATTCTCAATTAATACTAGAATCATTAATTTGTTTGTGTCATAGTAATGTTAAAGATTTATTAAAATAAAAATTATAAGATAAAATGAAATTTTGCTTTATTTATAACAAAAAAGCTTCTTCTGGTAGAAAATCCAATTTTATAAAAAAAATTTGCAACAACCTAAAATTGTCGCATCATGTTGATCTCTTTGAAACTGTTACTGAAAAAGAAGCTGAAGATTTATTTAAACAAATCGTAAAAGAAGATTACGATAGATTAGTAATTGCAGGAGGTGATGGCTCTGTATGTTTTGCCATAAATCAACTAATCAAAAATAATTTTCAACCAAAAGAGAATTTTGCAATTGGATATGTGCCAGCTGGTACAGCAAATATTTTACAAGCAGAACTTGGAATGTCTAAAAATATAAACAAAATTTTACAAACATTAATTTCGGATAACTTGGAAAAAACTAATCTTGTTAAAATTAATGATAATTATTTTATTCTCATGGCTGGCATAGGTTGGGATGCTCAAATTGTTCAATCTATAAATTCTAAAATTAAAAAAATACTTGGAAAGGTTATATTTGGAATTAAAGGATTAGAAAAATTTATTTTTATGAAAAATACTAAGATTAAAGTAAATATTGACAACGATGAATTGTTAGCAGATTGGGTGTTATGCTCGAATAGTAGATATTATGCGGGACACCATAAAATAACAGATACAAATATTTTTGAAGAAAAATTTACAACATATATCTTTAAAGATTTAAGTAGAATGAAACTTTTATACTATATCTTTTTAATTATTTTTAATGGCAATCTGAATAAATCAACTTCGGTAATCACAAAAAATGCAAACGAAGTTAAACTTAAAACTTTTGATAAAAGCATACCAATACAAATAGATGGTGATAACTTTGGCTCTCTTAAAGATATAGTTATCAAATCTTCTAAAAGAAAATTTAATTTACTAAAAGCAGCCTAAAAATATTATTTACTTCATTTTGAAAGTTTGCAATAATTTATTTAATTTAAATACAATTGGGGGTTGATATGAAGAAAAAACTAAAAAACTTTGCAAAGAAAAAACAAAAAATAAACAAATCAATTCATAAATTAAAAAATAAAATTAGTTTAAAAGAAAAAAAACTAGATAAGATCAGTATAAAAGTTGCAAGTGTAGAGAAAAAAATTGCTGAGAAAAAAGCTAAAAAACTAGCTAAAAAAAAAAATAAACAAAATCCAGCATCAGTAAATAATTAAAAATTTTAATTCGTCTTTCCTCTTCTTAAATTGTAAGAAGAGGAAAGTGATTTACTCACAAAATTTTAAAATTAAGAGGTAAGAATAATTTAGAAACTTATTAAAATTTTGTTCTAATCTTTTAGAATTTAATTATTTCAAAAATATAAACTAATTATTACAAGATTATTAATTTTACGAAACTCTTCCGTACACATCTTGAAATCTTACAATATCAGTTTCCTTTAATATTGAGCCTACTTGGGCTTCCATAATTTTAACTGGTTTTTGTGCAGGGTTTTGAACTCTGTGAATGGCTTCTAATGGAATAAATATATGCTCTCCAGGTTTTTTAGTAATTGTCTCTTTATTTAGAGTTATTTTAGCATTTCCTTGGGTAACCAACCAATGTTCAGCACGGTGATGATGTTTTTGTAAACTTAAAATGCCTTTTGGTTTAACATAAAGTTCTTTAATTAAAAACTCTTTGCCTTCGAATAGGTTCGTGTACCTACCCCATGGTCTGTAATAAACATTTATCTTCTTTATGTATCTGTTTTTATTTTTATCATACATTTTTAAAATCTCTTTCCAACTTCCAAGATCTGACCAAGGTATGTCTAATTTAATTGCATTAATTTCTTTTGTTTTTTCAAGAATTGCATAATCAAAAGATTTAGCAGTTGCTTTTATAAATGAGGCTTTATTTAAATGATAAATGTTTGATTTATATTTTGCCTTATTAACAGCTGTTACACAATTTCTATATATGGTTGGGTTATATTTTTTAAAGTTATTGATGATTGAATCTTTTCTAAGATAAAACATTCCTGAGTTCCAATATCCATTTTTTCGAATGATTTCTTTTGCTTTTGCTTCTTTAGGTTTTTCAATAAATCTTGTTACTTTATTAATATTACCTTTAATTTTTTTAGTTAAGAAATAACCATAATCACTCGTTGGGGATTTTGGTTTAATGCCAAATACAAAAATATTATTTTCATTAAGATTAGACTTATTTTTATTGATGGCCTTATTAAATATATTCATCTTCTCAATCAAGTGATCAGCTGTGAAAAACATTAGTGGCTGATTATCAGGAATATCTTTTATTAAAGCTGTGCTTAAAATAGCTGGTGCTGTGTTTCTTTTAGCTGGCTCTACAACAATTTTGTATTTATTGATTTTATTTTTTTTTAAATGTTGTTTAACTTTACTGAGATATTTTTTGTTAGTACTTATAATAGGTGCATCATAAATGGATGCTTTTGTTCTCTCTAAGGTTTTTCCAAGTAAAGTCCAATTACCAAAATCAATAAACTGTTTTGCTTGATGATTTTTAGAATTTGGCCAAAGGCGGGTACCAGCACCACCACATAAAATAACTGGTCTTATTTTCATTAAATCTCTGAGTAGTCTTTCACTTCCTTTTTCTTACCTGGATGAGTTGGAGCGCCTAAATATGCTGGTCCTACTGTTTGCGCATATTTCCACAAAGTACCTGATCCAAAGTCAGATTTTTTAGCTTTCCATTTTCTTTTTCTAGAAGCTAATTCTTTTTTAGAAAGTCTTACATTGATAGTTCCTTTTTTGGCATCTATATCAATGATATCTCCGTTCTTTAATAGACCTATAGGACCCCCTAGAGCGGCCTCAGGGCCTACGTGACCCACACAAAAGCCTCTTGTAGCACCAGAGAACCTTCCATCGGTTATAAGGGCTACTTTCTCACCTTTTCCCTGACCATAAATTGCTCCAGTTGTTGATAACATTTCTCTCATACCAGGACCTCCAACTGGTCCTTCGTATCTGATAATAATTACATCACCATCATTGTACTTTCTGCTTTGAACAGCTTTCATAGCGCTTTCTTCATTATCAAAGCATCTTGCTTTTCCAGTAAATTGTAATTTTTTAAGTCCTGCAACTTTGACTATTGCACCCTCTGGAGCTAAGTTTCCTTTTAAACCAACTACACCACCTGTTGGTGATAATGGATCTTTGTAAGATCTCATTACTTTTTGTTTAGGATTAAATTTAATATTTTTTAAATTTTCTTTCATAGTTTTACCTGTAACAGTCATACAATCACCATGAATATATCCACCTTCGTATAAAGTTTTTAATAACATTGGTACACCACCTGCTAACCACATATCTTTTGCAACATATTTTCCACCAGGTTTTAAATCTGCAAGATAAGGTGTTCGTTTAAATATTTTTGCAACATCCATTAAATCAAATTTAATTCCTGCCTCATTAGCAATAGCTGGTAAATGAAGACCTGCATTAGTAGATCCACCTGTTGCAGCAACAATGGTTGCAGCATTTTCTAAAGCTTTTCTTGTTACAATATCTCTTGGTTTAATTTTTTTTTGTAAAAGGTTCATAACCATTTTACCACTTTCTTTTGCGTACTTATCTCTTTCCTCATAAGGAGCGGGAGTTCCTGCTGAATAAGGTAACGCTAAACCAATCGCTTCTGATACACATGCCATTGTGTTAGCAGTAAATTGACCACCACAAGCACCTGCACTTGGACAAGCTACTAATTCTAGCTTTCTAAGTTCTGCTGCAGACATTTGTCCTGATGAATGTTTACCAACTGCTTCAAATACATCTACTACAGTTACATCTTTTCCTTTGTAAGTACCTGGAAGAATTGATCCTCCATAAATAAATACACTTGGCACATTAAGTCTAACCATTGACATCATTAAACCTGGTAAAGATTTATCACAACCAGCTATACCAACTAATGCATCATAACAATGTCCTCTAACAGTAAGTTCAGCAGAGTCCGCAATAACTTCTCTTGAGATTAATGAAGACTTCATTCCTTCATGACCCATTGCAATACCATCAGTAACAGTAATTGTACAAAATTCTCTTGGTGTTCCACCATTTGCTCTAACACCTTTTTTAACAGATTGTGCTTGTCTCATTAAAGCTATGTTGCAAGGTGCTGCTTCATTCCAAGTTGAAACCACTCCAACAAAGGGCTTTGCTACATCTTTTTCAGTTTCACCCATTGCATAGTAAAAAGATCTATGTGGTGCTCTATCTGGTCCTAATGATGTATGTCTGCTTGGAAGTTTCTTTTTATTAAATTTTGCCATTATATACCCTTTATTGTTATTGATATTTTTTCAATATCATTCTTTAAATTATTATAATTAGTTTTTTCTTGTTCAACAATCTCTTTTGGAGCACGGTCTACAAAACTTTTATTATCTAATCTTTGAGAAATTTTATTCATTTCTTGTTCTAATTTACTTTGTTTAGTTGTTAAGTTTTCTTTAATTAATTTTAAATCCACATCTTTATCAAAATAGATTTTAAATAAGTCACCTGAAACAACCATTGTTGCAGCAGGTTTTTCTAAATCATTATCAAGTATGTTGTTTATTCTTCCAAGTTTTTTTAAGATAACTTCATTCTTATTAATAAATTCTTTTTGATTGTCATTGATACCTTTAACTGAGATATCAATAAATGATCCTGGACTAACATTTAGCTCATTTTTAAAGGATCTAAGCTCAGAAATAATATTGATGATATTTTCTACCTGATCAGTGCTATCGTCTTTATCAACTTCTCCTGTTACCCAATTTTTATACATTAAAAAATCACTTCCATTTTTATCAAATTGGTCTTTTAGCCATATTTCCTCTGTTACAAATGGAATAAATGGATGAAGCAAGATTAATATTTGTTTAAATACACAAGATGATACTTTTTTAACCTCTGCTTTTGCATCATTATCATCTGAAAATAGAATAGTCTTAGATAACTCTAGATACCAATCACAATACGAATGCCATGCAAACTGATAAGCGTTTTTTGCAGCTTCATCAAATCTATAATCTTCAATATTTTTTTGAATTTTATTTTTTGCTTCTATTAACTCTGAATATATCCACTTATTAATATTTATGTTTAAATTAGGTAGATCATCAATATCTTTAAAATCACATTCATTTGTTATTAAAAAATTATTTGCATTCCATAATTTATTTAAAAAATTTCTATAACCTTTAACTCTATCTTCAGATAATTTAACATCTGTTCCAGGTGAAGCCATTGAAAGTAAAGTAAATCTCAATGCATCAGCACTGTATTTTTCAATTAGATCTAATGGATCAATTACGTTTCCTTTTGATTTGGACATTTTCTGTCCTTTTTCGTCTCTTACAAGTGCGTGAACATATATATCTTTAAAAGGTTCTTTATCTAAAAATTCTGTTCCAAACATAATCATTCTTGCAACCCAGAAAAAGATAATATCAAAACCAGTTACCAATACTGAAGTTGGATAAAATTTCTTTAAATAATCATCATCCTCTGGCCACCCTAAAGTAGCAAAAGGCCATAAACCAGATGAAAACCAAGTGTCCAAAACATCAGGATCTCTATTTAGCTCTACTTCTTTTTTGTAAAACTCTTTTGCTTGAGACTTTGCTTCTTCTTCATTTATAGCAACAAAAATTTTATTATCTGGTCCATACCATGCAGGTATTTGATGTCCCCACCACAACTGCCTTGAAATACACCAAGGCTCAATATTATTCATCCATTGAAAATATGTCTTTGACCAATTTTCAGGAAAGAAATTTGTTTTTTTTGAATTAACAACTTCTTTAGCTTTAACAGATAATTTGCCAGCATCAGCAAACCATTGCTCTGTTAGAAAAGGTTCAATTATAGAATTAGACCTATCTCCATATGGAACTTTATTTTTAATATTTTCTTCTTTAACAAAAAATTCTTTTTCTTTCAGTTCTTTTAAAATTCTTTTTCTTGCTTCAAATCTATCAAGACCTTTATAGTGTTCAGGTGCGTTTTCATTTATCTTACCCTCTTCAGTAAAAATATTTATTATTTCTAGATTGTTTCTTTGACCAACATCATAATCATTAAAATCATGAGCAGGAGTTATTTTTAATGCACCTGTGCCCTGTTCAGGATCAGCATAATCATCTTCTATAATTTTTATTTTTCTACCAACAATTGGAATAGTTACTGTTTTACCAACAAATGATTTAAACCTTTCATCTTTTGGATTAACAGCTATAGCAGTGTCACCTATCATTGTTTCAGGTCTTGTGGTTGCTATAGTTATAAATTCACTGGTTCCATCTATAGGATATTTAATATAGTAAATTTTTGAATTTACTTCTCTTTGATCTACCTCTAAATCTGAAATAGCAGTTTTAAGAACGGTATCCCAGTTTACTAATTTCTTATCTTTATAAATTAAACCTTTATTATAAAGTTCTACAAAAACTTTGATAACTGATTTGGATAAATTTTCATCCATTGTGAATGCATTTCTTGACCAATCGCAAGAACAACCAAGTTTTTTTAATTGGTTAATTATTATGTCACCATATTGCTCTTTCCACTCCCAAACCTTTTCAATAAATTTTTCCCTACCAATCTCATTCTTATCTATCTTTTCAGAAGTGAGTTTTTTCTCTACTAAGGCTTGTGTTGCAATACCAGCATGGTCAGTTCCTGGTTGCCATAAAGTTTCATAATTATTCATCCGATGATAACGAACTAATAAATCTTGAATTGAATTATTTAATGCGTGCCCCATATGAAGGCTACCAGTTACATTTGGTGGAGGAATTACTATTGAAAATTTTTTAGAATTTTCTTTTGGTTTAAATAATTCATTTTTTTCCCAATAGGAGTAAATCTTATTTTCAACTTCAGAATGGATATATTTATCGTTACTCATTGATTTTAAAGTTTATAATTTAATAATCTTATTTAACAATAATCAATTTGGATCGTTATTTAATAGACTAATATAAAAAATTTAATATAAAAAGGCCTGAAGCTATTCGTCTAAAACAAGATGGCAACGTGGCGGAATGGTTACGCAGAGGATTGCAAATCCTTGTATCCCGGTTCGATTCCGGGCGTTGCCTCCAAAAAAAATCTTGTTTTAGTTTTAAAAAAAAGTAAGTTGTGATTTTTATATTCCTCGGTAGCTCAGTTGGTAGAGCAGTTGACTGTTAATCAATTGGTCGCAGGTTCGAGTCCTGCCCGAGGAGCCAAAAAAATTAATCTAGAATTATTAAGAGTTAACTATTAACCAAAAGGGTCTCATTTTGGTTATGATTAAACTGCTTTAGAAATATTAGATCCTGAAATTTGTAATGTTTTGTTAAATTTTAATTTTTGATCAGCATTAAGTTCTGAATAAACTTTTGCTAAAAAATTATAATTAACATTCATATGTCCTTCTTGAGATTTTTCTAAGTTCACTAAATATTCTGAAAAATCTTCGAAAAAATAATTTATTGGTACTTTTAAATAATTTGAAAGTTGAAGTAATCTAATTGAGCTTACTCCGTTAGTGCCTTTTTCGTATTTTTGAATTTGTTGAAATGTAACATTAATAGCTTTTGCTACTTTTGTTTGGGTTAAACCTAAAGCCAATCTTCTTAACTTAAGTTTGTTCCCTAAGTGTTTGTTGAAATTATCTTCCATTAAGACCCCTCTTAATTAAATTTTAAAAACCTATTGAACAAATTTATTTCAACTACTGCAATAGAAAAATTTATTTATTTTAATAAAAAAACCTTAAAAACTAAAAACCTGTCAAGCAATTGTTAAGATTAAAATGTATATAAATTTTACAAGATTTGGCTTAAGAAAAGCTTAGTACGATCACTCTTAGGATTAGCAAAAAACTCTTTTGTATCAGCTTTTTCTACTATCATTCCTTCATCCATAAAGATCATTTTATCTGCAACTTCTTTAGCAAAACCCATCTCGTGCGTAACCACGATCATTGTCATACCTTGATTAGCTAAATCGACCATTACATCTAAAACTTCCTTAATCATTTCAGGGTCAAGGGCAGATGTTGGTTCATCAAACAACATAATTTTTGGTTCCATGCATAGGGCTCTAGCAATTGCTACCCTTTGTTGTTGACCACCAGATAATTGACCTGGAAATTTTTGAGCTTGATCAAGAATTTGTACTCTTTCTAAATGTTTTAGTGCTAATTCCTCAGCTTCTTTTTTTGGCATTTTCTTTACCCAAATAGGAGCAAGTGTACAGTTATCAACGATTGATAAATGTGGAAATAAATTAAATTGTTGGAAAACCATTCCAACTTCAGCCCTAATTTGTTCAATATTTTTTGTATCCTCTGTTAAAGTATTGCCATCAACAATGATATCCCCTTGTTGATGTTCCTCTAATCTGTTAATGCATCTAATTAATGTTGATTTACCAGAACCAGATGGACCACAAACCACAATTTTTTCTTTTGGTTTAACTTCTAAATTTATGTCTTTTAATACTTGAAAATCTCCAAACCATTTATTTACATTTTTAATTTTAATAATACTGTCAGACATAATTATCGCTCTGTTTTATATTTTTGTTCTAGATTATAGCTATACTTACTCATTGCATAACAAATAATCCAGAAAATTATTGCTGCAAATACGTAGCCTTCCATTGCAAATCCTAACCATTCTGGATTGGTTTTTGCCAAATTTAACATTCCAACAATCTCTAATAAACCAACTACAAATATTAAAGGTGTATCTTTTACTAAAGCTAAGAAAGTATTGGCAATGCCTGGAATTACTAATTTAAGTGCTTGAGGTAAAATTACAAATATATGCATTTTCCAATATCCCATACCTAGTGATCTTGCTGCCTCGTATTGGCCTCTTGGTAAAGCTTGCAAGCCTCCTCTTATAACTTCTGCAACATATGCAGCTTCAAATAATGAAATAGCTATAATTGCTCTAACTAATTTATCTATGAAAAAATCCTCTGGTAAAAACATCGGAAACATTACAGCAGACATAAATAGAACTGTGATAAGCGGTACCCCTCTCCAAAACTCAATAAATCCTACAGATATATATCTGATCAAAGGCAGTTCAGATCTTCTTCCTAAAGCAAAAGCCATCCCAATAGGAAAACAGAAAATTAAACAGAAGAAAGAGATAATGAATGTTAGAGATAATCCTCCCCATGCACCAGTTTCAACCCAGTTTAAACCGTCAAGTTTGCCGAGTTCTATTAATTCCTCATAAAATACAAAGTATTTAAGAACTATGTAAATTGTTAATGGAACAATTAAAAAATAATAAAATTTAAATCTACTTGGAATAAAAAATCCAAGAATAATTGAAATAACAGCAGCAATTATACCGTAAGAAAAATCAAAAAATACTGGTCCACCTGAAATAAAAAAGAAAATAAATAGAAACGCAATAAATGGATAAATAACTACATAGTATAAAGTTAAATACTTTTTAAATTTTTCTGTAGCAAAATATCCAACTGATCCAAGTAATGCTAAAGAAATAAATGATAAATTTATTCTCCATTGTTCTGCATTTGGGTACATTCCATACATAAATCTGTTAAACCAAACTTTGATGTAAGTCCAACATGCACCATTACCAGAGCAAACATCTTTACTGTCTCCTGCAAAACTAGCATCAACAAAAAACCAACTTAGAATTGGTGGTGTTGCTTTAATGATTACAAAAATAATTAATAATGAAAGAACAGCATTAAAGCTATTGGTATTAATATTTTTGTTTAAACTATCTAAAAATTTATAACCGCTATGTTCAATCCTAATAAAATGAAGACCTATAAATCCGATCACTAAAGGGATCACAAAACTTAACAACGTTGGTAGAAAACCTGTAATGTTAACATTAAAAAATGAATTCAAAAATACATCTAAAACACTAATAAAAAATAATAAAGAACCTAGATACAAAAATGTATTCAAATTTTCTTTATCAGGTCTTAAAAAATTAATTTTTGACATTTATTTTTCCTTAATAGCAATTTTTTTATTGTACCAATTCATCAATATAGAAATTGATATACTCAAACTTAAGTAAGTAAGCATAGTAATAGAAACAATCTCAATAGCTTTTCCTGTTTGCATTAACGCAGTACCTGCAAATACTAAAACTAAATCTGGATAAGCAATTGCAGCTGCTAATGATGAATTTTTAGTTAAATTTAAATATTGGTTAGTAGTTGGTGGTATAATAATTCTTAAAGCTTGAGGCATTACTACTAATTTCAAAACTTGATTTGGATTTAAACCAATAGATGCAGCAGCTTCTTTTTGTCCTTTTCCAACACCTTGAATACCAGCTCTTACACACTCAGCAATAAAAGTTGCTGTATATAATGCTAAAGATAAAGTTAATGCTATTAATTCAGGAGGTAAACTTACACCGCCCTCATAGATAAACGATGTTGTTGCAAGTTGTTTTAATTTTGGAATTTCAAACGAGAGACTTACCCCGCCAATAACAAAACTTAATAAAGGTAATATAAAAATTAATCCTATAGATATCCATAAAACTGGTAACTGTTTACCTTCGGTTTCTTGAACTTTTCTTGCATGAATTCTTATAACTACAATAGCAATTATTGCTGCAACTATTGAATAAAAGAAAACATTAAAGTTTTCCCAAACAAAAGCTGGAACATAAAAGCCTTTGATTGTTAAAAAGAAGACACCAAACATTGCATCAGCATCTTGAGGTAATGGCAATGCTCTTAAAGCAGCAAAATACCAAAAAAATATTTGTAAAAGTAATGGAATATTTCTGAAAAATTCCACATAGAATGCTGCAAATTTATTAATAAGATAGTTTGGTGAAAGTCTTGCAACACCAACTATAACTCCAAGAATAGTTGCAAATATTATTCCAATAACAGAAACTAAAATAGTATTTAACAATCCAACTAAGTAAGCTCTAAAATAAGAATGTGATCCGTCATATTCAATTAAAGAAAATTGAACATCAAAAGAAGATTCTTGAGATAAAAAACCATATCCAAAATCAATACCTCTATTTTCCATATTGACTTGGGCGTTATAACTAAAGAAACCAAAAACTAGAACAACCGCTAAAACTGTAACTAACTGAGGAACTATTTTTTGTAATTTGAAGTTCATTTAAGAGCTTATAAAAAAAAGGGCTAGAAAAATCTAGCCCTTTTTAATTAATTAAATATGCAATTATCTTGCAGGTGGTACGTAAAGAATTCCACCTTTAGTCCATAATTCATTTGGACCTCTGTCTGGTAAAATTCCAGTGTCAGCTATATTTCTTTTGTAGCTTTCACCATAGTTACCAACTTGCTTGATAATTCTTAAGCTCCACTCATTGTCTAGACCAAAAGCAGCACCTAATTCACCTTCAGCACCAACTAATCTTTTTACAGCTGGGTTGTCTGAAGATTTCATCATATCTGCATTAGCTGAAGTAATTCCATACTCCTCAGCTTCGATCATAGCATTTAAAGACCATCTAACGATATCTTCCCATACTGAGTCACCTTGTCTAACAACTGGTCCCAAAGGCTCTTTAGAAACAGTTTCAGGTAATACAATGTGATCATCTGGGTTAGTCATTTTAGTTCTTTGTGCAGCAAGACCTGATTTATCAGTAGTGTAAGTATCACATCTACCTGCATCATAAGCAGCTACGACTTCGTCAGCTTTTTCAAAAGCAACTGGCTCATAAGAAATTCCTTTAGAGTTAAAGAAGTCTCTCATGTTTAACTCAGTTGTTGTACCAATGTTTGTACAAGCTGAGATACCATTTTTGAATTGGCTTGTTGAAGTAATACCAGAACTTTTTCTAACCATGAAACCTTGACCATCGTAGAAGTTTACTCCAACGAAAGTTAGTCCGATATCAGCATCTCTAGAAAGAGTCCAAGTTGTGTTTCTTGATAAGATATCAATCTCACCAGAAGTTAAAGCTGTAAATCTTTCTTTAGCACTTAATGGTGTAAACTTAACTTTGTTTGCATCACCTAGTACTGCAGCAGCTACTGCTCTACATACATCAACGTCGATACCAGTCCAATTTCCAGCCGCATCAGCATTAGAAAATCCTGGAAGACCTTGAGATACTCCACATCTTACAAAACCCTTCTTTTGAGTGTTTTTAAGTGTTTTAGATTTTTTAGCAGCCATAGTTTCTGTTGTAAAAGTAAACAACACTGCAACCATTGCCACTAAAGAAGTTAATTGTTTTAAGTATTTAAACATTATTCTTCCTTTTTAGTTATTATTATTTGTTAACAAATAATTCAAAACTTAGTTTTGAATTCGCAGGATTAAACCATTTTAGAAAAACTACTTCAAGAGGAAATTATGGTCAAAAGACTAAGGAATGGCGCGCCCTGAAGGATTCGAACCTACGACCCTCGGTTTAGAAAACCGATGCTCTATCCAGCTGAGCTAAGGGCGCAATATTTGAAATACATATATATTACAAATTTAATATTTAAACAGAAATTTTTTAGCTATCAATAATAAAGATAACAATTCAATTCTACCAATAATCATAAAGAAAATAAGAATATATTTAGTAATAAAATGTAAACTTTGGAAATCAAAATCACTTATTCCATACGCTGAGGAGTTAACAGTATTCATTAATGTTAATACTGCTAGTTTAAATGAGTATTCAAAATTGATCTCACTCAAAGATAAAAAAATCGTTAATGAAAAAAGTGAAATTATAAAAATCACAATTGTAAGAAAATATTTATTTATATCATGAGTTGCAAAATTAATTTTAGAAAATACTAACTTATTCATAAATACATTTTTGGGTCTACTAAAAGAAAGTATTTGGTTTAAAGAATATTTTGTTAAAGAGTAAATTTTTAAAAATCTTAATCCTGAACTTGTTGAAATAAATGAGCCTCCAATTATAACTAAAAGAAAGTACAAGAATTGAAGATTAGTTTGCTCTACATTCAATGAAATTCCAATGTTAGAAATACTACTCACTAAAGATAAAAAACTATAAGAAAAAGTGTTATCGTAACTAAAAAATATAAAAAATATTCCGATAGTTATTACTAAGTATAAAAATAGGTGAATATCCTCGTGAAAAAAATTAATATTTTTTCTTAAAAATATTAAATTATATACAAAAAAAATACTAAAAAAAGAAACTAGCATTAATAAAGAAAAAATTATTATCTGTGAATTTTGTACAAGTATAGTTGAGATATCGTTTACAGGTAAAAAACCACCTGATGAAATAATTGTCATTGCTAAATTTAATGAATTAAATGATCTAATTCCAAATATATTAAGAATTATAAAAATAGCTAAAGTTAAGCTTAAATATAAAAAAAATATTTTAATTGTTTGTTTTAAAATTTCAGTTGTATTAAATGATAAAAAATTTGTGAGAGATTTTTTTAAGTTTTCATCGTAAATATCAATCAAAAAAATTATCGAAAATAAAAAGTATAAACCACCTATCCATTGAATTGATGATCTCCAAATTACTAAACCCTGATCAATATGTTTTATATTTTCAAATATTGTAAAACCAGTTGAAGTAAAACCAGAGACTGCTTCAAATAATGAATTTAAAAATGTTAAATTATAAATACTAAAATAAAATGGAATGGATAATACTAATGGCATAATAAAATATCCCAAAAGCACAGTTAGTATTTTTTCAAATATTGTAGGTTTTTTATCTGAGGTATTAATTTTAAAGAACAAAAAACTAATTAAACCAGAGATTACTAAGCTAAAGTAATATGTATTTAAGTTTAAGTATAAGTTGAAATAATAAGAGTAAATAATATTTAAAAATGAAAAAGCTGAAATTAATAGAAAGAAAAAACTTAAATATTTTACCCGAAGTATTGGCATTTAATTAAATTGAGCTAATTCTAAAAATATTTTCAACAACAGTTATTGAGTCTTTTTTGGCTAAAAAAACAACTTTATCATCTTTTTGAAATACAAAGTCTGACCTAGGTATAATTACTTTATCGTCTCTAAGTACAGCACCTATTCGAATTTCCTCAGGAAGGTTGGAATTTTTTAACTCCTTATTGATTAATTCGGATGTCTCAATAATTTCGGCCTCTATAACCTCATATTCCCCGTTCATTATTGTATAAGCTGTTTCAATTGTTCCTTTGTGTATATGTTTTAAAATACTAGAAACAGTATTCATTCTAGGATCAATCAAATCGTCAATTTTGAGTGAGTTCTGTAATAATGAATAATTTGGCTTATTAATTAATGCCATTGTTCTTTTGTCATCAATTTCTTTTTCATCTTTTGCAAATTTTTCTACTAAAACACTTACCATTAAGTTATCCTCATCATCATTTGTAAGAGCTAGAACAGTCTCTGCTTCTTCTAAATTTGCTTCAGCTAAAACTTCCTCATCTAAAGCATCTCCATTAATAACTATTGTATTGTTTAGCTCACTTGCAAGAAATTCAGCTCTATCTTTATTTTTTTCAATAATTTTTACTCTTGCAGCATCTAAATTATCTTCAATATTCTTTGCTAAATTAAAACCAATATTGCCTCCACCAACTATGAGAATTTTTTTAGAAACTTTTTCGGTATGTCCAAATGCTTCTAAAGTTTCAGACATTTGTGTTGAATTTATAATTACATAAATTTTATCATTAGTTATTATTTCATCGGTTTTTTTTGGAATAAAAAACCTATCCTCTCTTATGACACCAATTACATTTGCTTTGAGATTAGGGTATTTTTTTGTAAGATCACTTAATTTAATATTGATCAAACTACAATTTTCATTAATCAATATTTCAAGTAGCCTGATTTTATTTTCTGCAAAAGGTACACTATCTAAAGCACCTGGGGCTTCTAACTTTCTTTGAATTGATTTTGCAATTTCAATTTCTGGAGAAATAATAACATCTATTGGTAAATTTTCTTTATTATAAACAGTTGTAAATTTAGGATTTAAATAGTCTTGCGATCTTATTCTGGCAATCTTTTTTGGTATTTTAAAAATAGAAAATGCAATTTGGCATATAACCATATTAATTTCGTCATTTCGAGTTACTGCTATAATCATATCAGCCTCTTGCGCATTTGCCTTTTCAAGAATTGATGGATAACTTCCTTTTCCAACAATAGCTTTTACATCGAGTACATCATCAATTTTTTGAATATCCTCGCTCGATGGATCTATTACAGTGATAGAATGACCTTGCTCACTAAGCTGTTTAGCAATAGTAAAGCCTACTCTACCTGCGCCACAAATGATTATGTTCATTTAATTAAATTCTTTAATTCCTAAGCCTTTTAATTTTCGGTGTAAGGCACTTCTTTCCATTCCAACAAAATTAGCTGTTTTTGAAATATTCCCATTAAATTTTTTCAATTGGATAGTTAAATACTCCTTTTCAAATTTTTCTCTAGCCTCTTTTAATGGCACAGATAGGCTGTTTTCAGCCAATTGTTCATTGAAATTAATATTTTTTAAGGATTCTTTTAT
Organism: Candidatus Pelagibacter sp. HIMB1509; assembly: GCF_052047855.1. Classification (NCBI taxonomy): domain Bacteria; kingdom Pseudomonadati; phylum Pseudomonadota; class Alphaproteobacteria; order Candidatus Pelagibacterales; family Candidatus Pelagibacteraceae; genus Candidatus Pelagibacter; species Candidatus Pelagibacter sp. HIMB1509. Next base: position 882,361 of record NZ_JBNAIU010000001.1, on the reverse strand, counting down.
TATATTTGAAATTTTTTCTTTTGTATCAGGTTGTAAAATTGCAATTCGTTCAATTAAATTTCTCAACTCTCTAACATTACCGTGCCAATCATGATTTAAGATATAAGTGTTGTCTTCATCTATTTCTAATTCATTAATATTGTAATTTTCAGATATTTTTTTTGAAAAATATTTAATCAAAAGTGGAATATCTGAAATACGTTGACTCAATGGTTCAACGTTTATTTCAAAAACATTAAGTCTATGAAATAAATCTTCTCTAAAATTTCCTATTTCAATTTCTTTCTTTAAATCCTTACTTGAAGAACAAATTAATCTAACATTCACAATTACATCATTTGAACCATTAATTCTTTTAAACTTTTGATCTGTTAATACTCTCAAAATTTTTGACTGTATATCCAATGGTATTTCTGAAACTTGATCTATCAATAAAGTACCTTTGTTAGCTTTTTCTAACGCTCCATAAGATATAGAGCCGTTGTCTTTTTCTTCTCCAAATAATTCAAGTTCATATTTATTTGAGTCTAATAAAGCTCCATTCAAAACTACAAAAGGATTTTTATTTCTTTTAGATAATTTATGAATTTTTCTTGCTATTAATTCTTTTCCAGATCCTGATGGACCATTAATAAATACTCTACTTTCTGTTATTGAAATTTTTTTAATTTGATCGTTTATATTTAAAATATTTTTACTATTTCCAATTAATTCATATGATGAAAATAATTTTGTTTCGTATTCTTTATTCTGTTTTTTAAGATTATAATTCTCAACTGCCCTTCTAACAAAATTAAGCAGTCTCTCTTGATCAAAAGGTTTTTCAATAAATTCAAAGGCTCCTTCGTGAAGAGATTTTACAGCCATTTCTATATTTGCATGTCCTGATATTATTATAACAGGTACATCTTTATCTTTTGATTTGATATGCGATAACAATTCTATACCATCATTATCACCCTTATCTAATTTAACATCAAGAATTGCAACATCTGGAAGTTTTTTATCTATTTCAGATAATGCTTGATTATAATTAGCAGCAAGTCTTGTTTTATAACCAACATCTAAAATTAACTCATTAATGATATTCCTAATATCAGCATTATCGTCAACAATTAATATCTCTGAACTCATTTTATTTAATAAAATCTATTTTAATTTTCGCGCCTTCGTTTAAAGGTATAAATTCAATTTTTCCATTATGGTCATTTATAATTTTACTTACTATTGAAAGACCCAATCCAGTTCCATTTTTTTTAGTAGTAAAGTATGGATTTAAAATATCCTTAATATTTGCTGCAAATATTCCAAAACCAATACCATTATCTATTATATTGATTGATATGTGGTTATTTTCCTCATTAACTTCAATGGCGATTTTTTTCTCCAAATTACTGTCATTTTCTGCTCTTTGTTGAATACTTTCGATAGAATTTTTAATTAAATTAAAGAAAACCCTTGCAAGTTGTTCTTTGTCGCTATTTAAAAATACCTCTTTTGTATTGGTGTTAACAGAAATAGTAATCGAATTATCTAATTCATTTAATAGTTTAATGTTTTCTTCAATAATTTGAATTAAATTATTTTCTTTTAAAATAGGTTTTGGCATTCGAGCGAAATCAGAAAACTCATTTACTAAATTTCCTATTTGTTTAATTTGATTATTTATTATCTTTAGATTTTCATCAAAATTTTTTTTATCTTCTTCATTAACTTGGTTAGAATATTTTGATTTCATTCTATCTATTGTTAACTGAATTGGGGTTAATGGGTTCTTGATTTCGTGTGCTAGTTTTCTTGCTAAATTACTCCATGCCTCATGTCTTTCATTAATAATTAATTTTTCTTGTTGATTTCTAAGTCTGTCAATCATTAGATTAAAATTCTTATTCAAAACTTCTAAATCTTTATCAGTTTTTACTTCGGGGACTTTAGTATCAAATTTACCTTCACCAATAGACACTGATGCATTAATTAAATTGTTAATAGATCTAAAAAATCTAGAAGAAAATCGTATAGCTATTGATATAGATACAAACAACAATACACTGACAACTATTACATAAATAATTGCAAAAGAAATTTTAATGCCTGTACTCTTTTCTTCCACAGTATAATAAAAATTTATAGCTTCTTGGGACTCGGTTAAATATTTAGAGATATTTTTATCCAGATATTTAATTACATATAAAAATCTATTTTCAAAATTTTGTAGTCGCATAATTGCAGCTGACATATTTTCTGGTGCGTTTATAATTTTTAAAGGTCTATCATCATCAAGAACTAGTGCTAAAGCTCTATCTACAGGAGGCACATATGGCTGATCATCTTTTAGTGATGTAAATAATAATTTTTTATCAATATTGATGATGTGAATTTCATCAACACCTCTAATTAATTTCTGGGTATCTAAAAATCTCCTATATTCATTTGGATTATCATTTAAAAAATTTTTGCTTTTATTAGTATCAAAGGCTATTAAAACAATATCTGATTGAATTTTATTTCTAATCTCCTCTACATAATTTTTAGCTAACTCATAAGAATTATTAACTACAGTTGTAACTTTCTTGTCGAAATATTTTTCTAAGGCAAAAGAAAAAAGGAATAATGAAAAAATAGAAATTAAAACTGAAGGTATTAAAGTAAATAGAGCAAATACAGTGATATACTTTTTGTTAGATTTTAAACCGTCTTTATCAATATCTGTTTTAATTGCTCTTCTAATTTCAAAAAAAATAAATACAAAAAGCGTAGTTAGAAGAAGGATATTTAATATTAAAAGATATAGTAAATTTTTATCAGTTAGTTTTATAAATCCTTTATCAATAAAAGTTAAAAATGTTAAAAAACCTATCGATAATGTGATAATAAATAATATTATCAAATAAATGTTTTTCTTAATAAAATCTGACATTTAGGTATAAAATTTCTATAAATATGAATAACTATTTTATAATACTTGCATCAGGACAAAGCAAAAGGTTTAATTCGAAAAAACCTAAACAATACATCATTTACGAGGGTAAGCCTTTATTCAAACACTCTCTTGATAAAGCTTTAAAATCAAAACTTTTCAAAAAAATAGTAATTGTAGTTAACAATAAAAAAGAAATTAAAGAAATATTTCCTAAAAATGTTTCAATTATTATTGGTGGGAAAGAAAGATCTGATTCTTCATTGATTGCTTTGAAGTTTATTAAGAAATACAAACCCACCAATGTACTAATACATGATGCTGCAAGACCAAATTTTACAATAAATCTTTTAAATAAATTAATAACTTCACTAAAAAAATATAAGGCAGTAATACCTGCAATCAAATCTAAAGACTCAATCAAATATAAAATTAAAAATCAAATATTCAATTTAAACAGAGATAATTCTATTTTAACACAAACCCCCCAAGCTTTTAAATTCAAAGAATTATATAACTTATCAATAAAGCAAAAAAACATAGTCACAGACGAATCAACAATATTTATTGAAAACAATCATAAAGTAAAATTTGTTCAAGGTGAAAATTTAAATACTAAAATTACTTTCAAAGAAGATATTAAAGAAAAAAAAACCTACTTTGGTTTAGGATTTGATATTCATAGATTAATCAAAGGTAAAAAACTTTATTTGGGAGGTATTAAAATACCTTATCACTCAGGATTAAAAGGACACTCTGATGGTGATGTAATTATTCATTCAATAATTGACTCCATATTAGGAGCTATGAGAAAAAAAGATATTGGAACTTTTTTTCCTGATAACAGTAACAAGTTTAAAAATATTAGATCTCCAAAAATGCTAAAACAAATAATAGAATTGTTAAATTCAAATAATTACTATATCAATAATTTAGATATAAATTTGATATGTGAAAAACCAAAAATATCAAAATACAGAGATAAAATAATAAATTCGCTTTCAAATCTGTTAGATTTAAATAAAGATTTAATTAATTTAAAAGGTAAAACTACAGAAAAACTTGGATTAATAGGAAAAGAAAAAGCAATTGCCTGTGAAGTAATTTGCTCGATATCAAAATGAAAAAAATTAATGTTTTAATCTCAACTTTCTTTGGGTACGGATACTTAACAAAAATGCCTGGTACTGTTGCATCGGTTGTCACCACAATCTTTATTTATATAGCTTATGAAATTCTTGATTATACAAGTTTAAAATTCTCAATAGTTTTTTTTATTATTTTGTTTTTTTACTCTTTTTATGCAGTCAAAGACACTGAGAGTGAATTTGAAAATAAAGATCCTAGACAAATTGTAATCGATGAAGTTTTGGGTCAATCGATGCCTTTGATACTTCTACTATATTTAAATCAAACCAATCAAATCAATATTGATATTGAATTTTACTACATCATATCTTTATTATCATTTAGATTTTTTGATATTTTAAAGCCATTTCCGGTAAGCTATTTCGATAAAAATCATAAAAATTATTTTGGTATAATTATGGATGATATAATGGCTGGTCTTTACTCAATGGTCGTAATCTATTTAGTTAGTTTTATATTTTGATGAATTTAAAAAAACTACATAAAAAATTGATAGATAAAAAATTAACAATTTCAGTAGCTGAATCTTGTACAGGGGGTTTGTTAGCTAGCAATCTTACTAAATTAGCAAATTCATCCAAGTACTTTCAAATGGGTTTAATTACTTACTCTAATGAGGCAAAAACTAAAATCTTAAAAGTAGATAGAAATATCATTAAAAAATATGGTGCTGTAAGCAAAGAATGCTGTGAAGAAATGGTAAAAAATTTATATAAAATTTCTAAAAGCAAAATCAATGTATCAATTACTGGTATAGCTGGTCCCGGAGGAGGATCAAAATTAAAACCAGTTGGTCTTGTTTATATTGGGATTAAAACAGGAAAATATTTATTAATTTTAGAAAATAAATTTAGATCTAAGAACAGATCAAATATTCAAAAAAATACAGTAAGAGAAGTATTAAAAAAAATTACAAAAATTATTTCTTAAAGATTTTCAGCTCTTTTTTGAAAAGCATCAGCTATTTTGTTTAAACCAAATTGAAATGATTTTTCCATTATTAAATTCAAAAACTTATTTTTAATTTCAAAATCAACATCAAATTGAACTTCAGTTAAATTATCTTTTTCTACAAATTTCCAATTATTTTCAAGATGTTTTAAGGGACCATCAATATTGGTTACATGAATAGAGTCGTTTTTTTTATCATATCTTACATCGCTTTTATAAGTATCTATAAAGGGTCTTTTACCAATGGTCAGATCAGCAATTATTTTTTTTACTTCTCCCATGTCATTTATTTCGTAAACTTTTGAGTCTATGCAAAATGGAATGAATTCAGGATACTTTTCAATATCTAAAACAAAATTAATTAATGTTTGTTTGTCACGTGCGATATGACGTGTAACTGATGCTTTAGGCATTAATTACTTTTTATTCTTTTTTGTTGTAACTTAGCAAAATCTTCATCGGCATGATAAGAAGATCTTGTTAAAGGTGATGAGGAAACTAATAAAAATCCCTTAGCTTTTGCTATAGTTCCTAAGTCATCAAATTCTTTTGGGGTATAATATCTATCTAATGGAAAATGTTTTATTGATGGCTGCAAGTACTGGCCGATAGTTATAAAATCTACATCAGCTGCTCTCAAATCATCCATAACTTGCAATATTTCATCTCTTGTTTCTCCTAACCCAACCATAATTCCAGATTTAGTAAAAATATTTTTATCAATTTTCTTTGCATTTTTTAAAAGTTCTAAGGATGCAAAATATCTAGATCCTGGTCTTACTTTTAAATAAAGACTGGGTACAGTTTCAATATTATGATTAAAAACATCTGGTTTAGCCTCAATAACTTTTTTATAAGCTTCCCCTTTTCTTAAAAAATCTGGTGTTAAAACTTCTATAGTTGTATTTGGATTTGATTTTCTTGTTTGATTAATCACATTATAAAAATGTTGAGTACCTCCGTCGTCTAAATCATCTCTGTCAACTGAAGTTATTACAACATGTTTTAAATTTAACTTTTTTACAGCTTCTGCAATTTTTACTGGTTCTAATAAATCTAGATTTCCTGGAACGCCAGTTTTAACATCACAGAAAGCACATGCTCTTGTACAAGTATCACCCATTATCATAAAAGTTGCGTGTCTCTTACTCCAGCACTCAGTAATATTTGGACAGTTTGCTTCCTGACAAACAGTTACTAAATTATTATTATTAACTATTGTTTTTGTTAAAAAAAATTCTTTGCTATTTGTAAGCTTTGATCTAATCCAATCTGGTTTTTTTTTTATTGGATTTATCGGCTTATTTTCTTTTTCAGGATGTCTACTTTTCATCTTTTTTAATTAAATAAATCGTTTCACCTTTTTTACCAAATAAAAATCTTTCTCTAATTAATATTTCCACATAATCTAAATCTAGATTTGTACTTAATAAAGAATTTTTATGATCTATATCCTCTATTTTCTTAATTAATAATGTCTCTTCTTTTTTCAAGTCAGACAAAAGTTCTTTTTTTTCAAAATATGAAAAAAGCCCTCTTTCTCCAGAAACTAAATTAAAAATAAAATATAATATTAAAAAAATTGATGTTAATAAAAAATAATTTCTTTTTATTAATCTCAACATTAATTGATTTTATTCATTCTTGCCTTATTTCCAAGTTCTTCTTCAATACGAATTAATTGATTGTATTTAGCAACTCTTTCTGAACGTGCTAAAGATCCTGTTTTAATTTGATTAGAATTTGTTCCAACTGCTAAATCAGCAATGAATGTGTCCTCACTATCTCCAGATCTATGAGAAATTATTGTTTTATAACCGATAGTTTGAGCAAATTTAATTACATCTAAAGTTTCAGAAACAGTTCCTATCTGATTAAGTTTAATTAATATTGAATTAGATGAAATATTTAAAAATCCTTTTTTTAATCTCTCAAGATTTGTAACATAAAGATCGTCTCCCACAATCTGAACATTTTTGACAGAACGCATTAATTTATTCCAAGCTAACCAATCATTTTCTGCAAAAGGATCTTCTATAGATTTAATTTTATATTTCTTAATAATTTTTTGGTATTCTTTGATTGATTTTTCAACAGAAACAAAAATTTTTGAATGGATTGAGTATTTATTTTTTTTAAACAATTCATTTGCAGCTACATCCAAACAAATTGAAACATCTTTACCATTAACAAATCCAGATTTCTTAATTGCTGAAACAATCAAGTCTAGAGCTTGGTTATTGCTACTAATCATAGGTGCAAAACCTCCCTCGTCACCTACTGATGTAGAATAGCCTTTGTTTTTAATTAAAATACTTAGGTTTTTAATTACAACAAAACAAATCCTCATTGCTTCAGAGAAACTTTTTGCTCTATCTGGTCGTATCATAAATTCTTGAATTCTAAGACCATTATTCGCATGAGCTCCGCCATTAATAATATTCATTAATGGATAAGGTAATTTAAAATTATTTTTTAAAAAAAATGTCTTATACAAAGGTAGTTTTTTTACTTTTGCAGAAAGTTTTTTTACAGCCATAGATACTGCAAGCATAGCATTTGCACCTAGATTAGTTTTTTGTCTGGTACCGTCTAAATTAATTAATAAGGCATCAATTTTCTCTTGGTTATGAACGCTTTGACCTTTTAATTTTTTTGAAATTTTTGTATTTACTGATTCAACAGCTTTTAAAACACTTTTACCTAGATACTTCTTATTATTTTTATCTCGTTTTTCAAAAGCTTCATAAGTTCCGGTAGATGCACCTGATGGGCATATGGCAGATGCACTTAAATTATTTGTATAAACCTCTGCCTCTACAGTTGGATTTCCCCGACTATCAAAAACTTGCCGCGCTTTTACTTTTGTTATTTTACTCACTTAATAAGGTTATCAATTTCAGTTAACTGTTTTAGTAAATTTTCTAGTTTATCTAGAGGAACCATGTTAGGTCCATCAGATGGTGCATTATCAGGATCTTGATGAGTTTCTATAAATACACCAGCAACCCCAACAGCAACAGCTGCTCTTGCAAGATACTCAACAAATTCTCTTTGACCACCAGAAGACTCTCCTTGTCCTCCAGGTTGCTGAACTGAATGCGTTGCATCAAAAATAACTGGATAACCATTCTTAGCCATAATAGGTAAAGATCTCATGTCAGAAACCAAAGTGTTGTATCCAAAACTTGCACCTCTTTCGGTAACTAGAATATTTGAGTTGCCTGAGGCTGATATTTTTTTTGTAACATTTACCATGTCCCAAGGAGCTAAAAATTGACCTTTTTTAACATTTATAATTTTGTTTGTTTTTGCTGCAGCAATTAAAAGATCAGTTTGTCTACAAAGAAAAGCTGGAATTTGTAAAACATCAACATGATTAGCAACTACTGAACATTGCTCTGAATTATGAATATCAGTTAAAATTGGAACATTTAATTCTTTTTTAATTTTGTCAAATACAGGTAACGAAGCTTCCAAACCAGCACCTCTCTTACCTTTTAAACTTGTTCTATTAGCTTTATCAAAAGAAGTTTTATAAATAAAACCTAAACCATATTTGGAAGTTATTTCTTTTATTTTTCCAGCCATGTCCATTGCATGCTGTTCTGTTTCAAGCTGACATGGACCAGCAATAATACAAATTTTTTTATCGTTTGAAATTTCTATGTTCCCACAATTGACTGTAATACTACTCATTTATGATTTTTTGCTGCTTTGATAAATGAAGAGAATAAAGGATGAGGAGATAAAGGTCTAGATTTAAATTCAGGATGGAACTGAACTCCAATAAACCAAGGATGATTTTTAAGCTCAATTATCTCAGGAAGTTTATTATCTGGTGATAAACCAGAAAATATTAGTCCATTTTTCTCAAATTTTTCCTTAAATGAAATATCCACTTCATATCTATGTCTGTGTCTTTCTTTGATTAATCTTGATTTATAAATATCTCTAATTTTAGACTTATCTTTTAAAATTGCATCATAAGAACCAAGCCTCATTGTTCCACCTAAATTTTTATCTGTACCTTTAACTTTTTTTCCACTTTTTTCCCATTCATTCATTAAACCAATTATATGAACACCACCTTTATCAAACTCAGAAGAAGTTGCTTTTTTAATTTTTAATTTATTTCTAGCAAATTCTATTATTGCCATTTGCATACCGTAACAAATACCTAGAAATGGTATTTTGTTAATTCTGGCATATTTAATTGCTTCGATTTTTCCCTCAGTTCCTCTTTTTCCAAAACCTCCTGGTATTAAAATACCTGAAACATTTTTAAGTTTACTTTTAATTTCAGAAATTTTTAATTTTTCTGAATCAATTCTAACTAAATTTACCTTCAGGTTGTTTGTAATTCCTCCGTGCGTCAAGGCTTCATCTAATGATTTATATGCATCTTTTAATTCTACATACTTACCTATTATCGCAATATTAACTTGTTTTTTTGTATTAAGTGTAATTTTGGTAATTTTCTTCCAAGGATTTAGGTTATTTGATTTTTTAGATTTTATTTTAAAATAATCTAAAACTTGAACATCCAACTTTTCTTTAGCAAAACTAATTGGTGCTTCATAAATAGTTTTTACATCAACTGTTTCAATTACATTTTTAATATCAACATTACAAAATAGAGATATTTTTTTTCTATGCTCTAAAGGTATTGGTCTTTCTGACCTGCAAATAATTATATCAGGTTGAATACCAATACTTCTCAATTCTTTAACAGAATGTTGTGTTGGTTTAGTTTTTATTTCATCTGAGGCTTTTAAATATGGAACTAAAGTTAAATGAATAAATAAAGCATTTTTTTTTCCAATATCATTTGAAAATTGTCTTATAGCTTCAACAAATGGTAAACTTTCAATATCTCCTACAATTCCGCCTATTTCGCAAATTACAAAATCTTCTTTTGAGGTGTCGTATTTAATAAATTCTTTAATTCTGTCGGTTATATGTGGAATAACTTGAACTGTCTTTCCAAGATATTCTCCTTTTCGTTCTTTCCTCAGAACATCACTATAAATTTTTCCTGTAGTAATATTATCTGTTTTCTTTGCAGTAACTCCTGAAAATCTCTCGTAATGACCTAAGTCTAAATCTGTTTCAGCACCATCATCTGTTACAAAAACTTCTCCATGTTGGAATGGACTCATTGTTCCAGGGTCAACGTTTAGATAAGGATCTAATTTTCTAAGTCTAACTTTGTAACCTCGAGATTGTAGTAGGTAAGCTAATGATGCTGATGATAAACCTTTTCCTAGAGATGAAACCACGCCGCCAGTGACAAATATATATCGCGCCATGGAATTATCTTATAGCTAATAAAAAAAGAAATAGAAAGTATTAATTAATTATTTTCAGGAATTGATGGAGTATCTTCAGTTTTTTCTTCAACAGTGTCTAAAACTGATCCTGTAGGCGTTAATTCTGCTCTAGAAATTATTGTCAGCGCTAAGCTACAAATGATAAATAAAGTTGCAACTATAGCAGTTGCTTTAGTAATAAAACTACCAGCTGATCTAGATAGCATGAAATTTTCTTGAGAAACACCAATACCTAAAGCGCCACCCTCTGATTTTTGAAGTAGCACAAGCACAACTAAAATAAATGCAAGTATGATGTTAATTACAAGTAATAATGTTTCCATGTGGGTTTAATTAATGGTTTTTTTAATTATATCAATAAATTTCTTTGGATTTTGTGATGCTCCACCTATTAAAAAACCATCTATGTCAGGAATTATTTTTAATTGATCAATATTTTTACTGTTAACAGAGCCTCCATATAAAACTTTTGGAGATTTTTTTCCAAATTTACTTTTTATAAATTTAATTGATTTAGACAATTCCTCTGATGAAGGAATTAAACCAGTTCCAATTGACCATACTGGTTCGTACGCAATAATTATATCATTAATTTTTATGATAGATTTTAATCCTTTCTTTAATTGACTATTTAAAACTTGATTAGTCTTTTTATCTCTTTTTTGTTTTAGAGTTTCACCAATACAAAAAATAATTTTTAAACCAGATTTAATTGAATTTTTTATTTTAAGATTAATTAGATTGTCATCTTCTCCTGCCATTCTGTTTTCGGAATGACCCAAGATCACATATTTTGCTCCAACACTTTTAAGCATTTTTGAATTAACCTGGCCTGTAAAAGCTCCATAATCTAAATTTTGATGAGAATTTTGTGCACCAACTTCAATATTTGTTTTACCAAGTCTTTTTGAGATTGGACGTATTAGAGTATTTGGAGGACAATAAATTAGTTTGAATTTATTTTTTTTATGACTTTTTGAGAATTTAATAACTTTATCTAATGAATTTATAGTTTTTAAATCTCCAAACATTTTCCAATTAGCTATAAAATACATATATTTATTTGTCATAATTGACTTTTTAATCTATAGATTTGTTTTTTACAGATCAATAAATTTATAACGTTATGGTTGAAAAATTAAAAAATTTAGGTTGGAAACAATTTGGTGGATTAGTTCTAATAGTAATCATCATAATAGCTTTTGGCTTTGGTGGATTTGGCGGTGGCTTTAGTACTAACAATCAAAATAATATTGCTAAAATAAATAAAACTAACGTTACCACTCAAGATTTCATGGACTATGTTAATCAAAGTGGAATTTCACAAGAAGCAATAAGAAATAATTTAGACAACAACATTATAGAAGAATTACTATCAGGACTTATTTCAACAACTTTAATTGATCTAGAGATTGAAGATTTTAAACTTTCTATAAACGAAAAGACAATTTTAAAATATTTAAAAGACAATAAAAATTTTAAAGACGAGAATGGTGCTTTTGAAAGAATTAAATATGAAAAATTTTTACTTTCAAATAATATGTCTGCTCCTTTGTTTGAGTTGAAATTAAAAAATCAAGGTTTACAGAAACACTTATTTGATTTTATCGGTGCAGGTACTGTTACCCCTGAATTTCTAATAGAAAGTAAATTTGAAGAAAACAATAAATCATTATCTATTGAATACTTTGATATGGATAATTTATATAAGATTAAAGAACATTATACATCAGATGAAATCAATACATTTATTGAAGAAAATAAAGATCAATTAAAAAGAGAATATATTGACTTCAAATATGTGGTTTTAAATCCAAAAAATTTAATTGGAATTGATGAATTTAATCAAGACTTTTTTGACGAAATTGATGCAATAGAAAATAAAATTTCTCAAAATGAAAGTTTTAGTTCGATAATTGAAAATATAAATGTTGATGTGAATAATATTAATGAATTTGCTCCAGATGAAAACACTAGTACGAACGAAAAGTTAATTTACTCTAAGAAATCAAGCAAACTAGATATATTTGAAAGTGGCGATAATTATATTCTTTATAATATAGAGAATGAATATGATCGTTCACCAGATCTAAATGATGAGATAGTAAAAAGTGAAATTGTCGAGCTTATTTATCAAAAAGGTAAATTTGATTACAATAGAAAAATAATTGAAGAGATACAGAATGATGGATTTAATGAAAGTAAATTTATAGAGTTAAGTTCAGGTAAAATCCAAACTGGATCAATTAATTCAATTAGTGATGATGGGCTGTTTGAAATAAATTCAATTAAAATGCTCTACTCATTACCTCAAAATTCTTTTGCTTTAGTAAACAATACTAATGATCAAATATTTTTAGTCAAAATAAAAGATATAAATAAAAATAAAATAAATAAACAAGGTGAGGAATATAAAGGATTTGTAAATTCACAAAATACAAACAACAGAAAAAGTATTTTACAATCTTACGATACCCTGTTGAATAATAAATATCAGGTTCAACTAAATCAAAAAACTATTGATAGAATTAAAAACTATTTCAAATGATAATTAATCGAAGCTTCAAAGATTTTAAGTTTCGACATAGAAGCAAAAAAAATCAGATTATATACACTTCTAAAAAAGTAAATTCTGATGATGAAGTAATAAATTTAATTGATAATTTTTTAGAAGAAAAAAATAGTTTTATATTTGAGTCTGTTGAGAAAGGAAAAATTAAAGGTAGATACACAATTTTTGGTAAAGATCCTGATAAGATATGGGAGTTCAACAACCAAAAGTCATATTTAATCACTGAAAATAAAAAAATCATTCTTAAAGATAAACCAGAAGAGTTAATAGAAAAAATTATTGAAAATTTTAAATTTGATACACCTAAGAATTTACCTAAAATTTGTTCGCTAATTTCAGGTTACTTTTCTTACGACTCTATTAGGTACATAGAAAAAATTCCTAACTCATGTAAAAATGATCTTAATTTACCTGATGTAAGATTGATAAGACCAAGAACCTTGGTAATTCATGATAATTTAAAAAAAGAAATATTTTATATAAGTAATGTTTTTAATGATGAAAAAATTAAAAATTATCAGAAAAAATATGACTCTATAAAAACTGATCTATTTAAACTATTAATTCAATCATCGATCAAAAATATTGATACAAAAAAAGTATTAAAAGAAAAAAAAATTAAAGTTAAATCAAACACATCTAAAAATAAATTTCTTGCAATGGTTAATAAAGCTAAGCAATACATTAAACTTGGTGATATTTTTCAAGTTGTTTTAAGTCAAAGATTTGAAGCAAAATTAACAAAAAAACCTTTGGAAATTTATAAAAAACTTAGAGTAACGAACCCCTCTCCTTTTATGTTTTACTTCAATTTTAATGACTTCCAAATTATTGGAGCAAGTCCAGAAATTTTAGTAAGACTAAGAGATAATAAAATTACAGTTAGACCAATAGCGGGTACTAGACCAAGAGGAAAAAATAAAAAAGAAGATCTTTTTTATGAAAAAGACCTTCTTAAAGACAAAAAAGAACTTTCTGAACATTTAATGCTTTTAGATCTAGGAAGAAATGATGCTGGTAAAGTATCAAAAATAAATACTGTAAAAGTAACTGAGAGTTTCATAATTGAGAGGTACTCTCATGTAATGCATATAGTTTCCAATGTAGTTGGAGAGTATAATAAAAAGTTTTCAAAATTTAAATCACTGTTGGCAGGATTTCCTGCTGGTACTGTATCTGGTGCTCCTAAGATAAGAGCAATGGAAATTATTGATGAATTAGAGACATCAAGAAGAAAAGTTTACGCTGGTGGAATTGGATATTTTTCTGCTAATGGAGAATTTGATACTTGTATTGCATTAAGAACAGCTGTAGCAAAAAATAAAAAATTCTATGTACAAGCTGGAGCAGGTATCGTGGCTGATAGTAAGCCTATAAAAGAATATGATGAAACAGTGAACAAGGCGAAAGCTTTGATAAATGCTTTAAGATAATGAAAATATTATTAATAGATAATTATGATAGTTTTACATTTAATCTTTATCATTACATTTCTTCATTAGATGCAAAAGTTGATGTCATAAGAAATGATAAAATTGACTCTAAAGAAATATTAAGAAAAAAATATGATAAAATTGTTATTTCACCTGGACCTGGAAATCCAAATCAATCTGGAAATTGCATAAGAATTTTAAAATCATTATATAAAAAATTACCTTTCTTAGGTGTTTGTCTTGGACATCAAATTATAGGTCAAGTTTTTGGATCTAAAATTATCCAGGCAAAAAAATTAATGCATGGAAAAACTAGCAAAATTAAATCAAAAAAAATTGGGATTTTAAAAAATCTGCCTCGTTCCTTTGAGGCTACAAGATATCATAGCTTAATTATTGATAAAAAAACCCTCTCGAAAGATTTAGAGATTACGGCTGAAACTAATGATGGGGTAATTATGGCTATCCAACATAAGCAATTTAATATTCATGGTGTACAATTTCATCCAGAAAGTATTAAAACTAAGATGGGAATGAAAATTTTAAAAAATTTTATTAATTATTAATTTTATGAAAAAGATTTTAGAAAAACTTAAAAATAAAGAAAATTTAACCTTTGAAGAAAGTAAGTCAGCATTTGAGATTTTAATGACTGGTAAAGCTGATGAGGATCAAATCTATAATTTTTTAACACTTCTTTCAGAAAAAGGAGAAGTTGCAGATGAAATTGCTGGGGGTGTTTATGTCCTTAGAGAAAAATCTAAAAGAGTAAACGTTCAAGATTGTATAGATACATGCGGTACAGGTGGTGACGGTATGAACACTGTTAATATATCAACTGCATCAGCCTTGCTTTTGGCTAGTATGGGTATAAAAGTTGCAAAACACGGCAATAAAGCTGTATCCTCAAAATGTGGCTCTGGAGATGTTTTGGAAGCTCTTAATATTAAAATTGATTTAGAGCCGAGAGAAATAGAACGAGAAATAAGCAATAACAATTTTGGTTTTATGTTTGCTCCAAATTATCATAGTGCTATGAGATTTGTAGGCCCTGTAAGAAAGAAAATCGGTAAAAGAACTATTTTCAATATGATTGGTCCTTTAAGTAATCCCGCTCTAGTAGAAAGACAGGTTGTTGGAGTATTTGATAAAAAATTATTAACAATTTTTGCAGAGGGATTAAAAAATTTAAATATAAAATTTGCGTGGATAGTAAACAGCGAAGATGGATTGGATGAAATATCTCCTTATGCAAAAACAAATATAATACAATTGAAGAATGGAGAAATATCTGAAATTTTGGTTGATCCTAATTCAATTGGTGTGAATGCAGAGAAATTTGAGAATTTAATTGGTAATGATGCAAAATTTAATGCAGATAAAATGATTGAAATATTTAAAGGTAAAGATAATGATTTTTCAAAAGCAGTTTGTTTAAATGCTGCAGCTGGTTTAATCGTTGCAGAAAAGTTTGTTGATTTTAAAGAAGCCTATAATCACGCAAGACAATTTATTCTTTCTGGTAAAACTTTTTCACATTTGGAACAAATACAAAATGTCTGAAAACGTTTTAGAAAATATAATTAAAAAAAAAATCGAAAAAATTGATAATCTAAAAAAATCAATAGATCTTAAAAAATTAGATGAATTAATACAAAAAAATAAATCATACATAAATTTTAAAGGTAAAATTGAAAATAACTTAAAAGAAAATAAAACTTCAATTATTGCTGAAATAAAAAAAGCAAGTCCTTCTGCGGGTGTTATAATTAAAGACTACAATCCAGTAGAAATTGCTAATATTTATTTAAAAAATAATGCTACTTGTTTATCAGTTTTAACTGAAGAAGATTATTTTTTAGGAAATTTAATCCATATAAGTAAAATAAAGGATAAGGTTAACTTACCGATATTATGTAAAGATTTTTTTATTGATACTTTTCAAGTGCCACTTGCCAAAAGTTATGGTGCAGATGCAATTCTAATTATTTTAGCTGGAGTCTCAGATGATCTTGCAAACAATTTATATCAAGAGGCATTGAAATTAGATATGTCAGTAATAGTAGAAGTACATACTGTTGAAGAGGCTCAAAAGGCATTAAATTTTAAAGATGCACTAATTGGTATTAACAACAGAAACTTAAAAACACTTAAAACTGATATAAATACAACCTATGATATTTATAATGTTGTAAAAAACCATAAAGGACCTCTAATTTCTGAGAGTGGTATTAAATCTAAAGAAGAATTATTGGAATTAAACAGTAAGACTTCAATTAATACTTTTTTAATTGGTGAATCACTTTTGAAAAAATTGGATGAAAATTCAATTTTTTCAGTTTTGTAGTCAATTTAAGCGCTATTTTACTAAATTTTTTTAGTATTGTTAAAACAAAAGAACTTTTATAGAACATCATTTGTACGATATTTGTTCTTATGCTAACAAAAAAACAAAAAAACCTGCTTTTATTTATCAACAAGAAGTTGAGAAGTTCTGGTGTATCTCCTTCTTACGAAGAGATGAAACAATCTCTAAACTTAAAATCAAAGTCAGGTATTCATAGATTGATTAGCGCCTTAGAAGAAAGAGGATTTATTAAAAGATTAGCTCATAAAGCGAGAGCTTTAGAGGTAGTAAAATTACCTGAAACAGCTTCAGCAAATGATATTTACAATAGTTTTTCACCAAGCGTTATAAAAGGTGGTTTAGACGATGAAATTAACAATGCAGATGAAATGGAGGTTCCAGTATTAGGAAAAATTGCTGCAGGTACTCCTGTTGAAGCAATACAAAATGAAGTTTCAAGAATACCATTACCAAATAATTTAGAAAAAAATGGAGATTATTTTGGATTGAAAGTTCAAGGAGACTCAATGATTGAAGCCGGAATCCACGAAGGAGACACAGTTATTATTAAAAGAACAGATACAGCAGATAACGGAAAAATTGTAGTCGCATTAATTGACGAACATGAAGCAATGTTAAAAAGAATTCGCAAAAAAGGTAAAGTTGTTGCATTGGAAAGTGCAAATAGAAACTATGAAACCAAAATATTTGGCCCCGATAGAGTAAAAGTTCAGGGTGTTTTAGTATCTTTATATAGAAACTTCTAAAAAAATAGTCTAAATATCTCTGATGTCAAAAGTAGCAACTCGTTTTGCTCCCTCACCTACTGGGGCTCTTCATATTGGTGGTGTTAGAACTGCCTTATTTAATTGGTTATATTCAAAAAATCAAAAAGGCACTTTTCATTTAAGAATTGAAGATACTGACAAAGAAAGATCGAAAGAAGAACACAAAATACAAATAATTAAATCCTTAAATTGGTTAGGGATAAAACATGATGGTGAAGAATATATTCAATCAAAAAAAATTGATGATCATGTAAAAATTGCACATGAATTATTAAAAAACAGGTATGCCTATAAATGTTACTGTTCACCTGAAGAGATAGAAGAGCAAAAAAAAAGAGCTAGACAAAAGAAAATACCTTATATTTACAACAGAAAATGGAGGGATGCAGAAGAAAAAGATGCTCCTAAAGAAATTAAACCTGTAATTAGATTTAAAAGTAAAATTGAAGGAAATTCAATTCTTAAGGATTTAGTTCAGGGCGATGTTGAAATTGAAAACAGTACAATAGAAGATTTTGTAATATTAAGAAATGATGGAACTCCAACTTATAATTTGTCAGCAACTGTAGATGATCATGAAATGGGAATGACGCATATAATTAGAGGTGATGACCATAAAATAAATACCTTTAAACAAATACAAATTTATGAAGCAATGAAATGGGATGTGCCACTTTTTGCCCATATTCCTTTAATTCACACAATAGACGGTAAAAAATTATCAAAGAGAGATAATGCTTCAACATTGAATGACTACTCAAAAATTGGAATTATGCCTGACGCATTAAGAAACTATTTACTTAGACTAGGATGGTCATATCAAGACAAAGAAATATTTACTTTAGAGGAAAGTATCAAATTTTTTAACTTAGAAGGTATTGGAAAATCACCGTCAAAATTAGATATGAGCCGTATTTTGTCAATGAATGAGCACTATATCAAAAATATTGATGAAAATGATCTGTATGATCATCTTTTGAGATATTGTGAAGAATATAAAGATAAAATTAATACAGAAAAAGCATCAAAAATAAAATCATCTTTAGTATTTTTAAAAAATAAAGCGAAAACACTGGAAGAAATATTTAATAATGCAAAATATATCATTAATGATGAAGTTAATTTTAATGAAAATGATTTAAAACTAATTGACGATAAATCCAAAAAAATAATTAATGAATTTCAAGATGAAATCAAAAACTTAGAAAGTTTAACTAGAGATAATTTAGAACCAATAGTCAACAACTTGATAAAAAAACATGAAACAAATTTCAAAGGTGTAGGTCAACCGTTAAGAGTAGCCCTAACAGGATCTAAATTTGGACCAGGCCTATATGATATTGTTATATCTTTAGGTAAAGCAGATGTTGAGAAAAGATTAAGAAAGATACTTAATTAAAATAGAACTTGCCTCACTAACAGATGAAGTTTTAGATCTGATGCCCTCTAAAGTTTTGGAACAATCACTTACTTGTTTTTTCATCAACTCGGGGTTTTTAAGAAAATAAATTACAGACCTATATATTTCATCTGCATTACATTCTTTTTGAAGTAATTCAGGGATTATCTCACGATTATTAATTATATTTATAATATTTGCAAATTTTACATTAACTAACATTTTAAAAATCATAAAATTTATAAAACTAAGTTTATAAATAATAATTGATGGAACATTAAAATTACAAATTTGTAATGAAACAGTACCAGATTTTGAAACAGCAAAAATAGATTTAGACAAAATTTCAGATTTAATATTTTCATCAGACACTATATCTATATTGTCAAAGTTATATTTTTTTACATGTTCTAAAATTAAACTTTTATTTTCTTCTGTTGCATGAATATAAAAAAAATATTCTTTATGCTTTTTATTCATTAATTTAATAAAATCCAATAATATAGGTAACAAAACATTAGTTTCAGAATTTCTGCTACCAGGAAATATAGATATTATTTTTTTATTTTTAGGTAAAATATTATCAATAATAGTTTTGTTATTTTGATTTATTTCTATTAGAGGATGGCCAACAAAAGTATTATTAATATTTTCTTCATCAAAGTATTTTTTTTCAAATTCAAACAACAAAAGAATGTGATCAATAAATTTTTTAATTTTTTTAACTCTATTCTTTCGCCATACCCATACTTGAGGTGCTACATAATGAATTGTTTTAATGTTGTTATTTATTTTTTTAACCTTTTCTGCTACACGCAAAGTAAAATCAGGACTATCAACACTTAACAATAAATCAGGGTTAAATTTTACTATTTCTTCTACAGTTTTATTTATTTTTGATTTAATTCTAAAAATATTAAGCAATACACTTGTAAATCCTAAATATGTAATTTCTTTAAAATCAAAAATAGACTTGATTCCCAAATTTTTTAGGTGAGTACCACCCACTGATAAATATTCAATTTCAGAATTTTCTAGTTTTAATCTTGAAATTAAAGTTGATGCAAGTTTGTCTCCTGATGGTTCACCAGTTAATACAAAAATTTTTTTCATATAACTTTAATAAAAATTTTATTTTTATTTGCAAAATTTATTACTTCTTTTTTATCAAGAAAAATATTCTTTTTAGATTTTAAAACTAGACCCTTTAATCCATATTTTTTTATATCTTTTAAAGTTTGCAAACCAACAGTTGGTAAATCCATTCTTAAATCTTGTTTATTTTTAGGTAATTTTATTAATATACCTTTTGAATTTTTCTTTACTTTTGAAAGCATTTTTTTTGTTCCTTGCCTTCCCTCTTTTGCAATTATTTTTTGATCTTTGACAACTAAAGCCTGTATGTGATCCAAACTATTAATTTTATTGAAATAATTTTTAGCTTTTTTAATTGAGTTGTTATCATTCATATTAGGCTTATTTTTTGTATAATTTCCTTTTTTAAGAGATAGTTCTGGATTAAAATAAACAGAGCTAATAACTTTAATATCTTCATCTGCAAGAATCTTAATTATAGATTTTATAATTGCAGCATCACCAATTTTAGAAGCTCTAATAACACTTGGCATATAATATATACCTTTAAAATCTAATCTAAGGGATGTAAAATTAGGCTTTGCAATTTTACCTGCAAACAAAACTTTTTTAGATTTTTTTTTTTTAATTAATTTGATTATTTTTCCAAATTTTCCAATGCTAATCCTGTAAGAATTTTTATCTCTTTTAAATTTATTATTTTTAGAAAAATCTATAATAAAATATTCTTTTTTTAATTTTTTAATTTTCTTTAAAACTATTTCAGGAAAATCTGTGTCACCTAAAAACAAACCAATCATTTTATTTAGAAAAGGGAGTGCAAATTGGTCTTTTTTTATCTTTTTCTATAAAACTAACTACTTCAGAAACTAATTCATTTTTTCTTATATCATTTGATAAATTACTTAAATTCTCTGTTAAATTTTCATTCTTAAATATTATTTTATAAGCTTCGCTAAGAGATAATATTTCTTTATTTGAAATATTTTTCCTTCTTAAACCAATAAGATTTATTCCTTGCAATATACTTCTATTTCCGTGTGCTATTCCATATGGTATCACATCTCTTACTACACCACACATGCCACCTATCATTGCAAATTTACCAACCCTAGTAAATTGTTGTACAGCTGAATTACCACCAATTATGGCATTATTATCTACATGAGCATGGCCACCCAATGGCACATTATTTGCTAAAATAACATTATCACCAACAATACAATCATGAGCAATGTGAGAAGACACCATAAACAAACAATTATTGCCTACTTTGGTTTTACCTCCACCACCTTTTGTGCCTGGATTTATAGTAACATATTCTCTTATTTGATTATTATCACCTATCTCTAATAAAGTTTTTTCACCCTTAAATTTTAAATCTTGTGGATCATTTCCTATAGAAGCAAATGAATAAATTTTATTGTTAGCACCAATCTTAGTATCACCTGTTATATTTACATGAGACTGAATTACTGTTCCATCTCCTATTTCTACATTTGCACCTATAATAGAATAAGGTCCAATTGTTACATTTTGAGAAATTTTAGCATTTGAATCAATAATTGCAGTTTTGTGTATCATTTATTATCTCTTAAAAAATCTCTGATATTTTTTGCTGGGTAACCCATTACTTTTGTATTATCTGGAATATTTTTAATTACACCTGAGCCACCTCCAATTTCTACATTATTACCAATTTTAATATGTCCTGAAATTCCTGCTTGGCCACCTATTCTTACATTCGAACCAATAATTGAGCTACCAGCAATTCCCACTTGTCCTGCTATAATAGAATTTTCTCCTATTTTAACATTATGAGCTATGTGTATTTGGTTATCAAAGTAAGTGTTTTTACCTATGACTGTATTTGACATTGATCCTCTGTCGATTGTAGAACCACATCCTATTTCACAATTTTCCTCAATAATTACAATGCCAATATGTGGATATCTTAAATTCTTATTTTTATTTGGAAAGAAACCAAAACCATGCTTTCCAACTACGCAGTTATCTAGAACTTTTACGTTATTACTTATTAGCGAATTTCTTATTATTGTATTGGAACCTATTGTGCAATTATCTCCAACAGATACATTTTTTTCAATTATTGAATTATGACCTATCTTGCAATTTGTACCTAGTGATACATTTTGTCCAATTAAAACATTTTTACCAAAAGTTACTTTATCCTTAAAATCTGTTTGATTAATATCAATAACACTATCATCAAAATCATCATCTATAGCATCAGGATAAAATATAGAAGTTATCTTTGATACTGAAACCAATACATTTTCAACAATTAAAGGAACGCACGAAGTTGGAAGTTCATTTTTTAGTGACTCTGTTGTAATACAAAAGGCTGCTTTTGTTTTTTGGGCTAATTCTTTATATTTTTTTGAATGAAAGAATGTTATGTCAGAACTATTAGAGCTATACAAATCCTTTATGTCACTTATTGATATATTCATTTTCTCTGACACATTTTTGATATTAAGGAAATTAAAAATATCTGAAATTAAAAATGGACCTCTGTTTTTAAAGAAAGGATTAGACATAATTGCTTTTAACAGAGCAATTACATTAATGTTATCAATATTTATTGCTATTTATTTCTTATCTACAATAGTAGCTGACCAAATTGCATCAGCCATTTTAACTTCATTTACAAAAGCCTCACCTTTATATTTCCATACTCTGCCATGAGTTCTTATCGCTTCAATTTTTAATATTAATTTACAGTCAGGTATAACAGGATTTCTAAAACGTGCTTTTTCAACACCCATTAAAAAAACTAATTTATTTTCATAGGTAGATCTATCTAAACCATGAGCTGTCAATGCAGCTGCAGCTTGTCCAAATGACTCTACTATCAAAACACCAGGCATCACAGGTTGATCTGGAAAGTGTCCTTGAACAAAAAAACTATTTTTTTTTACATTAACTACAGCTGTAGCTGAAAATAATTTCTTAACATCATATAATTCATCAATTAATAACATTGGCTCTCTATGTGGTAATAATTCAATAATTTGATTTTTATTTAACCTTATCATTTTATTTAAAATTTAAATTTATCAATTCTACTATTAATGAAGTTATATCAGATTCTGATTTTCCAATATAAATTTTTTTACTATCAAGTAGGATGGAAATAGAATTTTCACGCATATATTGTTCTATATAAGGATTGATATCATTAAAGAAAATATTCAATTCATTATTTTTTAGTTGTTTAAATTTATCAACTAATTCATTTTTTTTATCGGTGTAATTTTTAATTTTAATTTTTAATTTATTTAGCTCATTAGCATATTCTTCTGAAGAAATTATATTTTGTTTTTTTTTAATATTTGTTTCAAGTGTTTGCAATTCATTTTCAAATATTTTTAAATTTTTAATATTTTTATCATTTTCAATATTTAATTTATCTAATATTTTTTTCCCATAAATAGTTTTTTCAAGAACATTTTCTAAATTAATAAAGGCAATTTTTTCATCAGCGTAAGCATAAATATTTATATTAAAAAAAAAAATTAGAACGATTTTAAAAATTATCTTCATTAAAATGTAGTTCCTAAATTAAATCTAAAGGTTTCAGTTATATCACTAGAACTTTTAGACAAAGTTTCAGCAAATGAAAAATTCAAGGGTCCTAAAGGAGTAAACCAGTCAACACCTATACCAATAGAACTTCTGATTTTATCGTCATTTTCTAAAGTAGAATTATAATCTACACCCCATATGTTTGCAGCGTCAAAAAACATCAAAAAATCTAGTTCTTGAAGATTTTCAAAAAGTTTTGGCACAGTCGTTGAAATATTTAAAGCTCCAACATAATTACCACCAATAAAGTCTTTACCATCTTTTGGTCCAACCTTACCTCTTTCAAAACCTCTTAAATTTTTAGAAGGTATAAACAATCTTTCTGAAATTTTAATATCTTTATTTTTTATTGAATTGGCAGATTTTAAGAATATAGTTAAATTTGTAATATTATCTTCATACAATTCTGTGTAATAATTATATGTATATGAATTTGTTAATGTAGAAACTTCACTAATTACAGGAATGTTTAGATTGTAAGAGCTTCTAAAACCTTTTGTTGTTTTATATTTTTGATTACGTTTGTCATAATCAAAATCAAGATTTAGAAATGTATCCCAAAAATTTCCTTTTTGCTTTTTTAATTGGCTCGAAGCAGTTGAATTTGTCTCAATATTTTCAAAAGTTGATTTACCAGATAAACCAAAGTTAAAATCTGATAAATATTCAAATTTAGTACCTGTGCTGAATCCAGTTTTATTTGTCTTATATCCAGAAGTTTTAGTTCTATCAATTTCTAAAGCTTCTAAATCTAAGAAAATTGACTTGTCAGAATTATTAAGGTTTGGATTATATAAATTTAAATTACCTTTAATTGTTTCACTGGTAATAGTTAAATTTGATTCAACTTGCATGCCTTTTCCTAAATAATTATTTTCTCTAACACCAAAAGATATAGTCCCACCATTCGTCCCAACACCAGCACCAGCATATAATTCACCAGTAGGTTTTTCTTTTACAGTTATATCAATAGTTTTTGAATTTATTTCGTCACTATCTTTAGCTTCAACTTTAACATCACTGAAAAAATTTAAACTCTTTAAATTATTTTCAGTTCTTTTGAGTAATATTTCATTATAAGGATCTCCCTCATCAAGTTCAAAATTATTTCTTATGACATTTTCCCTAGTAACATCATTTCCTAATACATTTATTCTTTTAACAGTTATTTTGTCTGTTTCTTTAATTATAAATTCTAGATTAATTTTATTATCTATAATGGACTCATTAACAATCGCGTTAATAGACTGGAATTCTTCATCTAATGTAATAATATTTATTTCATCTAGTATTTGCTCGACTGTATTTAATGAATAATGACTTCCTTTAATTTTACTAAATATTTTATTTAGTTTAGTAAAATTATTTGGATCAAAATCTTTTGGAATAGATATCGCTAAATCGTTAAAGAATAATTTTTCCTTAGCATTTATATTAAATATCAGCTCAAAAGTATCATCATCTAAATATTTCCCAAAAGAAGAATTTATTTGAACATCATAATAACCTTTGTTTAGATAAAAATTTTTTAATAACCTTTGGTCCAAGTTTATTAAATTTTCATTTAGAAATTTTTTTCCTGATAAAATTTTCCAAAATTTATACTCTTCAGATACAATGACACTTCTAAGTTTATTATCTTTAAATTTTTTATTTCCTATAAACGAAATTTTTTTAATTTTTGCCTTTTCACCTAAATCAATTTTATACTCAACGCTAACTTTATTATCATCTAGTTCAATTACATAAGTGTCAACTGAAGAAAAATAATAACCTGAATTTTTTAAAAAATTTAAAATATTTTTTTTATCTTTTTCCAAAAGAATATCATTATATGATGAACGAGATTTTAGTTTTAATTCATTATATAGATTATCTTGAATCTTTTTAGCTTTAACTCCTTTTATTTTAACATTTTCAATAAGTGGAAATTCTTTAACTTCAATTATTAAATTATTGTCTAATAGTTTTATTTTAACATCTTTAAAGAAATTTGTTTTATAAAGATTTTTTAAACTTTTATTAATTTCATCATTATTAATTTCGTCAATATTTTCTAGTCCAGAGAATACAACTATAGTCTCAGTTGGTATTCTTTCATTTCCATTAACTAAAATTTTTTCAAATTTTTTAGAATAAGAAATAGAATTAAAAAATAATAAATTAATTATTAGTAATAATATAATTTGAATATTAATTTTAAACATATTTATTTATATACTTTTTGAATTAATATGAAACTTAACTTGTTTATTTAAATCAACTATTTGATTAATATTTTTTGGCTGAAATCGTTTGTATTTATAAAATTTCTTATTGTTAACGATTTGAATTAATCTTTTTTGAATATCATTGAAATTTATTTTTTTTTCCAAAAAAAGTTTTACCAACTCATCATTAGCAGAAACAATAACAGTCTCAAATAATGATGTTTTTTGAGGTATTTTTTTTAAAATATTAACTAAAGGAAACTTTTTTAGATTAATTTGTTTTAAATCTAAATTATTTAATTTTGCAAGATCTAATTTTTTTAAAGAGAATTTTTTATTTAAGTCCATACTAAGAGTATTAAATATTGGAATTTTCATGTCTGTATCATGAGCAATAATTTCAATCATTCCATTATTAAAGCATATTATAGAATGTATATATGATTTTGGGTGAACCAGTATACCAAGTTTATCAAAACTAAAATCAAATATATTTTTTGCCTCAATAATTTCAAAAACTTTATTCATCATTGTTGCGGAGTCAATTGATATTTTTTTTCCCATACTCCAATTTGGATGTTTCAATGCTTGTGAAATTTTAACTGATTTAAATTTACTAATTGGTAAATTGTTTAAAGGTCCTCCTGAAGCAGTTAAATATATTTTTTTTATATTGGTATCTTTTTTGTTGTTCAGTGCATACCAAATTGAAAAATGTTCAGAGTCAACTGGTACAAATATTGTTTTAAATTTTTTTATTTTTTTTTTAATTAAATTCCAACCACAAATTATTGACTCTTTATTTGCTACAGCTAATGTTTTAGTAAAAGGAATTATATTTAATGTTGGTTTTAAACCGTCAATACCTGTAATTGAGCTCATTACATAATCAATTTTATGTTTAAAAATTAATTTAAAATCATTAAAATTATTATATATTTTAATTTTATTATTCTTATTTATTTTTACAAATTTTTTATAACTTTTTATATTTGTAATAACTACATTTTTAACATTAAAAATTTTTATTTGTTTTAAAAGTACTTTATAATTTTTATTTGAGCTAAGTAATACAATTTCGAATTCTTTTTTATTTTTTTTAACAATTTTTAATAAAGATTTTCCAATTGAACCTGTTGAGCCTAAAATTGCAATTTTTTTTTTCATATTATTTAAGTCAAAATAAAATATGTTAACACGCCAAAAGGAATAGCAAATAACATCCCATCTAATCTATCTAAAATACCTCCGTGACCTGGAAGTATATTGCCAGTATCTTTTACTTTTGCCTTTCGTTTTAAATATGAAATTAATAAATCACCTATTTGACAATAGATTGACATGATTATTAACCAAAAATTAAACTCTAATGTTAGTTCTAAATTTATAGGTTTTTTTTCAATACTTGCTAACAATAATATAAATAAAATTGTCCCAATAATAGTTAATAAAATTGAACCTATAGATCCTGATATTGTTTTATTAGGACTTATACTAGTTAATTTGGGACCACCAAACAATTTTCCAAATATGTAACCTCCAATATCTGAAAATATACAAGTTATTAATAAAATTAATATTACCTCCTCGCCTAATTGAGCTTTAATACTTATTAATATTAAATAAAAAATATACAAATAAAAACCAATTAAAAAAGTCAGTAAAATAGAAAAAAATTTATTTAAATTAATTTTATTTATTAAATTATAAAATTCATAAAAACATATAATTAAAAAAATTGTTACTAATACATTCCAAGTAAAATCATTATTGTAAAGACCGATAAATAATAATGTTATTAAAATCAAAGATGTGAAAATTCTTTTTACGATATTTTTTGTCATTAAATATTTCCAAAATTCCTTTTTATTAATTTATATTTTTTAAGAATTTTATTAAAATCTTTTTCATTAAAGTCAGGCCATAATTTTTTTTCAAAAAAAATTTCTGAATATGCTAATTGCCATAGTAAAAAATTACTTAATCTCTTTGTATTTCCTGTTCTGATTAGCAAATCAGGATCAGGAATATCTTTTGTTTGTAAATATTTATTAATATTTTTTTCACTTATTTTATCTTTATTTTTTCTTAATTTTTTAAAAGCATCAACTAATTCATATTTTGAGCCATAGTTAAGAGCTAAATTTATCTGTAATGATTTGTTGTTAGATGTTTTTTTTTCAGCTAATGTTAAAAGTTGATTTAACTTTTTTGAAAATTTTTTTATACCAATAATTTTTAATTTAATATCCTGATTATTAAGGTTTTCTAATCTCTTTAAAAGAAATGTCTCTAACAATTGAAAAAGAAAAGTAATTTCTTTTTTTGGTCTCTTCCAATTTTCTGTTGAAAAAGCATATAATGTTAGAAACTTTATTTTATTTTTAATTGAATGATTAATAATTTTCTCAACAGTTTTTAAACCAGCCTTATGTCCAGCATTTCTAGAATTTTTGTTCTTTATACCCCACCTACCATTGCCATCCATTATTATGGCTACATGATTTAATGGGTTCATATTGTCATTATTTCTTTCTCTTTTGAAGAAACCTTGTCATCTACTGATTTTATATGTTCGTCTGTTATTGTTTGAATAATTTTTTCCTTTGATTTTTCATCATCTTCACCAATTTCTTTAGACTTTAACATCTTTTTAAGATCATCATTTGCCTCTCTTCGTATATTTCTTATGGAAACTTTACATTTTTCACCAATTGATTTAATTAATTTTTTTATTTCAGATCTTCTTTCCTCATTTAACTCAGGAATAGGTAATCTAATTAATTGACCATCAATTTGAGGATTTAAGCCTAAATCTGATTTCTTAATCGCAGCATCTAAAAGTGGAACATTATTTGCATCCCAAACCTGTATATTTATCATTCTAGGTTCTGGTGTTGTTATACTTCCAATTTGATTAATTGGCATTTGTTGACCGTAAACATCTACTTTAACAAGATCTAGCATTGCTGCATTGGCTCTACCAGTTCTTAAAGATGACAATTCTTTAGAAAATACATCTATGGCTTTATCCATTTTTAGACCATAAGATTTCTCGTCAAACATTTATTCTCCTATTTTTAATCTAAAGAATTCCTTAATTTTAAGATCAGCTATTGAAAGTTCTTTAACAATATCCTGAACTTTTTTCTTAGGTTCCATTACCCAAGCTTGAGTTAAAAGAGCATTTTCTTCCTTAAACTTGTTCATTTTTCCTAAGCTTATTTTTTTAGCTATTTCCTCAGGTTTACCTGAATTCTTTAGCTCCTCAGCGACAAGTTCTTGCTCTTTGTTAATAATAGCTTGATCAATTAAATTTGACTCTAGCGCTAAAGGATTTGAAGCTGCTATATGCATAGATAATTGTTTGCCAAATGATTTAACTGTATCTGATTTATCATTTGTATCAAGAGATACTAATACGGCTAATTTTGCAACGTTATCTTTTACAACTGTGTGTAGGTAGTGATTATTTATACCACTTTTATTCTCAATAGTTTTTGATTTACCAATCGTAATCTTTTCACCAATTTTTGCAATTAGAGCTACTAAATTATCATCTACACTTTGCCCATTTTTCATTGCAGCTTTTTTTAATTCATCTTGATTAGAACTGTGTTGGTTATTCAATTCACTTAATTCTTTAACAAAGTTTATAAAATCATCATTCTTTGCAACAAAATCAGTTTCACAATTTACCTCTATCACAGATGTTTTATTTTCATCACCAGATACTACAACAACTCCTTCTCGTGCATCTCTAGACATTTTTTTTGATGCTTTTGATATTCCTTTGACTCTTAGAATTTCAATTGCCTTATCTAAATCACCATGGGATTCTTTGATTGCTAAATTACAATCTTTAAATCCAGCACCTGTAGCTTCTCTTAATTTTTTTACTTTTTCTATATCGCTCATTTTAATTTAACTTTCCTTTATCTTCGTTAGAGAATTTTTTTTCTAATTTTTCTCTATCAATTTCTTGAATTGTTTTATTTTTACTTTCATCATTACTTTCGTTTGCTTTTTCTTGCTTAGGCTCAGATGATTGAATTGAACTTTTTGCATTATTAATTGTTTCCTTAATTAAGTTACAATAAAGATCTATTGCTCTTCTTGCATCATCATTTCCAGGTATTGGATAATCAATATTATCTGGATTAGAATTACTATCTAGTATAGCAATTATAGGAATACCTAATTTTGATGACTCAGCAATAGCTAATGACTCATAGTTAGTGTCTATTACAAAAACTAATTCAGGAACTTTTTTCATTTCTGCAATTCCACCTAAAGATCTTTGAAGTTTATCTTTTTTTACACTCATTTTGAGAAGTTCTTTTTTAGTAAACCCTCTATTTTCAGCAGCTAAATCAATTTCTAATTTTTTTAATTTTTTAATTGAATTAGATATTGTTCCCCAATTAGTTAGCATTCCTCCTAACCATCTATAGTTCACAAAGTACTGATCTGTTTCTTTTGCAACTTCTGCAATAGCTTCTGATGCTTGTTTTTTAGTTGAAACAAATAAAATTTTTCCATTATTTGCTATTGTATTATAGACCTTTTCTAAAGCTACTTTGGTTAATTCAAGTGTTTGGGTTAAATCTATAATGTGAATTGAGTCTCTTTTTCCAAAAATATATTTCTTCATTTTTGGATTCCATCTCAAAGTTTTGTGTCCAAGATGAACACCAGCTTCTAATAATTGTTGAATTGTAACGTTAGGTATTTTCATATTTATTCCCGGTTAAGCCACCACAGTAATTTCCAATTAAGGACCGGAGGTATAAAACCAACAACTGTGTGAGTGTTAATTTAATTTAATGGTTATTTACAAATATTTGTTAAAATTGACAAGTTTTATTTAACTAATTTCTGCTTGAATTTGCTGTTTTCTTAAAAGATTCAAAGATTTTCTGTCAAGATTCATTAGTTTTTTTAATTGAAAATTTAAAATTTGATCTTCTGTTGAGAGATTGAATTTTACTTGAGTTTTGCCATCTTCATTTAAAAATTTTGATATCTCTTGAATTTGTTCAATAGATTTAACACTAAATGATATTTCATTAATTGGACTATTAAATAAATCTTTTAAAGAAGCTATTTTTTGAACATTAATTCTTTTAAAACGGTTTTCATCGTTAGAAACATTCTTAGCCAAAGTTAAAATCAATGAGTTACCTTCTTTTAAAATTTCTCTATTTAACTCCAATAAATCTGAAAAAATAAATATTTCAAATACACTATTTAAATCTGTTAACTTTAAAACAGCATATGCATTTCCTTTTGCGGTTTTTCTCTCTTGAACTTTAAGTAATGTTGCAGCTACATTAGCATTTTCTAAATTATCATCTGATATAAATTTTGCGTAATCATTTATTTTATAGTCATCAAAAATTTCTGTAAATTGATTTAAAGGGTGATCAGATATAAAAAAACCAACTGCTTCAAATTCTTTTGATAATCTCTCTTCAAATTTCCAATCTTCTATTTTTGTTAAAATGTCTTTCTCTGTTTCAATGTTATCAGAAAACAAATCTATTTGATTGGCTAGCTTATTTTCAGAAATATTTTTATTTTTTAAAATCAAATTAGGTATTGAGTTAAAGATTGCTTGTCTATTTGAATTTAAATTATCAAATGCACCTGCTTTTACTAATCCTTCTAATTGTAATTTATTTATATCTTTTGGATTAACTCTGTTTATGAAATCATTAATAGATTCAAATTTTCCGTTTAACTCTCTTTCTTTAACAATATTTGAAATTGCTTCATAACCTACAGCCTTAATTCCACCTAATGCATAATAAAATTTTCCATCAATAGTTCTAAAGTCTGCAAAACATTCATTTATGTCAGGTCTAATTGTTTCAACATTAAGTCTTTTTAATTCCTCATAAAATTCACTTAATTTATTTTGATTAGAAATATCCATCGTCATTGATGCGGCAATGAATTCTTTTGGATAATAAGTTTTTAAATATGCTGTTTGATATGAAATTATTGCATAAGCAGCAGCATGACTTTTGTTAAAACCATATTCTGCAAATGGTTCAATTTTTAAAAATATTCCAGCCGCAACATCTTTAGCAATTCCATTTTTAACTGCTCCAGCGATAAAACCTTGTTTTTGTTTCTCCAACTCTGCTCTCTTCTTTTTACCCATTGCTCTTCTTAAAAGATCGGCTTGACCTGCAGTAAATCCTGACAATTTTTGAGCAATCTGCATTACTTGCTCTTGATAAATAATTACTCCATATGTAGGTTTTAAAATATCTTCCAATAATGGATGTAAATAATCTGGTTGTTGCTTTCCATGTTTGCAATCATTGTAAGTTGGTATATTGCTCATAGGGCCTGGTCTATATAATGCTACCAATGCAATAATATCTTCAATATGATTTGGTTTCATATGAAGTAAAGCTTCTCTCATTCCAGCACTCTCAATTTGAAATAAGCCTACAGTTTTGCCTGATGACAAAAGATCAAAAACTTTCTGATCATCAAAATCTATTTCTTCAATGTTAAATTTTTTATCTTTTTTTCTAACTAATTTTTGAGTTTTATTTATTACTGTTAATGTCTTTAACCCTAAAAAGTCGAATTTTATTAAACCAGCGTTTTCAGCTGAATACATATCAAATTGTGTTGAGGGTAAAAGTAAATCTGCAGAAGTATCTTTATATAAAGGAACTACTTCTGTTAATTTTTTATCTGCAATCACAACTCCTGCTGCATGAGTAGCGACGTTTCTATTAAGACCTTCTAATTTTAATGATAACTCTGTTAATTTTTTTACTCTGGTATCCTCATTAATTAGCTTTTTTAATCTTGGCTCTCCAGCTATACATTGGGTTAGGTTTTGAGGTCTAGAAGGATCAAAAGGTATCATTTTTGATATACTGTCAATAAACCCATAAGGTAATCCCATAACTCTACCAACGTCTCTGATCACCATCCTTGCTTTAAGTTTACCAAATGTGATTATGTGAGCTACACTATCTTTGTATTTTTTTGTTAAGTATTCAAAAACAAGGTCTCTTTTATCCTCACAAAAATCTATATCAAAATCAGGCATAGAAATTCGGTCTGGATTTAAAAATCTCTCAAAAATTAAATTAAACTTAATCGGGTCAACATCAGTAATTGATATACACCAAGCAACCAATGACCCAGCACCTGAACCTCTACCAGGACCAACTGGTATATCATTTTCTTTAGCCCATTTTATATAATCAGATACAATTAAAAAATAACTCGAATATTTCATTTTAATAATTATTGAAAGTTCATGATCTAGTCTTTCTTTATAAAGAAGAAAATTTTTATCATTTTCAAGCTCGCTGTCTTTAACGTTAAAAACTCTTAAAAATTTATCTCGCAGTCCTTCTAAAGAATATTTAGTTAAAAGATCATCTGCATTACCATCTTTATCAGTACTAATGTTTGGCAATATAGGATTAGAGAATAATGGTCTAAAATTACATCTTAAAGGAAAGTTGTAATTATTTTCTAATGCCTCTGGTATATCAGCAAATAACTCTGTCATTTCAGAGTTAGTTTTTAAATAATGTTGATCGCTTAATTTTAATCTATTTTTTTCATTAATATAGGTTTTGTTACCAATACAAATCAAAGCATCATGTGCTTCATGCAAATCTTTTGATAAATAAAAAACTTCATTAGTAGCAATTATTGGAATTTCTAGTTCTAAAGACTTTTTTAGATTAAATTTTTCAAACCCTTTTTCATTAGTGTCGTTGTGTCGTTGAATTTCTAAATAAAACCTATCTCCAAAAACTTCTTTAATTTTTAAATAAATTTCGTTTATTTCTGTAAATTTTCCTTTATCAAATAATTTTCCAAAAAGACCTAAAATAGTACCTGAAAAAACTGAAACACCATCAGAACTTTTTAATAATTCATCAAAATTTACATGAGGATCACTTAATTCATCATTTTTTAAATATGAATTTGAGGATAATTCAATAATGTTTTTATAACCTGTTTCATTCAAAGCAAATAAAGGTAGCAATCCAGTTGTATCATTTAGTTTAAAATTAATTTGAGTACCAATAATTGGCTGTGTTCCTGATTTAGAAATTTTTTCTGCAAATTCTAAAGCTCCACATAAATTAGAAGTGTCACTGATTCCTAAAGATTTAATTTTGTTTGATTTGCAATATTCTTGTAAATCATCAATCTTGGCCGCACCTTCACATATAGAATATTGTGTATGGACTTTTAAATGATTAAAGTTTTGATTTAATGACTCAGACATTAGATGATTTTATAATACCATCTCTCATCTCCAATAGGCAATCTGCCTTATTAGCAAAAAATCTATTGTGAGTTGCAAATATTATTAATCTATCTGATTTTTTTTGATTATATAAAAGTTTAAAAACTTCTTTTGCAGTATTCATATCTAAACTACCTGTTGGCTCATCCGCTAAGATTATTTCAGGATCATTTATAATAGCTCTTGCTATAGCTACTCTTTGAGCTTCACCGCCCGATAGTTGAGAAGGAAAATGATTTGATCTATTTGAAAGACCAATTTTTTTTAATAATTTTTTAGCCTTTGTACTTGCTAATTCTTTGTCATTATTGTTAGCAAGTGATGCTAAATAAATATTTTCTAAAGCAGTAAAGTCAGAAAGAAGATTGTTTTGTTGATAAACAATACCAATTTTTTTTGATCTAAAAATATCATTTTCTTCTGTATCATTAAAATTGATTTGATTTTGATTAAACATAATTTGACCTGATGAAGGTCTGTCTATTAAAGAAATTAAATTTAACAAAGTTGATTTTCCTGAACCAGATGGGCCCATGAGCGAATAAATTTTACCTTTTTCAAAATTTTGCGACAAACCTTTTAAGACTTTAATCTTTTTTTCAGTCTCAAAGCTTTTAGATATACTTTTTAATTCTAAATACTTACTCATATTTTAAAGATTTGATTGGATCTAATCTAGCTGCTTTAAAAGCTGGAAAAATTGATACTAAAATTGTTATAATTATTGAGCAAACTGAAATTAGAATAATTGATGTCAGATTAATTTCAGAAGGCATTTTGCTTAAAAAATATATTTCTTCAGGAAATAAACTTATATTGAAAACTGAGCTTAAAAATTGTCTAAAATTTTCAATGTAAATAGAAAAAGTTACACCTAAAAAAATACCAAAAATTGTTGCAGAAGTACCTATTATTACTCCAACTAAAAAAAATATTTTAATTATTGATTTATTTAATACTCCAATTGATTTTAAGATGGCAATATCCCTTGTTTTGTTTTTCACTAAAATAGTTAATCCTGAAATAATATTAAATGCAGCAACAATTATTATTAATGACAAAATAATAAACATAACATTCCTCTCAACTTTTAGAGCTGAAAATAATGAACTATTCATATCTGCCCAACTAAAAACAAACTCATCATCAAAAACTTGTTTTACTATTAATTTTTGAGACTCTATATTATTTGGATTTTTCAGATAAATTTCTAAATTTCTTTCGTTGGGATCATATCCAAAGAACTCTTCTAAAATATTAAGTTCAATAAATGCAATATTGTTATCAAACTCTGCTAAACCACTGTTAAAAATTGAATTAACTATAAAAGTTTTTTGTTTTGGCATACTGCCAATTATTGTTTGAACACCTGACGGTGACATTAAAGTCAATTCATCTCCTATTTCAAGATCTAGAGAAAAACTCAGTTCACTTCCAATTGATATGAAATTTTTATCAAATTGATTTAATTCACCTTTAAATTTTTCATTTGTTAATACCTCTAAATTTAAAAGATCATTGTATTTATAGCCTCGTAACACTATTCCTTTAGTATTATTGTTTTTTAGAATAATTGCCTCTCCTGAATTACTAAAAATAATATTCTTAGAGATTAACTTTAGTTTATTATTTATTTTATCTTCATCTATTGAATTTGAATAAGGTTTAACAGTAATATGTGAATTAAATCCTAAAATTTTATTGATTAATTCTGTTCTAAAGCCGTTCATTACTGACATAACAATAATAAGAACAGCAACACCTAGACTTATTCCGATGAAAGAAAATATTGAAATAACATTTAAAAAGCCATCCTTTTTTCTAGCTTTTAAAAATCTTAAAGTAATTTCTTTTTCTAAAGTAGAAATCAAATTGAATTTTTTTGTTTATTTATAATTTCTATAATTTTGCTTAAAGGTAAGTTTTGAGTTTCACCACCTGTTTCTTTGAACTCTAATAAATCACCTTCACTTTTCTTTCCAATGATAATTTGATACGGAGCCCCAATTAAACTCATTTTTTTAATTTTAGATGAAAAATTTTCATCAGTATCATCAATAAGAGCATCAATATTATTTTTTAATAACTCACTGTAAATATTATTGGCTTTAACAAGTGCTGAATTATCGTTTTTATTTATCATCGGTATCAAAGCAATATCATATGGAGCAACAGACAATGGCCATTTCATGATTTCATTTTTTTCATCATATTTTGCCTCTATTATTGCCCCAACTAGCCTTGATACACCAATTCCATAAGAACCCATTTTAACAAAATCTTTTTTTCCACCTGGTAAATCTACTGATGCATTCATAGGTTTTGAATATTTGTCGCCAAAATAAAATATGTGGCCTACCTCAATACCTTTTGTGATTAATTGATTTTCCTTTGAAACTATTTTTTCAAATTCATCTTTGTTAAACTTTTCATCTGTCACAGCATAAAATTGCTCATATTTTTTTCTCATTTCTTCTAACGAAGATTTTTCTAATTGAGTATCATCACTATTTAAGTCAAAAATTCTTTTATCAGTAAAAATTTTACTTTCTCCCGTGTCTGCTAAGATAATAAATTCATGAGATAAATTTCCTCCAATTGGGCCAGTGTCAGCAGCCATAGGTATTGCAGTTAGATCTAATCTTTTAAAAGTTTTTAAATATGAAAGAAAAAATTTATTATAAGAAAAAAAGGCTTCTTCGTCTGATACATCGAATGAGTAGGCATCTTTCATATAAAACTCTCTCCCCCTCATTATTCCAAATCTAGGTCTTATTTCGTCTCTAAATTTCCATTGTATGTGGTACATTAGTTGGGGTAATGATTTATAAGATTTAATTGAAGATCTAAAAATTTCTGTAACTTGCTCTTCATTGGTAGGTCCATAAAGCATTTCTCTATTTTGACGATCAGTTATTCTAAGCATCTCCTCACCATAATCATCATATCGACCACTTTCTTTCCATATCTCACTAGATTGAATTGTTGGCATTAATATTTCTTGAGCGCCAATCTTATTTTGCTCTTCTCTAACAATTTGTTCTATTTTTTTCATTACCTTAAAACCTAAAGGTAACCATGAGTATATCCCTGCAGAAGCTTGCTTTATCATACCAACTCTCAACATTAATTGATGAGATTTAATTTTTGCTTCAGAAGGATTATTTTTTAATATCGGAATAAATGAATTTGATAAAAGCATCTTAACTAATCATATTTCTTAAATTTAAATATTCAAATTTTATTAGTAAATAAATAATGATAAAAATTACAGTAGTTATACCAGTGCAATACAAGAATTTTTTCAACATTTTTGGGTTTTCAGGTGATCCTGGATCTTCACCATCAATTTTTACTGTTTTTGCTCTGTTTACATCAATAGGAAGTATGGCAAAGAAAACTATCCACCATATAATTACATAGATAATTGCTAAACCAGTTACACTCATTAAATTCTAACTAAGTTAATATTAGTGAAAGGTTTTTTTCCCGTTCTTTCTTTAGAAAATTTTCTGCAGGCAATTTTCAATGCATCAATTAAATTATGCTCTTGTTGCTTGCTTCCAATTTTAAAAGTTCTAGAAGTTTTTTCTATTTCTTCTTCCAACCCATAAACAAATTCTTCTCTATCATCTACTGGCAAACCACGAAAAGAAAGCACAGGATTGTTGTGAATATTTCCTTTAGGCGTTATCATTAAAGTTACTTCAAGATATCCATTAGCACTCAAATTTTTTCTATCTTTTATTGACTGTGAATCTGGATCAACACTTACATTGCCATCTAAATATAATCGACCACTTGGAGCTTTGTCGTAAACTTCAGGCTGATTACCAGGATATAACTTAACTATATCACCGTTTTCTACTTGTACAGGATATGGAACTTGCATTTCTTTTGCAAAATTTATGTGTTCTATCATGTGCCTATGTTCACCATGTACAGGTATTACGCATTTAGGTTTAACCCATTGATACATTTCTTTTAAATCTTCTCTATTTGGATGACCAGAAACATGAACAAATTCAGTTTCCTCTGATATCACTTCTATACCATCTTTAACAAGTTGGTTGTGCAATTTATAAAGTTTTTTTTCATTTCCAGGTATAATTTTTGATGAAAATATTACAGCATCACCTTTTTCAATAAAAACATCAGGGTGTACATAGCTAGAAATTCTCATCATCGCTCCCATTGGTTCTCCTTGGCTACCTGTACAAAGATAAACTATTTTTTCTCTTGAGAAATTTTTAGCTTCACGGGGGTCAATTGGTTCAATTGTATTTTTTAAATATCCACATTGACGTGCAGCTTTGTAAATACGATGCATTGATCTTCCAACTAGTGAAATTTGTCTTCCTGTTTGCTCAGCACAATAAAATGCTGTCTCCATTCTTGCTACATTGGATGCAAATGAAGTGATTATAATTCTCTTTTTCAATCTCGACATTACATTTAACATATTTTTTCTAACATCAAGTTCAGATCCAGACTTGCCGGCACTAAAAACATTAGTAGAGTCACAGATCATTGCTAATACTCCTTCATTACCAATTTCTTTTAATCTCTTCTCATTTATATTGTCACCAATAAGTGGATTGGGATCTACTTTCCAATCTCCTGTGTGTAAAATTACACCAGCAGGAGTTTTTATTCTTAAGCCATTGGGTTCTAAAATTGAATGAGTTAAAGTTATATATTCAATTTCAAATGGATCTAATGAAACAGTTCCATTTAATTCAACAATTTGTAAATCATTAGTAATATCTATTTGTTTTTCTCGAAACTTCTCTCTAATCAAAACTGCTGTAAATGGAGTAGCAAATATTTTACATCTTAATTTAGGCCATAAATGTGCAATTGCTCCAATGTGATCTTCATGTGCGTGTGTTAAAACTATACCCAACAAGTTATCTTTTCTTTCAACAATAAATCCAGGATCAGGATAAATTAAATCAACACCTGGTATAGTGTCATCAGCAAAAGTTACACCAATGTCTACCATTATCCATTTATGATCGCTTGGTTGACCGTAACCAAACAAATTCATGTTCATACCAATCTCTCCTGATCCACCTAGTGGACAAAATAACAATTCATCTTTCATATTATTTTATTTGCTTAGAAATCTTTATTAGACCTTTAATTGTAATATCTTGGTTATGTTTAACTTTCGATTTTATTGAACTTGTAAATAAATCAGAAAATCCACCTGTCAATACAACTTTAAAGGATTTTCTTGTCTCTTTCTTAATTAAATTAATCATATTGTCAATTAAACCAGCATAACCCCAAAAAAAACCTGATCTAACAGCAGAAAGTGTATTGCTGCCTATTACTTTTTTAATACGTTTAAGCTCAATTTTTGGAATTAAAGTAGCTCTGTCTGACAAAGTATTAAGAGACAACTTAATTCCAGGAGCTATTATGCCTCCCATATACGTATTTTTTATTAAAACATCAAATGTTGTGGCAGTGCCAAAATCTAAAATTATATAATTATTTTTGTTATCCAATAAACTTATAGCGTTTGTAATTCTATCAGAGCCCACCTGTTTATAGTCAACTTTAATTTTAATCATTGATTTTAAATTCAAATTTTTTACTTCATTACATTTAACTTTAGTGATTTTAGAAAAGTAGTTTTTTATAATTTTAAAAGTATTTGGGACAACGCTGCAGAACAATATTTTTTCGATTTTATTTATTTGAATTTTATTTTTTTTAAATAAGATTTTTAATTGGTTGTTACTTATTTTTTTTGAAATAAAAGTAATTCTTTTTAAAATTGTATTTTTTTTGGAAACTAAAAAAATTTTAGTATCAGTATTTCCTATGTCACCTAAAATATACATATTAATTAATTTATTTTATACATTTTTGATATTCTATTTTCAAAAACTAGTTTCAAATTGTTTTCTAATTCAGATTTATTAATTTTTTTACCTATTATTTTATATAAGTTTGTAGATGGATAATTTTTTATATTTGGGTTTTTTATTACGTTAATTCCTATTCCTGTTATTAAAAATTTTTTATCTGATTTCGTTATAATTTCTTGCAAAATCCCACTTATCTTTTTTTTATTGATTAATAAATCGTTTGGTTTTTTAAAAGTTATTTTATTTTTTATATATTTAGAAAGTGTTTTTTTCACTAAATTACAATTTAACTTTGTCACTCTTTCTATTGAGAATTTATTTTCATCGAATGGATGAAAAAAAGAGGCAAATAAATTACCTTTATATGAAATCCATTCTCTTCCATACTGACCTCGACCACTAAATTGTTTTTCAGCAACGACC
The DNA here is from genome assembly GCF_052047855.1 of Candidatus Pelagibacter sp. HIMB1509. Lineage (NCBI taxonomy): Bacteria > Pseudomonadati > Pseudomonadota > Alphaproteobacteria > Candidatus Pelagibacterales > Candidatus Pelagibacteraceae > Candidatus Pelagibacter > Candidatus Pelagibacter sp. HIMB1509. Next base: position 841,948 of record NZ_JBNAIU010000001.1, on the reverse strand, counting down.
ATACCAAATTTATAATTAGTTTTTTTTATTATTCTTGCAGCTGTATCGTTAGTACTTTTTATTATTTTAAAATTAAATTTCTTAAATTTCATTAAATAATATTAATTCTTGATACTACTTCAATTAATTGGCTTGGAAATATGAAGTATAAAAGAATTAATATTGTAGAAAAAGTTAATGAAAATTTTAACCATAAACTATGATCCGTATCATATTTATCTTTTTCTTTATCAAAGTACATAATCTTGATTATTCTTAAGTAATAGAAAGCTGCAACAACAGTAGATAACAATCCAACAATAGCTAAAAAATACATTGATTGTTCTAAAACTGCTTTAAAAACATAAAACTTAGCAAAAAACCCTGCTAATGGTGGTATCCCTGCCAATGAAAACAATATTACAAGTAAAGAAAGTGATAATAATGGATGATTTTTCGATAAACCAGATAAGTCATCAATATCTTCGTAATATTGATTATTTCTTCTAAGCATTAACAAACAAGAAAAAAGGGCCAAATTCATCACAACATAAATTGAAATATAAATTATTGAACTTTGAATTCCTTCATTAGAAGCAGTGGCAAGACCAGCCAATGTGTAGCCTATGTGTCCAATAGAGCTATAAGCAACCAGTCTTTTAATATTTGTTTGTCCAATTGCTGCAATTGCACCAAATAGCATTGAGGCAATAGATAAAAATACAATTATCATTTGCCATTGATCGATTAGATTTAAAAATGGAACATATAAAAATCTAATAAATACAGTTAACGCAGCAATTTTTGGTACCATTGTAAAAAATAAAGTTACTGTAGTTGGAGATCCTTCGTAGACGTCTGGTGCCCACATATGGAATGGCACTGCTGAAATTTTGAATGCTAAACCTACTAAAATAAAAACTATACCAAAAGTCAGTACATACTCATTTGAATTAAGTTGTGTAGAAATCACATCAAAGTTCGTAGATCCTGAAAAACCATAAATTAGTGAACATCCATAAAGTAATAATCCTGATGATAATGCACTTAATACAAAATATTTTAAACCTGCTTCAGATGATTTTAGTTGATCTCTGTTATAAGTTGCTAAAACATATAAGGCTAATGATTGTAACTCTAGACCCATATAAAATACAATAAGATCATTAGAACTAATCATGACCATCATTCCCAGTACAGAACTCAAAATTAAAACTGGATATTCAATATTAAAAATTTTAAAAATTTTTAAATAACTAGAAGAAATAACTAACACTAGAAAACCACCCAACAATGTTATTATCTTCATAAATGAAGACATCTTATCTATTAGAACACTACCATTAAACAAAGTTTCTCTATTCACAGAGAAAGTTTCGTTAATTGCTATTATAGCAGCAATCAAAAATACAAATAAAGACAAGTTAAAAGTAATCCCTGAACTATTTTTTTTAAACACGCCCAATACAAGTAAAAACATTATTGATAATGAGATAAAAATTTCAGGTAAAATTAAATTTAAATTTTCCATATTATTTGCTCGCTAAATTAATGTTATGCATATTTATTAAATCTGAAACTGAAACCTCTATTGTATTAATCAGAGGATCTGGATAAAAACCAAAAAATAAGGTTGGAATAGCCAAGCATGTTAAAATTAAATATTCTGATTTATTTAAATCTAACATTTGTTTTAAATCTTCATTAACTAATTTTCCAAAAACTACTCTTTTGTACAACCAAAGCATATAAGCGGCCCCTAAAATCACTCCTAAACTTGCTAATACAGCTACTAAAAAATTGTCCTTAAAAGCACCCATTAAAATTAAAAATTCACCAATAAAACCACTTGTTCCGGGTAATCCTAAAGCAGCTAATGTAAACAACATAAATAAAATCGAATACTTTGGTATTATGGCAACTATACCACCATAAGAATTTATCATCCTTGAATGCATACGGTCATAAACAACACCAACACATAAAAATAGAGCCGCGGACACTAATCCATGACTAATCATCTGGATTATACTTCCCTCTATACCTTGTTGTTGAAGAGTAAAAATACCTAAAGTTACAAAACCCATATGTGCAACAGACGAATATGCAATTAACTTTTTCATATCTTCCTGCATTAAAGCGATAAAGGATGTAAAAATTATTGCTATAACACTCAAAGTATAAATAAGAGGTGTGAATACTTCCGAAGCTACTGGAAATAATCCAAGTGAAAACCTAATAAAACCATATCCTGCCATTTTTAATAGTATAGCAGCTAATAAAACTGAACCAGCTGTAGGAGCTTCAACATGAGCATCTGGTAACCAAGTGTGAACAGGCCACATAGGTGTTTTTACTGCAAAAGAACTAAAGAAAGCTAACCATAATAAATTTTGGTATTTAGCGTCAATTCCAATTTCATAAAGTTTAACTACATCTGTTGTACCTGATATCCAGTATATTGAGATGATCGCAACCAACATCAAGACTGATCCAAGTAAAGTATATAGAAAAAATTTAAATGCTGAATAAACACGTTTTGGACCACCCCAAATACCAATAATTAAAAACATTGGAATTAATCCAGCCTCAAAAAATAAATAAAAAACAACTAAATCAAGTGCACAAAACACACCAATCATGAAACTTTCCATGATTAAAATTGCAATTAAAAAATCTCGTAATCTATTTTTTACTGAATTGTTAACTGAAATAATACAAAGTGGAGTTATGAAGGTTGTTAAAATTATAAATAATATAGAAATTCCATCGACACCAACTTTATAATTAATAAATCCTTCAATCCATGTTCTGTCTTCAACAAATTGAAAATCAGATATGCTTTGGTCAAAAGATATCCATAAATAAATAGAAATTAAAAAATTAACTATACTTGTAAATAAAGCTACATATTTAGCTGTTGAATTATTTCCATCTTTATCTTTTGTAAAAAATAGAAAAAGAGATCCTATAGTTGGTAACAAGATTAAAGATGATAAAATTGGAAAGCTCATTATTTAACTATCAAAAAGGTTAATAAAGCAGAAAAACCTAACAACATTACAAAAGCATATTGATAGATAAAACCACTTTGAAATTTATTTGCTTTAATTGAACATTTTTTTATAAAAGAAGAAATTCCATTAGGACCAAATCCATCTATTATAGTTCCATCACAAACTTTCCATAAAAATGTCCCTAGTTTTTTTGATGATTTAATAAAAATAACCTCATACAACTCATCAAAGTACCATTTATTGACAAGGAAATTGTACAAAGGTTTATTCATTGAAGCTATTTCATTTGGCAACTCTTTGTTCTTAACAAATAAGTAATAAGCAATAGGTATTGATAGGATAACTAAACTAGGTGTTAAAAGTAAAAACCATGTTGGTGGATGATCTTTGCTTAGAGGTTCTAAAAATTTGATTGATTCTGACCAAAAATAATTTTCACCACCATGTCCAATGAACAAATCTTTAAATAACATGCCTGCAAAAATTGCACCAATAGAAAGCACAAATAACGGAACTAGCATTACCAAAGGTGACTCGTGCGTTTCCTCAATTTTAATCTCTTTATTATTATATTCGCCATGAAATGTTTTGAATATTAGTCTCCACGAATAAACTGACGTTAAAAATGCAGTAACTATTCCAATGCCAGCTGCATAATAACCTGTTGTATTTCCTTTCAAATATGCAAATTCAATAATTGCATCTTTTGAATAAAAGCCTGATAAAAAAGGAAAACCTGTTAAAGCAAGAGTTCCAATAATCATTAAAGCATAAGTGTAAGGTAATTTTCTCCATACACCTCCCATGTTATTAATATTTTGCTCATCTTTAAAAGCATGAATTACTGATCCTGATCCTAAAAATAATAAAGCTTTAAAAAAAGCATGCGTAAATAAATGAAACATAGCAACATTGTAAGCTCCTACACCAGCTGCGAAAAACATGTAACCTAACTGACTGCAAGTTGAATAAGCAATTATTTTTTTAATATCTGTTTGAACCAATGCTACCGTTGCAGCAAAAAAAGCTGTTGTCATTCCAACTACAGTAATCAAGTTTAAAATTACTGGAGAAAATTCATATATAGGTGAACATCTAACAACTAAAAATACGCCTGCAGTAACCATTGTTGCAGCATGAATTAAAGCAGAAACTGGTGTTGGTCCCTCCATTGCATCAGGTAACCATGTATGAAGTAAGATTTGAGCTGATTTACCCATAGCTCCGATAAATAACAATAAGCAAACCAAATCTATCGCTTTAACCTCAAAACCTAAGAAGGATAAATCTTTATCTACAACTGTTGGAATTTGTTGGAAAACTTCATCATAATTTACAGTTCCAAATAAATAAAAAACTAAAAAAATACCTAACGCAAAACCAAAGTCACCTACTCTATTAACTACAAATGCTTTGATTGCAGCTGCATTAGCACTTTCTTTTTTAAACCAAAAACCAATTAGGAAGTAAGAACAAAGACCAACTCCCTCCCAACCAAAAAATAGTTGAATAAAATTATCTGATGTTACTAGCATTAACATTGCAAATGTAAATAATGATAGGTAAGCCATAAATCTTGGTTTATGTGGATCGTGAGACATGTATCCGATAGAATAAATATGGACTAATGCTGATACAGAAGTAACTACAACCAACATCACAGCTGATAGAGGATCAATTAACATTGACCAATTAACATCAAGTGAACCTGAATTAATCCAAGTTGCTATAACAATATTTTCCTCATATTGATTAACAATTACCTGATACAATACAATTATTGATAAAATTGCAGATATAGAAACTAATGCACTAGTTACTATTTCAGAATTTCTATCACCAATGTAACGTCCAAAAAAGCCTGAAATAATTGATGCTATTAATGGAAGAAATAAAATTGAAAGTTCCATTATTATCCTTTCAACTCATCAATTTCTTCAACTCTGATAGTTCCAGAGTTTCTGTAGTAAACAACGATTATAGCTAAACCAATCGCAGCTTCTGCAGCTGCTACAGTTAAAATAAATAAGGTAAATACTTGACCAGCTAAATCTCCAAGAAAGATTGAAAAAGCAACTAAGTTGATATTTACAGCTAATAAAATCAACTCAATACTCATCAATATAACAATAATATTTTTTCTATTAAGAAAAATTCCAATAACTCCAATTGAAAATATAACAGCGCCTAAAGTTAAATAATGTCCTAAACCTATCTCAGTCATCTATTTTAACTCCTTTGTTAGAAGCAACTTCTACAACACTTACTCCTTCAGCTCTTTCACGAGAAATTTGTTTTATATAACTTTGTCTTTTGACGTTTGACCTTTGTCTAAAAGTCAGAACGATTGCTCCAACCATCGCAACTAACAAAATCATACCGCTAATTTGAAATACATGTATGTAATCAGTGTATAATATTTGACCTAATGAGTGTGTGTTACTTAAGTCTGAAACTTTTAATGAATTGTTAATATCAAAAATCTCTGGTTTGTATTTCCATCCGCCAATTACAATAATTAGTTCAAAGAAAATGATTGTACTAATAATTAATCCAACAGGAATATGTTTTGAGCTAGCAGCAGAGGCAAACCATTGATTTTTTTGTTGAGCAACATTTAGCATCATTACAACAAAAAGAAATAAAACTGCTACAGCTCCAACGTAAACAATCAACATTATCATACCCAAAAACTCAGCACCAATCATAATAAATAGACAAGAAATACTGATAAAATCTAATATTAAAAAGAAAACTGAGTGGACAGTATTTTTAGATACTGTAACCATTATTGCAGACACAACCGCAATTATAGAAAAAGTGTAGAAGAAAATAGCGTGAGCAATCATTTATCTATGTGAACTATCCGCTTTAATATTAGCGTCTAGAATATTCTCCCATCTGTCACCGTTATCTAATAATTTCTCTTTTGTGTAATATAATTCTTCTCTTGTCTCAGTCGAAAATTCAAAATTTGGACCTTGGACTATAGCATCAACAGGACAAGCTTCTTCACATAAACCACAATAAATACATTTCATCATATCAATGTCATAACGAGTAGTTTTTCTACTGCCATCTTCTCTTTGAGCAGATTCAATTGTAATTGCTTGGGCAGGACATACAGCTTCGCAAAGTTTGCATGCAATACATCTTTCTTCTCCATTTGGATATCTTCTTAAAGCGTGCTCACCTCTAAATCTTGGGCTAATTTTTCCTTTTTCAAAAGGATAATTGATTGTTTTTTTTGGTTTAAACAATTCTTTTATTGCAATGAACAAACCGCCTACAAAATCAACCATGAAAATAGTTTTAAAAAATCTAGATAAATTCATAATTAGTTTGTTGGTAAAAGGTTAAAGTAAAATAAATAACTTGCAGTTAAAACAACCCAAGTTAATGACAAAGGAAGAAATACTTTCCAACCTAATCTCATTAATTGGTCATATCTATATCTTGGTACAATTGCTTTTACTAAAGCAAATAAGAAAAATAAAAGTAAAATTTTTAAAATTAACCAAATTGCACCAGGAACTAAAGTAAATGGATAAATATCTATTGGAGATAACCAACCACCTAAGAACAATATAGCTCCCATAGCACACATCAATAAGATGTTTGCATACTCACCTAACCAAAACATTGCATACATCATTCCTGAATATTCTGTCTGATATCCAGCAACTAATTCTGCTTCAGCTTCAGGTAAATCAAAAGGTGGTCTATTAGTTTCAGCTAAAGCAGAGATAAAAAATATTACAAACATTGGAAATAACGGAATTACAAACCATAGATTTTGTTGAGCAATTACAATGTCATTCAAATTCAATGAGCCTACGCACAACAATACATTGATGATAATAACTCCAATAGAAACTTCATATGATACCATTTGAGCCGCAGATCTAATTGCACCTAGGAAAGGATATTTAGAGTTTGAAGCCCATCCTCCCATAATTATTCCATAAACACCTAGCGATGAAACAGCAAATAGATAAAGTATACCGACATTAATATCAGCTAAGACCTGTGTTGCACTAAATGGTATAACAGCCCAAGCTATCAAGGCTAATGTCATAGTAACGATAGGTGCTAATATGAAGATTACTTTGTTTGAGCTTGATGGGATGATTATTTCTTTAAAAATATATTTCAACGCATCAGCTAATGATTGAAGTAATCCAAATGGTCCAACTACATTAGGTCCTTGTCTTTTTTGGACAAAAGCCCAAACTCGTCTATCTAGCCAAACAATCATAGCTACAGAAACCAAAACTGGAACTAACAAAAATAAAATTTTGTATACCTCTTGAAAGACTATATTTAAATATTCCATCTTAACCTTCTGTGCCTGTTGATTTTAAATTCATTTTTGCATTATTGCACTCGATCATTGTTTTTGATGATTTAGCAACAACATTAGAAAAATAATAATCTTTAATTTCAATTTTTAAATTTTCATTATTAAAATCAGAATTTGATTTGTTATTATTTTGTTCAGTTTGTTTTTCACTTTGCAATTTTAAATAATTTAACATGCTGCTATCTAGCTCTTCTTTATCGTTAAACAATTTTCTATTATTCATGAATTCAGCTAGTTCATTTATTATCTGCCAATCTTCTTTTGCATCTCCAGGTGGATAAGAAGCCTTAAATGCTTTTTGAATTTTTCCCTCTAAATTTGTATAATAACCGTCTTGTTCTGTATAAGCTGAGCCAGGTAAAATTATATCTGCACACTCTGCCCCTTTGTCACCATGGCTCCCTTGATAAATAACAAATTCATTTTTTTTAACAAAATTTAAATTATCTTGACCTATTAAAAACACTATTTCAAATTTATTTGATTTTAAATCTTCTATTAAATTTGTTTTATTATTTAAAACCCCTAAATCAAAATTTCCTACAGTTGCTGCATCACATGATAAAACATTCAAAGGATTCCACTCTTCTGAGAACTTGTTTTTTTTATTCAAAAAATCTTTTAAATTGTCAAATAAATATTGTGCATTTTCTAATCTTAATAAAGACTCACCAATAATTATCATTGGTTTTTTTGCACTTTCTATTTCTTTTGAAAGTTTATGTGTGTCATCTATAATTTCTTTTATTGTTTTAGTTTGTCCATCTAAGCTTTCATAAGGATAAGTTAGATCTCCACAATCATTTAATGATACAATTCTCGTACTATTATTTAGATAAGATTTTCTAATTCTTGCATTTAAAATTGTGGCTTCATACCTAGGATTGGCGCCTAACAATAAAATTAAATCAGCATCTTCAATTCCGTTAATTAAGGAATTAAACAAATAATTTTCTCTTTTTGAAATATTAATATATCTATTGTCTGATCTTGATTCATAATTATCAGTTTCAAGTGTACGGTCAAAAAATTCTTTAAAAATGTACGCAGTTTCCATGTTTGTTAAATCTCCAACAAAACCAGATACTTTTTCTTTAGATGTATTTTCTAATTTAGATTTTATTATTTTATAAACTTCTTGCCACGATGCTTTCTCAAATTTACCGTTGTATTTAATATATGGAGTGTCTAATCTTTGATGAAGTAAACCATCACACGCATATCTAGTTTTATCTGAAATCCATTCTTCATTAATATCTTCATTTATTATTGGGAGAACTCTTTTTACTTCCCAATCGTATGTATCAACTCTAATGTTTGAACCTATTGCATCCATAACATCAATTGTTTCAGTCTTTTTTAATTCCCATGGTCTCGCTTCAAAAACATAAGGTTTTGATGTCAAAGCTCCAACAGGACATAAATCAACTACATTGGCAGATAATTCTGATTGCATTGATTGCTCAAGATATGTTGTAATTTGCATATCCTCACCCCTACCTATAGCACCAAGTTCTGGGACTCCTGCAACTTCAGTGGCAAATCGCACACATCTTGTACAATGTATGCATCTTGTCATTTGAGTTTTTATTAATGGTCCCATATTTTTTTCAGGAACTGCTCTTTTGTTTTCTTTAAATCTTGATTTATCTACCCCATAAAACATTGATTGATCTTGAAGATCACACTCACCACCTTGGTCACATACAGGACAATCTAGAGGATGATTTGCTAGTAAAAATTCCATTACACCTTTTCTGGCTTTTTCAACTAAACTTGTGTTTGTTTTAATGTTCATTCCTTCGGCAGCAGGCATTGCGCATGATGCAATCGGTTTCGGTGATTTCTCCATTTCCACCAAACACATTCTACAATTTCCAGCTATAGATAATTTTTCATGATAACAAAATCTAGGTATCTCAACTCCTGCTTTTTCACAGGCTTGAAGAACTGTTAGTCCTTCTTCAACTTCTACATCAATATCATTTACTTTTAATTTAAGCATTTTTTTTATCTAATAAATGTTGATCAACCAAATAAGGTATATTATTTTTTTTCTGAACAATTGGGTCCAAATTGTTTCTTTCTTGAATTTCTTTTTTAAAATGTCTTAACAAACCTTGAACTGGCCATGAAGAACCTTCTCCAAACGCACAAATTGTATGACCAGCGATTTGAGTTGTTACATCTCCTAACATGTCAACTTCATCTTTAGTTGCATCGCCTTTTGCCATACGCTCAAGCATTCGCCACATCCATCCAGAACCTTCTCTGCAAGGTGTACATTGTCCACAACTTTCATGTTTGTAAAATCTAGCAATTCTCGCCATACATTTAATAATGTCTTGATCTTTATTAATAACCACTATTCCTGCTGTTCCTAATCCACTTTTTTCTTCGACACACGCATCAAAATCCATCTTTAATGTTTCGCATCTATCTTTTGGAATTAGAGGCATAGAAGATCCACCAGGTATTACAGCTTGTAAATTATCCCATCCACCAATCACTCCACCAGCATGAACTTCTATTAATTCTTTTAGAGGAATACTCATTTCCTCTTCTACATTACAAGGATTATTAACATTTCCAGAAATACAGAATATTTTGGTACCTGTATTTTTTTCTCTTCCTAAAGAAGCAAACCATTTAGCTCCTCTTCTTAGAATAGTTGGCACCACAGCAATTGTTTCAACATTATTAATTATAGTTGGACACCCATATAAACCAATCAAAGCTGGGAAAGGTGGTTTTAATCTTGGTTGACCTTTTTTGCCCTCTAAACTTTCAAGTAATGCTGTTTCTTCACCACAAATATACGCTCCTGCTCCATAGTGGATATAAATATCTAAATCCCACCCAGTTCCAGCTGCATTTTTTCCTAATAGTTTTTTCTCATAAGCCTCATCAATTGCAGCTTGGAGTTTTTGACCATCAACAAAATATTCTCCTCTAATATATATATAGCAGACGTGTGCTTGAACTGCGTATGATGCTATTAGACAACCCTCTATTAATTTATGAGGTTCAAATCTTAAAATATCTCTATCTTTACAAGTGCCTGGTTCAGACTCATCACCATTAATAACCAAATAATGTGGTCTTGATCCAACTTCTTTTGGTGCAAATGACCACTTTAAACCTGTAGGAAATCCTGCACCACCTCGACCTCTAAGCTGAGATTCTTTAATTTCATTAATAATCCAATCTCTTCCTTTTTCAGTAATTTCTTTAGTGTTTACCCAATCTCCTCTTGATTGTGACGCTGCTACATCAGAGCCTTTATCATTATATAAATTTTGAAAAATTCTATCTTGATCTTTAAGCATTTTTTAAATCCGTTAATGTTTTTCTATTGTTCTCTGGCTCATTATTAATTCTTCCTCTGTATGAACCTGGTTTTGGAGTTTCTCCATTTAAAATTTTATCCAAAATCTCAGATGTTTTTTCTTTATCAAGATCTTCGTAATAATCATCATTTATTTGCATCATAGGAGCAGTCACGCAAGCACCTAAGCATTCAACTTCCATCCATGAACAACTCTTATCGCTTGATAATTCACATTCATTTTCAGAAATTTTTTCCTTACAAGCTTCAACCAATTTATTTGCACCTCTAATCATACATGGTGTTGTGGTACATACTTGAACAAAATATTTTCCAACAGGTGATAGATTGTACATTGTATAGAAAGTGGCCACCTCATAAACTTTTATATAAGGCATATCTAAAAACTTAGCGATATACTTCATCGCAGCTAATGGTATCCAATTATTATTTTGTCTTTGAGCAATATAAAGTAAGGCCATCACAGCACTTTGTTGTTTTCCTTTTGGATATTTTGCAACAATATTATTTGCTGCCTCTAAAGAGGAAGCATTAAATTCAAAACTTTCTGGTTGATCTTTTGCTGGTTTTCTTAAGCTCATCTATCCACCTCACCAAAAACAATATCTAATGAACCTAGAACAGCTGGTACATCTGCTAACATGTGTCCTTTAATTAAATAATCCATTGATTGCAAATGTGAAAATCCTGGTGCTCTAATCTTACATTTGTAGGGTTTGCTCGAACCATCAGAAATTAAATAAACTCCAAATTCTCCCTTAGGTGCTTCAACAGCTGTATAAATTTCGTCCTTAGGTACTCTATAACCCTCTGTAAATAATTTAAAATGATGAATTAATGCTTCCATTGATTGTTTAATATCTTTTTTTGATGGTGGACTAATTTTACCATCTAATGATTTAATTGGACCTTTTTCCATTTTAGATAAACACTGTTTAATAATAGAAACACTCTCTTTCATTTCTTCAATTCTGCATAAATATCTATCGTAGCAATCACCATTTTTTCCAACTGGTATTTTAAAATCTAAATCCTCATAACAATCATAAGGTTGAGATTTTCTTAAATCCCAAGGCACCCCTGATCCTCTAATCATAACTCCTGAAAACGAATAATCTAAGGCATCCTCTTTACTTACAATTCCAATATCTACGTTTCTTTGTTTAAAAATTCTATTGTCTGTTAAGAGACTTTCTAAATCATTAATCACTTTTGGAAATGTGTCGCAAAAGTTTGAGATATCTTCCTCTAAACCTTTAGGTAAGTCTTGATGAACACCACCGGCTCTAAAGTAGTTGGCGTGTAATCTTGATCCAGAAGCTCTTTCGTAAAAAGTCATTAAAGTTTCTCGTTCTTCAAAACCCCAAAGTGATGGGGTTAAGGCACCAACATCAAGCGCTTGAGTAGTAACGTTAAGAATATGACTTAGTATTCTTCCAATTTCACAAAACATAACCCTTATATACTGAGCTCTAATCGGTACATCTATTTTAAGAATTTTTTCTACAGCAAGGGCAAAAGCATGTTCTTGATTCATTGGAGCCACGTAATCCAAACGATCAAAATACGGAACGGCTTGCATGTATGTCTTGTTTTCAATTAATTTTTCTGTACCTCTATGAAGCAAGCCTATATGTGGGTCTGCTTTTTCAACAACCTCACCATCTAATTCTAATATTAGTCTTAATACACCGTGAGCTGCTGGATGTTGAGGACCAAAGTTTAGATTTAAATTTTTAATTTTTTTTGTCATTATTCTCAATTTCTTCTTTAATATATTTTGTTCCTTCCCAAGGACTCTCGTAATCAAAATTTCGATAATTTTGCTCTAGTTTAACTGGTTCGCTGATTACTTTTTTTTGATCTTCGCTGTATCTAACTTCTGAGTGACCAGTTAAAGGAAAATCTTTTCTTAAAGGATGTCCTTCGAAACCATAATCTGTAAGTATTCTTCTTAAGTCTGGATGATCTTTGAAATTTACACCATACATATCAAAAACTTCTCTTTCCATCCAATTTGCTGCAGGAAAAACACTTGTTAAAGAAGGTATAACTTCATTTTCAGAAATAGAGTATTTTAGAACTAGTCTTTGATTAAACTCATGACTTAAAAATAAGTAAACTACTTGAAATCTTTGATTATTTTCTGGATAATCTACAACTGTAATATCTATTAGCTGTCGAAATTTTGTATCTAAATTAGTTTTTAGGAATAAAATTACATCTAAAAAATCATCTTTATCTGTTTCTAGATAAATTTGATTATGTTTTATTTCTGAATTGTTAATTTTAGTGGTTAACTCAGAATTAATTTTTTTTTCTAGATCCTCTAAACTATTCATGACTATCTTATAAAAGATCCTTTTTTTCTAATTTTTTTTTGTAATTGCAAAATTCCGTATAATAATGCTTCTGCAGAGGGAGGGCATCCTGGAACATATACATCTACTGGAACTATACGATCACACCCTCTAACAACTGAATAAGAATAATGATAATAACCTCCACCATTAGCACAGCTACCCATAGAAATTACATATCTAGGTTCTGGCATTTGATCGTAAACTTTTCTTAGAGCTGGTGCCATTTTATTTGTCAATGTTCCAGCAACAATCATTACATCTGATTGCCTTGGTGATCCACGAGGAGCAGCTCCAAACCTTTCCAAGTCATATCTAGGCATTGCTGTTTGCATCATTTCGACTGCGCAGCACGCAAGACCAAAAGTCATCCAATGCAAAGAGCCAGATCTAGACCAATTAATTAAATTATCTAGCGATGTAGTTATAAAACCATTTTTGCTAAAATCTTTAGCAAGTTGTTTAAACTCTTCAGGAACTTGTTCTATTTTATCGTTCATTAAATTAATTTTATTCCCAATCTAAAGCACCTTTTTTCCATTCATAAATAAAACCAACTGTTAGTATGAATAGAAAAATCATCATTGATGAAAAACCTAATAGACCGATGTTTCCTAATGATATTGCCCATGGAAATAGAAAGGCAATTTCGAGATCAAATATGATAAATAGGATTGCAACTAAATAAAATCTTACATCAAACTCCATTCTGGAGTCTTGAAACGGTTCAAAACCACATTCATATGCAGACAATTTTTCTGGATCAGGTTTTTTTGGAGAAAGTAAAAAATTTAACACTACAAAAGCAATACTTAAGCCAAGAGCAATAACTAAAAATAGAATAATTGGTAGGTAATCTTTTAAAAATTCAGATAACATGAAAATCTATATATCAGTTTTTATCTGATGTTGAAGGGAAGATAAGTCACATTTTATTAATATTAACAGACAGTTTATTGGGAAAAAGTGGCGGGAGTGAAGGGACTCGAACCCTCGACCTATCGCGTGACAGGCGATCGCTCTAACCAACTGAGCTACACCCCCACTTAATTTGTTTGGTGGGCAGTAAAGGACTCGAACCTTTGACCCCCTCGGTGTAAACGAGATGCTCTACCAACTGAGCTAACCGCCCCAAAACAGAGCTACTTATTACATCAACACTTTAATAAAGTAAATTAATTATTATTGAATACTAGCTTGAGATTTATCGTCTTTTTTAGCCAAATCTACCTCAACCCATTCCGTAGGTTTAAGTTCTTTGGTTAAAGCAATTTTAATTACTTGGTCGGCATATTCGACTGGTGTAATTTTAATGTCATCTATAATTTTCTTGGGCATATCGACTAAATCTTTTTCATTTTCTTTAGGAATCAAAACTTCTTTAATTCCAGCTCTATGAGCAGCTAGTAATTTTTCTTTAAGGCCACCTATTGGCAATACTTGGCCTGTTAATGTTACCTCACCAGTCATCGCAACATCTCTTCTCACAGGTATATTTGTAATCGACGAAACAATTGAAGTAACCATTCCTATTCCAGCAGATGGACCATCTTTTGGTGTTGCTCCTTCTGGTACATGAATATGAAAATCTTTTTTCTCAAATAGAGGTGGGATAATTCCGTACTCTAAACATTTTGATCTAACAAAAGATTTTGCAGCTTTTACAGACTCTTGCATCACATCACCTAACTTACCAGTTATTTGCATTCTTCCTTTTCCAGGCATAGTTACTGTTTCAATTTTTAAAATCTCTCCACCGTACTCAGTCCAAGCAAGTCCAGTTACAATACCCACTCTATTTTCTGATTCTAATTCCCCAAATTTAAATTTAGCTACACCAAGAAAATCAGATAAATTTTTATTATTAATTTGAACTTCTTTTTCCTCACCCGCTACTATTTTCTTAACAACTTTTCTAGCAAGTTTAGAAATTTCTCTTTCTAAATTTCTAACTCCTGATTCTTTTGTATATCCTCTGATTACTTCTTTTATAATGTCGTCTTCCAATTTCATTTCTTTTTCTTTAACACCATTATCTTTTATTTGTTTAGGAAGTAGATATTTATTAGCTATACTAATTTTTTCATCCTCAGTGTAACCAGCTAATCTTATTACTTCCATTCTGTCTAATAATGGAGGTAATATATTTAGAGTATTTGCTGTTGTTACAAACATTACATCAGATAAATCATAATCAACCTCTAAATAATGATCGTTAAAAGTTGTATTTTGCTCTGGATCTAATGCTTCTAATAACGCTGATGATGGATCTCCTCTATAATCATTTCCAATTTTATCTATTTCATCTAATAAAATTAGAGGATTTTTTGTTCCAGCTTTTTTCATCATTTGAATTATTTTACCTGGTAATGATCCGATATAAGTTCTTCTATGCCCTCTTATTTCTGCTTCGTCTCTCATACCACCCACAGACATTCTAACAAATTCTCTGTTAGTTGCTTTTGCAATAGATTTACCTAAAGATGTTTTACCAACACCAGGAGGACCAACTAAGCATAATATTGGACCTTTGATTTTTTCCATTCTTTTTTGAACAGCCAAGAATTCTATTATTCTCTCTTTAACTTTCTCTAGTCCAAAATGATCTTTATCAAGAATATTTAACGCTTTAGTTAAATCTATATCAACTTCACTTTTCTTATGCCAAGGTAATTCTGTCATCCAATCCAAGTAGTTTCTAACCACAGTAGCTTCTGCTGACATTGGGCTCATGTTCTTTAATTTTTTAAGTTCCTGAAGACATTTTTTTTCAACTTCTTTTGGCATTTTAGCTTTTGTTATAGCTTTATTTAAACTAGTAGTTTCGTCTTTACCGTCTTCAATCTCACCAAGTTCTTTTTGAATAGCTTTAAGCTGTTCATTTAAATAGTATTCTCTCTGGGTTTTCTCCATTTGAGTTTTAACTCTTCCTCGTATTCTTTTTTCTACACCAATTATACTTGTTTCATTTTCCATAATTTTAATTATGGCGTTTAATCTCTTCTTAATATCTACAGTTTCAAAAATTTGTTGTTTTTCTGAAATTGTAGCAGTGATGTGTGAAGCAATATTGTCAGCTATTTGAGATGGATCTTTTAACTGCTTAATTGTATTTATTGTTTCGTTAGAAATTTTCTTATTTATTGAAGTTAACTTTTCTAATCTTCTTAAAGCAGTAGCTGCTAAAGGAAATAAATCCTCATCTTTTGGTAAAATATCATTGAAATAAGTGTAGTCACACGTAATAAATTTCTCGTTATCTTTAAAGTCTAAAATTTTTACCCTTTTAATACCTTCTACTAAAACTTTTACAGTTCCATCTGGTAACTTTAATAATTGTAGGATGCTTCCTTCACAACCATACATAAAAACGTCTGTTTTTTTGGGATCATCAATCTCTGAGTTTTTTTGTGTTACAAGAATAATCTTCTTATCTTTTTTCATCACCTCATTAAGTGCAGAAATAGATTTATCTCTTCCTACAAACAGAGGTATTACCATGCTTGGGAAGACTACAATGTCTCTTAAAGGTAATAACGGCAATGATATTTTAACGTCCATAGGATTAATATGGATATTATATATTATATTGCAATAGGTTTTTGTTACTTATTAAGGGTATTAAGCCGCTGATGTTTTGCCAGACTTAGATTTATTTTCGCCTTTAGAATGAACTAAAATTGGTTGTGATTGACCTTTTGCGGCTCCTGCATCAACAATTACTTCTTCAATGTTATCTTGGCTTGGGAGATCATACATAGTTTTTAATAATATATTTTCTAATATTGATCTCAATCCTCTTGCACCTGTTTTTTTGCTAATTGCTTTTTGAGCTATTTCTTTAAGAGCATTTTCTTTAAATGTTAATTTCGCTCCATCTAACTTAAATAGTTCTTGATACTGTTTAGTTAAAGAATTTTTAGGTTCTTGTAAAATTTTGATCAATGATTTTTCATCTAAATCCTCAAGAGTTGCTATCATTGGTAATCTTCCGATAAATTCTGGTATTAACCCAAATTTCAATAAATCCTCAGGCTCTAGTCCCTTCATCCACTCTCCTGTTTTTTTATCCTGAGTATTTTTTACATCCGCTCCAAAACCAATTGAGGTACCTTTGTCTCTTTGAGAGATAATCTTGTCTAATCCAGCAAATGCACCTCCACAAATAAAAAGAATATTTGTTGTGTCTACTTGTAAAAATTCTTGTTGAGGATGTTTTCTACCTCCTTGAGGCGGAACACTTGCAACAGTTCCTTCCATTATCTTTAATAAAGCTTGCTGAACTCCTTCTCCAGATACATCTCTTGTAATGGATGGATTCTCAGATTTTCTACTAATCTTATCAACTTCGTCGATATACACTATTCCACGTTGTGCTTTTTCAACATTATAATCTGAAGCTTGAAGTAATTTTAAAATAATATTTTCAACATCTTCACCAACATATCCTGCTTCAGTCAATGTTGTTGCATCGGCCATTGTAAATGGAACATCTAAAATTCTTGCAAGAGTTTGAGCTAATAAAGTTTTACCACAACCAGTAGGGCCAACTAATAAAATGTTGGATTTAGATAATTCTACATTCTTGCTAGTTTTATTTTCATAGTTAAGTCTTTTGTAATGATTGTGTACTGCTACCGACAAAACTTTCTTAGCGTGAGCTTGACCAATTACATAATCATCTAGCACTGTGCAAATTTCTTTTGGTGAAGGAAGACCGTCTTGATGTTTAACAAAAGTATCTTTGCTTTCCTCTTTTATAATATCCATACAAAGCTCAACACATTCATCACAAATGAATACAGTTGGACCTGCAATTAGTTTTCTAACCTCGTGTTGGCTTTTTCCACAAAAAGAACAGTAAAGAATATTTTTATTATTTGTACTCATAATTTTTTAAACGAATCAATTTCATTACTTTATTATAGAAGACTCATACTAATCAAGTTTGGATTAGTGAGTTATCAATATATTGTGTATTATGATCTTTTTTCTACTACTTCGTCAATAAGACCAAATGATTTTGCGACATCAGCGGTCATGAAATTGTCTCTCTCTAAAGCAGATTTTATTTCATCAACAGTTTTACCTGTATGTTTCGAGTAAATTTCATTTAATCTTTTCTTTAATGATAAGACTTCATTTGCATGTATTTCAATATCTGTAGCTTGTCCTTGAAAACCTGCTGAAGGTTGGTGAACCATTATTCTTGAGTTGGGTAAAGAAAACCTCTTACCTTTAGTTCCTGCAGCCAACAAAAATGATCCCATTGATGCGGCTTGTCCAATACATAAAGTTGAAATATCAGGTTTTACATATTGCATGGTGTCGTAAATTCCAAGACCAGCTGTAACCAGTCCACCAGGACTATTGATGTATAAATAAATTTCTTTTTTAGGATCTTCAGCTTCTAAAAATAATAACTGTGCTGTTACTAAGGATGCAATATTGTCATTTATCTGACCCGTTAAAAAAATAATTCTTTCCTTTAAAAGTCTTGAATAAATATCATAAGCTCTCTCACCTTTGCTTGATTGCTCTACAACCATCGGCACTAGATTGCTCATATGTTCTGATAATTTTGTTGTCATAAGTTGATTCTTTCTACTTATACAACTTGTGATTACTTTTTGCTAACTTTTTTTGTTTTTTTTAGCAGCTGGTTTTGCTTTTGATGTTTTTGTAGAAGGCTTTTTTTTCTCTGAAGCTTTTGCTGAAGGTTTCTTTTTTGTTTCTTTCTTAGCTTCGTTATCATGTGAATGATCATGGTCATGATCATGATCGTGATCATGTTTATGAGCTTCTTTTAAGATTTTTTCCGCCTCATCTTTTGAAATTTCTTTTTTATTTGGTTTACCTTTTTCTTTTATAAGATTTAAAATTTTCTCCTCATAAACTGTTCCTCTTAGACTGGCTAAAGCAGATGGATTTTTTTGATAAAAATCCATAACCATTTTCTCTTGTCCTGGCATCATTCTTAATTGTTTTTGAACTTCAGCTTGAATTTCTTGTTCACTAACATTGATTTGATTTTTTTCACCAAATTCATTTAAGATTAATCCAGTCTTAATTCTTGTTTTTGCCTTTTCCTCAAAAGATTTTTTATTCTTTTTAGCTTCATCTTCAGACATACCTTGTGAAAGAATTTTAACTTCTTCCTCGACTAAGTTTCCTGGAACTTCTTCAACTTTAATTTTTTCAATTTCTTTTAGAATTTGATTTTTTGAAAGTTGATCTAAAGAATTTTTATATTCATCATTGATTTGTTTTGAAATTAAAGCTTTAAGATCTTTCAAATCTTTAGCTCCTAAATTTTTTGCAAAATCATCATCTATTTTCACCTCTTGTGGTTGTTTGACTGATAAAATTTTACAATTAAATTTAGCTTTTTTATTAACTAATTCTTTTTCAGGGTAATTCTCTGGAAGTGTTGCTTCAACAACTTTCTCATCATCTTTTTTAACACCAATTAGTTGATTATCGAAACCTTTCAAAAATAAATCTTTACCTAATGTAAGCTGTGTATTTTTTCCTTCACTTCCTTTAAATTCTTTTCCATCAATTGTTGCTTTGTAATCTAATGCAACTAGATCACCTTCTTTTGCTTTCGTATCTGGTGCACCTTCCTTGAAATTTGGTTGGTTCTTAGCAATTTCCTTTATTCTTTTATCAGTCTCACTATCATCAATTTTAACAGTGTATTCATCAAATTTAATGTTTTCTAATGATTTAATCTCTACTTTAGGTAATTCTGTAACTGACAAGACATATTCCAATTCTTTATCTTCACCATATGTCTTTAGATCTAATTTTGGCTGACCTGCTGGTTTAATTTTGTTTTCTTCTAACGCTTTTGTAGATGTATCTTTTAAAACTTTGTCTAATACTTCACCAAATACAGCTTTACCAAATTGTCTTTTTAAAATTTCTTTTGGTACTTTTCCTGGTCGAAAACCTTTTAAATTTACTGTTCCTTTAATCTCTTCATATTTTTCATCCATATAAGAGTTCATAGTCTCTTTATCGATGAAAATTTTTAGATCTTTATTTAAACCTTT
This sequence comes from Candidatus Pelagibacter sp. HIMB1509, assembly GCF_052047855.1. Lineage (NCBI taxonomy): Bacteria > Pseudomonadati > Pseudomonadota > Alphaproteobacteria > Candidatus Pelagibacterales > Candidatus Pelagibacteraceae > Candidatus Pelagibacter > Candidatus Pelagibacter sp. HIMB1509. Next base: position 821,822 of record NZ_JBNAIU010000001.1, on the reverse strand, counting down.
TTTATTTTCTACAGTAACTTTCATAATCATTTAATGGTAGGGCGAAAAGGACTCGAACCTTCACCGATTGCTCGACTGGTTCCTAAGACCAGCGCGTCTACCAATTCCGCCATCGCCCCAGTTAAATTAGGTGCTTTATATATTATTGAACTCATTTGTCCAATCCGAATAATAGTGTAAAAGGATATAAAAATATAAATAATATGATTATTTCGCCTTGTATTAGTATTTGCAAAACAGATCCCTCAACAGGTTATTGTTATGGGTGTGGAAGAAATAATGATGAAAAAAAACTTTGGAAACTAGAAGAAACTACAGATGAATGGAAACAAAATAATTTAGAAATTATCAGAAAAAGATTAACTGGATGGCAATTAGATAGTTTTAACGACTCTTACGAGTATAAAATAAATAACGGAATATCTCTATTCAAAAAAAATCTTAAAAATGAGTAAATCAACAATTGTAGTTATAATTTATATTATAGGACTAATCTTTGGTGCTTTAGTTTTAGATATGTGGAGCGCTGAAACTAGCCCTAAAGCATTACTGGGTATTGGTTGGACAGCACTTTTTTTAATTGGATTATTTTTTGCTGAAAAAAATGAAAAAAAATAAATTATTTTTTTTTTCTCTCATTTTATTTTCTTTCTCATTTATGAATCATTCATTTTCAGAAATTATAATTTTAAGTAAATGTGATCATAAAGAAGATAAATATTTAAAAAATGAATATATATTTAATCTTAATGAATTAATTATGACTAGAAATTATGTTTATGCAGAAAAAACTTATCAAAAATATAGAATTACTGATTTAAGTGTAAAAAAATCAAACTCTTATGTAAGAAATATTTACGAAGAGGATGGTAAAATTTTTACTTTAAAACATGGTTATCCTCAATTTTATACTCAAATATTAATTGAAAAGAACAAGCCTGAGATATTTATTAAAAGTGTTATGAACGATATCGAAGGAATTTCAAAAATTTCTATATGTGAAAAAATAGAAAAATTTGCAAACCAAAGTTAGGTTTTCTTTTTTTTATTTTCCTTGAGTTTATCTAAATTTTTTTTTTTAAAATCAAATCTACTATTTGAAATATTAGATCTATGTTTAGCGAATGCTTGTTTTTGTGCTTGTCGCATAGCTCTTTTTGAAGACATAAATTCTAATTTAATATTCTATTTCTAAAGTATCAATTACTTTTAAATTTTTATCTGAAATAACAATCTCACCTGATGATGGTGCATAGTTTAAGAGCTCAGATATTACCACGTAATGTGTTACAAAAATTATATTTTGTTTTTGATCCCACGTTTTTAAGAATTTATTAAAATCAATAACTTGTTGTTTTCTATTTTTAGCAAATTTTGCACTAAAAAATGAATTCAAAAAATTTTTTGTTTCATAATTTTTAAAGGCTATTTCTGCAGTTTCTTTGCATCTGCACCATTCACTAGAGTAAATTTTGTTTATTAAAATATCATTTTGTTTAAAAAAATTTCCAATTTTTTTTGATTGTACTCTTCCCTCGTCATTTAAGTTTCTTTGGGTTTCACAATTATTGACATCAAAATTAGAAGGATCCCCTCCTCCCGGTGCATAAGCATGACGAATAAATATTAATTTACCACCTTTTTGAAGCTCACCAATCATAGCTTCATTTGAATCTGCTTTAATTGGAGAACTTAAAAATATAAATATAATTAAAAAATATTTTAAAATTTTCATATATGGATAATAAATTAAAACAACTTAATAAGAAAATTATTAAATGTAGAAAATGTCCTAGATTAATTAATTTTATTAAAAAAATATCTACTGTAAAACGAAAACAAAATATTAACGAAACTTATTGGGGTAAACCAGTTCCTGGATTTGGTAAGATAAATTCGAAATTATTAATTTTAGGTTTGGCGCCAGCTGCACATGGGGGAACCAGAACAGGAAGACCTTTCACTGGAGACAAATCAAGCGATTTCTTATTTTCTTGTTTAAAAAAAGCAAATATTTCTAATCTACCTTATTCAGAAAATTTAAATGATAGATTGGAATTAAAATCAACTTTTATAACCAATATACTGAAATGTGTTCCTCCTGGTGACAAACCAACAAATGAAGAATTATCAAATTGCTCAAATCATTTTCAAAATGAGATTGAAACTTTAAGCAAAATCCAAACAATTGTTGCTTTAGGTAAAGTTGCTTTTGATAATTGTATTAAATATTACAAAATTAAAAATAAATTAAATGGAAAGTATACTTTTAAGCACGGGAAATGTTATGATTTATCAAATAAAATCAGATTGTACGCTTGTTATCATCCAAGTCCTAGAAATGTAAATACAAAATTAATATCTGAAAAAATGATAGTTAATTTTTTCAAAAAAATAAAAAGAGTAACAGCTATTTAGATTTTAAAATATAAGGCTCAAAGTTGTTTAAAACTATTTCAGGAATTTTTGTAGGTTTTCCGATTGTATTTACAAACACTAAATGTATTTTTGCATCCACAATTAATAAATCATCTCTGTAAATTGACTGATCCATTACAAAAGAGGTTTTTGACAAAGACGATATAAAAGATTTTATTGTTAAATTATCTTCTATGTATGCTGATTTTTTGTATTCAATATTGCATGACTTAACGATTATTAAAGAATTAAACTCATCTTTAATTTTCAAATTACTTAAACCAATAGCTAATAATGCTTCTGTTCTAGCTCTTTCAAAGTATTTTAGATAATTTGCGTAATAAACTACTCCTCCAGAGTCGGTATCTTCATAGTAAATTTTAACATTATGGCTAAAAGTTTTATGCATTGTTCATTAATATCAAATAATGAGAAATTTTTATACAAACTAAGATATAATAACTACAATGAAAGTTTATATAATTTGGTTGATTGGAGTAATTTTATGGAACTTTGGTGTTCCTAATGCAACACCAACAGAGGACGTAATTGTAGCAATCATACTATCATTCCTGAGTATGGGGCTAAAAAAATATACTAAACTTTAATTAATTTGCTGAAAAATAAATGTTTTGAAAATATGCTATAGATTTCATTTTAGAGTTATCTGTATCTGCCATAACTGCTAAGCCATCTAATTCATCTAAATCTAAATCATGGAATTTCTTAAAATCTTCTTTTACATTTGATTTAACTGTCACCCATTCATTTAAATTAGCTTTGGTTGTGGCAATTACATTATCTATAGATTTTTTTGTGTATGGACTTGGTGAACTAACACCAACATCTCTATTGCTTGAAAACACATAGTTAACTGCTCTATTTGATAATGGTGTTGCACCTGTTTTTTTAACAGCAAAAACTCTCGCTGCAAAATCATGGCCTTTCTTTGTATCTTCTTTAATTCCGGATAAATCTTGCTCAATTTTCCATGTAATGTTTATAAAAGGAGTCTTGTTTAGATCAATTTTAACTTCTTTGCCAAGACCAGATGCTGCATTATCGGCAACAGCCTTAAGGAAGTTTCCATTTTCATTTTTCCCAACAGTATATTTTGTCTCGTTCTTTGCTCCCCTTACTTTTCTGACAGTTAATTCTGAAAGTTCTGCTTCTGTAAATTCAAAAACTACAACTTCATTTGCAACAACTGAGCTAATTGAAATCAAAAAAATTGAGATAAGTTTAAAAAATATTTTCATAATTTAAGTTCTTAATACATTATTTAGACAAGATTTAAACATACAAAAATTAGAATTAATTTTTAAATAAATGATATGAAAACAATTTCAATTTTTTTACTTTTAATTTATTGGTCAATAATGATATCTGCACCAATTATGTCTAATGACCTCAAAATGGGCAGTTCTAGAGCTATAAAATTAAATTCTAATTCTAAGGTATCAGTATAATTTTAGGTGCAACACAGGTGCCATCATGAATTTGTTTAAAGGCATCACCACCATTTTTTAAATCCCTAAATTCAATCCAATCTAGAGAACCTATCTCTTTGTTAGCTAATATTGCTAAAGTTTGCTCAAAATCCTTATTGGTATAACAATAAGTTCCTATTACGGTCACCTCTTGAAGTGTCATTTTTCTAAAATTAAAGGTTCCAGCTGGCTGAGTTAAGCCTATGTGTATAATTGAACCGCCTGGCTTAACTACTTCAATAGCCTGTTGTCTTGAAATTTCCAACCCTACCGTATCAAATACAATATCAAATTTATTACTTTCTATTTCGTTATGGTCTGGTGCAACATATTTTGCATCTAAATATTTTGAGCACTCATTTAATCTCAATTTATTAGGATCAGAGAGAATTATATTTTCACTATTTTTAATTTTAGATAAAATTAAACCACATAACAATCCTATTGCACCACCACCTTGGATCAAAATTTTACATTCAGATAAAGGTTTTATTAAAGATTGTTCACCAATTAATACTGCATGCAAAGAAACTGCAGTTGGCTCTGCTACTGGCGCTTCATTTTTATCTAATCCATCTGGGATTTCATAAATATTCTTATCAGGAGTTGAGACAAATTCAGCAAAAACACCTTGTCTTTCAATTGGTTTGCTCATTCCTAATATAATTCTATGAGGGCAAAGATGTTCTCTAGCACTTGTACAGTATTCACATTTACCACAAGTTATTAGAGGATTTAAAACAACGTCTTTACCTTTAAATTTACCATTTTGAACTTCACCACTAACTTCATGGCCTAATATTAGTGGAGGAATTCTTCTCTCATCATGTCCATGATACGCATGCATATCTGATCCACATATTCCTGAAGCATGAATTTTTAAAATACTTTCACCTGAAACTTCAATTGGATTAGGTTCATCCCTGTAAACTAATTCTTGTGTTCCGGTATATACTAAAGCTTTCATGTTATTTTTTTGCTAACAAGTAATACGTTATCCAAGCTACAAATGCACCAATTAACCATGCGTAAGACTGCAAAAACATTAAATTTGTATTCCAAATTGTTGATGCTGAAAAAATAAAACCTAATAATACTGAGTAAACACCTTTGATATGCCACCCTCTTGAATAAAAATAACTACTTTCTTTATCTATTGAATATAAATCTTTGTTACTTAAGCTTTGCTTTCTGATCAAATAATAATCAGCAACCATAACCCCAAACAATGGACCAAATAATGCACCAAATGTATCTACAAAAGATAAAATGCCAATTTGACTCAAAATTGTAAGCCAAAAAATAGCAACCAACAAACCTAGGAAAGAAATTATATAACTTGCGCTCCTTAAAGATAATTTACTTGGAACAAAATTTATTAGTGAATATTGAGAAGGAATGTAATTAGCTACTAAATTTGTGGATGCTGAAGCAATTACGATAAAAAAAAGTACTAATGTGGTTATTTGAATATTGTCATATTTACCAATTATATCAGTAGGATTTGTAAAAATTCTGTCTATATCTGAAAATTTTTGATTTAGAAGTGCATCTGATCCAGAAACAATAAAAATAGATAAAAAAGAGAAAATAATTAAATTAATAAGTAAACTCAAATTTCCTTTGTCTAGCTCTTTGGTATTTTTAACATTCCTAGAAATATCTCCAAAACTAATTATTAATATTGAAAAATAAGCAAAGACAGTTCCTGCAACAGTTAAAAGTGGTAATAAATTATTAAGATCAAAAAAGTTTTTGGTATTTAAAATATTTATAAATGCTTTTGATGTTAATTTGACATCACTTAAGAATACAAGAAAGAAAAAAATAACAATTCCTACATAAACACTGATTGCTGAAAAATTAACTATTTTTTTATTATATTGAGCACCAATACTAAACAATAATGTTTGAAAAATAATAACAATTATAATTGATGACCAATCAATTATATTTAGACCATAGAAGTAAAAAATAAATATATCTTGCACCAACAAAGATTCATCAATGGTAAAAAGCAATATTCTAATAAGATAAGTTAAAATTTTTGATAAAAAATAAGTCTGAATTCCAAATAAGAAAATTCCAACTAAGCCTCTAATTAATCCAAAAAATTTAGCTCCATTAAATCCTAAAGAAGATCTCAACAAGACCACAAAAGGTAATCCAAATTTTTGTGAGGGTTTTCCAATAAAATTAGCAAACAAATAAACAAAAAATGAACCTAATAAAGTTCCAAGTAAAACCACAAAAGAATTTAGATCATACATTATGTAAAGAGAAGCAATCAAAGAAAAACCAATAACACTTTGTACATTTACACCCCAATAGCAGAAAAGGTCTTTCCAATTCCAAGTTTTATAATTTGGATTTACTGAAACTAGATCCCAATTTGAGAGTGAGTATTTAACTTTTGGCTGATTCACTAAAAATTACTTTAAACTAATAATTTCTACTGTCCATATAAGAGAGTTGGCAGCCAAAGTGCAATTTTTGGAAATATAATAATTAATATTAATCCAATTATTTGAAGAACCATGAATTGCATCATTCCATAATAAATATCTTTTAAATCCCATTCAGGCACAACCCCTTTTAAGAAATACGCAGACAATGCCACTGGTGGTGACAGCCAGGCGGTCTGGAGATTGACGGCTACTAATATTGCAAACCAAGTAAGATTAAAGCCAAGAGCTTCAATCAATGGTAAAATAATTGGCACAATAATCATTACTATTGGTACCCACTCTAAAGGCCAACCCAATAAAAATATTGCAACCATTACAATCGCTAATATTAAATATTTGTTCATTTCTAAACCTAACAAGAATTCAGTTAATAACGTTGGAGTACCAAGTCTTGCAAAAACAGCTCCAAAGAAGTTTGATGCAGCAACTAAAACCATTATTAGTGCAGTGATCTCTAAAGTTTTAACAAGAGCCTCTTGAAGTTTTGAAAAAGTTAATTTTTTGTATGCTAAAGAAAGTAATAAAGCTCCCATTGCACCACAACCAGCTGCTTCTGTTGGAGTTGCAAAACCAAAAAGGATGCTTCCCAATGCTGCAAAAACTAACGCCGCTGGTGGAACTAAACCTAAAAAGAATTCAATCCAAACTTCTTTCATACTGGCAGCTCTCATCTCTTCAGGAATTACAGGTCCCAATTTAGGATTAATCATGCATCTTATTGTTGTGTATCCAGCATATAAACTTGCAAGAAGAATTCCTGGAATTATAGCAGCTGCAAAAAGATCAATTACAGGAATTTCCATAATTGGGCCCATTACAACAAGCATGATACTTGGTGGAATAAGAATTCCTAAAGTACCACCTGCTGTTATTGTTCCTGCAGCAAGCCTAACGTCATAGCCAGATCTATTCATAGATTTTGCAGCCATGATACCTAGTATGGTTACTGAAGCTCCAACAATTCCTGTTGCTGCAGCAAAAATAACTGAAACAAAAAGAACAGCGTAATATAATGCACCTCTAACTCTTGCTAGCATCATTTGGAATGATGAGAACAATCTTTCCATTAAACCCGCCTGCTCCATCATAATACCCATAAAGACAAAGAGCGGGACGGCGGCGAGAGTTTGTTCGGTCATGACCATCGAAAACTGGAGTGTCATTAAATAAAAGACCAATTTTCCAAATCCTAAATATCCAAATACAAAACCTAAAAATATAAGAGTAAATGAAATAGGAAATCCTACAAAAATTGCAAAAAGCATTACTCCAACAAGAATAAAACCTAAATATGCTGGATCTATAAATTCAGCTAGCATTATTCATCTTCTCCTGGCCATTTTCCTCTAGTAGCGGCCCAATAACTTTTTAATAATTCTGAAATACCTTGGATTAATAAAAATACTATACCAACCAATAAACAAGTTTTAATTGGCCACATATAAGGCATCCATGTAGTATCCATTCCTCTTTCACCTCTTTGAATAGATTCACCTACATAACCAATGGTCATATAAAGAAAGACGATTAATCCTGGAAAATAAAATAATAAATATAACCAAAAATCAATTATTCCTTGGTTTTTTGTTTTGAAATTTCTGTATAAAAAATCTGCTCTGATATGAACACCTTTCGAAAGTGCATAACCTGCGCCCAACATGAATAGTGCACCGTATAAAAATCTACTTATGTCATAAGCCCATATTGTAGGTGCATGAAAAAGTTTTCTTGCCAAAACTTCATAAGTCATAGCAAAAATAAGTGGCATAAGTATCCAGCAAACACCATTGCCTATCCATTTGCTAAATTTATCAATGTTTATAATTGAACTCGCCATCCATGATGGCATTTCATTTGGCATCTTTCCTGAACCACCTCGCCTTTCGGCAATCATTTCATCTGATATATCTAGTTTGGTAGGTTCTTCAGCCATAAATATTTTGTTAGAAAAATTAGAGCGGACAACTAAGTCCGCTCTAATTGAATTTTAGATTAATTATTGGATTACTTTAATGTTGCTGCGTGAGCCATTCCTAGCTTCGCATTAGACATTTGAGCACCACTCCAGAAAGGAACTGCTATATCAGCAAATTCTTTCATAGAGTCCCATACTTCTGCAAAAAATGCATTGTTTGCAGCGTTTGTTTCCAAACTTTTCTTAGCTGCAGCCATGTATTCTGTGAAATAATCAGAAGGTGTGTCCTCTAATTTAACTCCATGAACTTCAGTAAGCTCTTTTAAAGCTTTACCATTTTCATAGATTCTGTAACTTAAAGATTTAGCTAATGAAGCATTAGCTGCAACTTCAAGAGACTTCTTCTCATGATCACTCATTGCATTGTAGGTTTTTCCAGTAATATAAAAGTCAGCATTTACGACTACTTGGTGTAAACCTTGTAAGTAGTAGTGCTTTAATACTTTTTGGAAACCAAACGTTAAATCTGGTTTTGGACAACACCATTCAGCAGCATCAATTGTTCCTGCTTCTAAAGCTGGTAGAATATCTCCACCACCCATAGCTACAGATGCGATACCGATGTCTTTATAAGTTTGTCCTGGAATTCCTGGAGGAGTTCTGAACTTATATGTTCTAAAATCAGCCATATCTTTAATTGGTTTTGGAAACCAACCTAAAGCTTCTGGTCCAACTGGTTGAATCATAAATCCTTTGATGTCTCTTCCCATTTCTTTCCATAGTCTGTCGTATAGCTCTTTTCCACCGCCATACTGGAACCATGATAAGAATGCAATGTTGTCAATACCAACACCACCACCAGCTACTGGAGATCCAAATAGCATAGCTGCAGGATGGTCACCTGACCAATAGTGAGTCCAAGCGAAACCACAATCGATTAGGCCTTTGTCAACTGCATCTAAAGTTTCTTTTACACCAACAACAGCTCCTGCTGGCATAATTTCAAACTTAAGAGATCCTCCAGTTAACTCTGTTACTGTGTCAGTAAAATCCTTTAACATCTTAACTTCATCAGCTTTTGTGTTTAGAACTGTCTGACATTTTAGTGTTTTTGCAGCATTAGCATTTGAAATAAATCCAAATACCATTGCAACTGCAAATAACATTGAAATGATTTTTTTCATTTGTTTCCCTCTGTTTAATTTTTAAAAATGAAACTCTGTCAAAAAATGAAAACTAAAACAAGTGTTAATATTGTTATATTTTTAAATTTTAAACAGATTTATTAGAAATATAATTTTTTTACTTTATAAGAGTTCAGATTTATGAATAATTTTGATTTCATTATATTGGGAGCAGGATCTGCAGGCTGTGTTTTAGCAAATAGGTTATCAGAAAACCCTTTACATAAAGTTCTTTTGATCGAAGCTGGAGGTAGAGATAATTATCCATGGATCCATATTCCAGTTGGTTATTTTAAAACTATGCATAATCCTAAAACTGACTGGTGCTACAAGACAGAACCAGACGAAAGTATGAATAATATTTCAATACGTTATCCACGTGGAAAAACTTTAGGAGGAAGCTCTTCTATTAATGGACTTTTATATATACGAGGTCAACACAGAGATTATGATATTTGGAGACAACTTGGAAATACTGGCTGGGGTTGGGATGATGTTCTGCCCTATTTTATAAAAGCAGAGAATCAAGAAAGAGGCAAAAGTGAATATCATGGAGTTGGTGGACCTCTCTCTGTCTCGGATCAAAGAATACATCTTCCTCTTTTAGATGAGTTTCAAAACGCTGCTGAGGAATTTGGTGTACCAAAAACAAAAGATTTTAATACAGGAGACAATCATGGCTGTGGTTATTTTCAAGTAACAGAAAAAGATGGATTTAGATGCAGTACTGCTGTTGGTTATCTAAACCCTGTTAAGCATAGAAAAAATTTAACAATTTTTACTCACGCTCATGTTAAAAAAATTAACTTTGAAAATAAAAAGGCAAAATCAATTGAGTATTGGCAAGATAATGAATTGAAAACAGCTGAAGCAAACAGAGAAATTATAGTTTCCTCTGGTGCAATCGGTTCTCCTCAAATATTGCAAGTATCAGGAATTGGAAATCCAGAAAAACTAAAAAATTTAGGAATTGATATGGTTCATAATTTAAATGGTGTAGGTGAAAATCTACACGATCACTTAATGTTGAGACCTATTTATAAAATTAACGGTTTAAAATCTCTTAACAAAAAAATTAATAGCTTGTTTGGAAATTTGCTTATCGGATTAGAGTATGTTTTTAAAAGAAGTGGTCCAATGACTATGGGAGCAAGTCAACTTTGTATGTTTGCAAAAAGTGATCCTTCTTTAGAATTACCTGATTTACAATGGCACGTTCAACCAATGAGTATGGATACATTGGGAGCTACAAAAAATCATGATTTTCACGCGTTTACTCCAACTGTTTCAAATATAAGACCTACAAGTAGAGGTCACGTAAGTATTGTTGATAAAGACTCGCGTGTTTACGCAAAAATAAAACAAAACTACCTATCAACTGATCACGATAGAATGATTGCTGCTAAAGGATTAAAATTGACAAGAAAAATTATAATGGAGTCTGAAACTTTTAAGAAATATACACCTGAGGAATATAGACCTGGTATTCATATTGATGATGACGAGGAATTGGTGAAAGAAGCATCAAATTTTGCACAAACGATCTTTCATCCTGTTGGTACATGTAAGATGGGACAAGATGAGATGTCAGTAGTTGATGAAAAATTAAAAGTAAGAGGAATAGAAAATCTTAGAGTTATTGATGCATCAATAATGCCTAACATTACTTCAGGAAATACTAACGCACCTACGATTATGATTGCAGAAAAAGGTGCTGACATGATACTACAACAATAATGTTTGCAGAATTTTTTACTCCCGAACAAATTGCTATTTTAACACAAATTATTTTTATTGATTTAGTCTTAGCTGGTGACAATGCCATTATAATTGGAATGGTAGCCTCAAAATTTCCAGTCGAACAAAGGAAGAAAGTTATATTTTGGGGAATTGGTGGTGCAGTAATATTACGGATAATATTAACGTTACTAACAGCTTATTTGTTACAAATTACAGGACTAAGGCTTATTGGGGGAATTTTACTCCTTTATATTGTTTACAAACTTTATGTTGATGTAATCAAAGGCTCAGATTCAGAGGAAGATATAAAAGTAGACAACTCAAGTTTTTTAAAAGCAATTTGGACTGTTTTACTTGCTGATTTTACAATGAGTTTAGATAATGTTTTAGGTGTTGCTGGTGCTGCAGGTGATCATTATGGATTGCTTGTATTTGGATTGGTTCTATCGATTGTTTTAATGGCAACTGCTGCAACATTAATTTCTGGATGGATAAAAAAATACAAATGGATTGCATGGGTTGGGTTATTAGCAATATTAATAGTGGCTGTTGAGTTGATTTATACAGATATTAAAATAATATTCTTTTAATGTATCTTCAAAAAATTAATCTTAAAAATAAGTATGCACTAGTTACTGGTGCTGGAAAAGGACTGGGCAGAGCTTGTTCTATTGCACTTGCAGAAGCTGGAGCAACAGTGATAGCGTTAAGCAGAACTCCTTCTGATTTAAATAAATTAGAAAAAGATATTAAAAAAATTAAAGGTAAAATAATTAAAGTTCCTTGTGATGTAATGAATTATGAGGACCTAAAAGTAAAATTAGAAAAAATCAAAATTATTGATGTGTTAGTAAACAATGCTGGAACTAATATTCCTGAACCTTTTGAAAAAATCAAACAAAAAAGCATGAACTACTTAGTAGATTTAAATCTAAAAGCTGCATTTAATGTTGCACAGTTAGTAGTAAAAAAAATGCTTAAAAATAAAAAGAGACCTGGCTCTATTATTAATATGTCTTCACAATTAGGTCATGTCGGTATGGGTGGGAGAAATGTTTATAATATGACTAAATTTGGGATTGAAGGTTTGACAAAAGGTATGGGTGTAGAGTTAGCTAAAAGGAATATAAGAGTTAACACAGTAGCTCCTACGTTTGTTGAAACTCCAATGGTTAAAAATTTCTTTAAAAATAAAAAATTTAAAAAACTAGCACTAGGAAATATTCCAATGGGAAAAGCAGCAACTGAAAGTGATGTAGCAACAACAGTTTGTTTCTTAGCCTCACCTGCTTCCTCAATGATAACTGGAACATCAATTATAATAGATGGTGGATGGACAGCTCAGTAATAAATAGATTTTTTTTAATATTTTTCTTTTTTTTTTCAACTGCAAACGCAATAGAATTTCAAGGTAAATTCTTACAAGGCCATTTTATCTTAGGAAAAACAAATCCTGGTGCAAAGATAATTGTTGGAAAAAAAGAAGTAAGAGTATCAAAGGATGGTTTTTTCGTTTTTGGTATTGATAGAGATCAAAAATATGATCTTACTTTTACAAAAATCTTTGATGAAAAAAAATCTATAATAACTAAAAAAGTTTTAAAAAGAAAATACAACATTCAAAGAATAGATGGATTAGAAGAAAGCAAAGTAACCCCACCCGAGTCAGTCTATAAAAGAATTAAAAAAGAAAATAATGCAATTGGTGAAGCAAGAGCAATTAATTCTGAATTACAATTTTTTAAGCAAAAATTTATAATGCCTGTTGAAGGAATAATTAGTGGTGTTTATGGGAGTCAAAGAATTTTAAACGGTAAACCTAGATGGCCACATTACGGAATTGATATAGCTGCGAAACAAGGAACAATGATTAAATCATCAGGTTCAGGTAAAGTTACAATGGCTGAAGATGATTTATATTATACCGGTGGTACAGTCATTATGGATCACGGTCATGGTATATCAACCATATATTCACATTTAGAAAATGTTTTAGTTTCTGTTGGAGATTTAATTAATCAAGGAGATATTATTGGAACCGTCGGATCGACAGGTAGATCAACTGGACCTCATCTTGATTTTAGAATTAATTGGTTTCAAACTAGATTGGACCCAATGTCTGTTTTGGAAAATTAATAAAAAAACATCCAAATACCAACAAGAATTAATATAAATCCGCCAATTTTATTTAAAATTTTTAAATATTTTGATCCAATGAATTCTCTAAATTTGCCAAATACAAATGCATATGAGCTATCAAATATTGTAGCTACAATTATAAAGATAATTCCAAAATAAATTATCTGATAGCTAACAGGTTCATTTATATTAATAAATTGAGGAATAAATGCTCCAAGGAACAAGAATATTTTTGGATTAGTTAAAATTACTATTAATCCTTGGATAAAATATTTTTTTTCAAATTTAGTTACTTGAGTTTTGTTTAAATCAATATCTGATTTAATTGTAATTACTCCAAGTGAAATTAAATAAATTGAACCTAGAATTCTTACATAATTTATAATCGTTTCTAGAAAGGGAGAAACTATCTCAAATCCAAGTGCTAATAAAAATAACAAAATTAGAACGCCAATTTGGGTACCAAAAACATTTAATAATCCTGCTTTTACACCAGATCTTAAAGAATTAGCAATGATCAGACTAACAGTGGGGCCAGGCACTATCACTATTAAAAAACTTGCTATAACAAAATATAGTAATACAAAATCCATTACAGTCTGAATAAATCAATAACAACTTTAAATAAAATTAAAACAAATAAAATGAAATTTAAATCAAGAGAAACACTAGGAATTATTTTTGCAATAATTGCTTACTTTTCATTTTCAATCCTTGATGCAATTCAAAAAACTGCAGTTATTCATTACTCTATATTTCAATTATTATTTATCAAATATACTTTTGTGCTTTTGTTAGGCTTGATAGAAGCAAAAAGAGCTAACAATAATAATTTTTACAGATCAAATAATTTAAAACTTCAAATTATAAGAAGTCTACTATCTATTTTAGAATCTGGTTTTTTTGTTTTATCTTTTAAACACCTGTCTTTAGCGAACGCTCATAGCATAGGCGCATTAGCGCCTATAATTATAGTTGCCTTATCTGTATTTATTTTAAATGAGAGAGTATCAATCAAAACTTGGATAGCAATTTTTATAGGTTTTATTGGAGTTTTGATAATTATTAGACCTGCATCTGATGTATTTAGTGTAAATTCTTTTATTCCATTGCTAGCAGCTTTTTTTCTGGGTCTTTATCAAATCGCAACAAAAAAAATAACTGAATATGATGCTCCTGAAGTATCCTTGTTCTACTCTTCTTTAGTTGGGATTGTTATAACCTCAATAATGGCATTTAATTTTTGGCAACCTGTTAATTTTAATTCTTTATATTTCTTTGTGCCAATTGGTTTATTTTTTTCATTAGGTATATACTTCCAAATATTAGCACTTAAAAATGCAAGAGCTAGCATAATACAACCATTTCATTATACTTTAATTTTTTGGGCAATAATTTTTGGATTTTTCTTCTATGATGATGTTCCAGATTTATTTACTATTATAGGCGCAATAATAATTACAACTTCAGGAATATTTGTTATTAATCAAACATCAAAAAAATAAATTAAAAATTCTTATGACAAAAACACTTAAAGATAAAATTTCAGATAAATTAGTTAATGCTTTTCTTAATAATAAAATTATCTCTCCTATACCTAGTAGGTTTACAAAAAAACTTGCTGAGGCGGACAAATTTAGAAAATTATGTGAAAGCAAAATAAAAGATCCAACAATAGGTTTTAAAGCTGGTGGAACTGGCATTCCGTTAATGAAAAAATTCAAAGAAAAAGAACCTTTTATTGCATCTGTTTTCAAAAAAAACTTAATAAAAAGTGGAAAGAAAGTAAAAATAAATAAATTTGCTTTAGGGATTGAACTTGAAGTTTGTTATTTAATCAAAAAAACTTTTTTCACTTCAAAAGGTAAGATAACAAATAGTAACGTAACTAAATATATTTCACACATGGCACCTTGTATCGAAGTAGTTGGATATAGGCAAAAAAGAAAAGGTATTACTTCGTTTGGAGATTTAAGTAGTGACTTTGGAGGTAATATTAAATTTTTAATTGGTCAAAAGAAAAAATTTAAAAAAATTAACATAGGTAATTTAAAAACAAATATTTCAAATAAAAAAGCTAAGCAAAGTGTAGATGGAAACACAAATGCTGTTTATTTAAATCCAATAAATTCATTAAGATTTGTTTTAAATAAAGTTAAAAAAGATAAAATTAATTTAGACAAAGATTTTTATGTTTTTACAGGATCCACAGTTGGGGTTGTGCCTATTATAAAAAAAGGAATATATACAGCAAAAATTGATAAACTTGGATCTGTAAGAGCAGTTATTTCATAATATTGAAATCATAAGGATAATTTTATTCATAGAATACGTGTGTAAAAATTAGCTAATCATGAATAATATTATTCTTTTTATAATCACTCTTTTTTGTTGGTCACCCACCTGGTATCTAATTAAATTTCAATTAGGCTATGTTGATCCGCTGGTATCTGTATTTTATAGATTTTTAATAGCTTCATTTATAATTTTTATTTTTTTAATAATTAAAAAAGAAAAATTACAATTTTCAATTAATCAGCATTTTTGGTTTTTGTTTTTTGGAATTTGTTTGTATTCGGTAAATTATGTTTTTTTCTATTTGTCTAACACTTATTTGATTAGTGCTTTACCAGCAATTGTATTTTCAACTGTAGTAATAATGAATATAGTTGGAGAAACCTTCTATTTTAAAAAGAAACATTCTTTAAAAACTTTAATCGGAGCTTCAATTGGTATGGTAGGTATTTTAATAATTTTTAATGATGAAATTTTCAATTTTAGTTTTAGCGAAGGAACCCATATAGGATTGTTTCTAGCTTTGATTGGAACATTTAGTGCATCAACAGGTAATATGGTTCACCAAAGAAACTTGAATAATAATTTTCCTCCAATACAAACAATAGCATATGCTATGTTTTATGGTTCAATTGTTACACTGATAATTACAAAATTTAGAGGAGCTGAATTATTATTTGAAACTAGTTTTAGCTACATTTCTTCACTGTTGTATCTTTCAATTTTTGGTTCAATATTTGCTTTTGTATATTATTTAAAGTTACTTGAAAAAGTTGGACCTGGAAGAGCTGGTTATGTTGGTGTTGTAATGCCCGTTTTAGCATTAATTATTTCAACAATATTTGAAAATTTAGAATGGCAATATGATCTAATAATGGGTCTTCCAATTTTAATCATTGGTGCTGTTCTTGTGATAAATCAAAAAATTAGAACCAATTAGATTTCTGATTTAGCTCTCAAACGTTCATAAACTAATCTAGTTTTTATTCCTAAATTTAAAAATGGTTGCGGTGGTAACCAAGTAGGTTTATTCCTCGCTTCTATTGCTTTTATTTCACTAGTACTTTCATTAATCGCTTTAAGAGCAATTTGTTCACCAAATAAAGTTCCCACACCAATACCTGAACCGTTGTAACAACCTGCAGCAAAAATATTACTATCAATTTTTTCAAATATTTGAGAACTATTCCTTGTTCTTGACACAATGCCAGACCAAGATGATTTAATTATATCATTGGGTAATTGTGGAAATCTTTTTTGTATTCCAATTTTCTGATTTAAAGATCTTTTTTTAAGAGTGGAATTTGACATAACAAATGGATTGTGTACTTCAGCTGTATTTCTAATCAAAATTCGTCTGTCTTTTGTCATTCTAATTGTTGCACCCATTGGTCTTACTGGTAATACACCCCATTCTTTTGGTTCACCAATAGATTTAAATTCTTTATCAGACAATCTTCTTGTCATGCTCGCAGTTAAAGTAATGGGAAAGTTATAATTTGATTTTATTCCTAATGATTTTAAAAAACCATTCGTAGCAAAAATAATATTTTTTGTTTTAATTTTTCCATTTTTGAAATTACAAAAAATGAAATCTTTATTTTTAGACCAATTTAACAAACAAGAATTTTCATACAAAATGACATTGGTAGGAAGAGCATCAACCATTGCTCTAACTAATTTTCCTGGATGTAGTAGAATACCACCCTTTGTGTAAAGTCCGATATTATAAAAACTAGTACCTAATTTTTCAGACAATTCTTTGTTTCCTAATAAACTGTGTTCAAAGCCTAACTTAGATAATGTATTTGAAAAATTTTCTAAAATTTTTTTATCTTCAATTTTTGATGAAGCAAAATATTTACCACATTCATTCCAATCACAATCCACTTGATGTTCTTTAATAAATTTTTTTACTACATCTATTCCTAATGAATAAATATCAGCTTTCTTTTTGTAATTTTGCAGTTCTTTATTTGATGTAAAACCATCGTTCAAAGTTGTATCAACCAAATAACCTGAATTTCTTCCACTAGCACCCTCACCTGCTAGTTGGGCATCTGCTAGTATAATTTTTAAATTTGAATTTATTTGAGCTAATTTTCTTGCAGCAGACAGACCTGTGTAACCAGCACCTATTATTAACCAATCACACTCATCGTTTGATAGAAGAGACTTGATGTTTGTTCTTGGATTAAGGTCATTAATCCAGCTACAGCTATTATCGTTAGTCACTTCCATGAAGTGACTTTACGATAATTGATAAATTTTTAAAAGATTTTAAGAGTTTAATGAAGGTTGTTTCTTCATATCTGCTTTGTTGATACCAGCAACTCTTACCGGTTTCTTCATCGCATCTCTTCTAAATGGTTCTCCAAGTTCTTGGTTTAGAATTACTTCTATAAATGTTGTAATTCCTTTCTTTTGATCTTCGCAAGATTGCTTGATTGCATTTGTTGTTTCTTCCATAGTTCTAACGGTTACACCTTTTAAACCACATGCATCAGCAACTTTAGCGTAACTTAATTCAGGGTCTAACTCAGTTCCAACAAAATTATTATCAAACCAAAGAGTAGTATTTCTTTTTTCTGCACCCCATTGATAATTTCTAAAAATTACCATTGTAATTGCAGGCCATTCTTCTCTTGCACATGAGCTCATTTCGTTCATGCTAATTCCAAAAGCGCCATCTCCCGCAAAACCAATTACTGGAGTATCAGGGCAACCAATTTTTGCACCTAGTATAGATGGAAATCCATAACCACAAGGTCCGAATAAACCTGGGGCTAAATATTTTCTTGGTTTTTCAAAAGTTGGGTAAGCATTACCAATGGCGCAGTTATTACCAATATCACTTGAAATAATTACATCATCAGGCATACCAGATTGAATTGCTCTCCAAGCTTGTCTTGGTGACATTCTGTCTGCATCTCTTTCTCTAGCCTCTTTATTCCAAACTGTTCCCTCATCATCATCTTCATGATCTAAACTTGAAAGTTTTTGCAACCATGCAGATTTTGTTTGGTGAATTAAATCTTTTCTAGCTTGTCTATCAGTATCTCCAGCGTTTGAAGATAGTTTTGCTAAAATTTGCTCCGCAACTAATTTTGCATCACCACTAATTCCAACTGTTACTTTTTTAGTTAAACCAATTCTATCAGGATTAATATCTACCTGAATGATGTTTGCATTTTTTGGCCAATAATCAATTCCATATCCTGGTAAAGTTGAAAATGGATTTAATCTTGTACCTAGTGCTAAAACAACATCAGCTTTTGAAATTAATTCCATTGCAGCTTTAGAACCATTATAACCTAAAGGTCCTACTGCTAGTGGGTGACTTCCTGGAAAACTATCGTTGTGTTGATAACCAGAACATACTGGTGCATCTAATTTTTCAGCAAGATTTTTAGTAGCATCAATTGCTCCACCAATAACAACACCAGCACCTGAAAGTATTACTGGAAATTTTGCATTAGATAATAAATCAGCAGCTTTAGAAACAGCGTCGTTACCTCCACCTTGTCTTTCTAATCTTACAATTGGTGGTAAATCAATATCAATAACCTGGCACCAATAATCTCTTGGAACGTTTATTTGTGCTGGAGCTGAACCTCTTATAGCTTTTTCAATTACTCTATTAAGAACTTCTGCCATTCTTGATGGATCTCTAACTTCTTCTTGATAACAAACCATATCTTTAAAAAGGTTCATTTGTTCTACTTCTTGAAATCCACCTTGGCCCATAGTTTTGTTTGCAGCTTGTGGTGTTACCAACAATAGAGGTGTGTGATTCCAATATGCTGTTTTAATTGGAGTTACTAGTCCTGTTATTCCTGGTCCATTTTGTGCAATGACCATAGACATTTTACCTGTAGCTCTTGTATAACCATCAGCAATTAAACCACCATTTGTTTCATGGGCTACATCCCAAAAAGTAATTCCTGCATCAGGAAAAATATCTGATATTGGCATGAAAGCAGAACCGATAATCCCAAAAGCGTGTTCAATGCCGTGCATTTGTAAAACTTTTACAAAAGCTTCTTCTGTTGTCATTTTTGTCATAAGACTAAAACCCCTCTAAAGTATAATTATTAAGAATTTATAAAATTCGTTTGTCAATTTTCGCGATTAATATATAAGATTTTCTAAATTTCAAACAAACAATTCGACACAACATTATGGCTACAGATATCATTATACACGACGAAAAAGACAACGTAGGAGTAGTTGTTATTGAAAAAATCACTCCAAAACAGGACTGCTCTTGCTGGATTATGGAAAATGACAAGACAGTTAACATTCAATCTGAAGATGAAATCCCTCTAGGACACAAAATTGCTATGAGTGATTTAAATGAAGGTGACACTATTATTAAATATGGACATGATATTGGTAAAGTAGTCAAATCAATCAAAAAAGGTGAACACGTACATGTTCACAACGTTAAAACAAAGAAGTGGTAGTAATATGGAAATCCCAAAAAGTTTTTTAGGTTATAAAAGAGAAAATGGTAGAGCTGGAACAAGAAATCATGTAATCATTTTGCCCGTTGATGATATATCAAATGCTTGTGCAGAAGCTGTCGCAAACAATATTAAAGGCACAATTGCGTTACCTCACTCGTATGGAAGATTACAGTTTGGTGCTGATTTAGAGTTACATTTTAGAACAATGATAGGTACAGCAAAAAACCCAAATGTTGCTGCTGCTATAATTATTGGTATTGAGCCTAAATGGACTAAAAGAATTGTTGATGAAGTAGCAAAAACTGGAAAACCTGTTGAAGGTTTTAGCATTGAGGGTGCTGGTGACATTGAAACAATCATGAAGGCTTCAAAAAAAGCTCAAGAATTTTCAATGTGGGCTTCTGAAAAACAAAGAGAGGAATGTCCAATAAGTGATCTTTGGATTTCTGTAAAATGTGGAGAGTCTGATACTACTTCAGGTCTTGCATCTAATCCAACAGTTGGAAATTTAATGGACAAATTAGAGCCATTAGGAGTTCATTTGTGTTTTGGTGAAACATCAGAACTTACAGGTGCTGAAACTGTTTGTGAAAAAAGAGGTAAAACTCCAGAAGCACAAGAGAAGTTTAAAAAAACTTGGAATGAATACAACGATTTCATTTTAAAAGAAGCAACAGATGATTTATCAGAAAGTCAACCTACTGCAGGAAATATTGCTGGAGGACTGACTACAATTGAAGAAAAAGCATTTGGTAATTTCCAAAAAATAGGATCAAGACAATTTGTAGATGTTTTAACACCTGCTGAAGAACCACAAAAAGGTCCAGGATTATATTTTATGGATACATCATCAGCTGCAGCTGAATGTGTAACATTGCAAGCTGCAGGTGGTTTTAATATTCACTTATTCCCAACTGGACAAGGAAATATTATAGGAAACCCAATTGAACCAGTTGTAAAATTAACAGCTAACCCACTAACAGCAGTAAGCATGAAAGAGCATATTGACTGTGATGTTTCTAAGATCCTTTCTAGAGAAATGAATTTGGATCAAGCTGGTGATGAATTAATTAAAACAACTATTAGAACAGCTAATGGAAGGTTAACTTGTGCTGAAGCTTTAGGTCATAGAGAATTTGTAATGACTAAGCTTTACAGAAGTGCTTAATTAAATAATTAAAAATCCTAGTTTATGGCTAAAAATAAGTACCTGGTAATTTTACCTGGTATTATTCTTGCGTTTGTTCTTTACACGCTATCGCAAGGTTTTAATAATATTATAGGCACAGAGTTACTAGGATATGAAAAAAGTCCTATATCCACTGCAATGATAGCAATCCTTTTAGGAATGTTCTTTGGAAATGTTTTTAAAATAAGAGAAAGTTTCATAAGAGGTTTGGATTTTACTCAAAAAAATATTTTAAAACTTGGAATAATTTGCCTAGGTATTCAATTAAAACCTTTTGAGTTCCTAGAATTTGGAGCAATTGCTATTCCTTTAATAGTAATTTGCATCGTTAGTGTATTGGTAGTCATTAAACTTTTGATCAACAAATTAAAAATTCCTAGAAACATGGCTTATTTAATTTCTATCGGAAGTACGGTATGTGGAACAACAGCCATCATGGCAACTGCTCCTGTTATTGGTGCCAAAAAAAATGAGATATCCTATGCAATTGCGAACATAACTTTGTTTGGAATTCTCTCAATGTTGATCTATCCATACTTTGCAAATTTTTATTTTAATGGGGAACCACTTCTAATCGGTTTGTTTTTAGGAACTTCTATACATGAAACAGCGCAAGTAGCAGCTGCTGGATTGATCTATGATCAGCAGTTCAATAGTCCAGAGACTTTAAATGTAGCAACAGTTACTAAACTAATCAGAAATACTTTTTTGATTATTATGATACCCTTGTTTGCGTATCTTTATAACAGAGGCCAATCTAAAGAAAAAAAATACTCAATAATTAATATTTTTCCCTATTTTGTACTTGGATTTGTTTCAATGATTATTGTTCGAAATGTTGGTGATCAAATTTTTATTACAAACAATATTGAAATTTGGCTTACCACTGTAGATAGTATTAAATCTTTATCAAAAATATTCCTAACAATGGCAATGGCGGCAATTGGTATGTCTACAAATCTTAGAGATATAAAAAATATGGGTTATAAGCCATTTGTAGTTGGATTTGTTGGTATGGCTACAGTTGGAATAGTTTGTTTAGGAACTATTGAAATATATCTTTATTTATTTAATTAAGATTTAGCTTTAGCTTGTTTTCTAAGATTTGAAAAAAATCTTCTAATAAATGCAGCACTTACACCAAGAAAAACTGCAAATAAAATTGAAAATAAACCATAAAAAAATGGCATCTCATTAGAAAAATCTAAAATAAATTTTGAGAAGAAGTTTAACTCAGCATTAACCACAGATACAATTTCATCAGAAGAATGATCTGCGAAAAATGAGTCATAAGCAATTGCAATACCTACAGCTAAAATCAAAATAGCCATTAATGCTCTTAAACCAGAGCTATCAATTTTTTCTCCCAGTTTTTGTCCAACTTGAACTCCTATTATTGATCCTACAACAAGCATAAATACTAATAGCAAATCTATTGAACCATAATTAAATGAATGTAAAAAAGTAACAATCACACTTACAAAAATTGTAACAAAAAGCGAAGTTCCTGGTACAAGTTTTGTTGGCATTTTAATAATATAAATCATAGCAGGCACTAGAATAAATGCTCCACCAATACCCATAATTGCAGCAATAAATCCAACAAAAAACCCAATTATTATTGGAGTGAAAATACTTTCATATAATTTAGATTTTGGAAAACGCATCCTAAATGGGAGACCATGTATCCAATAATGAACATGTAATTTTTTTTTAACTAAAACATTTCTCTTGGCTTTATCTATTTCACCAAGACTTTCGACCAACATCAAAGAACCAATGATTGCTAGTATATACATGTAAGCAAGTGAAATCACTGTATCAATCTTACCAATTCCTTTAAAATAAGAAAAAGTATAAATTCCTATTGATGTTCCAATAGCTCCACCGATAACTATCATCAAACCCATTTTATAATCTAAGGTATTTTTCAAATAATGTGTTGTTGAACCCGATACAGAAGTTGCCAAAATATTATTGGCTTCGTTTGCAACAGCATAGGCAGGAGGTATTCCTAAAAAAATTAAAAAAGGTGTCATTAAAAATCCACCTCCAACTCCGAAGAGACCAGACAGAACACCAACAATTGCACTTAATAAAAGTATCTCAATTGGATTAACAAATACTTGAGCTATTGGTAAAAAAACATCCATGTTAAATTTAAGAGTTGTTAATTAAACAACTTAATTAAAAGTGATAAAAGTTCCAACTAAAATCACTCCCCAGTAAGCTGCTAGGCTTACAAAAATTCCTACTTTAACAAAAGAAGCTTTAAGATTTGAGAATTTATTAAAAATTTTTATATTTGAAATTTGCATTTGAGCCGTCAATACACCCGGAAAACTATTTGTCAAATAATAATTTAAATTATTAAATAAAATTTTTAATAGATCGTAGCACCAAAAACTTTAACCATTTCGTCTTCCACACCTAAAACTAATCGGCCCAAAAATTCTCCTGGTAACTCCTTGTTTGTCTGTTTAATTAGAACAGTTACATGATCTCCTCTTCTAAGACATCCAAATGGCTCGAAGGTTTCATTTAAATTAGTAATTAGCTTGTTATTTGCCCATTGCTTTCCAAGCTCAACTTCATTTGCTCCAAAAAGCATTTGAGTAGAAAAATCCCTCGTAAATCCACCATAATCTTTAAGGTTAGATGATTTTACTAGGTTGAACCAAATAGGTTTGGCCAATTCATATATTTCATCATCTTTTTTTGATAAAATATCCATAACTTATCTAATTCTAATTAAAGTATCTTAAGAAGCTTTTTTCTTCTCGTTCTCATCCACTATGTGGTAGACAGGAACCTTCTCCATACTAAATTTACCAGTTTTTGGATCTCTTCTAGAAACTGTCAGACAATGCCAATTATCATCATCAAGTTTCATATGGTCTCCTCTATAATAGTATCCTGGCCATCTAGTTTCTTCTCTAAATAAAGTATGTTCAGTTACGCATTGAGAAGTTAAAGCTCTATGTTTCAATTCCCAAGCTCTCATCAATTGGTGATAATCCTCAGCACCAACATGCTCAAGATCTTCTTGAAGCCATTCAAGCAATTCAAGTCCTCTTTTCAACATATTGCCATTTGTCATATAATTAGATGTAATTCCACCAACATATTCATCCATAATCTTCTGTAGTCTTTGTAGACCTTGGATTGGTGATATATAGCTAGGAGAAACAGTTCCACCAGTGATTTCGTTTTGTGCAACAGTGAAATTTTCAAGTGGTTTGTAGACCATAGTTTTGAAATCCTCACATTGTTTGTCTGAAACCTTAACTCCTTCAGCTTTTTTATCTTCGATATACTTAACAGCAGCTTTAGCAGCTAATCGACCTTCTGTGAAAGATCCAGATGAAAACTTATGAGCACTTCCACCCACAGTGTCGCCAGCGCCAAATAATCCGTCAATTGTAAGCATTCTATTATATCCCCAGAAGTATTCTGGTGGAGATAAATCTTCAGGACCGCTTACCCAAGCTCCAGAACAAGTAGCGTGTGAACCCATCACATAAGGTTCTGAAGTTGTTAATTCAGGATTAGTATATTTAGGGTCAATATTTTGAGACGCCCATACTACAGCTTGACCAACAGTCATTCCTAAGAAGTTCTCCCAACCAACAGTTTCTAAATGTGGATCTTGGAAAGCTTCAGTTGTAACCATATGAATTGGTCCACCACCAGCAGCAACTTCTTGAATGAAAGCATGATTTCTTAAACAAGTAGGTGTTGGGTGATGATCAATATATTCGCCAACTAACTCTTTAGTTTGATCATACCATTTCTTCTCATAATTTTCCCCATTAGCATTCTGAGTATATGTTTTTAAGTGTAAGAAATAAGCTCCAACAGGCCCATAACCATCTTTAAATCTACATAACACAATTCTATTTTCCATTTGTGTCATTTTAGCTCCAGCAGCAATAGGAAGTGCATATGCTGAACCGTTACTCCAAGGAGCATACCAAGTTCTACCCATTCCTTCTCCAACTGCTCTTGGTTTGAAGATATGAGAAGCACCACCAGCTGCAACTATTACAGCTTTTGCTCTAAAAACATGAAAATCACCTGTTCTCATGTTAAAGCCAACAGCTCCACCAATTCTATTATCTTGAGACTCATCCATAAGTAAATGAGTGATCATTATTCTATTATAAATTTTGTCAGCAGATTTTTTTGCTGCCTCAGCAACAATAGGTTTGTAACTTTCACCATGGATCATGATCTGCCATTTACCTTCTCTTAAATATCTTCCAGTTTGTTCATTTTTCATCATTGGAAGACCCCATTCATCAAACATGTGAACAGTAGAGTCTACGTGTCTAGCCATGTCGTAACCTAAATCTTCTCTAACCATTCCCATTAAGTCATTTCTTGCATATCTAACATGGTCTTCAGGTTGATTTTCTCCCCATTGCATTCCCATGTAACAATTGATTGCATAAAGACCTTGAGCAACAGCTCCACTTCTGTCTATGTTTGCTTTTTCTACACAAACAATTTTCATATCTCTTCCCCAGTGTCTAGCTTCGAACGTAGCACCTGTTCCAGCCATACCACCACCAACAACTAATATATCGCAATCCTCGTAATGTGTTTTATGTCTAGCCATTAGTAGTAAACTCCTTTTTTAAATGACTCTTTTGGAACTGATGGTAATTCACCATCAATATTTAAACCTTCTGGCTCAGTATAAAGTCTTTGTGAATTAATCTCACCTTGGTTTGGTTTGTCACCTTCAGCAAGTTTTGGAATAAATTTACCCCAAGGCTTTGTAGTAATTGGAGAAACAAAGTTTTTCTCTGTTCCATTTCTAAATTTGATCTTCCATGAGATTGTTCCTTTTTCTTCTTCTCTTCTAACTCTAACGCTATGACCCATAGGAGCAAAATCAGCATAACCTCTTACGTCAATTGCATGATTTGGACATGCTTTTACACATGAATAACATTCCCAACAAAAGTTAGGTTCAATATTTTTTGCACGTCTGATATTTTCATCTATGTGCATAATATCTGATGGACAAATATCCACACAGTGACCACAGCCATCACATCTTGTCATGTATACGAAAGTTGACATAATTATTTATTCTCCTTTTTTAATTTCATCATATTAATAATGTTTAGGTTGTTCTCTTTTAATACCTAAACCAAACTGTTCAGGCGCGTCAGCAGGAGGAGGTAAGTTGTCTCTTGAACCATCTGCTTCTGCTAAATTTTTTTGGATTGCTGCACCAGGTTTATAAAACATGTGTGCAAATTTAGACCAATAAACTCCTCCAAATAAAACTAAATTTGAAAGAACAAATAAAGTCAAAAATAAATAAGATAAGCCTGCTTGACCATTAGATTGTGTGTAAGACCACAACAAACCAAAAGTAGAACAAGCTAATAAAGCTAAAACAAATAAATCAGCTTTAATTATTCTGTACCATGGGTGCGCTTCCGCAGACACATCTACTCTCAAGAAAAACCAGAACCAATAACCACCAATACATGTAAGTATTGCTCCTACATGCCAAATCATTGACCACGTAGATGAAGTGGGCTTATCAGCTCCAGTATAACAGAATACTAAAACTGCTGATGCAACCCAAAATAATATTGTTCCATACATTCCAAGTACGTGTGCAAGTCTTCTTTTTCCAAATCCAAGTTCTGCAGTTGTGCCGATATCGTAAACTGTTGTCTTTGCGATAATTGAAGCTCTTTCTCCTGTACTCAATTCCTTAACAGCATTAGCTTTGGCTTTTTTGGCATTATTAAAAAAATAAGTAACATTTTTGTGAACAATCATCTGAATAATTGTTCCAACTGCAATCAAAATAACCATAGCAATTATAAAGCTTTGCATTGCAAAAGGTGAAATTGTTTCAGCTAAAATTGAAAAAGGATTTGTAGATAACATAATTTTTTGTATTTTATAAAGTTAGTTTGAGATTTTCTAATCTAGTTAAATAAAGAGTTCAACCAAAACTATTGGTCAATTTTGTCATTAATAACAACTTAGGGTTTACGTTTGTAGTGTTGTTTGTTGGGTATTACTGATCTTACTCCACCTTGGGGGTTATCAACGTCACCTTCTCTCCTTGGTATCAAATGTATATGACAATGCATTATAGATTGACCTGCAATTTTTCCAGCATTTGTGCCAATATTAAATCCTTTTACAGTATTATCTTTTTTTAAAATCTCATTTTTAATCATTTGGATAAGGTCATTGCAAGCGATCAACTCATCATTAGTCATGTCAAAATAATCTTTAATATGTCGCTTTGGAATTATTAAACAGTGATTATCTGAAACAGGGTAAGAGTCATAACTTGCATAAGCAAGGTCATTTTCTTGAGCAATACCACTTTTTTTTGAATCACAAAATAAACAAGGGTTGTTTGGATCTCTCATGCTTAAATTAGAGTATTATATATTTTGTTTAGCTTGTTAAAGGAAATATTATTTCTACTTTTCCATTTTAATTCATCTATTTTTGACACTGATGTAATGCCCTTACCTGATCCAATAAGAATTATTTCTTCATAATCATTAATTTCTTTAATTGATATATCTTTAAAATTAATTTTAACTTTTTTACTTATAAACTTAAGTGTGTTTCCAAAATAACAATTTTTTTTTGGAGAAAATATTTTTCCGTTTTTAACAAAAACTAAATTTGAAGTACCAGTTTCTAATATTTTATTGTTTGCAACTAAAGCAATATCAAATTTAGATGAGTCAACCTTACTAAGTTTTGCCAAAATTTTTTTGTAATAAAGATTTTTATAATTTGGCTCAACTCTTTTATATCTAAATAATAATAGACTAAAATTTTTTTTAAGTTTTGGTCTTTTTCTTATTGATACGGATATTAGTTTTTTATTTAAAGCAATTCTAAATAAATTATCAGGACCTTTGTAAAGTGTATTTTTCTTAATTAGATCTAAAATAATATTCTTTAAGTTTTTTTTTCTAATTGCATATTTTTTTGTAGATTTAATTAAGTTTTCAATATGTGGTTTTAATAATATTAACTTGGAAGGTTTACCGACCATTCGCATTGTTGTAAATACACCTCTGGACCCCCAAAGATCTTTAAAAGAAACTTCTTTGAGATTACTTAGCTGATAAGATTTTTTTAATAAGAGTGTTACCATTGATTGTTAAAAATGATTCTGGGTGAAATTGAAATCCATAAACTTTATCAACGTTATTTTCTATAGACATTGCAGAACCTGAGATAGCACATCTCATAGTTATATCAAAATTTTTTACCTTAAAAGGCTCTCTTAATTTTAATGAATGATATCTTCCTACTTTAAAAATTTGACCTTTTTTAAACAACTTACTCTGTTTATTCACTATGACATTAGATTGAAACCCATGATAAATTTTATTTTGTTCAACTATTTTTCCTCCTTCGGAAAATAAGATTTGTTGAAATCCTAAACAAATTCCTATTATTTTTTTTTTACCTTTAAATTTTTTATAAATTTTAGTTGTTAAAGGATAATCTTTTGGTGAACCTGGCCCTGGTGATAGTACAATAGTTGAAGCTTTGTGAAGTTTAGAATAATTAATTTCATTAAAGTCACTGCACTCAACTTTATCAAATATAGAAAGTTGATGTACTACATTATGAGTAAAAGAGTCTTTATGATCAATTACATAAATCATTTAAATAAATCTATTAATGCTTTTGCCTTTATATAATTTTCATTGAATTCATGTTTGGCATTACTATCTACAACAACACCAGAGGCTACGGAAATTTCTGATGTATTTTTATAATTTAAAATTGATCTAATAATAATATTAAATCTCATATCTCCATTAAATTTTATAAAACCGAAACTACCAGTGTAAATGTTTCTGTTTTCTTTTTCTTGGTTATTTAAAAGATTAAGTGTGCTTATTTTGGGACAACCAATAACCGAGCCTCCAGGCATCATTGCTTTAATAATATCTAAAGTGGATGTATTTTTTTTAACTTTACCTCTAATCAAGCTTACATAATGAAAAAGATCTTTGTATTCCTCAACAGTTTTTTGTTTAGCTATTTTAACTGATCCAGGTGAGCATATTTTTGATAAATCACTTCTCTCCATATCTACTATCATATTATGCTCTTTTGTTTCTTTAATGTTTTTTCTAAAAAAATTTAATGCCTTTTTTTTATTCAAAGTTTTATTTTTTTTTAAAGTTCCAGCTATTGGTTTAGTTTCAATAATATTACCCTTCTTTAAAATTAATGTTTCAGGCGAACAGCTAATTATAGAATAATTTTTATCTTTTATTAAAAATGCCTCTGGAGCCAAATTAGATTTAGACAATCTACAAAAAAACTCTAATGGATCTATAATTGAATTGTTTTTATATTTTGTGCAAATTTTAATTTGATAGGTTTCCCCTTTTTTTATCTTTTTTTTAAAATTTTCAAAAATTTTTTTATATGTTTTTAAATTAATATTAATTTTAAATTTTGAGTAATTTTTTTTTGTTTTATTAAAATCAATTAACTTCTCGTTTAAATTAATTATTTTACTTGGTTTGTAAAAAATTCCTTTTGGAAAATTATTAGAATTTTGCTTAGGAATCTTTACTCCTATTAAATTGTTAAGAACCTCATATCCAAAAAAACCAATATATAAATCAGTTTTTTTTAATTTAATTTTTTTTTTATTAAAATTATTTAAAAACTGTACTGTATTTTTTGATGATAGAATTTTTTTTTCAGTAAATTCAGTATAAAGATCAAATCCTTTTTTTGATTTATAAATAATATAAGATTTATTGGAGCTATTAATTTTTTGTAAAATATTTTGTTTCAATTTTTTATTCTGTTCTTAATCTTAATACTGGCTCTTCTTTAATAGGTAAATGAACAATTGCTGCAAACACTGATAACATAATTGCTAAATACCAAGCATAATCATAAGATCCATATAGATCATAAAATAAGCCTCCTAGATAAGCACCAAAAAAAGATCCTATTTGATGACTTAAAAATACTATTCCATACAATAAACCTAAAAATTTTGTTCCAAAAATATGAGCAACAATACCGCTTGTGGCTGGAACGGTTGATAACCATAAAAAACCAAAACTTGCTCCAAATATAAATGCATTAAGTGTACTAGGTGGAAGAAATATAAAGAATATTATTGAGAAACCCCTCAGCGCATAAATCGCACTCAAAATAATTTTCTTACTCATTTTAGTTGATAGATATCCGCTAAATAATGATCCAAAAATATTAAATAATCCTATTAAAGATAAGATTGCTGCTGCAGTCCAACTTTCTAATCCTCTATCTATAACATATGTTGGGACATGCGTTCCAACCAAAGTAATGTGAAATCCACATACAAAAAAACCTAGTACTAACAATATATAACTTTTATTTTTAAAGGCTTCATTTAATGCTTGTGAGGTACTTTGATCATTTGGTTTTTCTAAAATCTGATCACTAGATGGTGATCTAACAAAAAAAGAAATAATTAATCCCATAATCAAAAATAATAAAAACCACAAAAGAGTAGTTTCCCATCCATTGTTATTTAAAGATAGATTTGTAAAAATTGGTGAAACAAAGTAGCCAAATGAACCAACTGCCGTGACTATACTCATCGCAATTGTTCTATTAGATAGTGGAAAATGTTTTCCTACAACAGACATTGGAATGCTAATAGCAGTACCACCCAATCCAATTCCGATTAATATACCCATATCCAGCTGAAAATAGAGATTAGTATTTGGACCAGCATACAAAAAATAAATTCCTAAAATATAAAATATAAAAGCCAACATAATAGCTTTATGGCCACCATACTTATCTGCTATTGCTCCAAAAATAGGTCCTGTTAATCCCCACATCAACATTTGTAGACCAATTGACAATCCAGATTCAGTAAGGGAAATATTTAAATCATTTTTAAAGTCTGAAAAAAACAATCCAAAGGTTTGTCTTACTCCCAAAGAAACTAAAACTACAAAACATGCTGCCAATAATGTAATTAAAGCTGTTTTGTTTCTAATAAACTTTTCTGAGGCCATTTATTATTTTAGGTGTTTTAGGGCCTGCTTAATATCAGCGATAAGGTCGCTTGGATCTTCTAAACCAATATGCAATCTAACAATATACTCGTTTTTTGCTAATTTAAGATAACTTCTATTTCCTTGTTCTCTTACATTTTGATGTAATGCTAAACTTTCAAACCCTCCCCAACTGTAACCGTGTCCAAATAATTTTAAATTATTTACAAATTTAACAACTGCCTTTTCACTTTTGGCTTTAATTCTTAAGCCCATTAAACCTGAAGCACCTGAATAATATTTCTTCCACATTCTAAAATTGTAAGAGTCTTTTTTGTATGGATATAGCAATTTTATATTTTTAAATTTAGATAAAAATTCTGCTACTTTTTTTGCATTTTCTCTGTGCCTATCCAATCTAACGTCTAAAGTTCTTAATCCCCTTGTAATCAAATAAGCATCATCAGGTCCTAATCTTAAACCTGTAATTCTTTCTGCTGCTTTAACTTTTGGAAAAACTTTTTTATTTACTGCTAGGCTTCCACCCATTACATCAGAATGACCTGAGTAATATTTTGTTGCTGAAACAATTGCCATATCAAAACCAAGTTTAATAGGTTTTAAAAAATATGGAGTTCCCCATGTGTTATCAATTGCTGTTAAAATTTTATGCTTTTTTGCAATTGAAATAATTTTACCTAAATCTTGAAAATCAAATGTATTGCTTCCTGGGTTTTCTACAAAAATTAATTTAGTTTTTTTTGTAATAGCTTTTTCTAATGTCTTAAGATCATGAGGATTGTAAAAAGTTGTTTTGATTTTAAATTCTTTTAAAAAATCTTCTGTTAGCAATCTTGTTGGGCTGTAAACTGTATCAGCAACAATTATTTCATCACCAGGTCTTGTCACACTAAAAATTGCAAGAAATACAGATCCAAACCCAGTAGGTGTTAAAAAAGTAAAGTAACTTTCCTCTAGTTTAGATAAAATTTGTTGTAATATATGAGTCGTTGATGTTCCTTGTCTTCCATAATCAAAATGTCCGCCAGTAGGATTTTTTTTAGCTTTCTCTTGGGTTTTTCTAATATCTTGCATCGATTTAAAAATAATCGTTGAAGCACGCACAATTGGTGGATTAACAGACTGATTATGAAAGTCTTTTGCCGTATGTTTTAAAAATGTTTTAAAAGAATTACTCATAATAAAATTTGATATGTTTAAAAGACAATGCTATATCCCGTAAAAAACGTCAATAAATTAATAAATAGGACTAAATGAGTTATCCGAAGAAACATAGGGGTCGAAGAAAACAAGGCTCCAAAAAGAGAAGAGCAAAAAGAAAAAATAAGAAGAAGTAATTCTTTATTCTTTAATCCATCCACCACCAAGAACTCTATGACCATATTGGTCTTTGCTATAGAATACGCATGCCTGTCCTGGAGATATTCCATCCTCAGGATTTAATAGATGAACATTTGCAGTATTATTATCTTTTAAATCTACTTTTGCCTCAAGAAGACTACCTGTTGATCTAACTTTTACAAATATATTTTGATCAAGGTCTTTTTTGTCAGTTAATAAGTTTAAATCTTTTAAAGATATTTCTTTTTTTCCAAGTTTTTCTTTAGGTCCTACCACAATTTCATTTTTATCTGAATTTATTTTTAAAACATATAAAGCTTCTTTATCTGAAACCTTAATTCCCTTTCTTTGTCCAATTGTAAAATTAATAATACCATCATGAACACCGATTACTTTTCCATCTAAATTTTTAATATTCCCTTTTTGAAAAGAGTCTGGTCTAAATTTTCTAATTACTGATGCATAATCTCCATTAGGTACAAAACAAATATCCTGACTATCTGGTTTATCTGCTACATTTAAATCCAACTCTTTAGCAATTTCTCTTGTTTTATCTTTTAACATTCCACCTAATGGAAATCTTAAATAATCTAGCTGCTCTCTTGTTGTGTTAAATAAAAAATAACTTTGATCTCTATTTTCATCAATTGCTCTATACATATTATTGGTGTTCTTTGATGTAATATTTTTTACATAATGCCCCGTAACTAGTGCGTCTGCTTTAAGTTCTTTTGAAACTTCAAATAAATCTTTAAACTTTACTGTTTGATTACATTGAACACATGGAATTGGAGTTTCACCTTTTAAATAACTATCAACAAAATTATCTATTACTCCTTGCTTGAATTTATCTTGATAGTATAAAATTTTATGTTCAATACCTAATTTATGAGCAACACGTTTTGCATCCATAATATCTTGACCTGAACAACACTGTTTAGATTGAGCTACTTCTTTTCCGTCGTCATAAAGTTTAAGAGTAATACCTATAACTTTATAACCTTCGTTTTTCATAATTCCTGCTACAGTTGACGAGTCTACCCCACCAGACATTGCAACTACAACCGTTGTGTCTTCAGGTTTTTTGTTAAATCCGATAGAGTTTAATTCTTTATTCATTAGGTGGTATTTATACTTATTTACAATATAAGTTAAATTAAATGATTTTAGATTATGAACCAGGTGACAAAGTCACTAATCCTGAGAAAAAAGAATGGGGCATTGGACAAGTACAATCAATTATAAAAGATAAGGTTACTGTTAATTTTGAAAATGCAGGTAAAAAAGTGATAAATGCAAAAAATATAGAATTAAAAAAAATAGGTAAATAAAAGATGGACTTACAAAAAATCATTGAAGATTTAGTTGATACTTTTTTATCAGCGGGGGACTTGTCCATTCAACTAAGAGAAAAAGGATTAAGCAAAGAAATTAAATCTGACAATACTCCAGTTAGTAATGGTGATATTGAAGTAAATAATTTTATATCTTCTCAAGTATCCAAAATAACACCTAACATTCCAATTATTTCAGAAGAAACTTCTGAAAACAAAGATAATTCTAAATTAAAAGATTTTTGGTTGGTGGACCCTATAGATGGAACCTATGATTACATAAATAATTTAGAAGAATTTACTATTAATGCAGGTTTAATTATTAACAATAAACCTGTTGCAGGGTTAATAAATGCACCTGCTAAAAAAAGAATGTTTTATTCATATGAGAAAGGTAAATCTTTTGAGTTTACTAATGAAAAAACAATAAACCTTTCTGAGTTACCATCTAAAAGAACAAAGCCACTTAATTTCATTTCTTACAGCAATAAAATTAAACCTGAGATACAAAAAATTTATGATGAATTGGGTGTTAAGAAACATACTAGAATGAAAAGTTCTTTAAAATTTTGTGTTGTTGCTGCATGTGAGTTTGATGGTTATGTTGCTGAACCTCGAGCTTACGAGTGGGATATTGCTGCAGGACATGCAATTTTAGAAAATGCAGGAGGATCTGTGAGAGACTTTGATGGTAATGAAATTTTATATGGTAAGAAAGATTTAAAAAATCCAAGTTTAATTTTGAAAAGTAAAAATATAATTTAATGGATGAGCAATTAAGAATTATTTTAATTATAATAGTATCAGTCTCAATTTTTGGATTACTAGTTTTTGTTTTTGTTAAAAATTATATTAGAAACAAAATAAATCACCTTGTAGACGAACAGAAAAAAAGAAAATTAAAGTAATTTAATTATCTTTTCATATTCATTTTTATCAATATCCATCACTTTTTTGGATGTTTCAAAATCAAATCCATTTCTTGCTAGTAAAGAAATATCTTTTTTATAAAACAAAGTTCTATTATCTTCTGCTCTTGCTGGTCCTATTCTCTTTTTTTTACACAATTTTATTGCTGAAAAGAAATCCTGATCAGAATTATCCTCTTTTATTTTCTCAATTGCATCCTTAATAAAACCATCATCAATTCCTTTGCCCATTAAATAATTTCTAATTTTATTTATGGAATTTCCTCTTTGGATCATACTCTTTGCTTTGCTTTCTGAATAAAATTGATCATTGATAAATTTATTTTTTTCTAGATCAGATAGAACAATATCAATTAATTTGTTTATATCTTTTTTTCTAGAGTCTGTTGCAGAGAGTTTCATGTATTTTTTTAATAAATATGTTTTAAGTTGTTGTTTTGAAGGTGCATATTTTTCAACATAGGCAAACGCAAAATTCCTCATTTCATCAACAGTAACTTGAAGTGTTTTTCTTTTATTTCTTATAGGAATCATCGTTAGATTTTATATAATATAAATATGATCGAACAAATTTATAACTACTTCACAATTGATGTGCTTTATATGTGGATCAATTTAGGAGTTATACCCTTTTGGTTCATCTTAATAGTTTTTCCCCAGTCACACTTAAGTAGGTATGTGGTAACTACTATATTTCCATTTCTATTATTAAGTGGGGTTTATATTTACATTTTATATAGATCTTTCATCGTTGGTTATGACTTCGATGCTAATTTTAGTTTGTATCTTGGTTTAGTTGAGTTATCTCGACTGTTTGAAGATAATCTATACCTAACTCTTTTCTGGACTCATTTTGTAGCTATAAATTTATTTGTTGGTGGATGGATGGTTAAAGACTCTCAAAAATACTATGTAAATAAAGTATTAATGTCAGTCCCTTTAATAATTACATACCTGATTGGACCTATAGGATTATTTATTTATTGGATAATTAGAATATTTTACGCCAAAAGACTAAATCTATATGAGTGATCATATAGATTTTTACTTCGATATTATTAGCCCTTACGCTTACATCGCATATAAAAAAATTTTAAAAATTAACAATGTTGATTTTAAATTAAAGCCAATATTGTTAGGTGGTCTTCACAACTTAGCAGGTATTACTGCTCCTGCTTTTAACAAATATAAAATGAAAAATATGCAAAATGATTGTGAGGTTGTTGCAAAAAAAAATAACATAAGTTTCAAATGGAATTCTAGATTTCCAATCAACTCTTTAAGTATAATGAGAGGTTATCTTTGTGTTAAGGATGATAAAAAAGAAGAGTACTTAAATAGTTTTTTTGAGGCTTATTGGAAAGAAGACCTAGATTTATCTAATGAAGATACTATTAAACAACTATTAAAAAAATTAAAAATTGATGAGAATGATTATTTTAATTCTATTAATAACCAAGACATTAAATATAAATTACAAGAATTTACTAAAGATGCTTTTGAAAAAGAGGTTTTTGGTGCTCCAACTTTTATAGTAAATAATAAAATTTTTTGGGGTCAAGACCGTCTAGAATACGCTCTAGATGAAATTAAAAATATTTAAACTATTTTAAAACTACTATTAATGATAGATCCAAAACCACCTTCAATGTGAGAAATGTTTTTGAAACCTTTTTTAGTTAAGGACTTTACTGACATTTCAGATCTAACTCCACCGGCACAAAACAAAACTACTTCTTTATTTTTATCAATTTGACCATTCTTAAAAACATCACTATTAGGATCAAGAAGAGTTTCTAAATTCCCCATAGGTATATGGTTAGCTCCTTCAACTCTCCCTGTAAGTTCTAATTCATTTAATTCTCTAATATCAATTAGATTACATTTGTTTTCTTGAACCATTTGATAAGCTTGATCAGCACTTATAGTTGAAATTTCCATAGACTTTGTTTTACTGGAGTTTGTGATGATTTAAAAATCATATTATTATAATCTTATATCATATTATGAAAAAAATTTTTATAAAAATTTGCAAATTATTAGGTTTTGAAATTATAGATCAAAACTCTTTTTCGTCTCCAACACTAAATAAAGTTTTGAATGAAGAGCTTTCTACTTTAAATCAAAAATCAATAATTTTACCATTAGGTGAAGTTAAGATAACAAGAAAAGTACAATCTGTACTAATAATTTTTAGAATGAACACTGATGTAGAAATCTGGGATCAAAATCGAAGAAGATTATTTGAATTTCCAAAAATTGAATATTGTAAGAGATCTTTAAATTCACTAATTAAATCAATTAAATTTTTAAACAACAAATACAAATCATTAAAAGTTAAAACAATTATTATTGATGACAATTCAACAAAAGATAAAATTCAGCAAATAAAAGATATTTTTAATGGAGAAAATATAGACATAATAAACTTAGACTACTCAAAATATGAAAATAAAATCTCAAAACAGAAAAATAAAGAAACATTTGCAAACCTAGCAAGCTTACTTCAAAGCTTTGAGATTGGTAAAGAAAGAGGAGAAGATTTAATATTTTTTTTAGAAGATGATTACCTGCATTTTGAAACTATGCTCGAAGAAATGATTTCTTCTTACGAAAGAATCGCATCTCAGATTAACAAAGATATTTTTATGTGTCCATCTGACTATCCTTACCTTTATATGACCAATGAAAAAACTAATATTTTAATTGGTAACAAACGTCATTGGAGAACTGTGGACAAGACACTTTGTACTTTTATGACATCTGCAAGTTTATTGAAAAAATATTGGGATAATTTTAATCAAAATTGTCTAGATAGGCATGATCCTTTTGAAAAATATATTAATGAGATTTATAATAAAGAAATTTGTATTTCTCCTATAAAGAGTTTATCACTACATTTAACTAACATTAATTCAAGTTATGGGTTGTCGCCATTTATAGATTATAAAAAACTTTGGGAGGAAAATAAAACACATGATTAAAGAAAATACTAAAGCACCAATTTTTAAACTACCATCAACTAACAATAAAAATTATTCTCTTAAAGATTCAATTGGTAAATATGTTGTTCTATACTTTTACCCAAAAGATGATACACCTGGATGTACAATTGAAACTAATGACTTCAATAAATTGTTAGCTAAATTTAAAAAGCTAGAGTGTGAAGTATATGGGATTTCAAAAGATAGCTTAAAAAGTCACGATAAATTTAGAGATAAATATAAAATCAAATTTGATTTACTCGCAGATGAAGAGATTAAAGTATTAAAAAAATACAAAGTCTGGGGTAAGAAAAAATTTATGGGACGTGAATTTATGGGAATAAACAGAACAACTTTTTTAATTGATAAAAAAGGTAAAATTTTAAAAATTTGGGAAAACGTTAAAGTAAAAGATCACGCCAAAGAAGTCCTAGAAACTTTAAAAGACATTTCAAAATAATAAAAAAAGGGCTCCTTATTTCTAAGGAGCCTTTTATTGTTATATATAGAGAGATATTTTAGTCCCTGATAGCGTAAGCTTTTACACCAACCTCAGCAACATCAGTTCCAAGTTTTTCAGCTTGAGCACTAATTCTAAGACCAATAGTCGCCTTTAGAACTCTAAAGACAATGTATGAAAGTATGAAACTAAATAAACATACTGCAATCACACCAGTTAACTGTGTTCCAAAATTTGTATCTGGATTACTCATTGGAACAACTAAAGTTCCAAATATACCAGCAAATAAATGAACTGGAATTGCACCTACAACATCATCAATTTTTTTACTTTCTAAAAATTTAGTACCAAAGTACATAATTAATGATCCAAGAGCTCCAATTAAAATTGCTAATAAAGGACTTGGAGTTAAAGGTTCTGCAGTAATAGCAACTAATCCTGCTAATGCTCCATTAAGCATCATTACAATATCAGTTTTACCACCAAGCAATCTTGTAACCACTGCTGCCATCACAGTTCCAGCTGCTCCTGCCAAGTGAGTGTTAACTGCAATTTTACTAATTGCATTTACATCATCAAAAGTTCCCATTGCAAGTTGACTAAATCCATTAAATCCAAACCAACCAAACCATAATAAGAAAGTTCCAAGTGTTACTAATGGTATTGAAGAGGCTGCAAAAGGAACTAAAGATTTTGTTTCACCAGATTTTGAAAATCTTCCTTCTCTAGCACCTAATAATATTACACCTGCTAAAGCAGCAGCTCCACCACAAGCATGAACTAAAGTTGAACCAGCAAAATCAGAAAAACCTGAGGTTGCTAACCAACCTCCACCCCACTGCCAACCCATTGAAATTGGATAAATTATTCCAGCCATGATTGCTGCAAAAATGAAGAATGGCCAAATTTTAATTCTTTCAGCTACAGCGCCAGACACAATTGATGCAGTTGCACATACAAACATTGTTTGAAAGAACCAATCTGAATAATCTGAATAACCTGTTGAAAGTTCAGAAGCATCACTCCACATTGAAAATGAACCAATAAATCCACCTTCAGGAATTCCGTATGCTAAATTGTAACCACAGAAAAAAAATATTAACGAACAAATTGCAAATTTACCAATATTCTTTGCTGCAATTGTTGAAACACTTTTAGTTGTCACCAATCCACTCTCAAGCATACAGAAACCTGCTGCCATAAATGCAACTAAAACACCACCAAGATAAAATCCTAGGGAATTGAAAATATATTGTCCTTCAGCTGACATTGTTGTTTCTGCTGAAGCTAAATTAGTAAAGCTTAGAAATATTAATAAGCTTAATGATATTTTTTTTAAATGATTAATCATTATCTCTCCTTTTTTTGATCATGTCGTTTTAATAAACATTTAAATTTTAAGTACTGCTGATAGGTCAAAAGAGTTATGAGAAATAAGCATATGTGTAAAAGAAAGGCCCCATTTCTGGGGCCTTTGGCTATTAACTAACTAGAAGAGAGATTTTAAGTTAATTCTTTGTTTAGAGGCTCTTCAATGAGATAACGACATGGAGATCGAAGAGCCTCTATATTGCATGCAATTAGTCACGTATTGCGTAAGCAATTACACCTGTTTCAGTAACGTCTGTACCTTTAGTTTCAGCTTCTTTACTTAATCTGATTCCAAACGTACCTTTCATTATTGACCATATGATGTAAGACACAGCAAACACAAAAATGTTAATTGAAAGCACACCAATTAATTGTGCACTGAACGATGCATCAGCGTTTGTTAATGGCACTGCAAGTGTTCCCCAAATTCCAGCAAATAAGTGAGCTGGGATTGCACCTACAACATCATCA
Source organism: Candidatus Pelagibacter sp. HIMB1509 (assembly GCF_052047855.1). Lineage (NCBI taxonomy): Bacteria > Pseudomonadati > Pseudomonadota > Alphaproteobacteria > Candidatus Pelagibacterales > Candidatus Pelagibacteraceae > Candidatus Pelagibacter > Candidatus Pelagibacter sp. HIMB1509. Next base: position 781,564 of record NZ_JBNAIU010000001.1, on the reverse strand, counting down.
AGTTTAAAGCTAAATAATAATTTAGTTCCAAACACTACGATTAATCCACCAACAGCTCCAATTAAAATTGCTGCAAATGGAGATGGTGCTAATGGTTCTGCAGTGATTGCTACTAGACCACCGATTGCTCCGTTTAACATTTGAATTACATCTGTTTTACCGTACATTAATCTTGTAATGATACCAGCGGCCATTACTCCACCACAAGCTGCAAGATTTGTATTGATAAAGATTGATGAGATCGCAACTGCATCATCAAAAGTACCTAATGCTAATTGTGAACCACCGTTAAATCCAAACCAACCTAACCATAGGATGAATACACCTATTGTTACTAATGGAATTGAAGACGCAGCAAAAGGTTGTAACGCTTTTGGTTGACCTTTACTGTCAAATCTTCCACTTCTAGCACCTAACAACATGATACCTGCTAAAGCAGCTGCACCACCAGTTGAGTGTACTAAAGTTGAACCAGCGAAATCAGAGAAGCCTAGTTCTGCTAACCAGCCTCCACCCCACTGCCAACCCATTACGATTGGATAAATAATTCCAGCTAAGATAGCTGCAAATAAGAAGAACGGCCATAACTTGATTCTTTCAGCCATAGCACCTGAACAAATTGAAACTGTTGTTGCACAGAATACCATTTGGAAGAACCAGTCTGAACCATCTGAATAACCAGTGTCAATTGCACTAGCATCTGACCATGGTGTAAATGATCCAATGTATCCGCCTTCTGGAATACCATAAGCTAAGTTGTAACCAACTAGCCAAAACATAATTCCAGCAATTGCGTACAAACCAATATTCTTTGCACAAATTACTGAAACACTTCTTGAAGTTACCATTCCAGATTCTAACATTGCAAAACCTGCTGCCATGAACATGACAAGGAAACCACAAATTAAAAATAGTAGAGTGTTAAATATAAACCCCACTTCAGCAGAAACAGTTGTCTCTGCCATACCTGCACTACTCATGCTTAGCAAAAATACTAAACTTAGTAATGGTGCAGATATTCTCTTTATTATTTTAGTCATAAGACCTCCACTTGTTAAAGTGGTGGTTTATAAATTTAAAAAATTTAAAAACTAACGCTGATTAGGAAAATTGGGTATGCAGTTTTTGCATATAGTAACAGCCCTAAACGTGTTTTTACAATCGTTTAGGGCTGTTAAAAAAATATTATTTATTGAATACTTCTTTTAAAGCTTTTGCTGGTAAGAATTTTACCTTCTGAGAAGCAGCGATTTGAATCTGCTCACCAGTTCTAGGGTTTCTTCCAACTCTAGCTTTTCTTTTAGCTACTTTGTACGTACCAAATCCAGCGATTTTCACTGAATCATCACCTTTTAGTGCATCTAAAATAGTGTTGGTAATTGTATCAAAAGTTCGCTCAGCATCTGCTTTGCTCAAGTTTAATGAGCCAGAAAGCTTTGCTACTAGTTGTTTTTTGTTCATTTTAGCTCCGGTTTTGTTGGTTAATATTGATACTTGTCATAAACGTTGATAAATCAAGCTTTTTTTTAGTATCTTAATTAAAAGAACACACAACATCTTGTAAAAATTTAAATAAACGTTGATTTTATTGATCTTTTTAACAAGTTAGAAATTTAAATTATCTAAATAAACCAAGGTCTTTTAGGTCATTAAATGTTGTGAAAAACATCAATGATAGCAACAAAAACAATCCGATTCGAAAAAAGCCTTCTTGTGTTTTTTGAGACAAAGGTCTCCCTAAAACCTTTTCAAATGCATAAAACATTAAGTGTCCACCATCTAACATTGGTATAGGAAACAGATTAATTAACCCCAAACTTATTGAAATATAAGCCATCATACTAATAAAAGCTAACACACCGAAGGTTGCAACTTGCCCAGATATCTTTGCAATCCTTATAGGACCCCCAAGTTGAGAGGTATCTGCTTTCCCCATGATCATTCCACCAATGTATTTTAATGATGAAATACTTACAAAATAAACTTCATTTGCTGCATGATACAATGCTTGTGCTGGACCTAATTTAACATGATTAATTTTATCATTGTATGCACTTAATTTTATACCAACCATTCTTTTATTAATTTTATTTCCTAAACCATCTTCGCCTTCAACAATATTAGGTTTTACTTTTAAAATTAATTCTTCATATGAACGCTTTACTTTGAAATCTATAAAGTCAGATGTAGACATTGTGATATATTTTGATACTTCCATGATGCTTTTAACTTCATTACCATCAATTTCTAAAATAATATCTTGGTTTTTTAAGCCCCCAACCATTGCAGGGCTATCTTTTTGAACTTCACTGATAACTGCTGGAGTAAAATCTTTTCCAACAAAAGTATAAATACAAAAGAAAATTGCTAAAGCTAATAAAAAGTTAGCTAAAGGACCACCAAATACAATCAAAACTCTTTGATACAAAGGTTTTAAAATAAATAATTTATCTCTCTCTTCTTCATTATATTTTTCTAAAATTTCTTCATGATCAGCTTGCGAATAAACATTACGATCTCCAAAAAATTTAACGTAACCACCTAAAGGAATAGCACAAACTTTCCATCTAGTTCCATGTTTATCATTCCAACCAAATAATTCTTTACCAAATCCAATAGAAAAATCAGTAACCCCTACTCCATATCTTCTTGCAAAATAATAGTGTCCATATTCATGGATGAATACAACCACTAAAATAAGAATCAGAAATGGAACAATATAACTAAGCATATTTATATATTTTAAGTTAATATCATATTAATCACAACCTCACAATCACCAATAATACTGATACTTTTTGTCTTTGCTTTTAAATTTTTCTGAGCGAATACTGACATAATTTCCTTGTTCATAAGCATTACACCAATAAATGTATTTTCGTTCTCGATTATAAGCAGCTCTATTCCGTTCTGTTCTCTCCTTTTCCTTTTGCTCTTTTAATTTTTGTTCTTTTAAAGCTTGCTCTTTTTGTTTTCTTACATTTAGCTCTTGTTCTAATTGTTTATCTAATTCTTCAGGACTTAATTTAGATTGTGGAGGTACATACGCATTAACTGGAGTTACAACTACATTTTGCTTCATATATTTTTTAGGAAGTTTCCTATTAATCATTGAATAATAAATTTCAGGTTTATTATTTAATAAGTATTGTTTGTTTGCTCTTAAGAAACTTTCTGTTTCTTTTTTCAATAACCGCATGAAGTAATGATGATTTGGGTTCGTTTTTCCAAGATTAGAATTTCTCCACTTGCAGGTATAATTATTAAAATGATCTCTCTTATTTCTCCAGGTCATATCTGCCCTCCTGCATCATCTTTAATATATCTAGCTGCCTATAATATTTATTCATCAGTTTATCTTCGATTGTATTAAGCTTTAAAATGGCACTTCCGTATTTACAATCTCTTGCGAATGCTAAACCTTTTAAGTTGATAGATCTATCTGAAGATTGAACTAATTCTTCATCTTTAAATTCAATTTTCTCAGCCATTTTTTGTTTATATTCATCAATTTCATGATGGAGTATTTCCTGATTATAAATACCAGCTTCAATTCCACCTATTCTTCTAAGTCTAAAACCAACATCAATGATTTTAAAAGCTACTTGTTCTTCTAAAATCCCTTCTGGTTTTAATGCTTCAATCATATGATCTCGGTATTTCTCAAATTCCTTCAAGTCTTCACCGATTACTAATTGCTTAGCAGTTAGTCCGTGTTTTAATGAATTTTTAGATGAATTTATTTTCCCTAAATCAGTTTTAGGTCCTTTAGATAATAATGCATTTTTTCTATTAGCATTAATTTGTTTGATGGTTGCCATAAGCACTCCTTATATATTTTTTGGATTGCAGTTGTGAACCTGCTGACACGAACTCACCAACTAGTGGCTTTGATTAAGAGTGCATGGGAAACGCCCAAGACGATCTTTAAAGTAAAGATATTTAACTTTAGCAAATATTAAAAAACTTTTCAATACTTTTTAATGTTAAACTTATGTTACAAAATATTTTTTGTTACGTTAACTTACGTTGAAAATTTTTTTAAAAAAAACATATTATAAACATATTTAAATTTTAGATTAATAATTGTTAATCTTTTTAAAAAATAAAAAACTCAATTACATTTATGGAAAAAAATAATCTGCCGGAAGGCTGGAAATATGAAGTATTTGATAAAATAGAAAATCCAATCGCAAAATACTACTCTGCACTAAGTGATTATGGAGATATGATTAAATTTTCTGACATCACTCATCCTAAAACAAGTAACATTTTTGCTGAATTTGATGATTACGTAAATATTAAAAAGGAAGATTTAAAAGGAATTACATTTGAACAAATATTATTATATTTAAAAAACGTAGTACCAAAAGAAGGTCAGTCTAAGAAAGATTTTTTAATTAAATTCTTAGATCAAAGACAGATACAATATGATGAGGGGCTTTGGGATGAAGCAATTTAATATGGTTGATTGCAATCTTGAAAAAAGCATAGATTTAAAAATCTTAAATGTGAATTCTAATTATATCAGTATGTTAATTGTTACTGAGAAATCTTATGTCTATGCCGAAAAATATTATAAAGATGCTCAATTGCAGTCTTGTCTTACGTTTGAAATATTTAAAAAACAAAATTTAGCTAATATTAATTATAATTTTATTAAATATCTGATTTTTTCAAATCTAGTTGAAAATCATGGGTTTGATGAAATGGAATTTTCAAAAACATTGAGAAAAAATAGAATTTACTATCATAGATGGTATGAAGTGGGTGGTGTAATCAACACTTCTCATAGTTTGTAATTTTAAATTTATTAATTGTTAATAACCAACTCTAATATGAATATCTCAAATAATTTATGATATATTCGGAAGATTCATTTTATGAAAAAAAATTATTTTACAAAAGAAATAGTCGCAGATATGCTTTCAACAAGCAAATCAACCGTTAGTAGTTGGATTAGAAAAAATAAATTGAAAAGTATTAAACCTAATGGAAAAACATTAATTCATAGAGATGAATTAAAAAGATTTAATAAATTAGCCTTTTTATTTAATAAAAAAAAAACTAAGAAACCCAAACCCAAAAAAAAATATACAGTTGTTGAATTATTTGCAGGTTGTGGAGGTTTGGCATTAGGTTTTGAGGAAGCTGGATTAAATTGTTTATTTGCAAACGATATTGATAGAGATTCTTGTAAAACTTTAAGAGAAAACAGACCAAATTGGAATGTAGTAAATAGAGATATTCACCAAATAACAGATTCTGAATTTAAAAAATATAAAGGTGCCAATGTAGTTTCTGGAGGTTTTCCATGTCAGGCATTTAGTTATGCGGGGAAAAAAATGGGATTTAAAGACACCAGAGGTACCTTATTTTATGAGTTTGCAAGAGCTGTAAAAATTATTAAACCACAAATTTGTATAGCAGAAAATGTAAGAGGTTTAGTATCTCATGATAATGGCAAAACTTTAAAAACAATCATCGATGTAATGGAGAACGATATTGGTTATGATGTTATTTCTCCTGAAATTTGCCAAGCAATTTTTTATGAAGTTCCACAAAAAAGAGAAAGGCTATTTTTAATTGGTATCAAAAAAGGATCAGGTCTTATTTTTAATTATCCAGATAAAGTGTCTGAACCATATACGGTCAAAGATGCATTAAAAAAAGGAAGGTTATTTAAAACTAATGTTCCTAAAGCTGAATTTCAAAAGTATACAAAACGAAAACAGCAAATTATGAGCAAAGTTCCAGGAGGTGGTAATTGGAGAGACCTTCCTGAAAAATTACAAAAAGAATATATGGGTGGAAGTTATCACCTTGGAGGCGGCAAAACAGGGATTGCCAGAAGATTAAGTTGGGATGAACCATCATTAACTTTAACAACTGCTCCTGCTATGAAACAAACTGAGAGAGCACATCCTGAAGATAACAGACCTTTAACTTATAGAGAATATGCAAGGATCCAAACCTTTCCGGATAACTGGAAATTTATGGGTAGCTTAAATTCAAAATATAAACAAATCGGTAATGCAGTCCCTGTTAATCTTGCAAAATATATTGGATATGAAATTATTAATTCATTAAATAAGGTTAATTAAAAGTTTTTTTATAAAAACTCTCAAATCTTTCATCTTCAATAATTTCCTTTTTAAGATCTTCTTTTTTTAAAATTTCAGATAACACAATTGGAATTTCTTGATACACTTTATATAAAAATTTTTTATCTCCTGTAATTTTTCCATAAAAAGTAACACCATCTATAATTCTTATATCTTCTCTTTTTGGTCTTCTTGTTTTTGTTTTGTTATCTGGTGGTTCAAAAGGTATATCTAGATCACTTTTGACATTCTTAATCATAACCAAAAAATAACCAGTAAAACCTTTATATTCTTTTTTAGCTAGACAAGATTTAATACTATCGTATGAGGCAACTTTTTTATCTCCTTTTTCGGTGTATTGTTTGTTTTTAACATCTACTATCATTTTTTTTTCTTTATTCACTGCATCTAGAATTTCCATTTTACTCCATCCATTCATACTTCTAAGTAAATCTTGTTGAAAATTACCATTATAATTTTCTAAACTCTTTTGAAGTTGCCTAGTCTTTTCTGCTGAAACCCAGCTGTCATAATTAAAATCATTTAAAAACATGCTAAAAATTGAAAGCATGGGATCAATTTTGTTTCTAAAAAAAGTATTTTCCTTATCTTTTAATTCAGGGATATAGCTGTAGCAAAATTTTTTAATTATTTTTTTGAATTTTTTTTCATCAATATATTTATAAATATCACGAGAATTAATTTTTGAGTCTTTTTGTTTTTTAATCATTAAAAAATCCAATTTGTTTATCTATTAAAACTCCTCGATCTAATAATCGATTAAATTCTTCACATGATGTTTCAGCTAACAAACAACAATTATGACAAGCTGCTAAATTAATTTTTTCTAAACCTTGACCATCTCTTTTGCCAATTTCAGTACATACTGGATCAGCTGAGCACCATCTCGCATTTTCAATAGCATTATGAAAAACAGTTTCAATTATTCCTTGTTCTCCCATTCTAACTAATCCACCCATTGTTCCTTCTGAGTCACCATCTGCTGTATAAATAAGTAAACCCGTCATCGAACCATTAGAATTTGTTGAGCAGTATATTCTTTCTCTTAAAGATGCAGAGTGATAACCACTTTCATAGATAAATTTGTCTATTAAGACATGAGACAAAGTATGTAGCAAGACAAATCTTGGAGAAATAGTTCTACTTTGCATATTTCTTTTTTCTGTTAATGCATCCAGGTTTTCTTGAATTTTATTTATATGATCTATTACTTCAGTTTTATTTTCCCAAGACTTAATTTTTTCTTCATTTAGCTCTAAAAAAATTCCTTCACCGTAAACTTTTATTGCTGGCAACCAATCTTCATGTTTGTTTACTTTTTTTCTTAACATTTTTTGCATTTCTTTTACGTCCTTGTCCTTATTTGCATCAGGAAAAAGTCTGCTAAATCCATATAATACTCTTGTTTCTCTTAATTTCTTAATTAACGAAATTGAAGAAAAATATTTCGAAAAATTATGCTGGTACTCATCAATATCTTTTTTTTCTATAATGAGTTCATCGCTACTATCATTGCTTAACAATCTTCTATATTCCAATCTTCTAAAAGGCGTTTCTCTATCTATATCATCATCTCCTTGAACTCGTTCTGAATGTGAACCATCATCATTTTCTAAGTCAGTTAGTAGATTTAATGCTTTTAAAATATTTTCTTTTGAAAAATTTTTTAGTTCATCTTCAAATTTATCTAAAAGTTTTGGTAGTATTTGATCATTTGGAGCAAAATCTTTTGCGTTTCTTAAATATGTATCAATCTCTGAATTTTCGGTCATTATTTGAACTATTTCAGACAAAATATCATTTTCTACACTGGGTAAATATATTGAGGAAAAAGATTTTGAGTAATACAAATTACTTGCAGACCTCAATGAGGCTCTAACAGGATGATTACATTCTTCATGAACTCCATAACCTAACCAGGTTTTAGCTCCTCTACATTTAAATCTAAAATTTTTTTCAAGATTGTCCGTTAATTCAGTTGAATCGTTATTTTTTGATGAACTAGTAATATTTTTAAGGTTTCTTCTAACAGGTGGTTGGCCTTTTTTTGAGCATGACAAGCAAGTTATATAAATACTATCTAAACCTCCAGATTTGTTAGGATCATCTTCATATTTTAAATTTTTGCCCTCACAATTAGGTTTGTGACTTCTATGGACCCACTCATTCCATGGAAAATCCTCTATATGACCAGATTGACAAAACATGACAAAAGGAACTTGCACCAAGGTTCCATTGCATTCTTTGTCTTCATATTTTCTTTTACAGGAACCAATATCTCTAATATGTAAACCTCTTGAAGGCTTGGATAGCATTTTGCATTTCATGCATCTATGCCAAGTAGGAAATCTTAAAAAAGGTATTTTAAGATCTAAATTTTTTTGTCCCTGTAAAAAAAATTCAAATTTTCTATAATCAGGCGGAGCTCTAAAATGAGAAACTCCTAGTCTTTGTTCCAATCTCCATTCTTTAATCTTAAAATCATCTTTATGAACATTTTTATTATTCTCCTCATATTCATGACTAAACCATCTGTCCAAACCAGCTGTTAATCTAGAGACGCCATCTGTTCCGGGAAAAACTGATCCAACTCCATGTTTAGAAACCAATTGTGATCTTCTTATTCTTAAAATACTCAAACTGCCTCACTTTCATCATCAAGATTTGAAAATATGTATGGCATACACTCTGCATCTACATTTCTCATTGATGTCATGGTTTGAAATGTTTTAAATTTTAACTTCTCATTTAAATAACTGCCCTGAGGAATTAACAATGGAATTTCATTATCTTTTTTTCTGGTTTCCCAACTATCAAATGATCTATTTTTCCATAAGCTAATTTTTTTATCAAAATAGTTCTCAGCAATTTTAACTAGATGTGGATCGATAATTTTAACTCGTTCTAAAATCACATCTTTAAATTTATTAACCTTATTTTCATAATTGATATAACCAGGATTATGTATTGCATTTTCTAAAGAAGAAGTCTGTCTTGCATAAGCAAATAGAGCTGAATGTAAAGATCTCTCTAGAACAGGTTCACAAAATGGGGTTACACTTGTTGGCTCTACCCATGAGTACAATTGTTCATGATATGATCTAAATTGCTCATATAAAGATCTATCTCTGGGTTTTGTTGGTGAGTATATGGTTACAACTAGTGCAGATTTTCCTCTATGCCAATCTCTTCCAACTCTTCCAGAAACTTGAATATATTGTGATACTGATTTTGGAGCACTTACAATACTAAGTAATGATATCCTTGTTATATCAACACCAACTTCAATTACACTTGAAGACAAACAAATATCAACGGGTTTTATATTTTGATTTTTATCGATTAAAGATGAAGATAATTTTTGTAAATTTTCTTCAACACTGTCTTTTTGAGCAGCAGTAAGTTCAAGAATTTCCGTAGGATCAGGTAAAGGTCTTATATTTTTATTATCTATTGCAAAATTTTTTTTATATTTTTTTAATTCTGACTCCATATCAATCGATAAAATACTTCTAGCTGAACCAAGATCAAATAGACTTGAGTAAAAACTAACTAGTGTCCACCAAGGATCTTTTTCTTCACTCGTTAATTCTCTATTTTCAATTCTATTATAGTTAGCTGATTGAAGAAGTGAGGTAAAAGTTCTTATCTGAGAAGTTAACAGTGATCTTAATCCTGGTGCATAAATTCCAACATATTTTTTACAATCTATTTGATCGTTAGTTTTAGCAACTCTAGAAAAAAAATTATCAGACTGACTTAATCCTGGAGGTGGGAAAAGACTAGAGTCTTCTCTAGCAAATAAAGCCTTAATTTGATTTGAAAAATTTTTTATAGTTGCCGTTGAAGAAATTATTTTAGGTTTAGTTGAATTTCCATTTCTTCTATTTGTGCATAATTCTTCGACTACTGTCTCATATAAGCCTGACATAGAACCCAGTGGTCCAGAAATTAAATGTAATTCGTCTTGTATAATTAAATTGGGAGGTGATTTAACTTGCTCCCCTTTTTCATCTATACCAAAAAAATTCCTCGCAGATGGTCGCCATGACAAAAGAGCAAATTTATCTATTGTAGCTATTAAAAAAGATGGTTTTTCTCTATATAAATCTTCATCACAAGTATAAGTAGGCAATTTAGAATGAAATTCACATTCAGCATCAGGACAATGAGCAAAAATTTTTTTTTCTCTATTATTTTCTTTAAAACCATAAACTCTCTGTCGTGAGCTTTCGTATTTTTTTATTTGAAATTTTGCTCCACACCACGAACATCCTGAAATATGAAATTTATTCAGAGTAACGTTACTTTTTTTTCTAGGTATTAAAATTTTTTTAAAATCTTCATGAGCCTGTTTATTTGTGTTATAGGTACTGTCTCCACCTATCCATATTCCAATAGAAAATTGATGCTCCCCTAAAATTTCAATATTCTTTTTTCTTATATGTTCCAATGCATAAATTAATCCACTGGCTCTGTGGAATTGCTGTGCTGTTAGCAATCTTAAAGTGTAACGCATTATGACATCGGTTCCATAATCAGATTTATCTCTAATCCTTCTTAAAACGAGTTGAAAAGCAGATAGCCCTAAGTAAGCTTCAGTTTTTCCACCTCCAGTAGGAAACCAAAGTAAATCAACAATTTTTCTCTCAATGCTTTCTGGATTAGCCAAAGAATCTAAATTCATTAAAATAAAAGCTATTTGAAATGGTCTCCATTTTTTCTTCTGGTACTCGGGTGAACTAAGATCGAAATTATGATCATATTTAGATGTAAATTCATATCCATTGTCTCCCTTTATAGGGTTTCCACTATCATCAAATTTTATAGATCTGGATGGAATTGAGGTTCTATATTGTTGATACATGATTGCTTCATTAGCAATTTTAAAGGCTAATTTTAATTCTTCGTTTGTTTCTATTAAAGATATTCCTTTATTAATTCTCTCAGCAGCAGTCTTGCAGTTTTTTATTATAATTTCTGAGGGGGCTTTATACCTTGACGATAAATCTTTTGAATGATTTTCAATTTTTTGAATCCACTTAGAATAATTTGAATGTAAATTTTTAAGAGAATTTAATCCATCATTAAAGTTTCCAGCTCTAGTTAGATTGTAAAAAGGAATATCTATTTTTTGATTTTTATCATCATAAATATCTGGACTTATATTAGGTACATCAACAATTGGCATTGCTTGTGAACTAATTTCATTTACAGAATTTGTTTTTTTATCAGGTGTACCCCAGTCTGCAGATATACCATGACCAATAGCATAATTTCTTTTGTCTCTATAAAGTAAATCATTTATTTGTTCTTCCTGATCTAATATTAAATTTTTTGCTTTTGGGTAAGGTAAAATACAATAATTATCAGAAAATATTCTTAATTGACTTTGGTAGATTGAATTTTCATCTAAATTTCTTCTTTTTGATTTTTTATCTTGGGTAAAATTTGCAACACTAAAAGTAATAATTTTATGATTTTCATAATCTCTAACATCAGATTGAAATCTTAAATCAAATGTGTTCGGTAAAGATGAAAATTTAGGTTCTATTTTATTACTATTATTATCAATATCGATAAATCCACTACACTCAAAAGAAGATCTAAAGTACCAATCTCTCCCTTTTTTTGTTTCACTATCTTTATATTTGTACTCAATTTCTTTTTCAGGCTGTTTATAAAAACCACCTGTGAATTCAAATTTAAGATCTTTTGTTATTGATGGATCAACCAAAAAACTCAGACTAAATGAAGAAGGCAGAAGATCTTTTTCAACTTCAATATTTAAATCATTTTTTAAATTTTCAATATCATTATTTAGATCTTTATTTTTTAAATTTAATTTTTTATTTGATTGAGCTTTAGATCTATCTAATTCATCATTGTTTAAATTTTCAGACTCCTCATCTTCCTCTGTTGACCTAAATTTAACTGGATACAAAACGCCTAAACCATATCTTTCACTTGGTTTTATATTATTTAATATCTCATCTCCCTCATTATTTTCAAAATCACTATTAAATTGTCTGTAAGGCATAAGCATATCGTCATAAGATTCAAAAATATGCATTTCATCAATTTTAATTGGTTTTCCAGTTGGACTTGGGCCTATAAGATTAAGTTTTAAATCTCTAATTATATTTTCTCTATTTTGTTTATGATCGATCATATTAAATATTTACCCCATTGATCTTTTTCATTTTCATCAAATAATAAAGACAAATTATATTGAGACCTTGTAACACCCGTGTAGAGTATAGATGGAGATTTGCTTACATCAAAGCCACTAATATTCAAAATTATACAAACTTTTGACTCTAAACCTTTGAATTTCCTTACAGAAGTTGCATAGCCTAATGTTTTTTTAAAAGATTTATTAACTACTTCTCCATTAGAAATTAAATTAGAGTTTTTTAATCCTAAATTTTCCAATAGTTCTTCATCAAAATCATTAATAGACAGGTTTTTAGGATTATTATTTAAATTTGAGTAAAACAAAATAGCTATATCCGAAGGTCTAAATTTTGATTTTAATCCATGAATAATTTTTTTTAAAATTCTTAATTGATCTTTCTTGTCCTTATAAAAAAATTTATCTACATTATGTAAATTATCTTCTCTGAAAATTTTTGAATACTTTATTTTTCCAACTAATTCTGCAAATCTACTTATTCTTAATGGGTTTCTACAATTTTCATTTAGAATTAAGCTGTGCAATCTTGCATCAAAATAACGTTCATTAAATTGTTTTCGAGAAAGTTGATTTTGATAAACCTGTTGGGATCTAAAATCTCCAAAGAAATATAATTCTGATAATACACTTGAATTTTCATCTAAATTAACCTGGTTAAATATATCTAGTGAACATTGGCCCAATTCATCATTCGGAAAATCTTGAGTTTCATCAACTATTAAAACATCATATTTTTTATTTTCTTCAGATTTAACAAGATGATTAAGAATATGAATTAAAATATCATCTTTTTTAGAATAAATTTTTGAAGACAATGGCTGATATTCTTTTGGGATAAAACTGGAAACAAATTCATATAAAGTAAAAATAGAAATTTTTTTATTATTAATATCTTTTTTTACATCCTCATTAATTAGCCCAATTTGATCTTCTATATGATTTTTGATTAATCTATTGAAATATAAGAATAATACATTTTTCCCTTCTAAAACTTTTCTTCTTGCAAGTTCTAAAGCTAATACTGTTTTTCCAGATCCAGCATAACCATCAACTAAAATTAATTTATTATCTTCATTAGCATCAATTACTCTGTATTGTTCAGTTGAAAATGATTTAAGCTCTTTATTTAATTCATTATTAAGGTCATTAGGGCTCACAAAGCACTCAAAGTCCTTTCTAAAGTAATTTGCGATATCTTTACAAATACCATCAGAAAATTTATCAAAAAAATCTTGATGCTCTAAATATTTAAATTTACCTGGAATTGATGTGTGGTGTTTAATTGAGTCTTCAAAATGCTTTAAAAACATTTTTCCAAAATTGTTTTGATTTAGTCTAATTTCATTGAAATCTATTAATTCCCAATCATTCCATTCAATTGATTTTTCATTAAAAGGGCAATGAGTAAAAATTACTAAATTTGTTACAAACGGTTTACTAGTTAAAGATAATTCATTAATTTGTTTTATGAGCGACTCTGAGTTTCCTCGCACTTGATCAAAAGGAGACTCTCCTTCCTCATTACCAAAACGCCAAATACCACCTGTTCTTGAAATATGGCTATGAGCTTTTACTTCTACACAAATAATTCCCTTATTAGGAATTATTGCAATAAAATCGGCCTCTCCTCTTTTCTTTTTTCTATGTAATGCAATATCTAATGAATGTAAAATGATCCAATCTTTAGTAATTTCATTTTCATTTTTAAAATAATTAAATATTTTTACTTCTCCTCTACTTTGGATAGAGTCTTTAAGAACATTGGGAATTAATTTGGCCATTTTTTTTATAAATCTCCAGGCAATAGAGGTTTATCTGTAATACTAAATTTAACTTTAATTGATTTCCCTTTTTCAATAACTTTATAAACCTCAATAGAACCACTTCCTTTTTCATCTAAAAAATACTCCTGAAAACCTTTATCAAAAAGAAGATTGGTATCTCTGGTAACCTCCTCTTCAATTTTTTTTCTTATTTCTTTACCAGCTTTTAGGTGCGCTTTTTCTAACTTTTCCATATTTAACCAAATTTCTTGGGATTTATTAAATAAACCACATAGTTTCATTATTGCAAAAAATGTTTCAGGATCATCTGTTCTTAAAGATTTTGGATTTAGCCAATATTTAATATTATTTACCTTGATAGTTTTTCTTCCACCATATTCTTTCAATTTATTTATAACCTTTTCTAAACCAAGTCGGTTGATTTCTTGTTTGAATCTAAATTTCCAGTCTTTTCTATCTGCATAAAGTTCAAATGCATTATCAATATCTCTGGATGTTTCTTTTTCTAGCATATTTGCTTTAGCTCTTTCTCCTTGAAACAAAACAAATTCACCAGGTTGAATTAAATCAACTTTTTTTGATTTTATTAAAATTCTACCTAAAGGCGTTTTTTCTATTACGTCTTGAGATTTGTCATTCTGATCGTTTCTTAATAACGCAATTTTTCCATTAGAAAGTTGAAATAGAGTGGCTTTGATTTTTTCTAAATCATTTTCATTTTTTTGATCTTTGTCTTCAATTTTAGAATCTTCAATATTTTTTGCTTCTAATTGTTTGTAAATTTCATCTAAATCACTTGAAAACTCAATATCCTCATCAAAAATTTCTCCTTTGAATTCATTTAAAGTATTAGTTTTAGGTTTTGGAACTTCAATATAATTAATTTTCAATGTTTTTGTCTCTACCTCACTATTGGAGATGAATAGACTCAAATTAGAATAATCTCTAATTACCCAGCTGAAATTTAAAATATTTAGATTTGTGCAAATATCTAAATAAGCAATTTCTTTTAAAAGATCTAAGGTAGGATTGAGTAAAGTAATAGACTGAATTTTTTTGAAGTCTGGATCTAAAAAATAATTTTTACTTTTAACATAGCTAACTTTATAATTAGGTTCGTACCTACTCTCATAGAGAATTAAATTTTCATTGTCATAAAATAGATTTAAATCATTATCTAAAAAAAGGTTTGTTTTGTTTACTTTAAATTCTTCAAATTCTTTTATGATAAAATCAAATTCTTGCTCATAATCTGGATAAGCAGTTTTTATAATTTTAGTTGTCTTTGTTAACTTAATCTCTGAGTTAATTTCAGTTAAAGAAGCACAATTACTTATAGTTAAAGGTAGAGAGTTAGAAATTTTAATAAAACGATGATAAAAACCTAAAAATTTTTTTAAATTTATATCGTTTTCAAAATAATTTTTTAATCTATTACTTAAATAAAAAACTATATCTCTAAAATATTTAAATTTATCATTATATATTGGGTAACTATTTATATAATTATCCTTATAAATATCACTGATCTTAAACTTATCTAACAATTTGTTTTCAATTTTTATCATAATTGAATTGACCCTGATTGAATTGAAAATCCTTGATTGTTAAAATTTTCTTCTACAATTATTTTTTTTTCTAAACATAAACTATCTAATTTATGAATTGCTTCTTCAAATTTAATTTCACCAATATTAATCTTTACAATATGATTTCCTTCAACAGATTCATCGAAAAAATTCAAAAAAGACTCAGAATTTCCATAAAAATTTAATCCCTTGTTGTTATCAATTGTTGTAAAATCTGATCTACTTGAATTAAACTCTACAAAATAATTTGAGAGTAATAACTTAAATCCTTGATCGAAATTCTTTAAATATTGGGAAGAAAAAGCATAGCTATTTCTGCTACTAAAAAAATTTATTTTATCTATAAAATTACTTTTTAAGAACCAGTCAAATCCAAAACGTTTTATCAATTCATTGGTCAAGCTAGTATTTAGTAATTTTATGTAATCATTTTCCTCAACAATCTTTTCTTTACTTTGTTTGTCGGTTTGTAAACAAACTAGGTTATTTAACATTTTAATTGCAAAACTTTCTGTAACATTTTCAGATTTATTTTTAAATTCATACAAATTATTTGAACTTTTATTTGTGCTTAAGCAAATGTCATAAATCAAAAATTTATTATTAGTTTTTTTTTTATTTAAATTAAAAAAAATTTTATTTTCTCCAGAAGTTTTAATGTGATCTAATGGGCTAAGCTTAATTATATTTTTATATTTTTGATTAAGTTGACTATTTAATAATTCGCTTAAAATAATTTCGGTTAAAATTGGTTTGTTATTAGTAACAAGAAATTGAAGAAATTTTTTATTTTCTTTAGTCTTTTTTGTTATGTTTTCGGCAAATTCTGTAAGATGAGACACTATTTAAAATATAATAATATCGATTTTTCATTCTGTAAATAAACTTTGTGATTACTGAAAATTTATCATTCGATATTTGATCCAAACAAAATATTTAATTCTTTAATCATAACATTAAAATTTCTAGGAAAACTCATATAGCCAGAACAATACTTAGCTTTTCCGTTTCTATCTCTTAATTTTAATTCCCATCTATAACCATCTAACAGTTGCTCTAATTCTGGTTCTTTTACAGGATATTTTTTACTCCAATTCCAGACTCCTAATTCATTTATTTTATCCCAAAAAGATAAGATCTTGTATTCTTCTAATTTTATAATCTTGTGAGTTCGATTTGAAATTATCTTTCCTTTTAAATTATCTAAAAGTTCTACAGTTTCAGGTGGTTCCATTGAAAAACCACTATAATAGATTGTTTCTTTTTTATTTTTAATAAACATAATAGTTAATCAATATAAGTTGTTTCTACATCACATTCATAGTGAGCTAAAAATTTATCATTTATAAAATCATATTTAGACATAGTTATAATTTGCTCTGTTTCACCAGCATATACCATTCTTTGAAACCCTAATTCATACTCAGGAAATTTAGCAACAAACATGTCGTCTCCAAATACCAATTCCTCTGCTGGAATAATCTTAAATTCATTGTGATCTTTATCAAAATAATGAAATCCAGTTACTTCAAGCTTAAAATTTAAAGGTTCGTATTGTTTTCCAAGCGCTGATAATAAATTTTTACAGGTAAGATTAAGACCTTGATCTGCATGAGAAATATTAGGAAATAAAAATATAATTAATAAAAAAATTCTAAGCATTTTAACTCTCCATGTCGTTTAATTGTTTACAAAGCTTATGGGCTGCTAAAACTGATGGAACTAAGTTATCTAATTTCCAACTGTTTACAGAAATATCAAAGTATTTATCTACTTTAAAATCAATGCCATCAATAATTTTGATTTCATATTTTTTTTCTTCAATATAGAAATTATTTAATACATTGATGTATTCTTTTACAGGATATGTACCGATGGTAAAAAGTACTCTCCAACCAAGTTTTAAAAATGGAGAAATATGTTCAACTTTTGCTGTTATTTCTTCACCATTAATTGTTATTGGAATATGTTTTCCTATAAGCTGCTTGATGTCTCCAGGGTCATTGTAAGTAACAAATGTAAAGTTATTCCATACTTTTTGACAATCATCTCTAGAGTCGATGAAGAAGTTTAAATTATCACCATGAATAACTTCTCCTGAAACCCTTGCATAAGCCATGGTTTCTAAACTATCTATCGTCCATTCCTCATCTTCAGCATGAGCTTGTGCTTGATAAGCAAAGACAATAAAAAACAGCAATAAGTGAGATAAAATAATAAGCAGAAGTCTCTTCATGATTTGAGCTCCACTTTGTATCCATGTTTCCTAAATATTTTTATTATTTTATCCCAGACTAAGCTGTTGTGTTCTCCAGGTTTTATTTCAAATTTAAATGATTGTTTGTAAACGGGGCTACAGTTGTCGTATGCAATATATGTATTCACGTGACAATACTTACAGACACGGTTTATTTCCATGTATTAGAACTCCTGAGGTTAGTTGATTTTTTTAAAGTTAAAAGTTTATAGTTGGTAATAGACTCAATCCCTTTCTTTTTGTTCGAATTACGCAACAAGGGAGATAATAAAAACAGCGGAATACGATAGAAAAGGATTGAAATCCAATGCATGATCCCACTAAATCAATAGTGTTTGTTTGAATTTTGCTACAAACTTGTTTTATTTATGAAATAAGAAAAAAAATTATTTTCTTTTTTTTCTAAATGTTTCGTTGATTTGATTTAAATAAACTCTAATTTTTTCACCTTCGGCCACTTCTCTGCCATGCTTTAAGGCTTGTTCTACTTTTTGTTTCTCAACTTTTTTTTGATAAGAATAATAAATTGGCATTACTATTGAAAGTAGAACAATTGTGACTGATAGAATTATTTGCCAATTTTCCATAATAATAATTTATCAGATACTATGTTAAGAGTCTAATTTGAGAAATAACAAACAACTTTGATACATGGTAAAAACAATCATATCCTTAAATATTTTATACTAAATGACTTCATTTAATTATTAGCCTCAATTTCTATAATTTTCTATTCAACTCTTCAGGATCTAAAAATTCATCCAAAGAAGATACATGGCTTTCCCTGTTGCACACTTTTTCCTCTAATTTTTCAATTTTATTTTTAGATTTATTTAAAAAATATTGAAAAACAAAATAACCAGTGACTAAGAGAATGATTAAAAGATTTTTTATAATAAAAGAAATTCCTACCAGATAATTATCAGTGTTTATTTCCAAATATTTAAGATATTCATTATGTAGATAAAATATTGAACTAATGGCTAATATCAGAAAAATCAAAACATAAATCTTAGGCTTAAACCATAAATACACTCTTCCATATAGGAATTGTTTTACAAAGAATTTAACCATTATATGTATGTTATTCCAACCATTGCTCCAGCAGCTACCAAAACACTCTTCAAACTAGCTCCTTTAATTATTCTTTTTTCTTCTTTAAGAATAAATGCTCTAAGTTCTTCTTTAGAATAATCCGAAACATTTTTTTGTTGGTAAGTAATATTTTCTTTTACCTTTTCGATTGCTTGTTTTCTTATAAATTTTTTAGAATTATCTTTGATATTGGAGATCATATTAGTAATCATATCTATCATCCCCCCATTCACAAAAACAAGATCCACAGCTACAAACTATTCCTTTGCAGTCCTCACAAACATCGTACTGTTGCGAATTAATATTTTGTTTACAACTGAAACAATGTGTATGTCTTGTGTATTCATTTTTTTTTATTACTTTTCTTTCCTCAATCATTTTTCCTCCTTAATTTAAGTATTTTTTCAGTCCCTGATTAACTAATTCGATATATCTAAACCATTCATCGATGTAGTTTCTTTGTTTGCCTCTTCCTTCTTTTTCTACTTTGCGTACTGCTTTTTCAGTTACACGATCAAGTATTCTTATTTGTTTTTTGTGTTCTTTAGTTATTTTTTCCTTAAGCACTTACCCTCCTGTGAGTTTTTTATGCTTAAATCAGGATATGAATTATTTTTAAAATTTAAATACTTTGAGATTTTCGACGTATAAAAAAAAAAAATAATTTTAATACGTTGAAGTTTAGTGCTCTATTTTTAGTGTAATTTTGACCATAATTTCCAAAAATCATCTGGCCCAACTTTATCAATCATGTCAGCGATTGTTGGATTTCTTGCTAGAAAAAAAATATCATATTTTTTAGATTTTATTCCTGTTTTAGGATGAACTATTGATTTAGCAAATTGTTGTTGTTCTTTTGCTTTAATTTCTTCTGTAGCTTCTTTTTTAAAAATATTTTTATATGCATTCCAATAATTAGGATTGTTTAAAAGGTACCTAATAGCATCTACTTTTAAACCTCTAACAGTGAATTCGTATATTTCACCATTAGAATCATCTTCAAGTTTATAATAAATAACTCCATCAGATGATTTTATTTCCTCAATTCTAAGTATTTGTTTGTCAAATTTATCCTCTAACCCTTCGCCCTCTAAGAATAAAATTACTTGATAGTAAATAAGCTCAATAAGAGTTCCAGCATAAGTTAGAAATCTAAAATCTTGCCAATCTGTTCTTTTTTCTGTTTTTCTAATTTTATTACTTTTAATTGAAAGTTTTTTAATCTTATCTTTATCTACCTCTGTCGGTTCTGTTTCTATAAAAAATTTATGATTACAATTTAAAAATCTGCATTCTCTTGTTTTAATAACTCTATCTTTCAAGTAATGTGTATCAATTACATGATTTGCTGTATTTCCACATCTGGGACAACTGATCATAAATAATTTTACCAAATCCTGAACAGAGAGTCTATTTACTTGAAATATCTATATTTGATTTTGTTTTACAGATTAATTTCTCACTACTTTTATTTTCTTTATTTATTTTTATTATTCTATGTTTTCTAGGTGAGAACACAGCAGAAGTCCCCAATAAATTCATTGGGTCATAATCATCTGTTGCAAGTTTAGCACTAATTATTTTTCCCATTTGAACCTCCACTTATTTTCCAACCATTCTCTTTTAATACCTTGATTAAATTTTGAAGGATTTCATCTCTAGAGGAATTTTTGTCTCCTACTTTTTTAAAAAATAAAGGTTTTAATCCTTTATCTTTCTTTGATTGGAAGTAATCCTTGATTGAACTAATGGTAAACCCTTTTTTATAAATTGGGTCATCTTTTTTTGCTTTTTTGATTTTATATTTCATATGCTCCTTTAGCGTTAATGTTTAATGTCCGAAGCAAGTAGAGTTATTTCTAAATCACGGACAGTATTTACTTTATATAATAAGGTTTATAAAAAGTACACCATTCCTTTGCATATTTCATGCTAGGTGTAATTCCTATATCAGTATCTCTCCAAGGATTGGGTTCGTATAATTCAAATATTCTTATTTCTGGATAATCAATATTAGTTCCCCCAGCAAACCAATATTCTAAAGTGGTAGCAAAATAAATATCCTTACTTTTTATTTGTTCACATTTAGAGGCAAGATCAAGAAAACTCCAAACACCAGATATTTCCTTAAATTTATCTAACTCTTGGTCGTATTCCCAAATAATATGACCTCTTACAAATTGCTCAATAAAAATAAATTTACCATTATCTAATTTATATATTCTTTCTATATTTGCTTCTTCATGAGGAAGCTTAGTTACTTTTAAAATTGCATATGATGATTGTGTTAGTAGGAAAAAGGTAAAAATAAAAAGGATAATTCTTTTCACTGACAAATTTTGTTTGAAAAAATTGTTAAAAATATGTTTATTGATTAAATTTTTTTTTTACTTCTCTTCTCCACAATACAAAGAACAATAATATTAATGCAGGTTGTAAAATTACAAATATGACAATATTAGCAAGTTCATAGCCCATGCCTGTTACATTTCCAATTACTTCTAAAACATAAACACACCAATTAAAAAATTATGAATCATATAAATTAAAATTTAATCATTGAATTTGTCTATTTTAAGTATAGGGTATGATTTAGGTAAGGTTTAATAATTTGATGAAGGCAAGATATATACATTAAGTTTTACTGATCAGTGTATATTTCCTGCCTTCAGCTACATTGCCGACCTTTTAAGAGTTAAAACTTTTTAGTTTTAGCTGATGCTTAATGGGAATAAATGTACCAAATCTTTAAATCTTTTTACCTAAAAACTAACAATTAAGAACGAAAGTTTTTAAATGGTAAAATATATATGGTCAGTAAAATAGACAGGTTTATCTTTTTTGAGCTTTACGTTCTGAGAGGTAAATATGAAAAAGAAAATATCAAAGTTATCCGATCACGATAAGCTTATTAATTTAATCGCTGTTCAGGGTGAAAAAGATGTAAATCATCTACTTCAATCTGTAGATCAAGTATTTTTAGAGGTTTTTAAACTTAAAAAGAAAGATCTACCCTGGTTATCAAATAATTCTGAGGAAGAATGGGACAGTGTAATTAGAAAAGTAAGGCTTGGTATCTTTAAATTGTATTTTGAGTATTTGAAGAAAGAAAGGACTTACCACTAATGGATAAAATTACTGAAATTAGAATTGAGGAAGTTTTTGATGAAGAAAATAATGAGCACTACTATTGGATTTATTATTTTAAAAACGATGAAGTAAAAATCATTGGTAAATCTTCAGTTAAACCACAATGTTACAGACAAATTGCGAGGTATAAAAAATGATAAATTTCCTAATCACTATGTTTAATGATAATCTTAATTGGAGGAACAATGAAAATTAGTAGATCTAAATGGGATAGTTTTATTAAGTGCCCTCTTTGCTTCTATCTTTTAGAAAAACATAAAATTAAACCACCAAGCACGCCTGGATTTCCGATTAATTCAAGGGTGGATGCTTTATTAAAAGAAGAATTCGATGAACTTAGAGCTAAAGGTAAGCCTCATCCTATATTTGAGGAATATAAATTAAACTTTGTTCCTTATAACGGCTTAGATGAAGAAACATTACGTAAGTATAGACATAACTTTAGTGGTGTTAGAGCAACTTCTAAAAAAACTGGGATTGAAATTTATGGTGCTTTAGATGATTTGTGGCTCAACAAAGATACAGACGAAATAGTTGTGTTAGATTACAAAGCAACATCTAACAAAAACCTAGAGGATTACACAACATCCTCAAAACATTATCACAAAGGATATTTAAGACAGTTAGATTTTTATGCATATCTATTACAACTTAACGATTTCAAAGTTCATGATACAGGCTATTGGTTAATCTGTAATGCTGCAGATCAAAGTCAAACTTCTTTTGATAAAAAGGTAAATTTCAAAACTACTCTGTTGCCTTACAAACTTAAAACAGATTATATTGAAGATATACTTGTTGATTTAAAAGCATGTTTAGATTCTGATAAATATCCTAAGTCAGGGCAAGATTGTGATAATTGCAGATGGTATAATGAGAAAAGAAGATTAAGTGAAGAAATAAGATCTAAGATAGAAAAAAAATGAGTAAAAAAGGATCTTATTTAGGTGGACACAGTATTATAAAAATTGGTAAAGGGAAAAAATTAGGAAAATCTAAAAAAAATTGGCCTTACAAAACAGTTAAACCTGACCCTACTAGCTTGCCTTTAAATAAATCTGAAAAATTATTACAGTTAAGAAGAACAATAAAAAAAACTAATGATTTAAAATCTTAGTTTGTTTGCCAATGGAAAAGAAATTTTTATTATTTTTCTATATTTCACTTTATGGTGGTTTAAACTTTCCTGATATCGATTTAATTTTAATTTTTTTAGGTCATAGATCAATAATTACTCACGGAATATTAGTACCATTATTAATTTATTTCTTACTAACAAAAGAAATAAAAATTTTTTCAATCAAAAATCGATTTGAAAAAATTTTCACATCTAAACACTTTAAAGACAACCTTCTAGATTATACATACACTGGTTTTTTATTAGGTATAGCCATACATTTATGTGCAGATTTATTTCCAAAAAATTATAATTTCACTGGTACAGCTACAATTTTTTTACCATTCTGGATTTATACAGGAAAAACATTTTCAATATTATGGATTTTTGGAAATATGTTCTTTGCTGTTTACATAGCTTTTAAAAAGCTAAACCAAAAAAAAATTAATATAATACAAAAAAATATAATTTTTTTATCAATAATTATAATAGGAATTATATACATGATAATTGATAAAAATTTTTTTGCTAAAATAATAATGATGCTTACGTTATTTCCTTTAATATGGTTTTATATAAAAAAATTTAATAATAATAACTAAAAAAATCTTAGATATTAATGAATAAAAAAACGAGAATAAAATTAGAAAATTATTTTTTAAATTTATAGTATAAAGAAAACAGAATAAGACCTACAAGGACAATACCTACAAATATCCTTAAGTATTGATTAAAAAATATATCTATAAACTCAATCATTAAATATTAAACTTATCCTTTATTCTATAAAACCACACTGCTAATTTAAAATAAAATACTCTCAATTGTGGGAAAATAAATTTCTTAGGTAAACCTTTGTAAATTAAAGAGATATCTAAATCTTTACTATTGGATGAAAAAACTAACTTAGATAATTGTTTTCCAGTCCAAGGAGCTGCACTAACTCCAACTCCACTGTAACCAAATCCATAATAAATTTCTTCATTATCTATTTTACCAATTGAAGGAGTAAGTTTTTGAGATAATGCAATCAAACCTCTCCAATTATAATCAATGGTTACATTTTTCCATTTAGGAAAAATATTTTTTAAAAATTGTTCCATATCATTTGCTCTGTTTTGATTAGATTGATCACTTCCTTCAAAGTCTCCTCTAGTACCAAACAAAATTCGATTATCAGGTAACTTTCGATAATAATATAAAAGGTTTTTGGAATTAGCTATTGGTGCGTAAGTATTAAAATTATGTAAACTAAGCTCTTCGTTAGTAAGTGGTCTTGTTACAATGATATTTGAAATAACAGGTAATACTCTTCCATCCATTTCAGGTATTAATCCTTCTTGATAAAATCCATTAGTTGCAACTACAATTTTTTTTGTCTTTATTGATCCTTCATTAGTTCTTAAAAGATAAGAGCCATTTTCTTTTTCTATTTTTTGAACTTTTGTATGCTCATATATTTGTAACTTTTTAGATAAAGCATAATTTGCAAGGCCATTTACAAATTTTAAAGGATTGATTGCAAATCCAGGTTTATATGAAAAAGCTCCAAATTGCTCAGTTCCACCATGACCTATTTCATCAAACTCTTCTTTTGAATATACTTTAGTATCTATACCAAATTCAGATTTATAAACTTCAGCTTGTTCTTTGATTTGTTCAAATTTATTTTTATGATGAGCTACAACAAAATTATTTTCACCAGTTACATCACAATCAATATTATAATAATCAATTAATTCTTTAGTATAATTAGCTCCTTCAACAGAATTTTTAAAAAATTTTCTAGTCTCCTCTGTTCCATAAACAGATTGCATTTTTTTATAAGACATCTTACTTGGAGGAAGACAGCAAAACCCCGCATTACGAGAAGAAGCACCCCAACCTACTTTTCCAGCCTCAACCAAAACCACATCTAAATTATAATTTTCAATTAAATTTATTGCACAAAGTAAACCAGTATAACCCCCACCTATTACTACTATTTCTGAACTAATATCTTTTTGAAGTCTATCTAAATTTAGATTTTCACTTGAAGTTGCTTCCCAGTAACTAGGAACAGGTTTATTGAACTGATAAATATCTGAATGATAAATATTACTCATTGGTTAACGTTAGGTTAACATAACCCTTAATTATCTAAATAATAATTTACTTAAATTTATCTTCCCAGAATACAACTCTGTCGTCTGTTTTTTCTATTAAGTCTTTACAGAATATTCCGTATTTATCTAAAACTTTTGAAAAGTTTTTATAATCTTCACCCATCTCTTTTTTCATACTTTCAAAGGATGTTTTAACTCTATTTCTCATTGTATCTGTGTTCATGCCTAATTGCTGACCAATCATAAAAACAGATTCTAATGATAAATCTGCTGATTTATTAAGTCCTGCTATAGTTTCATCATTAGCACTACCACTTTTTTTAAAACCTTCTTCAGACAATAAATAATAGCTATAACAAGTCGTGAAATCTCCTTGTAGGTTATTAAACACAAAAGTTTGCTGATCATCAGCATAAGCACTCATGCTAAAAAAGCTTAAAAATATTATTGATAGTATTTTTTTCATTTGTTCTTACTTCTCTTATAATCTTTCATCCATTTGTCAAAGATCCTTATTGCATCATCCATATCTTTAGTTTTGTTAGGATGATTTTTTGCTCTTCCAAGCATTGTTGCAATAACATTTACTTGATACTTAATTGATCTTTTTTTGATAGCTTTAACTGTATAAAGCGCCTTTTCTTTATTCTTAAAACCTAATCCATGTAAAGTTGTCTCAGGTTTATAATCAGAAAATAATGAAAGATTTAAAGGTTTAAAACTTTTATCTTTTATCATTTTATTCATTGGCATTTTATCAACCAAGTTAAATATCTTTTTAAGATTTATTATATCTAACTTAGCTTTTTCGGTTCCATCAAAGCCAATTAAACTCACACTAAAGTTTTTAGTTTTGTCTAATCTTGTAACAAGTTTTATGAATCGTTTATGAAATTCTTTTATGTGTGTTTGGTAAATATCTTTTGAATTTTTATACTCTTGATTAGTGTAGTTTGGAGTATTCAAAACTAACAACCTACATTTCCATATATATTTTTTAAAATTCATTGGTATATTAAGTATTTTAGTTAATAGAATATATGAAGGAAAAAGTTGTTAAATCTCATTTTAAGAAAAAAGCACTATCTAAACTTGCTTTATCGATAAGCTTTTTCTTAGTTCTTTTAACCTCAACTGGATACATATTTAATTCTAAAGCAGCAATTTTTCTGTTTTATATTTTTAGTTTTGCATTCATTTACAATTTATTAATCAATTTCTTATTAGAAAAATTTGACATTGGATCATGATTAAAACATTAATTAAATTAAAAATGTTAAAGTTTGCATTGGCAGTTCGAAATACACGATGTTAATAAAGGAATTAATATGAGAGCAGTTCTTTTTGAGAAGTTTGCTGAAACACCCAAAGTCGTCACTGTAGATGATCCAACACCAGAAACACATGGGGTTGTGATCAAGGTTGAAGCAACAGGTGTTTGTCGCTCTGACTGGCATGGTTGGATGGGGCATGATAATGATATTACTCTACCCCACGTCCCTGGTCATGAATTGGCAGGTGTAATCGAGGTGGTTGGATCAAGAGTTTCAAACTGGAAAGTTGGTGACCGGGTTACCGTTCCTTTTATTTCTGGCTGTGGTTCCTGTCCTGAGTGTCATGCTGGACAGCAGCAAGTTTGTGAAAATCAAGAGCAACCTGGATTCACGTATTGGGGATCGTTTGCTGAATATGTTAGCATCCACTATGCTGATCTAAATGTTGTAGCCTTACCTGAAAGTTTGGATTACGCCACTGCCGCTAGTCTAGGCTGTCGGTTCGCAACATCTTTTCGAGCTGTTATTGATCAAGGCAAAGTGAATGCAGGCCAGTGGGTAGCTGTTCATGGATGTGGAGGAGTTGGTCTCTCTGCTGTCATGATCGCTAATGCAGTCGGTGCCAATGTGATTGCAATAGACATCGATGATGAAAAATTATCTCTAGCCAAAGAACTTGGTGCAGTTCAAACAATTAATGGAGCAAACAAAAAAGATGTTTCAGAAGCTGTCATTGAACTAACTAAAGGTGGAGCGCACGTATCCTTAGATGCACTTGGACATCCAACAACTTGCTTTAATTCCATACAAAATCTAAGACCACGAGGCAAACATATTCAAGTTGGTCTGATGCTTGGTGAACACACAAAACCACAAATCCCAATGGCGAGGGTGATAAGTAAAGAATTAGAAATCCTTGGTTCTCACGGAATGCAGGCTCATCGTTATGGTGCAATGCTCGATATGATCAATAAAGGTAAACTCAATCTGGCTCGCTTGGTAGGAGATAAGATTAGTTTAGATGAAGCACCTGAATCTCTGATGAATATGGATAAGTTCCAATCAGTGGGTGCAATCGTCATAACAAAGTTTTAAGCGGTACTTTATACGTTTTATTTTTCTTTCTAAATGACGCCATGACTAATTCTCATTGGAGCACTATTGGAGCAAGGCTTAATCAGATTGAATGTTTGATTAAAATATATTAAGCGATACCTTTTTTATAACAATTTCAGATAAACCTAACTTATGCCTAAAAGAAAAATGAATAATGAAATACTTGGTATCCTCTACATGGTTATTGCACAATTTTCTTTTGCTACAAATGATGCATTAGTCAAACATATTTACCAAAGCTTTGATGAATTAGCAGTTTTAAATCAGATAATTTTTTTAAGAGGAATTTGTTGTCTTATATTTATAGGAATATTTTTAAGTATTAAAAACCAATTTAATTTGAAAATAATATTTTCTTCAAACAAAGTAACTTTAAGAGGAATCTTAGAAGCATTAGCTGCAGTTGGTTTTTTTATAGGGGTTGCAAAATTACCTTTTGCAATGGTTTATATTTTATTGAGTTTGGCCCCAATCATAATGACAACTTTTGGAGCATTATTTTTAAATGAAAAAGTTAGATGGAAAAGATGGAGTGCAGTTATAATAGGTTTTACTGGCGTTGTAGTTGTCATCAATCCAGCTGAATTAAAATTTGGTTATTACTTTATATTTCCACTTCTTTCTGCAATCTTCTTATCAATAAGAGATTTGGTAACTAAAAATATAAAAACAGGTCACAATAGTCTTCAAATAGCATTTATTACTTGTTTGGTAGTTACAATATTTTTTGGAGTTCTTTCTGTTTATAAATTTTATTCATTCAATTTAGAACAAAGTATTATTTTAATTATTTCGGCTTTCTTTTTATCGTTTGGATACATTTTCTCAGTACTGACAATTAAAGCTGCATTAGTTTCTGTTACATCAACCTTTAGATACACAGCAATACTTTGGGGGATTTTATATGGGTATTTCTTTTTCAACGAGACACCAGAATATAATACTTATCTAGGTGCTGTAATGATTGTTATAAGTGGTCTCATAATTATAATGAGACAGAAGCAATTAGGAAAAATTGAATAATGAAAATAGGTTTTAGTGTAAAATTTAATAAAGCAAAATTTCCTTTAAAAAAAAAATTAATTGGTAAATATTGTTTTTTAGAACCAGTTAACGCAAAAAAGCATGCTAAAGATTTGTATAAAAACTTTTCTTTAGACAAAAAAGGAATTGATTGGACTTATATGCCAACAGGACCCTATAAAACTTTTAGTTCTTTTAAGAAGTATTTAACTACTGATAAGTTATCAGGTAATCCATTTTTTTACTCAATTTACTCTAAAAGACTTAAAACCTATTGTGGTTTAGCAAGTTATCTTAGAATTAAACCAGAAATTGGAACAATCGAAGTAGGTTGGATTACTTATGCAAAAAATCTTCAAAGAACAGTTGAGGCAACTGAGGCAATGTATCTTATGATGAAAAATGTTTTTGAAAATTTAGGTTACCGAAGATACGAGTGGAAATGTGATAGTTTAAATAAAAAATCGAATAAAGCTGCTTTAAGATTAGGTTTTAAATTTGAAGGTATATTTAGACAAGCTACAATTTATAAAAATAGAAATAGAGATACTTCCTGGTATGCAATTATTGATAAAGATTGGAAAAAGATAAAAAAAGGTTATTTGAAATATTTATCAAGCAAAAATTTAGATAAAAATCTAAATCAAAAAAGAGGTCTTAAGGTAAATTAAGCTTCATAACCAATGTAATTGATATGCATATCGGGTAATAGAATTATCAGCCAATCAAAATTTGATGCATGATACGTCCTGGCATAAGTGTAAAAAAGCCTGTTAGGATTAAAGCAAAAAAATAAGTTGCGATCATTACTTGTTTATGACGTTTAATGTTGCCAACACGCACATAATAAATACCCACACCAAGTATGAAAATAGTCCACAAACTCAATAAATGTATAGGACTATAATCTCCCCAAATTTTAGTTTCGTGTATAAAAAAAGAAGTTATCGCTACAATCAACATTAAACCTACCCATATACGACCTAACAATTTATGAATGGCTCCACCTTTTTTCATAGAAAGCTGAATGCCACCTAAAATTATAGCAATCATTGCCATAATAGCATGAAGTGGTATAGGGTGTGCTTCATTGAATAACAAAGTCATGTCTTCTTAATTTCCTAATCTCTTTGAAACACCTTGTTCTTGTTGTTTATTAAACTCATCATCATTTAAGTTATACAATTCTTCTATTCTAAGGTTTTTAGTTTTAATTGTAGGAACATTATTATTTTTCATCCCAAGATGTCTTGCATAAACTGCTTGTTTTTTACTTGTTTGATGAGGTTGAAAATCTTTAATGTCTTCAATGGTTACTTTATCTCCTCTAACAAGATATCCACTTTTAACTGCTTCATTAAAAACTTTAATTCCTTTTTTTGTTCGCATCACTGCAGCATTAAAACCTTCATCTTCTCCTTTAGGTGAACCCCCTCTCCAAGTATCAAGTGCTGCAATATCTGAACTTTCGCCTATTGCATCGGGGCATATTTTGCATCTAAATGGAACTTTCCAATTACTTTCATCACCCCAAAAAGAATTATAATCTTTATCAAACTCTCTTTGATCTTTTGTTTTGATATACATTCTTCCAGGGTTACCAAATCCTCTGTATCTAAATTCCTCTAACTCTTCCTCTTTAACATCAAAGCTATCAATAAATTCTTGTGATTTTGTAAGTTCTTGAAAGCCTCCGCAAACAAGGGTGAATATATATTTGCAATACTGATCCACTCTTTCATCTGATTTAGCAAGTAATCTAATAGCTCCTGCATCACAAGGTTTTCCAACAAAAGCAAAGGTTTGTTTTTTATCTAAAGCTTTATGAAATTCACTTAAAGGTGAGGATGGACCGTATCTTGATCTACTTTCACAGTTAATTAAATCCTCTTTGTTATAACTATATTTTACAATGTTTCGCATAGGGTTATCTTTGTCCCCTGCGGTATGCATTATAAAATCAACTTTCTTTTGTTCTAATAAATATAAAGACAATCCATTTAACAAACCTCCTGTTGAGCTTTGAAATCTGATCTTTGGATCAGTGGACCATGAATAATACAAATCAAAATAATTTCCCCAAACCAAATCTTTATTAGCTCCTTCATTTTCTTTATGATCTTCAGGTCCTTCAGCAATAACTCCAGGACAAACTTTTTTAATTTTCTCTAAGGTTTCATTAGTAATTGGTGTTAATTCTTTAGGTTCTAAATTACCTTTGTCACTCATTTCCATTTGAAGAGAATTTCCTGCAATACTTTTACAAAGTCCACAGCCAATACAAAGGCCATTTTTTACAATATCATCTAAAGAATTAATTTTTGTCATTACTCTTTATATGATGGGTCTTTTGCATCACATCTTCTAAGTAATGCTGGCCACTCATTTAATCCTGGTGAAAATAAATCATATTGTTTTTGAGATAATTTCCACATCTCCTCCGTTGCTCTTTCAAGAGGAAGTCCTGAACCTGTTGCTTGTACTGCAACCTCACACATTCTAATTGCGTAATACATGTTCATAAAAGCTTCCCCAGCTGTTGCACCAACAGTTAAAAGACCATGGTTTTTCATAATCAAAACCTTATTATCTCCCATGTTTTCAGCAATTCGAACTCTCTCATCTTTATTAATCGATAGTCCTTCCCACTCATGGTAACCAACTTTTCCATAAAGCATTGAACTATCTTGTACTAAATGAGGGATACCATCTTTCAATGCCGTTGCAGCTAAAGCTGATGGAGGATGTGCATGAAAGACGAATTTTGCATCAGGATGATTTAGATGAATAGCACTATGAATAATAAAACCTGCGGTATTTGCTTTTTCAGGTCCTTCTAAAACTTTACCATGCTCGTCTACTTTAATTAAGTTTGATGCTTTTACTTCTTCATACAACAAGCCCATCTCATGCATAAAAAAAGTATGATCCGTTCCAGGTGCTCTTGCGGTGATATGGTTCCAAACCGTATCATCCCAACCCATCATGTTTGTTAATCTAAACATGGCAGCAAGATCTACTCTTACTTTCCAATCTGCTTCACTTATATTATTTTTCATCATCCCTCCTTTGAAAAAGTTAATTTATTATTTTGTTCTAAAAGTTTAATCACTTTTAAGTGATTAGAATTTGGTCCATATTTTTTAATCGCTTTATTATAAATTTTTGAAGTTAAGTTCATTATTGGTAGTTTTAATTTTTGAAGTTTAATAATTTCATTAGCAAGATTTAAATCTTTCATTGATAAACCTAAAAAGAAAGACGGATCATAATCTCCATTAATCATATTAGGTCCGTATCTTGTTGACGTATAACCACCACTTGCACTTTTATCGATGATCTCTAACATTGTTTTTGGTTTAATCCCTGACTTTACTCCAAGCATCAACGACTCTGAGAGTGATAAATAGTTTAAATAACAAAGACTAACTTGTGCAATTTTAGCAGCATAACCAGCACCAGGTTTATTTAGATAATAGATGTTTTTACCTAATATATTAAAGACAAACTTAAGCTTATTAACTGTCTTTTTATTACCACCAATAAATATTGATAAATCTCCTGATTGAGCCTTTAAATTTCCACCTGATATCGTTGCATCAACGAATTGGTTTATTTTTTTACTTAACTTTTGTTTTAAAAGATTAAAGCAAGTTAAAGAATTAGTAGAACAATCAATCCAAATTTTATTATTACCTAATTGATCAATTATTTTACCTTTGCCAATTGATAATGCTTTAATTTGTTTTGGTCCGGGAACGCAGGTGATAATTACATCGGAAAACTTTATTAATTCATCTAATGAGCTTGTTGCCTTTCCTTTTTTAGATTTAAATTGTTTTAAAGATTTAAGACTTACATCGTAACCTAATAAATCTATTTTTTTTGATTTATGTAAGTTTAATGCCATTGGCATCCCCATATTTCCTAAACCAATAAAACCTATTTTCATATCAATCCATCAACCCATCTACTTCAACATTATTTCTCTCATAATGAATTGGAAGTGCTTTACCGTAAACTTGTTTAGAGTGTTCAGGTTTATTTACTCTGTAGCTATCTTTTACGTATGTTGGTAATGCAATGTAACGAGAAGTATTTCCTTCTATTTTTGTTACTCTATGCATAGAAAATCTTCCTTTAAATATTTGAAGATCCCCTGGTTGAAGGTCTAATGATTTAACTTTATCTCTAGAGCCACGAAGAACCTTTGTTACCTCATCAAAGTTTTCATTTTCTACACTTCTTAAATCTGGTGAGTATTCAAACAATCCACCCTTTTCAGCTTTTTGAATTAAAATACTTAAAGTAAATTCATTGCCATCAAAGTGCCAAGGAAAGTAATGATCTTTATGCATGATACTGTATGGATTTTTACCTAAAGGATCTGACCATCTATAAAGAGGAAAAACCCCTAAACTATCTGAAATAAATTTTAACATTTCTTCAGACTCGTAAATTTTATTTAAATCAGATTGTTCTTCTAAATCATCTGAATTGATGTAGCCGCTTTCTCTAAATGAAAATACTCTCTTTGGATGATCTTTTGATAAATTTTCATCATCTTTTGAAAAATAAGGGTTGTGATGATCTTTGGTCCAATGAGTTTTAGGAAGATTTCTTTCGACTTCTTCCTTCATTCTTTTCAAAGACTCGCTAAGTACAAAGTTTGGAAGTACACAACATCCATCTTTATCAAGTAGCTCTCTATTTTTAGTAATTAAATCTTGATACTCTTTTGATCCTGTTTGATCAATTGGGTAATCTTTTAAATTAACAATATTTTTTATTTCCATAATTCTCCTTTAATTAAAATTAATTTTTTAAAAAAGAAGTGATTACAATTTCGTGGGCGTTGAAGAATTTATATGATTTTTGCAGTCTACTTTTTGAAGTAATAAATTAAATAGATTAGATGATAACTTTGAACTCAAGCCAACTCTAGCTAGTCTATGACAGTGAGTAAAAAGATTAAGATTCATAACAAAATCGTATTCTATTTTTTACCCCAGGTAAACAAATTTCACTTAGAAAATAATTAGTATTTAACTATTTAAGGGTTCCTTGAAGAACGTATTTTAAGATACGAACTGCTTGTTTTTGGTCTGAAGCAACAGCAGCTGCAGCAGCATCCACTTCTTTTAAAGCATGTTGATGCTCTTCATTATGAATTATAATTATTGATTTATTTAACGCAGCTGCATATCCCGCATCAAAAGCTGCATTCCATTGTTTGTATTTTTCACCAAATTTAACAATGATTACATCACAATCTTTAATCGATTTTTTAGTTCTAATTGAATTGATATTAGCCCCTTTTCTATCTTTCCAAAAATTTTTCTCTTCAGGTCCTAAAATTTCAACACCACAATCATCTGAAGATGCATGATCTGTTACAGGTGATGAAAATTGAATGTCTAAATTTTGTTTTTTACATTCATCAATAATTTCATCACGCCAATTTGTGTGTATTTCTCCTGCTAAATATACTTTCAACATATGTTCTTTATATATAGTAACTAGTATCCTAAATTTCTATCTATTTGATTAATTAATTCTTTATTATCTGTGAATAATTTTAAATTTTTAAAGAAAATTTTAAGAACCATCTCAATATAATTGCCCTCACTATCAGATGAAATGTGAGGAGTTATAATTAAATTTGGAGTATCCCAAAGGTTTGATGTTTTTGGAATAGGCTCTTGTGAAAATACATCTAAAATTGCTCCAGCAATTTCATTATTTTGAAGTTTAATTCTTAAAGCTTCATAATCTAAAACAGATTGTCTTCCAATATTTACAATCCCACATGTAGATTTTAATTTATCTAATCTTGATTTATTAATTAATCCTTTAGTCTCTTCCGTTTCTGGAACTGCTAGATATAAAAAATCAGCTAAAGGTAACACTTCATCAATTTTATCAAATGTAATAACTTTAGAGCATCCCTCAACATCTTTTCCTTTTCTATTAACACCAATAACATCAGCTCCAAGTTTACTGATATGTTTAATCATTGAACCTCCTAAAGAACCGGTTCCAACAACAACTACTTTCCTACCTTCTATTGGTTTTCCAAGTAAAGATACGAACTCTTTATTTTTTTGGTTGGTTACAATTCTAGTCATGTGATTTTGGAGCATTAATATACTCATCAAACCAAACTCACCTGCTTTTTTAGCATGTACCCCACTACTGTTTGTTAAAACTAAATCTTCGTTCATCCAATCAAATGGAGATAAATGATTTACACCAGCAGAAATCACATGGATCCATTTAAGGTTAGGTGCAATTTTTTTTAAATCTTGTGTTGGAAACTGCCAACCAAGTAAAATGTCAGCTGATTGCATTGAAGAGACAAAATTATCATCATCCCAATCAATTACATATTCTACTTTATCCCTTAATTCAGGATATTGATCAAAACCCTTTTCAATTTCTTCTTTAGTGATTGTATTATTTTTCTCACCTTCAGCATCACAAGGTAAAAATCCCTCTTTCCAATGATTATTTCTGATGTGAATTTTAATTTTTTTCATATTTTAAATTAATATTATCTTTAATTTCGTTTAATAAAAAATAGATTATTGTATAAATATATTATGCCTTCATTTGATGTAATTAGTAAAATTAATTATCAAGAATTTGATAATGCTTTAGCAAATTGCTTAAGAGAAATAAGCAATCGATATGACTTTAAAGGACTTCATATCACTATAGAGCGAAAAGATAAATCAGTTACTACTAATGCTCCTGATGAATTAAAATTAAAACAAGTTAATGAATTATTGCAAACTCATTTAGTAAGAAGAAAAGTAGATCCAAGAGTTTTAGAAGTTAAAAGTTCAGAGGGTGCCTCAGGTGGAGCAATTAGACAAGTAAGTGAACTTAAAGAAGGAATTAGCCAAGAAAATGCAAAAAAAGTAATTGCTGACATTAAAAAACTTAAACTTAAAATTCAGGTTAAAATTCAAGGTGATGAATTAAGAGTAGATGGTAAAAAAAGAGATGACCTTCAAGATGCGATAGCAGCAATTAAAGCTATTGATATTGGGCTTCCAATAGACTTTGTAAACTTTAGAGATTAATCCTCTTAAACTAATTATTGTATTTGGCACAAAAAGATATAAGCAGACACTCAATTACTTAAAATATATATCCTTCCAGACATAATGAACTTCTCTGATCTAAATATTGAAAATAAATTAAAAAGATCAATAGAATTAGCTGAATTTAAAACTCCAACCCCTATTCAAAGTCAATCAATACCAATTAGCTTAGAAGGAAAAGATGTTTTAGGAACTGCTCAAACAGGTACCGGCAAAACTTTAGCTTTCACAATCCCAATGTTGAATAAGCTTTTAAAAGATAAGAAAGCAATGGCATTAATAATTTGTCCAACAAGAGAACTTGCAACACAAGTAATGGAAATTGTTTTAAAACTTAATATAAGAGAAATAGGAATTGGTAATGCTCTTTTAATCGGTGGTGAGAGTATGCAAAAACAACTGAGACAATTAAAAAAAGGAGCAAGAATTATAGTTGGCACCCCAGGAAGAATTAACGATCACATAGAACGAAAAAGTTTAAACTTATCTAGAGTTAATTACTTAGTTTTAGATGAAACAGATCGAATGTTGGATATGGGATTTACACCTCAAATAGAGATAATTTTAAAATTTATTCCAAAAGATCATCAAACATTATTGTTTTCTGCAACTTTACCTGAAAACATTTTAAAAATTTCTCAAAAGTATCTAAATAATCCTGAAAGAGTATCTGTAGGATCTTTATCAACTCCAATTGAAAAAATTAAACAAGAAACTTTTCAAATCACAGCTGACAAGAAATACCATGAACTGATTAATCAATTAGTTGAAAGAAGTGGATCTATTTTAGTTTTTGTTAAAACTAAACACGGTGCTGATAAAATTGTAAAAAGATTAAAATATGATGGCCATAAAGCTGATGCCATTCATGGAAATCTTAGACAAAGTAAACGAGACAGAGTTATTAGAGGATTTAGAAATGGAAATAGCAGAATTTTAATTGCAACTGATGTTGCAGCAAGAGGATTGGATATTCCAGTTATAAAACACGTTATCAATTACGATCTTCCACAAGTTCCAGAAGATTATATTCACCGAATAGGTAGAACAGGCAGAGCTGGAAAAGATGGTTCAGCTTTAACTTTTTTAACCAATAATGATCGAAATATGTGGAGATCTATACAAAAATTAATAGATCCAAATTTTAAAACTTTTCAAGAAATTGAAAAAAATAGATCTAAAAAAAATAAAAAAGATAAGAAATCATTTAATAAAAAGAAAAAATTTAGAGATAAAACTAATTCTAAATTTAAGAAAAATAAAAGATTTAACAAAAAAGAAAATAACCAAAGATCAAAATTTAAAGATAAAAAGAAATCTTTTAAAAAAGATCATAAAAGATCTAAATTTAAGAACAAAGAAACAACAGCTGGATATACAAATAATCCAAAATATTTAGATAAAATAAAGGAGCAAAATAAACCAGAAACTGAATTTAAAAAATTTTACTCTAAAGGAAAAAAGAAATTTAAAAATAGAAGTAGAAAGAGACCAAAAAATTTCTCATTCAAGAAACACAAAAGAAAATAACTATAAAATTTAAAGTGTTTAATTTTATCTAATAGCCACCTGTTAGATGTGAATAAAGGATAAAACTTCCAATAATTAAAAAAAAAGTTCCCTCACTGAAATAAAGTAATTTATGGGAATGTTTAATTAGTTCATTTTTTAGTTTATATCCTAAATAACAGAAAGATGGTGCTGAGATTGCAATAATAACAATTACTAATTTTAAATATTGAATTTCATGTTGAGACGAAGCTCCAACTGCAAAAGCATCTATAGATAATGCAAAGGTAGTAAGTAAAATTTTAAAAGTATTATCTAATTTAAATAAAGGTTCTTCACTTACAATGTCTTTATAAGAACTTATTGCTAAAAATAGAAATACAACAAAACTTATCCAATGATCGTAGCTTGCAACATATGGGCCAATTAAATCACCAATTTTAACACCAATTAAAAACAACAATACATGTGCAAACGATATAATGAATAAGGTAAATTTAATTTTTTTATCGATACTTTTACCAACAATAAAAGAATCTAAAGTGACACTTATACCTAGAATTATATTTAATAAGATAGCCATTAAATATCCTACTATAACTAATTAATTTAAACGTAAATATACTAAAAGAAGTTGATCACATATTTGTGAATAAAATATCCTACAACTAATAACAATAAGCCAGTTGAATAAATTAACCAAAAATTCATTCCTAATGGTTTTGCAAAAAAGAATGGTAGAAAAAACAAGTAACTAACTGGAACTGCAATTAAAATACTTTTGGTAAATGTGACTGTTTTTTCAACATCTTGATGTTCGTAATAAGAAAATATAATTGCAATCAAGGATGCAATTGGTAGAGCAATGATAAAACCAGATAATTTTGGGTATTGTCCAGATAACCAACTAGCAAAAGAAATTATTATTCCTGCAATTAAAACTTTTACAAAGAAAAACATGTTTTTATTATTAAACTTTTTGAATTAAAGATGCAGTATTATTTGTAGGCTTATTAACATCTTTGGATACTTCATGAAAAATAAGATTGGGTGATTTACGTTCATTTAGAAACGCTGATCCTTGCAATTCTAAATTTAGATATCTATTAACATCCGCTTGATTAAGAATAACTGGTTGTCTATGATGAATTTCCTTAATATTTTCTTTTGCTTCTTCTGTAATTAAACAAAACTGATCATCCTCAAATATCCCAGCAAAATAAATAGTATTACTATCTTCACGGGTAAAATAATGAGGAGTTTTTTCTTTCTCTTCCCTCTTCCATTCATAAAATCCATCAGCAACTGCAACACATCGATTGTTTTTAATCAATTTTTTAAAGGAAACCTTTTCATCTATGGTCTCAAGTCTAGCGTTAATCAGAACTTTAAAATCTTTATCTTTTGCCCAACTTGGAACTAGTCCCCATTTCAAAGCTTCTAAGGTATTTCCATTTTTATATTTTTTTATAACTGGAAGTTTTTGATAAGGGTGTGCATTATAATTTTCATTATCTTCAACCTGAATTGCAGATTTAACTAATGAACTAGTTTTGGTCACTGGATTTTTAACAACATATCTTCCACACATAAGATTAATAATATTTTGGTTTTACAAAAAAGTCATTACGATCCATTGTCGTAAGCTCAATATTTAATTTTTCTTGATTTCTTTCTATATCAAATTGTAATTTAGTCCCCGGGCCACCAAAGGACCAAACTACTTTATAAAAATCCTCAATATTATTAATTTTTTCATTATTCACTGCTAAAATTGTATCATTTACACTAAATCCAGCTTTAGCAGCAGGACCGTTGTCATTTACTCTTGTGATTTTAACTTGTCCAGTATTGTCACTTGAAGTTAAACCCATATAAGGTTTGATATCTTTTGTTCTTCTGCCATTTTGAATTAAATCATCTAAAATTGGTTTTAAATCATTAATTGGCACAAACATATTTCCAGGAGAACTTATTCCTGTTGCTGCTGCATCTCCTACATACAAAGAACCTATTCCTAAAACTTCACCATATTCATTAATTAAAGCAGAACCTGCAAAAGAGCTATTAGCTGGATAAGTATAAATTGGTTTATCTAAAAAATATTCCCACCATCCAGCAAAAGATCTTCTTGAAACCATTTTAACAGCTGAAGGTCTTCCCTCTGTTAAATAAGGTAACACATATAAAAAATCTTCTTTGGTTAATTGATCAGAGTCTCCAATTTTAAGAGGTGTTAGGTTTGACTGAATAATGGTTCTTAAAATTCCAAACCCTGTTGTATGATCATATCCTATAAGCTCACCTGGAAATTTTTTACCATCAGGTAATGTTATTGTAATTGTTTCTGCTTCAACAACAATATAGCCAATTGTTAATATATGTTTATCATCAATAACTACTCCATTCCCTCCTCTTACGGTTCCTAAAGATTGTGCAGTTCTTGCTTCTGGTGGGATGATGCTGTCAATTTTAACAACTGATTTATAAATATTTAAAATATCTTCTTCTGTTGTTAGTTTGTTTGTCTCTGAAAATAAGTTGTTAGTTGAAAAAAGTAATATCCAAAAAATAAAAAATATTTTTTTCACTAAATTGATTGTTGTTTAATTATTTCCTTCATTTGTTTGATCATAGCATCAGGTGTTTTCATTGATGGATAAATTTCTTGGGCTTCCTCATAACTACGAATTGCTTTTTCATAATTCTTTAATTTGATATTAACCATACCTTGTCCCGCTAAAGCACCAAAATGTCTTGGTTCTAATTCTAGGACTTTATCAATATCTTCTTGTGATTTTTGATATTCTCCCAACATATAAAGAACAGTTGCTCTTTTATTCCAAGCCTCGGCCCAATTTTCATCAAGATTTATTACTTCAGTAAATATTTCTCTTGCTCTTTTTGGCTGTTGGTTTCTAACAAACATTGAACCCTCTTCTAAGCGAGCAGTCAGCTTTTCATCAGTTGGATGAGTACTCCATAAAGACCAAATTTCCTGTTCAACAATAGCTGCAACTTTTGCTTTATTAACTTTTAGTTCATTAAATAATTGATTTAACCTTACATCTCTATCGTTTGCAAATGAACTAGTGGATGACAATAAATAAATTAAAACTAAAAAAAGAAATCTATTCATTAATTGATATTATCAAATTGAATTAACAGTGTCTATTGACATGAAATTTTAATACAATTTAGAAAAATTGTTTATTTTTATAAAATTTATATTTAA
This sequence comes from Candidatus Pelagibacter sp. HIMB1509, assembly GCF_052047855.1. Classification (NCBI taxonomy): domain Bacteria; kingdom Pseudomonadati; phylum Pseudomonadota; class Alphaproteobacteria; order Candidatus Pelagibacterales; family Candidatus Pelagibacteraceae; genus Candidatus Pelagibacter; species Candidatus Pelagibacter sp. HIMB1509. Next base: position 740,880 of record NZ_JBNAIU010000001.1, on the reverse strand, counting down.
TAAATAAACTTTAAAGTTGTAATTATTATATTGGTCCAATTAATATTTAAAAAATTAAATTTTTAAACATGGAATTAAATGGGAAAACTATATTTATACCACATGGAGGTGGGCCGCTACCGATCTTAGGACACCAAGGTCATAAACAATTAATTAATTTTTTTAAAAGTTTAAGTAAAAATTTAATCAAACCATCTTTAATAATTCTTATTTCAGCACATTGGGAAGAAGAGATAGTTGCCATTACAAGTTCTGATAATCCTAAATTAATCTATGATTATTATGGATTTCCTGACAAATCTTACAACATCGAATATCCTGCGCCTGGAAATAAAGAGTATTCGATTAAAATTAAAAATGTTTTAGAAAAACACAATATCAAAGCCAAACTAGATGAGGAGAGAGGATTTGATCATGGAATGTTTATCCCACTTAAATTAATTTTTCCTGATGCATCAATTCCCTGTGTGCAAATTTCTTTACTTAAAAGTTTAGATCCTAAAAAACATATTGAAATAGGAAAAGCTTTAAAAAAATTAGAAAATGAAAATATTCTATTTATAGGATCAGGAATGTCTTTTCATAATTTGAAAGTTTTTTTATCAAATACAGAAATTGATAAGTTCACAGAAAAAAAAATAATAGATTTTGACAATTGGCTTGTAAAAACTTGTACAGATAACAATCTTGATGAAAATGAAAGAGAGCAAAAAATCTTAAATTGGGAAAAAGCTCCCTTTGCAAGATTTTGTCACCCTAGAGAAGAACATTTATTACCATTGCACGTTTGTGCTGGAATAGGATCATCTAAAGCAAAATTAATTTATAATGATGAAATAATGTCTGCGAAGTGTAGTGCTTTTCTTTGGTGAACTAATTATTAACTACTAAGTATTTTGATTACTTTTTTTACAACTATAAAAAGAAATATCCTTTTCTTTCTCTTCTAGTTTAATGTTTTTAGTAATTTCATGAACAAGCTCGCCTGTTTTAATAGTTAAAACTGCAGATTCTGAATAATTTCTTTCATCATCAAAAGCTTGGATTAATACAATATCTTTATTTGAAATTTTTACCTCAAGTTCAATTTTATCAATAAAATTAGATAAATTCTTTATAATTAATGAATTTGGTGATTTAGATTCGATTAATAATTTACGAATGTCATCTCTCTTAATTTGATCTTTTGTGAATGTTTCAAAATTATGATCTGGGTTTTTTAAAATTACTTTTTCAAATGCACATGTAAGATTTAAATTTGCATCTATAGTAATATTAGTATTTTGTGCATTAGCATAACTAAAGCAAAGGAAACTTAAAACTATAAGTAATTTTTTCATTAAAAAGTCTTACAGCTTTTTTCAGTTGATTACTACATCTACTAATATCGCAAGGTATAAATTTAGTATTGTAAATCCTTAAATAATTTTAAAATAGATCAATTAAAAATATTATTTAATCTTAAACTCTTTCACCCAAATATCATTCCAGCAATATAAATTATCGTCAATACAGCATTTAGAACTATCAAACTGTTCTCTTTCCATAGTATTCCTATCAAGACCCAAATGGCATTAGCAAGGCAGAATAGGTAAATATAAAGTGGGTAAATATTAAAAGCTGATAATAATGCTGCTGATATCACCATCACAGTTCCAGTCCATGCTAAAGGCTGGTATGGTTTACGCATCTTTGCCCTTTAACACATCTTTATCTAGGACTGGATGCCAAAGTATGGAATTAAAGTTCATAAATATAAATTATAATTTTTTCTGATTGATTACTACATCTACTAATATTGCAATCAACAAATTAAGCATTGTAATTCCACATATAATTATAAAGCTGAAAAAATAAATCCAAGCCCACCAATAAACATCTTGTAATGGTAACATTACTTGTTCCCAACTAGATAGAGTTAAAACTTGGAACAATGTGATCATGGCAACACCAACATCGCTCCATCTTTCAGGAATATCTGTGCTAAATAAAATTGAGCCTATAGTTGCGTATATATATAGAATGATGAACAATAATAATCCAACGTAAAACACTCTTTTGACCGAAGTAAGCAGTGCTTCAATGATTTTTTTTAATTCTGGAACAACTGAAATAATTCTCAATACTCTAAATACTCTTAATAATCTTAAAAGTAAGAAGCTAGAATTATTAGGAATTGGAATTAATGAAATTAAGACAATTAAAGTATCAAATACATTCCACCCACTTTTAAAAAACTGTAGTTTTTTAGGTTCCCCTATAAACCTAATTATAATTTCGATAACAAAAAATATAGTAATTGAATAATCTAAATAATTGATTGCTTGTCTGGTAAGATCACTTAATTCATAAGTGTTAACCCCAATTGTAATTGCATTTAAAATAATAATTGAAATAACAACAAATTGAAAAATTCTGCTTTCTTTTAAATTGTATAAAAAATTATTCATTAAATATTGATATAAACCATTTGTTGAATTTGTCACATTTAATGATTAATAATAAATTTTAAATACCAATCATGGTCAAAAAATTTATCCAATTCTTTTTTATATCTTTCTTACTTCTTTCAAGTTCAAATTTACTAGCAGCTAGTAATGATGAATATAAAAAAAATCATGAAAAGATGATGAAAAAACATGGTCATGGACATGGGAAATATGGTCATGATGAAGTTAATATGCCAGGACTTCAAGGTAAAGATACAACAGATATTGAAGTTAGTGATCTTAAAAATATTTTCCAAAACCATAAAGAAATAAAAAGAACTGTTACCAATATTCCTAATGGTATTAAAACTGAAACATATTCTGAAGACGAAAATGTAAGACAATCAATTGTTAACCATGTTTCAATGATGATCACAAGAATCCAAGAAGGAAAAAATCCTGAAGTTATTATTCAATCACCTACATTAGATGTTTTATTTAGATATCATGATAAAATTGAAACTGAAATTGAATTAACAGATACAGGAATTAGTGTTTTACAAACTTCAGAAGATCCAAAGGTAGTTGAACTTCTACAAAAACATGCTGCAGAAATAAATGACATGGTTGAAAGAGGAATGCGTGCGGTGCACGAAAGAATGATGTCCTCTAAAAAAACTAATTAATTGTTTTTTCTATAAATTTTTTAAGAGTTTTACTAATTACAATGGTACCTTCTTTATTTGGGTGAATTCCATCTTGCTGATTTAAACTTGGATCAAGTGCAACTCCTTCAAGTAAAAATGGGATAAGTGGTAAATTATATTTTTTTGATAGTTTTGGATAGATTGCATCAAATTCTTTTTTGTATTCAGCACCATGTGTTGTTGGAGCAACCATACCTGCAATAATAATTTTGATTTTTTTATTATTTGCTATCTTTATGATTTCTTCTAAATTTTTCTCAGTTTCTTCTGGTTTTATTCCTCTCAACATATCATTGGCGCCTAAACCTAAAATGATTAAGTCAATACCAGGTTCCGATAAACTCCATTCAGCAATATTTAATCCTCCTGAAGATGTGCTTCCAGAAACACTGCCGTTAATTATCTTTATATTTAAACCATCTTTTTTAAAATTATCTTCTAATACTACAGATAAATGATGTTCTTTAGGTAAACCATATCCAGCCATCAAACTATCGCCAAATAAGACAACCTTTTCTATTGCGAAAGCGTTTATGTGCACTAGAAAGATTACCAAAATTTTTATAAATAAACTTTTATTCATGAGTGATCTTCTTAAATTAAAAAAAATAAATCTCAAATACCAAACTGGTAAAGAAAGTATCAGTGTTTTAAAGAATATTGATCTAACCATTAAGAAAAAAGAGACAGTTTCTGTCGTAGGTGAAAGTGGATCTGGTAAAACTAGTTTAATAATGTTGGTTGGAGGACTAGAAAAACCAACCTCAGGTAAAATTATTTTTCAAGATCAAGAAATAACAGGTTTAAATGAAGATGAGGTTTCAGAGATTAGAAAGAAGAATATTGGAATTATATTTCAATCTTTCTATTTAATTCCAAACTACACAGCAGTTGAAAACGTTGCTTTAACATTAGAATTAAATAATTTTAAAAATCCTGAGAGTGAGGCAAAAAATTTATTAGATAGATTTGGTTTAAAGCACCGATTTAATAATTTACCTAGTCAGTTATCTGGTGGTGAACAGCAAAGAGTTGCGATTGCAAGAGCTATAGCAATGAAGCCTGAATTAATCTTAGCTGATGAACCTACAGGAAACTTGGACACTGAAAACTCATTAATGATTTCGGATATTCTATTTAAATATGTAAAAGAGGAAGGATCCTCCCTAATCATGGTAACGCACGATCCAAAACTTGCAAACAAAGCAAAAAGAAAAATCAAAATAAAAGATGGAAAAATTAAATAATCGATCTGAATTTAGTTTGATTTTTAAATATGCTTTAAAGGATTTAAGCAGAAACTATCACAAAATCTCAAGTATTATTGTTACTCTATTTATCAGTCTCTTTATATTAAGTGCTATTTTTACTATTGAAGATAGTCTTAAAAAAGAACTAAACGATAATGCTAAAGCTTTATTGGGTGGTGATTTAGAAATTGATTACAATCGTAACCAAGGAAATCTCGATCTAGTTAATCAGGTAAAAGAATTTGCAACTGTATCTCAAATGATTGAGTTCAGTACAATGCTTTCAACAACTGGAAGAGAAAAAAATAAATCTTTATTTACTAGAATTAAAACAGTTGATGAAAAATACCCGTTATATGGCGAAGTAGTATTTGAACCCAAAGGTGCATATGAGCGAATGCAAAAGGAACCAAACACTATTTTAATTAACGAAAGTCTATCAAAAACACTAAATATTAAACTTAATGAACAAGTTAAAGTTCAAGACCAAAACTTTACAGTTATTGGAATTATAAAATCAGTACCAGATGTAAGTGGATTTGTTGCTTTTGGTGATTGGGCACTCGCAGGAAAGCAAACATTAGAGATATTAAAACTAAATGGGATTGGAAGCTTTTTAAACTACGAATATAAAGTAAAATTTAATGAAGGAGATAACTCTGAAGAATTAGAACAAAGAATTGAAAATATCTTTAAAGATGATCAAAAAGTAAAACTTCGTTATCCTGAAAATTCAGCAAGTGGAATAAAGAGAATAATCAACAATTTTTCACAATTTTTATCTCTTGTTTCAATAAGTGCGATGTTGATTGCTGGTATTGGAATAGCAAACACTCTCCTTTCTTTTATTAACCAAAACAACATGTCAATTGCAGTTAGAAAAGCAGTTGGATTTTACTCGGGAAATATAAAGACACTTTATTATCTTCAATTACTAATTTTATTATTTGTAATTACTGTTGTTTCTTATGGCTCTAGTTTTTTAATAGTCCCTATCGCTGACAAATACTTATCAGATGGACTTGGATTAAATGTTTATCCAGTATTTTCTATAGTTAATTTTATTAAAATATTTTTAGTAGGTTTATTGGTGCTTGTAATATTTTCTATCCCAACAATAAGTTCAATTGACCAAGTAAAAGCCTCTAATTTATTTAGAAATGTTTTTCAAAACTTACAATTTTATTATTCAAAAAAATCTGTTATTTTAAGTTTTATTTTGCTCTCTATTTTAGTTTTGTTATTTACAGTTGGCTCCGAACAACCAACTTACAGTCTAGGGTATTTTGCTGCATTTTTTGTGTGTTTGATTGTGTTTTTCTTTCTTTCAAGAATAATTATATTTTTTCTCAAAAAATTTAAATCAAGCTCCAATATCTCATTGAAGGTATCAATTAAGAATATCACTCAAACTAAAAGTATCACTCCAATTACTATTATGTCTTTAGGGTTGGGAGTTACTTTACTTTTAACGTTGGCGTTAGTTGGAACAAATTTTCAAAGAGAAATTGCTAAATCAATTCCTGATATTGCACCTGATTATTTCTTTGTAGGAATTCAAAAAGGAGAGCGTGAAAAGTTTGAGCAAGGAATATTAAAAATGGATCCAAATGCAGACATTGAAGTTGTTCCAATGGTTTCATCTGGCATTACGAAAATTAATGGCATTAATCCAAATACTTATATTAAACCTGATAATGATAGTTATTGGGTAATTGGAAGTGAGAGAAGATCTTCATGGGTGGAAAATGTTCCTGAAGATAATCCATTAGTTGCTGGAAAATGGTGGGATTTAAATAAACCTAATCAACTTCAAATATCTTTAGATGCTAAAGTTGCAAGAGATTTTAACATTCAATTAGGAGATATTTTTACTTTAAATATATATGGAAGAGAAATAGATGGTGAAGTAGTTAACTTTAGAGAAGTTGATTATCGAGATTTAAGTATAAACTTTGCAATGCTATTTAATCCTCAATTCGCTCAAAATATTCCTCATGAATATTTAGCAACAGCAAAATTTAATTCTGATAAATTTGATGAAACTGAAATGCTAGAAGTTATGCCTAGCTTATCCATGATTAAAATTGCTGATTATCTTACAAAAGTAACAGCTGTGCTAAATAAAGTATTCATTGCAGTTACTTTAATATCAGCTGTAACAATTGTAATTGGTTTAATTGTTATTTCGAGTGCAATTATGGTTCAAGGTAAAGTTAAAGAGTATCAAAACTTAGTATTTAAAATTCTAGGCTTTTCAAAAAAAGAGATAATTCTGTCATCATTAATAGAATTCATCATTATATTTAAATCAGTCATACTGATTGCAATATTCTTTGCGGTAATTGGTTCAAAATTTATTATGGAAAATATCTTTGAACTTGTTTGGATGTTTGATTTTAAAGTTTTAATTTACTTAGGTTTTTCAATTGGATTTGTAACATTGATATTGATTATGTTAACAAACTTAAAATACCTAAATCCAAAAGTTTACCCTTTGATTAGAAATCAATAATTAAAATTTCGTAATTTTACTATCTAGTGCAATTACATTTAATTCCACTTTTAGTTTTGGAAATCTTTTTTTAATTTCTTTTTTAAGTTTATTAAAAGAGTCTTGGTGTATTTTTTTTTCATTTGCAGGCGTAAATTCTTTTTTTCCATTAGCAATTTTAGCAGCACCACAATCTTTGTGATTAATAACAATAAGCTTTTCTATTTTATGGAGCTGAATTGAAGTAGCAAGATTATCATAAAAAGTATTATGCCATTTTTTAAATTTATTATGCGTGATACCTACCGCAGCACCTGCAATTGTAAAAGCACTGTATTTACCAGTTAGTTTTTTTTTCTTTAAATGATTATGAACTAAATGTTGAAATCTTGGGTCCATACAAGATAACACCATTGCTTTAAATTTTGATTTCATGAATTAAACTCCACTTTATACATTGCCTCATTCCTTCTATTCATTGGAAGGGTAAAAGGACTATCATATGTAGCTCTAATAGGTGGACTTATAATTGAAATATTATTTTTGTTTAACTCTTTTTCTAGGATATCTTTGTGTTTTATGAAATTTCCATCTGAGGCTCTGCCTGAATATCTAAGTACAGCATAATATCCTCCTTCAATATTTACTATTCTTACATCATCTCTACTTGGATTAGGCACATTATCTGAATTAAACTTTGAAGGTAAATAAAACTGCATAGTCATATTGCCATTTTTTTCTACTTGAGTAACAGGAGTAGTCATTGCTATCTTTTCCTGAGTATCGTTTCTTCCTGAAATGTAATTAAATAATTTTCTAAAATTACTATCTATTCCTGCTCTAGAGGTTTCAACAGCTAAACGATCTGAATACTTTCTAATCTCATAGATTTCATTTTTATCAACCACCTCATACTTTGCTTCTTCATTAGCCATTAGTAAAGAATAAGGTAATAGAATTAAACTACAACAAATAAGAGTTATTAGTTTATATTTTTTCATTTAATAAGCTTATTTTATAATAAAAAATCATAAAGTAATTTAGTGCTAGTTATTAAAATTAAACTATACAAAATATTATAGAATAATTTTTCTTCTATTATCTTTAGCAATTTATAGCCAACTAAAATACCCAATAAGGCAACTGGAAATAAAATAAGAGATTGCTTAAATGTCTCTAAATTGGTCATTGATAGATTTATATACAATGGAAGCTTGATTAAATTTACAAATGTAAAAAATATTATACGTGTTCCAACATAAATTTCTTTTTTCATTCTAAGTGGAAGCATATAAATACTTGTAGGTGTTCCCCCTGCGTGAACGCAAAAACTAGTAAATCCAGCTATTGTTGAACAAATACTTCCTTTTAATGTATTTTTTGGCGATTTTTCTTCCTTATTTTTTTTAAAAAAAAAGTAGTGTCCTGCGAAAAGAAAACCCATAAGGCCAACAATAAATTTTAACAAAGCTTCTGAAAAATACGAAAATGTTAATGACCCTATTATTATTCCTAAACCAGCAAAAGGAACCATTAACTTTAAAGTACTTAAATCAAATTCTTTTCTGTATTTATAAGTAGCTATAAAATCAGAGAAAATTAAAATTGGTAAAATAATTCCTAAGGCTTGAGTTAATGGCATTGCCACTGTCATTAACGGAATTGAAATTAAAGCAATAGATCCTCCTAAACCAGATTTTGCAATACCAAATAAAAGAATTGCAGGAAAAACCGTAAAGAAAAATAATAGATTTATTTCCATTAATGATTTTAGTTAATTGATTATGTCCAACCGCCGTCTACAACGATATCTTGTGAAGTAATCATCTTGCTATCATCAGACGCTAAAAATAATGCAGCATTTGCTATATCTTCGGGTAAAACTTTATCTGGTAAACACTGGCCCTCTTTAATTTTTTTTTCACCTTCTTCATCAAGATGAACTTCAATTTGTTTTTTAGTCATTGTCCATCCTGGCACAAGTGTGTTTACTCTTATCCTATTTTTACCAAATCGTTTTGCCAGCCCGTGTGTTAATCCATGTAAAGATGATTTGAAAACTCCATAAAGAATTGTCTTTTCATTTTTTCTCATCCATCCAATAGATCCAACATTGATAACTGACCCACCGCCAAGCTTAATCATACTTTTAATTACTGCTTTAGCTGTAAACACATGGGGTCTTAAATTAGTTTGATATTCCCAATCAAAATACTCATGAGTAGTATCTAAAAATTCATGTCGTTCATCATTTGCAGCATTATTCAAAAGTACACCGATGTCACCAATAGATTTGATAACTTCTTCAATAACTGCTTCTAAAGAATTTAAATCTTTAATATCGCACTTATAAAATTTAGGAATAAAACTACATCCCTTTAAACTTTCAATTAATTCTTTTGATGCTTCTTCATTTCTTCCAACAAAAGCAACTTTAGATCCTTGTTTTGCAAATTCTTCTACTAAAGTTGCACCAATTCCTGTTGAGCCACCTAATACAAAAACGACCTTATCCTTCAGTGATGTGTAAGAAGTTTTTAAATTCATAATAAATTAATATTGATGAAGGTTATTTACATCAATCTTTAATGATTTTATATGATTTTAAATAATTTTTTACCTAATGGACTGATTGGATCTTGAGGAATAGGCTTTTTGCCAGTTTTATCTTTAACAAGATTTAGTAGTTTTTTAGCAATTCCTTTTTTTCTAAATATTGGATTTACAAAAATATATTCAACTTCTGCTTTTTCATTAAATCTTACAAACCCTAATGTGGTATTTTGATTTTTATACGTAAATACACCATCCGCCTCATCTAATTGATAATTAGAAATATCAAAATCATTCATAATATTAGTAATTTAAAAGCAAAAGTATGATTGCTATTGCAGCAACTATAGAACTAACAACTATATAATTAAGCTTAATATTGAACTTTTTCTCAACAAAATCAGTAATTTTTTCCCAAAATAATACAATTAAGAAAACAATGATAGCTGGAATTATATATTTAATCATAGTTTAAGATTTGTTGTCACTGACATAAACTGAAACACCTCTTGTATTTAAGTCAACATCGAATTTTTTATGTAGTGGTGGAAATGCTCTTTGTGAACAATCTAATCTGTCACAGGTTCTACATGAAACACCAATTGGTATTTCTGTAGATTTATCATTAATATTAACATTTTCAGTGTAAACAAAATCTTTTGCGTATTTCGCATCACATCCAAGGCCAATAGAAAGAACACTTTTTGCTTGTCCAAATCTACCTATTCCTTTTTCAACAGTTCTTGCAATACAAACATATTTTTCACCATTATTCATTTTACTTACTGCAGCTTGAATCACACCAGGTCTTGTAAAGGCAGAATAAACATTCCATCTTGGACATGCTCCACCATATCTTGGAATATCAATTCCAGACAAAGAAAATCTTTTTGAAATATTTCCAGCCATATCAACTCTTAAAAAATGAAAAGGAATACCTGGGAGTTTTGGATCTTGTAAACATGTAACCCTATGAGCTACTTGTTCAAATGAAGTTGCAAAAGTATTTTGTAATAACTCTAAATCATATTTCAATTTTTTACATTCAGAGTGAAATAATTTGTATGGCATTAAAATTGCAGCACCACAATAATTTAGTAATGCAACTTTTGTAAGTTTTTTAGATTCTTCTGAAGGGAAGCTAAATTTAGATAAATAATTATCAATTTCTTTATTGGCTCCTTCTTGAGCTATTTGAGCTGCTGCATGTAATTTTTTTGTCTCGAGAGAACTATAATCACTTAATAAAAGTTCTTTTTTATTTTTATTATAGATTTTTGAAAAAGGTTTATTTTCATCAGGTATTACGTCTTTAACTGTTATTGAATATTCTGAATTTAAATATTCACACAAAGCAATATATCTTGTTCGATTATTTTTTTGAATTTTATCAAAAACTTTATTTGCAAATTCTTCTAATTTTGGAAAATAATTTTTATGCTCTTGAAGAAAATCTGAAATGACTTCACCTGGAAAGGAATTTTTTCTATTATCAACAATTTTACCTGAAATTTTTTCTATTTTATTTATTAATTCATGATCCTTTTTTTTAAGAATATCTCCTAATCTTACAATTGCTTTGCCAATCTTTGGATTGGTACTAACTAGATCTTTTACCTCTGGTCCTAAAATATCTAAATCTTCAAACAAACTATCATCTAAAATTTCAGAAATGGTATTTTGAAGATTAATATCTGTCTTAGATGTAAGATCAGATAATTGAATATTTAATTTTTCACAAACATTTAAAAGTAAATCACCATCTATTTTTCTTTTACCACTTTCAATTAAGTTTAAATAACTAGGAGAAATGCTTAAATCTTCAGCTAATTTGTTTGCTTGCAGCCCAAGTTGTCTTCTAAAAGCTCTTATTTTTGGCCCTATTTTAAGATCTATTTGACTCATTTTACTATTTGTAAATTTTGTAAATTTATTTTTACAATATTTTTTCGCTATTTACAAAGCTTTTTAACGTTTTTTATAGATTTTGTAAATTTTGTAAAATATATGACTCGTATGGATAAAAACTTAAAAAACACAGAAAATGAAGCTCAAATCATCAAAAAAGAGGATTTAGATCACCATCATAATAAAGGAATTTACATGAGAGATGATCATTGTGATTGGGGTTCAAGTGGAATGAGTGAACTAATCGACGCTTTAAACGATAGTAACTAATTCAACTTTTTCAATTTTCTTCAACAAAGGATTATAAACAATGAGTGCTGAAAAAATCTCTTTCGAGTTAAAAAGGTTCGCAGGTATCAAACGAGACTACACCGATGAAGAAGTGGAGAGATTAAGAGGTTCAATTAAAATTGAGTACTCACTTTGCAAAAATCAATCAGAAAAACTTTGGCAATTATTAAATACTGAAGCTTATGTTAATACTCTTGGTTCTTTGTCAGGTAACCAAGCTGTTCAACATGCAAAAGCTGGATTAAAAGCAATATATCTAAGTGGTTGGCAAGTTGCAGCAGATGCAAATACTGCAGGAGAAATGTATCCAGATCAATCTTTATACCCTTATGATAGTGCTCCTAAGTTAGTTGAATCTATGAACAACTCTTTAATTAGAGCAGATCAAATTCAACATATGGAAATGCAAGATGGTGATATGAAACCTGAGGAAAAAGTTGATTATATGCTTCCAATTATAGCTGATGGTGAAGCAGGTTTTGGTGGACCATTAAATGTATTTGAATTAACTAAAAAATTTATAAGAGCTGGTGCTGCAGGTGTTCACTTTGAAGACCAATTAGCTAGTGAAAAGAAATGTGGTCATATGGGTGGAAAAGTTCTTGTTCCAACTGGTACAATGGTCAAGAACTTAAAAGCTGCAAGATTAGCTGCTGATATTGCAGAAGTTCCTTTAATTATATTAGCAAGAACTGATGCTAATGCAGCAAAACTTATTACAAATGATTTTGATGAAAATGATAAATCATTTTTAACTGGTGAAAGATCTCCAGAAGGATTTCATTATGTTAAAGATGGAATTGAACAAGCTATCTCTAGAGGTTTGGCTTATGCGCCGTATGCTGATTTAATTTGGTGTGAAACAGCTACTCCTAATTTAGCTGAAGCCAAAAGATTTGCAGATGCAATTCATGAGAAATTTCCTGGAAAACTATTAGCTTACAATTGTTCTCCATCATTCAATTGGAAAAAACATTTAAGTGATGACGAGATTGCTTCATTCCAACAAGAAATTGCTAAAATAGGTTACAAATTCCAGTTCATTACTCTTGCTGGGTTTCATACTCAAAACATTGCAATTTTTGAACTTGCTGAGAAATATAGAAAAGAAGGTATGGCTGCATATTCTAGGATTCAACAACAAGAATTTGCTAGAGAAAAAGATGGCTATACTAGCGTTAAACACCAACGAGAGGTTGGTACATCTTATTTTGATGCAGTATCAAATACTATTAGTAGCGGCCAAAGCTCGACAACAGCAATGGCTGGATCTACTGAATCTGAACAGTTTTAAAAAAAATACTTTCCCTCTCCATTTTTTTTAGTAGCCCTTAATTGTTAGGGCTATTTTTTTTATTTGTAATTAATACTCAGACTGTTAAGGCTCTCTAATGTCTAATAAAAACTTTGGTTTTGGAACACAAATAAGAAAATCTCCTTATTTCGATGCTACTGTAAAGTGGGGTGCTACTGGTTTTTCTGTATATAATCACATGTATATTCCAAGGGATTTTGGAAGTCCTGAGCAAAACTTTTGGAACCTTATTGAAAAATCAATCTTATGTGATGTTGCAGTTGAAAGACAGGTCGAGATTACAGGTCCTGATGCATATAAATTTACTCAGCTTTTAACTCCGAGAGATCTCTCAAAGTTATCTGTTGGACAATGTAAATATGTTTTAATTGTAAATAATGATGGTGGAATTTTAAATGATCCAGTTTTATTAAGACTGGCTGAAAATCATTTTTGGTTATCTTTAGCAGATAGTGATGTTTTATTATGGGCACAAGGTGTAGCAATTAATTCGGGATTAGATGTAAAAATTTCTGAACCAGATGTATCACCTCTACAGTTACAAGGCCCTACCTCACAGGAAATAATGGTCAAACTATTTGGTGAAAGTATCAGAGATCTTAAATATTATTGGCTTAGAGAATATGAACTTGATGGAATTCCATTGATTGTTTCAAGAACTGGTTGGTCAAGTGAACTTGGTTATGAAATTTATTTAAGAGATGGTTCAAGAGGTAATGAACTTTATGAAAAAATAATGGAAGCTGGTAAAGAACATGGTCTTCAACCTGGTCACACATCTTCTATAAGACGAATTGAAGGCGGTATGCTTTCTTATCATGCAGATGCAGATATTTATACAAATCCATTTGAATTAGGCTTTGATCGATTAGTTAATTTAGATAGTGATATCAATTTTATAGGTAAACAAGCTCTAAAAAAAATAAAACAAGAAGGAATAAAAAGAAAACAAGTTGGTCTTATAATAGATTGTGATCCTTTGTCAGGACCAAATACAACTTTTTGGCCAGTTGAAAAAGATGGTAAGACAGTTGGTAAAGTAACATCAGCTGTATATTCACCAAGATTAAAAAAGAATATTGCACTTGCAATGATTGAAATCAGCCATTCTGAATTAGGTAATCAATTAGATATAGAAACTCATGAAGGAAAATATTCAGCTACTATTGTAGAAAAACCTTTTTACGATCCAAAAAAGAAAATAGCTAGCAGTTAAGATTTAATATTATATCCTTTTTTCAACAGGACAGCGACCACAGTTATGCAAGCTCCTAAAAACACCACCATTGAAGTTATACTAATCCAAATATTAAAGTCTGATACTCCATAAAAGGCAAATCTTAAGCCATTTATTAAGTACACAACCGGATTAAAGTAAGTAACCGTTTGCCAGAACTCAGGAAGCATATCTAAAGAGTACAAACTTCCTCCTAAAAAGACCATTGGAGTAATAACTAATGTTGGAATAATAGACATTTGTTCAAAGTTAGAGCTCATTAATCCAATTAAAAAACCAAAAAGAGCAAAGGTAAAAGCAACTAACATCAACAAAAATATCATTAACAATGGATACATTACATTGACTTCTACGAAGAAAGTTGAAGTAATAAATATAACCGCACCAACTATAAGTGTTTTGGTTGCCCCTGCTCCTACAAAGGCTAAAACAATTTCAAATGTTGAAATGGGTGCTGCTAAGATTTCATAGATAGTTCCATTAAATTTAGGGAAAAATATTCCAAATGAAGTGTTACTGATTGATTGAGTTAACAACGTTAACATTAATAAACCTGGAACTATGTAAGATCCATAACTAATCCCATCAATATTTTCTACATACCCACCAATGACAGATCCAAAAACAATAAAATAAAGAGAGGTGGATAGAACTGGTGAAAATAATGATTGCATCAATGTTCTTTTAAATCGATCCATCTCATGCAAATAAATTGCTTTAAATGCGTAATAATTAAATTTCATTGTTCTCCTTTACTAAACTTACAAATATTTTTTCTAAAGTACTCTGCTCTGTTTTTAAATCTTTTAATTTTAAGTCAGCATCTTTTAAATCTTGAAGTAGTGTAGTTATTCCTGTTTGTTGTGCTTGAATATTATAATTGTAATTAACAGACATTTTATCTTTTCCAATTTCAAGCTTATATTTTTCTAAACTTTTAGGAACTTCATGGATTTCTTCTTGTAAATCTATGGTTAGTTTTTTATGTCCCATTTTTTTAAGAAGTTCTTTTGTCTCTTCTACAACAATAATTTCACCTTGATTGATTACTCCAACTCTATCAGCGATTGCTTCAGCTTCTTCAATATAATGAGTTGTTAATATAATAGTGACACCTGTTTTTCTTAAAGTTTCTACTACCTTCCACATGTCTTTACGTAATTCTACATCAACACCAGCAGTAGGCTCGTCTAAGAATAAAATAGTTGGTTCGTGAGATAAAGCTTTAGCGATTAATACTCTTCGCTTCATTCCTCCTGATAACTGTCTTAATCTTTGATCCTTCTTGTCCCATAAACTTAAATCCTTTAAAACTTTTTCAATATGTTTTGGATCTGGTTTTTTTCCATACAAACCTCTTGAATAAGAGACATTATTAAATACCGTTTCAAATTGTTCTAAAGTTAATTCTTGTGGTACTAATCCAATTCTTGAACGTGTCTCTCTATAATCATCAATAATATCAAAATCATCAACAGTGACTTTTCCAGATGAAGGTTTTACAATTCCACAGATAATACTTATTAGTGTAGTTTTTCCTGCCCCGTTTGGACCAAGCATTGCAAAAATCTCACCTTTTTTAATGTTAAGGTTAATCTTCTTTAATGCTTCAAAACCGTTACCGTAGACTTTAGATAGATTATTAATACTTATTTGATTTTCTGACATTTTGGATGATGAACATATAAGCTTTATCACTCATAATGCAATAAGATCATTTGCTTATTACAACGGTTGTAATAAAATGTGGATATTATGAAAAATAGATTAACAGCTAAAGATTTTGATCAAAGAATTTTAGAACTTTATGATCATTACGCACATGGAAAAATCACTAAAAGAGAGTTTTTAAAAAACATTGGAAAATATACTGCAGCTGGAGTAACTGCTTTATCGATATTTAATAGTTTAGCTCCAAATTATGCTCTAGCAGAACAAGTAAACTTTAATGATCCTGATATCAAAGCAAATTACATAACTTATAAAAGTGAAAATGGTAACGGAAACATTAATGGTTACTATGTAAAACCATCTAAAGTTACTGAGAAAACTGCAGCAGTGTTAGTGGTGCATGAAAACAGAGGATTAAACCCTTATATCAAAGATGTTGCTCGAAGAGTTGCAAAAGCAGGTTTTATTGCTTTAGCTCCTGATGGTTTAAGTAGTCTAGGAGGATATCCAGGCAACGATGCAGATGGCAAAGCTATGCAAAGAAAAATTGATCGTACAAAACTTTTAAATGATTTTTTTAATGGTTTTGAATTTTTATATAATCATGAGGAAACAACTAAAAAAATTGGAGCCGTAGGTTTTTGTTATGGTGGTGGAGTATGTAAT
The DNA here is from genome assembly GCF_052047855.1 of Candidatus Pelagibacter sp. HIMB1509. Taxonomy (NCBI): domain Bacteria; kingdom Pseudomonadati; phylum Pseudomonadota; class Alphaproteobacteria; order Candidatus Pelagibacterales; family Candidatus Pelagibacteraceae; genus Candidatus Pelagibacter; species Candidatus Pelagibacter sp. HIMB1509. Next base: position 724,359 of record NZ_JBNAIU010000001.1, on the reverse strand, counting down.
GCATTAGCAGTTGCCTATCCTGAGATGTCGGCCTCTGTACCTTTTTATGGAAGTCAAGCTAAAGCAGATGACGTTCCTAGAATTCAAGCACCTCTTCTTCTGCATTATGCTGAATTAGATGATCGAATTAACAAAGGTTGGCCAGAATATGAGGCAGCGTTAAAAGCAAATAATAAAAATTACACTGCTCATATATATAAAGATTGTAATCACGGCTTTCACAACGATTCAACTCCAAGATACGATGAAAAAAATGCGAACCTAGCATGGGATAGAACAATTAGTTTTTTCAAAAAGAATTTGGTATAATTAATTATGAAAAAAATATTAGCAGTAATAACAATCTTTTTTGCAACAATCTCTTTAGCATCTGCAAAAGAAACTACATATAAAAAAGAACTATTCGATAAAGCTTTGTCAGATGGAAAAGTTGTAGTGGTTAGCTCATGGATTAAATATTGTACGTCTTGTGCTAGTCAAATGAAAGTTCTTGATAAAGCAAAAAATGATTTTAATAATATTGAGTACTTTAAATTTGATGTAACCAATAAAGAAATTGCAGAATTTTTTAATATTCAATATCAAACTACCCTTTTAATTTTTAAAGATAATAAAGAAGTTTACAGAAGCATTGGTGAGACAACCAAAGAACTTATTTATGATGCTTTAAACTCTGTTATCTAAATCAATTACTTTTTAATTTCAAAATTATTGCTGGTAAAAAAGTTGCAACAACAAATGATAAAAATAATAAAGATTGTGCAACAAAAGGTGAAAATAGATCTTTAGACATCAATCCCCCAACTAATAAACTCTTAGAAAAATCTGGGTAAGGAAACATTAAAAATCCACCAATTAAACCAATTATTATTGAAACATAAGCAGTTTTTTCATTTACCTTGTTGTAAAAACTATAAAAGACTGTGAATACAAACGCACAACAAAATAAATCTGCAAGTAAAAATAAATACAAAATATCAAATCCTTTTGATGCAACACCAAATGCAATCAAAGATAAAAATATCATAAAGTATTTAGAAATTTTTAAATAATCTGTTTTTTTATCTAAATTAAAAGTTGCTTTACCATCAACAACAAACAAACTTGATATCGCATTAACCAATGTATCAACTGTTGAAATTGTTAAAGCTAAACCAAGAATAATAATAATTAAGGATAGCATTTCAATTTGTTCTTTTAATAATAAAGTAAAAAATCCTAAATCAGCTCTAGCTGATGGATCAATAGAGAATGACACCATTCCAATAAAACCCATTAAAAAAACTATTGGAACAATTACAAAAAAAGAAATGATCAATGCTGATTTTAATGTTTGATAATCTTTAGCAGCATAAACCCTTTGCCAATTTCCTTGATGAAATAAATTTGTTGCAGCAACAGCTATAAAAAAAGTTAATCCAGCAGTATAACTTGGAATATAGGATGAACTTAACAATTGCGGATTTTTTTCTTTAATTAATACAAAAGAAAAATTATCTCCTGTTGATGAACTGATAATTAAAATTAGAATTAATAAAAGAAAGCCAATAACTATCATTTGAATATTATCAGTAAAAATAGAAGCTCTTAGACCTCCATAAAGCGTATAAGTTAAAGTAGCTAAAAGCACTATTAATGCTGTGATCCAAAGATCTGTACCTGATAAATAATTGATTAAAACTGCAACAGCTGTCACCTCTGCACAAAGAAAAATAAACATGTAAAAAATTGTCATTAACAAAATTAGTTTAAATAAACTTTTTCCAAATTTTTTTCTCATAAACTCAATTAGAGATGAGCCTTTTGGAAACTCTGATCTAATTTTTCTTCCAAAATAAATTAAGAAAATCATTGGAAAAGCTGTACCAAGTGCATAACCAATAACAGCCCCTATTCCTCCCCATGTGGCAGCAGCAACAGGGCCAAATAAAATCCATGCTCCTAAAGCAGATGCAACTAGACTGGTCGTTAATGAAAATAATTCAATATTTCTATTGGCTGTTAAATAATTACTTATTCCTTGGAATTTTTTAGAATGATAAATTCCTAAAACAGCAAATACCAAACTAATTACAATTACTAATGTTAATGATGATGATTGACTTAAAAAGTATGTATTATCCATTTTATCCCTTTCTGAATTACCGGACAGGTTCGTAGGGTTTAATCTCAGTCTGTTAAGACACCCCTTTGTTTTAAATATATATTTAAATTTATGTTTTTAAACTAAAATATTAAGTTATATTAATAATTATGAGTTACAAAGCATCACCAAAAAGATATTCCAACATGAAATATAGAAGATGTGGAAAGAGTGGTGTTGATCTTCCCTTAATAAGCCTTGGTCTTTGGCATAATTTTGGTGGTAAACAACTTACATCTGAAGCAAAGAAAATGTTGTTTTACTCTTTCGACTCAGGGATTACTCATTTTGATTTAGCAAATAATTATGGTCCGCCAGCAGGAAGTGCTGAAGCTAATTTTGGAAAAATTTTAAGTAAAGAATTTAAAAGATATAGAGATGAATTAATTATCTCATCTAAAGCAGGTTATGATATGTGGGAAGGACCTTACGGTGAATGGGGTTCAAAAAAATATATTATTGCAAGCTGTGATCAAAGTTTGAAGAGAATGGGACTAGATTATGTAGATATATTTTATTCTCATAGATTTGATCCAAATACACCATTAGAAGAAACAGCAGATGCTTTAGAACTTATTTATAGATCTGGTAAAGCACTTTATATTGGGATCTCTTCCTATTCCTCTAAAAAAACTATTGAGATGTTCAATATTTTAAAGAAAAGAAATATTAAAATATTTATTCACCAACCCTCTTACTCTTTAATAAATAGATGGTTTGAAAAAAACCTGGATAAAAATTTAATTAAATTAGGAATTGGAACTATTGCTTTTTCTCCATTAGCACAAGGAATGTTGTCAGATAAGTATTTAAAAGGAATACCAAAAGCATCAAGAGCAAGTGATCCAAAATCTGCATTAGATAAAAGTTTTATAACTAAAAGAAATATAAAGATAATTTCAGATTTAAATCAAATTGCTAAAAAAAGAGGACAAACATTATCTCAAATGGCTTTAGCTTGGGTATTAAATAATAAAGCGGTCACTACAGCTTTAATTGGTGCAAGTAGTGTAAAACAAATTAAAGAAAATATTGAAAGTTTAAACAATTTAAATTTTTCTAAATCTGAGCTTAAAGAAATAAATAAAAAAGCTAAAGAAGGAAATATTAATAAGTGGGCAAGATCTAGTTCTTATTAAAAGAAGTGTTTTTCAATTAAATAATGAAGAGTAAAAATAATTAAAGAAGCACAAATAATTAAAAACACTCTTTCTTGATTACTCATTATTGTTGGCCTTTGTGATTCATTATTTCGATCATACACTGAGTAGCATACTCTCTCCACTCTGTAGAATTCTTATTTTTTAGGCTATTTAAATGATCTCGGTTACTTTGAATATCGTCTTTATGTTTAAGATAATCAGCACCATTTAGGTTTGCTTCCATGGAAGAAAGGTTAGTTTCCATTGCTTTTATCCACTCTTTTCCAAGCTCAACACATTTTTGATCATCTTTTTCATCACAGATTTGTTTGAAAAAATTAAAAATAACATCATCAGTATTAACTGAAGTGTTCATATCTTATTGCTCAATACAGGTTCCGATTGAGTCTGGACCACATGTCTTACCATTAGTCCAAGTAGCACCAATCAGATTTGCATTTTCAAAATTTGCATTAGTAATGTTTGCAGATGTAAAATTTGCTTCCATCAAATTAGCATTTTGAAAATTAGCTTCTATTAAAGTTGCCCCCATGAAATCAACTCTTGTTAAGTTTGAATTTGTGAAATTTGTTTTTTCAAAATTTGCACCAATACTGACTGTCTCATAAAGATTGGCTCTAACAAATGTAGACTCAGGAAAAGTTCCAAAGGATAAATTTGAATTCATCATAATGCTTTTATCTAAGTTTACTTGAACAAAACTTGCAAAAGATAAATTCGAGTTTGGTAGATAACTACCTTGTAGATCCTGCGCATCTGAAAATCTGCATTTTGAATAATCTACTCCATCTGTTAATGGATCATCGCATGCAGCATTTGAATTTGAAACAAAAAAGAGACTAAAGAAGATTAAAAGAAGTATTTTTTTCATAAACAAAACTAACAAACAAAATATGTCAAAACAATGAAAGATTATGATTAAAAATTTGATAAAATCTAAGTTATTTATTTTCCCAATCAAATCGAGGAAACGATTCAAAAGCTCTAATAATACTTTCAGACCAACTTTTTGTTATTGAGGAATAAACTTGGTCCTCTAATTCAAATTTATTCTGATATATAGGATTAATTAAACCTTTTTTATAAACTACAAAATCAATTGGTGGTCCAACTCGTAAATCACTTTTGATAGTTGAGTCCATTGAAATTAATGCACATCGGGCAGCATCACCTAATGATATTTCTGGTTTTAAAACTCTATCTAAAATTGGTTTTCCATAATTAATCTCACCAATAATCAAATATGGTTTGGTATCCGATGGTCGAATATAATTTCCTTGAGGATATACTAGTAAAATCTCTGATTTTTGATCTTTAATTTGTCCTCCTACAATATATGAAGAACCAAGTTGCAATGCTTCTTCATTAATTCCATGAGGAGAAGAATGTTTAACTGTTAAAGATCCAACGTAATTTGCAACTTCTTCAATTGTATTACAAGTATTTAGGCTTCTTTCTGGTGAGTTAGATTCTAAATCTTTTTTAATAGAACTAAATACTGCTTGTGATGTTGCTAAGTTTCCTGAGGTAACTATTACTAAATTTCTATCACCAACAGCATAATTAAACATTTTTGAATATGTATTGATATCGTTTAATCCAGCATTTGTTCTAGAATCGGATGCAAAAATCATTCCTTCATTAACATTGATTCCAATACAATAAGTCATGGCACATTATCTAATATATAAGTTTGGATTTAAAAAGCTTAATTTATCGTCATAAACAATTTATTTTTCATGTTTTTTTAAATTTTTTATGCTTTAATAACAAATGCCTAAAATTTCCTGGGAAAAATATGAGGCAAAAAAAGTATTTGATGAATATGTTGGAGAAAATCAAAAACTAAGGCCTGAAACTAAAACTATTTCGAATTTTATTTCTAAATATTCAAGAAAAAAACTTCTAACTACTATTAAAAATTCTGAAAATGCAATTAGTCAAAGAGGAGTTACTTTTAGAGTTTATTCAAATGATAAAATTACAGATCATTATTGGCCACTTGATATTATTCCTAGAATTATAAAAAAAAAAGATTGGAATAAAATTTCTAAAGGATTGGCTCAAAGAGTAAGAACTTTAAATTTTTTTATTCACGATGTTTATAATGATCAAAAAATTTTTAAAGATAAAATAATACCAAAAAATATAATTTTAAATTCAGGAAATTTTAGAAAAGAGTGCATTGGTATCAAACCTCCATTTAATGTTTGGGCTAATATTTGTGGCTCAGATTTAGTAAGAGACATTAATGGTGAATTTTTAGTACTAGAAGATAATTTAAGAGTTCCTTCAGGTGTATCTTACATGCTTGAAAATAGAACAGTCATGAAAAGTGTTTTTCCAGAAATATTTGAAAAACATAAAATCAGTCCAGTAGATGAATATTGTTCAAAATTATACTCATGTATGAGATCTCTATCAAAAAACAAATCTAATCCTAAACTAGCTATACTAACTCCTGGTGTTTTTAATTCAGCTTATTTTGAGCATGTTTTTTTAGCACAACAAATGGGTGTGGAATTAGTTGAAGGCTCAGATTTATTTGTTGAAGATAACAAGGTATTTATGAAAACAGTATATGGAAAAGAACAACTACATACACTTTATAGAAGAATTGATGATTTATTTTTAGATCCAAAAGTATTTAATAAATCTTCCTTAATAGGTGTTCCGGGAATTTTTAATGCATGGAAAAAAGGGAATATAAGTATTCTTAATGCTCCTGGATCTGGCGTCGCTGATGACAAAGTTGTCTACAGTTATGTTCCTAAAATGATTAAATTTTACCTTAACGAAGAGCCGATAATTAACCAGGTAGAAACATATTTGTGTCATGAAAAAAAACAAATGGATTATGTGATACAAAATATAGCTAAATTAGTAGTTAAGCCTGCAAACGAGTCAGGAGGATATGGGATTTTAATTGGTCCTAGAGCATCCAAAAAAGAATTAGATGAATGTGTTAAAAAAATTAAGAAAAATCCACGAAATTATATTGGGCAAAAAGTAGTCTCCCTTTCAACATCTCCAACTCTAATTAATAATGAACTTGATCCAAGACATGTAGACTTAAGACCATTTATAATATCTGGCTCCAATCAGTATGTAACGCAAGGTGGTCTTACTAGAGTGGCGTTAAAAAAAGGTAGTTTAATTGTAAACTCATCTCAAGGCGGGGGAAGTAAAGATACCTGGATATTGGATAATTAGATTATGTTAAGTAGAAGAGCAAAATTATTGTATTGGATGTCTAGATATCTTGAAAGATCAAATTTTACATCAAGATTATTGATTACTACTAGTGAATTACAATTAGATTTATCATTGGAAGATGAAATTTCTTGGAAACCCTTATTAACTGTAACAAGTTTAAACAAAGACTATCTCAAATTAAATAAAAAATATTCTGAAAAAAAAACAATAGAATATTTTATTTTAAATAAATCAAATCTATCCTCTATTTTTAATTCATTAAATTTATCTCAACAAAATTCTTTGGTGATAAGAGATATACTGCCCGAGCAATCAATAATAAAATTAAATGATTTAATATTAAAATTTAATAAAAATATAAAAACTAGAAAAAATAAAAAAAACTATATCAAAATACTCAATGAAGTAATCCAAGGTTCTCAAAGCTTCATGTACTCTACTGATATGGAAATGCAAAGAAACATTGAATATCAATTTTTACGTCTTGGAAGATTTATCGAAAGAACTGATATGATGATAAGAATACTTCAATCACAATCTTTAAGATCTAAACAACATAAAAAAGGATATGAATATTTAACATTGGAATGGATAAATATTCTAAAATCTATTTCTGCTTTCCAAGCTTACAGACAATATTCAAAACAAGATATAACAGTTTCTGACATAATTAGTTTTTTTCTTAAAGCAGATATCTTTCCAAGATCAATTAGCTGGAATTTAAATCAAATTGAAAGGGCTTTGTATAGAATATCAAAAAAAAATGATTTGATTAAAAAAATCAAATATTTGAATAAAAAAGTAGAAAAATTTAATATAAAGAATGATGATATAGACAGTTTACTTTTATTTTTAGAAAAAACATTAAAAGAAATCAGTGAGCTAAGCTATAACATAGAAAAAAAATATTTTTCTTTAAATTAAAAATAAAAAAATGAAAGAATATAACATTGCATCAATAGCAGGAGATGGGATAGGAAAAGAAGTAGTTCCTGAAGGCTTAAAAGTACTAAAAGACGCTGCTGAAAAACATCAATTTAAAATAAATTTTACAGAATATGATTTTGCTTCATGTGATTATTATGAAAAACATGGAAAAATGCTTCCAGATGATTGGAAGGAAAAATTAGGAAAACATGATGCAATATTCTTTGGCGCAGTTGGAATGCCAGATCAAGTTCCAGATCATATATCGTTATGGGGATCCTTACTTCAGTTTAGAAGAGAATTTGATCAATATATAAATCTTAGACCGGTAAAATTGTTTCCTGGAATTAATCCTCCGTTAGCAAATAAAAAACCAGGTGACATAGATATGCTAATTGTTAGAGAAAATACCGAAGGTGAATACTCTTCTGTTGGTGGAAGAATGTTTAAAAATACTGATAGAGAAATAGCTATTCAGGAAACTATCATGTCTGCCCATGGAATAGATAGAGTTCAAAAATTTGCTTTTGAATTAGCAAAACAGAGAAAAAGAAAAAAATTAACGAATGCAACAAAATCAAATGGTATTTCAATTACAATGCCGTTTTGGGATGAACGTTTTAATGCAATGAAAGAAAATTATCCTGATATTGAAACAGATCAATATCATATTGATATTTTGGTTGCTAGATTTGTACTAAATCCCGAATGGTTTGATGTTGTCGTTGCATCTAATTTATTTGGAGACATTCTTTCTGATTTAGGACCAGCTTGCACTGGAACTATTGGAATTGCTCCATCTGGTAATATTAATCCTGAAAATAAATTTCCATCTTTATTTGAACCAGTTCATGGTTCAGCACCTGATATTGCAGGAAAAGGTATTGCTAATCCTGTAGGACAAATTTGGTCTGGTGCAATGATGTTAGACTATTTGGGAGAAAAAGAAGCTTCCAATTCAATTGTTGAAGCTATCGAAAAATCTTTAAGTGAAAAAGAAAATAGAACTAAAGACTTAGGTGGAGATGCTGATACCTTAAAATGTTCTAATTCAATACTATCTAATCTTTAAATCTTAACCTTCTTACCAGTTTTTGCACTTTTGGTTATTGCTGCAAAAATCTTAAGAGAGATTAAACCATCATTGCCGTTAACTTTTGGCTTAACTTTTTTAGACACAACATCAGCAAAATGATCAATTTGGTTTACTAAAGTACTGTCGTCTTTTTTATTTTTATCTTCATCAACAAAGATCTTATTCCACCAACTTCGCTCATTTTTATAGAACCAATATTTTAAATTAGGAAATTGCAATGATCCCTTAGTACCACCGATCATGTATGCAGATTGATTAGTTATAGGATAAGCTGGGTTTTCCCCTGCAGTTAATTCATAACTCCATGGAGCAACAATTGTGTCTGATAAATTTAAAGTACAAAGTGCACCTGAATTAAATATTAAACTAATAGTAGCTGTATCTTCAACTGCAAATTTTCTAGTTTTGTTGGTTGTAAATGCTTGAACGTATTTAATAGATCCAAGTAAGTAGCAAATCATATCGATATCATGGACTAAATTAATTCCTAAAGGCCCTCCACCTTTACTAATTCTCCATTTTTCTTTGTAATAAGCTTTGTGTTTGTAAAGCCAACACAATACATTTGCTGAAACGATGTTTCCTAATTTACCTTTATCAATTAACTCTTTTACCTTTGATACAATAGAGTTATGTCTTCTGTGATACCCAATTAATAACGGCGTTTTATTTTTATTAGCGCTACTAATAATTTTTTTTGCTGAATTAATATTATCTGAAATAGGTTTTTCTAATAATACCGGAATTTTTTTCTTTAAAAAACTGACTGTATGTTTTTCATGAAGTTGATTTGGAGTAGCAACAATTACTGCATCTAAATTCTTTGAATTTAAAAGTTCGTCTACATTTGAATACAATGGGATTTTATATTTTTTTGATAAATTTTTTGCGTTGTTACTGATATCAACTATCGAATGAAGATTAGCTTTTTTTGATTTTGAAATTGCCTTTATATGTTGCAATCCCATTAAGCCTGTTCCAACAATGGATATGTTTATTTTTTTATTCATTTTATGAAATATTTATTTTTGTAAAGTACTTATAAAGTTTATTAGGTTTAATTAAAGAACTTGGGAAATTTTTATTGTTTGGTGCATCTGGGTAGTGTTGTGTTTCTAAACAAACCCCCTGGTAAGGAGCAAGTTTATTTTTATACCTCAAACCTTGACTGGTATAGAGCTGTACACCAGGAAGATTTGAATAAAAGTCTAATTGAATATTAGTTTTTTTATTTTTTAGAGAGGCTAAATAATTTTTAGAATTTTTTTTAATACAATATGTTAAATCAAATCCCAATTGATTGATTGTATTAGATACTCTCTTTATTTTTTTGTTTTTAATAATGTCTATTTTTTTTCCAATATTTTGAAACTTATTAAAATCATTAATGGTATTTTTAACTTTTTTAATTTTACCAGTTGGGATTAATTTATTAGTTACTTCAAGATATTTTTCAGAGTTAATTTTTAAATCATGATTGAAAATTGTCTCTTTTTTACTCTTATTCAAGTTCCAATAACTATGATTGGTTAAACTCACATGAGTTAATTCGCTTGATTTATATTGATATTTTATAAATAAACTTTTGTTTTTGATTTCAAAAATACACTCTGAATTTAAGTCCCCTGGAAAACCTTGGTCTAAATTTTTAGATAACAATTGATAGATAATTTTATTTTTTGAATGATGTTTTATTTTCCATTCTAATCTATCAAATCCTATTTTTCCTCCATGCAATGTATTTCTTCCTTCGTTGCCTTCAAGTTTATAAATTTTATTTTTAATCTTAAATCTTGAGTTTGAAATTCTGCCTGCATACCTGCCGCAAGTAGCACCCACATAAAAATTCTTACTGCCATAATTTTTTGTAGGACCTAGGTTTAAGATTAAGTTAATTTTCCTTTGCTTGTCATAAACCTCATACAAACAAGCGCCAATATTAATTGACTTAACTCTTAAATATTTATTTTCTATCGTTGAACTTTGTACTTGCACAAAGTCTCTTATAGCCAACCTTTATCAACAACGTAAGATTGATTTGTGCAACCAGATGCTTGATCTGAAGAAAAGAACAGAACTGCTTGAGCAAGCTCATGAGGCATCAACTTCTCTTTTAAACACTGTCTATGCATCAATTCTTTTTCAGACTCCTCGTTTAACCATAAATCAATTTGTCTTTGAGTTAATACCCATCCAGGCACCACTGAATTTACTCTTATTTTAAACTCACCTAAATCTCTTGCAAAAGATCTTGTTAAACCTACAACACCAGATTTTGCTGCAGTATAAGCGGCCATTCCACCTTGACCTACCATCCATGAAGTAGATCCCATGTTGATTATTGAACCACCACCATTTTCGATCATAGATTTTTTAACCGATTGAACTGTGAAAAAATAATGTCTTAGGTTTACATTCATTCTCTCATTCCAATATTCTTCTGTAACATCATCAATTTTATGTCTTGTGTCATTAGCAGCGTTATTGATTAAAATATCAATTGGACCTTTTTGGTCAATGATATCTGCAATTGTTTTTTGAAGTTGTTTAATATTCAACAAATCACATTCAATAAAAGTGGGTATTGAATATTTTTTATTTTTTATACTTTCAATTAATTTTTCGGATTCTGATACATTAATGTCTATAAAGTAAACTTCTGAACCTTGTTCGCAAAAATGTTCAACAATTGAAGCTCCAATTCCTGATCCGCCGCCAGTAACAAATACTCTTTTATTTTCTAAATCATAATATTTTACTTTCATTTTCTTAATCCTCCACTAGTTACAAAAATCTCTATCAGCATTATTTATAATTTTTATTTGATTAATTTTCTTAATGCTTTTTTTATTATTTTTACTATTTATAGAGTATTTAAATTAAAAATATATATTTTATTTAGCTTTATAACCTAAACCGATATTATTTATTTTTTTACTCGCATCCATTATTTTTGGATATTCATAATTTAATCCTAAAAGCTGTCGCACTTTTGGATTTGAATTATTTTTGAAGTCTTCCGATAAATAAGTAACTAAATCTTCAACTGGTTTTATATACTTTGGAAGAAACTCTATCAGTAATGCTGCTCTTTGGTGATCTGATTTATTTGGTGATGCTCCATGCCAACAGTTACCATTAAAAAAAACTAAATCTCCAGGATTAGCAATCATTTGTTGTTTGTTTGAAAAGTCATCATTTTCATTTGGATAGTGTAGTTTCTTTTGTGATCCTGGTATGAAAGCCGTTGCTCCTGATTGTTCTGAACAGATATCTAAAGGTATAGTAGCCTGACAGTTTTGTGCAAATGAACTATTTAGACCCATTGGAAAAGTCTCACTATTATAAAAATCCCAATACGGATAATCGATATGTAGTTCTTGACCTATAGATCCTGGTAACAATCTACTTGCGCAGTATGATCCACAAAAAAACTCTGAACCTAAAAGTTTAGACATTAAGCTAAAAATAATGTCATTTGTTATTAATTTACTAAAAACCTCTCCTTTACCAAATAAATTCCATATTCTTTGCTGTAGTTTAATTTTATCAGATGCTTCAGCTTCAGCATTAAAGTGGGTTTCTTTTTGCTCTTGTGTATCTGCAAAATGATTAACAATCTCTCTTGCTTCTTTGATATCGTTTAAATTATATACTTTTTCAACAACAATAACTCCAGATTCATGCATTAATTCGTTTATTGCTTCGGTAATATTAAAAGTATCTCTTGAGAATTTACGCATCAATAAATTTTAAGTGAAAAAAATTAAAAAAAAATAAAAAAATTTATAACTCTAATTCTTTAGCTAGATCGCCAATTTTAGCACCACCTGCCATCAATCTTTTCACATCTTCGTTACCTAGTTCTGAAGACAATCCTGAGCCAATTACTTCTCCTAAACTTAAAAAAGTAAATCGATCAGCTATAAGACGCGCATGAATTTCATTGTGTGTAATAAGTATAATTGCAATGTTTCCTAAATTTTGAACTTTTTTAATTGTTTTTAAAACTTCCATTTGCTGCTTTTGACCTAATGCTGATGTAGGTTCATCTAATATTAATATCTTTGCACCAAAATAAATTGCCCTTGCAATAGCCAAAGTTTGTCTTTGTCCACCTGACATTGTTCCAACTGGTTGATTAGGGTTTGCAATATTAATTCCAATTTTGGACATTTCTTCTATTGTTATTCTATCCATCTCATCCATTTGCATTAAACCAAATCCAGCAGGACCTTTTATTAATTCACGTCCCAGAAAAAAATTTCTTGTTACTGATGTTAGAGCGTTAAGTGCTAAATCTTGATAAACTGTTCCAATTCCTGCATCAGATGCTTGACGTGGTGAAGTAAAGTTAACATTTTCTCCATCTACTTTTATTTCTCCACTTGTCATAGGATGAACACCAGATAACACTTTGATCAAAGTTGATTTTCCAGCACCATTATCACCTAACAATGCATGAACTTCCCCTGGGTAAACATCTAAGGAAACTCCATTTAAAGCAGTAAATGCTCCAAATTTTTTTACTAAATTTTTTATTTCAATTAATGGTTTTTTATCCATTAGATATTTCCCATAATTCGTTTTCGTATATTCTCATTGGTAAAGGCAGCAGTAACAAGCACTGCTCCAAGGAACACTCTATAGAATGATCCATCAATTCCAGGAATATAAAAGAAAGCTTCTTTTGCAATTCCAAAAATAATTGTTCCTAGAATTATTCCACCTATAGTTCCAAAACCTCCAGTTAAAACAACACCACCAATAACCGCTGCAGCAATTGCTTCTAATTCTTTTAAATTACCTTTAGCTGTATCAGCAGTGTTAACTTCAAATACTTGACAAGCCGCAAACATAGTTGCGCAAAAAGCAGTAAACATAAATAATGAAATCTTAACTTTATTTGTTGGCACACCATTAGCTTTTGCAGCATTAAGATTTCCACCAGTTGAATAAATCCAGTTACCTGCTTGAGTTTTACTTAAAATTAAATAACAAATAAATGCAATCAGTCCCCAAATCATCAAACAAGAATACATTCCTTTAGCAAAAATATTTCCAAAGTTATTTACGTTCCAATCTACTGTATAATATAGCCAGTTAAATACTGGTTCCATAATATCGCCACCAAAGAAATTAGCTACAGGTCTTGCAGTAACGATGGTGTCGATATAAGCTTTTGCTATATCGATATCAGTAACAGCTTTTGCTGCAACTTCAGGAACATTAACACCAGCTTCAATTTTCTTTGTCAAAATTTCAACCATTGAGTCATTTCCAGATTTTTTTGCTCCAGCTAATGATTTTTCTAAAGTTGCAATCATCTTTTCAGCATTCATGGCAGTTTTGTAAGCTGCAACTTTTTCGTTAATATATGTTAATCGTTCGGTTAATTTTGCAACCGTGCTAGCTGGCACATTGCTAAGAATTTCTAGTAATTGGTCATTTGGTAAAGATTTAGCTGCGTCTCTTTCCATTTCTCCATGACCTGGTACATTTATAATGTTTTTAATATCTGGTAAATCTGTAACAGTTGTTGATCCAGCAGTTTGATCAGGAGCTTTGTTAAATGCTCTGTATGATACCTCAGTTAATCCTCTTAAAAAGAAAAGGCCACCTAGTGTAACGATGAAAGAAGATATTCCACTCTTAACAATTATCCATCCTTGTATCCAACCAAAAGATAATGTCATACATAATGTAATTAATATTGCTAATAATGGAGAGACATCTTGAATTTTAAATAATGTAAATCCTTCAAAATGAAAACCACCTTCAAAAGATATATAAGGTATAACAACAGCAAAACCCCATTTAAGTATCATTGCCATACAACCACCAGCAAAACCGATCATTGAACCAACAGAAAGATCAAATTCACCTGCAATGATTAACATTCCAGCAGCAAGTGCAACGATCCCTAATTGTGCGATTACCCTAAAATTATTTCTAATTCCTAAAGCGTTAAATCCTTCACCAGAAAAAGGGTTAAGAGAAAATTGTCCTTCTGGAATAGAGAAGTATCCCAACATACAAAAAAGTAAAACCATAACTCCAAAAGGTCCAACTTCTGGTCGAGACATAAATGCAGAGTACCATTTTTTTTCACCTTGTCGGTCAGACTCTTGTCTTGGTTTTTTTGCTGTTGATGTATTCATTTATAAAAGACTTATTAATTTTGTTAAAAAAAAAGGGCCGATTGAATAATCGACCCTTTAAATTATTACAGACTATCTATCAATACCTGCTAAAGCAGCAACTGAAGAAGCGTTAGACTTGTCAACGAAGCCAGGTCCTGATGGGATGTTAGCTCCTGGTAAAAGTCCAGCACTGTTGTTGTACAAGTGTAATACGATAATTGGCATATAACCTTGTAATCTTTGTTGTTGATCGATAGTGAAAGCAACTCTTCCAGATCCGATTAAATCCATAACTGCAGGACTTAAGTCAAAGCAAGAGTGGTGTACTGTCATACCTAGATCAGCTAAAGCTTTATCAACAGCTTCACACACGTGTGGTCCTACTGAAAGGATCGCATCGATATCGCTGTTAGCTTGTAAAGCAGCAGTTGCTCTAGTTTGAATAGTTGCAGGGTCAGATGTAGTATCAGTCATTTGCATAGGAACAGCTGAACCGTAACCTTCACATCTGTCTACAAGAGCTGTGTTGTATGCTTCTTGAATCATACAAAGTGCTTTAGAAGCACCTTCAGCTTTTGCTCTTTCACCAGCTTTTTGACCAGCAAGTAATTCAGGCTGACCAACGTGCATTAAAGCACCTAGGCTAGCAGAAGACTCTAAACCAGAGTTCATTGTAATTACTGGAACACCAGCAGCAACAGCAGCTTTAATAGCTGGGCCTAATGCATCTGGGTCTGGTAAAGAAATCACCATTCCATCTGGTTGAGTAGCTGCAGCAGCTTGAATTGAGCTTGCCATATCAGCCATATCAGCAGAAGGGTTGTAGATATATTCGAAGTCAGCACCGATTGCTCTAGCTGCATCTTCACCACCTTTTTGAACTACTGGCCAAAAAGGATCTTTTCCTTCACCATGAGTAATCATGACATATCTTTCAGCGAACGCAGAAGTTGCAAATAATGCAAGAGCTGCAATCGAAAGTATAAGTTTTTTCATTATTTCTCCCTTATTTATTGTTTTTAAATTAATTTAAAAAATGAAATATAACTAATTTGAATAGGTATCATACCAAAAAATCTAAATACAATTATAAGTTGAATTCTTTTTTTTATTTTTTTTTCGCTATTTTTCTAAATTTTTTAAAAATTAAATTTAAAAACTAATATGTCGCGCTTCTTCCTAATCTTGCAGCACCACGAACGCCACTAGCATCACCGTATCTTGGTTTTAAAAAAACACCTTCGTATTCTCTCCCAATTACAAATTTTCGCACCAGTGAATCTATTTCATGTAAGAAATCAATTTCGTTTGAAACTCCTCCTCCAAATATAAAAGCATCAGGATCCAAAATATTTATTATACTTGAAAGTGACATTGCTAAATTTACTTTAAAATCGTCTATAAATTTTTCAGCATCTAAATCATGTTGTCTATTTAATTCAAAAATTTCATTTGTTTTTAAATTTTTTCCATAAAGTTTTTTGAATCTTTTAGCTAAGCCTAAGCCTGATAAAAAACTTTCAATCTCTGCTTCTCTTGGATTGCTTGAATCGAAATTTTCCTTTTTTGCAGCAAAGTAAGGAATTTGATTATGACCCCACTCTCCGGCAACACCATTGGGACCACTTACTATTTTTTTATCAATTACCAAACCACCTCCAACTCCAGAACCTAAAATAATTCCATAAACAATTTTATAATGTTTCCCTGCTCCATCTATGGCTTCTGATAAAGCAAAACAATTTGCATCATTTTCACAAAATACTTCTTTACCCAATGCCTTACGCAAATCATTTTGAAAAGGTTTTTTTTCTAACCAGCTGATGTTGGGAACGTTTTTAACCAACCCTGTTTGTGGAGAGTGAACTCCTGGATGGCAAACGCCGATTGGAAGCTCTTGATTGAACTCTTCTTCTAATTTTTTATGAATATCTCTTATAGCAGTAATAATTTGAGTATAATTTTTTGGGCAAGCTATTCTTGATCTGTGTTTTTCTTGTCCATCTTTTTCAAGTACAACACTTTCAATCTTTGTTGCACCAACGTCTATACCTACTTGCATAATTATTAGTAAGTTGCTCTACCACCGCTTAAATCAAATACTGCAGCTGTAGAAAAAGAATTTTCTTCGCTTGATAACCAAGCAACTAAGGAAGCCAATTCCTCTACTTTAGCAAATTTATTTCTTGGTATTTTTGAAAGCATATAATTTATATGCTCCTCAGTCATTTGATCAAAAATTCTAGTTTTTGCGGCAGCTGGAGTAACACAATTTACTGCAATATTTTTTTGTGCAAGTTCTTTACCTAAGGATTTAGTTAATCCTATAACTCCTGCTTTAGAAGTGCTGTAAGCACTTGCATTTGGATTTCCTTCTTTACCTGCAATAGAGGCAATATTTACAATCCTTCCATAGTCATTCTTAACCATAAATGGAACAACTGCTTTACAACAATAAAAGACTGCATTTAAATTTAAATTAATTACTTTGTTCCACTCTTCTATTGGATACTCTGCAACGGTAGTATTCATACCTGCTACACCTGCATTATTAATAAAGATATCGATCTTACCATGAGATTTTTCAACTTCAGATAATTTTGAATTAATTGTTTCATAGTTGCTCACATCAACTATTTGATAAGTTAAATTTTCTGAATTTACTTTTTCTAATGCTTTTTTAGCTTCTCCCTCATCGATATCCCAAATTACTACTTTAGCACCAGACTCGATAAATCTTTCAGTGATAGCTAATCCAAACCCTTGGGCTCCACCAGTTACAATTGCCACTCTGTTATTTAAATCAAATTTAATCATAGTTTATTTTTTAATTTTTCTAGATCTTATTAATGGAAAAGCTAGAGCAATTAAAGATAAAATAAAGAATGTTAAAGCTATTGGTCTTGTAAAAAACATTAACCAATTTCCATCAAATATAACCAGAGATTGTCTCAAAGTACCTTCAACTAACTCACCTAAAATTAATCCAATTATAACAGGTACAACTGAGAAACCATATCTTCTCATAAAGAAACCAAGCACACCAAAAAATAACATTATCCAAACGTCAATTATAGATTGATTTAATGAATAGGTTCCACAAACAGAAACTGCAAAAATCATAGGCCATAGAATTTTATTAGGTACCAATGTTATTCTTGCAAAAATTTTTGCACCAAAAAAACCAAATATAAAGAACAAAACATTAGCAATAAGCATTGCGCCAAAAATTCCATATAAAAAATCAGGTTGTTCTCTAAATAAATCGGGCCCAGGTCTAACCCCATGTATAATTAATCCAGTTAAGATAACAGCAGTTGTTGCACTTCCAGGAATTCCAAGTGCAAGTGTTGGAACCATCGCACCACCTGTCGCTGCATTATTTGCAGCTTCTGCACCTGCAATACCTTCAATAGAACCTTTTCCAAATTCCTCTGGGTTTTTTGAAAATCTTTTTGCCTCTGAATATCCAATTAAAGAAGCAACTGTTCCACCTTCTGCAGGCAGCACTCCAATAAATGAACCAATACCACTAGATCTTAAAATTGTTTTCCAAGTTTTTTTGTAATCATCTTTACTTGGAAGCTTGATCGCTTTTAAGGCTATTCTGTTAAATACTTGATTAATTAAAGTTGACTGAGTTAACATCTCACTCATTGCAAACAACCCAACAACAACAGGAATAAAACCAATCCCTTCTGTTAATTCATTAATTCCAAAAGTAAATCGATCAATTGATGTCATAAAATCTTTACCAACCGTTGAAATCAAAATTCCAAATGCACCTGCAATCAAATTCTTAATTGGACTTCCCTCTCCAATTGATGCAAGCATCGTTAAACCAAAGATAGCTAATGCAAAATATTCTGGCTGACCAAATTCATAAGCAAGCTGAGCTAATATAGGTGCAAAAAAGACAAGTATAACAACACTAAAAATACCACCAACTGTACTTGAAACAGTAGCCATTCCTAAAGCTCTTCCTGCCTCTCCTTTTTGCGCTAAGGGATAACCATCTAAACAAGTTGCTGCTGCAGCTGGAGTTCCTGGTGTATTAATTAACACAGCAGTTATCGCACCACCGTAAGTGCCTGCACAATAAATAGAAGTTAATAATACAATTGCTGACAATGGATCAAGTGTCATTGTAAATGGTAAAATTAATGCACCACCAGTTGTTGGACCTAAACCAGGTAACACTCCTAAGATTAATCCAAATAAAGTTCCAAAAAATAAAACTAATAATAGCTTTGAGCTAAACAAAGGAGCCATCATTAATAATAAATTATCCATTTAGCTATAATAAATGTTAGTAATAATTCCAGGTGGAAATCTTAAACCTAAAATTGTTTCAAAAAAAATAAAGACAACCACAGGAAAAATAATTCCAACAAGTAATAAATAAAATATTCTTTTCTCACCCCAACAATAAGAAACAAAAATAGATAAAACTGAAATTGCTAAAAAGAAATCTAAAGTTTTTGAAATAACTACAAAAATAAAAAAACTTAAAATAGTTAAAAAGAAAGATTTAGGTAATTTTTTTTGAACTTTCCAAGGGTTTTTAGTTGCTAAATAATAAACCAATAAAGTCATCACTATTATTAAAACCAACAGTGCTTTTGGAAAAGTTGCAGGTTGTATTCCTCTATTCAAAATTGGAGGAACAATATCAAAAGTAAAAGTAGTAATTAATAATGCTACAGATATAAAAATAATTACAAAAGAGACTTTAAATTCGTCTCTAAAAAAAAAGGGCAAACTTTTGTTTGCCCTTTTTTGTTTTTGTACATTTTTCATATGTAAATGTACTTTTAATTAGATTAGTTAATGTAACCTAAAGCTTTTAGCTGAGCAGTCATTTCAGCAAGCATTTCTTCCATTTGCTTACCCCACTCGTCAGCACCAACTACACTAGTGTCATCAAGACCAATTTCTGTTAAGAAATTTTTGTAATAGTTGTGGCTCATAGCTTTCATCATTCCAGCTTCTAACTGTTTAACTCTATCCGCTGGAGCACCTTTTTTGGTTACGAAACCTCTAACAGTTGATAAAGAAACAGGTATTCCTAATTCTTTAGCTGTCGGAGAGTCTGCAATTTTAGCCATTCTATTATTTGCTAAAACAACTGATACACAAAGTTTACCTTCATTGATTTCAGTTAATGCTTCACCTAAGTTTAAAACACCTACATCGATATCACCTTTGATTAGGTTAGTTTTAATTGGTGCTACACCTTTGTAAGCAACAATAGTTGGATCTGTTAATCCACCTTTTTTAGTAAATGCAATTGCACTAACGTCATCAATACCACCAGTGTGTGTTGTTCCATATTTTAGTGATTTTGATTTTTGCACGCTAATGAATTTTTTAGCATCTTTAATTTCATTGTTACAGTTAACAACAAACAATTGAGGATCATCTGTACCTCTTGCTAAAGGCTGCATATCGCTTAATTTAACTTTTGTTTTTCCTAAAGCCATAGATACTGCATGACCAGTAGTCCAAGTTAAAGTGTGGTTACCATCTGCAGGTAAAGACATCATGTAATCCATAGATGTCGCTCCACCACCACCTTTTTTGTTTACTAATTGCATATCTTGCTTAAGTTCTCTTCTAGCTCTTAGTAACATCATTCTAGTAGTAACATCTGTTCCACCACCAAAACCAGCGTGAGTAATTGCTTGTATTGGATGACCATCAGCTTTTGCAGATGTGATCATTAATGGAAGAGCCACAATAAAAAATTCAGTTACTAGTAAAGCAGAAGCTAAAAATAGTTTGAAACTTTTTTTCATTATTTCCCTCTTTAGTTTATTTAGTTTTTATATATATAACTTATATATAAATATATAATCATACTCTGATACAAGACGTAAAGTAAAAAAATGACACAAACAAAAGCTAACATCGCACTTCTACTTGGGGATCCTGCAGGGATAGGACCTGAATTAATTTCAAAATTATTAAGTGAAGAGATAACTCACAAAGCAAATATTGTTGTTATTGGTGAAAAGCAAATTCTCGAGAGTGGAAATAATGTAACTGGAAACTCTCACCAACTTGAAATCGTAGAAGATTTTGATCAAATTGATTTTAATAAATCCAACAGATTTTTATTAGATATTTCAAAAGGAAAAAACCATAAATATAAAATTGCTGAGCCTTCAAAAGAATCAGGTGAAAGTGTTTTAGAAGCTTTAGATTTAGCATTAAATCTTGCTAAGGAAAAAAAAATTGATGCAATTAATTTTGCTCCAATGAATAAGACAAGTTTAAAGCTTGGAGGAAATACACATTCGGATGAATTACAATTAATGGCTGAAAAATTAGATGTGAAAAGTTTTTGTTGTGAGTTTAATGTTATAGATAATTTTTGGACAGCAAGAGTAACCTCTCATATTCCTATTAAAGAAGTAGCTCAACATATAACAAAAGAAAATATCTTAAAGCCTATCAAATTAATTAATGAAGTTATGGAATTAAACGGTGTAAAAAATCCTAGAATAGCAGTTCAAGCACTTAACCCACATGCAGAATTCGGCACTGAAGAAAAAGATGAAATTATTCCAGCAATAGAAGAAGCAAAAAAACTTGGATTTAATACAGATGGTCCGTTACCATGTGATACATCTTTTGTAGTTGCTTATAAAAATAAAAATCATGATTGTATGGTTGGAATGTATCATGATGCACTTCAGTCTGGACTTAAAGCATTTGGTTTTGATAGAGGAGTTACTGTTCAAGGTGGATTAACTGTTCCTGTAACAACAACTGCACATGGTTCTGCGTTTGCAATTGCTGGTAAAAATGAAGCTAACTTAGCTCCAATTTTAAATTCATTTAAAATTGCATTATCAATGGCTGAAAATAAAAAGAAGTTAAGCTAAGCTCTAAATTAAACCAGCATCTACCGTAAAATTTTGTTTAGTACATCCAGATGAAACTTCTGATGCTAAATATAAAACCATCCTTGAGACATCCTCAGGTAATACTTGTTTTTTAAGACACTGTTTATCTAAAATTTCTTTTTTAAATTTTGGATTTAACCATAATTTTGACTGTCTTTTAGTTGCAACAGACCCAGGTGCAATAGAGTTTATTCTAATATTATGTTGCCCTAAATCTCTAGCTAAAGATTTTGTTAAACCAAAAATTGCAGCTTTTGCTGTGCTATATGCTGGAAACATCACGGCTCCTCTAATCCAACTAACAGAACCTAAATTTATAATTGATCCACCTTTGTTTTTTATCATACTTTTTTTAACTGCTTGAATAGCAAAAAAATAGTGCTTCAAATTTATAGCCATTCTGTCGTCCCAGTATTTTTCTGTAACTTCTTCAAGAGTGTGCCTTTGATCATTGGATGCATTGTTTACTAAAATATCAATTGGACCTTTTTTTTTAATAATACCCTGGATTAGAGTTTTGTATTTTTTTATATTTTTAATATTGCAAAAATGAAAAGTAGGTATTTTTTGTTTTTTCCTTTTTATTTTCGAAATTAATTTCTGAGCTTCTTTTTTATCTATATCAAAAAAATAAACCTCAACACCTTGTTCGCAAAGATGTTCAACTATTGATGCTCCAATACCAGATGCTCCACCTGAAACTAAAGCACGTTTATCTTTTAAGTCAAAATATTGAACTTTCATATTTTGATTATAAAAATTATTTCAATATTTTCTTTATATCTTTTATTTGAAATAAACTTGGCTTTTTGCATGTAGTTTTAATTGCTTGTGGTTTGTTTGTCTTACATGCTTTCATGGTTGATTGAATGATATCTAAAACATGAAGAGATAGTTCTCCATTACATTTATTTATTTTTTTATTTTCAATTGAATAAGCCATTTCTGCTAGTCCTACTCCACGGTAATTTGCATTAGTAGGAGACTCGTTTGCTCTAGAACTTTGTGATCTTATGTTGATTTTACCAAGATGCATTTTGTTTGTTTTATATTCTTTCCAAGGGTCCCCTAGTTTATTACAAACATAGACAGATCCACCAAACATATTTGGGTCTGGTACAATCATGGAACCTTTACTTCCATATAATTCAATGTGATTTCTTTGATGCGCAATAACATCAAATGATAAAGTTAATCTTATAATTGTGCCATTCTCAAACTGAATTGTTGATAAATATGTTGTTGGGCATTCAACTTTAAAGGTTTTATTTTTTTTAGGTCCAATTCCAATTGTTCGTCTCTTTACTCCTTCCATTATGCTTCCAGTGACTTTTTTAGCTGGTCCCAATAAATTCACTAAAGCTGTAAGATAATAAGGACCCATATCTATAACTGGACCACCTTCTTTTTTAGCAAACCAAGGTTCTGGATTTGGATGATAGGATTGAACACCTGGGAATGCAAAAATTGCATTTCCTAATGAAATTTTACCTAATATATTTTTCTCAAGTAACTCTTTTGATTTTTGAATTCCGCCACCTAAAAAAGTATCAGGTGCATTTCCTATATAAAGTTTTTTTCTCTTTGCAATTTTAACAAGGTCTAATCCATCTTTAAAATTAATGGCCATAGGTTTTTCAGAATAAACATGTTTACCATTCAACAATGATTGCTTAGCAACTTGATAATGAGCTTTTGGAATAGTTAGATTTAATATGATTTCTACTTCTTGATCTTTTAATAAATCTTTTACCGATAATGCTTTAATTTTGTATGTCTTTGCACATTTAAGTGCATTAGCATGATTGATATCAGCACATTTAACTATCTTAATATTATTAAAATATTTTTCAGCTCTAAAATAAGTTTCTGAAATATGACCACAACCTATAAGGCCAACTTTAAATACTTTGTTCATAGAGGATTAAATACCTTGTCTTTGCTTGCTTCTTCCTTCTTTATAAAGTTTTAAAGCTTCTTCATTTTCTTTGGTTGTTGGAATTTCTAAAGTTGGACTATCCCAAAAAGATGATCCTTCTACCCATTTATAAGCATGAGTTTTAATTGAAATAACATAAGTTACATCAGATGCTTTAGCTCTTTTAAATGCAGCTTCAAGATCTGAAATTGAAGTAACGTGTTCAGATTTCGCACCCATACTCTCTGCATGTTTTGCAAAATCTACATCTACTAAACCTGGGGTATTAGAACTCTTTAATAAGTTGTTATACTCTTTTCCACCTTTGAATAATTGAAGTCGGTTTATAACTGCAAAGCCTCCATTATCACAAACAACGATGATCAATTTATTTTTTGTAATTACTGAAGAATAAATATCAGTATTATTTAATAAATAAGAACCATCGCCAACAAATGAGATCACTTCTTTATCTGGATTAGCCATCTTAATTCCTAGTGCTCCAGATATTTCGTAACTCATACAACTAAAACCCCACTCTGTTTCATGAGTATTAAGTTCTCTTGGTCTCCATACTTGGATTACTTCACCTACCAAACCTCCTGCAGCTGTAACTGCAATATCAGTTGGATCAGAATTTCTATAAATAGCTCCAATTACTTGAACATAACTTGGAACCTCCTGATTAGTTGGAGCGCTCTCTTTATCTATATGTTCATTCCATGATTTAAGTTCAGCTTGAGATTTCTTATTCCAATCCTCTCCTGCTTTCCAATCACCTAAAGCTTGAGAAAGTTCAGTTAATGATACTTTCGCATCTCCAACAACAGCTTGTGCTAAATGTTTATTAGCATCATATCTTGATACATTAATTGAAACTAATTTGAAATTTTCGTTTTCAAAGTTTGCCCATGATCCTGTGGTAAAATCAGCAAGCTTTGTACCTATTGCAATCGCAAGATCAGTTTGTTTTGCTAATGAGTTTGTATTTTTTCCACCAAGTCCTCCAATTTGACCTGCAAAATGAGAGTGATCTCTTTTCATTGTTGAGTAACCCATTACAGTTTGTGTAACTGGAATATTGTGTTTGATTGCAAACTGACTTAACTCTTCCATTGCATCTGAATAAAAAACTCCCCCTCCAGATATTATGATTGGATTTTTTGAAGATTTAATTATCTCAGCTGCTTCTTTAATTTGAAATTCATCTGGTCTTGGTCTTCTAATTGTGTGAACTCTTTCTTTAAAAAATTCTTCTGGATAATCAAAAGTTTGACCTTGGATATCTTGACTTAGCGCAATACAAGCAGGACCACAATCAGCAGGATCTAACATAGTTTGAACTGCTATAGGAAATGATTGAATTATTTGTTCAGGTCTAGTGATACGATCAAAATATCTTGTAACTGGTTTGAAAGCATCGTTTGCTGTTATGCTTGGGTTATTAAATTGTTCTACTTGTTGCAATACTGGATCTGGCATTCTATTTGCATAGGTATCACCAGGTAGAAATAAAATTGGCAATCTATTACTCATTGCTACTGCTGCTGCAGTAACCATGTTTGTTGCTCCTGGGCCAACAGATGCTGTTGCAACAAAAATTTGTTGTCTTCTTTTAGCTCGAGCATAACCTATGCCAGTTAAAGCCATATTCTGTTCATGATGACCTCTATAGGTTGGTAATTCTTTTTGATTTTCTTCAAGTGCTTGCCCCAAACAAGCTACATTTCCATGCCCAAAGATTCCAAAGACACCAGGAAAGAGTGGTTCTTTTTTGCCATTAATTAATATTTTTTGAGCTATTAAATATTTAACGATTGCATGTGCACAAGTAAGAGTGATTTTTTTCATAAATTAGTTTATTTTTTTTTATGTATAGTGTTTATATATTTATATTTATAAAATAAAAAACCTAACTTAGTAAACCTTAAAAAAAATAAAAAATTATGTATAGCAAATTTGGACAATTCATTGATGGAAAATGGCAAGAAGCAGAAAAAAAAGAAACCTATGATGTAATCAATCCTGCAACAGAGGAAGTGATTGGAAAAGCATCAAAAGCATCTTCAGTGGATGTACAAAAAGCATTAAAGTCAGCTGAGAAAGGTCTTAAAGTTTGGAGCAACACTACACCATGGCAAAGATCATATGTCATTAGAAAAATTGCAGATCTAATGAGAGAGAAAAAAGATGTTCTTGCTAAATGGTTAACACTTGAAGTTGGTAAACCTCTTGCTGAAGGAGTTGGAGAAGTTGGTGGAGGAGCTGATATATTTGAATGGAATGCTGAAGAAACAAAAAGAATTTACGGTCAAACAGTTCAAAGTAGATTTCCTGATACAAGAGTTCATGTTTATTACCAGCCAGTAGGAGTTGTGGCTGCCTTAATACCGTGGAATTTTCCAATTATTTTGGCTGCAAGAAAAATTTCAACAGCACTAGCTGCGGGTTGCTCTGTAATTTGTAAACCAGATGTAATTACACCAGGTGCAGTTATGGAATTAGTTAATATTTGCAAAGAAGCAGGTGTACCTGATGGTGTGGTAAATTTGTTATCTGGTGATCCTGCAGAAATTTCAAATGAATTATTAGAGTCTGATATTATTAAAAAAGTATCAATCACTGGCTCAACAAGAGTTGGTAAATTAATATTAAAGAAAGCTGCAGATAAAGTTCAAAGAGTAACGATGGAACTTAGTGGTCACTCACCTTTTATTGTTTGTGATGATGTTGATATGAATAAAGTTGCAGATATTGCGATAACTGCAAAATTTAGAAACAATGGACAGGTTTGTATCTCTCCAAACAGATTTTATATTCAAGAAAGCAGAAAAGATGAATTTCTAGGTGCTTTTATGGATAGAGCAAAGAAATTAAAAATCGGAAATGGTATGGATGAAGGTGTAGAGCTTGGTCCTCTTACAACTGCAAAAAGATTAGAAGAAATTGAAAAACTAGTTGAGACAACAAAAAATGAAGGAGCTGATGTTTTAATGGGAGGACAAAGACCTTCTGGCTTTAACAAAGGTTATTTTTATGAACCAACTGTTTTTGATAACGTAAAAGATGATTTTACAATTATGAGAGAAGAACCATTTGGTCCTTTAGTGCCAGTTCTTACGTTTAAAACATTTGATGAAGTTATTGAAAGAGCAAATAATAATGATCTTGGTTTATGTAGTTATTTGTACACAAATAACATGGATCAAGCGAATAGAGGTTCTGAAATGTTAGAATCTGGTTGTGTTGCTGTTAATACTGGGGCAGTTGCTGTAGCAGAAGCTCCTTTTGGTGGTATCAAACAAACTGGTTATGGACGTGAAGGTGGATCAATGGCGATCAAAGATTATCTAAACGTTAAATACACGCACATGGCATTAAAGGTATAAAAATGAGAAAAAATAAAATTAAACAAATGATGAAAGACGGTAAACCCGTCATTAATGGTTGGTGCGCAATTCCAAGTACTGCATCTGCAGAAGCAATGGCACATCAAGGTTGGGATTCATTAACTATAGATATGCAGCATGGACTGGTTGATTACAGTAATGCTCTTCCAATGCTTCAAACAATTTCGACAACAGATGTCACTCCACTTGCTAGAGTTAATTGGAATGAACCAGGCCAAATAATGAAAATTTTAGATGCTGGTTGTTATGGAATTGTTTGTCCAATGGTCAGCAATAGAAAAGAAGCTGAAAATTTTGTTCAAGCTTGTATGTACCCACCTGATGGTTATAGAAGTTTTGGTCCTGTTAGAGGATTAATTTATGGTGGTGCAGATTATGCAGATCACGCTAATGAAGAAATTCTTAAATTAGCAATGATAGAAACTAAAGAATCTTTGGAAAATTTAGATGAGATAATGTCTACACCAGGTGTCGATGGTATTTATATTGGGCCTGCAGACTTAAGTTTAGCAATTGGAGAAAAACCTGGCTTTGATCGAGCTGAAACTACAAAAGCTTATTCTGAAATTTTGAGAATTCTAGAACATGCAAAGAAAAATAATATTTTTGCAGGAATTCATAATGGTACAACAGAATACGCAACGAAGATGATTGAAAAAGGTTTTGATTTTGTAACGATAGCTTCTGATTTAAGAGCTTTAAGTGCTGGCGCTAAAGCAACTGTAGATAAGATGAAAGGTTCTTTGTCTAAAAAAGACGACGACGCTACTTATTAATCAAGTTGATTTAAAAATTCTTCAAACTGATTTTTATCTAAATTAGAGGATTGTTTCTTACTTGGAAACTTTCCAGCCATAGAATCTTTTTTAAATGCTTTAAGAGCTTTAACTCTTTCAACCTTAATTTCATTTCTAAGTTTTAATAAATTTCCATAAGCTTTAGAATGTCTTGGAGGATTTTCGGTATCACCACAAATATCTTCCATAAATAAATACATCACATCTGCATTTCTTCCAGATCCTAAAGAGACAGTTACAATATCTGTTCGTTTAGAAATTTCTCCCATTACATTTTCAGGTATTACTTCACACTCAGCAGAAAAAGCTCCTGCATCTTCTAATCTTTTAAATTTTTGAAATAATTCATAAGCTTCATTTGCAGTTTTACCAACTGCTCGAAGTCCACCTATCCAAGTTGATTTTCTTGGAACTAATCCTAAGTGACCCATCACAGGCACATCTTCCTTTGCTAACATTTCTACTATGTCCATACTTCGTGGTGTCATCACGGCATCTGCACCATTTTCTAAAGCTTTAAACGCTCCACACATAATGTCATCTGCTGTAACATATTCATTCAAAACTAAAGCTGCGGTTAAAAAAAGATTTTTTGACCCTTCCCTAACTGGAATAACATTTTTAGCATTAGCAATAATCATGTCAAAGCCAGCTTTTTCTGCAGCTGATGCTTCGTCAGTCGTATTTGCAGTAACTTGAGTAAATTTTCTTTTACCTTTGGCCGCTTTTAAATCACCTACTGTGGTTGATCTTTTGGCTGGTTTTGCAGCCCATGTATAGACATTCTTCATTATTTAACATCTTTATAGAGAATATCTCTTCTATCTATAAATCCTTCGAATGTTTTAATAGTAACAACTGATGGTAAAATAAAAATTGATCTTTTATCTTTTTCGTTTCTAATAATTCTAAAGTATCCTTTCTTTATAGCCGTATCAATATAGACATTCGATGTTAAATAAGATTTCTCTATAACTCTTAACAGTTCATTTTTAGTAATGGATTTATTTTTATAATAAGCAAGCATCACCATATGCAACATAATCCAGTGTTGAGGTGTTAAAGAAAACCAATTTAATAACTCATTTGCTAACCTTCCCTCAAAATCTCCAAGTGAAATTTCAGCTAATTTAATTCTTTTTTGTGTAAGTTTTGGAATTTTTTTATCTTCTTCAAAATGTTTTGGATACTTAAACTGTCTTTTCATTTAAATAAACTTAAACTTAATAAGTTTTCTATTCAATACTATTTTTGCTTAGTAGTTCTTTATAAATATTATTCACTCTATGCACTTCTGAAGCTGTATTAAAATATCCTTCATATTCTATTTCATCTGGTGTTACATCAAAATGGTAATGACCAGCATCTTTATCGTGTTCATAAGAATGAAAATGTGTATGTTCACCAGACTCTCTTAAATTCAATTCTCCTCCAGTAGGGTCTCCAGTCCACAGAACGGTATAACACTGTAATTTTGGACCAACAGGTTCGTAAAATTGAAGAAAATCTTTTACACACTTCATTTGTTTTGGATCATAGTATTCATGTTTAATATCTTTATAATCTGGTTGAACATGAGATCTTACTTTTCCTTCTAAAATTCTAAACACACCTGCAATAGCAATATGTTCATTTTCTTTAAGATTTAAATTATTAGACAAAGAAGACCTCATTGCTTGTGGAAGCGAACCTTGATCACCTGATCTTCCTTTAATTTTTATTTTAATTACTTTTCCTTGCTTACCATCGGTATAATAAATATTTCCAAGTCCACCGTGTTTTCTTGCACTATATTTTTCAACAATACATTTTTTATCAGGACTTACTCTTGCAATTATAGATCTAGACTCGTCAGTAATTAAATTTTCATTAATTACTAGTTCTCCGCAGTGACCATCCAAACACGACATTGCACCAGATCCAGCACCTAAAGCATAAGATTTTTCTGATCCAATCATTTTAGAAATTTCTTGGTAATCAAATTCAGCACCAATAAAATTAGGATCATGCATGTATGGCTCACCACCAACATCTATGATTTTTTGGTTACCGCTAATTCCTTCAGATGGACAATCCCATTCACGAAGATTAGGACAATCTACAACTTCTACTTCAACATTTTTAAAATTTTCTGAAAGTCCTTTTTTTAATGCACTCGCTATATCTTCAAGTGAGTGATTTGTGAAAGTTCCTTTTTCTATTTTTAATTGCATGATGTTAATAAGCTATAATTTATTTTGCATATTGTCTATAGATAATATATATAATTTCTATACATAAATAATTTAAAAAAGGTAACGATGATAAATAAAGATTTGAAAGTAGCCGTATTAGGTGCAGGTGCTATGGGCTGCCTGTTTGGAGGATTGCTAGCTGAAAAAGGTTTAAATGTAACTTTAATTGACGTTTGGAAAGAGCACGTAGATGCAATTAATAAAGATGGATTAAAAATGGATGGTCACGGTGGTGATCGTACAATTAAAGTTAATGCTACTTCAGATCCGTCATCTTTAGATAAAATGGATGCCGTGATTGTTATGTGTAAAGCAACTGCATTAGAACCAGCACTAAATAGCATTAAAAATATTATTGGTGAAAAAACAGTTTTCATGTCTTTTCAAAATGGAATTGGTCATGAAGCAATAATTCAAAGTATCGTTGGAAATGAAAAGGTAATCGGTGGAACAACAACACAAGCTTCAAATATTTTAGGACCAGGTCATATAATGAACCATGGTGCATTACCTTCATGGATTGGTGAATATGAAGGAGGAATAACAGAAAGAATTACAGAAATAGCTGATACTTTTACTGCACATAATTTAGAAATGATTGCAGCTGAAGATGTAAAAAAAAGAAAATGGATGAAACTTTTTGCCCTAACAGCAATTGGTCCTCTTTCAGCTATATTTGATCTACATCACACCGATCTATACGTAAATAATAAGGCTAATGATGTTTCAAGAGGACTTGGTAAAGAAATCATTTTAGAGACAAGAGAAGTAGCGCTTGCTGATGGAGTTAATGTTTCTGAAGATGAGTGTCTATTTATGTTCAATAAAATTGTAGATTCGATGCAAACTAACAAATCTTCAATGGCTTTTGATGTTCAATACAAAAGAAAAACAGAAATTGATTTTATAAGTGGTGCTGTTTCTAAAATTGGAAAAAAACATGGAGTAAAAACACCTTTAAATGACCTGATGTATAAAATGATTAAGGTGAAAGAAGGTATGTATAGTTAATGCTTAAAATTAATCGATTAAAAAAAATTAAAAGTAATTTTCCTGTACTAGTTGGAGACAAGGTTGTTGAGAAAAATACGTGCAATTTATTAATTGATGAGATTAGTAAATCTAAAGCTTTTGACGACATGATTATGGGTGGTCGAAGTAGAATTAATAAAGGCTCAAAAAATTTTAATAACTATATTAAATCTTCAAATAATTCTGCAAAACTCTTCAAACTTTTTAATAGCAAAGCATTTTATAAAAAAATTGAAACTCTTTTTTCTAAAAATTTTAAAGATGGATCTTGGACAAACACTCACAAACCAAAAATATTTAATCAAAAGAAATTTACTATTAAAAAGAAATTAAATTCTAGTGAGTTAAAAAAATTATTAGGAAATAATTATACTAACCCAAAAGTTAATTTAGATATTGATTTTTCAGTTTCTAAAGGAGGATATAGATTACGTCCTCATAGAGATGATATTACGAGATTGTATAATTTCTTAATTTATCTAACAGATATCCCAAAAAAAAATGGAGGATCGCTTACAATTTATAGAAAAAAATCAAAGAAAAATTTGAGAAAAAGTTTCAGAAGATTTCCAAAAATGAGTGAATTGGAAGTGGTCAAAGCATTCACACCAAAGAAAGGAACTGTGGTATTTTTTCAATCAACACCAAATTCTTATCATGGAGTTAAGCGTTTTATAGAAAAAAACTGTCCAAAAAGATTTTTTATTTATGGAAGTTATGCACTCAACAAACCAGTTATTTGGAATTATAAAGGAACAGCTTACTATCCACACATCATAAGTACGAAGAAAAAAATGTTAACTTCTTTTCACGATGCAAATTATTTAACAACTGCACCTAAGAATTGATATTGTTAATAAATTCTATTAGGTTCTATTAATGGCAAATAATCTACAAAATAAATTATATGAACAAGGATATTTGAGAGTAAAAAATGTTCTTAACTATCAAAGAGATTTAAAGCCAATCCTTAACGACATGGAATTTGTAATGGATTGCTTAATCCAAAAATTTGTGAAAAAAAAGTATGTAAAAAAAGTTCTTAATTTAGATTTTAAAAAAAAATATTCATATATATCAAAATTAAAAATTGATGATTTAGATCAATATTTTAATACTAGATTACCAAGAGATCACGTTAAGAAAGACAGTGATTATTTTGCTACTCAATCTTTATGGAATTTAATTACTAACAAAAATATTTTAGATGTTGTTGAAAAAATTTTAGGCAAAGAAATCATGTCTAATCCAGTGCAAAATACTAGAATAAAACAACCTGAAAAAAAATTACCAAAAGGTTCGGTATTTGATGGTTTAAGTGGAAGAACACCTTGGCATCAGGATGCTGCTGTTCTTAATACTAAAGGACAAAAGTTAACGGACATGGTTACTGTATGGATACCTTTTACAAAAACTACAAAAAAAAATGGGTGCATGATTACTGTTAAGAAAATTAATAAAATGGGATTATTAAATCATATCGCTGGTTATAGAGGCCAAGTAGAAATTAAGGACAGCAAATTACTAGATAAAATGGAACATATTCACTTAGAGGCAAATGTTGGGGATGTAATTCTTTTACACAAACATTCAATTCATTGTTCTCTGCCTAACAGATCAAATGATTTCAGAATAAGTGCAGACCTTAGATATAACGTAGCTGGCCAACCTTCTGGAAGAGATCCGCTACCAAATTTTTATGTAAGAAGCAAAAATAAAAAAAATCTTAAAATTCAGAATTTTAAACAATGGTTAGCCCTTTGGGAAAAAGCAAAAGAAAAATGTATTCCACGTAAATATGCCTTTAAATATCCTTTGCCAACGTTTAAGAATAGTAAAAGAGATCTTTCAAAATTATTATAAAAATTAATAAATGAATTCAGTAACTACCCGTGTCTACTCGGTAGATTTTTTTTTAGCAATTCTTGGCTATTCCTTATTTGTTATCATGGACTCTATAGCAAAAGAATTGACAAATTATTATCATGTAACACAAATAATATTTATTAATTCTTTATCAGCATTACTGCCAATTTTACTTTACACGCAAGTTAGAAATTCTTGGAAAAAAATTAAGACTAAAAACTTTTTTGTACATTTAGTTAGAGCGATAACTTTAATTGTTTC
This sequence comes from Candidatus Pelagibacter sp. HIMB1509, assembly GCF_052047855.1. Classification (NCBI taxonomy): domain Bacteria; kingdom Pseudomonadati; phylum Pseudomonadota; class Alphaproteobacteria; order Candidatus Pelagibacterales; family Candidatus Pelagibacteraceae; genus Candidatus Pelagibacter; species Candidatus Pelagibacter sp. HIMB1509. The sequence continues at coordinate 691,242 of NZ_JBNAIU010000001.1, read as the reverse complement.
AATGGGATTATTTTTTCTTTGTATAAATAAACTTCCACTTACAACAATGTATAGCATCATCTTCTTTACCCCCTTTGTATTAACAATTGGATCTGTAATTTTTCTAAAAGAAAAAGTAAGTTGGAGAAGATATACGGCAATATTAGTAGGTTTTATTGGAACAATAATTGCAATAGATCCTTTTGGAAAAGAAATAAATAACTATGTGTTATTGGCATTATTAATACCTATTTTTTCTTCGGTAGGTCATTTGTTGGTGAAAAAATACGGTCAATCAGAAAGCGTGTATTCTTTTTTAATAATTGGGAAGTTAATTTTAATTGTGATTTCTGGTGTGATTACATTTGAGCTTTATATTCCAATGACCAAAACAGATTTTTTTTTAAATTTTAATGCAGGTTTACTAAGAGGAATGGGAATGATTTTTATTATAAACTCTGCTCGACATCTTCCAGCTTCAATATTTGCAAATACACAATATGTGCAATTATTAATTGGTGCATTGATCGGTTTTTATATATTTAATGAAATCCCTACCTGGAATATATATTTAGGAAATGTTTTTATAATTGGTGCTGGAATTTATATCGTTTTAAGAGAGATAAAACTTTCTAGAAATATTGTTTCAAATTCAATAAGGCCAACAACGATTTCAATAAAAAAGTAAGTTATTCAATTTAAGTTAAAAATATATATAAGTAAGTATGTTTAAAATATTAATAACAGAGTTTATTAATCAAGACAGTTTAGATGATCTAAATAATACTTTTGAAATCGAATTTGATGAAAAGCTTTGGGAAAAAAAAGAAGAACTTAAAGAAATTATTAAAGATTATGATGGTTTAATTGTCAGAAATAAAACTCAAGTAACCAAAGATATTTTATCTAACGCTAGTAAATTAAAATTTATAGGAAGACTGGGTGTTGGTTTAGACAACATTGATACTGAATTTTGTAAAACCAAAAATATTCATGTACAACCTGCGACTGGCATGAATGCGGACTCTGTAGCTGAGTATGTGATTTCATCCTCGATGTCTTTGATAAAAAAAATTCCTATGTTTCATCATGGAACGATCAAAGGTGATTGGCCTAGAACAACTATTAAATCCTCTGAAATAAATGGAAAGTGTATTGGAATAGTGGGTTTTGGTACCATCGGCAGAAAAGTTGCTGACTATAGTTTGAAAAATGGACTGAATGTTTTGGCTTATGATCCTTATATTAAAAAATTAGAAGATAATGAAAAAAATTATAAATTATCTACATTGGAAGATGTATTTAAAAATGCAGATATTATTTCTTTACATTTACCATTAACAGAAGATACTAAAAATTTAATCAACAAGACTTCATTTTCTAAAATGCAAAAACAGCCAATTATAATCAATACTTCTAGAGGTAGTGTTGTAAATGAGAATGATCTTATAAATGCTTATGATCAAAATCTAATTTCAGGATTTGCATTAGATGTGTTTGAAAATGAACCTATTAAAAAAGATTTATACGAAAGAATTACATCTGAAATGAATTGTATTTTAACTCCTCATATTTCAGGTGTTACTACAGAGTCAAATATTAGAGTTAGCAATTTTATAGTTAAAAAGGCAATTGATTTTTTTAAGTAATTATTTCGTTTAACTTAACTACTCTTCCAAGTTTAATTGATGTCTCAGCAGCTTCTCCAACAGCAACTGCAATTAATCCATCATTCAAAGATACCTCTGGCTTTAATTTATTTTTTACTGCATTTATAAAGGCTAAATGTTCATAATAAGTTGACCCATGATGATGTCCTGCTTCAAGTATTTTTGGATCTACACTAACACTTTCTTGTTTTGTTTTTCCATCTCTCATACCAATTCTTACATCAGAAGTAGTTTTCCCAGACTCGTTTGAAGGAACTGAAGTTTCAATTTTACCGATATCTCCTGTTGCGGTTAACTCTTCTTGCATTTCAGAATTTTCAGCAAACATACAAAGCTCAAGCATACTTCTTGAGCCGTTCTCAAAATTAACAATTACGTAAGCATTATCAATAATATCTGGTTTTTTCCCATCATATTCCTCATCTAAATGATTTACATCTTGTCCCCCACTCGCATAAACACTTACGGGCTCACTCTTAACAATAAAACGCATCAAATCAAAAAAATGACAACACTTTTCAACTAAAGTTCCTCCGGTATTTTTTTCAAATCTGTTCCAGTCATTTACTTTTTTTAGGAAAGGAAATCTGTGCTCTCTTATTGTTAATGTTTTTAGATCACCAATTGTTTTGTTGTGAATTTCTTTAATAAATTTTGAAACAGGAGGCATGTACCTATATTCCATTGCAGTCCAAAATACTGACGGGTAGTCTTTAGTAAGTTTTTCTATTTCTAAACAATCTTTTGTCTTAGTACACAAAGGTTTTTCAACCAATATGTGTTTCTTAGTTTGAATTACATCTTTTAAAATTTGAATATGAGTAAAATTAGGAGATGAGATTATATATACATCGACTAAATTTTCTTTAATCAAATCTTGATGATTTTTAAAGCAAACAACTTCTGATTTAAGTAATTCTTGGCACTGTTTCAAAGACTCTTCGTGAGGATCTGAAAGAGCAACTACTTCAGCTTCATCTATTAGAGATAAATTTAGGATATGTTCTCGAGCCATTGTGCCAGCTCCAATTATTCCATATTTAATTTTTTCCATATTTATTTTCTATCAGTTTAATTAAATAAATTTAATCAATTGTTAATCCACTTGGTACTTTTTCTGGTTTACCGAGTGGTCTTTGATTTCCACTTTTTCCAGTTAGAGATTCTAGAAAAGAAACTAATTGATCAATTTCTTTTTCACTTAAATCTATTGGCTTGATATCTATACTTGAAATTATTCTATCCTGTTCTCTTTTGTCAGAAAAAGTAACAAAATCTATTTGTTCTAACCATGGAGCCTTTGGCAAATTTGCATATTGAGGTTTCCAATTTTTGTTCATAGTTACTGGATTTAAATGATGTTTAATTATGCCCTTAAGTGTTGGATAAGCACCATTATGACCATAAGGTGCCGTTAAAGAAACATTTCTTAGAGCGGGTGTTTTAAATTTATACATGTCATCCACATCATCTGTTTCAACCATTCTTCCAACATCACGTGCATAAGGATCAAATGGTCTGGTTCTGCCTGGTCCAAATTGTGGAATACCTATTGAGTGAAATTTTTGATCAGACAATAAAGACCCTGAATGACATGAGCTACAATTAGCTTTGCCATAGAATAAATTCATACCTGCAATCTGACTTGAATTTAATGCTGATTTATTTCCGTTTAAATATTCATCAAATGGAGAGTCAAAAGATGTCCATTCATGAATTTCAAAAGCTGCAATTGAGTTTACTATATGTGTAATATTTATATCTAAAGCATTATCAACATCATCGAAAGCATGTTTAAACATTTCAACATATTCTGGAACTCCTCTTATTCTATGAGCTATTACTGGCCAAACTCTATCAATTCTCATACTGTCTTTACCAACTTTTGAAACAAGTCCTATAATTTCATTTTCACCTGGATTTCCAGCCATTTCAAATTGTCTTGTCATTGGAAATAAAGCTTGTACAGCAACTATATTATCAAGACCTTTTGGAAGCAGTTCTTGTGCTGGGGTATTAAAACCATTTCCAAATATGTCAGATTTAGTCACTCTACCATCATGAAGTAATGTTGTAATATCTTTAAATCCTAAATTCCATAATGCTAAAGCGTTTCTCGGAATACGTTTTTTGATTTTATCATCCCCTGATCCAGCTGTTCTTTTTAATCCAATACCATGTCCTCCTTCACCAATTCCTAATGAAAGTCCATCAGACCCTCCTAAATCATGGCTATGACAAGTTGCACAAGCAATATTACGATTGGCAGATAAAATTTTATCATGAAATAAAAGTCTTCCTATTTTAACCTTTTTCATATCAACTTTATGAAAATCATTACCTGTTAAAGGTTTTGGTAATTCAATTGAATATGTTTTGTTTGCTGAAATTAAAAATGGAATTATAAATATTAATATTTTTATATGTTGAGATACTTTTTTATAATTTTTTTTATTCCATCTATAGTTTTTGCAGAAATTGAAAATGCTAGAGACTTGATGGAAGCTGGAAAATTTCAAGAAGCTATGGAAGAACTGATGCCAGCTGCCAGATCTGGGAACGCTGATGCTGAAGAGCTTATTGGAATAATGTATGCAATGGGTCTTGGAGTTGAGCAAGATGATGTTAGAGCTTTTGAATGGTATCTTAGATCTTCGATGAAAGGTCATCCTGGTGCTCAATCGGGTGTTGGGTGGTATTATGAAATCGGTAGAGGACTTCCTGCCCCTGATCTTGTTAGAGCTTACATGTGGTATGGTTTGTCTGCTATTGGAGGCGATCCTGATGCTGCGATTTCTCAAGAAGAAGTTATTAAAAAAATGACTCCTGAGCAAATTGAAAAAGCGCATATACTTATTAAAGACTACAAAGCTTGGATTTATCCGTTTAGGTAATGAGGCGAATAATTAAATCCGCCCCATCATTAAATTAAGATTATAAGTCTTTGTCGTATGCACTTGATGCTTTTTTCTCAGCATCAGCAACTGCACTTGTTAAAGCGTCAAAGATTTGTTCGCCACCTTTAACATTTGACTTAAACCAATCATAAACTGGACTAGCAGCTTTTTTGAAGCTAGCTTTTTGTGCTGGAGTTGGAACATATAAATCTCCACCGCCAGCTACAAAGTCTTCATATGCTTTGATTGATTTTCTTTTTGGAGATGCAAATGTAGCTTGTTGCAATGCATAAAATCCATCTGTAATAACTTTCTTAAGTTCTTTTGGCATAGATTGATATTTTGCATTGTTCATCCACCAAAGTGCTCCCATGTATGCATGACCGTCTAAAGTAACATATTTTAGACCTGCATCTGGAAACTTCATATTCATAATGTCAGTTATTCCATTTTTAGAACCTTCAACTACACCAGTTTGAAAAGATGTAAATAATTCTGGCCATGGAATAGGAGTTGGTGATGCACCTAAAGCTCTCACAAGCTCTTGAGGCAAGTCAGCTACAACAGTTCTGATTTTTAGACCTTTCATGTCCGATGGTTCTGCAACTCTTCTTTTAGTGTTAGCAAAATTTCTCCATCCACCAGTATTCCCGATAGTCATTAATCTTATTGTGTCGCCTGAATCTTTAAGAGCCATTTGTCTCATAGTTCTTACAAAATCACCTTGCATAACATCTTCAGCAATTCTGTCGTCTGCCATTAGATATGGTAAATCTAAAACTTGAACATACGGGAATACACCAGCTGCTCCTCCAGAAGTAGAAATGTAAACGTCGATACTTCCATCAGAAACACCTTGTAAACATTCTGCTCCTTTAGAACATAACTGTGTACCTACAAAAAGTTCCACAGATATTTTTCCATTTGATGCTGCTTCAACGTAGTTTTTAAATACTACTGCACCATCATAGTCTTCATCTTGATCATTGGAGTTCATTGTCATTCTTAAATTGTAATCAGCAGCTGAAACAGAAGCTGTAAAACTAATTAAGAATAATAATGAAAAAAATGATTTAATTAATTTACTCATTATTTTTTCCCTCTCTTTAAAATATATATTTAAGTATAGAAAATATACCTAAATTGAACCTCTGTGTCTATTATCTAAAAATTAAAATTATTTTGCAAAACCCGTAAGTAAAGGAATGGTCATTGAGATTGACGGGAAGTAAGTAATTAAAAATATTACAATTGCTTCTACTGCTAAAAATGGCAATATTGCTTTTGATATAGTTTCAACTCTTTCACCAGAAACTGAGGATGCAACAAATAAAACTAAACCCATTGGTGGTGTTGCTAAACCAACAGTTAAGTTAACTGACATAATAATTGCAAAATGAACTGGATGTACACCTAATTCTACAAACACTGGTCCAAGTATTGGTCCTAAAATAATTATTGCGGGACCAGCATCTAAAAACATTCCAACAATAAATAGTAAAATATTAATCAGAAATAATAAAATATAAGGATTGTCAGTTAATCCTAAAACAAATTCAGCAAGATATTCTGGTGCATGAGATAAGCTAACAACTGTTTTAAAAGCCATTGCAGCACCAACCAAAAGTAATACTACAGATGAAACCATTGCAGCTTTTGTCATAACTTTTGGTACGTCTTTCCACTCTAAAGATTTTAAAACAAACAAACCAATAAACATTGCGTAAGCAGCTGCAACTGCAGATGCTTCAGTTGGAGTAAAAATTCCTCCAAGTATACCTCCTAGAATTATAACAGGAGTCATTAATGGGAAAAAAGCTTTCAAAGAAGCTTTCCCTCTTTGTCTCCATGTTGTTTTTTTTGTTACGGCAGGAAAATTATATCTTTTAGCCATAAATTTGATTGTAACCATCAAACTAACACCAACTAAAATTCCAGGAATAATACCTGCTAGGAATAAGGCAGCTACGCTCTCTCCCATAACGTATGCATAAATAATCATTATTCCTGAAGGTGGAATGATTGGACCAATTACTGAACTCGCTGCGGTAATTGCTGCTGAAAATTTTTTAGTATACCCTTGCTTCTCCATTGCAGGAATTAACATCGAACCAATTGCAGAAGTATCTGCAACTGCAGATCCAGATAGGCCAGCGAAAAGCATTGAAGTTAAAACATTAACATGTGCCAAGCCCCCCTTTAAATGACCCATCATCGCCTGGCTAAATTCTACTAATCTTTGAGTAATTCCTCCCCTATTCATTAGCTCACCAGCTAACATAAAAAAAGGAATTGCCATTAAAGGAAAACTATCAATACCATTGTAAATATTTCTATAAAGCATTGCTCCATCTCTGGATTGATCATTCAACCAAAGTAAAATTCCAGGAGCAGCCAACAATCCAAAGAATACTGGTAATCCAATTAACAAAAATAATAAAAATAAAGGGAGAAACCAAATTAACATTACTGTGTCTCCAATTTTTGTTTATCTAAATCTTCAGGTAATTCTAATTTTGTAAAATTACTTAAAAAATTTCTTAAAATTAACTCTATGTTTACTAAAATCAAAAAAACAATTCCAACAGGTAACGACATATACATCCAGGCTAATTTTATTGGCTCTGCTTTGCCACCAATTAGATTAAATGGAATTTTGATTGAAGCTGAATTAAATATCCATCCAGCATTAATGTGTTTCAAACCTAATTCAAGTCCAATGATCAAAACAAATAAAGATATGATCAATAAAAATAAGGTTAAAAAAGTTGATATGATTTTAGGTAAAAATCTTTCCAGCATATCAATTGAGACAAAACCACCCCATCTATAAGCTGAAGGAGCAATTAACCCTGTCATCCATAGCATTAAAAATCTCGCAACTTCATCAGGCCAAGGTAATGCGTTGTTGAGAACATACCTAAAAAAAACCTGGATCATAATTACGACAACCATTAAAAAAATTGCGATCCATGCAAATTGTCTTCCAATTCTTAGAAAAAAAGTATTTATCTTTTCAAGAAAGTTAAAAATGTAAAGTAGAGTTTTTATAGTTAAATTCACAACTAAATTTATTTTAATAAGAAAATAATTACAACTTTTTAAAAAACTATTTTACATTGTTAAATATTTTTCGTATTAGAAAAGCCTTCAACAGAAAAGCTTAAATAAAAATTATGAGTAATAAAAAGAAAATTCTAGTTATCCAAAAAGTTCATGATAAAGGCATGGAATTAATTAATAACCATCCAGATTTTGATGTAGAGGTAACTGACGATGTTTCAGTAGAAAACTTAAAGGCTAAAATAAAAGATTGTGATGGTGCTTCAATTAGAATAGCAAAACTACCAGGTGAGGTAATTAACGAAGCAAAAAATCTTAAAATAATATCTAGACATGGAGTAGGCTACGATAATATTGATTTAAAAACAGCTAAAGAAAGAGATATCAAAATTGCTATTACAGCTAATGCAAATGCAGTTACAGTTGCAGAGCATGTTATGTTTGTCTTACTTAATATTGCAAAAAGAAGAGAGCTTTATCATACGACGGTTAAAGAAGGTAATTTTAAGGATAGAAATAAATTACCCAAAACTATTGAAGTATGGAAAAAAAATTTCCTAATTATGGGATTTGGTAGAATAGGTAAAGCACTTATTAAAAGATGTTTAGGATTTGAAATGAATGTATTCGTCTATGATCCATTTGTAGATAAAGATACAATAGAGAAGCTTGGTGGAAAAAAAGTTGATAATCTTGAAGAGGCAGTAAAAACAATGGATGTAATATCTTTACATTTGCCTTTAACTGAAAAAACAGAAAATCTTATTAATTATGATTTACTTAAAACTATGAGGAAAAACTGTATCATCATTAATGCCGCTAGAGGTGGAATTATTCATGAGGAAGATCTTGATAAGGCTTTAAATGAAGATTTAATATTTGGAGCAGGAATTGATGTATTCAAACAAGAGCCACCAGAAAATGATAATCCTCTTTTAAAAAATGAAAAAGTTTACTTAAGTCCACATACAGCAGCATTTACTGATGAATGTATGACAAGAATGGGAGTGGAAACAATTCAAAATATAATTGATTATTTCGATAATACATTGGAAAAATCAAAAATTGTAAGACTATAGTAAAAGATTTAATCTAAAAATTTAGATTTATTATTTATTGAAAATTAACTTTTATAAATCTCAATACCACTAAGATTTAAAGTTTCAGTTAAATACTTGTAACCTATTTTTGCATATTCAAATGGATTTGCTTTTGCAGGATCTTGTTCTGCCTCTACTACTAACCATCCAGAATAATTTTTTTCTTTCAGCACATCAAATAAAGGCTTGTAATCAATACATCCATCGCCTGGAACTGTAAATGCACCTTCTAAAAATGCCCCTCTAAAACTTAAGTCTTCTTTTAAAGATTTTTCTAAAACATTTTTTCTAATGTCTTTACAATGCATATGAATTAATCTTTCACTAAAGTTGTTTAATATTTTTAATGAGTCTCCCTGAGCAAACAACATATGACCAGTATCTAATGTAAGTTTTACACTATCATGAGTGTTCTCAAGTAATCTTACTGTATCTTCTTCTGTCTCTATTACGGTTCCCATATGATGGTGGTAAGCAAGCGGCATACCTTCATCCTCAAGATATTTTCCCATTTCAGAAATTTTTTCATAATATTTTTTACACTCTTCAAGATCCATTTGAGGTCTTGTAGATAATTTTTGATTTGGATCTCCTTGAATTGAGCCAGACACTTCAGCAAAAACCATACATGGTGAATCACAATCTTTAAAAAGTTTTAGTTGATCTTGAATGAGATTTTTTTCTTCATCAACACTATTTGTTCTTAAATTAGCTCCATACCAACCTGAGCAAAGATTTAATTTAAATTCGTTAAGCTTAGGTATTAATTCTTCTGATTTTTTTGGAAATTTACCACCAGACTCAATTCCAATAAACCCTGCTTGACTAGCTTCAGATAAACATTGTTCTAAAGAAGTATCACCACCCAATTCTGGCATATCATCGTTACTCCAAGCAATTGGTGCTATTCCTAATTTTACTGACATACTAATTATTTAAAAAGTTAAATTTATTTTTAAATTATGATGTTTTGTGCATCAAGAAAATTATAATTTAATTTGATGTTTAATTCATCATTTAAAAATGTTTCTTGATTTTATTTTTTAATTCTGTTCTATATTCTTATGCTTAACTTTTCTTTAATGGGAGCAGGACGAATTGGAAAAATGCATGCTAAATTTATTGCAGCACATCCGAATGCAAAATTAAAATATATATATGATGTTAATTCAGAATTTGCTAAAGAAGTATCAAAATCAACAGGATGTTCAATTGCATCTTCACCTGAGGAAGCAATAAATTCAGATGATGTAGATGCAGTTCTTATCGCTTCAGCTACACCAACACACACTCAATTTATCACAATGGCTGCAAAAGCAGGAAAAGCAATTTTCTGTGAAAAGCCAATTGATTTAGATATCAATAAAGTAAATGAATGCATGGAAAATATAAAGGGAACAAACGTTCCTATTCAAATCGGCTTTAATAGAAGATTTGATGCAAGTCATGCAAAAGCTAAACAAGCAAGAGTAAAAAAAGAAATTGGTGAATTAGAAATGGTTGTTATTACAAGTAGAGATCCTGAGCCCCCAGGGATAGACTATCTAAAAGCTGCAGGAGGATTTTTTAGAGATACAACTATACATGATTTCGATTTAACTAGATTTATTTTAGGGGATGATCCTGTAGTTCAGATATCTGCATTTGGAGGTGCTTTGTTTGATAAAAATTCACAGAAAGAAAAAGATCTAGATACAGCAATGTTTATTCTAAAATCAAAAAAAGGAGTTTTAATCCATATTAATAACTCTCGAAGAGCAGTTTATGGATATGACCAAAGAGTAGAAGTGTTTGGAAGTAAAGGTATGGTAATTTCAAACAATCAAACCCCGACTTCTTTAGAAAGATACACAAGTACATCTACAAATGAAAAAGAACCCATACATTTCTTTTTTATTGAAAGATATGAGCAAGCTTACAGAGATCAATTTAATGAGTTTGTAAAATGTGTTGAAGATAAAACAAAACCATTAGTAGGATTTGAAGATGGTAGAAACGCTTTAATAATAGCTAATGCAGCATATGAATCATTTGAAAGTGGCAAAGTTGTAGATGTAAAATTCTAAAATGAGCATTCTTTCTTTAAATAATATAGAAAAAAATTTTGGAGCCATACAGGCTTTAACAGGGGTTAGTTTTGATATTAAAGAAGCTGAAACTGTAGGATTAATGGGTGATAATGGAGCAGGTAAATCTACACTACTAAAAATAATAGCTGGTAATTTTAAACCTTCAAATGGTGAAATAAAGTTTGAAAATAATACTGTGTCATTTGAAAAACCAATAGATGCAAGAAAATCTGGTATTGAGGTAGTTTATCAAGACTTAGCTCTTTGTAATCATTTAACTGCAGCATCTAATGTTTTTCTAGGTAGAGAGATACAAAAAGGTATTTGGCCATTTAAGTATTTGGATTATCCTGCAATGTTTAAAAAATCCTCTGAATTATTTGAGGAACTTAAATCCGAAACTCGACCAAAAGATTTAGTTATGCAAATGTCTGGTGGACAAAGACAGGCTGTTGCTATTGCAAGGACAAGACTTACAAATCCTAAATTAGTTTTAATGGATGAACCAACAGCAGCAATTAGTGTTAGGCAAGTTGCTGAAGTATTAGATCTTATAAAAAGATTAAAAGATCAAGGAATAGCAGTGATGTTAATTAGTCACAGAATGCCAGATATATTTGAAGTATGCGACAAGCTAGTAGTATTAAGACGAGGTGAAAAAGTTTGCGAAAAAAATATAAAAGATTCTTCTACAGAAGAAGCTACAGGCTTAATTACAGGAGCAATAGATAGAGTATGAGTTCAGTAAAATTTAATCAGGAAATAATCTCTAAGACTGAAAAAAATTTATTACAAAAACTTGTTTCTGAACAATCTTTTTGGGTAACAATAGCTTTATTTGGGATTTGTTTTATTATGTTTTTTGTAGAAGATGCTTTCTCTAGCAAAGATAATCTTTTTAATATTACACGAAACTTTTCTTTCATCGGAATAATGGCAATTGGAATGACATTTGTGATTATTACTGCTGGGATAGATTTGTCTGTAGGGTCAATAATGGGTGTTACAGGAGTTATATGTGGTTTATTTTTGGATGCTCAATTTTTACCTGAATGGTATTCCAAAGCCTCATATTTTGAAGGAGTTTATGTTTGGGTATCAATAATTTTAGCTTTACTTGCTGGTACATTAATTGGTGCAGTAAATGGATATCTAATTGCTTATGTTAAACTTTCTCCTTTTGTAGTCACTTTAGGAATGATGGCTGCTGCAAGAAGTTTAGCTTTAGTAGTCTCAAACAATAAAATGTTTTATGAATTTGGACCTAAAGATGAAATGTTTTATGAAATTGGAGGAGGTTCAATGCTAGGTCTTGCTAACGCAACTTGGTTATTAATATTTCTTACGATAGTTATGGGTTTAGTATTGAAATATACCTCATATGGCAAACATGTTTTTGCGGTTGGTAGTAATAAAAAAGCTGCTGAATTATCTGGAATTAATACGAGATGGATTGAAATGTCAGTCTACATGATCAGTGGACTATTTGCTGCAATTTCTGCTGTTATGATAGTTGGATGGATGGGCTCTGTAACTAATGCTTTAGGTTATACTTATGAATTAAGAGTTATTGCAGCAACAGTTATTGGTGGTGCTAACTTAATGGGTGGTGTTGGTGGTACTTTTGGAGCATTTATTGGTGCTGCATTAATGGAAACAATTAGAAACAGTCTTCTAATGGCTGGAATTGACCCTTATTGGCAAGGAACATTTTTAGGAATATTTATCGTAGGTGCAGTTTGGTTAGAAAAAGTTAAGAATAAAAAGAATTAGTTAATAAACTTTTTTATCCATACAATTATATCTATTGAAAATTAATATATCTGAAAAAAAAGAATTTTGATTATCTGGATTTTTCTCAAAATCTAAAATTTTATCAAATGCAACTTTGATTTCTAATTCAACATCGTGGCCTATAACAAAATCCATTTTATCATTTTCTAAAAGATTTTTAGAATTTTTATTTAGTTCATGACCTACAAATATAATATGATCTTTTACATTCATTTCACTAATTGCTTTAGCGACACCTAAATTTCCTCCAGCAATATTATAAATTCCTAAAGGTGGTCCATTTTCTTTAATATATTTTTTTACATATTTATAACTTTGTTCCGATGTATCTAAATTGAAAACACTTTCTTTGATTTTAAGATTTGGAAATTCTGATCTTAATACTTTTCTAAAACCCAGTTCTCTTTCCTGTTGACATCTATATGGCATACTCATGACCATCAAAATTGAACCTGATCTTTTACCAACATTTTTTCCAATTATACTTGCAGCAGTCGATCCTGCATTAGATTGATTGTTACCAATATAAGCTACTCTGTTCGAATTTGGAAAATCAGTTGTTAATGTAATCACAGGTTTTCCTTCACTCGCAATTTTACTTAGCTCGTTATTTATATTTTGGTCCTCTTGTGAAACTATAATCACTGCATCAAAATTTGAAGTTTCTCTTAAAATTTTAACAAATTGACTGGGTTTAAATTCTTTTGCAGGAATAAAATGTTTTATTAAATTAAACTTATAAATTTCATTATTAATATTATCTAAGCTCTCCTCAAGAGTCTTATTGTATGAAGGTCCTGATTGACAACAAATTAAAATATTTTTAGTTTGATTTGTATTGTTTCCGTTTTGAAGGTTATTTAAAATTTTTATAATTTTATCTTTAGTTTTTTTACTCACCCCTTTTCTGTTATTTAAAACTCTATCTACAGTGGCTGTACCATATCCTGATTCCTCAGAAATTTTCTTAATAGAGACATTTTTCCAATGATTTTTCATATAAACATCGTAACATTTATTGATGTAAAATCAATCATTTGATGTATCACTTTTTAGTTGAATAACATCATTTTACTTGAAACGTAAAAACATTCTAAATAGTATCTGTTTATTAAATTAACTAACTAAGAGAGAGAGAAATATGAGAAAAACAATAATTGCAATGTTAGCATTTATTTTTGTATCAATTTCTGGAATTTCATATGCAGCTGATAAAGTTTTTGCATTAGTTCCAAAAGCTATGAACAACCCGTTTTTTGATTTAGCGAGAGATGGTTGTAAAGTTGCTGAGAAAGAAATTGGCGGGATAGAATGTTTATACATTGGACCTGGAGAACATACTGAACAAGAACAAGTGCAAATTGTTCAAGATTTAATTGCTAAAGGTGTTGATGGAATTGCTGTTGCATCTTCTAATGCGGCTGCAATGGCAAAAGCTGTTAAAGGAACAGATATTCCAATCATTACTTGGGACTCAGATCTTTTAACTAAAGATGCTGGTTTAAGAGCAGCTTATGTCGGAACAAAAAACTATGACATTGGTGTATACCTTGCTCAAATTGTTATGATGTTAAAACCTAACGGTGGTGAAATTTGTATACAATCTGGTGGTGCTGCAGCTGCAAACCACAATGAAAGAATGTCAGGTATAAGAGATACTATTGCTGGAAGAGCAGACTCAGGAACTTATCCTAGTGCGGCTCTTAAGGGTGAAAATGGATGGACTGAAGCTAGCGGATGTCCTCTGTACACGAACGATGATTTCCCTCTTTCTGTTCAACAAATGGAAGATATCTTTGCAAAACATCCAAACCTAACAGCATTTGTACCAACAGGCGGTTTCCCTCAATTCGTATCTAAAGCTTTCAGAAGAGTTGCTGAAAAGCATGCAGATAGAATTAGTTCTATGAAAACTGCTGTTGTAATTGCAGACACTCTTCCAATGCAAATGGAAGATTTAGATGCTGGAAGAACTCATGGTCAAGTAGGTCAACAGCCATATATGATGGGCTATAAAGCTATGTATGTTCTTAAAGACATAGTAGATGGTAAAGCATTAAAATTTGACAACCCATCACTAAAAGCAATCTATACAGGTCTTGATGTTTGTATGAAGCCAAACATTGGATCTTGTATTGCAGGATAAATTCATTATTCTTCTTAAAAGTTTCTAAGCCCAATTTTATATTGGGCTTAGTTATCTGTATAACTTAAAATTTTATGACTAAAAAATATATATCTGATCAAGCTAACCAGTTTAAAAATAAAATAATAATTGTAACAGGAAGTACTCAAGGTAGTGGAGCTGAGACAGCAAAATTGCTTGCAAGTAGAGGTGCTAAAGGCGTAACTATCTGTGGTAGAAATAGCGACAAAGGAAACAAAGTAAAATCTGAAATAGAAAGTATAGGTGCGGAATGCTTATACGTTCAAGCAGATTTAGAAAAACTTGAAGATTGTAAAAAAATAGTTTCTGAGACTGATAAAAAATTCAACACTGTAGATAGTTTTATTAATGTTGCTGCTTTTACAGAAAGAGGAACGATCTTAAGCACTACAGAGGAAAATTATGACAAAAATTTTAATGTAAATGTAAAAGCTCCTCTTTTTATGATGCAAGATGTTATAAAAATAATGATTAGAGATAAAAAAAAAGGAACTATTGCTCATATTTTATCAATGGCTGGATATAGTGGTATGCCTTTCTTAACTGCTTACAGCTCTTCTAAAGCAGCATTAGCTATAATGATTAAAAATGTTGCAAATTCAGTATCTGGGCACCAAATAAGAGTGAATGGTGTAAATTTAGGTTGGACAGATACGCCAGCAGAAACAGTAATTCAAAAAAAATTTCATAATGCAGATGATGACTGGTTAAAAAAAGCTGAAGCCAAAGTTCCATTTAAAAGATTAAACAAACCTTTGGATGTTGCTAAGATCTTAGCTTTCTTGTGCTCAGATGAGTCGGGTATTATGACTGGAAGTATTGTTGATTTTGATCAAACAGTTGCAGGATGGCATTCTTATTCAGCATATGACACTAAGATTTTAGATGAAAGCATTTTGGGAGAGTGAACCTAATTTATAATAACTTATGAAAGTTATTGATTCACATCAACATTTTTGGGATCCTTCAAGGGGTGATTATCATTGGATGCCAAAAAACAATCCAATATTAAATCAAAAATATGAAGTTAAAGATTTAATTCAGGTTTCTGACTCAATAGATTTACACAAAACTGTTTTAGTTCAAGCTGCAGCAACTAATGCAGAAACTGAATATATGTTAAATATTGCCGAAGGTTCTGATTTAGTTTGTGGAGTTATTGGTTGGGTGAATTTTGAAGACCAAAATCAATTAGAACAATTAAAAATTTTCTCAAAACATCCTAAATTTCTTGGAGTAAGACCTATGATACAAGATATTCCAGATGAAAATTGGGTTTTAAATAAAAATTTTGATACTTTTTTTAAAAATATAATTAATTTAGATTTAAGCTTTGATGCACTAGGATTTCCAGTGCACTTAGAAAATTTTTACAAAATTGCTACAAAATATCCTTCTCTAAGATTTATCATAGATCATTTAATGAAACCAAAAATCTGTAATAATAAACAAGAAGAATTTATTCTTTGGCAAAAAGGTATGAACAAATTATCTAAGCTAGAAAATGTATATTGTAAATTTTCTGGAATGGTCACAGAAGCCTGTGAAAATTGGACTGAGCAAGATCTAAAACCATATGTAGATGAGATATTAAATCTATTTACTGATAAAAAAATTTTATGGGGATCTGATTGGCCTGTCTGTAACTTAAGAACAAATTATTCAGGATGGTATAATGCAGCAACAAATTTACTTAAAGATTTAAGTATAGATGAAAAACAAAACATCTTTTATAATAATGCAAAAAAGTTTTATAAACTTAAAATATAATTTATGAAAAAAAATAAAATCAAAAATACTGGTGTTGAAGTCACTGAATTGAGTTTTGGAACCTCCTCTTTAGGTAGTATGCCAGATACTTACGGTTATGAAGTACCTGAACAAAGAGCTCAGGAAACGCTAAAAAGATTTTTTCAAGGCCCAGTAAATTTGCTTGATACTTCAAGAAATTATGCAATGGGAGAAAGTGAAAAAAGAATTGGTATAGCAATAAAAGAAAATGGTGGATGGCCAGAAAACTTTGTTTTATCAACTAAAATCGATAGAAATATGGATACATTAGTTCTTGATAAAAAAAGAACAAGGGAGTCTGTTGAAGAAAGTTTAAAAGCTTTAAACGTTGATTCTGTAGATGTTTTATTTCTTCATGACCCAGAATACGTAAAAGATATAAATGACGTAACTAAAAAAGATGGGGCATTGGATGAATTGTTTAAAATTAAAGAAGAAGGTTTGGCAAAAGCAGTTGGTTTAGCTATGGGAAGAATAGATATTATGTTCCCTATCTTAAGAAAGTGGGACTTTGATGTCATAATAAATCACAACAGATATACTTTGTTAAATAGAGAAGCAGATGAAATGTATAGCTATGCTCATAGTAAAAATATATCTATTTTCAACGCTGCCCCTTACGCGGGTGGTGTTTTAGCAAAAGGTCCAAGTAATTTTAAAAAAATAACTTACCAAGACGCTACTGAAGAAAAACTTGCACCTGCTAGAGAAATAGAAAAAGTTTGTAAGAAATATAATGTTGAAATGGGTGCTGCAGCTTTACAATTTTCTATGAAAGATAAAAGAATAACATCTACTATTTGTGGTGTTACTAGCGTTCAGAGTATTGAGAAAAATATTTTATGGGCTGAAACAGATATTCCAGAAGAATTTTGGAATGAAGTTTTAAAATTACCTTACTCAACTAAAGATCCAGAATCTGAGAGAAAATATACTCCAGGTTAAACTTTAAAAAAATTTAAGACAAATAGATTTTATTATTAATTTGAATTAATTTCATAAAGAGTTGGAAACATTTTACCACTTAAATCATCACCGTTTTTATATCCATTAGCTTCCATAATTGATCTTTCTTCTCTAGCCCAATCACCTCTATAAATTATTTTTGAATTTTCTTTCGCCATTCTAAGTGTAAATCTATTTATATCTGATTTTGGAGTAGTTTCGTGTAAAGCTCCATGCAAAGTTCTAATATCAAAATATACACAATCTCCTACTTCTAAATCCCATTCTAAAAACTCATAATTTTCTTTATTAGAAATTATATCTGGAGTTAATTCATACTTAACACCATTCACAACTCCTTCTGCTCCATCAACTTTATGGCCGTCTTTAAAACGAGTTCTTAGAAATAATTTATCCCACAAATGAGAGCCTTTTATCCAAGCTATAGAGTCTTCTTTTTTTACTGGTTCAAGAGGTATCCACAAAACACACATGGAACCTTCAAAATCAAAATAAGAAATATCATGATGAAATGGTGGTTTAGATGTAGAGCCAGCTTCTCTAAAAAACCAATTATCCATTACTAAATTAATCTGCTTAGCATCTAGTAATTCAGAGGCAATTTTAGCTGTAGGTGAATTAAAAACAAAATTCTCAAATTCTTTATGTAAGTTCCATGTCCAAAAATCCTCTAAATAACAAGGTAAATTTGGATCTATGGTATGATTAGTAAACCTGGGGCTTGGATTATTTTTTGCTTTATTTATTCCAGATCTTAAAAGCTCAATCCATTTGATATCAAATTTATTTCTTAAAAATACCGCTCCATCTCTTTTAAATAGTTTGATCTCATTATCATTTAAAATTTGACTCATAGATTATTTAAGAAATAATACTCAATATATCATATGAATATTCTCAAAGATAGTTTTGGACGGAGGTTTCCATACATAAGATTGTCAATATCTGATGTGTGTAATTTTAAATGTGGCTACTGTTTACCCAATGGTTATAAAATTGATAAAAGTGATAACAGAACCTTTATCACTAAAGAAGAAATTGGAAGACTTGCAAAAGCTTTATCAGAATTAGGTGTATCTAAAATAAGATTAACTGGAGGAGAACCTACAGTTAGAAAAGATTTTTTGGATATAATTAAAATAATTAAAAAAAATTCAGGTATTAAAAAAACTGTAATCACTACTAATGGATATCACTTAGATAGAATTGCAGATGATTTAAATGAAAGTGGTCTTGATGGCATAAATATAAGTATTGATAGTCTTGACCCAAAAACTTTTAGAAAAATTACAGGACATGATAGATTAAATGAGATTTTAGAAGGAATAAAAAAATTACAAAAATTAAATTTTAAAAATATCAAAGTTAATGCAGTTCTTCTTAAAGGAGTTAATGATAAAGAAGAAGATTTTAAAAGTTGGGCTAATTTTATAAAAAATAATCAAATTGATTTTAGATATATAGAATTAATGCAAACTGGAGACAATTTAGATTATTTTAATCAGTATCATGTGTCTGCAAATAAATTTACAGATTATTTAAAAAATAATAATTGGGTAATTCAAACATTTGGTAAAGATGCTGGTCCTTCCAAGAATTATATAAATCCTGAATACAAAGGAAAATTAGGTGTTATTGCACCCTACTCAAAAGATTTTTGCAAGAGTTGTAATAGACTGAGAATAACTGCCAAAGGTGATTTAAGATTGTGTTTATTTGGAAATACTGGAATAAATATTAGACACTTGATGCAAAGAGATGACCAAACTGAAGAACTAAAAGATTTAATTTTGAAACAATTAAATTATAAAAAAGAGTCTCACTATTTAGAAATAGGAGAAACAGGATTAACAAAAAATCTATCAACAACAGGTGGATAAGATGAAAAATTTAAAGATTGTAACTAACAACGATTTAAAAAACTGGGCTAAAGAAATTTTTGAAAAAAATTCATTTAAAATGATTGATGTTTCTGAAAAAAAAGAAACATTCCGTAGAGCTTTGGCATCAGGAAAAATTTATGTTGGCAAAAAGGTATTTGAACTTATTAAAAGTAAAAAGATGCCTAAGGGTGATCCAATTACTTTAGCAGAAGTTTCGGCAGTATTAGGTGTTAAAAAAACAAGTGAATTAATACCTTTGTGTCATCCTCTTCCAATAGATCATACGGCTACTAAAATCATAATGAATAAAGAAGATAGTTCACTAGAAGTATACTGTGTGGTTTCCGCTTATGCCAAAACAGGTGTAGAGATGGAAGCAATAATGGGTGTAAATGCAGCTCTGATTACAATTTACGATTTAAGCAAAATTGTAAATCCTCATTTAAAAATAGATAATGTAAAATTATTAATTAAAGAAGGAGGAAAAACTGGATTATGGAAAAATCCAGATGGACTTCCGAACTTTTTAAAAGATTTTTTCTAAACTTTATGAAAGTTAAAATTGAGTTGTTTGGAGCTGCAAGAGATTTTAATGACCAAAATTTATTAGAACTAGATCTAGGTCAAAAGACAACAATCAAGGATATAAGAAATAAAATAATTCAATATGTAGATCAGAAATTTAATGGAAATGAATATTATATAAAAATCATTAACTCTTCAGCTTTTTGTTCAGAAAAAAATAATATTGTTAGCGACAATTATAAAATCACAAATAATGAAAAAATTGGTATTATTCCCCCAATTGGAGGAGGTTAATGCTTCATACTGACATTGTAGATAGTAAAGTTAAAAAATTATCATTAATTGATGCTGAAAAATTTATAGCATCTAATGATTTTGGAGCTTCATTAATTTTTAGTGGGACAGTTCGTAATCAAAATAATAATAAAAGTGTTTTAGGTATTACATATGACAGTCATGATGCTTTGGTAATAAAAAGTTTTGAGGAAATTTATAATGAAGCTGAAGAAAAACTAAATATAAACAATAAGAGTGTTTTTATTGAACATGCCAAAGGTTACTTAAATTTAGGAGAAATTAGTATTATTATAGCAGTTGCATGTAAGCATAGAGATGAGGCTTACGTTCTATCAAGATATATAATAGAAGAAATTAAAAAAAGGTCTCCTATATGGAAAAAAGAACATTACACAAATAATCAAAGTGATTGGCTAAAAGGAAATCCTATTATTCATGAAAAAAATTAAGTATTCAGAAATTACACCAGAGAAAATTTATAAAAATAGAAGATCATTTATTAAATCTCTTGGGTATGGTGCAAGTTCTTTAGCATTAGTCACAATTCCTTTTGCAAGTCAATCTCAAGCTGATGATAGGAATGAACTTACAAGCTTCAAAGACATAACAACTTATAATAATTATTATGAGTTCGGTACTTCAAAGAGTGATCCTTATGTTAATTCACAAAATTTTAAAACATCACCATGGACACTAAGTATTGAAGGGGAAGTTGAAAAACCTATCAAAATTTCTATGGAAGAAATAACCGAAACATTTGTATCTGAAGAAAGAATATACAGATTAAGATGTGTAGAAGGATGGTCAATGGTTATTCCATGGATGGGTTTTTCGCTAAGTAAATTATTGTCAAAAGTAAACCCAACTAGCAAAGCAAAGTATGTTGAATTTGAAAGTGTTTATGATCCTGAACAAATGAAAGGTCAAAGATATCCGGTTTTGAACTGGCCTTATAAAGAAGGATTAAGAATTGATGAAGCAATGCACCCTTTAACTACAGTTGTGACTGGTTTGTATGGTAAAAAGCTTCCAAATCAAAATGGAGCGCCTCTGAGAATATTTATCCCTTGGAAGTATGGTTTCAAAAGTGCAAAAGCAATTGTTAAGATAAAATTTGTAGAAAAAATGCCAACTTCATCATGGATGTGGGCATCTCCACGAGAATATGGATTTTACTCTAATGTTAATCCTAATGTAGATCATCCTAGATGGTCTCAAGCAACAGAAAGAATAATTGGTAAAGATATTTGGGTGCCAAGAGTAAAAACATTGATGTTTAATGGTTACGGAGATGAAGTTGCAAATTTATATACAGGGATGGATCTAAAAAAATATTTTTAATGAGAAAATATTTTAAACCAGGTGTATTTATTTTAAGCACAATTCCATTTTTATTAATTTTTTACAAAATATACTTCAATAAACTTGGGCCAGAACCTGTAAAAGAAATTACTCATTTTACTGGAGAGTGGACTTTAATATTTATCTGTCTAACATTAAGTATGACGCCACTTAAAAGGCTAACTAATTTAAATATTTGGATAAGTTTTAGAAGAATGTTGGGATTGTTTGTTTTTTTTTATGCATCTCTTCATCTCCTTACTTACGTAGGTATAGATTATAGATTTAATTTACAGCCGATAATTGATGATGTTCTGAAAAAAAAATACATCTTTATTGGATTTGCAGCATGGGTATTACTACTTCCATTGGCAATTACATCTTCTCAAATGATGATGAAGTTGCTTAAAAACAATTGGAAAAAATTACACAGATTAATTTACGTGATAGCGATATTTGGAGCTCTTCATTATATATGGTTATCTAAAACAATTTTTTTTAGACCATTAGTATATTTGGTAATAATACTTGTTTTACTTGCTTTAAGAATTAACATTAAAAATAGGAACGTAAATTATGGATGATAATCTAAAAAAAGAAATTCAATCAGCTACACTTGAAAGATTAATGAAACATTTAGATGAAAGAAAAGACGTTCAAAACATTGATTTAATGAATTTAGCTGGATTTTGCAGAAATTGTTTGTCTAGATGGTACAGAGAAGAAGCTGAAAAAAAAGGAGTAGAAATATCAGATCCTGATGCAAAGCAACATATTTATGGAATGCCCTACTCTGAATGGAAAGAAAAATACCAAAAATAACTTTCTATTCAATTCAAGTTAATGTTTGCTTATTTAAGTCTATTTATTGTTTCATTTTTAGCAGCAACAATACTTCCTTTTTCATCAGAGGCTATATTAGCAACTTATCTGTTATCAGAAACATATAACAAATTTTTTTTAATATTTATTGCAAGTTTTGGAAATATTTTAGGATCTATCTTCAATTGGTTTCTAGGAATTTATTTCTTGAAATTTCAAGATAAAAAATGGTTTCCTTTTACCAACACACAAATTGATAAATCATCCAGGTGGTTTAAAAAGTATGGTAAATGGTCTTTGTTATTTGCGTGGGTACCAATTATTGGTGATCCACTTACTTTTATCGCTGGAACGATGAGAATTAAATTTTTAATTTTTTTATTTCTTGTAAGTTTTGGAAAAATAATGAGATATTTTTTTATTTCTCTTTTAGTCTAGGAAACAATTCGACAAAATTACAAGGTTTATGATTAATATCTAATTGATGTTTAAGGATACCGTCCCAAGCATCTGTTACTCCTCCTGAGGATCCTGGTAAGGCAAATATGTATTTACCATTTGATAGAACTGCACAAGCTCTAGATTGAATTGAAGACGTACCAACTGTTTTTAAACTAATAGTCCTAAAAACTTCACCAAATCCTGGAATATGTTTATCTGCTATTTCATCAACAGCTTCAGGTGTAATATCTCTTCCAGTTAAACCTGTGCCACCAGTTGTAATGATAACGTCAATATCTTTATGACTAGTCCAATCTTTTAAAATTTTAACTATATCTGCTTTATTATCTTTACAAATTTTTCTATCAATTAATTGATGATTGGCCTCTTTAATTTTTTCAACCAAGATCGCACCAGATTTATCGTTATCAATTGTTCTTGTATCTGTTACAGTTAGTAAAGCTATATTTACAATCATAAATAAATTTTTTAATGATTATACTTACAATATTTTTTTTTATAACTGCAATATTATATTCAAGTATAGGATTTGGTGGTGGCTCCACTTATCTTGCTTTACTTTTAATTTGGGATGTTCCTTACTATATTTTTCCAATTTTAGCTTTAATTTGTAATATTATTGTAGTTTCTGGAAATTCTATAAATTTTTTAAAATCAAAAAATATTAATTTTAATTTACTATATCCTTACTTAATTGGTTCTATACCTCTTGCTTTTATCGGAGCATCTATATCAATTGACAAAAATTTATTTGAAATTTTACTTTTCTTTATTTTAATATTAGCTGGAGTTTTTTTACTTATTGAAAGCAAATCCTTTAACAAAAAAGAAATTCTTATTAAAAAAATACCCTTGATTTTCTCAATATTAATAGGATCAATAATCGGTTTTGTATCTGGTTTGGTTGGAATTGGTGGTGGGATATTTTTAAGTCCTATTTTATTTTTGATGAAAGCAGGATTTCCAAGGCATATAACAAGTACTGCATCTTTATTTATTTTAGTAAATTCAATTTTTGGTATAGGTGGACAATTAACAAAGGATATAGTCTTCAACGAATTTTTAAATTACTGGCCACTATTTATTGCTGTCTTAATTGGTGGCCAAATTGGAAGTTTTTTAAATATAAAATTCCTATCTAACAAAATATTAGCCCTAATGACTGCATGTCTAGTAATTTTTGTAGCTATAAGAATGGGCATAACACTTATTGCATAAGTTGAATTAATTATTTTTTGATATATTTAATCTCTGATGAAAAATTTTAAACCATTTGGGCCTTCAATAGGAAAATCTAAAATTTCTAAAAAATTTTTAGAAAAACTTAACAATGAAGTTGATACAAAAATATTCTCAAAATCAAATGATTATAGTTCAAAATTAGCAAGTCAAATTAGAAAAGAAGTTCAAATTTCTAAAAGTTTTATAAAAAAAAATTTGGAAAAAGAATTAATAAAAAATATTAAAATTTTTCTAACTAAAGAGCATATTAAAAAAATTAAAGAAATTAGAATTTTAAACCTGTGGGTCGTTAGCCAATATAAAAATGAGTATAATCCTATACATTATCATGAAGGGGACTTATCAGGTGTTGGTTATTTAAAAATTCCAAAACATATGACAAAAAATAAAAATGTTAAAAATAAAAAAATAAGAACAAATGGAACAATTGATTTTATAAATGGACAAAGAGCTTTTCTTTCAAAAAGTATTTTTAATTTGATACCAAAAACAGGCGATCTTTTAATATTTCCAAACTACTTAATGCATACAGCCTACCCCTTTAATATTGAGGAAGAAAGAAGATCGTTTTCTTTCAATGCTAAAATAATTTTTAATAAATAATTTACAAATTTTAATAATATTATATAAATCTAGTTGCCGATTTGATCCTATTGCGGGCATAAACTGCTAAAATGGAAATTCCCAATAGATCTAATTAGCAAGGTAGTTGAACTATATTGTGCACCTGCATGTAGCTTAAGCACTAAAAAAGTGAGGATAAAATGAATAAAGATTTTTTTAAAACAACAAAAATTTTAGATGGTGGAATGGGTCAAGAGTTATTGGCCAGAGGTATGGAACCTAAAGGAACTTTGTGGAGTGCAAATGCTTTAATTGAGGAAAAATACCACAACTTAATACTTAATATTCATAATGATTTTATTAAATCGGGAGCTGATGTAATTGTAACTACAACTTTTACAACCAGAAGAAAAAGATTGAGAGAAAATGGAATAGAAGATCAATTTAAATTCTTAAATCAGAAAGCCTGTGAAATTGCACAAAAAGCTAAATTAAATAATCCACATATTAAAATTGCAGGAGGACTCCCGCCTCAAGATTTGACATATGAAGAAGACAAGAGAAGTGAAAAAGAAATCACAAACGATCATTCGGAATTAGCAGAAATACTAAACCCTTCAGTAGATTTTTTCTATTTTGATGTCTGGAGCAGTATCAAAGAAATTAGATGCGGAATAGAAGCTATTAAGAAATTTAATAAACCATACTTAGTTGGGGTTCATATTTCTGAAGGTAACTCTTTACCAAGTGGAGAAAAAATTTCTGAAATTAATTCAATAATTACTGAAAATTGCCTAGGAGTAATTCTAGCATGTGTTTCGCCTGAAAATTATGAGAATAATTTAGATGAAATTCAAAAACTTAAAGTTCCATTTGGTTTCAAATTAAACGGATTTGTAACAACTAAACCAAAAGGTGGTTATACTTCTCAGTATAAAGAAAATGATGGATCTAACCCCAATAGTTTTTTAGGTCAAAGAAAAGATTTAGATCCTGAAAAAATATCAATGTTTGCAAAAAAATTTAGAGAAAATGGAGCAACTATTCTTGGAGGATGCTGTGAAACTCGTCCTTCTCATATAGAGGCAATAAAAAATACTATTTAACTTTTGTACCTTTTTTTACAAAATAGATACCTATAACAACTGCTATCAACGAAATTATAACTTTAGTAGTAACCAATTCTTTTAAAAAGATATAACTTAAAATAGTACCAAATATTGGAATTAGATAAGATACTTGAGATTGAAAAATTAAACCATTGTTAATTAAAATTCTAAATCTCAATAACCAGGCAATTCCAGTAGATACCAAACCAAGATAAATAACTGAAATAGTAGAATCTAATCTTGGAACAGTTTTCCAAGGTTGTTCAATCAAACATACTAAAGGTAATAATATAATAGTAGCCCAAATCAAAATTGAACTGGTAACATTTTCATTTTTTTTCTTGCTAATTTTAAGTGTTAAAAGACCTCCAATCACATAACAGGTAGATCCTAACAAAATTAATAATGCTGAAGTAAAGTTATTTTCATTAATTAATAAATTATCTGAAAATAAATAAACTATTCCTGAAAATCCTATTAAAATTCCAATTGTCCTAGTTAAATTAAATTTTTCATTTTTAGTAAAAAAATGTCCTAGAACAGTTGAGCTTAATGTAGTCGTTGACATTAAAATTGCTGCCAAGTTACTTTGAACAGATTTAACGCCATATGCTATTAAAAAAAACGGAGCTACTAAATTTATAAATCCAATCATTGCAAACCAATGCCAATCTTTTGAAAATGCCTCGATTTTAATTTGTTTGTAAAAGCAAAGTAGTAAAACTGGAATTGAACCAAAAAAAACTCTTAGAAATGCAATCGTAACAGGTCCAAACGAGTAGGTTGCTATTTTAATATTAAAAAAAGCAGATGCCCAAATCAATGCTAACAACGTTAATAAACTATAATCAATTAGTTTTGGTTCTCTCATTCAATAATATCTTCTGGTGTTCCGTTTGTTATTTCAATTAACTTATTATAATTTATTTTGAAAACAGCATTTGGATGTCCAGCTGCACCAAATATATCTGGGAATCTTTCAAGACTTTTATCAATAAAGATTTTACATCGCTTCAAGTGCCCTACTGGAGACACTCCACCAATTGTATATCCAGTGTTTTCTTTAACTGCCTCAGGAGATGCCATAGACACATCTTTTTCATTGAGAATTTTTTTTAACTTATTTAACGAGCAACGCTTGTCTCCAGATACCAAGCTTAATATATAGTTGTCACCTGCCCTAAAAAGTAAACTTTTAACAATAGCACCAACGTTGCAACCCAAAGCTGTAGCAGCATCATTGGCCGTTCTTGCTGTTTTTTCTAAGACGATAACATTTAAATTTTGATCAAATGTTTTAAGAGCTTTTTTTGCCCTTTTTACCGGTTCTTTATTTAGTATTGATTCCATTGAATTTATAAAATTCCCTAATTTGATTGAGTAGATACACTACTTATGTAAAAAATGCATAGGTGTTATTTATTAAATAAGCATTATTTTTTAACTTTTTTTTGCTAATTAAGCTCCATCAAAATTACATAGGAGACAAAATGAGTGCAGAAAACGTTTTAAAATTTATGAAAGAAAAAGAAGCAGAATTTGTGGATCTAAGATTTACTGATCCAAGAGGAAAACTTCAACATTTAACTATGGATGCATCAATAGTGGATGCCGACATGCTTAATGATGGAGTGTTTTTTGACGGTTCATCTATTGCTGGATGGAAGGCAATTAACGAATCTGACATGATTTTAAAACCTGATACTGCAAGAATGTTCATGGATCCTTTCACGTCTCATAATACTGTAGTTTTGTTCTGTGATATTTTAGATGCAATCAAAAAAGATCCTTACGAAAGAGATCCAAGAGGAGTTGCAAAAAAAGCAGAGGAATATTTAAAAGCATCAGGTATTGGTGATAAAGCGTTTTTTGGACCTGAGCCAGAATTTTTTGTTTTCGACGATGTAAGAATTAAAAATGACATGAATGAAAGTGGATTTAAAATTGATAGTAAAGAAGGTCCATATAATTCAGGTAAAGAATATGAAAATGGAAATATGGGACATAGACCTCAAATCAAAGGAGGTTATTTTCCTGTGCCACCTGTAGATAGTGAACAAGATATGCGTGGTGAATATTTAAAAAATTTAAAAGAAGTTGGCATCAAAGTTGAAAAACATCACCATGAAGTTGCTCCAAGTCAACACGAACTTGGTATGTATTTTGGAACTTTAGTTGACCAAGCAGATAATGTTCAGCTTTATAAGTATGTAGTTCAAATGGTAACACATTCATTTGGGAAAACTGCAACCTTCATGCCAAAACCAGTTGCAGGTGATAATGGTTCAGGTATGCATATTCACCAATCTATTTGGAAAGGTGATACTCCTGTATTTTCAGGTGAAGCATATGCAGGACTTTCAGAAACTGCATTACACTATATTGGTGGAATTTTAAAACATGCTAAAGCGATTAATGCTTTTGCTAACTCTACAACAAATAGTTACAAAAGATTAATCCCTGGTTTTGAAGCTCCAGTATTATTAGCTTACTCTGCAAGAAACAGATCGGCATCATGTAGAATTCCAATTACTTTAAGTAAAAAAGGTGCAAGATGTGAAATTAGATTTCCAGATGCAGCAGGTAATCCTTACCTAACATTTGCAGCAATGTTAATGGCAGGTATCGATGGAATTAAAAATAAAATACATCCAGGTGAGTCTTTTGATAAAGATTTATATGAATTACCACCAGAAGAAGTCAAAGCTATTCCAACTGTTTGTGGATCTTTAAGAGAAGCAATGGAAAGTTTAGATAAGGATAGAGAGTTTTTAACTCAAGGTGGTGTATTTACTGACGACCAAATCGATGCTTATATAGCTCTTAAGTTTGAGGAAATTCATAAATTTGAACACGCACCTCATCCTGTAGAGTTTGAGATGTATTACAGTAGTTAATATTTAATTACTGTCTGGTTGTTGCAATTGTATCTTTGTTAATACCTTTTTTAACAACGTAATCTTGAGTACCGTTTGCACCGGTCTCAACTTCTTTACGTAAATCTTTAAAGAAAGTTCTTTCTTTAATTGTATCTTTTAGGTTTTTAACAAGATTTTTAAATTCAAATTTATTCATACCTAGATATATATATTAGGTATGCGTACGATGCAATACTGATATGCGTTAAATGGGAATATTCAACTTTTGCTAGATTTTAAAGGATTCCCCGCATCCACATCTTTCTGTTTCGTTAGGATTATTGAATACAAACGAAGAAGATAGCTCTTCTTTTTTGTAATCCATTTCTGTTCCAAGCAAATACATAATAGCTGCAGAATCAACAAACACTTTCACACCTTTTTCCTCAATGACTTCATCATTTGGATTTACTTCTTTGGTATACTCCATGACGTAAGACATACCAGCACAACCTCCTGATTTAACTGAAACTCTTACACCTAAAGAGTCTTTTTCTGCATTAGACATAATTTCTTTAATTCTTTCCGCAGCATTATCACTTAATTTAATAATTGGATTCATTATAAATTTAACTCCAGTTTTGCAGCTTCTGACATCATGTCTTTATTCCAAGGTGGGTCCCAAACTAATTCAAGATCAACGTCCTCAATACCCTCAACTTGCATTGCGCCATCTTTAACTTCTTTAGGTAAACTTTCAGCAACTGGACAATTAGGAGTGGTCAAAGTCATTTTAATTTTTGCAAATTTATCATCCTCAACTTTTATATCATAAATCAAACCTAGTTCATAAATATTCACTGGTAACTCTGGATCGTAAATTTTTCTAATTTCTTCAATAATTTGATCTTTTTTCGACATAATTAATTTTCTGTTTTAACCTCATCAGTTTTATTATCAAAAGCTGAGACTAGTGTATGCCAAGATAGTGTGGCACACTTTACTCTCATTGGATATTGTTTTACTCCAGATAAGCACATTAGTTTTGTTTTTTCATCTTCTTTAAGATTTTCTGATTTAAGCTCAGGATTTTCTTTAATCATACCCAAAAAATCTTCAATAATTTCTTTTGCTTCATACTCATTTTTGCCTTTAATTAAATCGGTCATTATTGATGCAGAAGCCATAGAAATTGCACAACCACTACCTTCAAATGAAATATCTTCTACAATTCTTTGACCATTTAATTTTAAATAGACATGAACGTTATCACCACAAAGTGGATTGTTGCCTTTGGCATCTTTATTAAAATCTTCTGTCTTACGAAGATTTCTTGGATTTTTTCCATGCTCTAAAATTATTTCTTGATATAATTCTTTTAAATTCATTTTAAATTAAATATTTTCTTACACTTATTTATTGCATCATTAAGTTTATCTAAATCTTCTTTGGTATTATATATTCCAACGGAAGCTCGTGCACTCGCTGGTATATTAAGTTTGTCATGTAAAATTTGACAGCAATGATGACCAGCTCTTATTGCAACTCCGTCTTCATCTAAAATTGTTGCGATATCATGAGGATGTACACCTTCTAAAGTGAAAGACAAAACTCCACCTTTATTTTTCGGATTTCCAACTAATTTTACTGAATTATTTTTTTTTAATAATTCCTGGCCATACTCAACTAATTCCGCTTCATGTTTCATAACATTTTCAATACCTATGCTCTCCAGAAATTTAATTGATTGATCAAAAGCAATAACTTGCGCTGTAGCCATAGTTCCAGCTTCATATTTATTAGGTAATTCACCGTAGGTAATTCTATCTTTTTTAACCTCTCTAATCATTCCGCCACCACCTTGATAAGGAGGAAGTTCATCCAACCACTTTTTCTTACCATAAAGAACCCCTAATCCTGTAGGGCCATACATTTTATGACAAGAAATTGCATAAAAATCACAATCTAAGTCTTGCATATCTAGCTTTAAATGAGGAGCTCCTTGGCAACCATCTACGACAACTATTATTCCTTTTGAATGTGCTAAATCAGTAATTTCTTTTACTGGTAATATTGCTCCAGTCACATTTGATAAATGAGTAATTGAAATAACTTTTGTATTAGGAGTGATTTTCTTTTCAATTTCTTCTAGTGTAATTTCTCCCTCTTCGTTTATTTCAGCAAAATTTATCTTTATATTTTTTGATTTTCTTAAAAAATGCCAAGGTACATAATTTGAGTGATGTTCTAATTCGGTAATTAATATTTCATCACCTTCGTTCAAATGATTTTGACCCAATGTGTTTGCAACAAGGTTTAATGCTTCAGTAGCACCTTTGGTAAATACTATTTCATTTTTATCTTTAGCATTAATATATTTTTGTACAGATGTTCTTGTATTTTCATATAAATTTGTTGCAGCAACCGCAAGATAATGAACACTTCTTCCAACATTAGAAAATTGTTTAGTATAAAATTCATTAATTCTATCTACCACTACTTTTGGTTTTTGTGATGAATTTGCACTATCCAAGTATACTAAATCATTATTTTGGATTTTCTTATCAAATATTGGAAATTCTTTTTTAACTTGATCTATATTCATACATTTATACCTGATAATTTTTTAACTAATTTTTTTACATCTTCATTAGAAATTTTTTCAATTACCTCGTTAAGAAAACCATTTGTTAATAATTTTTTTGACTCTGAATAACTGAGACCTCTTGACATTAAATAAAAAATTGAATTTTCATCAATATTTCCTGATGTAGATCCATGTGAACATTTAACATCGTCCGCATATATTTCTAATTCTGGTTTCGCATTAAATTCAACGCTTTCATTTAACAATAAAGCTCTACTTAATTGGTATCCATCTGTTTTTTGTGCTTCAGGACTTACAAAAATTTTACCTTGATAAATACCTTTTGATTTATCATTCAATACACTTTTAATTAATTGATAACTTTTACAATTTTCTTTTTTATGATTAATTACAGTTTTTATTTCATGATGTTTTTCATTTTCTAAATTGATAATTCCATTTAATGCAATAGAACCATATTCATCATCTAGATTGCAATTGATATCTTGTTTAATAAATTTAGAACCTTCTGATAAAATAAAATATTCTAAATGACTATTTTTAGATAAATTAATATCTTTGTTGAAATACTTTATATTTTCCGAAGTATTTGAATCTAGGCTATAATTTTTTAAAATTGAATTATCTCCAATCTTAATTTTTTGTCTAAAATTAATGAAATTTTTTTCAGAATTTTCATTTAAAAAATTAACTACACACAATGAACTGTCATCTTCTAAATTAATATCTACTCTAGAATTAATTGCAGAAGACTTTAAACCATCGCTCAAATAATTAAATAAAATCAATGGTTTTTTAACATTGTAGCCTTTTTTAATAGTAATTTTCGAGTTACTGGCAAGAAAGGCTGAATTCAAATTTAAAAGAGTATTTTGATAAATAGTATCATCTAAGTCTAAGTTCTGATCAACTAAGATTTTATCTTTGTCTTCGTGTTTAAAATCAAAATCATATAATTTTCCATCAACAAAAGTTATTTTATTATGTTCAAAATCTAGTGGAAAATCTTTTTCTTCAAAAACTATTTTTTGATCAACAAAAAAGTTTAAACTGTCAAAATTTTTTGAAATTATTTGATTTATATCTGAAAATTTCCAATCCTCATTTCTTTTATTAGGTAAACCTTTCTCAAAATAATTATTAAAATTTTCCTTTTTAATTTTTTTCTGACTATGAGAAAAATTATTTAGACTAATAATTTTATCAAAACTTAATTTAAGTTCATTTTGCATTAATTAAAATCCTCATAACCTACTTTTTCTAATTCTTTTGCTAATTCAAAATCACCTGATTTTA
This sequence comes from Candidatus Pelagibacter sp. HIMB1509, assembly GCF_052047855.1. NCBI lineage: Bacteria > Pseudomonadati > Pseudomonadota > Alphaproteobacteria > Candidatus Pelagibacterales > Candidatus Pelagibacteraceae > Candidatus Pelagibacter > Candidatus Pelagibacter sp. HIMB1509. The sequence continues at coordinate 658,739 of NZ_JBNAIU010000001.1, read as the reverse complement.
TAATTTGTCCATTTTTAAGAACATGAACAAAATCAGGTTTGATATAATCTAATAATCTTTGATAGTGAGTTATTATTAAAAAAGAATTGTTTTTATTTCTTAGTGAATTAACTCCTTCTGAAACTATCCTTAAAGCATCTATATCTAATCCTGAATCTGTTTCATCTAGAATTGATAATTTTGGATTTAAGATAGACATTTGTAAAATTTCATTTTTTTTCTTTTCTCCACCTGAAAATCCAACATTAAGTTGTCGGTTTAAAATTTTTTCATCAAATTTAAGCTCTGCAGATTTTTCTTTTATTAATTTTAAAAACTCAATTGCATCTAGTTCTTTTTCGCCTCTAGCTTTTTTAATTGCATTTATTGAAGTTTTTAAAAAAGTATTTGTATTAACACCTGGTATTTCCATTGGATATTGGAACGCTAAAAAAATTCCTTTATGAGCTCTTTCTTCTGTTTCTAATTCTAATAAGTTTTCTCCATCAAATGTAACTTTACCATTTATTTCGTAACCTTTTTTGCCTGATAAAATATTTGATAATGTGCTTTTTCCAGATCCATTTGGACCCATAATTGCATGAACTTCTCCTGGTTTAATATCTAAATTTAAACCTTTTAATATTTCTTTTTCATCAATCTTTGCTTTAAGATTTTCTATTGATAACATCTATCCAACACTCCCCTCTAAACTAATACCTACAAGTTTTTGTGCTTCTACTGCAAATTCCATTGGTAACTGCTGCAGAACTTCTTTGCAAAAACCGTTTACAATTAAACTAACTGCTTCTTCTTGATTTAATCCTCTTTGATTACAGTAATATAGTTGTTCATCGCTAATTTTTGATGTTGTTGCTTCATGTTCTATATTTGATTTAAGATTTTTGTTCTTGATATAAGGAATTGTATGAGCTCCACATTTGTTACCCATTAGTAAAGAGTCACATTGAGTAAAGTTTCTAGAATTATCGGCTTTTGATGATATATCTACCAATCCTCTGTACATCATATCTGATTTACCTGCTGAAATTCCTTTTGAAATTATTTTGCTTTTTGTATTTTTTCCTAAGTGTATCATTTTAGTACCTGTGTCAGCTTTTTGATGATTGTTTGTAATCGCTATAGAATAAAACTCACCTACTGAATTATCACCTTTCAAAATACAACTTGGATATTTCCAAGTAATTGCTGAACCAGTTTCTACTTGGGTCCAAGAAATTTTAGAATTTTTACCTTTGCATAATCCTCTTTTAGTAACAAAATTATATATTCCACCTTTTCCATCCTTATCTCCTGGATACCAATTTTGAACTGTTGAATATTTTATTTCTGCATCGTCAAGAGCAATTAATTCAACATTAGCTGCATGCAATTGATTTTCATCTCTCATTGGAGCTGTACATCCTTCTAGGTAGCTTACATAACTTCCTTTATCAGCTATGATTAATGTTCTTTCAAATTGTCCTGTTTCTGATGCATTGATCCTAAAGTAAGTAGACAATTCCATAGGACATTTAACATTTTCTGGAATGTATACAAATGAGCCATCAGTAAAGACTGCAGAATTAAGAGTTGCAAAAAAATGATCAGTTGTAGGAATAACTGATCCAAGATATTTTTTAACTAATTCAGGATGTTTTTGAATAGCTTCAGACATCGAGCAAAATATAATTCCTTGCTTAGTAAGTTCTTCTTTAAATGTAGTTGCAACAGAAACAGAGTCGAAAACTGCATCCACAGCAATACCATTTAATCTTGCTTGCTCTTGAAGAGGAATTCCTAATTTTTTATATGTCTCTAATAATTTAGGATCAAGATCATCTAAACTTTTTGGTTTATCTTTCATGCTTTTGGGAGCTGAGTAGTAGTAAAGATCCTGATAATCTATTTTAGGATATTTTGGTTTCTGCCAATCAGGCTCTTTTAGTTGTTTAAATCTTTCAAAAGCTTTTAATCTAAAATCTAACATCCATTGAGGCTCTTTTTTAATATTGGAGATAAATTTTATTACATCCTCATTTAAACCCTTGGGTGCTTTTGTATTTTCTATATCTGTTGAAAAACCATATTTGTAATCTTTCAAACTATCTATTTCTTTCTGCCTACTATCCATACTATACTCTGTTCTCTTTATTATTTTTTAATAAGTCGTTTAAGCTTTTATTTTCAAAGAAAGTATTAATATGAACCTCAAGTTCATCCCATAGATTGTGTGTAATACATTTCGTAGCTTTACCGTTACAACCTTTTTTAGATTCTTTTTTACACTGAACAGTCTTAACTTTCTCATCTACTGCATTGAAAATATTTGTAAGTTTTATTTCACTAGGGTCTTTTGATAAAATGTAACCTCCTTGATTACCTCTAATACTTTTCACAATTTGGTTTTTTTTAAGTTTTGAAAAAATTTGCTCTAAAAAATCTAATGAAATTCCTTGTCTTAAAGAAATATCTCTTAATGATACAGGGTTGATATTATCAAACCTTGCTAGATCAACTAATGCCATTACGGCATATCTTCCTTTTGATGTTAGTTTCATTTTTACCCTTAAAATGTGGCTTTTTATACATACCCGACTAAAATGGTCAAGTTTATAAAGTAAAAAAAGACTACCATTTTGTCGCTCAGTTGTGATAAACGTACCTTTTTTTTGAGAACAATAATCAATTGCACATATGGATAATAAAATTTTAGAAATTTTCATACCTGGACCTGCTGGTAGATTAGAGGCTAAATATTATAAAAGTAAAAAAAACACTTCACCTATTGCATTAGTCCTACAGCCTCATCCGCAGTATGGGGGAACCATGAACAATAAAGTAGTTGTAGATACATTTCATACATTCATGGAAAATGATTTTTCTGTTTGCAGAGTAAACTTCAGAGGAGTTGGAAAAAGTGATGGAGAATTTGATAATGGTCAAGGTGAACTGGCAGATGCTGCAGCAGCACTAGATTGGTTGGAAAGAGAAAATTTTGATAATTCGCAATGTTGGGTTTCTGGATTTTCTTTTGGTTCTTTGATTGCAATGCAGCTGCTTATGAGAAGACCGGAAATAAATAGATTTATAGCCATATCTCCACAACCTAATGTCTATGATTTTTCTTTTTTATCTCCATGTCCAACATCTGGAATGGTTGTTTATGGAAAAAAAGATGAATTGGTGCCAGTAGAATATATTACTGAATTAGATAAAAGATTAAGCGCTCAAAAAGGTATCAAAGTTGAATTCCAAACAATAACTGAAGCAAATCATTTCTTTTCTAAAACTGATGACGCTTTAACAAAAACTTTGGATAAATATATAAAAAAAGAAACAGCTTTATACTAATAATTATTTGCTAACTTTCCTCCAATGACCGAAGCATTACATCTTGTAGTATTTGGGAAAGAAATTGGTAAATTTAATTTAGATCTGATAGCTAAATAAGCAAACGCTTGGGACTCGATATAATCTCCATTCAACTCAAAATTATCTATCATATCGAAATTATTCCTATTTAAATTTGAATTTCTAATAATTGATTCAATCAAAAATTTGTTCTTTCGACCTCCACCACAAAATAAATATTTGTTAGAATTATTTTTATTTAAAAATTTGATTCCTTCTGCAATCAAATATGCTGTAAATTCTGTAATTGTTGAACACCCGTCTTCTAAAGATAAACCTCTTGCAAAAGATATATCAAATTCTTTTACATCAAGTGATTTTGAATAAGTCTCAATTTTGAAATTATCTATTGCTTGATTTAGAATTAATTGATCAATTTTTCCAGATTTTGCAATTTTACCATCTTCATCAAAGGTTAAATTTGAATTATTCCTGATCCATTCATCTATTAAACAATTACCTGGGCCAATATCATAAGCAATTAAATCATTTTCTATATTATTGGATATGTAATTTATTAATGTAGCATTAGATATTCCTCCAATGTTAACAATGCAAATAGATTGAGCTGCATTATCTTTTTCTTTATTTAAAAAATTATTAACTAATAATCTGTGGTAAATTGGTGTTAGAGGTGCTCCTTGACCATTGTTATCAATATCTGCTTGTCTAAAATCGTAAATTACTGGTTTTTTTAATAATTGAGATAATAAATTTCCATCACCTAGTTGTTTAGTAATTTTAATTTGAGGGTTATGGAAAATCGTTTGACCATGAAAACCTATAAGATCAATTTCATTTTTTATTGCTATTTTGCTGATCTTTTCAGCATGAAAAATAGTTAAAGCTCTCTCTAAATCACTCAATTCCTTTGAATATTTTGTCAAATCTTCACTACTTTTAATTTTGTCTCTTAAGGTTGATAATTGCCTATAGAGATGAATATCGTACTCAAAGTATTGATCAAAAATTAGTTCTACCTCATCATATCCGTCAGATTTAATTATTGAAACATCGACTCCATCCATAGATGTGCCACTCATTAAGCCCATAGCTGAAAATAATTTTTTTTTCATTGATATTATTTTTAAAAAAAATTTGTATATAGTAACTATAGTCTTATGAATAAATTTTTAAAAGAATTTAAAGATAGAGGATATTTCTATCAATGTACTAGTGAAGCTGACTTATCTAATTTATTAGATAAAGGAAAAATTAAAGCTTATATTGGATTTGATTGCACTGCTGAAAGTTTGCATGTTGGTAGTTTGTTGCAAATCATGTGTTTGAGATTGTTACAAAAAAATGGTCACCGACCAATAGTATTATTGGGAGGTGGAACAACAAGAATAGGTGATCCCTCAGGAAAAGATAAAACAAGAAAAATTTTAGATGAAAATGAAATTGAAAAAAATATTAAAAACATTCAAAATATCTTAAAAAAATTTCTAGACAGTGACGATCCAAAAACTTCACCTATTTATGTCAATAATTATACCTGGCTTAAAGATTTAAATTATATTTCTTTTCTAAGAGATATAGGAAAACATTTTACGATCAATAGAATGCTTACATTTGATAGTGTAAAACTAAGATTAGAAAGAGAACAGTCACTTAGTTATATGGAATTTAATTACATGATACTCCAAGCCTATGATTTTTTAGAATTAAATAAAAAAGAAAATTGTGTTCTACAAATAGGTGGTTCTGATCAATGGGGAAACATTGTAAATGGTGTTGAACTTATTAAGAGATATTCTAATAACCAAACATATGGATTAACAACACCATTAATTACTTTAGCCACAGGTGCAAAAATGGGAAAGACTGAAAATGGTGCTATTTGGTTAGACGAAAAATATTTATCAGCTTATGACTATTGGCAATTTTGGAGAAATGTTGATGACAGAGATGTAATGAAATTTTTAAAAATGTTTACTGATATTGATATAAGTGAAATCAATACTTTAGAAGAAAAAAATATCAATGAATTAAAAATATTATTAGCTAACAAGGCAACAGCTATGTTGCATGGAGAGGATACTGCAAAAAATTCTGAACAAGCAGCAAAAGAAGCATTTTCTGGAAATTCTTTGGGCTCCAACTTACCAAGCGTTAAAATTGAAACAAAACAATTAGATAATAATGTCAATATAATTGATTTAATAATTTTATCTAAAGCAGAAAATTCAAAAAGTGAGATAAGAAGATTGATTAAAGGTAAAGCTATTAAGATTAATGATGCTATAGTTTCAGATGAAAAATTTATTATTAATCAGGAGCTATTTTCAGAAAATTATTTAAAGCTTTCTATAGGTAAAAAAAGGCACATTAAAATTGAATTAAGTTAGTTTCTTTTAATTTTTTCAAGAGTTCTAGTTATAAATCTTGGAGTTAATGTTTTTATTGGGTTTACTGAAGTTTCAAGATCTTTTGGTGGTCCTTTAATTTTAAAACTTACCCCAAAAACACCCTCTCCTGTTTTGTCACCAACTAAAATTTTACCTAATAATGGAATTTTGCTTATTGTTTTATTTATAGTTGTTGCTGGAACCAAAGTCCCTCTCAGACTTACCAATTTTTCTTCTTCCACATAACCACTCATTAATATCGAAATAGCTGGGCCAATTGCATAAAGTTCATCTATTGTCATAAGATTCTTTTGGTTATTGAATTTCATTTCAAACTCATCAAATCTTATTCCTTCTCCAGTTAAAATATCAGTAATTCCTTGTAGGGAAGCTAGTGTTAGAAGTTTTGTTAATGCTGGGACCTCTTTTAACTTAAAGTCATAAATTTTAAGATTTGATACGGATTTTTCATTTTTTTTTGTTGATATGAAATCTAAGTCTCCTTCATCAAATCCTTTTATAAATTTATATCTTTTCACCAATGGTTTTGCTTTAGATGAATAAAGTTTAGTTATTTTTTCACCGTTATTCTTTGTTTCAATAGAAAAAACTATATTTTTATTATTTTCAAAATTTGCAGATAAATTTGCATCTACTACTTCATTATCTTTAATAAAAATTAACCCTTGTAAATTTTTAACAAAATTAATTTCATCTATATAAACTTCATTCAAATTTAAGTTCAATTTAAAATTATTCTTAAAAATTTTATTTTCATTTTCCTTTTTACTTTCAAGTAAATTTGTTACTATTGAATTAGCATTCAAGAACAATCCATTTAACTTATAATCGTTTTGTTTTTGTCTTTGAATAATAAATTGATTATCTTTATTCTCAGTATCAATATAGTCAAAATCAATTTTATCAAATCTATCTATTAAATAATCTTTATCTAATATTAAATTATTAATCTTAATTTTATTTCTCTTATCTAAAATACTTATACTTTCAAAGTTTAAATTTTTTGAATTTTTTAATATTCCAGAAACTACTAAATTTGTTTTTTCATTTATATTTTTTTTATAATTTAAATTTTTAATTTCAAAATCTGTTTGATTTAAAATTAATTTTAAATCAAAATTGGTTTTTTCTTTATCATTAAGAACAAAGTAATTTATTTCATCATAGTTTTTACCAATTTTTATATTTCCATTACCTGAAAGAGTTAATGAACCATTTTTATATTTGATATTGAGTTTATGATTTTGAAGGTTAAGAAATTTTTTACTATAAGGGAAAAATTGTTTTAAGAATTCTTGATTTTTTAAATCAACACTTTTTAAATTAATTTCAGATATGAATTCAAAATCTTTATCATTTTTGTTGTAAAAATATTTAATATAATCAAAATCTTTATTAAGTTTTACTTTACCTTCACCTTTGAGGGTAAAATCTTTGTTTTTATACTTTAAATTTATTTTATGATTTTCAATATTTATTTGATCCTTAATAAGTGGAAAATATTCTTGGATAGTTTTTTGATTTTTTAATGTTCCTTTTTTAATATTTAAATTAGTTTCAAATTCGATGTTATTTTGATCTCTTTTAAAAGTATATTCAATTTTATTTGTTTTATTATCTAACTTAAATTCACCTGCACCATTAGCTATAAGAGCTTTGTTTTCATAAATTAATTTTAATTTATGATTATCTAATAAGATTTCACTATTTTGATTTGAAAAATAATTTGGAATTAAATTATTATTATAAATAACTTTTTTAAAATTTATGTCAGAGTCTAATTTTAAATTAGTTAATTTATATTTATTAGTTATTTCAAAATTAAAAATATTCTCAGAACTAAACTTGGTATTTTTTAAACTAAAGTTATTTAAATTTAATATATTAATTAAATTATCAGATAAAACTGCCTCGGAATTTTGAATTTTACCTTCAACATAATGATTATTATTCTTTTTTTTAACTTTTAATAATTTAGATGAAAAATTAATTTGATCTGATGCAAATTTAATATCTTCAAATAAATATTTGTCTTTTTCTATATTAAATAAAAAATTAATATTATTAAAATCTAGTCCATTAAAAAATTTAAATTTTCCATCTTTTAACAATCCTCTAATTTTATAATCATTTTTGATTTTTCCATTTTGATCTAAGTTAAGATTTAGATCTAAAATTACATGTCCTTTTTTAATGAAAGTTTCCAAAATTAATAATTCTGGTTTGTTACTTGTGGCTCTTATAAATTTTACAAAATCCTTTAATAATATTGACTTTGTTGCCACCTCAAAATTAGAGGAAACTAATTTATTTTTAAGAATAGAATCAAGTGATACTTGAGTTTTTATATATTCGAGCTCAAGTGGTCTATTTGCATAATAGATCTTTGCACCAATAGTTTTTGCATTTATTTTAAGTTTAAGTGGATCAAGAATTAATTTTACTTTTTTTAAAGATACATCCAAATTATTATTACTTTGAACAACTGTGTCTTTTATCTGCTGATTAAACTTGTCGGTTTCTATTCCAACAATGCTTAAATAAAATATTAGTGATATTAAAAATCCTAGTAATAATAAAAAGTATTTAAAAATATTTATTTTCATTTAATTTTATAAAGAGATTGTTCCAAAAAATCGTCTAATTCTCCATCAAGAATTTTATCTGGACTTGTGCTTTCAAAATTTGTTCTGTTATCTTTTACCAATCTATAAGGTTGCAAAACATATGATCTTATTTGATGCCCCCAACCAATTTCTGATTTACTGTTTTCTGAACTTTGATTCTCCTCTTCTCTTTTTTTAATTTCAAAATCGTACAATCTTGCTTTTAACATATTCATACAAGTTTCTTTATTTTTATGTTGCGATCTTTCATTTTGACATTGAACTACTATTTTTGATGGAATGTGAGTAATTCTTACAGCGCTATCAGTTGTATTTACATGCTGTCCACCTGCACCGCTTGATCTATAAGTATCTATTCTCAAATCTTTCTCTAAAATCTCAACATTTATATTTTCATCCACCACTGGGTAAATCCAGACACTTGCAAAACTTGTGTGCCTTCTTGCTCCTGAGTCAAATGGTGAAATTCTAACTAAACGATGAATACCCGATTCTTTTTTCAACCACCCAAATACATAATCACCTTCAATTTTTATTGTTGCTGATTTAATACCAGCTTCATCTCCTTTGTGTTCACTAATTAAATTTGATGTAAAACTTTTTTTATCAGACCACTTCAAATACATCCTTCTCAACATATCTGCCCAATCTTGACTTTCAGTGCCTCCAGCACCTGCGTGTATTTCAATATAACAATCTAATGAGTCTGCTTCGTCTGATAAAAAACATTTGATTTCGTTTTTTTTTACTTCTTTTTTTAAATCCTTAATATTTTGTAATGTTTCTTCCTGAACTGTCAGATTATTTTCCTCTAAAGCAAGCTCATTCAAATCATCAAAATCATTTAATTTTTGGATAGACTGATTTAAAGAATTTACTAGGTCTTCGTAGAGTTTTTTCTCTTTTATAACTTTTTTTGAATTATCTTTATCTTGCCAAAAATTGGCATCTAACATTTGAGAATTTAATTTTTCAAGTTTTGAGTAAATTTTATTGTTTTCAAAGATACTCCTTAATTCTTTGATTAATCTTATTTATTTCTTCTTTGTAATTTTGGTAATTGTTATCCATTAGTAAAACTTTAATATGTTGTTTATATCCATTCTATCAGAATTTGAATAAAGAACTTTGCCATCTACAACATTTTTCCTTTTAAAAACCTCAATTATTGTATTTTTGGATGTAAATTTAGCTTTCTGGCCTGTTGAGGGATCCACAACCATCATAATTGTATTTTTTGCAGCTTTAAATGGTCTGGCCTCAGACTTTTTAACAGAATTTTTTATAAAATTTTTAAATATAGGTAGAGCTGTTTTTGATCCTGTTTCAAATTTACCAAGTGGTGTTGGGCTATCCATTCCTACATAAACACCTACTAACAAGTTTGATGTAAAACCAATGAACCAGGTATCAGTATTATTATTCGTTGTTCCAGTTTTTCCTGCTATATTTAGTTGTAAATCTTTTAATTTTTTTGCGGTTCCTCTTTGAACCACCCCTTCAAGTATTGACGTCATTTGATATGCAGTTTCTTCCGAAAAAATTCGTGTAAATTTATTTTTTAACTCAGGATAATCGTCACTAAGATAGGATATTGCATCACAATTTACACAAGATCTCTTATCATTATTATAAATAGTATTTCCCTCACTATCTTGAATCCTGTCAATCAAAACAGGTTCAACAAGTTTTCCTCCATTAACAAAAACAGAATAAGCGGATGTAAGCTGCAACAAAGTAGTTTCAGCAGAACCTAAGGAAATTGACAAAAGTTCCTCAGGATTTTCATAAATTGAAAGTTTTTTTGAATAGTTAATAATTTTATCTAACCCTAAATCTTGAGCTATTCTAACTGTCATTAGATTTCTTGATTTCTCCAATCCAGTTCTAATTGTAGATGGACCATAAAATTTTTTTCCATAATTTTCTGGTTTCCATAACTTTAAATCATCTCCTTGATCTAAAACTAAGGGTGCATCCAAAACTAATGATGTAGGTGTATAATTATTTTCTAAAGCAAGAGCATAAACGAATGGTTTAAATGCAGATCCTGGTTGTCTTTTTGCTTGTGTTGCTCGATTAAACTCACTTTTTTTAAAACTAAAACCACCATTAAGAGCCAAAACTCTTCCCGTATAAGGATCCATTACAACAATTCCTCCATTTATTTTTGGCAATTGTTGTAAACTATACTTTTTATCTTTTATTTGTTTCACATAAATTATGTCACCAATTTTTAATAATTGGTTAAACTCTTTTTTTGTCCATGAAATATCTTTATATTCAATAACTCCATCATCTTTATCAATCGTTTCTACAATTGCTGAAAATTTATTTAATTTTTTTACAATTGCTAATTTCCAATTAATTGATTTTTCAAGTTTGTATTTATCTAAATCTTTGTACCAATTTGAATTGTAAGGTTTGTTAATTAGTGCTCCCCTCCAACCTTTTCTATGATCATAGGAAATTAATCCAGATCTTAGAGAATTAGTTGCAATTTTTTGTAAATCTAAATCTATTGGAGTATTGATATTTAGACCTTGTTTATAAACTTTATCGTATGTCAAACTTTCTATGACATTTTTTCTAACGTCTTCAATATAATATTGTGCATCTTCTAAGTATATTTTTTGTTTTTTCTTTAATTTAATTTCTTGATTACTTAATTTTTCTAACCACTCAGATGTAATATAATTATTTTCATATAAATTTTTTAAAACTAAATTTCTTCTAAATTTTGCTAAATCTTTATCTTTATAAGGATTGTATTTACTAGGCGCTTTAGGTAAAGCAGCTAACAATGCAGCTTCTGAATAATTAAGATCCCTTATAGATTTATCAAAATATTCTAAGCTTGCGGCAGCTACGCCATAGGCTCCACTACCAAGATAGATTTGATTTAAATAAAGTTCTAATATCCTTTCTTTTGATAATGCTCTCTCAATTCTAAATGCTAAAATTGCCTCTTTTATCTTTCTATTTAGGCTTACTTCATTTGTTAATAAAAAATTTTTTGCTACTTGTTGGGTAATGGTTGAGGCACCTTCTAATCTTTTAGAGGCCATTATATTTGAAATATTGTTTATAAATGCTCTTAGAACTCCTTTCGCATCAACACCGGGGTGAGAGAAAAAATTTTTATCTTCTGCAGATAAAAATGAATTAATTACATTTTTTGGTATAGCATTGTACGGAACAAAAACTCTTTTTTCTTTTGAAAAATCTGCAACCAATTCTCCATTTCTTGAATAAACTTTACTTGAAACTGGTGGCTTATAACTCTTAAGAAATTTATAATCTGGAATATCGTTGGAGTATTTCCATAAAATACTAAATATCAAAATACCCAATAATATTAAAATAGTGGAGGAAAATAACAGAATATTTTTGAATAATTTACTCATTTTATTTCCATTATATCTTGGAATTTGTTAAAGATAAGGCATCAGAGATAAACAAAATTTATTACAAAAAATTAATGAAGTTAACAATCAACATATTATGGAAAAAAATTTATATATCGATGCATCGCATCCAAATGAAACTAGAGTTGTTCTTAAATCAGGTGAAAATATTGAAGACTACGAGTACGAAGGTTTAAAAAACAATTTAATAAAAAATAATATATATTTAGGTAAGGTAAGTAGGATTGAACCTTCGCTTCAAGCAGCCTTTGTTGACTTTGGAAGAGAAAGACATGGATTTTTATCATTTAATGATATTCAGTCAGATTACTATCAAATACCAAAAGCGGACCTAGAAAAAATAAAAGAAGAAGAAGAAAAAGCAAGAGAAGAACTTTCAAAACAAGTTGAGGCAAAAGAAGAAGAAAATATTGCTGAAGGGAAACTTGAAATAGATGATCCAATAGATGAAAAAGTTGAAGATGTAGAAGCTGATAAAGAGGAAGTAGAGATAAAAGAAAATTCAGATACAGAAGAAAAAACTGAAAAAAAACCTGAAAAAAGATTCAAATTTAAAAGATACAAAATTCAAGAAGTAATCAAACCTAATCAAGTAATTCTTGTCCAAGTCATCAAAGACGAGAGAGGTCAAAAAGGTGCTGCACTAAGCACTTTTATTTCAATTGCAGGAAAATATATAGTGTTAATGCCAAACACACCTAAAGGTGGTGGAATTTCGAGAAAAATATTTAATCCTGCAGATAGAAAAAAAATTAGAACTATTTTAAATGAAATTGAAATTCCTAAAGAGATGGGTTTAATTGTAAGAACAGCAGGTAGCAACAAAACAAAAAACGAAATCAATAGTGACTTAACAACTCTTGTTAATACCTGGGTACAGATTAAAGATAATGCAATTAATTCTATAGCTCCCTCTTTAATTCATCAAGAAAGCGAAATTATTAAGAGAACTTTAAGAGATATGTACGACGATAGTACTAATCAAATTATTGTTGAAGGAAATGAAGGCTATAAAAAAGCGCAGTCATTTATGAAAACAATGATGCCATCAAGTGTAAAAAAAGTTAAAAAATATAGAGGAAAAATACCACTATTTATTGAGGAAAATATTGAGCAAAAATTAAATCAAATTTTTGACTCGGAAATTAAACTCAAATCTGGTGGATACTTGGTAATTAATCCTACAGAAGCGCTAGTGTCAATTGATATTAACTCAGGTAGCTCTATTAAAGGTAAAAATGTTGAGAGCACAGCGTTAGACACAAATATCGAAGCAGCAGAAGAAATTGCAAGACAAATAAAAATTAGAGATTTGTCAGGATTAATAATTATAGACTTTATTGATATGCTTAGTTATGGAAACCGACGCTTAGTAGAGAGAAAACTTAAGGAAAAATGTAGATCAGACAGAGCAAGAATTCAAATTGGAAGAATAAGTAATTTTGGCCTTTTAGAGATGTCTAGACAAAGATTAAGAGAGAGTGCTGTAAAATGGAAGGTGACTTTGACAGATGAATCTTTTGCACAAAAATTGTTAAAAATTGTTGAACTAAAGGCTGTAATTAATAAAGCAAAATTTGTTGAAGTAAAAGTATGTGAAAAAGTTTCAGATTTTTTAAAAGAAAATTTTGTTAACGATTTAACTTATTTTGAAAAAAAGAATAAAATGACCATCGATATCATTAGCGACAATTCTTTAATAATACCAGAATATATTATTAATATTCAAAACAAATCAAAAAAAACAATTGAGCTTATTGAACATTATGAAAAATTAAAAAACTTAGAAACCCAAAATAAAGAAGATAAAATTTCTCAAAAAAAAGAAGTTAAAAAAATAAAAAAAAATTATAAAAAAAAGAAATATTATAAAAAAACTAAATAATACCTTTTAGTGGAGAAGAAGGGTTTCCCATTAAAGTTTTATCTATTCTTCCAGAGTTATATGATTGTCTTCCAGCAATAACAGCATTTTTAAATGCAAGAGCCATATCAAATGGTTTTTTTGCTTTTGCGATTGCAGTGTTTACCAATACTCCATCACAACCCAGCTCCATTGCAATTGTAGCATCTGAAGCTTGTCCAAGACCTGCATCAATTATCAATGGAAGTTTTGTTTGTTTCCTGATTATTTGAATATTAATTTTATTTTGTATTCCTAAACCTGACCCAATTGGTGCTGCTAGTGGCATTATCGCAGCAGCTCCAACATTTTCTAATCTTTTTGCCATTAATGGATCATCATTACAATAAACCATAACTTTAAATCCCTCTTTGGTAAGAACTTCGGTAGATTTTAATGTTTCAATCATATCTGGAAATAAATTTTCCTTATCTCCTAAAACTTCTAATTTAACTAATTTCCACCCACCTATTTCTCTTGCTAATCTTAAAGTTCTAAGAGCTTCTTTTGAATTAAAACAACCCGCTGTATTAGGTAAATAGGTAATCTTTTTTGGATCTATATAATCCATTAACAAAGGTTTGTTTTTATCAGAAATATTTACTCTTCTAACTGCAACAGTGACTATCTCTGCTCCTGATAATTTGATAGCTTTGGCACATTCAGACATAGTCTTGTACTTACCAGTACCAACAATTAATCTAGATTTAAATTTTTTTTTATCGATGATGAGATTATCTTTTTTCATGTTATCCTCCTCCTATAAAATGAACAATCTCAATTTTGTCGTTTTGTTTTAATTTAATTTTGTTAACAATTTTTTTATCTATTATTTCTTCATTAAGTTCAATTGCTACTTTTTTCAGAGGAATTTTAAGGTGTTTTATCAAATCTGAAAGTTTATTTGTTTCAGAAATTAATCTGTTTTTACCATTTACTTTGATTTTTATTTTTTTCATCGTATATAAAAGCTGAATGAATAATAAAATAATTATTATTAATGGTCCAAATCTTAATCTATTAGGTGAAAGAGAACAATCACAATATGGATCAGGTAACTATGAACAACTTAAAGAAAATTGTTTAAAAAAATCAAAAGAAATTGGGCTAGACTGTGAATTTATTCAATCGAATTTAGAAGGAGATTTAGTAAATACAATTCAAGATGCACGTAAAAATTATGATGGAATGATTATAAATGCTGCTGCATTTACACATACTTCAGTTGCAATAAGAGATGCACTTGAATTGTTCAAGAAACCAATAATCGAAATGCATATATCAAATATATATAAAAGAGAGGAATTTAGGCACAAATCACTTATTAGTGGAGTTGCAACAGGTGGGATTTTTGGATTAGGCACTGAAGGATATATTTTGGCCATAATTTCATTACAAAAGCTTTTACAAAATGAAAATAGATAAAAACGTAATTAAAGAACTTAGTAATTATTTAGATGAGTTTAATTTAACTGAAATAGAGATTACTGAAAAAGATACTAAAATTAAAGTTTCAAAAAATAACGTATCAATTAACAATCAAACTATTCCAGCATCTGTAAGCAATGCAAATTTAACTACTGCTTCTCAATCTACTGAAAGTATTAAATCTGGAACAGAAATTACATCTCCAATAATTGGAACTGCTTATCATGCACCAGAACCTGGAGCAAAAAAATTTGTTGAAGTTGGTAAAAAAATTAAAAAAGGTGACACAATAATGATTGTTGAAGCAATGAAGACAATGAACCATGTACCTTCTACCCATGACGGTGTCGTAAAAGAAATTTGTGTTGAAGATGGTCAGCCAGTTGAGTTTGGTCAAACAATTCTTATTTTAGAATAAATAATGTTTAAAAAAATTTTAATTGCAAACCGTGGGGAAATTGCAGTTAGAATTATAAGAGCATGCAAAGAATGGGGTATAGCAACTGTAGCTGTCCATTCAGATGTTGATAGAGAAAGCATGCATGTAAGAATGGCAGATGAAAGTGTCTGCATAGGTTCTCATCAACCAGCAAACAGTTATTTAAATATTCCCGCATTAATGTCTGCAATAGAACTGACTAATGCAGATGCTGTTCATCCAGGATATGGCTTCTTATCTGAAAATGCTAACTTTGCTAAAATTTTAGAGGAAAATAAAATTAAATTTATTGGTGCATCTTCCAAACACATTGAAATGATGGGAGATAAAATTCAAGCCAAAAGAATAGCTAAAGAAAATGGTTTACCTGTTATTGAAGGATCTGAAGGTGGTGTTAGGGATATTAATGAAGCAAAAGACCTTTGTAAAAAAATTGGTTTTCCTGTTCTGATTAAAGCCTCAGGTGGAGGTGGTGGAAAAGGTATGAAAATAGTACATAAAGAGGAAGAATTTGAAACTTTGTTTTCTACAGCTAAGTCAGAGGCACAAAAATACTTTGGTAACGACGAAGTGTATATTGAGAAATTCTTTCAAAATCCAAGACACATAGAAGTTCAAATACTCGCAGGAAAAAACAGAGTTGTACATTTGCATGAAAGGGATTGCTCTGTTCAAAGAAGACATCAAAAGCTTATTGAGGAAACCCCAAGTCCTGTTTTGAATGATGAAATTAGAAAAGATCTTTTTGAAAAAACTATAAAAATGGTCTCTAAAATTGGGTATATGGGTGCAGGAACAGTTGAGTTTATTTATGAAGATGGAAAGTTTTATTTTCTAGAAATGAATACAAGAGTTCAAGTAGAACACCCTGTTACAGAAATGGTAACAGGAGTAGATATTATTAAAGAACAAATATGGATAGCATTTTCTGAAGAAACAGCACTACAGCAAAGCGATATTAATCCAAGAGGTCATGCTATTGAATGCAGAATAAACGCTGAAGATGCCAGTAAAAATTTTCAACCTTCTCCAGGAGTTATAAGCATGTGCCACCAGCCATCTGGATTTAGAACAAGAGTAGATGGTGCTATATTCCAGGGTTATAAAGTCACTCCATATTATGACAGCATGGTTTGTAAGTTAATTTGTCATGGGCGAAACAGAACTGAAGCTATTCAAAGAATGAACCGATCTTTAGATGAATTTGTTATTGAAGGTATTACAACTACTATTCCACTTCACAAAAAATTGTTAAATCATAAAAAATTTATCAATTCAGATTTTAATGTAAGCTGGCTAGATAAAGATACTATAGTTTAATAACATTTTACTAGCCACACGTCGTAAATTGGATGATCAAATGGAGTTATTGAAGGACTTGATGAAAACATCCATCCATTAAAAACAAAAACTTCATCGTTGTTTTGATTCGATAAATCTCTTACTTGTATGTAAGCAGTAATTTCTGGATTATCATCAAATTCAGAATTTTTACATTTCAAACTTTGAATTGATAAGTCTTTAAATTTTAGCAATTGACCATTTTTAAGTTTTAATGAAGTATTTTTAGAACTAATTTTATCTAAAATCTTAATTTCTGTAAAAGAACCTTCAAGTTGACTTTTTGAATGTGAAATAGTTGTAAATAGAAAAAAGAGGATTGGTAAGTAAAGAAAAAAACTACTCTTTCCAACTAGAATATTTTTTTTTAACACCATCTTTATTTTTATTTGGATAATATGCTTCTTCAGTTCCTGTTAAGTTTGATTGATGAGGTTTTTGCCAGTCATATTTTTCAAGCTCATGTTTTTTTTCTATTTTATTAGGTGTAAAATGTATCCATGAATACCACTCAACTGGAATTTTTGATGCATCAATAACATCGGAATATATTACCCATCTCTTTCCTTTTTTATCTTCGTAATATTTGTTTCCAAACTGATCTGTTCCAGCAAGTTTTCCAAAAAAAATTGTTTTTAATCTTGTGCCAAAAGTATCTTGATTCCACCAAGTGAAAATTTTTTTAAAATGTGTCAACATGTTATTTTATTTTTTATTTCAATTATAAATTGTAAAAATTAAATTAGACTAAAATATGAATAAGTATATAAATTAAAAGAATCTATTTTCAAACTAATTTTAAACTGAGGTAAAATGGCAAAATATCTTGTAGAAACTTATTACACTTGTACCTTTAAGGTAAATCATTACTTAGACGATATTAATGAAACAGAGCTTAAAAACTTAGAAAAAAGAGACGATGGTAAATTCGAAGTTTTAGATGTCAAATTAGATAATAGAAAAACTAAAAGTTTAGATCCAAATAATAGTAAAGTAGTTGAAAATAAAAAAATTGAAATTGTCTCAAAAAGTACAAGTGAAAATTCTATAAGTAAAGAAACCGTCGTTCAAAACTTAAACAAGTCCTCAGAAAAAGGTGGGAAAAGATTTAGTATGCCTGACAGACGAAAAGGCTATATTCAAAAAGCTACAATTGGAGATCATAAAGTTTATCTTCATACAGGTGAATATGAGGATGGAAAAATTGGAGAAATATTTATCGACACAAGTAAAGAAGGAGAACTAGTTAAGGCATTAATGAATAACTTTGCTATAGCAGTTTCTTTAGGTCTTCAATATGGAGTGCCATTGGATGAGTTTATAAGTGCATTCGTGGGAACAAAATTTGAACCATCAGGTAAAGTACATGGAAATGATAGAATATTGAGCGCTACATCTATTTTAGATTATATTTTTAGAGAGTTAGCTATATCTTACCAAAATAGAGAAGATCTTGCACATACTCCTGCAATTGGTGGAAATGATACAAATGATCAAGAAAATGAAGATCAAAATCAATTATTAAAAATTGTTAAGGATATTACTAGCAAAGGATTTGTAAGAAATAACTATAAAAAAAATCTAGTTGATTTATCTGATGTTAAAATAAGTCTTAAAGGTAAAAAATAATTTTATTTTTTATTTTTTAAAGACAAGTTCAATTCTTTTAACTGTTCAGGATTAACTTCAGATGGAGCGTTCATCATCAAATCCTGTGCATTTTGGTTCATTGGAAACATTGTTACTTCTCTAATATTTTTTTCATTAGCTAACAACATAACAATTCTATCGATTCCAGGAGCAATACCCCCGTGAGGTGGAGCACCATAACTTAATGCATTTATCATACCACTAAATTTTTCATCTACTTGCTGCTTATCATAACCAGCAATTGAGAATAACTTATACATAAGTTCAGGTTTATGATTTCTTATAGCGCCAGAGGATAATTCAATACCATTACAAACAATATCATATTGATAAGCCAATAGTTCTAGAGGATTTTCAAGTTCTTTTTCTGTCAAATCACCTTGTGGCATAGAAAATGGATTATGACTAAATTCAATTTTATTGGTTACTTCATCTCTTTCAAACATTGGATAATCAACTATCCAGCAAAACGCGAAAACATCTTCATCAATTAAATCTAAATCTTCTGCAATTTTATTTCTTGCCTGAGAAGTTATTTTTTCTAATTCATTTTGTTTGCCACAAGCTAGAAAAATACTGTCCCCTACTTCTGCATTAGTTAAATTCATTATTTCTGACAATGCTTCTTCTGAAAAAAATTTTCCTATAGGTCCTTTGCCAGATAACTCAGTATTTTTTTCAAATGTAAAATAAGCCAAACCTGATGCTCCTTGTTCTTTAGCCCATTTATCAATATTATCGAAAAAGCTTCTTGGTTTATCCTTAGTATTTTTTGTTATTATGCATCTTACTCTTGAACCAGATTTTACTAACTTTTTAAATATTTCAAAAGATACATCTTCTCTTGTAAATATTTCAGTAATATCATTTATTATAAGTGGATTTCTTAAATCAGGTTTATCACTTCCATATTTTAACATTGCTTCTTTGTAAGAAATTCTTGGAAACTTATCATTTAATAATTTTTTATTCGAAAATGTTTTAAAAGTATTAACCATTAATTTTTCAACAACATTGAAAACATCTTCTTGTTCTACAAAAGACATTTCTAAATCTAGTTGATAAAATTCACCTGGACTTCTGTCTGCTCTTGCATCCTCATCCCTAAAGCAAGGGGCTATTTGAAAATACTTATCAAAACCAGATACCATAATTAGTTGTTTAAATTGTTGTGGCGCTTGAGGTAACGCATAAAACTTCCCTGGATTTAATCTACTTGGAACTAAAAAGTCTCTAGCACCCTCAGGACTAGAGGATGTTAGTATTGGTGTTTGGAATTCTAAAAAACCTAATTTAGTCATTTCATTTCTAATGTGTGAAATAACTTTTGATCTTAAGATTATATTTTCATGTATTTTTTTTCTTCTTAAATCCAGAAATCTATATTTTAACCTTATTTCCTCAGCATATTCTTGATCACTGAAAACTGGCATCGGTAATTCTTTGCAAGAACCTAGTTCTTCGTAAGTATCAATTTTTACCTCAATTTCTCCTGTACCTATTTCTTTGTTAATTGTATCTTCAGATCGAGCTACAACCTTACCTTCGATTTTAACTACAGTTTCTAATTGAGTTTTTTCTAAGTTTGTGAAATTTTTATTATCCTTATCTATAATACATTGTGTGACACCGTAATTATCTCTTAAATCTATGAATAATAAGTTACCATGATCTCGTTTTTTATTGATCCAGCCTGAAAGAAATACTTTTTTATCAACGTCTTCTTTTCTTAATTTGTTACAAGTATGTGTTCTATATTTACTCAATTAATCTCCTAAAGCTTCTTTAATAATTTTAAAATCGATTGGTTTTTTCCTTTTTAAACTAATTTCGTCGATCTTATATATGAATTCAGATATTTTGCCATAGGATCTATCTATTCTTTTTATAATGAAATCTATTAATTTCTTATCAATTGATATCTGACGATCAGAAAGATTTTTTAATATTAGGGCATATAATAAATCATCCTCTGGTTTATCAATCTTTGATAAAATAAAATTTTTAGCTCTAGAATTTAAATCATTTAATTCAAAGGAGTAATCAACTATAGGTTTGGTTGAAGTAACAATTAAGTATTTGTTGTCTTGCTCAATATTGTTCAAAAAAGTAAATAATAACTTTTCATCAATATTTTTATTTAAATCTTCAATAATTATATTTTCATAAATTTTAATTTTTTTTAAATATTCATTATTAATATCAGCTGCGTTTATTTTAATACCCTTAAATTTATGTAAAAAAATGTTAATTAAATGAGATTTTCCAGAAAATTTTTCGCCAATTAAATTTATAAAATTTTTTTCCCATTTAGGCCAACTATTCAATAATAAAAATGAAAATTCATTAGATTTTGATACATAAAAATCCTGATCTTGAAAGTTTTGTTCATAATCAAATTTTAAGATTTCTTGATTTAAAGATTTCATTCTAATACCCAAATTTTATTTTTGATTTCAAAAAAATAATCATAGTCTTTCATCACATTTAAGAACTGATCTCGGGTACCATTAAATATTATTTTGTAAATATTTTTTTTATTATCAAATTTAAATATATTAAATTTATTAACCAATTCTATACTTGAAAGTGCTTCTTCAAACTGATCGATTTTAATTATATTGCTATTATCAACTGATATAGTCAAATCCAATTTAATTGATGTATTTATTATGTTTTTTAATTTCCAATAATCTTCAAAAACTATTTTTTGTTTATCTATGAATTTTTTTAAATCATCTAAATTTTCTAAATTGATATTTTTGAATTTAAAATTTTTTAAATTTTGGTTCTTGTTAAATACTATTTGATTAAGTACTCGAATTTCTTGATTATTTTTAAAAACAATCATTATAATAAAATCTTCAAAATTATATTTTTTTGAAATTTCTCTAAAATCAAAATCTTCTAAATTGTTAATATTTTTTTTAATTAAATTATAATCATCGATATCCTCGTTTGGTAAAATGTAATTTAGTTGATGGTGTTTTTCTTTTTTAAAATTCCAATTTTTAAATAATTGACTTTCTGAAAAAAGAAATATTTCATTTTTTTCTTCATCTACTTCTATTGGAAAAAAAATTAAATCTTTTCGAATAATAGATGAAGGGAATACATTTTTTTTTTCTAATAATTCAAAAAAACTTTTTTTATTAAATTCAACATTTAAGGTAAGATTATATATTTCATCAATAAAACTTTCTTGAACAATAGAAAATGTTTCAACTAAACTTTTGACTTCTTTAGTTGATGTGTTTTGAAGTTTTTTTTGATCTTTGCTTTGAGCTATGGTTAAAATAAGTTCCTCATATGCTTCAACAAAACCTCGATTTATTATCTTATTTTTGTCAAATGAGGCATTAAATGGAGATGAAATTTCAATTTCTTTTATAGAAAATGTTTTTGCAATACTATTTTCTGTGGAAAAAAAAATATTTAATAAAGCAAGAAATAGAAAAAGATTATATAAACTCTTCTGTTTAATAAATTTTGAAAAACACCTCATATAATATTTTAATGAATAATAAAAATTTTACCTATAAAAAAAGTGGTGTTAACATTAAAGCTGCTGATAAGTTTGTAAATTTCATTTCATCAGTATCATCAAAAAAAAGGGGCAAAAAAAAGTTTTCTAATATTGGGGGCTTTGGTTCTATTTCAAATATCCCAAGTAACATAAAGCAACCTCAAATAGTTGCTTGCACAGATGGTGTTGGTACTAAAATTGAAATAGCTAATTCTTTAAATAAATTTGATACAATTGGTATTGATCTTGTAGCAATGAGTGTAAACGATTTAATTGTTCAAGGTGCAAAACCGTTGCTTTTTTTAGATTACATTTCAATAAACAAGATTGATTTAATTAAACTTAAATCGATCATTAAAGGAATAGTTAAGGGCTGTAAACTATCAGATTGTGAACTTGTAGGTGGAGAAACAGCAGAAATGCCTGGTACTTATTCAAAAGGTAAATTTGATATAGCTGGTTTTGCTGTTGGTGTTGTAGGTAAAAATAAAATCTTAAATAAAAATAAAATCAAAAAAAATAATTTAATATTAGCAATACCATCTAACGGATTACATTCAAATGGTTTTTCACTGGTAAGATATGTGATTAATAAAAAAAAAATTAATATAAATAAAAATAAATTTTTAAAATCAGAACTTTTGAAACCAACAAAAATATATGTGAAAGAAATAATCAATATAATTTCAAAAAATCTTATTAATGGTTGTGCAAATATTACAGGGGGAGGACTTGCGGATAATATCAAAAGAGTTATTCCTGATAACATGGTAGCAGATATTTATTTAAACAAAATTAAAACTTTAAAAATATTTAATTGGCTTAAAAAAAATGGAATACCAGAAAATGAAATGTTAAAAACATTTAACTGCGGTGTTGGTTTTTGTTTAATTATCAACAAAAAAAACCTAAAAAAAGTTCAAAGTTATTTTCCTAAAGATTACAAACCATATGTAATTGGAAAAATTATTAATGGCAAAAATAAAGTAAAATTAAATGGTTCTGTCAACTGGAACAAATAAAATTATAACTGCAGTATTTATTTCTGGAACAGGTAGTAATTTAAAATCACTGATTAAGTTTTCTAAATTTAAAAAATCACCTATTTCAATTAAGCTAATCATTACCAATAATAAATTAGCTAAAGGTTTAAAATATGGAAAAATTTTCAAAATAAAAAAAAAAATAATTAATTTCAAAAATAAAGAAATTGCAGAAAAAAAAATAATTAATGAGCTTAAAAGAAATAAAATTGAATTAATTTGCTTAGCAGGATTTATGAAAATCTTTTCAAAGAATTTCATTAAAAATTTTAAGGGTAAAATTTTAAATATTCATCCATCCTTACTACCAAAATACAAAGGCTTAAATACCCATCAAAGAGCTATAGAAAATAAAGACAAATACTCAGGATGTACTGTACATTTTGTTAATTCAAAATTGGACTCTGGGAAAATAATCCTTCAAAAAAAGGTTAAAATTTTAAAGAAAGATACTCCAGATAGTCTTTCTAAAAGAATTTTAACTCAAGAACACAAATTATATCCAAAAGCTATTTTGAAAGTCTTTAATCTTTAAAAAAGAAATCAATTTCAATTTTTGCATTTTCAACACTGTCGGATCCATGAACAGAATTTTTATCAATTGAAATCCCATATTTCTTTCTGATTGTACCTTCTTCAGCATCATTAGGATTAGTTGCTCCCATTAATTCTCTATTTTCCAACACAGCATTTTCTTTTTCAAGTACCATCACCACTATTGGACCTGAAGATAAGTATTCACACAAATCATTATAAAATGGCTTTGTTTCATGAACTCTATAAAAGTTTTCAGCCTCAGATTTTTCAATTTGAATTTTTTTTTCTTTTAAAATAGAAAAACCGTTGTTTTTAAACATTTCTTTTATTTGATTTTCGAGATTTCTCTCTACTGCATCTGGTTTTATAATTGATAAAGTTTGTTCAATATTACTCATATTTGTCCTCTATTAGTTTATTTAATAATCTTACTCCATAACCTGTAGCTCCACCTGAATTTAATGCACCTCCATATTTAGAGAATGCCATACCAGCTATATCTAGGTGAGCCCACGGTGTTTTCTTTAAAATAAATCTTTGTAAAAATTGAGCAGCGGTTGTTGAGCCTGCTCCTCCAACATAATTTATATTTTGCATATCAGCATTTTTAGAGTCTATTAATTTATCAAAATTTTTATTTAAAGGCATTCTCCAAACTTTTTCTTCAACTTTTTCACCAGCTTCAATTAATTGTTTTGACAAATTATCATCATTTGAAAATAAACCAGCATATTCAGATCCTAATGAAACAATTATTGCACCTGTTAATGTTGCCAAATCAACAATAAATTTTGGTTTAAACTTTTCTTCTGTGTAAGTAAGTGCATCTGCGAGAACCAATCTACCTTCTGCATCTGTGTTTAAAATTTCAACAGTTTTTCCACTGTAAGATTTCACTATATCTCCAGGTCTTTGAGCACTTCCTCCTGGCATATTTTCAACTAACCCAACAACACCAACTGCATTTACTTTTGCTTTTCTTAAAGCCAAGGTCTTCATTAACCCGACAACTACTGCTGATCCCGCCATGTCGTAAGTCATATCTTCCATAAATTTAGCTGGCTTAAGTGAAATTCCACCTGTATCAAAACATACTCCCTTTCCTACAAAAGCTAATGGTTTAGAATTATTTTTTAAACCTTTCCATTCCATTGTTACTAAATATGAACCTCTAATACTACCTTGACCTACACCCAACAAAGTATTCATTCCAAGTTTTTTTAATTTTTTTTCATCATAAACATTTACTTTCAAACCAATCTTAGACAAAGTTTTTAATCTTTTTGCATATTCATCTGGATGCAAAACATTGCCTGGCTCTGAAACTAAATCCCTTGTGTAAAAAGTCCCCTCCTCTATAGCTTTAAATTTTATTTGGTTTTTTAAAAATAGTTTATTTTTACCAACGACAGTTAAAAAGATATTTTTATTCTCTTTTTTAGTCTTATATTTTTCAAATTTATAAGATTTTAATCTTAGTCCATGCAAAAAATATCCCAAAAAGTATTTGTTTTCTTCTGATAAAGTTTCAGAATTAATTATACAATTATTTTGTTTGAAATCTCTGATAAGAACATAAAAGTTAGCACCTAGGTTTTCTAAATCAGAATTACTTTGTTTTTTTTTTAATGAAATTAATATAATTTTTTTTTTAGAATTAACGTCAAAATCTAATATTTTTTTTTTTGGTTCTTTGGATTTTAATAAATCAGCAATAAATGAAAATTCACTGCCTGAAATAAATTTTTTTAAATTTAAAATATTTAATTTTTCATCAACAAAAAAAACGTAATTTGATGATTTTTTTTTTGGTGAGAAATTTTTATAATTGATAGAAATAGACATAATTTTTAATACACTCTGCACGAGTAGGGTGGTATATATGTTTAAAATTATAACATTTCAATGAAAAAAATTTTATTTAGAAAGTTATTAAAGGATTATCTGGTTTTTTTCTGTATTGCTTTAATTAGTGCTAGTATAGTGATTTGGGTTTTTCAGGCTGTTAATTTTCTTGATATTATTATTGAAGATGGAAGGAATTATTTAATTTATATTAAATTTTCTATATTAAATTTTCCAAAAATATTAAGTAAATTAATGCCTTTTGTATTATTTTTTAGTTTATTTTACGTCACAATTAGACATGAGTTAAATAATGAATTAATGATTTTATGGAACTTTGGAATAAACAAAATTGATATAGTAAATTTTTATCTAAAGTTTTCGTTAATTATATTACTTTTACAAATATTATTTACAAGTTATCTAGTTCCAAAATCACAGGATATTGCAAGATCATATCTAAGAACTTCTACAATAAATTTTTATGGAAATTTTATTAAGCCTCAAAAATTTAATGACACAATTAAAGGAACAACTATTTATACTGAAAAAAAAGATATTCAAGGAAACTTTAAAAATATTTTTATAAAAAAAGAAAAAGATCCAGATAATTTTCAAACTATTCACGCAAAGAAAGGAATTTTAGAAGAGATAAATGGTGTACCTTATCTTGTTTTGTTTAATGGTGAAAACATTAAAGTAAATAATAATAAGATAACTACTATTGGGTTTTCAAAATTTAATTTTGCACTAAATGCATCTAAAACAAATACTACTACTTATATCAAAACACAGGAACTCCCTAGCTTAAAGCTCATTGAATGTATGAGTACACTCTACAAAATTAAATTAAAATTCATAAAATCACTAAATACTAAAATCGAAAATTGTTCTAATGAAAATAAAATTAATATCTTAAGAGAAATTTATAAGAGATTGTTAGTTCCCATTTATATACCAATTTTGACATTAATTCCTCTTTTATTAATAATCACGTCTAAAGAAAATATTCATTATTTTAAAATAAAAATTTTAGTTTTCTTATTGGGTTTATTTACAGTAATTTTTTCTGAAACAACTATAAGATTTATAGATGTAATTTTAATTAATAATATTAAATTTATTTTTATTCCTTTTGCAATTTTATTTATCATATACATTACTTTCATCTACTATTTCAGATTAAAGTTTAAAATAAATATATGAAAACTTATATAAAATTTATTTTAATTATTTTCTATAAAGCTTTTTTGTACTCTACCTTGGTTACATTCAGTTTAGTTTTCATAATGAGTTTATTAAGTGAATTAGATTTTTTTAAAGAAATAGATATAGAGATTATTACACCATTATTATTGAGTTTATTGATTTCACCATCAGTAATTTTTGAAATGTTTCCTTTTATTTTTCTTATTACTGGACAATTATTTTTTATTAAACTTTTTGAAAATAACCAGATTGAAACTTTTAAATATTCTGGTCTAAAAAATACAAAAATTTTATCTATTTTGAGCTTTATTTCTTTAATAACAGGTTTATTTATTATTATAGGATTTTATGGTTTTTCTGCTAATTTAAAGAATTTATATTTAGAACTCAAATCCCCATATACTAAAGATGGAAAATACTTAGCTGTAATTACAAAAAATGGTTTATGGATAAGAGATAAAGTAGAAAATAGGATTATGATAATTAATTCCTCCAAAATAGAAAAAGGAAATCTAATTAATAGTTTCATAAGTGAATTCGATTTAAATTATAATTCTATTAGAAAAATAAAAAGTAACAAAATAAATATTTCAAAGAAAGAATGGTTAATTAATGATGCAGAAATTATTACAAACAATGAAAAACAAAATAAGAAAATATTAAAATTTAAAACAAATTTTGATCTAAATAGAATTAAAGGACTTTATTCCGATCTCTCGTCATTAAATATTATTGCACTTTTAGAATTAAGGAAAAATTATAAAAATTTAAATTATTCGATTAAAGATATAGATCTTCAGTTAATGAAAATAATTCTTTATCCATTATATATGCTTTTAATGACTATTTTTGCAGCACTTACAATGTTTAAAATTAAAAAATTCACTAGTACAACATTTAAAATTTCTTTAGGATTGTTTTTTTCAGTAATAATTTACTATATTAATAATTTCTTTTTTATAATGGGTTCAACAGAAAAATTGTCTATTGGCACTTCATTAAGTATTCCATTATTAATTTTACTCTTTTCAGTCAGTTTAATGTTAAATAAAATAAATGAAAAATAAAAATATATTTATTTACGTTTTTTTTTTAATTTTTTTTAATAATCTAATATTCTCTGAATTAGTTGCTGATGATCAATTTAATTTTGATGTAACTGAAGTAAAAATTGAAAATAATGGAAATATTTTCAAAGGTTTAAAAAGAGGTAAAGCAAGTACTGTGAATGGAGTCGCTATTGAAGCTGATACCTTTGAATACAATAAACTAACAAATATTTTAAATGCTTATGGAAATGTAATCTTAAAAGACAGTGTCAATAAGTTAACAATAACAAGTGAGACCGCGACCTATTTTAAAAATGAGGAAAAACTAGTAACAAAAGAAAATTCGACTGCAAATGATGACAAAGGAAATTTGATTACTGCTGATACCTTTGAATACAATAAACTAACAAATATTTTAAATGCTTATGGAAATGTAATCTTAAAAGACAGTGTCAATAAGTTAACAATAACAAGTGAGACCGCGACCTATTTTAAAAATGAGGAAAAACTAGTAACAAAAGAAAATTCGACTGCAAATGATGACAAAGGAAATTTGATTACAGGTAAAAACTTTAGTTATGATAAAATTAACAATATATTTAACGCAGAAGGAAATGTTGAAGTAATAAACAAAATTGAAAATTATCAAATTAATTCAGAAGATATAACGTATTTTAAAAATCAAGAAAAAATCATCACAACCGGAAAAACAACATCGTTGGTACAATCAAAATATAGTATTATTTCAAAAAATTTAATATTTTATGTTTCTAAAAAAGAACTGTCTTCAAATTTCAATACTACCATTAAAGACTTAGAGGAAAACTTATTTATAGTTGATAAATTTAATTATTTAATTGATTCTGAAACTTTAAAAGGTGAAAACATTCTGATTATTACAGAGAATGAAAAACCAACAAGTGATAAATACTATTTTTCAAATGGTATAATTGATTTGAAAAATAAAGACTTTGTAGCTAAGGATCCTAAGATTTATGTTCACAAAAATATATTTGACAACTCACGAAATGATCCACGTTTGTTTGGCTCTACATCAATTAAAGAAGGGGGAATAACAACAATAACAAATGGGGTTTTTACTAGTTGCGAAGTTCAAAATGAAAAATGTCCACCTTGGAAAATTAAAGCTAAAAAAATAAAACATGATAAAAACAAAAAACAATTAATTTATGATCATGCAGTTCTTGAACTTTATGATATTCCAATATTTTATTATCCTAAATTTTTTCATCCTGATCCTACGGTAAAAAGACAATCAGGTTTTTTGCAACCAAGATTAAACAACTCTAAAGTATTGGGATCATCAATTTATTTACCTTATTACAAAGTTATAGATGTTAATAAAGATTATACTTTTAAGCCAACAATATTTGATAAAGATATACTAATGTTGCAAAATGAATATAGGGAAGTTAATAAAAATTCTGAACTTGAAATTGATTATGCGTATATTGATGGATTTAAATCTTCAATTACTAAGAAAAAAACTAGTATTTCACATTTATTCACAAAACTTAAGTTAGATTTGAATTTAGATGAATATTTGATTAGTGATATCAATGTCAATATCGAAAAAGTAAATAATGACACATACTTAAAAATTTTTGATAATAACTTAACTGGAACTAATCTTAAACCAAAGGACTCTGATAATTTAACAAGTGAAATAAAATTAAATTTAAAAAATAAAGGTTTTAATTTTAATGCAGGTTTCAAATCTTACGAAAATTTACAATTAAAAAATAGTGATAGGTATCAATATATTTTACCTTATTATAATTTTTCTAAAAACCTTTCATCAAATTTTGCTAATGGATCTATAAACTTAAATTCAAAAGGAAATAATAATTTAAAAAATACGAACAATCTAAGAACAAATATTATTAATAATCTAAATTATTTAGGTAATGACTATATATTTAATACAGGATTAAAAAATAATATAAATATTTATCTTAAGAATCTTAATGCAGTAGGAAAAAATGATACTGAATATAAATCAAGTCCATCATCAGAATTAATGAGTATTTTTGAACTGACTAGTGAATTACCATTAGAAAAAAAAAGTCAGACAAATTTAAACAAATTAACTCCAAAAATATCTTTAAGACTTAATCCAACTGATATGAAAAATTATTCAAACGTTGGTAGAGGAATAAATGTAAATAATATATTTAATATAAACAGGCTCGCAATGGAAGATACCCTGGAGTCAGGTGAATCTTTAACAATTGGATTAGGTTACAATGTGGAAGATAAAGTAGATTATAATAAATATTTTAAAATTGATGTTGCTACAGTTTTTAGAAATGAAGAAGTTAATGAAATTTCTAAATCAACTACATTAAATAAGAAACAATCAAATATTTTCGGTTCAATAGAAAATAGATTTTCTGATTTTTGGACATTAGAATATGATTTTGCTGTTACAAACAACTTAAATAAAGTTGAATACAACTCAATTAATTCTACTTTTTCATTAAATAATTTTGTTACTACATTTAATTTTATTGAAAAAAATGGTGTAATGGGGAGTGCTAATACCATAGAAAACTCAACAAAATACCAATTTAATGAAAATAATTATTTATCTTTTAATAGTAGAAGAAATAGAAAGTTAAATTTAACTGAATTTTATGACTTAGTTTATGAGTATAAAAATGATTGTTTAACAGCAGGTATTAAATATAGAAAAACCTATTATGAAGACAGAGAGCTAGTACCAACAGAAGACTTGTTGTTTACAATCACGTTCTATCCTCTAACAACATACGAACAAGAGATTGATGATAACTTATACAATTAAAAAATTAAGCTTTCTAATATTGATAATTTTATTTTGTTCATATGCAAATTCGTTAGAAAATAAAATACTCTTAAAAATTGATAATGACATAATAACCTCAATAGATTTAGAAAAAGAAATAAATTATTTAACTGCTTTAAATCCAAATATTAAAAATTTAGAAAAAAAAAGAGTCCTTAAACTATCAATGGATTCACTAGTTAGAGAAAAAATCAAACATAAGGAATTGCTTAAATATATTGATAAGTTGGATGTAGAAGAGCAATATTTAAACATTTTGATGGAGTCTATGATTGTCAAATTAGGTTTGAATTCTAAAGAAGAATTTAATCAATATCTTAAAAGAAGTAGTGTGGATATCAAGGAAGTAAATAAAAAGTTAAAAATTGAAATTGCCTGGAATCAATTAATTTATTCTAAATTTTCAAAAAATCTAAAAATTGATAAAAATAAGATTAAAAAAAATCTAATGTCTGAAGATAATTTAATCACAAATAGTTATCTATTATCAGAAATACTATTTGATTTGAAGAATATGAATAATTTCAAAAAAAAGTTAGATTTAATTAAGAATGATATTAATGAAAAAGGTTTCGAAAATGCTGCACTAATTCACAGCATATCTGAGTCATCTTCATTAGGAGGAAATGTTGGATGGATTAATGAAAATACTTTAAATTCAAAAATAAAAAATGAAATTTCTAAGCTTAGTATCAATCAATATACGAAACCAATTCAAGTTCCAGCAGGATTTTTAATCCTAAAAGTAAATGATATTAAAAAAATAAAAAAAAAATTTAATTTAAATGAAGAAATTGAAAAAATTGTTAAAGTTAAAACAAATCAACAATTAAATCAATTTGCCAATATTTATTTTAACAAAATTAAAAAAGAAATAAAAATTGATGAACTTTAAACCAATTCTGATTGTAGCTGGTGAACCCAATAGTATATTTCTTGAGATTTTTTTTAAAGCTATAAAAATAAAAGTTAAAAGTCCTCTAATTTTAATAGCATCTCAAAAGTTATTAATTTTGCAAATGAAAAAATTAAAAATAAATAAAAAAATTAAAATAATTAATGTAAAAAAAATTAAAAATTATTCCTTAGATAATAAAGTCATAAATTTAATAAATGTAGAATATAATCAGAAAAAACCATTTGAAAAAATTTCAAAAAAATCAAACAATTATATTAATAAATCTTTTTTAGTTGCAACTAATCTTATTAAAAAAAAAATTACTAATAAGTTAATTAATGGTCCGATATCAAAAAAAACTTTTTTAGGTAAAACAAAGTTAGGAATTACTGAATATATATCAGATAAATTTTTTGTTAAAAATAATGCTATGCTAATATTTAATAAAGATCTTTCTGTTTGTCCTATTACAACTCATGTTCCAATTAAACATGTTTCAAAAAGTATTAGTAAAAAACTCATTATTGATAAAGCAAAACTTATTAATAATTTTTATAGACAAAAATTAAAAATGAAACCAAAGATAGCTGTATTAGGACTCAATCCTCATTGTGAAACTGTAAGTTCTTTTGATGAAGATAAAAAAATAGTTGCTCCCGCTATCAATTATTTAAAAAGAAAAAATGTAAAAGTCTTTGGGCCTTTCTCTTCAGATACAATTTTTTTGAAACAAAACCGTTCTAAATATGATGTGATTCTAGGCATGTACCATGATCAAGTTTTATCTCCATTAAAAACATTATTTGAGTATGATGCTATAAATATAACTTTGGGATTGCCATTTACAAGAATATCTCCTGATCATGGACCAAATGAACGTATGCTTGGAAAAAATAAATCAAACCCTCTTAGTTTAATGAGAGCAATCTCATTTTTAGATAAAAATTGATAAGAGCAAAAAAAAGTTTAGGTCAAAACTTCTTAATTGATAAAAAAGTTTTAAATCAAATAGTCAATTGTGTTGCTATTGAGAACAAAACTATATTAGAAATAGGACCTGGCACAGGTAACCTTACGAAATATATTTTAAATAAAAAACCTAAAAATTTTACCGTAATTGAGAAAGATAATAACCTTGCAAATAAATTGAAAGAACAATTCAAAGAAAATTTAAAAATAATAAACGATGATATTTTAAATGTTGACGAACGCTTGTTATTTAAAGAAAAAGTAATTGTTTTTGGTAATTTGCCATACAATATATCTACAGAAATTTTAAGCAAATGGATAATTAATTTAAATAATAATTTTTGGTTTGAGAATTTAGTTTTAATGTTTCAAAAAGAAGTAGCAGACAGAATAGTAGCTAGCTACAACAATTCAAATTATGGAAGATTATCAATTCTGGCAAATTGGAAACTAATTATTAAAAAAATATGTGATATAAAACCTGACTCATTTTTACCAAAGCCAAAGATATATAGTAGTTTACTTTTTTTTTCTCCAAGAAAAAATTTTTATAAAATTAATAATCCAAAAAATTTAGAAAAAATTACTAGAGTTTTTTTTAGCAATAGAAGAAAAATGATTAAAAAACCATTCAATCAAATTTTTAATGGTGATCCAAGGATATTGAAAAAACTTAATATTGATTTAAATTTAAGACCTCAAAATTTAGATTTTAAAACTTATTACAAACTTACAGAAGAATATGAGAATTTACGAAGTTAGTTTTTCAATATGATTTCTAATAAAATTTAAATCATAATCTTTAGAACCATCATTTAATTCTGCCTCTATAAGATTATCAATTTTATTATAACATTTTTCTATTTCGTCATTTATGATTACATAATCATAATTTATCCAATGCAAAACATCTCTTTCAAACTGTTTCATTCTTTCTTCTGCAATCAACTTATCTCTCATATCTCTGTTAGATAATCTTTGAAATAATACTTCTTTACTTGGAGGTAAGATAAAAAATGAAATCAACTTGAAATCGAGTTTTTTATTTTTTATTTGATCTGCGCCTTGCCAGTCAATGTCAAACAAAACATTTTTACCTTTGTTTAAATTATCAATAACTTGTGTCCTTGTTGTGCCATATAAATTATTAAATACTTTCGCATATTCTAGAAATTCTTCATTTTTAATTAATCTTTTGAATTCATTGTCGTTAATAAAATAATAATCTTTATTATTAATCTCCCCTGGGCGAGGTTTTCTAGTAGTATGTGAAACGGAAATTTCGTAGTTATCCTTTTTTGATAGCAACTTTACTAAAGTAGTTTTACCTGCACCAGAAGGCGAGGAAAGTATGATCATCACCCCATCTTTTTTTGAGGGCATTGAAATTTCTAGTTTGCTTTTCCTTCGATAAACTTAACTGCATCTCCAACAGTTAAAATTTTCTCTGCCTCACTATCTGAAATTTCAGATCCAAATTCTTCTTCAAAAGCCATCACTAATTCAACTGTATCTAGGCTATCAGCTCCTAAATCATCTATAAAACTTGATTCTTCAGTTACTTTTGCCTCATCGATACCTAAGTGATCTGCTACAATTTTTTTTACTTTGCTTGAAACGTCTTCTGACATATTGATCCTTTTTGTTATAATTCGTTAATAGTTTAAAAAGCTGTTTTGTCAAGCCATATACATGCCACCATTAACATGCAAGGTTTCTCCATTTATGTAACTAGATTGATCTGAGCATAAAAAACCTACAGCATTTGCGATATCATCTGGCTCTCCTAGACGTGCTGAAGGTATCTTAGATATTATAGTTTCTTTAAATTTTTCATCTATCTTGTCTGTCATTGCTGTCTTGATAAAGCCAGGTGAAATGCAATTAACATTAATATTTTTTTTTGCATACTCAATTGCTAAACTTTTAGACATTGCCACTATTCCTGCCTTTGATGCTGTATAATTAGCTTGACCTAAATTTCCTGTATGTCCAACAACAGAAGTAATATTTACTATTTTTCCAGATTTATTTTTTAACATTTTTTTTATAGCAAATTTACTCATCAAAAATGTAGAAGTTAAATTAATTTCAATTACCTTTCTCCACTCATCCAAACTCATTCTAATTGCTAGGTTATCTTGAGTAATACCTGCATTATTAACAATACAATCCAAACTACCACCTAGTTCTTTTGTAGCATTTTCTATAAATTCATCAATTTTTTCACTTTGAGATATATCAAATTTTAAAATATTTATTTTTTCAAATTCTTTTTTTAATTCTTTAAGTTTTTCAATTCTTGTTCCTGAAGCTAAAATATTAGCACCACTTTCATATAATTTTTTTACAATAGAATTTCCTATTCCTCCAGATGCACCTGTAACTATTATATTTTTATTTTTTAAATCATTCATATTTTTAAATTTTCAACATCTTCTATACTGTTTATCGTATTAATTTTAACTTCTCTGTTAATTCTTTTTACCAAACCTGACAAAACTTTCCCAGGTCCAATTTCTATAAAATGATCTACGTCATTATTTATCATATTTAAGACACTTTCTCTCCATCTTACTCTATTTTCAATTTGTTTTATTAAAAGTGATTTTAAATCTTCAGAAGTTGAAATGACTTCAGCTGTTACATTTGATATCAACTTATTACTTCCATCAGAAAATAAAATCTTGTTTAATTCTTCTGTCATAATTTCTGTTGCCTTACTCATAAGACTACAGTGAAAAGGAGCACTAACTGGAAGCTTTATATTTTTAATAGAGTTTCCTTTTAATACTTCAATTAATTTTTCTAAATCTTCAGTTTTTCCACTTAAAACTATTTGCCCTTCCGAATTATCATTTGCTATTTGTGCTATAAATTTGGATTCATTATCTTTTAGTATCTTTTCTATTATCTCAACAGTTGATCCAAGAACCGCGACCATACCACCCTCACCCTTTGGCACAGAATTTTGCATAGCATCACCTCTGATTCTTAAAATTTTTAATGTTTCTGCAAAGTTTAAATATCCAGCACAAGATAAAGCAGAATATTCACCTAATGAGTGTCCGGCAAAATACTTTGCTTTATTTAAATCGATATTAAATTCTTTTTTAATAACGTTAAATATAGAATAGCTTATTAAAAAAATTGCTGGTTGGGTGTTTGTTGTTAAATCAAGCTCTTGTTTAGGTCCTTCTAATATTAGCTTTGAAATTGAATAATTTAATGTCTCGTCCGCCTCTTTAAATAGCCCTTTCACAAGATCAAATTTGTCATAAAACTCTTTTCCCATTCCAACTATTTGAGATCCTTGACCTGGAAATAATACTGAAAACATATAAAAATATTACTAATTTTTGTGTTTTTATCTATTGTAATTGAACTTTTATAATAGTATATCCTCACTTTTTATTAAAGAACATAAATGAACTTATACGAACATACTATTATAGCTAGACAAGATACATCTCCAAGTGAGTTAAAGCAGTTAACTGAAAAATATTCTAAAATTGTAGAAAAAAATGAAGGTGAAGTTGTAAAAACTGAAAACTGGGGCCTTCTAAACCTTTCTTATCTAATTAAGAAAAATAAAAAAGGTAGCTACATACACTTTAAAATTAAAGGTAAAGGCAAAGTAGTTGAAGAATTAGAGAAAAACGAATCTATTGATAAAAAATTACTAAGATATCTTACTGTTAGAGTAAAAGAATTTGATTTAGATACTAACTACTTTGGAAAAAAAGAAGATAGTGAAAATAAAGAAAGTGCTAAAAACTAATGCCAAAAAGACAAAGTGGAAATAAAAAAGGAAAGCAAAGTAACTTTGCTAAATTAAGTATTTTTCAGCCAAATAAATATAAATTTAAAAAAACTTGCCCACTTTCAGTAAAAGGTGCTCCTAAAGTTGATTACAAAAATATTAAACTTTTAAAAAGATATGTTTCTGAAAATGGTAAAATTTTACCATCAAGAATTACAAATGTTTCTCAAAAGAAACAAAGAGAATTATCTCTATCAATTAAAAGAGCAAGAAATCTAGCATTATTATAATGAAAGTTATTTTATTAGAAAACGTTAAAAGAATTGGGTCTGTAGGAGAAGTAATAGACGTAAAAAGAGGTTTTGCTAGAAACTTTTTGATTGCTAATAAAAAAGCTCTTTATGCCTCTAAAGAAAACATCAAAGAAGTTGAAAAAATAAAAGCTGATTTATCTAAAAAAGACAATGAGAGAAAACAAGAAGCAGCTAAAATAGCAGAACAAATCAATAATAAAGAATACTCAGTTCAAAAATTAAGTACTGAAAACAATGAACTTTATGGTTCTGTTAAACCAACTGAAATTTCTAAACTTATTCAAGAAGAAAATAAAATTGAAATCAAGCCTTCAATGATACAACCAGTTGAAGAAATTAAATCTTTAGGAAAATTTAAAGTTAAGATTTCTTTACACTCAGAAGTTGATGCTGAAATAATTGTTAATGTTACATCAGCAGATACAATTCAATAATTATACATTCTTTTCAACAGCTAAAAATTAAAATTTAAATACTAAATTTTTTTATATAAATTCATAAATATGGAAAGCAATTTAAGTATTGTTAAAGATAAATTCAAAGAATTACCAAATAATATTGAAGCAGAACAAGCTGTGATTGGGTCGATACTGGTTAGTAACGATATTTTTGATGAAGTTAATACGATTGTTTCTTCTATTAACTTTTATGATCCTATGCACCAAAAGATATTTGAAGCAATCGAAAGTCTTATCTACAAAGGTATGCTCGCTAACCCCATAACTTTGAAAAATTATTTTGAAGATGAAAAAGATGACATCAATGTTCCAGAGTATTTAGTAAAAGTAACTAAATTTTCTACATCTGTAAGACAAGCTGTAGAATATTCAAAAATAATCTATGATATGTTTGTCAGACGTGAATTAATAAAAATTTCAGAAGAAACTATTGATAGTGCAAAATTAAATGACCTTGATACTAGTGGTCAAACTATAATTGAAAATTCTGAACGACAATTATTTGATTTAGCTGAAAAAGGTTCTTTTAACTCTTCTCTAATTAAATTTGATGATGCCATGAAACAAACTATCGAAATGGCTTCAGCTGCATATAAAAATGAAGAAGGAATTGTTGGAGTTCCAACAGGTCTCAGAGATTTGGATGATAAACTAGGAGGTTTGCACCAATCTGATTTGATCATCATTGCAGGTCGTCCTTCAATGGGTAAAACCTCGCTTGCAACAAATATTGCATTCAATGCTGCTCAAAAACTGCAAGATAGTGGCAAAAAGTCTTCTATAGCTTTTTTCTCTTTAGAAATGTCATCTGAACAGCTTTCAACTCGTATTATCTCAGAACAGGCAAGAATTAGTTCTAACGATATAAGAAGGGGAAGAATTTCAGATGATCAATTTGATAAATTTCTAGAAACATCTAAAAATATTGCTGAACTTCCACTCTATATTGATGAAACACCAGCTATTAGCATTGCCGCTTTAAGTAATAGAGCAAGAAGAATTAAAAGACTGTTTGGTTTAGATATGATCGTGGTTGACTATATTCAGTTAATGAGAGGAACAACTTACAATAAAGACGGTAGAGTTCAGGAAATCTCTCAAATTACTCAAGGACTAAAAGCAATTGCAAAAGAACTCGCAGTTCCTGTAGTTGCGCTTTCACAGTTATCAAGACAAGTTGAACAGAGAGATGATCATAAGCCTCAATTAGCAGATTTAAGAGAATCAGGTTCAATTGAACAAGATGCAGATGTTGTAATGTTTGTTTATAGGGAAGGATATTACCTATCAAGAAAAGAACCAAGAGAAGCAACTGTAGAACATGCTGAATGGCAAGCTAAAATGAATGAAGTAGCGCACTTAGCGCAAATTATAATTGGGAAACAACGACACGGTCCAATTGGTAATGTTACACTTGAGTTTGAGGAAAGATTTACAAAATTTAAAGATACTCAAACTAACTAATTTCCAATATAAAAGAGCTAATGTTAGCTCAAATGTATCAAAACTTAGTTTTAAAGAACCCAAAGGCAATATTTATATTACTTGTTATCTCTATTTTAAGTTTTGGTTATTATTCTAAGGATTTTAGACTAGATGCTTCATCAGAAACATTGTTAATTGATGGAGATCCAGATCTTGCATACCTGCAGGAAATTACAGAAAGATATGGTTCGAAGGAATTTTTAGTTCTCACCTATACTCCTAATGAAGGAATGGTTACAGACTCTTCAATAAATAATCTATTGAGCATAAAATATAAAATTCAAAGTTTAGATTGGGTTCATAGTGTTATTACACTTTTAGACATACCTCTTTTAAATAATTCAGACGCACCGCTTCAAGAGAGATTAGAAAGCTTTAAAACTTTAAAAGATGAAGAGGTGGACAGAGAAAGAGGATTTGGTGAAATTTTAAACAGTCCTGTCTTTAGGAATTTTGTAATTAGCGAAGATGGTAAGACAAGTGGGATTATTGTTAACATCAAACAAAATAAAAAATTAGAAGATATTGAAAACAAATCTAGAGAAGAAATTGAAAATTATAAAGATCAAATAAAAAAACAAAATCATCAAAACATTTTAGAGATAAGACAAGTAATTCAAAGTTATGGGGATGTAGGAAAAATTTACTTAGGTGGTATTCCTATGATTGCAGATGACATGATGACTTTTATTAAAAGTGATATCATTGTATTTGGTATTGGAGTTTTATTATTTATTATAGCAACACTTTGGTTTGTATTCAGAAATCTAATTTGGATTGTTGTTCCTATTAGTAGTTGTTTTTTCTCTGTAATTATTATGATGGGTCTGCTTGGATTACTTGGGTGGAAAGTAACTGTTATATCTTCAAACTTTATTGCCTTAATGCTTATTCTTACAATGGCGATGAATATTCATATGAGTACCAGATTTCTTCAGCTTAAAAAAAATTTTCCAACAAAAAATAACTTTGAAATAATTTCCTTAACAACTAGCAAAATGTTTTGGCCTATATTGTATACAGTTTTAACAACAATTTTGGCTTTCTTATCTTTAATCTTTAGTGAAATTAAACCCATTATAGATTTTGGTTGGATGATGACTTTTGGTTTGATTACATCTTTTATAATAACTTTTACTTTGCTCCCTACTCTTTTAAGTTTTACTTCAAATGGAAATGTATCTCTAAAAAAAGAACAAGATTCTAAAATTACATCGATACTTGGTTCAATTTCTTTAAATAACAAATTTACAATTTTTTCTGCAACTGGAATTATAATTGTCTTAAGTGTGGTTGGAATTAGCAAACTTGAGGTTGAAAATAGTTTTATAAATTATTTTGATAAAAACACTGAAATTTACAAAGGAATGAAGCTAATTGATGAGGAACTAGGTGGAACTACTCCTTTAGAAGTTATTTTAAAATTTCCTAAAAAAGAAGAAAAGAAATCTGAAGAAGATGATGAATTTGAAGATTGGGGAGACGAAGAAGATACAAATGATGAAAAATATTGGTTTACTAAAGATAAAATAGATAGAATTGCGTCTGTTCATAATTATTTAGATAGTCTTCCACAGGTTGGTAAAGTTTTATCTTTTTCATCAATTATTGATGTTGCAACACAACTTAATAATAATAATCCACTTGGTACTTTAGAGATGGGAGTATTGTATTCAAAAATACCTGAAAGTATTAAAACAGAAATAATTGATCCTTATCTATCAATAGAAAATAATGAAGCTCGAATAAGTCTTAGAATAATAGACTCTCAAGAAAATTTGAGAAGAAATGACTTAATTAATAAAATTAATTTTGATCTAGAAAATGAATTAGGATTAGAAAAAGATGATTACAAATTAGCAGGAGTGCTAATATTATTTAATAATTTATTACAAAGTTTATTTAAGTCACAAATTTTGACACTTGGTTTGGTTATGATTGGTATTTTCTCAATGTTCATTATTTTATTTAGAAATATAAAACTTTCATTAATAGGTGTTGTTCCAAATTTTATAGCTGCATTCTTTATTTTAGGAATTATTGGATTATTAGGGATACCACTGGATATGATGACTATTACAATTGCTGCAATTACAATCGGAATAGCTGTTGATAATAGTATTCATTATATTTACAGATTCAAAGAAGAATTTAATAAACTTAAAGATTACAATAAAACTTTAAAAACGTGTCACTCAACAGTTGGTGTTGCAATTCTAAATACCTCAATCACAATTGTTTTTGGTTTTTCAATTTTAGTATTGTCTAAATTTATACCAACTATCTATTTTGGAATGTTTACAGGTCTTGCAATGTTGCTTGCAATGATATCGGTGTTAACTTTGCTACCGGCATTAATATTAGTGGTTAAACCATTTGGAAAAGATGCTTAATGGTAGATGCTCTTAAAGATTTTTTTGAAGCATCCTCTATTATTGATTTAATCTATATCGTAATAACCATATGGTCTTTAATTAGTTGTTATAGAAAAGGGTTTGTCTTAAGCATCCTTTCGATGACAAAGTGGCTTCTAGCCTACGTTATCACTCTTATTTTATTTCCACGTATAAAACCTTATGTTGAAGATATAATTGACAACGAATATGTTCTCGATGTTGGACTTGGAATTGCAATATTTATAGTTGTTATCTTTTTAGTCTTATTAGTTAACAAGGGTATCAGTAAAGCTGTGAAATATACTGGTATAGGAAGTTTAGATTCTACTTTTGGATTCTTTTTTGGTTTTGTAAAAGCATATATTGTTTCAGTTTGTATATTTTCAGGAATTCACATAGTTTATAACCATGATAAATGGCCGATTAATTTAGATAAATCATACACCTTTCCATATTTAGAAAAAGGTAGTAATTATCTGATAAAAGAATTCCCTAATGAAAAAACATATCAAGAATCTAAAGAAAAAATTGAAGATATTTAATCCAAAATTAAAAGAAGAGTGTGGAGTATTTGGCATTAGCAATGCTAAAGATGCTTCAGCATTAACAGCATTAGGTTTGCACGCACTACAGCATAGAGGTCAGGAAGGTTGTGGAATAGTTACTTTTGATGGAGAAAAATATTATTCAGAAAAAAGATTTGGCTTAGTTGGTGATAATTTCAATAAAGAAAAAGTTTTAAAAAACCTTAAAGGTAATTATGCTATTGGGCATAATCGATATAGTACTACTGGCAATAATATTTTAAGAAATATTCAGCCTTTCTTTGCGGATACTAACGCGGGTGGAATTGGGGTATCACACAACGGAAACTTAACAAATTCAATATCTTTAAGAAACAAACTCGTAGAAGAAGGAGCAATTTTTTACACTACTTCTGATACAGAGACTATTGTTCAGTTAATTGCTAAATCTAAAAGATCAAAAACAATTGATAAAGTTATTGATGCCATATTCCAAATCCAAGGAGGATATGCTTTGGTAATGATGACCCAAAAATCTTTAATAGGTGTAAGAGATCCATATGGAATTAGACCGTTGATGATTGGAAAATTAGGAAACAGCTACGTGCTAGCGTCTGAAACTTGTGCGTTAGATATTATTGGTGCAAAATTTATTAGAGAAGTTGAGAACGGTGAAATAGTGCTAATTGAAAATGATGAACTAACTAGTATAAAACCCTTCCCTCCTAAAAAAGTAAGACCATGTGTCTTTGAGTATATTTATTTTTCAAGACCAGATAGCTTACTTGACAACAAAACAGCTTATGAACATAGAAAAAATTTAGGAAAAGAACTTGCAAAAGAAAATGATGTTGAAGCAGATATTGTGGTACCTGTACCAGACTCTGGTAATGCAGCGGCCCTTGGTTTTGCTCAACATTTAAAAATGAATTTTGAGCATGGTCTAATTAGAAATCACTATGTTGGAAGAACTTTTATTGAACCAAGCCAACAAATTAGAAGTTTAGGTGTAAAGTTAAAATTAAATGCAAACCAAAGCACAATTAAAGATAAAAAAATTATTCTAATTGATGACTCGTTAGTTAGAGGAACTACGTCGTATAAGATTGTTAAGATGTTATATGATGCAGGTGCAAAAGAAGTTCATGTTAGAATTGCTTGTCCTGAGATCAAATATCCAGATTTTTATGGTGTAGATACTCCAACTAAAAAAGAGTTATTAGCAGCAAATAAAACAAATGATGAAATCTGCGAATACATAGGAGCAAAATCACTTAAATTTTTATCTATTGATGGATTATATAGAGCAATTGGTTTTGACAAAAGAAATGAGGCATATCCTCAATTAACTGACCATTATTTTACTGGTGATTATCCAGTTAAACCTGTTGATGAATTGGGAGATAACAAAATAACTCAACTTTCATTATTAAGTACAGCATCTAATAATTAAAATATGAAAACAGTAAATTTTACTGAAATGAAAAATGGCTCTAAAGAGGATTATGAGCTACTAGAAAAATTTGAAAAAAATTTTGAAAGGCAGACAGCAGATAGAATTATTAATTATTTATCTAAGCAAACTACAACGCTGGAAGGATATAAAATCACAAGATTAGAACATTCTTTACAAGCTGCAACAAGAGCATTTAAAAATAATGAAAATGATGAGATGGTTGTTGCAACATTATTGCATGACATAGGAGATGATCTTGCGCCAATGAATCATTCACAATACGCAGCTTCTATTTTAAGACCTTACGTTTCTGAAAAAACTTATTGGATCATTCTTCATCATGGTCTTTTTCAAACTTATTATAGTGCTCATCACCTAGGTGGTGATAGAAACGCTAGAGACAAATTTAAAGATCATAAGTACTACCAGGACACAATAGATTTTTGCGAAAAATATGATCAATGTTCATTTGATCCTGAATATAAAAGTATGTCTTTAGAGGATTTTACGCCATTAATAAGGAAAATATTCTCAAAAGAACCTTATTATTACCTTTAAATTCATTTATAAATCACTAATTAAAAGCCATGATTAAAACTAAAGATCAAATTGTAGAATATTTTAAGTCAGGGATTAAAGAAACAAAAGACTTTAAAATTGGAATTGAGCACGAAAAATTTTTATTCAACACTAAAGATAATAAAAGAATTGATTACCCAAAAGTAAAAGAAATGTTTACAGCCTTAACTGAGTTTGGTTGGAACCCTGTTTTTGAAAAAGAAAACATTATTGGTCTTAATAAAGGTGGTAAAAATATTACACTAGAACCTGGAAACCAAATTGAATTATCAGGTGAAAAGTTAAACCATATGCATGAAGCATGTGCAGAAGCTCAAGATTATTTATTTGAATTAAAACAAGTAACAAAAAAATTAGATATCAAAATAGTTAGCGCAGGTTTTGATCCTATTTCAAAATTAGAAGATATCCCAAACAATCCTAAGCAACGTTATGAGTTAATGACAAAAGACATGCCACTAGGTGGACAGCTTAGTTTAGATATGATGTATCGAACGTGTGGAACACAATTAAATATTGATTACAATTCAGAAGAAGATTTTATTAAAAAATTTAAATTAGCTAATTCTATTGTTCCAATTTCAATTGCACTTTTTGCAAATTCATCAATAGTTGAAAAAAAGAATAGTAATTATTTATCTTACAGATCTAAAGTATGGCAAAGCACTTCAAGAGGTGGTTTGCCTAAATTATTTTTTGAAAATTTAGATTTTGAAAAATATGCAGAATTTGTAATAAACTTTCCAATTTTATTCATTCAACATAATGATCAATATATTTCAGGAAGAAAATATACATTTAAAGATTTTATGGATGGAAAAATTGAAGAAATAGGAAATAGACTTCCAACTGAATCTGATCTTACAACGCACTTGAGCACAATCTTTACTGAAAATAGATTGAAGAAATATATTGAGCTTAGATCAATGGATACTTGTGGTTGGGATTGCGTATGTGCTGGACCGGCTTTTAATATTGGTATGTTGTATGGAAATTTAGATGAAGCATACAAATTAGTCTCTTCATGGGAAACAGATAAGATTATTAATGCCTATTTAGAAGCTCCTCAAAAAGGATTTAATACTCAATTAATGGGTAAAGACTTATTGTATTGGACTTCTGCTCTTTTGGACATTTCTAGAAAAGGATTAGAGAAAAGGGACATCATTAGTAAAAAAGGAAATAACGAAACTATCTTCTTAAATCATTTACAAAATGTAGTTGATAATAAGACTACAAATGCAGATCATATGATTAGTAAATTTTCAAAAGATGAAAATTTAGAAGAATTATATGACAAATAAAATAGTAGCTATTCAAGGCAATCATCCCTCTACCTTAAACCCTGTAACTGATACTAGTGTTTTTTTAGCTAACGAAATT
Organism: Candidatus Pelagibacter sp. HIMB1509; assembly: GCF_052047855.1. Taxonomy (NCBI): domain Bacteria; kingdom Pseudomonadati; phylum Pseudomonadota; class Alphaproteobacteria; order Candidatus Pelagibacterales; family Candidatus Pelagibacteraceae; genus Candidatus Pelagibacter; species Candidatus Pelagibacter sp. HIMB1509. The sequence goes on along the minus strand of NZ_JBNAIU010000001.1, from coordinate 613,876 downwards.
CAAAATAAATATAAGATTTTTTATTACGATCCAAAAGATCTATCAATAATTAACAAAAAAGTTTTAGCTAAAGGCTTCTTCATAAAGTTTAATTATCAAAACAAAAAATTTTACAAAATCATTAAAGAACAAACTTTAGACCTTGCAAAATGTAAGTTTGTTTTAATCCGTCAAGATCCACCATTTAATTTAGAATATATTTCAACGACTTACATTTTAGATTTCATTAAAAATAAAGTTAAAATAATAAATAATCCAACATCAATAAGAAATATTTCCGAAAAGTTATATTCAGCAAAATATTTAAAATATATGCCTTATACGCTTTTTTCTCAGGATATAAATGAAATCAAAAATTTTATTAAAAAACATAAGAAAGTAATTATAAAACCTATTCATAGTTATAGTGGTAATGATATTCACTTATTAAATAAATTTAATTCAAAACTTATTAATAAATTTATTAAAAAACATGATCATATTATGTGTCAAAAATTTTTACCTAAGATTAATAAAGGAGATAAAAGAGTATTTATAATTAATGGAAAAGTTTGTGGTGCAATTTCTAGAGTTCCAAAAAAGGGATCTTATTTAAGTAATATGAGCAAAGGTGCTAAAGCTGTAAATATAAATTTAACTAAGCAAGAAAATAAAATTTCAAAATTAATTGCGAAAGATTTAAAAAAAGAAAATATATATTTTGCAGGGATTGATTTTATAGATCAAAAATTAAATGGGGACATCAATGTTACTTCTCCTACAGGACTTAAAACTTTTTTTGATTTATCAGGAATAAACTTAGCAAAAACTTTTTGGAAAGAATTAAAAGCGTGAATAATTTAACTGATCAGCAAAAAGGTTCTTTAATGGCTTTTGTTGCAGTGATGTTTATCACTCCTGATAGTTTATTTATTAGACTTTCAAATTTAGATACTTGGGGATTAGTTTTTTATAGAGGTATCATTCCATTTGTAACTGTATTTGTTGGAATGTTGTTTATTTACAGATCAAGTTTTTTTAAATTACTTTATGGAAATTCAATTTATGGTGTTGCTTACATTGTTACATTTTCTATAACCAACATTACTTTTGTACTATCAATTCAAAACACAAATGTTGCAAACACGCTTGTTATGATTGCACTTGCGCCAATGTTGTCAGCTATTTTTGGTGCAATATTTTTAAAAGAAAAACCAGATCGAAACACTTTGGTTGCTATTGCAATTACGTTTTTAAGTGTTCTTTATATATTTTACGACTCGGTAAAATTAGGAAATATTTTTGGTGATATTTTAGGTTTTATTACTGCATGTGGTCTTGCTGCTGGAGCGACAATAATCAGAGCTGGAAAAAGTCTAAACTTAGTTCCGTCAGCTGTGGTTGGTAAACTGGTCGTAGCATTTGTTGCTTTATTCTTTATTGATACGTTTGAGCTAAAAGACAATGATATTTATATCATTCCAGCAATGGGTATTTTGTGTGTAGCTATTCCTTTTGTATTGGTAACACTAGCTCCAAGATACATAACGGGAGCTGAAGTAAATCTATTCTTTCTAATGGAGACAGTTTTGGGACCTATTTGGGTATGGATGGTTATAAAAGAGCAACCGTCGATGGAGACAATTCAAGGAGGAGTGGTGATAATTTTAACTATCGCTATTCACTCATTCTTAGCCATAAAAAAAACACAAACCAAAACTACTTAGCCCGCAATTTATTAATACTTAATATTTAGAAATGCAAAAAGAAGTAAGAAAATCCTGGGCCCTATTTATAGGTATTGGAGTCATGATGATAGCTCACGGTCTGCAAATGCAGTTGATGGGTATTCGATCTGTACTTGAAGACTTCAGCGTTTTTACAACTGGTGTCTTTATGTCTGGTTATTACATTGGATATTTTATTGGGTCTAGAACTACTCCAAATTTTGTATCTAAAGTTGGCCACATTAGAGTGTTTGCGGCTTTTGCATCTCTTGCATCTTTAAGCGCGTTAGTTGCTGTTGTTTATGTAAATCCATTTATGTGGACTATTAGTAGATTTGTAACGGGTATCAGTTTAGTTAGTTGTTATGTTGTTACTGAAAGTTGGTTAAATGATAGAGCAACAAATAAAAACAGAGGTCAATTATTATCAGCATACATGATGGTAATTTATTTTGGTTTAGCACTTGGAATGCTGTTGCTTAATTTAAGTGAACCAAAAGCTTATGAACCCTTTATTCTAGTTTCTATTCTTTTATCAGTTGCACTTGTTCCAATTTTATTAACTAAAAGACCAGCTCCTAAATTCAAAAAAATTGAAACAATTAGTATTAAAGAACTTTATCAGATCTCACCACTTGGAACCTTTAGTTCTTTTTTTACAGGTGTAATCCATGCTGCATTTTTTTCATTAATTTCAGTTTACGCAACACTTGCAAAGCTAACTTTATTTGAAACATCTGTTTTATTATTTATTGCAACAATTGCAGGAGTACTTGGTCAAGGTCCTATAGGATATTTCTCTGATAAGTTTGATAGAAGAAGAGTAATAATTATTACCACACTTGGAAGTTCTGTTTTAGCTTTTTTATCAATTTTAACGTCTAATGATCCAATCCAAAACATTTATTACATGGATGAATTTAGTTTTAGAAAAATTATATTTTTTATAGCAGTTGGACTTTATTCAAGTTTGTGTCTTCCATTATTTTCTCTTAACCTTGCGCATACGAATGACTTTGTACCAAAGTCTAAATTCGTTGCTGCTGGTGGTGGACTACAATTAATCTTTGGATTAGGGGCTATAAGTGGTCCTATTTTATGTTCGCTATTTATGGGTTGGTTTGGATTAAATGGATTTTTTGGATTTTTAATTATAGTTCATGCTTTAATTGGTGCATTTGGCTTATATAGAATGAGAGTAAGAGAAACTGTCGACAATCCAGATTCTACATTTACACCTGTTCCTGCAACCATCACACCTGCTGGATTAGAATTAGACCCAGATACGCCAGAAACATTGGATAATACAGCTACAAATGAAACAAAAAATGTTTTTGAAGAACCTAGTTCAACAAATTAAATTATAATTTTATCCTCAATAGATACTTCACCATCCTCTAGAGGAATTAAATATACTCCAAGATCCATGTGATCATAAAATTCTTTAAGTTTCTGAGGAAGATTAAAAGTTATGTCACTTGATTTAGGTTTCAAATTAGTTGCTGAGCATCTTGGAATATGGTCGTCAACTTTAAAGGCTACTCCATTAATGTTGATAGATTTACCTATCCACCCTCTCTCTTCCCAAGCATCTAAACCACTTATATAGAAGTTTCCTCTAAACCTTTGATATTCAACTTCTTCACCCATGTTTTTTTCAAAGTCTTTAATACTGTTGTGATTTATCAAAGATATTGAGTTCATTATCTCTCCCCCACTATTTGTATCAAAAAAAGGGTTTTGGTTATTCTTTAATAGAAATACTGGTCCTTTAACTTGGTTATCTAAATTTAATACTTCTTGTTCTATTAAACTTACTTCTTCAGGATTGTTAGGATTGATAGAAATTAATTTTTTTTGATCATCAAATAATTCGAGATTTCCTTCATTAAATTCAAATGAATATTTGTTAAGTATAGGTGTATTTTTTAAAGTAAGAAAATTTATTAATTTTCTATCACCAGGCTCCTGCTCCATCTTTTGAGCCTTTCCACTATCTAATAATCTTGAGAACGCAAACAAACGATCATTAATAATTCCTATATTTTTTTTAATCTCACATTTATTAATTTTTTGAAACGAGATTGATTTTACTGGTGAAAAATAAATAGAGGATATGCTAATATTCATTCCAAAAACATATGGCTAATTTAAATTCAAATCAACTTAAAGAATACCAAGATCAAGGTTACTTAGCACCAATTGATATTTTATCAAAAGAAGAAGCTAAAGAAGCAAGGGATGAAATTGAATTAATAGAAAAAGAAATGCCTGATGAAATTGATAAATCTGAAAGATACAATGCTCATTTAATTTCTCCAAAACTAGATGCCATAGTTCATAATTCAAAACTATTGGATGCTGTAGAAAGTATTATTGGAAAAAATATTTTAGTATGTGGAACAACTTTGTTTATAAAAAATCCTAATCAACAAGGTTTTGTAAGTTATCATCAGGATGCAAAATATATTGGTTTAGAACCTCATAATTGGGTTACCGCTTGGGTAGCTTTAACAGATTCAAATGAAGAAAATGGTTGTATGAAAATGTGGCCTAAATCACATATAGAAATCAAAGATCATGATGAAAAATTTAATGAAGGAAATTTATTAACAAGAGGTCAAACAGTTAATGATGTTCCAGATGATGAAGTAAAGTCTGTTGAGCTTGTTGCAGGTCAAATGTCATTACACCACCCAAGAATAGTTCATGGATCAGGAATAAACAAAAGTAATTACAGAAGAATTGGTTTTGTAATCCAAAGTTATATTGGCACTAATGTTAAACAATTATTAGGCAAAAATAGTGTTCAATTAGCAAGAGGTGTTGATGAATTTCATCACCATGAGATAATTCAAAGACCAAAATCGTTGATGAACAAAGAAGATTTATTAATTAAAAAAAGAGAAAATCAATATCTACAAGATATTTTTTACAAAGGATCAGATAAAAAAGGAAACTACTAATTAAATGAAGAAATTAATTATTTTGAGTTTATTTTTGTTTTCTAAAACATTTGCTTTTGAAAATCCCAAAATTGATTTTGGCAATTTTTCTTTAAATAAATATGAAATCACTATTCAAGAATTTAAAAATTATGCCAAAAAAAATAATTTAATCACTGAAGCAGAGAAAACTGGTGGTGGATATGAATGGGGTGCTGGTTGGGAAAAAAGAGCTGGTTGGACATATAAAACTCCATACGGCGAAAATCCTGATAGTGAATTAGAACCAGCGGTACATGTTAGTAGATACGAAGCTGAAGATTACTGTAAATCAATAGATGGTAGACTGCCCTCTTTTGATGAATGGTCTTACGCTGCATATCAGCAAGTATTTAATTCTTCAGAGTTTGAAAAAGGCAAAGTCTATAAATACCCAAGCGGTGATGAAGCTAAAAATATGAACTCTCAAGGACTATTAAATTATGACAAACATATTGATGTAACTAAATTACCAGAAGGAATTAATGGTTTAGTTGCAATGGGAGGAAATGTTTGGGAATGGATAGATGATCAAAAAAATGATAATTCATTAACAGCTGGTGCATCGTGGTGGTATGGAGGTTCTAAGACTTCTAAAAGCGGAGCGCAATACAAACCATCTAATTTTTATGCAATTTATGTTGGTTTTAGATGTGCTTTTGATTAAAATTTTATTTTAAAATTAAATCTTCAAATGAAAAATAATTTAAAATTGGGAGTAATAGGTATCGATCATGGTCATATCTTTGACATGTTGGATGAAATGTTAAAAGAAGGATGTACGTGTAATCATTTTTGGACAGAAGGTGATCCATTAACTTTAAATGAATTTAATTCAAAATATCCAAATATTAAAAGAAAAGAAAATAAGGAAGAAATATTAAATGATCCATCTATTGATATGATTTTAATATCTTCTATTCCTAAAGATAGAGCTCATAATTCAATAGAAGCTTTAAGAGCTGGAAAAGATGTGATGGTCGATAAACCTGGTTGTACTACCTTAGATCAATTAAAAGAGCTTAAAGAAACAGTAAAAGAAACTGGAAAAATATGGTCTGTTAATTTTTCAGAAAGATTTCATGTAGCAGCTGTTGCAAAAGCTGAGGAATTAGTAAAAAAGGGAAAAATTGGTAAAGTAAAACAAACGATTGGAACTGGTCCACACAGACAAGGCAACTATGAAAGACCTGATTGGTTTTATGATCGAGAAAGTTATGGTGGAATAATTACTGATATAGGCTCACATCAAATTCATCAGTTTTTAGTATTTACAAATTCAAATGAAGCAAAAATTAATCATGCTCTTGTAGAAAACACTACTAAAAAGGAAAAGCTTGGTTTTCAAGATTTTGGAGAGGTTAATCTAACTGGTAATGGTGGACACGGCTACGTTAGATTAGATTGGTTTACTCCAGATGCACTTCCGACATGGGGAGATGGAAGATTATTAATCCTTGGTGATAAAGGATATATTGAAATAAGAAAATATACAGATTTAGCAAAATCAGAAAAAGGTAATCATTTATATTTAGCTAATAATGAAGAGGTAAAATATATCGATTGTTCTGATGTTAAGCTCCTCTACTTTAGAAATTTAATTAATGATGTAATCAATAGAACTGAAACTGCTTGCTCGCAGGAATTAACTTATCTTTCAATGGAACTTGCAATAAAAGCACAATTACAAGCTGAAACAAAATGAACAAATATCAAGTAGCAATTATTGGAACTAACATAGGTGCTATGCACTATGAAGATTTTCAAAAAGTTAAAGAAAGATTTTATGTGCATACTTTATGTGGGCTTACAAGAGAAGCAATTGATAATATTTTATCAAATGACACGGAAACACAAGTATCACTCAACTTTGATGAAGTATTAAAAGTAAAAGAAATAGATATAATTGATATATGTCTTCCGCCCCACTTACATTTTTCAGCTTGTAAAAAAGCAATGGAAGCTGGAAAGCATGTAATTTGTGAAAAGCCATTAGTATCAAGTCTTAAAGAAGTAGATCAATTAGAAAAGATCAGTAAAGAAACAGGTAAAATTATTTTTCCAGTTTTCCAATATCGATATGGTCTAGGATTTTCAAAATTAAAAGCATTAATAAAATCTGGTTTAGCAGGAAAACCTTTGGTTGCTTCTTTAGAAACTCATTGGAATAGAGGGAAAGATTATTATTCAAAACCTTGGAGAGGAACTTGGGAAGGTGAACAAGGAGGAGCCATACTAAGTCATTCAATACACATTCATGACTTAGTGAGTATGATCTTAGGTCCAGTTTCAAATGTATTTGCTAAATTATCAACAAGAGTAAATGATATTGAAGTTGAAGATTGTGCAGCTTTATCAATTGAAATGGAAAATGGGACTTTAGTTACAAGCTCAATTACACTTGGAGCTGCAAACGATACCAGCAGACTTCGATTTTGTTTTGATGGATTAACAGCAGAGTCTGGCGCATCTCCAGATAAACCATACAATCCAGCGGATGATGAATGGCATTTCTTACCAAGATCCCCTGTTACTCAAGCTAAAATAGATGAGGTGTTATCAAAAGTAGAAGAGCCTCAATCTTGGTATGCAGGTATGTTTGATGAAATTGCAAACAAATTAGATGGATCTACTAGTGATGAGGTAACTTTATCAGATGCTAGAAAATCTTTAGAATTTGTTACCGCTGTTTATGATTCTTCCAGACAAAATAAAAACATCAAACTTCCAATAGATAAAGATAATCCACTTTATAATTCTTGGTTACCAAAATAAATTAGTATATATTTTTAGTTGTTATGAAGAAAATAATTTTATTCTTTTCTTTAATATTTTTTTTAAATAATTCTTTTGCTGAGACTTTAAATTATAAAGATTTAGATAAACTATCAAAAATTAATTCTTTTGTGGATGAAAAAGGTAAATCTTATCCAATAGAAAATATTCAAAATAAAAAAAATTCTATTGTTATAATTTACAATCACGGAAGCACAAATGATCACAAGAAAGACTCCTGCAAAAAAAATCCATCTCCAGGATATATTTGGCAAGGTGCAGTTGTCCCTGCAATTTTAACACTTCACAATCAAACTATTAAAGATAACAAAATTTTAATCTACAGAGTTTGTTCTGGTGTAAAAGGCATGTCTCTAAAAAACCAAAAAAAATACAAAAAACAATTAAAAGAAAATGGCAAAATTGAATTAGTTGATGAATTCAAAAATTTAAAAAGACAAAAAATAATTTTAAATGAAGTAGAGAAATTATTAAGTTTAGGTTTTGAAAATATTATACTTTCTGGATATTCGGCTGGAGCTTGGGCTTCTTTAAATCTTCAATCTAGATTTCCTGAAAAGATTAAAGGAACAATTGCTATTAATCCTGCATTTGCTGGAAAAATGCATGAGTGGAAAAAAAAGTATCCTGAGTGGGGAGCTTTTAGAAAAACACAGATAGACATTATGATTAATTCTCAAACTTTAAATGCTATCGTGTTCGCTCACAATAAAGATAAATTTGAAGACCAGGAAACATTGTCTTTTTTAAAGAATTTTAAAGAATTGAATTTTGTTGATTATAGCGACCTAAAACCAACCAGCTGTACATGGGCTGATGTAGATAGAAAAATGGAGAGTGACAAAGGTCATAATATTCCACAATCAACTTGTTTCACAAAATATGTTGAAAAAAACAACTATTTTATAAATTATATTGAAACTCTATTTTAAAAAGTGATTAACTGATGATTAATTTTGAGCTCTCTGAGAGTTTAATTGAAGAATTTAATAATAATGGTTTTTTGATTTTAGATAACTTTTTAGATTTAAATTACATAGACGATCTTAGAAATAAATTTGAGCCTTTATTTAAAGGTAATTTTGAAACAGGAGTTGAGCCAGATGAATGGAACTGGAAATTTGGTAAAGATCCTGAAGATGTTACTCGTCAAATCTGTAATGCTTGGAAGGCAGATCATTTAATAAAAAAAGTAGTTTGTCATGAAATAATAGGTGAAGTTTGTTCTCGTTTAATGAACTGGCAAGGTGCAAGATTGGTTCAGGATAATGTTTTATGGAAACCACCTGGAGGAAAAACCTTAGGATTTCATCAAGATGCTGCTTATGATGATTGGCTTATTCCACAAACAATGATGACTTGTTGGATGTCATTAGATGACACTTCAAAAGAAACTGGAACATTAGAGTATATTAAAGGCTCTCATAAATGGGGTCTTCAACCTCCTAAAGGAGAATTTCACTCCCCCGAAGATTATAAAAAAGAATTAAATATTTTTGCTGAAAAAAATAATAAACAAATAGAAGTCGCTTATGTAGAGGTGCCAGCTGGTGGTGTTTCATTTCACCATGGCTTTACCTGGCATGGATCAGGAATAAATACTTCAAACAATAACCGAAGAGCAATTGTTTCTCATTGTGTTCCAAGTAATGCTAAGTTTCATCCAACAAATGAAGGTGGAACCGCTAAAACTTATAAAAAATATAAAAAAGAAAATAGTGATTTATTAGATGAAGAATACTTTCCTCTATTGTGGGAAAGTAATTCTATTTAGATCCATCAAACCTATCTTCATCCTTTTTGGTTGGATTGTAAGTAGGTGATGTTTCAAATTGTTCTTCACATTTAATATCAATATAAGGTGCTTTTGATCTTGTGAAAATTTCACCTGATACCCCAAACCAAAAACTTGGTGGATCAAATGTTGCGGCAGCAATAGCTGTTAAACCTTTTAAAGCAGGTGCTGATATAGTCCAATAAACACTGGTTCCACATTTTTTACAAAAATTTGTTTCAAAAGTATTTCCACTCTCTGTTACAAATTTATATTGATTATAATTTTGTGAATGATGTTTTACATTTTCTTCTTTAAACCAAGCACCGACACCAAAAGGACTTCCTGATCTTAGTTGACAATATCTACAGTGGCAAACTCTAGCTCTTTCTGGATTACCAATTGTTTCATATCTGTTTTCTCCACAAGCACAGCCACCTTGATGAATTTCTTTATCTGTCATAATTAAAGACTATAATATTTTTAAATAATATGAACAAAGAAAACGCAAGTAAACTCTGGAAAATTATTCAGGAAGCTGGTGATTATTTGGTGGGACAATTACCGGACCATCCAAATCATCCTAAAGGAAGAAACCCCTATGCTCATGTTGCTATTTGTGTAAAGAGCAAATTCAATGCAAGTTACAAAGACATTCCTGATGAACAATTTGATGAAGTTATAAAGTATATTGAATTTTTAAAAGAGAATCCTAGTTAGCTTTAATAGTATTTAACAATTCATCAACATCACTATCTTTAGTGTTCCAAGCAGCAACTAATCTTACAGCTTTTCCGTCTAATTCTTCTTCATTCATTTTGTAACCATTTGAGTTTAGGTGTTCTATTTTTTCTCTTGGAAATTTTGCAAAAACTTCATTTGCCTCAGTTGGATAAGCAATTTCAATATCATTATGTTTTGATAAACCATCACTTAACTTTTTACCCATTGCATTAGCATGCTTTGCGTTTCTCAACCAAACATCATTTGAAATATAAGCATCAAGTTGTGCAGAGACAAAACGCATTTTAGATAACAAGTGCCCTGCTCTTTTCATTAAAAAAGCAATGTCCCCTACTAATTCTTTCTTAAAAAATATAATTGCTTCAGCAGCTAAACATCCATTTTTAGTTGCTCCAAATGACAATACATCTACGCCTGATTTCCAAGTCATTTCAGCAGGAGTTGCACCTAAAGATACCAATGCATTAGCAAATCTAGCACCATCCATATGTAAATTTAGATTATGTTTGTGAGTTATCTCTGCAATTTTTTTGATTTCATCTAATTGATAAACTTCCCCTGTTTCACATACTTGAGTGATACTGACTGATGAAGGTTGGGTGTGATGAACAATTCCTTTTCCACCTATCGATTGGTGTAATTCTTCTGCAGTTATTTTTCCCATTATTCCAGTTAAAGGAATTAATTTTCCACCTCCTGTATAAAATTCAGGGGCACCACATTCATCCGTATTAATGTGAGACATCTTATGGCAATAAATATTTCCATATGATGGTGTCATGGTTGATAAAGCTAAAGCATTTGCAGCTGTTCCTGAAGCAGTTGGAAAAACAATTACTTCTTTTTCAAATATTTCAGAAAACTTATCTTGTAACTCTGTTGATAAAGGATCGTTTCCGTAAGGAGTGCTATCTCCTTCATTTGCTTTAATGATTGCCTCTAATACTTCAGGACAAGCACCCGCAACATTATCGGAGGCGAATTTAACTCGCTCTCTTTTTGTTTTAATTTTTGCCATTTTTATTGTTTTGGAAAATAATCTTTTAGTTCTCCTTCACGGTATACATCTGCTGTACAACAATGAAGTCCTCCACCAAATGCATAAGCATCTCTAAGCTCTACTGGTATTACTTCCATTCCTAATTTATCTAATTGTTCAGCTTGATAAATTTCACTTTTCTCAACACAAACTGTTTTAGGATCTAAAACTAAAACATTCATTGATAACCATGTTGAAGAATAACAAAGTGGTGGTGGTTCGTTATGAGCTGGTTGAGCGCTATCAACAATTTCCCATCCATTATCTTCAAAAAGTTTTCTTTGTTCCTTAGGAAGTCTTCTTTGGGGATTGTTGATAATTAAACCTTCTTTTATTGGGGTGAAGGTTGCATCAATGTGAATAGGATATGGATCTCCTGGGAAATTTACTGCGTGAACTCTGTGATCTTTATAATGTCTTTTTAGCCAATCAATACCTTTTAAGTTAGTTGTAAATCCATGTTGCACAACCAAATCTTTTCCAAATCTCAATACATCTGCTGCATCAAATAATGGCTCTTCTTCAGTAGTTACAAAATATTTTTTTTCAGTCCACTCTAATCTTTTTTGAACCCCAATTTTATCTGATAGATAATCTTTTCTATAATCTGCATCTGTTAGTCTTGGCTTTGGAGCAGACTCGTGTCTCATGTTAGGATCTTGATTGTAATAGTCTTTAAGAAGTGGTCGATAACATAAATATTCAAACCAACGACATCTGTAACTCATTGTTGCTTCTAAAATTTCATTACCCACAGTTAACAAAACATCTCTTGGAGGCATACAACCAAACATAGTCTCTGCTTCCCAATCTGGTGTTGATGTCTTTTGATTAAAATCAATTGGTGTTGGTCTATCAACGTTAATGCCTCTTTTTTGAAGCATGTTTGAAAAGTTGTCTAATAATTCATTTGCTTTATCGACTGTGTCTTTAGTTCGTGGACCAAACTGTCCTCGCATATCACTATCTTCAGGAACTTTTGCATCTAATGCTGGCTCTGGTGCTGGAATACACGTACCATCCGCTCTTCCAACAATTACATGTTTTAACGGATCCCACTCATTCCAACTATTAACTATAGTTTTATTCTCTCTCATAAAGATTAGTTTTTTATAATATTATGCTCAGGCCCGAAAGGAAATTTTGTAATATTTTCTGCTCCATCTTTACCTATTACTAAAATATCGTGTTCTCTATATCCACCCGCACCAGGATTACCTTCTGGGATCATGATCATTGGCTCCATAGAAACGACCATATTTTCCTCAAGAACAGTATCAATATCTTCTCTTAATTCTAAACCAGCTTCTCTTCCATAAAAGTGAGAAAGCATACCAAACGAATGACCATAACCAAATGTTCGGTACTGAAGGTAACCAAGTTCAGCAAATAATTCATTTAGCTCATGACAAATGTCTGAACATTTAACACCAGGTTTAATTAATTCTAATCCTCGCCTATGAACTTTTACGTTTGCTTCCCAAGCTTTAAGGGAAGCATCATCTGCATGATCCAAAAACAAAGTTCTTTCCAATGCAGTGTAGTAACCTGAGATCATTGGAAAAGTATTTAAAGATAAAATATCTCCTTTAACTAATTTTCTATTAGTCTTTGGATTGTGAGCTCCATCTGTATTGATACCAGATTGAAACCATACCCAGGTGTCCATGTACTCTGCACCTGGATAACTTTTAACAATCTCCCTTTCCATTCTATCTCTTGCTGCTATTGCTACTTCGATCTCCGTGTTATCTTCTCTAATATTTTTAGCTATTTCTTCACCACCAATGTCTGCAATCCTTGCACCATTTCGAATGATCTCAATTTCTTCATCAGATTTAATCATTCTAAGTTTCATTAGATCTTTTGAAACATCACTAAAAACAGAGAAAGTAAAAATAGATCCTATTTTTTCTCTCATATCTAAAGTGACATGATCATTTTCAATTCCAATGTTTTTTGGAGGCTCATCTCTTCCAATAATTGATACAATTGCTCTTAGAAAATTATCTCTTTTCCAATCAGTATAAATAACATTATCACAATGCGATCTACGCCATGGTTGGCTTGCATCAATATTAGATGAAATTGTTGAAATTTTATCTTGAGTAATGACACATCCGTATGGTCTTCCAAAAGAACAATAAATAAAACCTGTGTAATATGCAACGTTATGCATAGATGTTAAAATAATCATATTAAGACCATTATTTTCCATCACTGATCTAAGTTTACTTACTCGATCGTTATACTCTTTATCTGTAAATGGTAATTTTACTTTTTCACCATTTTTAAGTTCAAAAAAATCTGGTCGTTCCATAATAATTTAATTTAATGCTATGTAGCGTTTATTCCATCTCATAATTAAACTGTAGTAGAATAAAGATACAAACAGAAAAAAACCTCCAATAATTGTATTTGTTGATGGGACTTCATTAATTCCTAAAATTGGTAACCAAACCCAAAATATTCCACCCACAACTTCTGTTAAAGATAACAATGTTAACTCAGCAGCTGGAATAGCTTTTGAACCAATTGAATATAAAATTAATCCTGAACAAACTAAAAATCCATGAAGTGAAAATAAAGAGCTATTATAACTCGTAGCAAAGAATGCTTGTCCAGTAGACAAAATCATAATTGATGCGAACACAAAACAAAAGAAACCAGCAAAAGCAACTGTTGTAAATTTAGGAGTTTCCTTTCTCCATCTTAGCGAAACTGAAAATACTGAAAAACCTATTGAAGAAGTAAGTCCAAATACAAAACCAATTAAAGATTTCTCACCAGTATTACCAATTGCCATTATCAATATACCAGCTGAAGCAATTATAATTGATATCCAAACATTGAGTGAAATTCGCTCTCTAAGAAATAAAAATGCTAAAAGTGCAGTAAAGAAAGGCATTGCAGCCAAACAAAGTAAAGTAACAGCAGCACTGGTGTTTGTTATAGAATAAATAAACGTGATCATTGCAACTCCAAGACCTGAACCGCCGACTATCCCTGATAATCCTATTTTATAGTAATTTTTGTAAAAGTTTTTTCCCTCTTCAAAATATAAGTAGAGATTAAGTAGAATAAAAATAGTTAAACCTCTTCCAAATATATACTGCCAAGGAACAAGATTGGGACTATCCATATATCTTACAACTAATGGTCCAAATGACCATAATATGCCAGCAAACAATACGATAGGAACAGCAAGTTTTGGATTTCTTAACTCTAACATTTGTAGAAATCTAATTCCAAAAAGATTTTTCTACAACAAAAATACGTTTCTAAATCAAAGATTGATTAGAGTGGTTGGGGAAAAAACAATCTAAGATGTCCCCTTTTTTAAATTTTGATTTCCCTGCTGGTAACAAAGACCAAATGTTTGATTTAACAAAAGATTTTACTCTAAAAGACTCTTGCCCTTGTAAAATTTCTACCTCTATTTTTCCATTTTTAGTTGTGCTTAATTTACTTTTTGCAAACCTTGTAAAATTTTGTTTTTTAGAAAAACTATTTTTTAAAGTTGCCCTAATAGGATGTTCTTCACTTAGTCCTAAAACATTTTTCATAAAAGGAATAACAAAAAATCTAAAACAAGCAGATGATGACATTGGATTTCCTGGAAGACCAAATATTGCTTTTTGTTTTCCTTTAATTTTAGCAAATAGAATTGGTTTTCCTGGTCGGATTGCTACACTTTTAAAATAATTGGATAATTTAAATGTTCTAACAATACTTGGAATATAGTCATATTTTCCAGCAGAAACAGCGCCTGAAGTTATCAATATATCAGTATTACTATTTATAAGTTTTTTAATTTGAGATTTATAAATATTTTGATGGTTGTCTCTAAGTATTCCACCATTTTTAAAATTAAATAAAAAGTTTTCTCTAAGGTTTTTGATGTAATGACTATTAGAGTTTCTAACTTTCCAGTTTGGAATGTTGTCTTTGTCAGTAATTTCATTACCAGTTGAAAAAAATAAAATATTAATCTTCTTTTTAACTTTAATCTTTTTTATCCCTAAAGTTTTAAAAGCTAAAATATGATTTGGTTGAATAATTGTATTTTTTTTGACAACAATCTCACCTTTTTTGAAGTCTGAACCTGCAAATCTTACATGATTAAACTTTTTAATTTTTTGATTAACTAAAATATATTTTTTATTATTTTTATTTGGATAAAAATTAATCTGTTCTATTGGAATGATTGTATCAAAACCTTTAGGGATTATCCCACCCGTCATTATTTCAACAGCATCATATTTTTTAATTTTTTTATTTAATGATTTTGTTCCTGCTGCAATGGATCCAATTATTCTAAATTGTTTTGGTGAATTTTTCTTAATTCCGTTTGTATCTTTTGATTTAACTGCAAATCCATCAAATGCAGCATTATCTCCTGCTGGATAATTGATCTTTGAATAAATATTATCTGAAATCACTCTGTTAAGAGAATTTTCACTCAATATAGTTTCATCTTTAATTTTAATTTTTGCTTTTTTTAAAATTTTTCTAGATTGATCGTAACTAATCATTTTTTTAATAATTCTTTAGCTTGTTCTAAATCTTCCTTTGTATTGATATTAAAGAAAGGATCTTGATTTGGAAACTCCATATTAATTGTTTTAACTCCAATACTATTAGCCCACAATTCAACTTTTCTAGCTCCTTTTTCTAGATCATCTTCTAATTGATCTAATAAATTCATCGACCATAAACCAAAGATGTTATGCCTAGTATTGTTTGATTTTATAAAAAATAAACTACTTTCATTTTCATCTATTTGATTAACGAATTGATCTAAAATTTCTTTTTTAAAAAAGGGAGTATCTACTGGAAAAGTTGCTATCCATTGATAATTTTTATTATTATCTTTTACCCATTTCATTGCTGAAAGAACTCCGCCTAGAGGACCAAGATCTTTTTTAATATCTCCAATTAGTGAAATTTTATCTGAATTAGTAAACTTAATTGAATTATTAGATACTATTAATACTTCCTTAAATTCATCAATTATTTCTGCCAAAATGTAATCAATTAATATTTTATCAGCTAGCAATATCTGAGATTTGTCTTCACCAAACCTTTGTGACTTCCCGCCTGCTAGCACTGTTCCTAAAATATTGTTATGTTCCATTAATAAAATATAAAACATTCAAAGTTGAATTAAAGAAATTAAATGGATTTAAGAATTTTAGAAATCGCGTCTCACACAGAAAATAATAAAGTTTTAGAAAACTTTACTCACAAATCAAAAAACAAAAATCCAATTTGTGGTGATGAGATGGAAATAAGCTTAATTGTCAAAGATGACGTTGTAAAAGATATGGGTTATCAGTGTAAATCTTGTATTTATTGCCAAGCATCTGTCAGCTTATTATCTAGAAAAATTAAGGATAAAAACTTAAAGGAAATTAAAGATTTTGTTACAGCTGGTGAAAAATTGTTTGAAGATGTTAAAGTAAGTCTAGAAAAACACTGGAAAGATTTTAAAGAAATTTTAGATAAAAAAAATCTTTCAAGGAAAGAATGTTTGCTTTTACCTTTAAGAACAATTGTTAAAGCATTAAAAATATAAATGATAAAAATCACAAAACCATTATTGCAAAAAGCATTGATTGCAGGTTTTTTTTCAACAATCACTATAGGGGTACTTACAGTATTAACTTACAAAAGTACTCTTGGATATTTTATTGCAGCATCATTTGGCTCATCCATGGTTTTATTGTTTGGATTTCCTGAAAGTCCTTTTGCTCAACCAAAAAATGTTTTCTTTGGACATTTATTAACTGCTTTAGTGGGGGTATTATTTGTTAATTTTATTCCACTTCCAATTTATATGAGTATTGCATTTGCAGTAGGTATTGGAGTGTTCTTAATGATTTTATTAAATGTTGTTCATCCTCCTGCAGGAGGAAATCCAATAATTGTTATTATTGGAAGTGCTTCTTATGATTATTTAATTAATCCAATTATATTTGGATGTATCATAATTTTGTTACTCGCAATCATAATCAATAAATATTTATTGCAAAAAAACTATCCTTTAAAATAATTATGAATTCAAAATATAAAGTTTTAAAGTATTCATCTAATAATTTTAAAGATGTTGATGATTTAGTTTCAATTGAAGAACCATTAGAGATTTCTTTAAAGTACAAAGAAAAAGATAATTGGGTTGAGCAAACTTTATCTATTACGATGAGAACTCCTGGTAATGATGAAGATCTTGTAAGAGGATTTTTATTTAATGAACAAATTGTAAAAAGTTTAAATGATATCGATAGCATTGAAAGTTATGGAGACAAAGTTGGTCAATATAAAATTCAAAATAAAATACTAGCAACACTTAATAATTCAGAAAATGTTAATATATCAAAAATTAAAAGAGATTTTTTAACAAACTCCTCTTGTGGTGTTTGTGGGAAATCTTCATTGGATGCGCTAGAGATAATTAAAACTACAAAGACAAATGCCTCCGAACCTAAAATTTCAAAAGATGTAATTATTCAATCACCTGATATTTTAAGAGAAGGTCAGTCTGAATTCAGCAAAACTGGTGGTATCCATGCAAGTGGTCTATTTAATAGTGATGGAAAATTGATAGCTCTTAGAGAGGATGTTGGAAGACATAACGCTTTAGACAAACTTATCGGCTGTGCTTTGGAGAAAAACCAATTTGATCCAAAAGACCAATTTATTACGTGTTCTGGGAGACTTAATTTTGAGCTAGTTCAGAAGGTTTTAATGACAGATATTGGAATTATGATCGGGGTTGGTGCGCCAACAAGTCTTGCTATCGATTTAGCTAATAAGTTTGACATTACCCTCATAGGTTTCGTAAAGAGGGACAGTTTTAATATTTACACAAATAACAAAAAAGTTAAGGTGGAATAATAAAAAAAGGGAAATTGTGTCAAAAAATATAAGTAATTTATCTGGAAGAATTGGCCTAAAAGACAACCTATTTAAGCAAATTTCAGAGAACACATTAAGTGAAAACCCACAAGATATTAAAGAAATTGCAAAAAAACATAACCTTGGAGTTTCAACACTTCACGGTGCTGAATCTTTTTATGAATTTTTAAGACCTTCGCATAGAGAAAAAAAAGCTTTCGTTTGTAACGGTAGTGCATGCATGTGTGCCGGTACTCAAGACAAACTAAAAGATAAATTAAAAGAAAAATTAGGTGATGACAAAGTTGGAGAAATGTTTTGTCTAGGTCATTGTTATGAAAATCATGCATTTCACTATGATGGTGAAAATTATGCTGGAAAAGATATTGAAAAAATAGATCAAATTTTAAAAGGTGAAGAAATTAAACAAGAAAAGTTTTTCTCTAAGAGTTATGCAACAACAAGTTTTTTAATGGATGATAAATTATCCTCAACAGATCAATTTAAAGAACAGTTAAGTAAATTTTTAAAAACAGATAAAAAAGAAATAGTAAAATCATTATTAGACTCAAACCTTACAGGAAGAGGTGGTGCAGGTTTTCCAACAGGAATGAAATGGGATTTTTGTAGTAAAGCAAAAGGTGATAAGAAATATGTTATCTGCAATGCTGATGAAGGTGACTCAGGAGCTTTTTCAGACAGATACCTGTTAGAAGATCGACCATTAAAAGTTATTTTTGGAATGGTGCTTTGTGGATTTGTAATTGGAAGTGATGAAGGAGTTTTATACATCAGAGGCGAGTATCCAAAATCGATTGAAGCGATCAATGGATGTATTAATGAACTTAAAAAATTAAATCTATTAGGTGAAAATATTTTAGGAACAGATTTTTCTTTTGACCTTGGAATTTGTATTGGTCAAGGTGCATATATTTGTGGTGAAGAAACAGCTTTGATAGCTTCTATTGAAGGAAGAAGAGCTGAGGTAGATGTAAGACCTCCCTTCCCGGTAACAGAAGGGTTATACAAAAAACCAACTGTAGTTAACAATGTTGAAACTTTAGCTGCAGCAACTGGAATTTTGTTAAATGGATCAGAAAAATTTTCTTCAGTTGGAAATAAAAAGTCAGCAGGAACAAAATTAGTTTGCTTAGATAGTTTCTTTAATAATCCTGGTGTTTATGAAATTGATATGGGAACACCTATGAAAAAAATATTTAATGAAATTGGTGGCGGATACAAAGAACCTATTAAAGCTTTTCAAATAGGAGGCCCTTTAGGTGGTGTTGTCCCATTGAGTGAAATAGAAAATTTAAATTTAGATTTTCAAGAGTTTACAGCAAAAGGTTTTATGTTAGGTCACGCAAGTGTAGTTAGCATTCCAAAAGATTTTCCAATGGCAGAATACATTCATCATTTATTTGAATTTTCTGCAGAAGAATCTTGTGGAAAATGTTTTCCTGGAAGACTTGGATCTTACAGAGGAAAAGAAATGTTTGATCAAGCTAAGAAGAAAACAGCTAAAATTCCTTTAAAATTACTAGAGGAATTGTTGGTTACTATGCAAAAAGGCTGCTTATGTGCTCTATGTGGAGCGATCCCAACTCCTATTCAAAACATTCTAAAATACTTTGGTGATGAAATGAAAAATGATATGGTGAAAGATAATTAATGAGCTCTGAGAAAAGAAAAATTGCTTATATTGACGGAAAACCTTATGAAATAGGTCCTAATCATACATCTATTTTGAAGTTTGTTAAAAGCTATGTTGGTGAAAAAAAGGTACCAACTTTATGTGATGACCCTAACTTAGCACCATATGGAGCTTGCAGAGTTTGTTCAGTTGAAGTTGCGTTAGAAAAAGACGGACCAACTAGAGTAGTTGCATCTTGTCATACACCAGTTGCTGAAAACCAGCACATATTTACTTCAAACGAAGCATTAACAAGTCTTAGAAAAAATATTGTTGAATTAGTTTTAACTGATCACCCAATGGAATGTGATACTTGTGAAGTAAATAATAACTGTGAACTTCAAACAGTTGCAAATGATTTGGGTGTTGCTGATCATAGATACAATAGTCCTAAGCAACATAAAGGAATTCCAAGAGATACTTCTCATGACTACATGAGAATGAATTTAGATAACTGTATTAACTGTGGAAGATGTGTCAGAGCATGTGATGAAATTCAAGGATCATTTGTTTTAACAATGAGTGGTAGAGGATTTGAGTCTAGAATTACAACAGATAACGATATGATGTTTGGAGACAGTTCTTGTGTATCATGTGGAGCGTGTGCTCATACATGTCCAACTGATGCAATTTCCGATGTATTCCAATCTAAGTCTGCAGCTGTAGATAAAAAAGTTAGAACAACTTGTTCGTACTGTGGTGTTGGTTGTAACTTAGAAGCCTCTATCAAAGATGATAAGGTGGTTGCAATAGATACTCCCAAACAAACTGAAGTAAACGCTGGTCACACTTGTATTAAAGGAAGATACGCATTTAGTTTTTATGAACACCCTGACAGATTAAAAACTCCATTGATAAAAAGAAATGGAAAGTTTGAAGAAGCAAGTTGGGATGAAGCGTATGACTTTATCAAAAAAGAAATGAATAGAATTACAAAAGAAAACGGACCAGATGCTTTTGCTGGAATTTCTTCTGCAAGATGTACAAACGAAGAAAACTATGTTTTCCAAAAAATGATTAGAGCGGCTGTTGGAACTAACAGTGTAGATTGTTGTGCAAGAATTTGTCATTCACCTACAGCTTGGGGTATGCAGCAAACATTTGGAACAGGTGCTGCAACTAACTCAACAGAAGATATTTATCATGCAGATTTATTTTTAGTTATTGGTGCAAACCCAACTAATGCTCACCCAGTAACAGGAGCAAAAATTAAACAGCAAGTGATGAAAGGTAAAAAATTAATTGTCCTTGATCCAGTAACAACTGAATTAGCTAAGCTTGCAGATTATCACATCAAACTTAGACCTGGAACTAACGTTGCGGTTCTAAATATGATGTTACACTTTATTATTAAATCTAAACTTTATAATGCTGACTTTGTAAGAGATAGAACAGAAGGTTTTGATAATTTCTTAAAAGAAATTGAAAGACAGGATGTTGATAAATTAGCAAAAGTTGCTGGTGTTGATAAACAACTAGTTAAAGAAGCTGCAATTGCTTACGCAACAGCAAGAAATTCAATGGAGTTCCACGGATTAGGAGTTACTGAACACGAACAAGGTTCTAAAACAGTGATGTTAATTGCTGATTTAGCAATGATTACAGGAAATATTGGAAGAAAAGGTGTTGGTGTAAATCCACTTAGAGGCCAAAATAATGTACAAGGTGCTGCGGATATGGGTTGTCAGCCTCACCAAGGTGCAGGTTATTTTGAGGTAGCAGATGAAAACAATCAAAAATTTTATACTGAAAAATATGGTGTAACTCACCCTACTAAACCAGGTTTAAAAATTCCTCAAATGTTTGAGGCCGCAATCAGTAAAGAACTAAAAGGTTTATGGATTATTGGTGAAGATATAGTTCAAACAGATCCAAATAGTGCACATGTTATTGAAGCAATGAACTCATTAGAGCTATTAGTGGTTCAAGAAATATTTATGAGTGAAACTGCAAAACTTGCAACTGTAGTTTTACCTGGAACTACATTCTTAGAAAAAGATGGAACTTTTACAAATACTGAAAGAAGAATTCAAAGAGTTAATAGAGCAGTTCCTCCATTACCAGGTACAAAACCAGATGGACTAATTGTAACTGAGATGATGCAAAAATTAGGTTTTGATCAACCATCTTATGATGCAGATCAAGTATTAGCAGAGATTGCTGATGTGGTACCATTCTTTAAAGGTGTTACTAGAGAGAGACTTGGTAAATTAGGATTACAATGGCCTGTAAAAGAAGATGGAACAGATACACAAATTCTACACACAGAAACATTTAAACTTGGAAAAGGAAGATTGAAAAACTTTGATTGGAAAGAATCTAGTGAGATAGAAGCTAATCAAAAAGATTATCCATTAATTTTAACTACAAGTAGAGTTCTACAACACTACAATGCAGCAACAATGACAAGAAGAACAAAAAATATAAACATTGTTGATGAGGATGTTTTACTTATTCACCCTAAAGATGCAGCTCATAGAGATTTAAATACAGGTGATATTGGAAGATTATATTCTGGACGAGGAGAAGTTGCTTTAAAAGTTGAAGTAACAGATAAAGTGAAGGAAGGAATTGTATTTACAACATTCCACTTCCCTGAACACATGGTTAATATGGTAACTGGTCATGGAAAAGATGAAGAAACAATGTGTGCTGAATACAAAGTTTCATCAGTTGAAGTTCAAAAAATTTCTAATCAATTTAAAACAGAAGTTAAACCAAAAGAACATCAAGCTGAAGTTAGTTAATTAAAATGACCATTGGTTGGCATTTTGATAATTCATATTCAAAACTATCAAAAACATTTAAAGAAGACATCAATCCTACTCCAGTTCATGAGCCTGATCTTGTAATTTTAAATGAAGAACTTGCTAAAAATTTAAATTTAAACTTTTCAGGAATAGATAAAAAAAAATTAGCTGAAATATTTTCAGGAAATAGTTTGCCTGATGGAACTAATTCAATAGCACAGGCATATGCTGGTCATCAATTTGGTCATTTCACGATGCTTGGGGATGGAAGAGCAGTTTTATTAGGAGAGCATATAGATAATAAAAATCAACGTTTCGATATACAATTTAAAGGTTCGGGAAGAACTTCTTTTTCTAGGGGTGGTGATGGAAGAGCTGCTTTAGGTCCAATGTTAAGAGAATACATAATTAGTGAAGCAATTAACGCTTTAAATATTCCAACAACAAGAAGTCTTGCGGTTGTTAAAACTGGAGAAAAAGTTGTTAGAGAAAATTTGTTAAATGGAGCAATTTTAACAAGAGTTGCATCCAGTCATATTCGAGTTGGCACTTTTCAATATATTGCAGCCACTCAAAATCTAGAAGATCTTAATACATTAGTTGATTACACAATTGATAGACACTATCCAGAGATTAAGTCCTCAAAAAACAAAGCTTTAGATTTATTAAGTCTTGTAATGGAAAAACAATGTCAATTAGTCATTAATTGGATGAGAGTAGGATTTATTCATGGAGTGATGAACACTGATAACATGGCAATTTCTGGTGAAACAATTGATTATGGTCCATGTGCATTCATGGATCAGTATGATCCAAAAACTGTTTTTAGCTCTATAGATAAATTTGGAAGATATGCTTTTTCAAATCAACCACCAATTACAAAATGGAATTTAGCAAGATTTGCAGAATGTCTAATCCCACTTATTGATAAAGATGAGGATGCAGCGATTAAAATTGCAACAGACTTAATTGATAACTTTCAAAATATTTATGAAGAGAAATGGTTAAATATGATGAGAGATAAACTTGGTTTATTTGGTGAAGATAAAGATGATCTAACATTAATTAATAAACTTTTAGATTGGATGAAAAATAATAATGCAGATTATACAAACACCTTCTGTTATTTAATGGGTTTTGAGATTGATGGTGAAGTTTATAAAAATGATGATTTTAAAAATTGGACTAATGAATGGGAGAAAAGATTAAAACTAAATAATTCATCTGACAAATACTTAGAACTGATGAAAAAAACTAATCCTTTTGTTATACCAAGAAATCAAAAAGTAGAAGAAGCTCTAACTGATGCAGACAAAGGAAATCTAGAAACAATGAATAAGCTTTTAAAAGTTTTAAGTAATCCTTACTCTAATCAAAAAAATATTATTGAATTTCAAAAACCTGCACCAATTGGAAATGAAAAGTATCAAACTTTTTGTGGAACCTAATTTATAATACGTATGGCTCTGGTCTTGCACTTTTTCCCAATACTCTCTCAACTGAAAAATCACTAATATCAATTGTCTGATACGAGCCAGTAGTAATCAATTCTGTTAGTGCTCGTCCAATACCTGGAGCTTGCATTAATCCTCTTCCTGTAAAACCAGTAGCCATATAAACATTATCGTACTTAGGATGTTTTCCAACAACAGCATTATTATCTAATCTGTTACAATCGTAGTAACCTGCCCAGCCTCCAGTTAATTTTAATTCTTCAAAAGCTGGTATTCTTTTTGCTAGTGCTGGCCAAACTAATTCTTCAAAATCATTCCATGCTGGCTCTAAATCGTCTGCACCAAATACTGACAATGGTGATCCTGCTAAATACTCTCCACCCTCAGGTCTCCAATAAACACCCGTAGTTAAATCACCAGTTAGAGGCATTTCTTTTATATATGTTGGACATTTTAATCTGAACACTGTGTGTTTTTGAGGTTCAACAGGAATGTCTTCTAATAATTCTTTGGTCCAGCAACCAGCTGCAGAAACAATTGTTTTAGCATTTATCTCTGAAAGACTTTTAACTTCTCCTTTTATAAATTCTGCTCCAAGTTCTATTGCCTTACTTTTCAGTGCACTATGAAACATAAAAGGATCAATCCAACCTTCACTTTGATTATCAGTGTAAGTAGCAGTCTCAACACCTTCATCATTAATATATGGAAATACTTTCGATAGCTCTGAGCCTTTAATATTTTTTGTACCTGCATCACATTCTTTATGATTTTCTAAAGCTTTATATTGTTCTTCAGCATGTTCAGGACCAAACATCAAAAGGTAACCATTGGTTACCATACTTGCTGTTGGATTAGGATTTTTTTCAGTTTTCAATAATTCTGGTATTTGAAAAATAAATTCTCTTGCAAATTTACCAAGTAAGATATTTTCTTTTTGAAAAAATTGTCTTCTAAAACCTCCTAAAGACAAAGGAAAAGAAGCTGTTTTGTAAGTTGGATCTCTTTCAATGACCTTAACTTTTCTCCCTTCTTTTGAGAGAAAATAAGCTGTTGCTGCTCCAATTATGCCACCACCAACTACAACAACATCATCCATAATTAATTCAATATTATCAAACTTGTATTCAAAATTAGAGCAAAGCAACACCAAAGTAAATATGGAATCATTAAATACGAGCTTATCATTGTGACGCGTCTACATCTTATGATTAGATTGATAATAAATGCAATTAATACAACTAATACTAATAAAGCTAAAACCATGTTGTGAAATACAAAGAAAACTATACTCCAAGTTGCATTGAAAACTAAATGAATAAAATAAATATAAACTGTATTCATCTCTTTATTTTTGGAATGCCAATACATCCAAATAGAAATTGTCATCAATAAATATAAAAGTGTCCATACTGGACCAAACACCCAGTCTGGTGGATTAAAAACAGGTTTATTTAATAGAGAATACCAAGGCTCCTTGAAAGTAACTGTAGCTAATCCTCCAATTAATGAGGCTGAAAATGTAATGATAAGAAATAATATAAATGTTACAATTTTATTTTTTAACATAATGTTTATACATAACAAAAAATGAGCAAAAAAACTATTTGGATAACTGGTGGTAGCACAGGAATTGGTAAAGCTTTGGCAATTAAATTTGCAAACAAAGGATGGAATGTTGCGGTATCTGCGAGAAGAGTTGAGCTCCTAGATGAACTTTCAAAAAATTATGAAAATATTTCATCATTTCCCTTAGATGTTACTGATAAAACAAAATGTATAGAAGTTTTCAACCAGATTAAAACGAAGTTTGAAAATATTGATATATGTTTTTTTTCAACTGGTACATGGAATCCAAAAAAAGAAAAAGAAATCGATGTTGAACAAATGGAAGATGTCTTCAAAGTAAATTTTTTTGGAACTGTGAACTCAATTAAAGCAGTTGAACAATATTATAGAGAAAGAAAAAATGGTATAATCACTATAGTTTCATCTATTGCTGGTTATAGAGGATTACCTAATTCAACTGGGTATGGACCATCGAAATCTGCACTAAACAATTTATCAGAAAGTTTATATTTTGATTTTAAAAGATACAATGTTCGAGTTTGTTTAGTTTCTCCTGGTTTTATTAAAACACCCATGACTGATAAAAATGATTTTAAAATGCCATTTCTAAAAACACCTGAATTTGCAGCTGATCAAATTTATGATGGCTTAATTAATAAAAATGTTTTCGAGATACATTTTCCAAAAGCACTTACTTTAACTTTAAAGTTCTTTAGTTTTCTTCCAAGTAAACTTTATTTTAAATTAGTAGGTAAGATGACTAAGCATCAAAAGAAGTAATTAATCTTTAACGAATACAACAGTTAGCTCTGCTACTTTAAATCCAAACTTAGTCATTGTAGCTCTGTTGATTGCAACCCTTTCATCTTGCTTAAAGATCCAATCATCAAAAGTAATTTTTAATTCTTTTCCTTTAACTGGAACTAATAAAACATACTCAAATTTAAATGCAGGTCCGTAAGAATATCCTATTGCTTTTCCAACAACGTCCCCTGCTGTACCTTCATAATTATGTTCATCTATTTTAGTAATTGTCCACTCTCGGTCTTGAACTTCACCATCGTCCCAATTAAATTTTTCTTTTAAAATTAATTGTTTACCATCCCATGTTCCATCTAAATCAGCTGAGAATTGTCTTGTAACTTTTCCTGATCGATTCTGTAAAACACCCCAAGCTTTAACGTTTCCTGTAAGGTATTCTTCAATAATTAATCTAGGTTCTTTATTTTTATAATCTTCTGGTTTCATGGCACTATTATTTGAGCAACTTGTAATTAAGAATGCCATAATTATCAACGAAATTGATTTAATTATTTTCATATTATTGATGTTATTTATTCTGCATTGAAAATTGAATCAAATCAATATTTTTAGATTTAAATCCAGCTTCACAATAAGATAGGTAAAATTCCCACATTCTTTTAAACGTCAGATCAAATCCTTGGTTTTTAATTTGATCCCACTTTCTTAAAAACTCTTCTTTCCAGATAGCTAACGTTTCTGCATAGTGATCTGCATATGAAATGTATGAATTGATCGTTAAGCCATTATCTGAAACATATCTATTAATACTATTTTTATTGGGAAGAAATCCTCCTGGGAAAATGTATTTTTGAATAAAATCCTGTTTATTTTTATATCTATCAAACAAACTATCATCAATGGTTATTGCTTGAATTGCAGCCTTCCCACCATTTGATAAATTATCCTTTATAGTTTTAAAATAACTCTCTAAATAATTTTGCCCAACTGCCTCAATCATTTCAATTGAAGCGATCGAATTATATTTTCCATGAAGATCTCGGTAATCTTTTATTTCAATATTTACTTTTTCATTTAAACCACATTTATGAATTCTCTCTTTTGCGTATTCGAATTGTTTTTTAGAAATAGTAATACAATCTAGTTTCACATCATATTTCTTGCCTAAATATTCTGCAAAACCACCCCACCCACATCCAATCTCTAATACTTTATCACCAATACTTGGTTTGATTAGATCAATTAATTTTTGGTATTTATTATTTTGCGCAACACTTAAATTTTTCGAATTATCATCAAAGATTGCACTTGAATAAGTTAAAGTATCATCTAACCACAATGAAAAGAAATCATTTCCAAGATCATAATGTTTTGCAATATTTTCCTTACTTCGACTTTTGGTATTTTTGATTATTTTATTTTTTACAAAATTAATTATAGGTAGATCAAGCAAACCTGAGAATTTATATACCACTTGAATATTTCTAGCTGTTAATTCAATTAGATCTGAAAGATTATCGGTTTCAAATTCACCTCTCATATAACTTTCAGCAAAACCAATGCTTCCACCTCTAATTAAATTATAATTAAAATTTGGATTTTTTATCTTAATATTTGCCTTTAAAGATTGATCAGGGTTACCAAACTTTAATATCTCACCTTCATAGGTAGTTATTTCAAGGTATCCATTTTTAATTTTACTTAAAAATTTAAAAACCAATTTATCTGCAGCTCTATTTAATAACATTAATTTTCAACCGTTAAATTGTTTCTTATTTTTATTTTTTTTTTAATAATCTTAATTCCTTTCATCCATAATTTAAAGGCCTCAAAATGGATTGCAGATATTATTTTTATAGTCATCAGAGGGTGATTTAAATATGATTTTAATAATTGACTGCTATTTAAGTTTGTTTTTTTTCCGTCTTGAGATGCAAATAAAATTTTTCCTTCTTGATCGTATTGATCAATAATTACAGAAAGTTTTTCATCAGGATTTAGAATTCTAAAGAAATACTTACAATTCATTTCTATAAAAGGCGAAACATGGAATTTTTTAGAACAATTATTTTGAATTAATTTATTTCCACTATCTACTCTAAAAACATAAGTATGTTGTTCACCAAATGTATTTTTCACCTCATATAATATAGATATTAATTTATCGTTTTGATTGTAAACGAAAAAGATACTTAAAGGATTGAATACATAACCAAAAATCCTTGGATAACAGAGAAGCTTAATTTTAATATCTGTAGTATCTATTTTATTCTGCTCTAAATTTTTCTTTACCCACTCTTCAAGAGAGGATCCATCCCGTTCACCATGATCCTTTTCATGAAAACTAATTAAATTGAATTTATTCAATGAAAAGAAGCTTATCTCCTGATCTATTTTTCTTAATTCTGACAAATCAATTAAAAGTGAGAAAACACTATACTTAAAATAATGCTCTTTAGGTTTAAAACGTTTATGAATTACTTTCCCGTTATATATGCATGAGTTAGTCATTTAGGTATTTTAACATTTCAATCGATGATTTTATTCCATCTTCATGAAAACCGTAACCAAAATAACTCCCACAAAAAAGTAAATCTTTTTTATTTTGTAAACTAGATAGCTCTGATTGAGCATCTAATGCTTGTTGATCATAATAAGGATGAGTAAATTTAACTATTTTAAGTATTTTACTCTCATCAATTTCAAAATAAGGATTAAGAGTTAAAAAAATATCCTGATCGCATTTAAGGTTTTGCAAGAGGTTTAACCAATAAGTAATCGAGTTTTTTTCTAAATCTTCATCATTGATTGATGAATTCCACGAGGACCATGCCTTTTTATTTTTTGGCATCGCTCTTTTATCTGTATGAATATATGCAATATTTTCTTTATAACTAAAATTAGATAAAATTTTTGTCTCTTCATTAGTAGGATTATCAATCAACTTTAAAGCTTCATCAGCGTGAGCTGCTATTACAACTTTATCGTAATCAAAAAATTCGCTTTCACCACCATAATATAAATCTAACCCTTTTGATTTTCTTATAATTTTTTTAATTTTATAATTTTTATAGTACTCACCACTTATCTTTGAAATTACTTTATTCACATAAGTTCTGCTTCTATTGGTTACGGTATACCACTGAGGTCTATTTTTTAATTTAAAGAGCCCATGATTTTGAAAAAATTTTAAAAAAAATGTTATTGGCATCTTGCTAGCTTCATAAGGTGGCATAGACCAGATTGCAGATACCATTGGGATGATATGGTAATCAATAAACGTTTTTGATAGTTTGTTGTTTTCTAAATATTTACCTAAAGTTAGTTTTTGATCTGTAACATTTATTTGATCGCTATTTTTATAAAATTTAATGATATCAAAAAACATTTTTAAAAAATTAGGATTAAACAAATTAGATCTGTTAGAAAAAATTCCATTCAAACCTTTTCCACAATATTCAAAGTTTGTATTTTCTACAGAAACCGAAAAAGACATGTCACTTTTTTCAATCTGAACATCATTTTCTTTAAAGAATTTAATTAAATTTGGATAGGTTTGAAAATTAAATACAATAAAACCAATATCTACAGATACTTTCTTTTCATCAAAAACTAAATCTATTGTGTGAGAATGACCACCAAAATGATCTTCTTTCTCAAAAAGATCTACATGATGTTTTTTTGATAAATAATATGCAGCACTTAAGCCTGATATCCCAGAACCAACTACAGCAATTTTCATTAATGATTATGCCGCGTCTTCTTTAAACTCATCCATACTTGGACAAGTACAAAAGATATTCTTATCTCCATAAACATTGTCCACTCTTGCAACTGGTGGCCAAAATTTATTTGTTTTTAAGAACTTAGCAGGATAAGCAGCTTGCTCTCTTGAATATTTATGATCCCACTCATCTGAAGCAAGTTCTATGTCCGTATGAGGAGCGTTCTTAATAGGATTGTCTACTTTATCAAACTCACCAGAATTGATCTTATCTATTTCAGATTTGATATTTATTAAAGTATCGCAAAATCTATCAAGCTCAGATAAGCTCTCGCTCTCTGTTGGCTCTATCATCATAGTTCCTGCAACTGGCCAAGACATTGTAGGTGCATGGAAACCATAATCGATCAATCTTTTAGCAATATCCTCCTCAGTAATACCTGTCTCACTCTTAATTGATCTAATATCAATAATACATTCATGAGCAACATTTCCATTTGAGCCTTTGTACAAAATTGGGAAATGATCTTTAAGTCTATGAGCTATATAATTTGCATTTAAGATGGCGACTTGTGTAGCTAGTTTTAAACCTTCAGAACCCATCATTTTAATATACATCCAAGAAATTGATAAAATACTTGAGCTTCCCCAAGGGGCTGCTGAAACTGCTCCTATTCCTGTAGCGGGTCCACAATCTTTAACAACTGGATGATTAGGTAAATAAACTTGCAAATGTCTTTTACATGCAATTGGTCCCATCCCTGGTCCGCCACCACCGTGTGGAATACAGAATGTTTTATGTAAGTTTATATGACAAACATCAGGACCAAAATTTCCAGGTCTTGCTATTCCAACAAGTGCATTTAAGTTTGCACCATCCATATAAACTTGACCACCGTGTTTGTGTATCAGTTCACAGATATCTGTAATTTTTTCTTCAAATACTCCGTGAGTAGAAGGATATGTAACCATTAATGCTCCAAGATTTTCAGAATGTGCTTCTGCTTTTTTCTTCAAATCTTCAAAATCAACATTTCCTTCTTTGTCACAATCAACAACTACAACTTTCATTCCAACCATTTGTGCACTAGCAGGATTTGTTCCATGTGCTGAGCTTGGAATTAAACATATATTCCTGTTTTCTTCTCCTCTATCTAAATGGTATTTTCTAATAACCATTAATCCAGCATATTCTCCTTGAGCACCTGCATTTGGTTGAAGTGAAACTCCAGAAAAACCTGTAATTGATCTTAACCAATTTTTAAGATCAGTGAATAATGCTCTATACCCTTCCATCTGTTCTACTGGTACAAACGGATGAGGTTCAGCTAACTCTCTCCATGAAATAGGTATCATTTCTGCAGTAGCATTTAATTTCATAGTACATGAGCCAAGTGCAATCATTGTTCTGTTAAGAGCTATATCTTTATCTTCTAATTTTTTTAAATATCTAAGCATCTCTGTTTCTGAATGATATAAATTAAACACAGGATGCTCTAAATATTTTGAAGTTCTTAATAAATTTTTTGGTAAATTTGGTAAGCTTACTGTCGGATCTTCTTTTTTAATCGACTCAGCTGCATTAAAAATTTTCAACAATTGATTTGCTCTATAAACATTTTTCTTTTCATCAAAAGAAACTGCCAACATTTCAGAATTTACTCTTCTAATGTTTACTTTTTGATCTAAAGCATTTTTATAGATTTGATCAGTTTTATCTTTTGTTACAATTGTAACTGTATCAAAGAAATGATCTGAATAAATTTCATATCCAGATTGTTTTAATTTATCTGCAAAATTTTTAGCTAATTGTGATACTCGTTCTGCAATAGTTTTTATTCCATCTGGTCCATGGTAAATTGCATATGCGGCAGAAACAATTGCTAACAATGCTTGAGCAGTGCAAATGTTACTTGTAGCTTTATCTCTTCTAATATGTTGTTCTCTTGTTTGAAGTGATAGTCTGTAAGCTTTATTTCCATGTCTATCTACTGACACACCAATAATTCTTCCTGGCATAGACCTTTTAAACTCATCTTTAGTTGCAAAGAAAGCTGCGTGAGGTCCACCATAACCCATTGGAATTCCAAACCTTTGAGAACTTCCAACTGCAATATCTGCGCCTAATTCTCTTGGTGTTTTAAGTAGCGCTAAAGCTAATAAATCAGAGACTAATACAGCTTTTCCATTTTTTTTATGGATTTTGCTGATCGCTTCACTTGGATCTTTAATGTCTCCTAAAGTTCCAGGATAATGGAGAATTCCACAAACTAAATCCTCTTTAAGTTGATCTAACACTTTATCTTCATTACCAACAAGTACTTTTAATCCCATTGGTTCTGCTCTTGTTTGAATTACATCAATTGTTTGTGGATGACAATTTTCTGAAACAAAAACTAAATTGCTATCTTTTTTGTTTAATCTATGACTTAGTCCCATAGCTTCTGCAGCTGCTGTTCCTTCATCAAGCAACGATGCATTTGCAATATCCATACCTGTGAAATCAACAATCATTTGTTGGAAGTTTAGAAGCATTTCCAATCTTCCTTGTGCTACTTCTGGCTGATAAGGAGTGTAAGAAGTATACCAACCTGGATTTTCTAGAATATTTCTTAAAATCACATATGGAGTGTAAGTTCCATAGTAACCCATACCAATAAAATTTGAATAAATTTGATTTTTTTTTGAAATCGCCTTCAGTTTTCTTAATGCTTCATACTCAGAATTAGACTCTCCTATATTTAATCCATCTTTCAATTGTATCTTTTCTGGAACTGTACTTTTTATTAAATCATCTAATGAATTATAATTAAGCTCCTTCAACATTTTATTTTGATCTTCCTCTGAAGGCCCAATGTGTCTTTTTAAAAAGTCTTTTTGTGAGTTATGTAACATTAGCTAGCACTCTCCTTTGCAAATTTATCATATTCTTCTTTGTTCATTAAACTATCCATTTCTGAACTATCTTTTAGTTTAAGTTTGAAAAACCAAGCTGATCCCTCAGGGTCTTCATTTATTTTAGCAGGATCATCTACTATAGCTTGGTTAGTATCTACTACTTCGCCACTTACTGGAGTATAAACATCACTTGCAGCTTTAGTTGACTCAACTACCCCTGCTGTGCCATCTTTTTCAACGCTTGAACCTTTTTCAGGTAACTCAGCAAAAACAATATCTCCTAACATTTCTGTTGCATGTTTTGTAATTCCAATGGTAGCAACATCGCCTTCCACTGTAATCCACTCGTGCTCTTTTGAAAATTTAACTTCACTCATTAGTTTGCTCCTTTCACGTAACTTTTTTTATAAAATGGTAACCCACAAACACTTGCAGGATGTTTTTTCCCTCTTACTTCTAGTAAAACTTTTGTATCAACTTTAGAAAATTCTTTATCAATGTAGCCCATTGCTATTGGGCCATTTACACTTGGGCCAAAAGTCCCACTGGTAACCTCGCCAATAAGTTTTTCTGACTCATCAAAGATTTTAGTTTTTTCTCTAGCAATCAATCTTCCTTCTGGCTTAATCCCAATTCTAATTTTAGAGGTACCCTCTTGTATTTCTTTCATAATTTTATCAGAACCAATAAATCCACCTTTTGAAATTCTCTCTTTAGAAATTGCCCACTTTAAATTAGCTTCAATTGGTGTTTTTTCTGTATCAAGTTCATGACCATATAAGCACAATCCAGCCTCTAATCTCAAGGTATCTCTTGCCCCAAGTCCTATAAGTTGTGCTCCTTTTTCCATCAAATTTTGAGTAAAGCCTTCAGCTAAATCGTTATTAATAGATACTTCAAAACCATCCTCTCCTGTGTAACCAGATCTTGTTACAAAAACTTTCTGATCTTTATAATCAAACCAGTTCCCTGTCATAAAATTAAGTTTTTCAACACCTTCTATTGTATTGTTTAAAATCTCAACTGACTTTGGACCTTGGATTGCAATTAATGCTCTTTGATCATCAAGAACCATTTCATATTTACTCTTCAGTAAATCTGATAAAATTTTAAAATCATTATCTTTGCAGGCTGCGTTTAAAATAATTAAATATCCTTTTTCAATTTTAGTGATTATCAAATCGTCATGAATTCCAGCACTATCGTTCAATAAAAAACTATATTTAGAACAGTTTTGTTTCAAATTTTTTAAATCAAGTGGAAAAATTTTTTCAAGATCAGCAGTTAAGTCCTCTCCACCATGGATAAATAATTGACCCATATGAGACACATCAAAAATACCTGCATTTGATCTTGTAAATTTATGCTCTTCAACAATTCCTTTACTGTATTGTATGGGCATTTCATATCCAGCAAATTCCACAAATTTAGCTTGGTTATCTTGATGAAGTTTATTTAATGATGTTTTTTTTCCCATACTAACTCTTTAGTACCCATCTGTATTTTTGCCTGAGAGTTTTACTCCTTCGGCGAGAACTCAATCTCTTTCCAGAGTTAATATAATACGGTCCTTTTACCTGAGAGTTTCCTGGGCGGTTGCTCCTTCGGTGTCACAAAGTTTGTGATCTCTCCCGTTAACAAATATTCTAATAAATACTGTTTAATGTCAAATGTTATTAGATCGCTTTATTTTTCTGAGGTATATAAATTGTAAAATTGAAGTAAAACTGCAAAAATAACTATTGTTCCTCCAATTATAACAATAAAAGGTGGTTGTTCATTTATAAACAACCACGCCCATAAAGGACCTAGTACAGCTTCAGTTAACATTATGATTCCAACCATTGCTGATGGTGTTCGTTGAGCACCGATAGTAATAAATATAAAACCTAATCCTAATTGTAAAAACCCAGCTAAAAATCCTAAAAAGATATCGTTTGGAGATATCATTATTTTTTCTGACATTAAATAACCGATTAACAACGCAAAAACACCTGCAACAAATTGAGCAGGAACCATATCAACAGTTGGATATTTTCTTACTACTAAAATTAATGTAGCAAATGAAATTGGCATTATGAAAGCTGCAATATTTCCAGACATTTGGCCTGGAGATAAAGAACTCCCAACCATTAAAAGTATTCCTGAAATTGCAAGAATTATTGAAGTAAGAGTTATTGCTGAAATTTTTTCTTTTAAAAAAAAGTAACCAAATATTGCTAAGAAAATTGTTTGTGTTTGAATAATAAAATTAGCATTAGCAACTGTTGTGTTATACATCGCAAATACATAACCACTAAAACCAAGTGATAAAATAAATCCACCAAAGAAACCAGGAAATCCTAAATTATAAAAGGATCTAAATACTTGTTTTTTATAAGTTAAAGCTAAGTACAAGCTAATAACAACTAAGAAAAATACTGTTCTCCAAAATAATATTTGCCAAAGAGTTGCTCCTTCAAATGACTTAACAATCAAACCTCCAAAACTAAGACTACACGCACCTAAGAAAATTAAAAAAGGCCCTGGAAGTTTTCTAATAATATTCATTATATTTGATTTAGTAAGTTCTGAGTATCCATCTCATACAATTTAAATAAAGTTTCAGCATCAGATAAATTTATCTCTTTAAATTTGATTTTTGAGCCAGGTGATATTTGTACCAATCGATCATAATCAACACTAGCTACCACACCAATTTTTGGATATCCTCCAATAGTACCATGGTCTGAAAGCATAATAATTGGGTTTCCATCTGCTGGTACTTGGATGACTCCTTTTAACAAACCTTCTGATTTAATATTGGTATTTACAATATTTTCAATTTTTGGACCTTCTAATCTCATTCCCATTCTATCTGAAAGTTTTGATACAGAAAATTCTTTTTCAAAAAATATCTTTTTTCCTTCATCAGAAAAATAATCAAAGTTTGGTCCTTTTATTACTCTAATATTTTCAACTTTAGAATTTATATAATTAGTCTTTTTTTTACTTTGGTCTGAATTAATATTTAATATATTTATTTTTTGACCGTTCTCTAATTTTTTTCCATTATTTGATCCAATTTTTGCCTTGGTATTTATCGAACAACTATTCCATTGAAATTTTAAATCTAATTCTCCACCAACTGCTAAATAGCCATAAACTGATTTATTTGTTGAGATAAGATTGATTTCATCTCCACTTTCGATTTGATAACTCTCATAACAATTACCATCAATTTCTGTGCCATTTTTAATAATTTTAAAAACAATATCGCCAGTGACTACTATATTAATTTTATCTCCAGAATATTTTAAATGTGGTCCTTGGTATGCAAATTCTATAACTGGTGAATTTAATTTATTACCTACCAGCTTGTTAGCTAAACTATAATTTCTATTGTCCATTGCTCCGCTAAATGGAATTCCTATATGATATAAATTATTTCTTCCTTGGTCTTGAAAGGTTGTATTTACTCCAGCTCTTATAATTTCGAAATTATTTGTCATTATAGCTATTATATTTTTCAAGATTTATTTGTTTAAAAACTACTATGTCGCCAGGATTTATTAAATTTGGCTCAACCTCTTTTGAATTATCAAAAACATCTACAGGTGTATTACCAAGTATGTTCCATCCACCAGGGCTTTCAAATGTATAAATATTTGCAAATTGTTCAGTTAAAGCTACTGATCCTTTTGGGACTTTTACTCTTGGTGTTTCTAATCTTGGTACTCTCATATTTTCATCCAAATCACCTAAAAATGGCATACCAGCGATAAATCCTGTCATATAACAAAAATATTCCTTACTAAAAAAATTTTCTAAAATTTTATCTCGACTGATATTTAATTTTTCTTCTAATCTTTTTATATCAAGAGAAAATTGATCATCACAACAAACAGGAATTTCTATTTTAGTGCTATTGTTATCTTGAGTTTCATTAATATTTAAATTTTCAATTAATTTTTTAACTTCTTTAAAGTTTGTTTTTCTAAGGTCGTAAGAAACAATTAATTTATTATAAGAAGGAGTAAGATTATTTATACTTTGAACATTCTCTTTTTTTAAAGCTTTAAAATATTTTATTACCTCAGAGTTAACTGATTTATTTACCTCTACACCAAAGTCGCAATAAACAGCTGCGTCACCAAGATTTGATATATTTTTTATCATGGCATGTTATACTTCAACAAATAGAACTATGGAAATTAATATAAATTGTGATTTAGGTGAAAAATCAAAACACCATTCAAATAAATATGATCCAGATTTACTCGATATAGTAAATTCTGCTAACGTTGCATGTGGATTTCACGCCGGTGATGAAGAATCTATGAACCAAGTGGTTCAAATATCAAAAAAAAACGGTGTAAGCATTGGTGCTCATCCATCATTCAATGACCCAGAAAATTTTGGAAGACAAAGAATGAACCTGGCACCTGAAGAAGTTAGAAAATTAATTATTGATCAATATGAAATTTTACAAAAGATTGCTCAAGATCATGGAGAAAATGTAACTCATATAAAACCACATGGAGCATTAAATAATATGGCGTGTGAGGATATTGATCTAGCAACTACTTTAGCAAAAGCAATCAATGAAATAAGTAAAGATTTGATTTATTTAGTACCTACTGGCTCTAAAATGGAACAAGCAGCTAAAAAATTAGATATGAAAATTGCTTGTGAAATTTTTGCAGATAGAACCTATGAAGATGATGGAAATTTAGTTTCTAGAAAAAAACCACATGCATTAATTACTGACCCTGAAAAAGCTAAAAAACATGTGTTGAGCATGGTAAAAAATCAGGCACTGAATTGTCACAGTGGAAAGCAAATACCTTGTGAAATCGACTCTGTGTGCATACATGGTGACAATGAAAGTTCACTTGCTACCGCAAGATCAATTAGAGAAAATTTAATTGAAAATGGACTAAACTTAAAACCTTTAAGCCAAATGGAGAAATTTTTATAATGATAAAAAAAATATTCTTAATAATTGTATTAACATTGTTCTCAACAAACCTAATAGCTGCAGGTACAGATAGTACAAGCAAAGTGAAATCTGATTATGATAAGGCTGTAACTCATATCAAAGTTGCAAAAAAATATGAAAAAAAAGGTAAACTAGAAAAAGCCAAAAAGAGATATGAAAAGGCTTTACCTTTGCTTATTAAATCAAATAAGAAGAAACCACTTCAAGCAGATACGTTAAACTATTTAGGATTTACAACTAGAAAACTAGGAGATTATGAAAATGGAGAAAAATATTATCTTTTAGGTCTAGAAATTGATCCAAACCATAAAGGTATTAATGAATATCTTGGAGAACTTTATGTTGCTACAAATAGAATGGATTTGGCTAAAGAAAGACTTAAAGTATTAAAAACTTGTAACTGTGAAGAATATAACGAGTTAAAAGAAATAATCAAAGGAACTAAGAAATCTAAATACTAATTTAATGCTAGATATTCAAAATCCATTAGAAGCAAGAAAAGTTATAAGAGAAAATAATTACAAAGAACAAACTGCGGGTACTGCTAATAAGTATGTTCAAGGAAATCTTTGTATCTTACCAAGCAAATATGCAATGGACTTTGCTTCTTTCTGTCAAAAAAATCCAAAACCTTGTCCATTAATTGGATTTGGTACTAAAGGAGATCCTTCATTAAAAGATCTTGGTGATATTGATATTAGAACTGATGTTCCTCAATATAGAGTATGGGAAAAAGGAAAATTAGTTGATGAGCCATATGATATTAAAAAATATTGGAATGAAGATTTAACAACTTTTGTTCTAGGATGTTCAATGTCTTTTGAGCTGCCTTTAATTGAAGCCGGTATTCCAATTCAACACATAGAAAACAATACTATTGTTCCAATGTATAAAACTTCAATAGACTGTGAACCTGCTGGACAATTTTCTGGAAAACTAGTTGTGTCTATGAGACCCTTAAGTTCAAAGGATACAATTAGATCAATTCAAATAAGTTCCAGATTTCCAGCTGTGCATGGTGCACCAGTACATGTTGGTAATCCAGACGAAATTGGAATTAAAGATATAATGAAACCTGAATATGGTGATCCACCTAGAACAATAAAGAACAACGAAATTCCTGTATTTTGGGCGTGTGGTGTTACTCCTCAATCTGTTTTAGAAAATTCAAAACCTGATTTTTGTATCACTCACAGTCCAGGTAAAATGCTTATAACAGATAAACTAAATAACGATCTTGCTGCTTTTTAATTAATTTCCTAAAAAAACTTTAGTCACTTTCTCATTATCAATTAGATCTTCTGATTTACCATCGATGACTAATCTACCACTTTCTAAAACATAGCCTCTGTCCGCCATACTTAGAGCTAATCTTACATTTTGCTCTACAAATAAAATTGAAATACCTTCTGCAACAATATTTTTAAATATCTTAATTAAGTCTTTCATAACCATTGGTGATAGACCTAAAAAAGGTTCATCAACCATTAAAAGTTTAGGTAAACCCATCATTCCTCTTGCTATAGCTAGCATTTGTTGCTCACCTCCAGACATTGTTTTTGCTAACTGATCAGATCTAGTTTCTAGCTTTGGAAATATCTTGTAAACTTTGTTTAATGAATTTGTTAACTCTTCTTTTGCTTTTGGATGCCAAGCACCCAATAAAAGATTTTGTTTAACAGTAAGATGTGGAAAAACCCTTCTTCTTTCAAGTACATGTGAAATTCCTAACTCAGTTCTTTTATAAGTTGGAATATTTGAAATTAAAGTATTATCAAAAGTAATAGAACCTTTTTTATGTTCAACAAGATTACTAATAGTATTTAAAACAGTACTTTTACCAGACCCATTTGGTCCTAATAGCGCAACCATTTCTGCTTTATTTACGTTAATTGAAACATCCCAGATAACCTGAAAATCATCATACAAAACATCAATATTTTTTACATCAAGCAGCATCAAATGTTCCTAGATAAGCATCTATTACCTGTTTATTATTTTGAATTTCTTTTGGTTCACCAAATGCAATTCGTTTTCCTTGATCTAAAGCAAGAACATTGTCTGAAATTTCCATAATAATATTAATATTATGTTCAATTGTAATAATCGTTACACCAGTTTTTTTTAATTTTTTAACAAGTTCAACAAGTCCAGGAATAGTTTTTTGATCCACACCTCCTGTTACTTCATCCATCAAAAGTAATTTGGGATCAATAGCCATAGCTCTAGCCATTTCTAATCTTTTTCTCTGTCCAGTTGATAACTCTTTTGCAAAGTGATGTCTTTTTTCAATCAGATCTACAAAGTCAATAATTTCTAAAGCTCTATCTCTTGCTCTTTTAATATTTTTCTCTTTAACAAACGCTCCTATCATAACATTTTCAAGCAATGTTTGATCTGCAAATGGTTTTAGTTTTTGAAAAGTTCTACCTACTCCAAGGTTACTTATTTTATCAGGGCTAATTCCAAAAATATTTTTATCAAAAAATTTAACTTTTCCAGTGTCTGGTTTTGTAAAGCCAGTAATCAAATCAAATAAAGTAGATTTACCAGCACCATTAGGTCCTATCACTCCTAAAATAGATCCTTCTTCAACATCAAAAGAAATATCTCTATTTGCATGGATTCCACCAAAAGATTTACTCAGATTTTCAACTGTTAAAATTTTCATCGTTGTTTTTTTCTTTCTAAAATATCTTTAGGAATAAATGAGATCAGACCATTTGGTCTAAAAATGCAAATAATCATTAAAATCAAACCATAAAAAATTAAATCAACAGCACCACCGGTACCTCCTAAATAAATTCTTGAATATTCTGAAATTGGTACAAGTATTGCAGCACCTATAATTGGACCCCAAACATTTCCAATTCCACCTAGTACTGTGATTAATAAAACTATAATTGATATCTCAATATTAAAAACTCTGTCTGGATCAATAATTAAAATATATTGTGCAAACAAGCTACCCATTGGAGCCATGATCATTGCTGAAATCACATAAGCTATAATTTTATAATTTGAAACATTGATACATAAACTTAATGCTGCTTGTGGATCATCTCTCACTGCTCTTAATCTGTAACCAAGTTTTGATCTACTAAGTAACCAGACTAAAAAGAATGTGATTAAAAAGAATATTAAAAAAACATAATAATATGGAGCTTTACTGCTATGAAATTGCAATGCAGACCATGAGTCTTCTGGTGTCATTGTCACCCACAGTCCTGATGCAGCTCCTACTAAATCCCATCTTTGAAAAACTAC
Source organism: Candidatus Pelagibacter sp. HIMB1509 (assembly GCF_052047855.1). Taxonomy (NCBI): domain Bacteria; kingdom Pseudomonadati; phylum Pseudomonadota; class Alphaproteobacteria; order Candidatus Pelagibacterales; family Candidatus Pelagibacteraceae; genus Candidatus Pelagibacter; species Candidatus Pelagibacter sp. HIMB1509. The sequence continues at coordinate 572,838 of NZ_JBNAIU010000001.1, read as the reverse complement.
TTGGAAACTTATACCAATTAATAAAGTAGCAATTGCAAAGTAGTGACCACTTAACCTGAGCATTGGTATACCAATTAACACAGCAAAAATTCCTGAAACAAACATACCAAAAAATATACTTATCCAAGGTGTTATTCCGTACTCCATATAAAAAAATGAGGTTGCATAAGCACCAATGCCAAAAAACGCTCCATGACCTAAACTAATTTGACCAGAAAAACCTGCAATTACATTCCAAGACTGAGCCATAACTGCATGCATGAAAATCATAATAAATAAATGGAGATAAAATGAATTCATCCCAAAAAGCGGCAGTGCAAACAAAAGTATAATTAAACCAGCAATAATTGATATTACTCTATTATTTGTATTCCAAATTGGTTCTGATTTTGCAATTGCTAACTTACTATCCATTAATACCTACCAAACAAACCTTGAGGTTTATAAATCACAACTAAAAGATAAATTGCAAATACATATAAAAGTTTAAATGATGGATCGATCAGTAATCCACCTAAAGATTCTACTAATCCGATAATTATACCAGCATATAAACATCCAATAATACTTCCAAAACCTCCTAGAGCCACAGCAACAAAAGCAAATAATGCAAAATTAATACCAACATCAGTAAAAATAAAAAAATAGTTTGCCATCATTCCACCAGCTACTCCTACACAACCAAGTCCAATCGCCCAACCAATTGCAAACATTTTGTTTGATGGAATACCTAAAATTTCTGCCGCATGTCTATCTTGAGCTGTTGCTTGCAGAGCTAATCCAGTTTCTGTTTTTGTTACAAACCAATACAAACCAAAAAATGCAACTAAACAAACAAGACTTGCATATAATTGGGGTTGACCAATAAACACAGATCCAATTTCAATACGCCCCTCTAATAAAGGTTTATCAACGTTTCTAAAATCTGGTGTCCATAATAATTGAGCGATCGATCTAATAAAAATAGACAATCCAAATGTTGCACAAATTTGGATAAGCATTTTTGCTTTTAAGATGTATCGAATTAAAAAATAATGAGTAACAATTCCACAAAATGCCAACAAAAGTATAGTAATTGGAATTGAAAACAGTGGATCTAAACCAAATAAAGACCAAAGCCAAAATGATGAAAACATAGACAACATTAAATGCTCTCCATGAGCAAAGTTAACAATTTCCATTAATCCAAAAATTAAACTTAAGCCTGCTGCGATTAATGCATAGATTAATCCCATCATTAATCCTGTGACTATAGCTTGAATTATAATTTCAGAAGTCATTTGGTTTATTTTTAAAGTATATATAAAGAATGTATATATTAAACAAATACTTCTTTAGCATTGATAAAATAAAAAAACTAAACCATTGAATTGATCAACTGAATAGTATTAAGTTAGAAATTTAAAAATTAAACAAGAGGGAAAAAAATGAGAAAATTAATTCTTACAGTATTTACTTTTTTTTCATTAGTATCTGCGCCAGCAATTAGTTACGCAGAAGATGTAAAGATTGGAGTACTTTATCCACTTACTGGACCTGTTGCACAGGTTGGTAAAGATGCTGTTGCAGCAGTTAAAACAGCTTTAGATATCATCAATAACAGTCATAACATTCCTGGCATGCCACTTGCAAAAGATGCTGGATTAAAAGGATTAGGCGGCGGTAAAATATCTATCGTTGTTGGAGACCACGGTGGAAAACCAGATATCGGTGTCGGTGAAACTGAAAAAATGTTAAATTCTGACAAAGTTCACGCAATGTTTGGAGCTTACTACTCATCAGTAACCGGTGCTGCTAGTCAAGTATCTGAGAGAGCAGGAATACCTTGGGTAAACGGTGAGTCTACTTCTCCAAAATTAACAACAAGAGGATTTAAATACTTCTTCAGAGTTACTCCACACGATGGTGAGTTCACTCAGCTTATGTTTGAATTCATGAATGACTTTAACAAAAAGAATAGTAATAAGTTAAAGACACTAGGTATTATTCATGAAGATACATTGTGGGGTGCTGACAGTGGCGGAACTCAAGACAAAATGGCTAAAGAACAAGGTTATGATGTTGTAGAGAAAATTAGCTACAAAGCTAAAACAACAACTTTAAGTTCTGAAGTACAAAGATTGAAAGCGAAAAACCCAGATGTTTTATTGCCTTCATCTTATACAGCTGATGCATATTTATTTTTAAATACTGCAAAAGAGCTTGATTATAACCCTAAACTTTTAGTTGCTCAAAACGCTGGTTATACAGATCCTAAATTCATAGACACAATGGGAAGCAAAGCAGAAGGCGTGATCACAAGATCTCCTTTTAACACTGACTTAGCAAAAACCATTCCTATGATTGGAACTGTAAACGACTTGTTTAAAACACACTCTGGTGGAAGAGATTTATCAGATGTGCCTGCAAGAGCATTTACAGGTTTTATGGCTTTAGCTAATGCAATTAATAATGCTGGATCAACAGATCCTGAGAAAATCAGACAAGCTCTAGTTAATCTAGATATGTCATCTGAGTCTTTAATTGTTCCTTACAGAGGAATTAAATTTGGTGCAGATGGTCAAAATGAAAAGACTAGAGGTATTTTAATGCAAGTTCAAAATGGAAAATATTGTACTGTATATCCATTTGAATTAGCAGCTTGTGAGTTAAAATATCCTATGCCTACTTGGTCTGAAAGATAATTTAATAAAAATACAATTATTAAGGCGGTCAAATTCTTTGACCGCCTTTTTTTATTCTTTTGATTGCAATCTTGTTAAATTGAAATAATAATTAGACATCTTGATTGAAGAGCTCATAATTCTAACCCAAATTATTTTTATTACTATTATCTTAACTGCAGATAATGCAGTGATCGTTGGTTCTATTGCATCAAACTTTGTACCTAAAAATAGAAAACAAATTATCTTGTGGGGTGTAATTGGAGCATTTGTATTTAAAATCTTTTTTGCAATCTTTGCTACTTTTTTATTTGAATTTTATTTTATAAAAATTTTAGGTGGGTTGTTGTTAGTTTGGATAGTTAATGATTTAAGAAAAGACCTTGTTGATATTAAAAATATAAAACCTTCAATTAAAAAAACAAAACAACCGTCGTACATAAATAGTATAGGTAAAGTACTATTTGCTGATCTAATGATTAGTTTTGACAATGTCATAGGAGTTGTTGCTGCAGCTCAAGGATATTTTGGCTATATGATTTTTGGTCTTGTACTATCGGTCGTTCTTACAGGTGCATTAGCTACTTATATGGCTAATTATATTCAAAAACATATCTGGATAGCATACATTGGTTTAATATTTATTTTAGTTGTTGGTCTACAATTAATTATAGGTGGTTTGGTAGATCTTGAGATACTCAATATTAACGAGGAATTTAAAAAATACTTTTAATTAAAAGAGTATTTTTTTGAGGGGAATTTTCTTGTTTTAACTTCACTTGCGTATTTAGAGACTGCTTTTGATATTTCTGTCTTTATATTAGCATATTTCTTAACAAATCTAAATTTGATTGGATTTAAACCTATTAAATCATCAAATACCAAAATCTGACCATCACAATTATTGGACGCGCCTATCCCAATTGTTGGAACATTAATTCTTTTAGTTACTTGTTTTGCTAATGACGTTTGAACACACTCTAAAACCATACAAAATGAACCAGCTTCTTCAAGTAACTTTGCATCTCTCATAATATTTTCTTTTTCACTTTGTTTCTTACCTTTAAATTTAAATGTTTTATCAGACTGAGGTAAAACTCCTATATGGCCCATTACAGGAATATTATTTTTAACTAAGGTTTTAATTGTATTTATAATTTTCTTTCCTCCCTCTAATTTGACCCCGTCACATTTAGTTTTTTTCATAATTAATTTTGCATTTTTCAATGCCTCTTTAGGATTTCGATAAGTGTTATGAGGCATGTCGACAATCATTAAACTTTTTTTAATACCCATACGAACACTTTTGGAGTGTTCAATCATAGTATTTAAAGTTACTTCTCTAGTAGATTTATAATTATATAAAACTGATCCCAGTGAATCCCCTACTAAAATTAGATCACAATAATTATCTAAAACTGATGCAATATTTTTAGAATAAGCAGTTAAGGTTACTAATTTAGTTTTATTTTTTTTCTTTATAAAATCTGAAATCTTTTTGTTCATCGACTTACCAAGAGCCGGTATTTTCCATTGAAGCCCAAGGCTCTTTAGGCTCTAAGTTTCCTTCTTGTAGTATTTCTATTGAAATTTTATCAGGTGATCTAACAAATGCCATATGACCATCTCTTGGTGGTCTATTTATAGTGTAACCCATATCCATTAATCTTTGACATGTTTCATAAATATTATCTACTCTATATGCAAGATGACCAAAATTTCTAGAACCTTCGCCTAGCTCATCTCCATCCCAATTGTAAGTTAACTCAATTTCTGCTTTTTCATCTTTAGGAGCTGCAAGAAAAATTAAAGTGAATCTTCCTTTTTCATTTTCCATTCTTCTTGTTTCTTTTAGCCCAAGACCTTCACAGAAAAATCTTAAAGATTCATCTACATCTTTAATTCTAATCATTGTATGTAAATATTTCATAAGATGTTTTTATAATTAAAATTACTCTAATTCAATAGTACTTGGAGGCTTAGAAGTAATATCATACACAACTCTATTAATTCCTCTTATGCTATTAACAATTTTGTTAGAAATAGTTTGCATAAATGATTTTTTAAATTCATAAAAGTCTGCAGTCATTCCATCTTCTGAGGTAATTGCTCTAAGTAAACATAAATATTCATATGTTCTATTATCACCCATAACTCCAACTGTTTTTACTGGAAGTAAAGCTGCATATGCTTGCCAAATTTTATGGTAAAGTCCATGATCTCTTAAACCCTGAATAAAATAATAATCAGCTTCTTTTAAAATTTTGATTTTTTCATTGGTAATAATACCAGGCATTCTGATTGCTAGACCTGGACCAGGAAATGGATGTCGTGAAATTATTTCATGACTTAAATTTAGCTCTAAACCTAATTTTCTAACTTCATCTTTAAATAGAAATTTTAATGGCTCTACTAACTTTAAGTTCATTTTTTTAGGTAAACCACCCACATTATGGTGAGACTTTATTTTAGAAGTTTGGCTCCCTGTAACAGACTTACTTTCAATTAAATCTGGGTACAACGTACCTTGTGCTAAAAATTTTACATTTTTTATTTTTTTTGCATACCTTTCAAAAATTTTGATGAATAGATTGCCTATTATTTTTCTTTTTCTCTCTGGATCAGAAACATTTTTTAATTTACTTAAAAATTCTTTTTCAGCATTTACATAGATTAAATTCATTTTTAATCTTTTTTTAAATGTTTGAACAACTTGAACTTCTTCGTTTTTTCTGAGCAATCCAGTGTTTACAAAAATACAATATAGTTTTTTACCTATTGCTTTATTCAATAATTGAGCAACCACACTACTATCTACACCACCAGATAATGCACAAATTACTTTATTATCTCCAACTTGAGCTCTGACATCTTTAATTAATTGTCTCTTTTGATCTTTTGAAGACCAATTTTTCTTAATTTTACAAATAAGAAAAATAAAATTACTAATCAATTTTTTTCCGTTCTCTGTATGGGTTACCTCTGGATGAAACTGGACACCATAATAATTTTTGATTTTATTTTCTACAATTGCAAATTTTGAATTTGAGCTTGAAGCAATTACTTTAAAATTTTTAGGTAATTTAGATACTTGATCAGCGTGGCTCATCCAGACCACTTTAGATTTTTTGGTACCAAAAAAATTATTTGTTAAAAGACTATTATTTTTTTTTATTACATTTGCTAAACCAAATTCACGATGCTTTGATTGTTTAACTCTGCCCCCATTAAGTTTAGATAATATTTGATGACCAAAACAAATGCCAAGAACAGGAATATTTAATTCCAAAATTTTCTTATCAAATGAATACTTATTAATTTGATAAACATTCAGTGGACCCCCTGATAAAATTATACCTTTTACGCTTTGATTAATTTGATTAAGTTTAATTTTTTTATGACTCACGATATCTGAGAAAACACCCAGTTCTCTTATTCTTCTAGCTATCAATTGAGTAAATTGTGAACCAAAATCTACAATTAAGATTTTGTTAAGGCTATTATCAAGACTCATTACTTGGTTCTAAGTTTTTTAAAGACTCTAAAATTTCATTATTTTCATCACATAATGAGTTACATACTTGAACAAATGTTTCAGATAATTCTTTAACTTTATCGTAATTAGATTTTTCAAGCGCAATTTTCATTAGCATTAAAATAGCTTCTTCATTTTGAGGATCAATTAATAGAGTAGTTTCTAAGTTGTATTCTTCTTTTCTTTGATCTTCTTCATGATTATAAATTTTTGCTAAATATAAATATGAATTTGCATCCTTTGGATTAAATACAATATTTCTCTCAAATAAAAATCTTGCATCCTCATATTTTTCTTTTTCATATAATTTAATTGCTTCATTAAAAAAATTTTCCTTTGAAAAAGAATTAGATTGAAACAAAACAATTAAAACAAACAGTGAAATAAATTTCAAAATTTTATTCATTAATATTTACTATCATTTTTGATTACATCTACATTATGAACCATACTTTCATAAAATCCAGCTTTAGTAATTTTAACAAATTGTGGTTTATTTCTCAATTTGACAATTTCTTTTGAGCCAAGATAACCCATAGATGATTTAAGGCCACCGATTAATTTAAATATAATGCTACCAACATCTCCTTTGTATTTCACAAAACCTTCAACTCCTTCTGGAACATATTTAGATGTATCTTTTTGCTTAGTTTGAAAATATCTATCTGCTGAACCTTTGTTCATAGCTCCTACTGATCCCATACCTCTAAAACTTTTAAATAATTTTCCTTTTTTTTTAATTAGTTTGCCTGGAGTTTCATCTGTACCTGCAAATAAAGAACCTATCATAACTGCGTCTGCTCCTGCAGCAAAAGCTTTTGCCAAATCGCCGGAATATTTTATTCCACCATCAGAAATTATTTTTACATTTTTATTTTTAAGTCCATTTCTTACAGATAAAATTGCACTTAACTGTGGAACACCTATTCCAGCAACTAACCTTGTTGTACAGATTGATCCTGGTCCAATACCAACTTTAATAATATCAACCCCTAAATTAATTAAAAATTTTGCTGCTTCAGGTGTTGCAATATTTCCAGCACATAAAGCGATGTTCTTATCTTTTATTTTTTTTATAAATTTAACTATTTCTCCTACTTTTTTAGTATGACCGTGGGCAGTATCTACTACGATTAAATCAACTCCTTCTTTAAGAATTGCTTTTGCTCTATCAAATTCAGCAATTGATGCTCCAACAGCTGCACCAACTAATAATTTTTGTTTTTTTACTTTTTTAATTTCTAATATTTGTTTTTGGATATCTAAATTTCTGTGAATAACTCCAATTCCTCCAGCTTTACCAATTGCTATTGCCATATTGCTTTCTGTTACAGTGTCCATAGCAGAAGATAAAAGTGGGATTTTAAGTTTTAAATTTTTTGTTAAATTTACTGATGTATTTACTTCAGATGGTAAAATCTCCGAGTACTTCGGAGCTAATGTAACGTCATCAAAGGTAAGTGCTTCTTTTATAGGAACCATAATCTTTTATATACGATTCCTTTTAATTTTAAAGGCTCTATCTAAGTTTTTTGCAAATTATAAAACTTTCTTTAGAGTCTTTTCTACTCGATTTAGGTTTAAAAACCTTAACTTCTTTAAAATACTTTTTACCCTCTGCGACTATTTCGTTGAAAGTTCCACCCATAAATATTTTAGAAATGAAATAACCATTTTCATTTAACAAATCTTTTGCAAATACCATTGCTTCTTTACATAGTTCGCCTGTTTGAATTGAATCAATGTTTTTAATTCCTGTAGTATTTACAGCCATGTCTGACATCACAACATCTACTTTAGAGGTTGTGTTTTTTTTTATCTCTTGCTGAACTCCTTCTTCAGTAAAATCACCTTGTATTTGAAGACTAGAACCAATTGGCTCCATCTTTTTTAAATCAATTGAAATTAATTTTCCATTCTTTGTTACTTTATCAGCATATTGCGACCAGCTTCCAGGGGCAGCTCCAATATCAATAATAATCAATCCACCTTTAAAAATTTTAAATTTTTCGTCAATTTCTATAAGTTTGTAAGCAGATCTAGCTCTATACCCATCAACTTTTGATTGTCTAACGTATGTATCTCTTCGCTGTTTGTTGACCCAATTTTTTGAAATTTTATTTTTTTTCAATTAATTTTCAAATCTTAAGCTTTTATTTAATATCTTGCCATCAAGAGTTTTGATTTCAATTTTAATATCTTTATTAACTCTCATGTCTTGATTATCTTTCCAAATACCAGCAGCGAGATGCATTATTCCAATTTTGTAATTAGGTAAATAAGGTTCAACAAATGTATTATTTGCCTCATCAAATTTTGGTAAAAGGTTGCTTGTAATCCAATTACAATTTAAAGGTAAAAATTCGGTTTCAATATTATTGTGATAAACTGAAATGTTCATAGCAAGTTGTTCAGAACCAAAAATATCTCCTTCTTTTAAAGTTTCTCTAAGGTTATTTTGCCAAATCTCCCAAGATTTAGAATTTTTCTCTAAAGAAAAAACACCTATATTTATATGAGGAGCAAAAGCTAATTTTCTAGCTTTCTCTAAATTAATTTTAGATTTTATTGCATGCTTAAAATTTTGAGATTTTATTATTGCAAGTTTTCCAAAAACCCAATCAACTTTAGAGGTTATTTTGTAACCTGGTCCAATAGTTTGGGTTATTCCTAATTTACTATCTTCACACGCTTTAAAATATAAATCTATTGTCTTCCAATCATTGACCCAAGCATCACAATCAATCCAAAGATATTTTTCATAATTAGGAAAATATTTTGGTAGAAATGCTCTTGAAACTTGGCTTTTTAACCATTCTCTTCCCTTAATTTTACTTTCGGGAACTTTAATATCCCACTCTGCAGATTTAATTTCATCTACTTTAGAAGATAATTTATTCTTTTGCTCATCTGATAATCCAGCATCAAGAATACATATTGCAGTATCCTTACTCTCTTCAAAACGTTTAATAGAGTTAATTAATTCATCCAACAAAGGGAAATAATTAGTGTCTGCTAAAGAAACAATGGTATTTTTTTTCATCACAACACATCTTCAAGATCGTCATCTTCATCATCAAAATTTTGATCTTCATTTTGTTTTTTAAGTTTTTGATAATGAAAAAAACTTATTGGAAGCATAGATAAATATATTAAAGCACTTAGAGAAATCACATTAAAAGGATAAATTAAAAGTAATCCAAAAAATAAAACAATCCCGAATAATAAGAATATTGTTGCTTTTCTTTGAATTACAATTTTTTTAAATGAGTAACTAGGAAATTTACTAATCAATAAAAAAGAAGTGACAACAAAAAATATTGGCACAATAATTGCATAATCTATTTTAAATAATTCAATACTTGACATACTAAATATCAATGGTGTTAGAACTAAAATTCCACCTGCTGGAGATGGGACTCCCTCAAAAAAATTATCTCTCCAAGATGGTTCACCGCCTGTATTTACATTGAAACGAGCCAATCTTAACGCAACACAAATTACATATATCAAACAAACCAACCACCCAAATCTTCCAAGTTCATTTAATTTCCAAAAATACATTATAAAAGCAGGAGCAACTCCAAAGCTTATCATATCAGTCAAAGAATCTAATTCTTTTCCAACTTTTGATGTGCCTTTGATCAATCTTGCTATTCTTCCATCTAGTCCATCAATTACAGCTGCTATAATTATTGCAATAATTGCAAACTCATATCTTCCATCTAAAGCAAATCTTATAGAAGTAAGACCAATACAAACACCTATAAGTGTCAACATGTTAGGTAAAATTACTCTAGCACTCCTCTTTTCAGGAACTATTTTAAAATTTTTTTTGGGTTGTTGCATATCTATCTTTTAGCTAATAGAGTTTCCCCTGAAATAGCAGTTTGACCAATTTTAACCAATGGTTCATAATTTTCATAATACACATCTGCTCTACTTCCAAATCTTATCATTCCAATTCTATCACCTTGGTTTAATGTTTGATCCTTATTAGTCTCACACACAATTCTTCTAGCGACTAAACCTGCTATTTGAACTATGACAATATCATTTCCATGATTGTCTTTTAATTTATAATAATTTCTCTCATTGTCTTCACTCGCTTTATCGAATGAAGCATTTAAAAACTTTCCTGGCTTGTATAAAATATCTTCAACTTTTCCCGAACAAGGTGTTCTATTTACATGACAATCAAATACATTCATGAAGATACTAATCTTTTTAAATTTCTTGTTTTCTAAATTTAATTCTTTTGGTCCATCTACCTCTTCAACTTTAATTACCTCTCCGTCCGCTGGACTTACTAGATAATTATCATCTCCTATGATTATTCTTTCAGGGTCTCTGAAGAAATAATAAACCCATATAGTTAATAACAATCCGATTAATCCTAAAAATCCATTTACTAATAGCAAGATGATTGTTATGAAACCTCCGATTACAATAAACTTGTAACCCTCTGTGTGTATCTTTGGAAATATCTTGGTAAACATATTCTTCTATTTGCTAATTTTCGATTAATATGTATATAAACCAATCAAATTCAATTAATAAGATAAATTTAATTTAATGAGCAAAATCAAGGTAAATAACCGAGTTGTCGAGTTAGATGGCGATGAAATGACTCGAATTATTTGGGAGTTTATTAAAAATAAATTAATCCTTCCTTATATCGATCTAGGTATTGAATATTACGATTTGGGAATGAAAAGTAGAGACAATACTGATGACCAGATCACAATTGACTCAGCAAATGCAATCAAAAAAATTGGTGTTGGAATTAAATGTGCAACTATCACTCCTGATGAAGCAAGAGTAGAGGAATTTGATTTAAAAAAAATGTGGAGATCTCCAAATGGAACAATCAGAAACATTATTGGTGGGACAGTTTTTAGAGAACCTATAATTTGCAAAAATATTCCAAAGTTAGTTCCTTCATGGACAGATCCTGTAATTATTGGAAGACATGCTTTTGGAGATCAATATAGAGCAACTGATTTTAAAGTACCTGGTAAAGGTAAAATGGAAGTTAAATGGACATCGGAAGATGGAAAAGATGAAATTAAATATGAAGTATTTAATTTTACAGGTCCAGGTGTAGCGCTATCAATGTATAATTTAGACAAATCTATTCAAGATTTTGCAAGATCATGCTTTAGCTACGGCTTAATTAAAAAATGGCCTGTATACATGTCTACAAAAAATACAATTTTAAAACAGTACGATGGAAGATTTAAAGATATTTTCCAAGAAGTTTTTGACAACGAATACAAAGAAGAATTTGAAAAACATAAATTAACTTATGAACATAGATTAATTGATGACATGGTCGCATGTGCAATGAAATGGAGTGGGAAATATATTTGGGCATGTAAAAATTATGATGGTGATGTCCAATCTGATACCATGGCTCAAGGTTATGGATCATTAGGATTAATGACGAGTACGCTATTAACTCCTGATGGAAAAGTAATGGAAGCTGAAGCTGCGCATGGAACTGTTACAAGACACTATAGAATGCACCAACAAGGAAAAGAAACATCCACAAATCCTATAGCATCTATATTTGCATGGACAAGAGGATTGGCTCATAGAGGAAAATTAGATAACAACCAAGAATTAATTAAATTTGCTCAAACATTAGAAGCAGTATGTATTGAGTGTGTTGAAAATGGTTCTATGACAAAAGATTTAGCAATTCTTGTTGGACCAAACAGTAAGTTTTTAACTACTAATCAGTTTTTAGATGAAATTGATGGTAATCTTAAAAAGAAATTAAATTAAAGATTTTATTTTTTCAAAAGCCTCATTGATTTTAGATTGGTCTTGACCGCCAGCTTGAGCAAAGTCTTTTCTTCCACCACCTCCTTTGCCTCCAATTACTTCTGAACCTGCTTTTACAAATTGTACTGCATCAAATTTCTCAGTTAGTTTTTCTGTAACACCTACAGCTATACCAACTTTGTCATCTTTGCTTGCAAAAACAATTACAATACCTTCGCCCAATTCTTTTTTACCTTTGTCCACAAGTTTTCTTAATTCTTTAGGTGGAAGATCTTGAACGTTTTGAAACCTTACTTTCACCCCATTAACATCTTGATCATTAACTTTATTTTTGGATTGGTCTTGTAAAATTGAATTAACTGATAAAGTTTCCAATTGTTTATTTAAATTTTTGATTAAAACTTTTTTATCACTTTCATCTAAATTAGGTTTTCCACCAAGATCTGAGATTTGTTTGCTCAGCTCATTAATTTGTTCATCATCTTTTTCAGATGATAAATTTAACATTTTCTCTTTATTTTTTATGTAGTCCTCTAGCTGCTTATCTCTTAATGCTTCTACTCTTCTAACCCCTGCGGCAATTGAAGATTGGCTAATAATTTTAAATTTACCAATATCACCAGTGTTTTTCACGTGAGTTCCACCACATAACTCTGTTGAAAAGTATTTTTCTCCTTCATCTCCCATTGATAATACTCTTACTTCATCTCCATATTTTTCTCCAAATAATGCTAAAGCACCATTATCAACTGCCTCTTTAGGTGTCATAATTCTCGTGGTTACATCAGATTGTTTAGAAATCATATCATTTACATGACTTTCTATTTTTACCATCTCATCATCTGAAATTGGTTTCATATGGCTAAAATCAAATCTTAATCTTTCTGGCTCGACTAGAGATCCTTTTTGAGTAACATGTGGACCTAAAACTCTTCTCAAAGACTCGTGTAATAAATGAGTTGCTGAATGATAAGCTCTTGTATCATTTCTTTTCTCAATATTGATTTTCATTTCAACATCTTGCTCTAATTTTATTGAACCTTTTTTCACTTTTCCATAATGTACAAATAGATCTCCCAATTTTTTTTGAACATCGGTTACTTCAAATTCAAATTCATCCTTAGAGATCAATCCTGTATCTCCTACTTGACCTCCAGATTCAGCGTAAAATGGTGTTTGGTTAACAACAATAATACCTTCATCACCAGCATTTAAAGTATCAACCTCTTTATGATTTTTAAGAAGTGATTTTATCACTCCTTGTGCTTGATCATTTTCGTATCCTAAAAATTCTGTAGTTCCATGTTTTTCTTTAACTCCATACCAAACTTGCTCAACTGCACTATCTCCAGATCCTTTCCAATTTTTTCTTGCAAGCTCAATACTTTCTCTCATCAGCTCACCAAATCTTTCTTTATCAAACTTTAAAGATTTTGATTTTAAAATATCTTCTGTAAGATCAATTGGAAATCCATAGGTTTCATAAAGTTTAAAGGCAATGTCACCTGGTAATACTTTGTCTATTTTAGAGATTTCATCATTTAAAATTTTAATTCCTCTATCTAAAAGAACTAAAAATTTTTCTTCTTCCATCTTTAAAGTTTCTTTGATTAAAGACTCTGCTCTTTTTAGTTCAGGATAATTTCCTGACATTTCATTTAACAAGGTATCAAACAATTTTGAAAAAACTGGATCCTTTGCTCCTAACAAATGAGAGTGCCTCATCCCTCTTCTCATAATTCTTCGAAGCACATACCCTCTTCCTTCATTAGATGGCAATACTCCTTCAGCAATTAAAAATGAACTTGCTCTTAAATGATCAGCAATAACTCTAAAGCTGGATAGATTAGATTTATCAGATTTAATTCTAATTATATCGGAAGCTGAATTAATTATTTTTTTAAAGTGATCTGTTTCATAATTATCATGAGTACCTTGTAGCAAAGCAGCAATTCTTTCTAAACCCATTCCAGTATCAACAGATGGTTTTGGAAGATTTATTCTTTTATCTTTTGTAACTTGTTCAAATTGCATAAAGACCAAGTTCCAAATTTCAATAAACCTATCACCATCTTCATCTTTGGTACCAGGTAATCCACCATGTAAATGATCACCATGATCAAAAAAGATTTCTGAACAAGGTCCGCATGGACCTGTTTCTCCCATTGACCAAAAGTTATCTGATGTTGCTATTCTAATTATTCTATCATCGCTAAAACCTGCTATTTTCTTCCAAAAATTGAAGGCCTCATCGTCTTCATGGAACACGGTTACATAAAGTCTATTTTTATCTATACCAAAATCTTTAGTGATTAAATTCCAAGCATAATCAATTGCTTGCTCTTTAAAATAATCTCCAAACGAGAAGTTTCCTAACATCTCAAAGAAAGTATGGTGTCGAGGTGTGTAACCTACATTTTCTAAATCATTATGTTTACCACCAGCTCTTACACATTTTTGTGAAGTAGTTGCTCTTACATAATCTCTTTTCTCTAAACCTGTGAACACGTTCTTAAACTGAACCATTCCAGAGTTCGCAAACATCAATGTTGGATCATTGTTCGGAACCAAATTACTAGATTCCACAATCTGGTGATCGTTCTTTTCAAAATACTTAAGGAAAGTATTTCTAATTTGATTGAGAGTTTTGTCTGCCATATTTTTAAAATACAGCTTTTTTATTTTATGTCTAGATGCAGTACAGGAAAAAAGGCGCTTATATTAAGCGCCTTTTATTAATAAAGATGACCTATTAATTCTTTTTTGATGGAGGAGTAGCTTCAGCTTTTGCTTCTTCTTTTTCAGCTACTTTCTTTTCTTTTTCCAATTTTTCAGGATCTATCGGGTTTCCTTCTATTTTTTTAGAAATAACACCAGCTTTTTCCCTAATTGCCATTTCTATTTCTGCAGCAACTTTAGGATTTTGAGCTAGATAAGTCTTGGCGTTCTCTCTACCTTGACCAATCTTCTCTCCTTTATAAGCATACCAAGCTCCTGATTTTTCAATAATATCTGCTTTGGAACCAAGATCGACCAATTCACCCATCTTGCTAATTCCTCTTCCATACATCAAATCAAATTCAACTACTTTAAATGGTGGAGCTACTTTATTTTTAACTACCTTCACTCTTGTAGAGTTACCAATAATTTCGTCTTTATCTTTGATAGCACCAATTCTTCTAATATCCATTCTAACAGATGAATAAAACTTAAGTGCGTTACCACCTGATGTAGTTTCTGGACTTCCAAACATAACTCCAATTTTCATTCTTATTTGGTTGATGAAAATCATCATTGTGTTTGTATTTGAAATTGAACTTGTTAATTTTCTTAAAGCCTGACTCATTAATCTTGATTGAAGACCAACATGATGATCTCCCATCTCTCCCTCGATCTCAGCTTTTGGTGTTAAAGCTGCAACAGAGTCGATTACAATAACTGAAATAGAGCCTGATTTTACTAGCGTATCAGCAATTTCTAATGCTTGTTCACCAGCATCTGGCTGTGAGATCAAAAGTTCTTCAGTATTTACACCTAATTTTTTTGCATAAACTGGATCTAGAGCATGCTCTGCATCAACGAATGCACAAATTCCACCAGCTTTTTGAGCTTCAGCAACAACTTGTAATGCTAATGTTGTTTTTCCAGATGACTCTGGTCCATAAACTTCAATTATTCTTCCTTTTGGCAATCCGCCTATACCTAAAGCTAAATCAAGACTTAAAGAACCTGTTGAAACAGACTCAATATCCATAGCTCTCTTTTGGCCAAGCTTCATTACAGAGCCTTTTCCAAAATTATCTGTAATTTGAGCTATTGCAGCATCTAATGCTTTGTTCTTTTCTTTAATATCCATTTCTTGATCTTTAGTAGATTTAACTACTTTTAGGTTACTTTTCGTCATTTTTTGCCTCTTTTTTTACGTTTTTTAACAGTCGAATCATGAATTAAATGTACACATTTTGTTCTCATTGGCAAGATCTTTGTTTTTAATGGATAAAAAAAGACTGAATTACTTGAGATTTAAATAGTCGCTATTTAAAAGTCCTACTGATTTTAAAACTCTGTATTGAGCTAACAAGTAGCTTCTTTCAGCTTCAGCAAGATTAATTTTTGCGTTTATTAAGTTTGATCTAGATTGAAGAACATCAAAAGTAGATCTTCCTGATCCACTTTCATATTCAAAGCTAATTCCTTCAGTTGCAACTTCCGAAGCTTTAACTTGTGATTGTACAGCTTGTAAAAAACTTCTTGAAGATTGCAAAGTTGACCAAGATGAAGTCACAGATTGTGTATTATTTTTTTGTGCATTCTCTAGTAACAATCTTTTCATGCCTTTAGCTTGAAGATTTTTACTCACATTAGATTTATTTTTTCCACCAAATTGGAAAGGCCAAGACACTGTTGCTTGTAAGACATCTTTTTCTCTTTCATCATAAGTTGCACTTAAATCATCAGTATAAGTTCTCTCTAAAGAAATTTTTGCTGTTGGTGAAAGATCTGATCTTGCAATTTTTACATCTAGCTCTGATTGTCCGTATTCTATTTCAGCAATAATTAATTCTGGACTTTTCTCTAAAGATATTTTTTTTGCTTCACCTAAATTTTTTGGAATGGCAACTTGTGCGTTATATATTTTTTTTAATTTTGCTTCTTCAGCAATTGTTCCAATTACATTTTCATAATTTAATTTACTGGTTACTATATTATTTTGGGCTTCAATATATCTTGCTTGTGCACCTGCAAGAGAAGATTGGGATTGCGCTAAATCAGATGCTGTAATTTGCCCTCTACTTAGTCTTGCATTATCTAATTCAAATTGTCTTTGAAGTAAGTTTACGTTTTCTTCATTAATATTTAATTTTTCATAAGCTAAAATTAATCCTGTGTATGCTTCAATAGCTCTTAAGAATATTTCTTGTTCTTTTTTAACTAATTTTGCTTTTGTTAAATTTAATCCTAACTTACTTTTTTCATATTCTGTTTTTCTTCCACTACCATCAAGTAATGTTTGTTCAAGTTTAATTGAAGAAGTCATAGCATCAGTATCAGTGATTGATGCATCTCCCCCACTTTGATTTGTAAGTTTATTGGTATCTTCAAAATTTTTTGTACTAGAAAGAGTTAAGCTAGGTAACAAATCACTTCTAGACATATTGATTACCTCTTGCTGAATTTCTAAATTTTTTCTCTCTGCTTGGAGCTCAAGATTATTATCAAAAGTTTGTTTAAGTGCATCTTTTAAAGTTGCTGAAAATGCACTTAATGGAAAAACTAATGCACAAAAGATAATTATTAAAAACTTTTTCATTTATTATATTTTATTGTTTTAATTTGATGGTTACTATTTAAATTTAAGATAATTGTAGAATATTTTGGTGCAAATTTAAACATGTTCTGTGTAATTCTTTGGTAAGTTTGCATAAAATTAATAACGTCTCCCTTACTCATTATTTTGTGACTAGATTTATTTTTGGTATTTAACCACAACTTATGCTCTTGTTTAAGTCTCCATTTCTGAAGCAAACTAAAATTTTTTGCTTTTAAATAAATCAGACAATTTAACTGAGAATATAGTTTTTTGTATTTTGTCTTTAATTGCTCATTTACATATTTTCTCCAAACAAGTTTTTGATCTTTAGTTCTTTCAAGTGAATTAATTGATTTTTTCAATGTCTTATTAACTTCTGCTCTTGCACCAACACACCAGCCCTCAAATATAATTACATCTGGTTGCTCTTTAATATTGTACCAACTTTTTTTAGGAGATCGGTCATCTACTGCCTTATTAAAACTTGGTAACTTTATTGATTTAAAGTTTTTGTTTTTTGATTTTTTAAAGAAATCCAACATAATTTTTACATCATGTGTTCCAGGCACTCCTCGTGTCATTAACATAGGATGAACTTTATTGGATAAAATAGATCTTTCTTTTCTAGTTTTATAAAAATCATCAATAGAAATTTTAAATACTTTTAATTTAAAATATTTTTCTAATATTATTTTTATAATTGAACTTATAGTTGTTTTCCCAGTACCTTGTCCTCCAGCCAAACCAACAAAGTAAGGTTTTTTATTATTTGCTTTTTTTGCAATCCAAAAACATACTGGAATTAGAAAAGACTTTAGCATCTTATCTTTGTTGCTAAATTTTTCTTTTGAAGTTTCTTGTGATTTAATAAATTTTAGACAATCACTTTTAACTTTTTTAAAACACTCAGCAGTAGATTGCATTAAATTTTTATTTTTCTTGGTCCATGGGATGGTTGAGACCATCAAATTGAGCTATCTCTTTTATATCTTCAACTTTAACTTCATCGACACAACCTAAATTAAATCCAGTCATAGCTGGTGCACTTCTTGGATTGTGATGAGTATAAATTCCACAATCAGTGCAAAAATAATGCTTAGCAACTTTAGTATGGTATTGATAAAGTTTTATTTTATCCTCACCTTTGGTAAGTTTGAAATCTTCATTTTTAACCATGCCCATTGTTGCATTTTTTCTTTTGCATATTGAACAATTACATCTAACTATTTTTGCTAATTCATTAACTGTAGAATTAATTTCGGCTTCTACAGATCCACAATGACAACTTAGTTTCATATATCTCCTTAATTTAAGTTAAAATACTTTTTGCTGCAATCTTATTTCCATCTAAATCACGAACGTATGCATAGTAATTTCCATCTTTTCTAACCCCTGGTCCACCTTCATCTGTTGCTCCTTTTGAAATTGCAACTTCATAAAATTTATCCACTGCTTCTTTAGTATCAGCTAATAAAGTAGTTTGTGAACCATTTCCAAAAGTTGCAGGCTCACCATTTACAGGATGCGTTACATAAAATTGAACTTTATCTGGATCACTTGAATGAGCATAACCCAAATACTTTTCTGTTTTTAAAATTCTTTTTAATTTTAAAGGTTCAAAAACAGCATCGTAAAAGTCACCTGATTTTTGATGATCATTAGAACCAACCATGACAAAATCTAAAACATTCATAATCAAACTCAGAATTTATATATTTAAATAACCAACTTAAACTATCTATGGTTGAAGTTATCCACAAGTCCACAATATTTGGATTGGATGTTCACGTTTTGATTCACTTTTGATTCAGTTACAGACTCAAAATACAACCTATTGAGTGTATTCAATAAATAGTCTATAAATTAGAACAAAACAAGAACATGAAACTAACAATCCCATATTATCTACATAAGGCAGGCGCTGGTTTTCCTTCTCCTGCAACAGATTATATCGAAGAAGATATCGATCTGAACATGCATTTAATAAGAAATGTTCCAGCAACTTTCATCATCAGAGTTCAAGGTAAATCTATGGTTGATGTTGGCATTAATGATGGAGATTTATTGGTCGTTGATAAAAGTTTAAAACCGAAAAATTTTTCAACTGTGATTGCAAATGTTCATGATGAACTTGTAGTTAAAACTTTAGTTCAAGAAAGAGATAAGAAATTTTTAACCTCTGGTTCTAAAGAGTTTTCTGACAGAATTTTAATTAATGAAGAACAAGATGTTTTTATTTGGGGAGTAGTTACTTATGTCATCCACTCAGTATACTAAGAAAATAGCACTCGTTGATTGTAATTCTTTTTATGTTTCTTGTGAAAGATTATTCAATCCTAAAATAAGAAAAAAACCTGTTGTCGTTTTATCTAATAATGACGGCTGTATCATTTCAAGATCTAACGAAGCAAAAGCTTTAGGAATTAAAATGGGAGAACCTTATTTTAAAGCAAAAGATATTATTGTTAAAAATAATGTAAATGTTTTTTCATCAAACTATTCTTTGTATGGAGATTTATCTAGAAGAGTGATGCGAACTCTTAAAAGATTTAATTCAGAAATAGAAGTTTACTCAATTGATGAAGCGTTTTTAGATTTATCAAACTTTAAAGATCAGGATGTAGAAAAAGTTGGGAAAGAAATAAGAGAAACTGTTTTGCAATGGACTGGTATTCCAACAAGTATTGGGATCGCAAAAACAAAAACATTAAGTAAAGTTGCAAATCATATTGCAAAGAAAAAACAATCAGGTGTTACAAGTTTAATTGGAATAGATAATTTAGATCCCATTTTAGAAAAAGTTGAAATTAATGATGTCTGGGGTGTTGGCAGACAATTAACTAAGTTTTATCAAAAGCATGGAATTTATAATGCTAAACAATTAAAAAATAAATCTAATACATGGATTAAGAAAAGTTCTAATGTTTTAAGTTCAAGAACAGCAATGGAGCTTAGAGGAATTCCTTGTATTGATTTAGAAACAACTACTACTAAAAGAAAGAGCTGCGTTGTTTCAAGATCATTTGGAAAAAGAATTGAAACTTTTCAAGAATTAAAAGAAGCAGTTGCAAACTATTGTTTAAATGCATCTGAAAAAATTAGATCAGAATCTTTAGTTGCAAAAGCAATTACTGTATTTGTAAGAACCAGCCCTTTTCATAGAAACTTTGGTTATTATTCAAATGCAAAGACGGTTGATTTTCCCATTGCAACAAACAATAGTATTGAAACTGTTAAAACTGCAGTTTCAATCCTTGAGAGCATATTTAAAAATGGTTATCGTTATCAAAAAGCAGGTGTGATGCTTACAGGTTTATCAAATGCAAGTGACAAAACAAATTTATTCACTTCTGAAAAAGATGAAAAAATAAATAGTTTAATGAGATCAATTGATAATACTAATCATCGGTATGGAAGATCTACTTTAAGTGTTGCAAGTGCTGGTGTTCATAAAAAATGGAACATGAGAAGGCAGTATTCTTCTAAAATTGATACTGCTGATTTTTATTGTTTACCAACAATTAGAGCTTAATTTTTTCAATTATTAACATTTTTGCATTAAATATCTAAAAAACTTACAATTTGTAAAAGTATAATCATCGTCTAATCCTTCAGGTCTTTTTTTAGATATAGAAATAGCATCAAAATATAAAATTTTAGTTGGATATTCTATTCCCCAGTCAATACTCCATGGATCTTTTGAGTATGATTTAACAGCAGTTCCTTTTCCTATTGCACCTTCGTCTAACCATTCTGTGACATCAGGTTTAAATCCATTTTCAATACTTTCTCTATAAAGCCATCTACTTACATAGGAATTGTATATTCCATATTTAAAGTTTGTACCGTTTTTTGAATAACTGCTTAAACCCTGTTTTGGAACTAATCTATTTTCAGGTAATTGAATTTTATTGGCACATGGAAGAAGAATTCTTTTTCCATCAACCCATAAACCTCCCAAAAACTCTCTGTCCTTATATGAAAATTCTTTATTAGCTTTCTTTCCATAGTTTGCATAAACTACGAAACTTGTCCATTTACCTTTTAGATTTTCAATCTTATCTAAAATACAACCCTTTTGACTTTTTTGACCAGCATCAAATTTTAACACTGTAAAATCATCTTTAAATCTAAGCTGCCAAACAGGTGGTCTTAATTTTTTAATTTTAGATTGTGCTATAGAATTTCCTCCTGCTGCACTAAAATTCTCTGGAACATAGATAGAAAAGGAATAATACATTTCTTTACCTTTCTTATGAAGTATTTTTCTTTCAACACGTGATCTGTCATTTGTGCAATCATCATATGATCCATCGCTACCACAGTCTCCATGACCTAAAGTAAATTTTTCAGAATATTCTCCTTCAAAAACAAAATCTTTTGATAACTCACTAGTTATTTGACCTTTTTTTGTTATTTTTGGACTTAAAGGAGTTTCTAGTTTTCCAAAAAATTTTTCTGCATATACATTCTTTGAAAATAATAAGAGAGTAATTATTAAAAATATTTTTTTACATTTTTTTAAATGTACTCTATTTAACAAAAGTATCATTAAATTGATTAGATACTCTTACAAAAGTAGTACATTTACTTAATTGTTTTAATGATGGTGCTCCTACATATGTACAACTACTTCTAACACCACCAAGAATATTTAAAACAGTATCGTTTATTTTGCCTCTATATTTAACCCTAACTTTTCTTCCTTCACTGCTTCTATAATCTGCTAAACCACCATAATGTTTTTTATTAGCAACTTCAGAACTCGATCCATAAAATTCAATGTATTTAGAGCCATTAACTTTTACTATTTTACCTTTTCCTTCATCATGACCTGCTAACATTCCACCTAACATTACAAAATCTGCACCCCCACCAAAACCTTTTGCAACATCGCCAGGACAAGTACATCCTCCATCTGCAATTACATGTGCACCAAGACCATGAGCTGCATCAGCACATTCAATAACAGCACTTAATTGTGGATACCCTACTCCAGTTTGAATTCTAGTTGTGCAAACACTTCCGGGACCTATTCCAACTTTTACAATATCTGCACCACTTAAGACTAATTCTTGTGTCATGTCTGCAGTTACAACATTTCCTGCAATAATAGTTTTGGTTGGATATTTTTCTCTTACTGATTTGATGAAATTTGTGAAATGTTCTGAGTAACCATTAGCAACATCAATACAAATAAATTTAAAAAAACTAAATTCCTTTAAAACCTTATCTAAGTTTTGAAAGTCTTCTTTTTTAATACCAACGCTAAGTGCAATGTTTGGATAGATTTTTTTAATATTTTTGTTTTGTTTTATTTTTTTTACATCATGTTGTTTTGTTAAACATGTGATCATTTGATGATCATTTAATTTTTCGGCAATACTTAGTTCACCAACACCATCCATGTTGGCAGCCATAATAGGAATTCCTGACCATTCGTTTTTGCTATATTTAAATCTGTAAGTTCTAAGAAGATTAACGTCTTTCCGACTTTTTAATGTGCTTCTCTTAGGTCTAAATAAGACATCAGAGTAATCTAGCTTAAGCTCTTCTTCTATTCTCATTAATGAGAAGGCTATAATTTCTAAAATACTATTTCAATTCAAATTGTAGGCTGTGGATAAGTTTTTGATTAAGCCTTAAAAAGCTTATCAGACATGTTTTGCAATTTGTCTCCGAAGAAAACTTCTTTTTCAATTCGATTAAAATCGAGATCAAATACTGTAGACATAGCAGATGCATAAACTGACCTTGCATCAATAGTGGCATTTAAATCTCTACCTTGATAAAGTTCATTTCTTTTTAACCCAGGCCAATCAGAATAAACTTGGCTTTTCTTTAATAATCCACCAGCCATAAACAAAGCTGTACCATACCCATGTTCTGTTCCATTTCCTCCATTCTGAGCAATCGTTCTTCCAAACTCAGTAACTGTTAGGATTAATGTGTCTTTATAAGAATCTTTTAAATTAACTTTGAGATTTTCAATTATTTCATCCATTTCAAGTAAGCATTTAGTATGAGTACCATTAATTCCTCCTTGTGCAGCATGAGTATCAAATCCATTTACTTCGAATACAGCTACTCTAGGACCATCTGGTTTTTTTAAATACTCAGCGGCGTGCTTTGATAGGTTGCCATTCTTTCTTTTACCACTACCAAAACCCATTCCCATCATCTCTTCATTTTTTCTCTTTTTAATAAAATTCATCATATCCAATAGTTCCTCTTCAGAATTATCTGCATAAATTGATTTTAACAATTCAAGTGTATCTTCTCTAGGTAGGCGATCATCCGAAGGATAGTAATTATTGTTTTTAGGAACTCCCCTCAATAACAATGGCATGGGCAAAGATAATGCTAAACCATCTCCTTTATAATTTGCTATTTTCATTGCTCTTCCAAGCCAGCCAGTTTTTTCTTGATAAGGCACTTTTCCACCTGACTCCATTAAGTTTTGGCCCTCAAAATGAGATCGAGCTGTATACGGAATACTGGTTGCATGAACAATGGAGCCAGTATTGTCTTTCCAACAATTATAAAAAGCATTTAATTTAGGATGAAGAGCAAAATCAGAGTCCAGTTTAATAGGATTTTCAATTAAAATTTTTTTTCTTCTCTTCTCAAAATTTTTATCACCTATTACTGGTACGGCAGTCAATCCATCCATACCACCTCTCAACATAATAACTACCAGATTTTTTTTTCTTGATCCTGAAGCTAACACTGGAAAATTAAATCCAGCTAAAAATAATGTAGTTGCAGTACCTTTTAAAAAATTTCTTCTTGATATTTTCATGCTTTTAATACCTCTGGTAAGTTAAATAACAAGATATGTTTTTCCTCGTTAGTTTTTGCCTTAGATAAAATTTTTAATATTTTGTCAGGGTTATCAAAATTGTTCCTAACTATTTTTTCATGAATATCATCGCTTATCTGATCATTTACATTATATTTATGGAAAGCTTTTTTAGCATACATAATTCTTCTTATAATCATTTCAGTTGACATCCAGTCCTTTTCAAAATCTGAGAATCCATTTGGTTGTTTTTGTCTATAGGGATGACAACCTAAATCCTCTAAAAACCAACCTTGCCACCTTATATCTCCAAATGGTTTTAATCCTAATTTATGACTGTCAATCATTTTTTCTTTTGTTGGATAAGAATACGTTGATCCTGACATGTTTATTGTTGTAAGCCACCAGTTTTCAGGATTTTGAAATTTTCTGTATTTGTCATTATATTCAAATGCAACTTTAATTGCGGCTTTATGTACTTCAGGAAGAAATCCATCTGATTGTTCCCATGCTTTAACAACAGGTGCTATCATTTCAGGTGTCGGGTTGTCAGTAATTAAATATCTACAAAGTTTTGTAGCGATAAATTCTCTGCATGAGGGATGTTTAACTAAATCTTTAATTGCAAGCTCTATTCCTTTTCTCCCACGTTTATATTCTTTTCCTAGAACAATTTTTTTTCCTGGTTCGTGATATTTAGATATGAAACCAACATCATTTCCATTATCTTTTTTCTTTGTCCATTTTGGCCTCCAACCAGTCATTATTTTAGCTAACTCTATAACATCTTCTTGAGTGTAGCCCCCATCTGGAGAAATGGTGTGAAGCTCCATTAACTCTCGAGCATGATTTTCATTTATAGTTGCTGGTTTCTTTTCTTTTCTTCTCCATTCCTGTCGACCACTTTCTGACTTTGGTCCTATGTTATCTTTATTATCTAAATGCATTATCATTGGCCATGCAAGGGTAGCTTGGATAGCCATAGTTTCAAATGTTTTGTCCATGTTGGCTCTTAAAAATTCTCTTTGATAAGCTCCAGTGGAAAAAGAAGCTAATGTTTGAGTATCACTAATCGTAAAATGATTGCCCCAAAAATACCAAAGTTTAGCAAGTACAGGGTTATTGCTTCTTATCCCCTCAGAATGTCTTATACAAATTTCATTAGCTCGCCAAAATTCTTTTCCAGTATCATATCTTAGTTGACGTTCTGCTAGCCTAAGTCCTTCTGGATCATTTTTATATTTTTTTCTTAAAGTTGTATTTTCCTCAACTCTTTGGGTGATCCAATACTTTCTCATTTCCTTTTCGGAATAAATATGTTTTCCAGTCCAGTTGAATTCAGGAATTTTTTCAACTTGTTTTTGAGCCCAAACTAGTGGATCTGATGGCTCTTTTTCATCAGGCTTTAAACCGAATGCAACTTTTCTAAAAAAGTTTTTCATTAATAAAATTATAAATAAATTATTTTATTTTATCAATATCGTGTATGTTTGTTAAAGAATTATTTAATTCCTCAATATTTTCTCTTAAAGCTAAACTGGAAATTGAATAAATCATTATTAATAACAAAACTAAAGGTAATGAGGTAACAATTGACGCATTACTTTTGATTAACAAAATATAAAAAACAATAAATAAAGCTGAACGAATTAAAACTGTTTTTCTAAACACACTTATTATTGAAAGAGAATGTTTTAATAATTTATAAAAACTCATTTGAGATGGACCAAAATATCTTTTTCCTCTGATTGATGGAGAAGAAATTAAATCTTTTTCTATTTTTTTTAATGAACCTGAAAAACTATTCCAAGTAGATTTTTCATCTAACATTTTTTTGATAGTTGCTTTTGAAAGACAAGTAAAATTACCAAATTTAATTGATTGCCCAGTAAATGCTAAAGTTAAAAACTTATGAAATTGGTAACATAATTTAAAGAACATACTTTCTGATCTTTTAACCCTTTCACCAACTATAGATCTGTCTCCAGCTTCCTTTGATAATTCGATTAAGTTTTTAATTTCCTCAGGTCTATCCTCACCATCGCCGTCCATAGGTATTACATAATCAAATTCCTTTTTCTCATAGATATATTTCAAACCAGAAGCAATACATCTTGCATGACCCCTGTTTTCTTTCATGTTAATGATTTCAATTGAGTTAAAGTTTTCAATGTTTGGGTAATCATCGATGATTTGCTGTGAGGAAGCATCATTAATTACCACCAATGATATTTCAGAATTTAAATCTTTTATCTCATGATTAATATTTTCAATTAATAACTTCAAAGACTCGCGGTCATTATAAACAGGTACTAAAATGACGTATTTCATAGATTATCTTGATCCAACACAGATACTATCAAGACACATATAATCTTTCAATTGATCAAGTTTCTCTCTTTGAACTATACCTTCCCAAACTGGTCTAGATTTTAGATGATAAGATAAATTGCCTGCATTCCATTCATCACCAAGTACTACATTAATAGTTGAGTCAAATTGCTGATCCCAAGCATATTGAGTTTTCATGGCAATTTCTTTACCTGGATAATCTGTTCTCTTGTCGTCTTTTGAAACAGAAACATAAGCATAAAGAACAGGTGATAAAAAGAAAAAGAATAAAAATCCAATCATAAAGGGTTTTAATTTTTTTAAATTTATTTGAGACTGAAATAAATAAACAATTAGTGTTCCAAAGAACAAATAAAATGGTGTCATCCACATTGTTCGAATTTTTGAACCTGTTATCAATGAAGTTAAAAACATCAGGGCAATTGGCAATATGTTTATTGCTAACAAAAATAATAAATTTTTATCTTTGAAATTTATTTTAAATTTAATTTTTTTAACCAATAACAACGTTAAAATTATAAATGGAATTAATATACCAATTTGTTTTCCTAAAAATATTAATGGAAATTTGATGTGATCAATTAAACTTGATTGCTCTAAACCTGTTCTTGCAAGTCCATAAGTAACTGTGATGAATTCATTATTATTTAACCAAATTAAGTGAGGAACTAAAGCAACTATAAATACTTCTATTATTATTAAATATTTAAAATCAAATTTTCTTTCTTTCTTAAAAATTAAATAAATAAATAAAAGTGCGATAGATACTAATAAGTAAATGAACAAATATTTTGATAAAAATCCTAAAGCACCAAACAGACCTATTAAAAAGCAATCCCAAAATTTAATATTTTTACCACTATAAATTTTCCATGAATAATAAGCTGTTAATGACCAAAAAGGTAATTGGCATACATTTACGTTAAACTCAGGTGTAGTAAAATTATAAAAATAAATTGTTTCAATTAGTAATACTGAAATTAAACCGAAAAAATTATTCTTAAGTATTTCATTTGAAAGTTTGAATACATAATAAAATGAAATAATTACAAAAATTTGGCTTAGTAAATAATAAACCCAATCCTGTGACCCAAAAATATCAAAAAAAACTTCAGGAAAAAAAGCACTCATAGGAGGATGCTTATTAAAACCCCAATCTAAATTACTTCCCCAAGCTAAAGCTTCAATTGTGTCTAAGGGCAAATTATGATTTGTGAGAGTTGGAATCAAAGTCCAAAAAATAAGATGAGATGTAACAAAAATATAAAAAAGATTATCTATATTTTTGTTATTAATGGTCATTAAGTAAATATTTATAATAATTCAGCTTGCTTGACACCCCTATTTTGCTGAATATACTCCAGCCATTCAAAATTAAGCGATGCCTAAAACTACTAAAGTAAAGAAAAAAGTTTCTAAACCAAAAGCTAAAATAGCAAGTAAGCCAAAGAAAACTACGGCTTCTCCAGCTAAAAAAGTTCCTATAAAAATTTCAAAAACTTACGTTCCAAAAGAAACTGAAAAATATATGTGCGAAAAACATAAAGTATTTTTTAGAATGAGATTGAATGAATGGAAGAAAGAATTAATTAAATCAAACAATGAAGCACTTTACAATGGAAGTATGGATGACAACAATATTTCAGCTGATCTAGTAGATCAGGCA
Source organism: Candidatus Pelagibacter sp. HIMB1509 (assembly GCF_052047855.1). Classification (NCBI taxonomy): domain Bacteria; kingdom Pseudomonadati; phylum Pseudomonadota; class Alphaproteobacteria; order Candidatus Pelagibacterales; family Candidatus Pelagibacteraceae; genus Candidatus Pelagibacter; species Candidatus Pelagibacter sp. HIMB1509. The sequence goes on along the minus strand of NZ_JBNAIU010000001.1, from coordinate 544,719 downwards.
AGTTCATACATCGATAAAAATGTAGAGATGAAAGCAATTAATAGACAAATTAAATTAATTTCTGAAATAGACAAAGCTTTAAGAAGAATTATGGATGATACTTATGGGTATTGTTTAGATACAGCTGAACCAATTGGTTTAAAAAGATTAATGGCAAGACCTGTTGCTAAATACACAATCGCTGCACAAGAAAAGCATGAAAAAGAAGAAAAAGTTCATGTGGATGATTAATTAAATCTTTGGAATTTTTGCCTCTTTATCCATAAAAGCATATCCTTTTACAACAGCTTCACGTTCAGAAATTTCTTGATACCATCTAGATAAGTTTTGGTAATTTTTTAATCCAATATCATGCCATTCATGTCTTGCTAACCATGGCCATGTTGCAATATCAGCTATAGTATAATTATCCCCTGCTAAAAACTTAGAAACTTTTAATCTTGTATCTAATTCTCCATAAATTCTTGTAGCAATTTTAAAATATCTTTGTTCACCAAATTCACTTTTTCCTGGATTATAATGATGAAACTGATGGTGTTGACCAATCATGGGACCAATAGTTCCCATTTGAGCCATTAGCCATTGATTAATTACCAATCGATCTTCCTCGTTATAAAACTTTCCACTTTTTTCACCCAGGTACATCAATATTGCACCTGACTCGAAGATACTTTTATTGTTTTCATGATCAGTAATTACAGGAATTTTACCAAATGGACTTATCTTTAAAAAATCTGGATTAAATTGTTCATCATTTCTTATGTCAATCTTGGTTACTTTGTATTCATAACCAATTTCTTCTAGCATAATACCTATCTTCCAGCCATTTGGAGTATTAGCAGAAAATAATTCTATCATTTTTTTACACCAAGTCTCTCTTGAGCAGCTTTTGATGTAGTAGAGAATTCAAATCTTAATTTTTCATCTGGTCTTGCATACTTAAAACAACCTCTTGCAGCAAGAGCTCCTTCGTGAAAACCTGAAAGAATTAATTTTAATTTACCTGGGTAAGAACAAATATCGCCTATAGCAAATATACCATCAACATTTGTTTCAAAATTTTCTGTATTTACTTCAACTGTTTTTTTATTGATGTTTAATCCCCAATTTAAAATAGGGCCAAGTTGCATAATTAATCCAAAAAAACCAAGAACATAATCAGATTGTAATTCTTTAATTTCTCCTTCATCATGTTTTATTTTCACAGTACTAATTTGATTATCTCCACTAACAGAGTCGATTTGATATTTGGTATATAGATTTAATTTTCCCTGATCGTTAAGTTCTTTTACTTTTTGAACACTAGATTCAGCTCCACTAAATCCATCACGTCTGTGAATTAAATTTACTTTAGATGTATTCGATAATTCAATTGCCCAATCTAGAGCTGAGTCTCCTCCACCAAATATTGATATAGTTTTGTCCTTAAAAATTGTTTTATCTTTTATTGAATAAAATAAAGAAGATCCTTCAAATTTTTCACATTCTTTTACTGGAAATTTTCTTGGTTCAAAAGATCCAACTCCTCCAGCAATAATAATTGCAGCTACATCAAATTCTTGGTTTCCACTTGTTTTGACATGCCAACGATTTTCAACTTTTTTTAGTTCTTCAACTCTTTCGTTTAGATGAAATTTTATATTAAAAGGATTTATTTGTTGAAGGAGATTATTTGTTAATTCTTCTCCAGTGCATTCTGGTACAGCTGGGATATCATAAATAGGTTTATCAGGATAAAGTTCTATACACTGCCCTCCTGCTTTATCGAGATTATCAACTATTTCACATTGAAGTCCTATAATTCCAAGTTGATGAGCACAGAACAAACCCGTTGGTCCTGCTCCAATAATTAACACATCTGTTTTATTCATCTAAGCTTGCTTTTCTGGAATAGTAACTTCTAATCCATCTAATTCATCTGAAACAATTAATTGGCAACTTAATCTGCTATTTTGTTTAGGTTCATATGCCATATCTAACATATCCTCTTCACCATCTTCTTTAGCTGGAAGTTTATCTAACCAATCTTCTTTGACATAAACATGACAAGTAGCACATGCCATGCCACCTCCACAATCTGCATCAATTCCTGGAATATCATTTTGAACAGCGCCTTCCATCACTGTTAAACCATTTTGAACATCAATGGTGTGAGTTTTGCTATCGTGTGTATGGTAAGTAATTTTTGCCATGCGTTATATATAAGTTCTTATCTAAATTGAGCAAGTAAGTAAAAACATACTTAACAAGATTTATGCATTTTGAGGTTCTGGTACTTCCTTTTTAAAAAAATAGCTAGTGTCTTCTGTTTGTTTCATTATAGCTGGTAAAATTTCTTTGTAGGCATCAATCAAACCATCATTCGTTCTTGGTAACTGATCTTTAATATGATGATGAAGTTTATCTAAGTTATAAGATGGAACCGTTGGAAACATGTGATGAGTTACATGATATTCCATTTTCCAATATAAAAAGCTTAAAATTGGATTTAAATACATTTCTCTTGTTGTGTACCTATGATCTTTAATATTCCTTGCTAATCCAGCATGTTGAGTAAAAGAAACTAGTTTATGTAAAGTTCTTCCATAAAATTTTGGTAATAAAAAAAACAATACCGGTAACCAAGATGATACAATTAGAGACCAAAAAATAATTGCAATCCAAATTGCAACAAAAACTCTAGAATTAAAAATAACTTTTGATTGTGCATTTTCAGGAATACAGTCTTGCATTACTTTTGTTTTTACACCCAATGCATGTTGAATAATTTCGTAAGCAATACTTTTTTTAAAATAAATAAGTTCCATAAAAGGAATTAAATTCATTATTAAATTTTTAGGTGTTTCTTTTAAATTATTTCCATATTCAATTTCGTGATCAAATGGATTTTCTGTTGAATATGTATTTCCATGATGAACAAAGTGTGTGTATCTCCATCTTAGTGGTTCAAAATTAGAAAGATAAGAAGAGATATAGTAAAAAAATTCATTTAAAGATTTTGATTTAAACGCAGTTTTGTGACCTGTCTCATGCCACAATGGATTTGAAAAACCATAAATGTTTCCGTAAACTAAAAACCAAAAAGCAGACCACCATGTACCCCAAGTTATATATGCTAAAGTTCCTGTAACTAATAACAATCCAAAAAAAACTGAAACATGTTGTAGTCCTTTGATATCAGATTTTTTTGAAAGTTCTTTAAGAACCTCCATATCAACTTGGCATTTGTGCCATTTTTCGAGTTTTACATCCATAATTAAAAGTATGTATAATAACTATACATAATTTTACATAAGGCAAAAAAAAAGGGCAAGTACAAAATTGTACCTGCCCTTTCTTAAATTTTAAGTAAAACTACTACTTAGCTCTACCAGGTTGTTGCATAGCTGCTGCCCAAATGATCAGACCAAAAGCGATCTTGTTCAAGAAGTCAGCTGCGTTGTAAATCACGTTTAGTGAGTTAGCATCTACACCACCTGTTAAGTAACCAAAAATGTAACCTAATGGGTAGATCGCCCAACCTACAGTAACGATCATTCTCATTGCACCAAAAGCAGTTACAAGTGCTTTGTTACCACTTTTCGCTGCTCTCTTACCTGCTTCACCAGAGAATACTTCATATAAGATGTATACCCAACCAGCCATACCGATTATGAAACCAAGTGTAGCGTTGATGTATCCAGCTTCTCCTAAGTATCCACCTACTAGCATTACCAATGTACCAATCATTAGTCTCCAGAAAATTCCAGAGTCTGATTTGTTTACTGCTGATAGAACAAAATAGAATTCTAACATCAATAGTGGCACTGTAATTAACCAGTCAATGTATCTGTATACAGTTGGTGAGTCACCAGTAGCGATCCATACATCTCTCATGTACATGTAGTGTACGAATGCAATACCAGTTACTAGACCAGCAACTGTCATTGAAACTCTCCATCCAGCTGGAACTGAACTTCTTTCTAAGAAAAAGAATACAGTAGCAGCTAAACAAGCCATAGATACTAACCAAAACGAAATACCTACGAAATCGTCTTGAGCCAGCATAGCTGTTTCAGCGTTTGCAACACCAGTTACACCCATAAGAGCAACAACTGTAAGAGCAAACAATTTAAGTTTTTTCATAAAAAACTCCCTCTTCGTTAGTTTTTATTTGTTTAGTTTATATAAACTAGACTTAAGTAACCCTAAGCCAAAGTTGGGGTTAAATAGCAAATTAAATTAGTTTTATGAAGACTTAATTGTCATTAATTTGCATTGATTTTACTGAATTTTTAAAATTAAATACAATTTATAAGTTAAAAACCAAAAAAATAACGAAAATCGAATCAAATTAGAATGTCAAAAAAATTTCAAAGTATTTACGAAAATTCTATAAAAAAACCTGAAAAATTTTGGCAAGAAGCAAGTGAAGACATCTTTTGGTTTAAAAAACCGACAAAAATTTTAAATAAATCTAATCCTCCTTTCTATAAATGGTTCGAAGATGGTGTTACTAACACTTGTTATAATGCTCTAGACATTCACATTGACCAAGGAAGAGGACAAAAAACAGCTTTAATCTACGATAGTCCTATTACAAGCAACAAATCGAAGTTCACTTATGAGGAACTTAGAGCAAAAGTATCAAGATTTGCAGGTGCTTTAAAACAGCAAGGTGTAAATAAAGGAGATAGAGTAATCATTTACATGCCAATGATCCCTGAGGCGGTAATTGCTATGCTTGCTTGTGCTAGAATTGGAGCAATACACTCAGTTGTCTTTGGTGGATTTGCCTCAAATGAACTAGCAAGCAGAATAGATGACAGTAAAGCAAAGTTGTTAGTAACGGCTTCATGCGGTTTTGAGCCTGGAAGGACAGTTGAATATAAGCCTCTAGTAGATGAGGCTATAAAAATAGCTAATCATAAAATTGAAAAGATGATTTTGTTCCAAAGACCAGGAAACGAAGTCAAATTAAATGCTCCAACAGAGATAAGTTGGGAAGAAGCATTCTCAAATGCAAAAGATGCTGATTGTATTGAGATGAATTCAAATGAGTTTGCTTACATTCTTTATACATCTGGAACAACTGGAACGCCAAAAGGAATTGTAAGAGATACTGGTGGCCATATCGTTGCTCTTAAATGGACTATGAAGAATATCTACAATATTGATACAGATGATATTTGGTGGTCCGCAAGTGATATTGGTTGGATTGTTGGACACTCTTATATTGTTTATGCTCCATTGTTCAAAGGATGTGCTACAGTTTTATTTGAAGGAAAACCTGTTGGAACTCCAGATGCTGGTGCTTTCTGGAAAATCATTTCAGATTATAAAGTAAAATCATTATTCACTGCACCAACTGCATTCAGAGCTATTAAAAAAGAAGATCCAGAGGGTAAATTTTTCTCAAAATATGATTTATCTAGTTTTGAGAGCTTGTTCCTTGCTGGAGAAAGAGCAGATCCAGATACTATCAAGTGGGCTGAAAATTTATTAAAAGTACCAGTAATTGATCACTGGTGGCAAACTGAAACTAGCTGGGCAATCAGCTCAAATTGTACTGGAATTGAAATGATGGAGACCAAATATGGCTCAGCTTGCAAGGCTGTTCCTGGATACGATGTTAAAATCATTAAACCAGATCAATCTTTAGCTAAACCAAATGAAATGGGAGATATTGTTGTAAAACTACCTTTACCTCCTGGGACATTCCCTACTCTATGGAATGCTGATCAAAGATACAAAGAAAACTATATGTCTAATTATGAAGGCTATTATCAAACATATGATGCAGGTCACATTGATGATGATGGTTACATTTGGATTATGTCTAGAACTGATGACATTATAAATGTTGCAGGTCACAGATTATCTACTGGTGCAATAGAAGAAGTTTTATCAGAACATCAATCAGTAGCTGAATGTGCGGTACTCGGAATTGCAGACAAATTAAAAGGCCAATTACCAATTGGTTTGGTAGTATTAAAATCAGGTGTTGAAAAAGATAATGAAACTATATCAAAAGAATGTGTACAAATGGTGAGAGATAAAATTGGCCCTGTTGCTGCGTTTAAGACTGTTATTGTTATTAAAAGATTACCAAAAACTAGATCAGGAAAAATTTTAAGAGGAACAATAAGAAAAATTGCAGATGGTGTTGAATATAAAATTCCACCAACAATAGATGATCCAGCAATACTAAATGAAATAAAAGAAGATTTAGTAAAACATAAAATTTTAAATAATGGTTAAAACTTATATATTTTTAATTGCTGCAATTTTTTGTGAAGTTGCTGGAACAATGCTGCTACCAGTTTCTCAAAACTTTACTAAAGTTATACCTACTGTTGGTTTATCAATTTTTTATCTTTGTGCATTTTACTTATTAACTTTTGTTGTAAACAAACTTCCAATTGCAATTGTTTATGCTACATGGAGTGGTTTAGGAATTTTTACAATTGCTATACTGGGATATATATTTTTTAAACAAACTTTAGCTTGGCAAGCAATCTTAGGATTATTTTTAATTGTATTAGGTGTAATTCTAGTAAATAGTTTTACAGTTAAGCTTAACTAAATTGTAAAGGAGTTCCTTCTGGATCTCCTAAAATTTTACCTTCTTGCATTTTAACTTTTCCTGCAATGATAGTATGTGTAGGTGTTCCTTTAAATTTAAATCCATTGAAAGGAGACCATTTACATTTGCTCTCAATATTTTCATTTTTAATTTCAATTGTTTTATTCATATCAACAATAGTAAAGTCAGCATCATATCCTTCTTTAATAAACCCTTTATTTTTAATACCAAAAATTTTAACAGGATTTTCACAAACAAAATTCATCAATTGATTTAAACTAAGCTTTCCATCATTGATATGATTTAGCATCACAGGCATTAAAGTTTGGACACCCGGCATCCCAGAAGGAGTATTTGGATAAACTTTATCTTTGTTTTCTTTTAAATGAGGCGCATGGTCAGAACCAATAGTATCATTGAAGTTATTTCTTACCCCATACCATAATCTATCATAATGAGATTTGTCTCTTAATGGTGGGTTCATCTGAGCATATGTTCCAAGTTTGTCATAACAATCTGGAGCATAAAGAGTTAAATGCTGAGGAGTTATCTCAAAAGTAATGTTTCCCTTATGCTGAGATAGAAAATCAATTTCTTCTTTAGTTGTTATGTGAAGAACATGAGCTTTTTTCTTATGTTTTTCTGCAATTCTAACAATTCTTCTTGTTGATGCTATTGCACACTCTGCACTTCTCCAGACTGGATGAGTATGAACATCGCCCTCTTTAATTAATTTTTTATTAATTTTTAATATCGCTTCATCTTCGGAATGCACTGCAACAACTTTGGAAGCGTTTCGAAAAACTTTATCTATATCATCTTCTTCAGCCACCAATAAATTACCAGTCGAAGAGCCAGCAAAAAGCTTAATTCCACAACATCCTTCTAAATCTTTTAAACTAGCTAAGTCATCTGCATTATCAGCAGTTGCACCAAAGTAAAAAGCGTAATTGCAGTACATTCTATTTTTAGCAAGATCTAGTTTTCTTTGAAACTCTTTCATGTTTGAAGTTGGAGGATTAGTATTAGGCATTTCAAATACACTAGTGATCCCACCTGCTATTGCCGCCCTACTTCCTGAATGAAGATCTTCAGTATCAGTTGATCCAGGTTCTCTAAAATGTGTTTGGGTATCTATACAACCAGGTAAAACTGTTTGACCTTCAGCATTAATTGTCTCTTTTGCTTCATCTGAAATTTGACCAATCTTTTGAATTTTTCCATCTTTTATCGCAACATCGACATCTTTTAATTCATCATCGATGTAACATTGTCCATTTTTGATTATAAGATCTAACATTTGAAAAAAAAGTTATTATATTAAAATAATAACTTAATCAAATATGAATATCAAAAATGTTTACATCTTAGAAGATAGATCAATTCTTTATATAAATGGTGAGGATGCAAAAGGTTTTCTGCAAAATCTAATAAGTAATGACATTAATAAAGTAAGCGAACATAATAGTTGTTTTACATCTTTATTAACTCCACAAGGAAAATTTTTATATGAATTTATAATTGTAAAACATAAATCAGGTTATCTTTTAGATTGTGAAAAATATCAAGCAGATGGACTATTTAAGCAGTTATCTCTTTATAAGCTAAGATCTAAAATTGAAATACTTAACCTAAGTAATGAATTCGTTGTTGCTGCTTTTTCTCATGAAAAATTTTTGAAATTTGATGAAGCAAAAGATCAATCAGGATTTACTATTAAATATAGAGAAGATCCTATTTTTCTAGATCCAAGAAATAAACAATTAGGAGCAAGATTAATAATTAATTTAGAAAAACTTTATTTATCCTTAAAAAAATTAGATCTTCAAGATGCCAATGTAAACGAATACTACTCTTTAAGTCATAAACTAGGAATAGTACCAAAAGATTTGAACAAATTACAAGATAAATTGTTTGGTATTGAATGTAATTTTGAAGAACTAAATGGAATTGATTTTAAAAAAGGTTGTTACGTAGGCCAAGAAAATACGGCTAGAATTAAATTAAAAAATAAACTTTCAAAAAGATTGATGCCCATAAAGATAATTAATGGAAAATTAAATGAAGGAGAAAGTATTTTTAATAATGAAAATGAAATAGGTAAAGTGTTAATAGATAATGATTACCCCTTTGCTTTAATCAAATTTTTAGATGAAAACTTTGATGAAAAACTTGAATTTAAAACTAAAGAAGCTTCAATAAGTATAAAAAAACCTGAATGGATTAGTTAAAATTGAAATTTGGTGCGGTCGGAGAGACTCGAACTCTCATGGACTTAGTCCACACGGCCCTCAACCGTGCCTGTCTACCAATTTCAGCACGACCGCGATATGTCTCATAATAAATGAATGACAAGTATGTTTCAAATTGGTAAAAAACTTCATGGAATTTACACAAGAAGTACGTAAAGCAACAGATCCAATTTACCAAAAAATTTCAAAGGTGATGCCTGAGATAGAATGGTCAGTGCACGCACCGTACATACATAAAATTAATAAATTAAAAAAAGAAAAGAACGCAGTTATTTTAGCTCACAACTATCAAACACCAGAAATTTATCATGGTGTTGCTGATTTCTCTGCAGACTCACTTGCGCTAGCTATAGAAGCATCAAAAACTTCAGCAGATATAATTTTAATGGCTGGAGTTCATTTTATGGCTGAAACTGCAAAATTAATGAGCCCTAATAAAAAGGTAATTTTACCTGATATGGATGCTGGCTGTTCTTTATCATCCTCAATTACTGGTAAAGATGTTAGATTACTAAAAGAGAAGTACCCAGGTGTTCCTGTGGTATCATATGTAAATACTTCAGCTGAAGTAAAAGCTGAAACAGATGTTTGTTGTACATCAGCAAATGCAGTGAAAATTGTTAAATCACTTGGTGTTAAAAAAGTGATATTTTTACCCGATGATTACCTTGCAAAGTACGTTGCATCTCAGACAGATGTAGAAATTATATCCTGGAAAGGAATTTGTATAGTACACGACCAGTTTAATAAAAAAGAAATTGAAGATATTAGAAAAAACAATCCTGGAATAAAAATTATTGCTCATCCAGAGTGTCCACCAGATGTAATCGGGGCAAGTGATTTTGCAGGATCGACTTCTGGAATGATTAAATATGTAAAAGATAATCAACCAAAAAAAGTAATGATGGTTACTGAATGTTCAATGAGTGACAACATTCAAATAGAAAATCCAAATGTAGATTTTGTTAAACCATGCAATATGTGTCCGCATATGAAAAAAATTACTTTACCTAAAATTTTAGATTGTTTGGAAAATGAAACTGGCGAAATCATTATGGACAAAGAAACAATAGAAAAAGCGAGAATATCTGTAGAGAGAATGGCAGCTATTGGCAGATAATTAAGTGTCAAAAATTAAATTAAGCAAAGAATTTATAAAAAATACTGTTAAGTTAGCTCTAAACGAAGATCTGTATCCTTCAGGAGATATCACTTCAGCCTTAATTGACAAAGATAAAATCGTAACTGTAAAGTTATTATCAAATCAAAATGCAATAGTTGCTGGATTATTGTTTGCTAAGCAAACTTTTTCATTAATAGATAATAAAATAAAATTTATTATCAAAAAAAAAGATGGCTCAAGAATTAAAAAAGGTTCCATAGTTGCTTTGATTAAAGGTAAGGCAAAAAATATTTTAATTGCTGAAAGAGTTGCTCTAAATTTTTTATCTCATATTTCTGGTATAGCAACTATGACGAATGAATTTGTAAGATTAGCTGGAAAAAAAACTAAAATTTGTTGTACAAGAAAAACAATTCCAAACCTTAGAGTGATCCAAAAGTATGCTGTGAAATTAGGAGGTGGCACAAATCATAGATTTAACTTAAGTGACGAATACTTAATTAAAGATAATCACATCGGAAGTTCAGATTTAAAAACTTTAGTTATTAAAGCAATTAAATATAAAAAAGGAAAAAAAATTACGGTTGAAGTTGATACAATTGATCAACTTAAATCAATTTTAGGATTAAAGTTTAACACTATTCTACTAGATAATATGAATATGAAAAATTTAAGAAATGCAGTTAAAATTGCTAAAAAGTATTACGAAACAGAAGCCTCTGGAAATGTTAATTTGAAAACTGTTAAAGCGATTGCTTCAACTGGTGTAAATAGAATTTCTGTAGGAAGTATTACTCATAGTGCTACAGCAGTTGACTTTAAGCTAGAAATTTAACTCACAAACTTAGTTAGATCTGGTTTAAAATAATTAGGACCTTTCATAACTTTTCCAGCTTCATTATAAATAGGTTTTCCATTTTCATCTAATTTGCTCATATTCGAGTTTTGAACTTCTTCAAAACATTTATCTAAATCTATTCCAAAAGCGTGACCTGCTCCGTATGTTACATACAATATATCTGTAAGTGCATCAGCAACTTCTAATAAATCTTTATTATTCATAGCTTCAGTAAGCTCATCTAACTCCTCTTTAATTAGATCTATTCTTAATTTATTTATCTTATCAGTACTAAAAGATGGCTTAGTTTTAACATCTTGACCAAAAGTTTTCATAAAAGTTCCAACTTTACTAAAATTCGACATATTGCTCCTGTAAGTTTTTTAAAATTTATTGTATGAATATAATTATTTGTACTTAAAAATTAATCAATGAAATTAAGAAAAGAATTTGACAGTATAGGAAGTATAAATGTACCCAATGACAAATATTGGGGTGCATCAACTCAAAGATCAAATAAATTTTTTAACATTGGTAAAATTTTAGTAAATATCTCAATAATAAAATCTATTGCTATTATTAAAAGATCAGCAGCTATAGTTCATGCTAAAGATAAATTAATTAGTGGTAAGATCTCAAAAGCAATTGTCAAAGCTTCAGACGAAGTGATTAAAGGAAAATTAGATGAAAATTTTCCTTTGAAAGTTTGGCAAACAGGCTCTGGAACTCAAACAAACATGAATGTGAACGAGGTAATTGCCAATAGAGCTATTGAAATTTTAGGGGGAAAGAAAGGAACTAAAAAACCTGTACACCCAAATGATCATGTAAACAAATCTCAATCTACTAATGATGTTTTTCCAACTGCAATGCATATTTCTGTAGCGACACAAACATTTTCTAAAATGTTGCCAAGTTTAAAAATCTTAGAAAAAGAATTAAAGAAGAAATCTATAGAATTTAAAAAAATAGTTAAAATTGGTAGAACTCATCTTCAAGATGCAACTCCTTTGTCTCTTGGTCAAGAGTTTTCAGGATATCATGCTCAATTAAAAAAATGTATTGAAAGAATCGAATACGCATTAAAAGAAATTCTATTTTTAGCTCAAGGTGGAACAGCTGTTGGAACAGGAATAAACTCAAAAAAAAATTTTGATAAAAAAATTGTTAAAGAAATTTCAAAATTTACTAAAATAAAATTTAAACCTGCGCCAAATAAATTTGCTGAACTTGCAGCACATGATGCAATAGTAAATTTCTCAGGAACATTGAATACATGTGCTGTTGCATTAATGAAAATTTCAAATGATATCAGATTTTTAGGATCTGGACCTCGAGCTGGATACGGAGAACTAATATTACCTGAAAATGAACCTGGTTCATCAATAATGCCTGGAAAAGTAAATCCAACTCAGTGTGAAGCAGTTACAATGGTATGTGCAAACGTAATTGGCAATCACAATGGGATTACTATGGCAGGATCGCATGGTCATTTTGAATTAAATGTATTTAAGCCACTAATTGCCCATAACATTTTGCAATCTATTGACTTATTGGCAGACAGTACAAAAAATTTTGCGCTTTATTGTGTTAAAGGAATTAAAGCTAATAAAAAGAGAATAAAAGAGCATTTAGATAATTCTTTAATGTTAGTAACAGCTTTGGCTCCACATATTGGCTATGATAATGCTGCAAAAATAGCCAAAAGAGCCTTAAAGAATAATACAACACTGAAACATGAAACGTTAAAAACAGGATTAATTAGTGAAAAAGACTATGAAAGAATTGTTGATCCTAAGAAAATGATTTATCCTTCATAATTTTTTATTAATTCATTTAATAAATTTTTGAAATAAATTTTATTTTGTAAGTTATTTTCTTTAAGCAAAATATCTTCAAAAGAATATTTAGATTTTTCAAGTGTTTTTCCGTCTATCCTGATACTCTTAATTTTGATATTTTTTTCATCAAACAAATAAGTGAAGTTGACATCAACTTTGCTAATTTTTTTTCTTAAATTTTTTGGGGTAAGTAAGAACTTATAAAGTTCATTTGAATTATTTATACTAATTTCAACATTAGAATCTAAAATTAATTTTCCTTCTTTTACAAAAATTAAGCTATCTAAAAACTCAAAATCAATATTATTTTTCCAAGTTATTTTAGATTGATCAATATCAACTAAACCTTCTTGAATTTTAGATTTTAACAAAACATTTTTAAAATCATCAAATTCTTTAATATTATTTCCAGCAACGATTAAATTAAAATCAATATTTTTATTATTTAAAATTTCAGTTTTTAAAAGCTCTTTAATAATTGCATTTGATGAAAATAATGGTGTAAAATCAAGTTTATTTGTATTACCTGTTATATTTGAATAAAATGGCTTAAAATTAAATTTACCTTCATAAGAAAACTCAGGATTTTGTATTTTATCAAATAATTTAAACTCAAACGAATTATCATTTAATTGATACTCAAATAAACTTTTTGAGTTTATTAAATTTAATTCTGAAAAACCTGAATAATTTTTATCACCATATGAAGTTTGATTGTCTATTTTAAGTCTTAAACTTTCTATATTTATTGTAGAATATATTTTTTTTTCAATTTTATCATTAAAAATTTTAATTGAATAAGGCAAATTAAAAATCTCATTGTTTGCTTCAAGCATGTTTTTAATTTCTTTAGGATCGAAATAATATTTTGCGTTTTTGATATTGTTAATAAATAAAACTTCATTTTCTAAGCTTCTATAAAAAACATTACTTTTTAATATTTCAAATTTGAAATCATTAAAATTACCATCTAATAGATTATAAAAAAAATTATAATTTTCTTTGTTTAAATTAAAATTTGCTTCTTCCAAGATGACATGATTTAATTTGATGTTTTTTAAAGAAAACAAATTTTCCAAAGATACATAAACTTTAACTTTTTTTATGTCTGTAATTTTATCCTCTTTAAAATTAATTGAGGAATTATTTGAAATAAAATGAGGTCTTGGTAAAAATTTATAATCTAAATCTTCTTGGAAATTAAACTCTAGGTTTAATTTGTTTTTTAAATTTTTTTTAATTTCTGAAGCTACCTCTTCTTCATTGTGAATATTTGGAAATGAAAGATATGATAAAAATAAAATAATTAGTGCGACAATAGATAAAAGTATTTTATTATTAATTAATAAACTTTTAAAATTATCAACATTTAACTTGTTTAAATTTTTCTCTAATAGATTATTAATAAATTTACTGAATTTTTTAAAAAAACTAGCAATAAATTTAAGATTATTCATTTTGGGTGATAATCTTATAAAACATTATTTTGAATGATAAATAGAGAATATTTAAATAATTTGAATGAAGCACAAAAAGAGGCTGTAATGCATCTTGACGGTCCACTTTTAATAGTAGCGGGTGCTGGTTCAGGGAAAACTAAAGTTCTAACATCAAGAATAGCAAATATAATTAAGGAAAAAAAAGCTTTTCCAAATCAAATTCTAGCGGTCACATTCACAAATAAAGCAGCTAAGGAAATGCAAAATAGAGTTAGTAAAATTTTGGGATCTGCTGCTGTTGGTCTTTCTTGGTTAGGAACTTTTCATTCAATTTGTGCAAAATTATTAAGAAAACATGCTTCAGCTGCACAATTAAACTCGAATTTCACTATTATAGATACTGATGATCAAATTAGATTAATAAAAAATATATGCAAAGCAGAAAATATCGATATCAAACAATTATCTCCAAGATTTATACTTGCAATAATAGATAGATGGAAAAATAAAGGTTTTTATCCTAGAGAAGTAATTACAAATAAAAAAGATATATATGAGAAAACTGTTCTTCCATTATACAAAATATATCAACAAAAATTAACAGATTTAAATTCTTGTGATTTTGGTGATTTAATTTTACATACAGTAAAAATTTTAGAATTTAACCCTGATATTAGAGATATATATTCTAAAAATTTTAAATATATCTTGGTTGACGAATATCAAGACACAAACTTTATTCAAAGTAAATGGCTTAATCTTCTATCTGAAAAAAATAAAAATATTTGCTGTGTTGGTGATGATGATCAATCAATATATAGCTGGAGAGGTGCTGAGATTAAAAATTTTTTAGAGTTTGACCAAGTCTATGAAAATACAAAAGTAATAAGATTAGAACAGAATTATAGATCTTCGCAAAATATTTTATCAGTTGCTTCAAACCTAATTTCTAATAATCAAAATAGAGTTGGAAAAACATTGATCACTACAATGGAAGAAGGTGATTTGGTTCAATTAAACTGTTTTAAAAATGGTAAAGATGAAGCAATCGGTGTCTCTGATGAAATAGAAAAAAAAATTAAAAAAAAATTTTCGTATAACAATATTGCAATTTTAGTTAGAGCCATTTTTCAAACACGTGAATTTGAAGAGCGATTTCTGAAAATTGGTATGCCCTACAGAATATTAGGTGGTACAAAATTTTATGAAAGAGCTGAGATTAAAGATTGTGTTGCATATTTAAGATTAATTCACCAAGAGAAAGATGACTTAGCTTTTGAAAGAATAGTAAATAACCCTAAGAGATCAATAGGTGATAGTACCTTAAAAAACATTCACGAGTTTGCTAAGGAAAATAATTTAAATTTAGAAAGAGCATCACAAAAAATGCTTGAGCAAAATTTAATTAAGCCAAAAGCTAAAATTGGACTTAGCTTGTTTATTAATTCACTAAATAAATGGAGAAATGATTTAACCATAAGGAAATCAAATCACATAAAGCTTTTACAGATTGTTTTAGATGAGTCTGGTTATTCAGCAATGCTTAAAAATAAAAAAGATTTAGATAATGAAAATAGACTAGAAAATATCAAAGAGTTGTTAAGTGCTATGAAAGAATTTGATAATTTAGAAAGTTTTTTGGAGCATGTGTCTTTAGCAACCTCTGTAGATCAAGAATGGGATGGTGAAAAAATTAATATGATGACCATGCATGCAGCAAAAGGTTTGGAATTTGATGTTGTATTTTTGCCTGGATGGGAAGAAGGATTATTTCCACATCAAAAATCTATTGAAGAAAAAGGTCAAAATGGCCTAGAAGAAGAAAGACGTTTAGCATATGTGGGAATTACAAGAGCAAAGAAGAAAGCTATAATCTCTTTTTCAATGAATAGATTTTATCAAGGGGATTGGATAGACAGTATGGCTTCGCGATTCATTGATGAGTTACCAGAAAAACATTTAGAAAAAAATTCTTTCTTTGATGAAGAAATTAATAATGATGATGATTTTGAGTTTAATCAGGATTTTGAAATTGAAGAAGGAACAAGAAGTCCTGGGTGGATAAGATATCAAAAGAGAATTAAATGAAACATTATATAAAATTATTAAGAGGTAAATTTAAAAAATATGAAATTGATGGCTATGTAATTCCAAAAAATGATGATTTTTTTACAGAATATTCAAAATTAAATCGATTAGAAGTTATTTCAAATTTTAGTGGATCCGCTGGATTAGCAATAATTCTTAAAAATAAAAATTATTTATTTACTGATGGAAGATACACAATTCAAAGTAAAATTGAGAGTGGGAAAAATTTTAAAATTTATGGATTTGAAAAATTAATAAATTGTAGTTTATTTAAAAATCTTACACTTGGAATAGATCCAAAATTATTTACCAACACTCAAATTAAAAATTATTTTTTAAAATTTAATAAGATTAAATATGTTGAAAAAAATTTAATTGATGAAATAAAAAAACAGAAAGAGGATATTTCTGTTCCATTTTTTTCTTTAGATAAAAGTATTATTGGTGAAAGTGTTAATTCCAAATTAACTAAAATAACTAAATACTTAAAAAAAAATAAATCTGATTATATTTTTATAAGTGCACCAGAAAACGTTGCGTGGACTTTAAATATACGAGGTAGAGATGGACCTAACAGCCCAATCCCCAATTCAAGATTGCTTATAAGTAAATCAAAAAAAATACTACTTATAAGTAATCTTAAAAAGTGTAAGCAATTATTAAAAAATAAAGTTATTAAGAAAGATGAATTTTTAGATGAAAATAATTTACCAAGTAGAATACTACATCTTAAGGGAAAAAACTTTATTGTAGATGATAAATCTTGTTCAATATTTTATGAAAATTTAATTAAGTCTAAATTTAATATCACAAAAAGAGAAGATCCAATTTATCTTTTAAAAGCAATTAAAAATAAAACTGAAATTAAAAATATGATCAATGCTCATATCTTTGACGGTGTTGCATTAACAAAATTTTTATACTGGATAAAAAAAATCAATAAAAAAAAAATTACAGAAGTAGAAGCTGCCAAGAAATTAGAGAATTTTAGAAAAATAAATAAAAACTTTCTTTATCCTAGTTTTGATACTATTGCAGGATCTGGCAAAAACGGTGCAATTGTTCATTATCGTGCAAAAAAAGGAAATTGCAGAGTTATAAATAAGAGAGATGTTTTCCTTTGCGATTCCGGAGGCCAATATAAATATGGCACAACAGATGTCACAAGAACAATTTGTTTTTCAAAACAAAAACAAAATATCAAAGATATTTTTACTAAAGTTTTAAAAGGTCATATTGCTGTAGCTACGACAGATATTAATAAAGATGATACAGGTAAAAAAATTGATAAAAGAGCAAGAAAATTTTTAAATAAAAGCAATTTAGATTATGCACATGGTACAGGACATGGTGTAGGTTTTTTTCTTAATGTTCATGAAGGACCTCAATCTATTACAAAAATAAATACTATTAAAATAAAAGAAGGTATGGTTTTAAGCAATGAGCCTGGGTATTACAAAACTAATGAATATGGAATCAGGATTGAAAATTTAGTTTACGTTAAAAAAATAAAGAGAAATTTATTATTTAAAAATCTAACAATGGCACCCATAGAAAAAGATTTGATCAATTTTGATTTATTAACATTTAATGAAAAGAACTATCTATTTAAATATCACTTTGAAGTTTATTCAAAAATATCTGAATATTTAAATCTAAATGAGAGAAAATGGCTAGCTAGTTTTATTTAGCATTTTCAAAAATTCAGCTTGATCTATAATATTTATTTTAAGCTGTTTGGCACTATCTATTTTCTTCTTTGTCGGCTTGTCCCCAATTATTAAATAATTTAATTTCTTAGAGACGCTACTAACCGTTTTTCCAGAATTTTCTTCAATCAAAGATTTAACTTCTGCTCTACTAATTCCATTTAATTTCCCTGTAACTAAAAAAGTTTTATTTTTCAACAAACCATCCTCAGAATTTTGAATAGTATTTTTTACCACTAGAACTTTTTCTAATTCACTCAAAACTTTTAGGTTTGCTTCATTTGAAAAAAAACTTTTAATTGAATTTACCTGAGTTTCACCAATCCCATCAATATTCAATAAATCTTCATAGTCACTTTGTTTAGATAAATTTTTAAATTTTGAAAATGCTACAAAATGTTTAGATAACAATTTTGCATTTTCTAATCCAATATGTCTTATCCCTAATGAATAAATTAACTTTTCTAGAGAAATATTTTTTTTTTGATCTATTGAATATTTTAAATTTTGAACAGATAGTTTCCCCCAACCGTCTAGTTTTTCAATTTTAGAATAATCTAATTTAAAAATATCTTGAGGAAATTTTATTAATTTTAATTTCCAAAAGCTTTCAACTATTTTTTTTCCAAAACCATCTACATTAAATGCTTCTTTTGAAACAAAATGTTTTAATTTTTCAATTGATATTTTATCACAATAATAACCTTCACTAGAACACCTCCTGACAGCATCAACTTTTTTTGTTATCTTGTTGAATTCTTTAATTGTTTTTGATCCACATGAAGGGCAATTTTCTGGAAAAATAAATTTTTTTGAATTTTTTAATCTTTTTTTTATATCTACAGAAAGTATATGGGGTATAACATCTCCTGCTCTTTCTATAACAGCAGTATCTCCTATTCTGATATCTTTTCGAATAATTTCATCTTCATTATGTAATGTTGCATTTGAAACTATAACTCCACCAATGTTTATTGGCTTAATTTTTGCTACTGGAGTTAGGGCACCAGTTCTACCAACTTGTATCTCTATGTCTATAATTTGGGAGACAGCTTTATTAGATGAGAATTTGTGAGCAATTGCCCACCTTGGAGCATTAGCTACATTTCCTAATCTTTTTTGAATTGCAAAATCATTAACCTTGTAAACTATTCCATCTATATCAAAATCTATATCAGCTCTTTTTTTTTCAATATCTTGGTAATTTTTCATTAAGTTTTTAATACCTGAAGTTAAAATATTTAATGGGTTTGTTTTGAAACCCCACTCATTTAATTTTTTCAAATAATCAAATTGATTGTTAACAATTAAACCCTTTTCATATCCAAAAGTGTAAGCAATAAATTTCAGAGGTATTTTTTTTGTTTCTTCTGGATTTTTTTGTCTCAATGAACCAGATGCTGCGTTTCTGGGATTTGCAAATTTTTGATTTAAAATTTCAAAATCACTATTTTGAATAAATACTTCCCCTCTAATATCGATTTCCTCTGGAAAATCTTTATAAGAAATTTTTTTAGGGATATCCTTTATTGTCTTTAGATTTTCAGTTATTTCCTCACCTTCTTTTCCATCTCCTCTTGAAAGACCTTTGTAAAACTCTCCATTTTTATACGTTAGAGAGGCAGATATTCCATCTATTTTTGGTTCAGCACTATAAGTAATTTTAAATTCCTCATTTTTAGATAAAAAGTTTAAAATTTTTTTTTCAAAATTTTTTAAATCTTCTTCGGTAAAAGCGTTTGTAAGTGAAAGCATCGGAACTTTATGTAAAGATTTTTTAAAATTTTTAGAGGGTTTATAACCAACTTTTTTTGAGGGAGAATTTTTAGAATTTAAAAAGTTATATTTTTGTTCTAAAAGAATTATTTCTTTTTTTAATTTATCATACTCAGCATCTGAAACACTTGGATTATTTTCATTAAAATATAATTTATTTAATATGTTTAACTTTTGAATTTTTTCTTCATATTTTAATTGTAATTTTATTTTATTCATCTCAATTAAAAAGAGATTTTGCTCGAGTTAAAATAGAATTTTTCTTTTTTTTTTTAATTAAATTTTTCTTTTTATAATTTTGATTAAATACTCTATAAGAATTTTCATACCATTTAGATGATTTATAATTATAACCTAATAAATTTGCATATTTCTCAGATTCTTCTTTTAAACCTAATATGAAATAAATCTCTACCAATCTATGAAGTGCTTCTTCTACATACACTGTGGTATCGTAATCGTCTATTACAGTTCTAAATCGATTAATTGCAGAAATCCATTTTTTTCTTTCCAAATAATATCTGCCAATATACATTTCTTTTGATGCTAACGTATCATTTATAAGATCTAATTTAAATTCTGAGTCTAGTGAATATTCTGTATCAGGATAATTTTTAATGACATACTGAAAAGTTTCTTTTGCATTAATAATTGATTTTAAATCTTTTTTTTCATCTACAATCTGCTCATAATAGCAAATTGCTAGTAAATAATTTGCATAATCGATATTATCGCTTAGGGGATAAACTCTTTTAAATCTTATTAATTCGGCAACTGCGTCACCATAATAATCTTGTGTATAGTAAGAATAAGCTGCCATTAATGCAGATTTAGGAGCCCAAATCGATTGTGGAAACAAAGTTTCTGCTTCATTAAATTTTTTTGCAGCAAATAACACATCACCAGACTCTAAAGACTCCAACCCTTCTGAATAAGCTTCATAAACTTGCATGTCCAAACTTTTTTCAGATATTTTAGATTGTTTTAAATTTTCTTTTGAGCAAGATACTAATAAGACAAATAATAATACTATCAGAGTTGATCTCATAATATTTGTTATACTTTTTAATTAGATTTTTTAAAGTTATCTTTTATTATTACAAATTAGGCAATCGATCTCAAAAAGCCTTTATTGATTAAAGAATAAGGAAGGTTTTTTTCTTTAATTTCTAAAATAGAAAAATTTTCTTTTTTTTCAAAAACTTTTCTCAACAATTGATTTGTAAGGTAATGACCACCTTGCGAACACTCAATACTAGCTATCATTCTATAACCACATGTATACAAATCACCTATGCAGTCTAAAATTTTATGATTAACAAATTCTTTTTTATTTCTTAGGCCTTCTGGATTTAAAATTTCTTTACCTTTAACTACCACAGCATTATCCAAACTCCCTCCTTTAGCAAGGCCACTTTTTTTAATTAACTCTATATCCTCAAACAAACAAAATGTTCTTGAATTATAGACTTCGGATAAATCATCTTCGTATATTTTAAATTTATTTCTTTGATTTCCAATAATTGAGTTTTTGTATTTTAGTTCAAAATCAATATCTAAACTTAAAGTTGATGGTTTGATATTTATATAACGATTACCTTCAGAATATTTTACTTCCTTATTTATTTTAACTATTTTTATTGGAGACTCAGAAACTTCAATCCCAGCTGAAATTATTTTTTCAATAAAAACTTTTGCAGATCCATCTAGTATTGGAACTTCTTCATTGTCAATTTCAATTAATGCATTATCTATACCCATCCCAAATAATGCACACATTAAGTGTTCAATAGTTGAAACCTTAGCTCCAAATTCATTTTCAATAGTAGTATTTAAAGACGTATTAGTTACATTCATAAAGTTTGGATAAACAAGATTATTACTTTTCAAATCCACTCTCTTAAAAACTATTCCAAAATTGGGAAATGCTGGTTTAATACGAACATTCACATTCAAACCACTATGAAGAGAAACTCCACTAAATGAAATACTATTTTTAATTGTTTTTTGATTTAAATAAGGCACATGTGACTTTTATTTCGTATGATCGACTATTTAAAAACAATTATTATTACAAGAAAAAACAAAATTAACCAAATAATTGAAAAAATTTTTCAAAAAATCCATGCTTTTTTTTAGGTTTTGAAATTATTTTAACTTCATTATTATTTAGTCCATTAAGTAACTTATTTGCTTTTTGTGAAATATCGAAATTTTCATCTTTCAAAAATTGATTTACATATTCTTTTTCTAAATAATTATTAACTTGAATTTGATATTTTTTTAAAATTTTTTCTATTTCAAATAAAATTAAATTTGAAATAGAGATTAATTTAATCTCTAAACATATTTCATCATTTATAATTTTATATTTATTTATTATCATGTGAATAAGTTTATGATGATTGTAATTTTCTTTAAATAAATCTTTAATATCTGTAAGCATGCTTTTATAAATTAAGTTGGTAATTTCTCCAGAATAATTTTTTTTTTTTATACATATATCAGAGATAAGAAATGATTTATTTTCAATAATGACATTAATCTTATTTACAAAATCTCCAGCTAATTTTTCAATTTTAAAAATATTATTTTCCAAAAATTCACTTAAAAGATTAAATTCTATTTTTTCTGAATCAGATTTAAATTTAAATTCTTCATGATGTATATTTTTATAATTTTTAATATCTAGTAAATATATTTCAAACTTTCCATAAGAAATAATTAAATAAGTTTCAAAATTTATTTCTTCATTCATCTAAAATTATTATTTGATTTTTTATTCTTGCATCCACTATCTTTTTATTTTCTAATTTATTATTTTTTAAAAAAATTAAAATTTCATTTAAGGTTTCTTTTTGAATTCTCTCAGGCAATTTAATTATTATATTTTTATCTAATTTCAAATCCCATCTATTTGATTTAAAATAATATAATGTGTTTATTTGTGAATATTCAATATTTGATTGATCAATAATTTTCTTTAATTCTAAAATTTTAATTATTTCTGGATTCCCAAATATATATGGTAGTTGTATTTCTAAATTATTATTTTTTGATAATTTGCCGTTATTTCCAACCAAGAAAAGCTCTCCATTTTGATTAATCCTAGCAATAAAATTTGTTTTTTTTATATTAATATCAATTGAATGAGGATATTTTTTTATAACATTGTACTCTTCAACTAATGAATTATCTTCAATTATATTTTGGAAGTTTTTTTTATTAATAAAAAAAATATTCTTTAAATCTAGATTTTTTAAATTATTAAGTATTATTTTTTGATCATTTTCTTCTAAACCAAAAATATTAATATTTTTTATTTTTTTAAATTTTAAATTACTTATTAAATTATTATTTATCGAACCTACTAAAATAAATAAAAAAAAGTAAATTAAGATTTTTTTACTTTTTCTTTGATGCATCTTTTAAAATCCATTCAATTAATTTCAAAAAACTAATTCCTTCATAAGAAGCTATTTCAGGTACAAGAGATAATTTTGTCATACCAGGTTGTGTGTTAATTTCTAATAGATAAAATCTTCCTTTGTAATATTTAAAATCTGAACGTGTTACACCAGAACAACCAATGATCTTGTGTGCTTTAAACGCAATATTCAGTACTTGATTTAATTTTTTATTTGGTAAATCAACAGGGATTATATGTTTAGTTTTTGCATTTGTGTTGTACTTTGCTTGATAATCATAGAAAGCTCTTTTGGGTTTTAATTCAATTGCTCCAAGTTTTTTATTACCCATAATTGCTACTTGAATTTCTCTTCCTCCAATAAATTCCTCAATCATAATTTTTTTGTAATCTTTTAATGATTTTACTTTTTGAGTTAGATTAGATTTGTTACAAATAAAAACATTAACACTTGAACCCTCATTTAAAGGTTTTATTACTACAGGGAATTTTAATTTTGACTGAATTTTTTTTATTAACTCAGAAGATTTATAATCATAATTATAAATAAAAAATTTTGGTGTAATAATTTTATTTTTAACAAAAATTTTTTTTGAAATTTCTTTATCCATAGCTATAGATGAAGCAACAACACCAGAATGGGTATAAGGAATTTTAAATTTCTCTAAAATACTTTGGATATATCCATCCTCTCCAAATTGACCATGCAATGCATTAAAAATTATATCAGGTTTAAATTTTTTGATATTTAAAAATAAAAATCTATCTGGTTCAGAAATCTGAATTTTATATCCATTTTTTTTTAGCTCTTGGGCAACCTGTTTACCTGTATCAAGACTTATTAATCTCTCCTTTGATATTCCACCCGAAAGTATTAATATTTTTTTTTTCAATTTATTCTAAAATTTTAATTTCAGTTTCTAACTTTACACCTGTTTTCTCAAAGACATTTTTTGAGACATATTCGATCAAATTCTTCATGTCTTTAAATTTAGCATTACCTTTATTTACAAAAAAATTACAGTGTTTTTCTGAAATATATGCATCACCAAAAGAAATATCTAATGGAACCGAATCTTTTATTAGTTCCCAAACCTTTTTTTCAGATTGATCTAAAGGGTTTTTAAAAGTACTTCCGCTGGTTTTAATTCTTGTTGGTTGTGCTTTTTCTTTTTTTTCTTTCAAAAAATTCATTTCATTTTGGATTAATTCTTTTTCTTTCTTAAAGCCTTTAAAGGAGGCGCTTAAAAAAATAAGGTCGTCAGATAAACCACTATCTCTGTATTTAAAATTTATATCTTTTGCAGGTATAGTTATTACCTGACCAGATTTAGTAACTGCTTGAATCGAAACAAGAACATCTTTAAATTCTCTATTGAAACAGCCTGCATTCATTTTAATTCCACCGCCAACTGTGCCTGGTATACAAGACAAAAATTCAAAACCACCTAAACTATTTTCTAATGCAAATTCTGATAATGCTTTGTCACTAACAATACTTCCTGCAATAATTATATCATCTGATAGAACTGAAAAATTATTAAAATTATTTGCAAGCTTGATTACTACACCATCATATTTATCGTCAGTTATCAATGTGTTTGATCCTCCACCTAAGACAAAAATATTTTCTTTATTTTCTATAATTTTTAAAAATTTGATTAAATCTTTTAAATTATCTGCTTTAAAATAAATTTTAGCTTTACCTCCAATATTAAACCAATTTTTTTTTTTTAAATCACAGTCTAACTTTAGGTTTTGACCAAACTCTTCTGACAGTTCTTTCAAATTAGTTTTCATTATAAATATTTAGGTAATTCTCTCATCCAGCTTGAAATTGAACCAGCACCCATACCAATGACAATTTTTTTTCCATAAATATTACTTTTTACATATTTTGCTAATTGAAATCGATCCTCTATCATTAATAATTCAACCCTCGAATTTTTGATAATTTGTTTTGCAAAACTAAGATAACTAAATCCGAGTTTCATTTTTTCACCAGCATTATAAATTGGAAATAAAATTACTTTATCAGCATCTCTAAAAGCGAAACTAAACTCTTTTTTTAAATCTTTTACTCTTGATATTCTATGGGGTTGAAAAATACATATCTTCTCATAACCTTTATAAACTTTCATTACCCCATTAAGTACTTCTCTTATCTCAGTTGGGTGATGTGCATAGTCATCAAAAAAATCAACATTATTAAAAGAAAAAATCTTATTAAATCTTCTTTGAACACCTTTAAAATTTTTAAGTCCTTTTTTTATGTTAACTATTGATATTCCAACAGTCAACGATACCGCAAGAGCAGCAACCGCATTTTTAATATTATGATTTCCAAGTAGAGGGATTGTTATATTTTTTAAATATCGATTTTTTTTATTTGGTAATTTTATTAATAAATCAAATTTTGAAAATTCTTTAAATTGATTTATATTTTTTATAGAAAAGTTCGATTTAGGATCTTCACCGTATGTATAGAAATTTTTCTTTTTAATATTTTTTATTAGATTTTTGTTATTCTTATCATCTAAACAGATAAATGATTTTCCAAAAGATGGAACCTTCTCAACAAAATCAATAAAATATTTATTTAATTTTTTCATCGAATTATAAAAATCCATGTGCTCTCTATCAATGTTAGTGATTATAGAGTAAGTTGGTGGAATAAATATAAAGCTACCATCAGACTCATCTGCTTCTAATATAGACCAATCACTTTTACCTAATTTTGCTGTATTATTTATCGAATTTATAATTCCTCCATTAATAATCGTTGGGTCTATTTTTGTATTCTGAAAAATTGATGCAATTAAAGAAGTAGTTGTTGTTTTGCCGTGAGATCCAACGACAACAATATTCTTAGAAAGAGACACAATGTTTGCTAGCATTTCACCTCTTTTGTATATTGGTAGACCTTTTGATTTTGCTTCAATTAATTCTGGGTTATTTTTTTTTATTGCTGAAGAAACAACCAAAATTGTAGCCTGACTTATATTTTGTTTTTTATGTCCTAAGTAAACTTTGATTTTTTCTTTTCTAATCCTATTAATATTTTTATTGTTTGAAATATCGCTTCCTTGAACTTTAAAACCTTTTCTCTTCATAATCATTGACAGGCCACTCATCCCTATTCCGCCTATACCAACAAAATGAATAACTTCTGATTTAGCTAATTCAATTTTCATTTAAAATTTCCAATAAATTTTGATTAACATTATTCCAAGTATTTTGATAATTTAATTTCTTTAGATTTTCTTTTTTTGCAACATAATCTTCATCTTTATTTGATATTTTCAACAATAATTCTTCAAATTTTTTTTTATCAAATTTTTTTTGATCAATTATCCAACAGCAATTTTTATCATAATAATATTTAGCATTTTCATATTGATGATTATCTTTAGAACTAGGAAGTGGTATGGCGATAAAAGGAACATTCATTAATGACATTTCAGCTAAGCTTGAAGCACCTGACCTTGATATACATAAATCAGATTGTTTCAGGAGTTCGTTTAAATTTTGATCAAAACTAAAAACTTTGCTTTCTATGTTATTAATTTTATAAAAATTTTTTAAATAGTTTATGTTTTTTTCACTAGTTTGATGGATTACATTAATTAAGCAATATTTTGAGATACTCAAAATTGTTTCATTAATAAGTGTATCAAAAATTTTAGCTCCTTGACTACCTCCAATAATCATGATGGTAAATAAATTTAAATCTTTTTGGTATAAACTTGATCCGTAATATTTTTTTCTTATTAAAGGTTTTATAATTTTTTTTTGGTTTTCAAATTTTTTTGGATAATTTTTTAAGTTTATTGAATAACAAATTAATTTTTTAGAAAAATTTAAAAAAAATTTATTCGCTCTTCCTAAAACCATATTTGGTTCAATTAAAAAAATTTTAATATTTAGAATTTTTGCTGCTAAACATAAAGGTAAAGACATGTACCCACCCGTTGAAATTAAGTAAGAAATTTTTTCTTTTTTTAATATTTTTAGAGAATTAATTGTTAATATTAAGACTTTAAATAATTTAAATGGAAAAAGTATTAAGCTATTAAACTTTGGTGTATCTATTAAAATATATCTATAATCATTTTTTTCTAAATATTTTAATCCTCTAGAATCTGTTGAGATTATTGTGTCATATTTTTCTTTTAAATGGTCATGAATTGTAATTGCAGGAATGACATGTCCTCCAGAACCTCCAGTGGAAATTAATACTTTTTCTCTCACTTATTATATTTTTCTTTTTGTTAAGTTTAAAATTATACCTGTCAATATTGAGGTACTTACAATTGAAGAGCCTCCATAACTCAAAAAAGGTAATGTCATTCCAGTTGTTGGAAATAATCTTATATTAACTCCGATATGAATTGTGGCTTGCATGAGAATTAAACTTACTGATCCAATAAGAATAAGTTTATTTTGCTCCTCAGTTTCAAAACTTATTTTTTTAAAAACCATATAAATTAGGACTAAAAACAAAATTAAGATTAAAATTATGGCAATCACTCCAAACTCTTCGGAAATTACTGAAATAATATAATCAGT
Organism: Candidatus Pelagibacter sp. HIMB1509; assembly: GCF_052047855.1. Lineage (NCBI taxonomy): Bacteria > Pseudomonadati > Pseudomonadota > Alphaproteobacteria > Candidatus Pelagibacterales > Candidatus Pelagibacteraceae > Candidatus Pelagibacter > Candidatus Pelagibacter sp. HIMB1509. Next base: position 517,092 of record NZ_JBNAIU010000001.1, on the reverse strand, counting down.
ATGTGCTTCTGGCACTCTATTTTTAAGTATTCCTTCTCCTATTCCTTTTCCAAAAAAACCTCCACTTGTTATTGACTCTATTGCTTTATCTGATTGAAAATTATGAGTACCTGTTTCTTTATCAAAAAATGAAAAAATTCTGGCTTTAATATAATTAAATTTTGGTATGTAAATAATCATATAAGACAACAAAATTAATCCAATAGAAGAGATTGTGAGCAAAAAATATAAATTAATACCTGAACAAAATATCAAAACAGCCCATGAAAAAACTACTAATAATGTTTGACCAATATCTGGCTGAATTATCAGTAGTAAAGAAACTAAAGTCATTAAAATTGTTGATGCCAAATATTTTAATAAAATATTGGTTTCATTTTTACATAAAATAATTGCAAGAATTACAATCAAGAAAGGTTTCACTATCTCTATGGGTTGAAATCTTGGTAAAAAAAATAAATCGATCCATCTTCTTGATCCCTTAACTTCTATGCCAATTATAGGTACTAAAAACAAAGAGAGTAATGAAATAAAAAAGAGAATTATTGAAAATTTATATAGTTTATCTTGATTTAAAGATGAAAAAATAAAAATAAGAATTACTCCAATAATTACATAAATTAAATGTTTAAAAAAAAAGAAATAATTGTTGGTATCTAATTTATCTGAAGCTATGAGTGATGTTGATACTAAAGAGAAAAAAAGTCCACTAGTGAATAAAATACTAACTAAAAACAATATAGGTTTGTCAATATTTTTCCACCACTGGTAATAAAATTTATAAATTATGCTATTACTTTGCATATATTAATTTTTTAACTATTTTATTGAAGTAATTGCCTCGATCTTCAAAATTTTTAAAACTATCAAATGATGCACCAGCAGGACTAAAAAAAATTATATTTTTTTTAATTTCTTGTTCTTCTATCTCTAAGAAAATTGCACGTAAGGTTTCATTTAAAGTTTTATATTTTTTAACCTTTAATTTATCTCTCAAAACTTTATGAAACTTATTTCGATATGAACCAAAAATATACGCTTTGATATTTTTACATTTTATTTTAGATAATTTGAACTTATCGTTTTTTTTTGGTATTCCTCCCAAAATCCAATAAACATCATTCAAATTATTTAATATATTTTCTGAAGAAGCAAAGCTTGTTGATTTAGAGTCGTTTATTATTGTTAAATTTTTTTTATCAAAAACAATTTGTTGTCTATAATTAAGACCTTTAAAATTATTAATTGTTTGGATTAATCTTTTCTTAGAAAGTTTCAATTTACGTGCAATTTCAAAAATAAATGAAAGATTTTCTCTATTACCGTCGGAAGCAAAGTATTTATTGCTAATCTTATCAATTATGTTTTTCAAATTTGAGATATCAACTTTATAAATTTTTGACTTAAATTTATTCTTTTTAATTTTTTTTGAAATTAATGAATCATTTTTTTTAACGTATGCAAAATTTCCCTTAACTTGAGACTCGATTAATTTAAATTTTGCATTAACATAATTTTTTAGGTTCTTATGTCTTTCAATGTGATCTGCTGAAATATTTAGAATTAAGCTATACTTTGATCTAAATATCTTTGAATAATCTAGCTGATACGATGAGGCTTCAATCACAAAAATCGTTTTTTTTGTTATTTTTTTCTCTGCAAGTGCTGGATTTCCTATGTTCCCAATCAATCGAGCATCTTTTTTTTGATCAACCAAAGCATCATGTAGTATTTTTGCTGTGGTTGATTTTCCGTTAGTACCTGTGATTGTTATGCTCAAATTATCATAAAAAGAGTACAAAACATCAAGGTCTGTATAAATTTTTTGTAAATTTTTTTTCAAGAAAGTCGATAATTTACATTTTGAAATATCTATTCCTGGACTAATAATAATTAAATCAAAACTTATTTCTGAAATTTTACTTAAACTAACTAATTTTTTATTTATTTTTGAATTGTCATCGAAAAGATAAACATCTGCTTTTTTTTTTAAAAATTTATATGAAGATATTCCACTTTTTCCTAATCCATATATTAATATTTTTTTTCTTAAAAAAATATTTTTTTTATTTTTCATTATCTTAATTTCAACGTAGCAAGTCCTATCATTGCTAAAATTATTGAGATAATCCAAAATCTAATAACTACAGTAGACTCGGGCCAACCTTTTTTCTCAAAATGATGGTGTATGGGTGCCATTCTAAAAATTCTTTTTCCTGTAAGCTTAAATGAAATTACCTGAACCATTACGGAGACTGCTTCTAAAACAAAAAGACCTCCAGTTATTGCTAAAACAATCTCATGTTTTGTTATAATACCAACCGCCCCTAAAGAACCACCCAAAGATAAAGAGCCTGTGTCTCCCATAAAAATTTTAGCTGGTGGAGCATTAAACCATAAAAACCCTAAGCAAGCTCCAATAATTGCTCCACAAAAAATTGCAACTTCACCTGTTCCTTCAATGTAAGGAATTTGTAAATAATTTGAAAAAACAATATTTCCAGTTACATAGCTTATAAATGCAAAACAAGCTGCCACCAATATTACTGGTACTGTTGCTAAACCGTCTAGACCATCTGTAAGATTTACAGCATTAGAAGAACCTATTATTACAAATACAGCAAAAGGTATAAAAAACCATCCAAGATTAATTATTAAATTTTTAAGAAAAGGAAAATATAAATTATTTAAATCTTGATAATCATTCAAATAGACAAACAAACTTACTCCTAATAACGCTAATATAATCTGTGCAATTATTTTAAACTTTGATGAAATACCAGAGGAATTACTTTGCTTAATTTTTTTATAATCATCAAATGCACCGAGTAATCCAAATGAAATAGCAATGTATAAACAAAATAGGATATTATTATTTGATAAATCTGCCCATAAAATAACCGAAATTATTAAGCCAAGTAAAATAATAATTCCACCCATTGTTGGAGTTCCAATTTTTTTAACTATGTGATCTTCAGGTCCATCATCTCTAATTGGATTAAAAATTTTTTGATTTGAAAAAAATTTTATAAAAGGACCTCCAATAAACAAAACTATTACTAATGACGTAAAAAAAGATAAACCAGTTCTGAAAGTTAAATATTTGAAGACGTTTAAAAAGCCGAAATTATCAACAAAATTTAATAGAAACTGGTATAGCATTTAATTTAAACCCTTTATTTCATTAACTATCTTATTGAAACCTGTCGCAAGTGAGGCTTTAATCATTAAATAATCATTGTTTTTAATATCATTACTAATCAAATCATTGATCTGAGAATTCTTACTTAATATTTTGCCTTTTTTACTATTCAATATTTTTTTATATATTAAAGAAGCCATTTTTCCTTTTACAAAAACTTTATCAATTTTAGTTTGATTTATTAATGGAGCAATAGATTCATGAAGTTTTTTAGAATAACTACCAAGCTCCAACATATCTCCAAGCAGCAAATATTTTTTAGACTTGTTTGACTTTATTTTATCAAAATTTTTAATAGCTGAACTTAATGATAGCGGGTTTGAGTTATAACTTTGATCAATTAAATTTATTTTTTTATTATTTATTTTTATTGTTGAATGGTCCCCTCTTCCATCAGGAATTTTAAAATTTAAAAAAATATTTTTATTTAAATTAAATATATTTGAATTCACACTAATAACAGCTAATGCAGATAGAATATTATAAATATTGTTTTGATAGTCATCAGAGATTACAAAATATTTAGTTTTATTCATAAATCTAATTTTAATTTTAAAATTTTTTCCAAACGATTTAATATCTATTAACTTAATATCTGCTCTTTTACTTTTGATACCAAATGAAATTAATTTAAGATTTTTCTTTTTAGAAATTTTACTATGAAGTTTAAAAAATTTATCATCTGCATTTAAGATAATAGAACCATTTAATTTAATATTATTTATAATCTCTGATTTTGCTAATGCAATCTGTTTTATATTTTTAAAATTTTTTGCATGTGCATAATTTATATTTGTAATAACTCCAACATTTGGCTCAATTATTTTTGTTAGATAATCAATCTCACCCTTTTTATCCATTCCTACTTCTAAAACTCCATATTGATCATTTTCTTTAATATTAAGAAGACTTAAAGGAACTCCAAATTTATTGTTATAAGACTTTGGTGATATACTTGTATTTGAAATTTTTCCCAACACACTTCCCAATAATTCTTTGAGTGTAGTCTTCCCACAACTACCTGTAATAGCTACAATGTTAGTGCTTATATTTTTTCTGTATACTTTTGAAACATTTGTTAAAAATTTTAAGGTGTTTTTAACTTTTATCTGCCGTTTATCATCTAGATTATTTTGAATTTTATTTACAATTGCTAATGATGCTTTTTTCTTAAACGACTGTGAAACAAATTTATTTCCATCATTTACTTTTCCTTTAATAGCAAAAAAAACATCGTTTTTTCTTACTTCATCAGAATTAATACTCACATTATTTATAGAAATAGACTTTGGTAATTTTTGAGTGTTAGAAAGTTCTTTAATTATATTTATTTTTAATTGATCGGATAAATTTTTATTTTTTTTATTGATTTCTTTTAGAATTTTTATTCTATCGGAAAATTTGATTTTCTTTTTACCAATTTCCTGTGTGTTTTCGTGCCCTTTTCCTGCAACTAATAAAATATCTCCACTTTTTAAATTTTTAATAGCCTGAGATATTGCTATTGCTCTATTAGAAATTTCTGTAATTTTCTTAGCATTGATGCCTTTTTTAATATCTTTTCTTATTTTTATTGGGTTTTCGTAACGAGGGTTATCATCAGTTAGATAGATATTATCTGCATAAATACTTGCTATTTTACCCATTTTCATCCTTTTGTTTTGGTCTCTATTCCCCCCACAACCAAATAAAAGGTTTAACTTTTTATCAGGAAATTGCTCTTTAATATTTAAAAGACAAACCTTTAAAGCATCAGGAGTGTGTGCATAATCAAGAATAACAATCGAATTATTTTTAATTGTTCCAATTTTTTCTAATCTACCTTCAACTGGTTTTAATTTTGGTAAGACTTTTAAAATATTTTCAAAATTTAAATTACTTTTTTGTGCTGCAATTGCAGCCATCAAAATATTCTTGATTTGAATTTTACCTATTAAATTTAAGTTAATTTCCTTAAATGAATCTTTATTTTTTATTTTAATCAATTGATTTTCATTGTCATATCTATGAGATAATATTTGAAAATTATTTTGTTTTTCATTTATTGCTGATAATTTTAATTTTTTCTTTAAAGAGATTTTCTTGATTGTTTTATATTGAGGTATATTTTTATCAGTAATTATATTCCCTTTTTTTTCAATTAAATTCTCAAATAAATAAAGTTTTGCTTTTAAATAATTTTTAAAATTTTTATGATAATCAAGATGATCTTGTGATAAATTTGTAAAAATTCCAGATTTAAAGTTTAATCCATCTAATCTATATTGTTTTAATCCATGACTGGAAGCTTCCATTATAACATTATCAACTTTTTCTTTTTTTAATTTTTGTAAGATCTGACCTAAATTAATTGGATCAGTTGTTGTATTAAATAAATTTAAATTTATATTTTTTGATTTAACCCCCAGTGTTCCAATTGAAGCAACCTTTTTTTTATTTAATTGCATTATTTGAAGATAAAATTCAGCAACTGAAGATTTTCCATTAGTTCCTGTAACAGCTACTAAATTTTTTGGTATTTTGTTGTAAATTTTAAATGAGACTTCTGCTAATAGTTTTCTTATATTTTTTGTTCTTATAAACAAAATTCCATTACGAAAATTTTTTATTTTTTGTTCTGTTACAATTATTTTAGAACCTTTTTCTATAGCTTTAGAGATGAATTTATTTCCATCTATACTGTTTCCCTTAATTGCAAAGAAAATATTATTTTTTTTTAATGATCTAGTATTAAAAGAAATTCCTGAAAAAAATAACTTTTTATAGTTTTTGTGGATACCATCAAAATAATTTCCAAGTAACATTATTAGTCAACTTGTATATATTTTGTGGCTAAAATAGGCCCAATTTTGTCAATCACTTTACCTGCTACTTCTACTGATGTCCATCCAGCTGTATTGTAAAGTGTTCCTTTCCATCCACCTTTTCTATGCCTATACTTATAATAATAATCTTTTGATTTTTTAGGTGTATCTAACATCACTACAAATACAAATTGTGGATTTGATGTTGGAAATACCGAACTAAAAGTATTTATTTTTGCCTCAGAATATTTTCCTCCTTCTGGTTGATCAGCTGTGCCTGTTTTGCCTCCAATTTCATAATTTTGAACATCTGCAAATCTAGCAGTACCCTCCTCTGTATTAACAATTTTTCTTAAAGCATTAACAACTTGTTCTGAAATTCCTTTATTAATTATTCTTTTGTTGTTATTTTTTTTATTATTTTCCTTAAAAACCAAAGTTGGATTTACATCATAGCCACCATTAGCTAAAATAGCATATCCTTTAGCTAGTTGAAGAATAGTTGTTGCTACTCCATGACCAAAAGAGGCTGTTGCTAATCTACATTTTCCAAAATCATAATCAATTTGAGGTGCCACTTCTTCAATGTCAAAATTAATCTGAGTCAATACTCCAATATCCTCTAAAAAGGATTTAAATTTTTCTGGGCCAACTTTTTGAGCAATTCGTACAGATCCTATGTTTCCAGATCTAACTAAAATTTGCTCAGCAGTTAAATCTGAAGGTATTTCATTATCATATTCTCCAATCCTGTATCTGTCACATTTAATTGATTTTGGTAAATTTAAAAATTTAGTGTCTGGTTCAATTAATTTCTCATTTAAAGCACTTGCAAAAGTAAAAACTTTAAAAACTGAACCAAGTTCATATGTTCCTTTTGTTACTCTATTAATATAATTTACATCTGATATATTTTTTCTCTCATTTGGATTAAAATCAGGTAATGAAACTAAAGAGAGTATATTGCCATTATTAACATCCATTAAAATCGCTGCACTTCCTTTGCTTTTAAAAATTTCCTGATATTTTAATAATTCTTTTCTAATTAAAAATTGAATGTCTTTATCAACAGTTAATTTAATTGGGTCTCTAGATGATCTAAGATTTTGATTTAACGATTTTTCTAATCCAGAAATACCATTATTGTCATTATCTATTTGTCCTAAAATATGACTAAAAAGATTTTTCTGTGGATACATTCTAAGGACTTTTTCTTCAGGAATAAGAGATTTATCTCCCAACTTCATAATTTGCTCATATTTTTCCTCTGAAATTTTTTTCTCTAAATAAAAAAACTTTTTGTTTTCTATTTTTTTTTCAATTTCATTAAAATCTTTGTCTGGGAAAATAATTTTTAGACTTAACAGTAATTTTTCTTTACTAATTATGTCTGAAGTTTTGAGACCAACATCAATTGACTTAACTGTTTTTGCTAAGTAATTTCCATTAATATCTAAAATATCTGCTCTATAAAGATCACTACTGAAAGTAAGCGTGTTGTTTGTATTTTCAACTTTTGCCTCTCGAGACCCTAAATGAATTAAATGTATTGTATATATTGAATAAATAACAAAAAAGACAAAGAAAATAAAAGCAACTCTATTAAATTGAATATTTAATCCAGTATTACTTTTTTTATAAACAAAATCATTTTTGTGATCTTCAATTGTTAATCTTTCTTTAAAATTTCTCATTTTTCCTTAGTAATTTTATATTTCTCTAATTTATTTACATTTTCTGAAATATTATAAATTTTAATATCTTCTATTTTTTTTTGAACTAATTGATCTTCAAAATATAAAGATTGATATTCCAATAATTTTTCAGCAGAACTTAGATAATCATATTCCAACTGAATATTTTCTAAATCTGATTTTAAAAGTCTTACACTTTCTTTATAGGCAAATATTTTATCTTCAATTTTTTTTGTGGTATTCTTGATAATTGCTGTAGTTAAAACTAAAATTATAATTGTTAATGCTACTAATAATTTTTTCAAAGTTTATCTCCATACCTTTCAATTTCTAAAAAATTTTTAAATTTTTCCTCTATATCTGTATCAAAATTAAAGAAATCACTTTTCTTAATTGCATATCTTAGTTTTGCAGATCTCGAAGAAGGATTTTCTTTTATCTCAAGATCAGATGGAATAATTGGTTTTTTTTGACTTAAATTAAATAAAGTTTCTTTTTGTTCAGTTTGAGGTGTATATCTTGAAATACTTTTGTTTTGAGAAAGACTTTTTAAAAAATATTTTACAATTTTATCTTCTACAGAGTGAAAAGTAACAACAGCTAAAACACCTCCTTTTTTTAGTACTTTTGTAGCGTTTATCAATCCATAAATTAATTCACTTATTTCTTTATTCACAAAAATTCTAAGAGCTTGAAAAACTTTAGTTGAATTATGAACTTTAAAATTCTTTCTTATTTTTGATTTATCAACAATTTTAATTAAACCCTGTGTATCAATTTTCTTATTTAATCTTTCTTTTACAATATTTTTAGAAATATATTTTGCATCTTTTTCATCTCCAAAGTATTTAAAAATTTTCTCCAACTCTTTTGCATCAAGTTTATTTATAGCATCAGCAGCTGAATAATTATTTAAACCCAATTGCATATTTAAATTTGTCATTGAGTTGAAAGATAATCCTTTTTTTGGATCTTTCATTTGTGTTAATGAATATCCAAGATCAAAAATAACACCTTTGATATTTTCGTTTTTAATTTTTAAATTAGTTAATTGACTGAATTTTAAATTTTTAAAAACAAATCTATCTTCAAAATCATCTAATATTGAATTTGCAATTTTTTGACTTTCAATATCCCTATCAAGTCCTATTACCTTCGTATTTTCAAACTCCAGTATTTTTTTTGAATATCCGCCTTGACCAAATGTACAGTCTATAAATGTGCCACCATGTTGAGGGGTGATAACGCTAATAATTTCTTTTAGCAGTACAGGATAATGTTTTTTTACATCCGGTACTATGGTGGCTTCCATTTATTTCTTTGAAGACCATTAATTTTTTTGTCTTCTTAGGAAAGCAGGAATTTCAAGATCGTCTTCATCTTCTTGATCTTCAGAATTCAACAAATCTGAAGGTGAAGAGTTTTCACTTTCTGAACTAAATAAATCTGGTGAGTCAGAATCTACGCCAAACTCCTTAAGATCATTTGAAGGTTTTTCTTGAAAATTTTCATCATGATTTTTTTCTTCAAATGTTTCTACTGCTTCTTGAGTAAATGATTTTTCCATTTCATTTACAGTGCTGTCTTCGATAATGTTTTCTGTTATTACACTGTTTTCTGAAGTGAAATTTTCGTTCATCATTTCATTTTCAACACTTGCTTGCTCTTGTTCTTGAACCATCTCATTCTCAACCTTAAGAGCGTTAGCACCATGAGTGATTGGGCTTGATGAGTTTGAAAAATTAAAAGCTGGAGAACTCATATTTGAAAAATCAGAGTAACCTGGATTACGATTTTGAATTCTGTGCACCATATTTACCACTGATTTAGATTCGGGTTGTTGTCCATCTAGTGAAGTTGCAACAATTGAAACTCTCATTTTTCCATCTAGGTCAGCATCAGTTATTGCTCCTATAATTAACTCAGCCTCTGGATCAACTTCTGCTCTTACTTTGTTAACTGCTTCATCAACTTCAAAAAGTTTTAAGTCTTTACCACCTGTGATATTTACTAGCAATCCTTTAGCGCCCTTTAAAGTGTAATCATCAATTAATGGATTACTAATTGCCATCTCCGCAGCTTTGAGTGCTCTACCTTCGCCTTCAGATTCTCCAGTACCCATCATAGCTTTACCCATTGAAGCCATTACAGTTTCAACATCAGCAAAATCTAGATTAATTAATCCAGGTCTTACCATTAAATCTGTAATACTCTGAACGCCATGCATCAATACGTTATTTGATAGATTAAAAGACTCTTCGAACGTTGTTTGTTCATTTGCAATTTTAAATAAGTTTTGGTTTGGAATAACAATTATAGTATCCACATGTTTTCTTAATTCTTCCAATCCTTGTTGTGCTCTTCTCATTCTAGAGGGGCCTTCATATAAAAATGGAAGAGTCACAACACCTACTGTTAAAATATTTAATTCTTTAGCAGCTCTTGCGATGACATGAGCGGCACCAGTACCAGTTCCACCACCCATACCAGCTGCAATAAAAACCATATTTGCACCTTGAAGTGTATTTACAATTTCGTTTAATGATTCATCAGCAGCTGCTTGTCCAATATCTAATTTTGCACCTGCGCCTAAACCTTTTGTTAAATTTAAACCAATTTGAATTCTAGTTTTTGCTTTGCTTAACTTTAAATCTTGAGCATCTGTATTTACTGCAATAAACTCTACTCCTTGAAGTTTATTATCAATCATTTCATTTATTGCGTTTCCTCCAGCTCCACCAACTCCTAAAACTAAAAGTCGTGGCTGAAGTTCTTTTATCTCTGGTGCTTTAAAGTTAATTGTCATCTTATTTCCCCTCGTTGTTGTTTAAATGTTTTTCCCATTTAAGACTTGCTCGATTTAAATTTGCTTTTTTTCTTGCTGATGTCTTAAATTTTTCAAATGCTGTTGGTTCCCAAATTTGAAAGGTTTGACCTTGACCAACAAACAACATGTAATTTTTTATTTTTGCATGTTTTAATAATTTTGATGGAAGAGAAATTCTACCCTCACTATCAAACTGCAAATTAGTGCTTTCTGCTAATATGGATGTTGCAAAATAATCTCTTTTTTCCTCAAAAGGATTTAAAGAATCTATTGCTGAGGAGATTTTTTCAATTCTGTCTTGAGAGCATGCTTCTATCGAAGAATTATTAAAAGATGGATAACATATAACGCCATTATAACCTAAATTAGACAAATGAGATCTGAAGCTAGCAGGCACAGATACCCTCCCTTTTTTGTCTAGTCTGTTCTCGTAAGTAGATAAAAACATATATTTTTAATTTTATAAATTCCATAAATGGGAATATATGGGAATATATGGGTATTTAAAATGATAGTCAAATATTGATTCTGTGCTTAATTAAAGTCATTTTACGAGGAAAAATTTTAAATAATGATTTAAAATTGATGAGTTTTTTCATTTAATTGTTTGCTGAGCTAATAAGGTTGCTTATTCGAGCTCTATTTAAATTTATCCTTCAAGCTACAAAAATAATTGTATTGATATTTTGTTTTTTTGTTTCTGAATTTTGAAGTGCCAGATAAACTATAAGCCGGGTTCTGTCATTTAAACTTATCATTTATCTAGGCTTAAGATCACTCTTAAGCTCAAGCAACTAACCCTGATGACTAGCCAAGGACGGCTTTTAGTTTTGCAACAATGTCATCTCTACTTAGTTTTGCTCCCAGTGGGGTTTTCCAGCGTTCATTGTTACCAATAGAACCGGTGTGCTCTTACCACACCTTTTCACCCTTGCCATGTTATGGCGGTTTATTTTCTGTGGCACTATCCCTAGGGTTTCCCCCGCCAGGCATTACCTGGCACTGTGTCCTTGTAGAGCCCGGACTTTCCTCTTTAAAATAAATTAAAGTGATAAGTCATTTATCTGGCAAATGGAACTTATAATTAAACTTAAAAATTACAAGATAATTTAATTAAACTTTTTTATTAAGTTTTTACTTATTAACAAACATTCTTTATCAATTTTCCCATCTATCAATTCTTGTCTAAATCTCCTTTGAAATGCAACTGTGATATTTTTATTGTATTTTTTTTCATTTATTTTCAAGTTCTTAGGATATCCAATTTTATAAAGATTATTTATAAATTTTGTTTTTAATAGGTTGCTTAATTTTAATCTTCTATAAACTTTAATTTCATTTGACTTTAACTCATGCCAGATACCTATCTTTTTTTTTGATAAATATTCCCAAGGAAATTTTTCACCTGGATCTTTTTTTCTATCTGGTGCAATATCCGAATGACCTAATATTGAATTTGTATTAATTTTATATTTTTTAATAATATGTTTTGTCAATTGAATTAAAGAGTAAATTTGTTTTTTTGAAAATTTTTTATACTTAAACTCATGACCAGGATTATTTATTTCAATTCCAATAGAATTTTTATTTAAAGATTTAAACTTTTTCCAACTAGAAACTCCTGCATGCCAAGCGATATATGAATCAGGTACCATTCTTAAAATTTCACCGTTATTTTTTATAAAGTAATGACAACTTACTTTGGACTTAATATCTAATAATTTATCAATAGCTTTTTTTTCATTTTTCATTCCTGTGTAATGAAAAATAATGAAATTAATTTCATCTAAACTCCTTTTTTTTGAATCAAAATTAGGTGAATAATTTGGATTTATTTTCATGCTCAATTTGGGGGCTATTTTCAACAATTATTAAACACTTTATTGACATTTTTCTAATTTAAAAATTACTTTATTATAAAAATTTATATAATATAAGGTGAGCAATGTTTAAAAAAATATTAATAATCTTTTTTCTAATTTTCTTACAAGGATTTAGTGCTCATGCGGGATCAGACGGAGAATTAACTTTAAACAAAAAGAAAACTGAGCAAGTAACAAAAACTAGAGACTGCTTTGAAAAATTAAATAGAGCAACTTTTTCATTTAACCAAGGTCTTGATAAAACATTATTAAAACCTATAGCAAAAGGATATAGAAAATTACCAGAGGGAATACAAACAGGCACAAGTAATGCGGTAAGAAATTTATCTAACTTAATAACAATACCAAATAATGTTTTACAAGGTGATGTTAAAACTGCATTCGTCAATACGGGAAGATTGATAGTCAATACTACTGTTGGAATTTTAGGTTTTGTTGATGTTGCTAATAAAATAGGATTTCCGAAATACGAAAGAGAAGATTATGGTCAGACGTTAGGTAAATGGGGATTTGGACCAGGTTGCTATCTTGTACTTCCAGTACTAGGGCCATCCACCGTTAGGGATACTACGGGATCATTTGTTAATGTATTAGGTGGGGACCCTTGGTATAATGTCTCTACTCATGGTAATAATGAATTTTTGAGTGAAGGAGTTTATTTGGCATCTAAAGGTATAAGTGGTATTGAATTTAGAGCAAATAACATAGAGTCACTTGAAAATCTTGAAAAAAATTCAATAGATTTTTATGCTTCTATCAGAAGTTTATATTTACAAGATAGAGAAAATAAAATTAAAAATCTTCAAAGAGGAAACCTAGAAATAATTTTTGAAGATGATAATGGCTGGGAAGAAATCGACAACAAATAATTAATTATTTCAATAAAATGAAAAAATTACTTATCTTATTTATCTTATTTAATCTTAGTTTAACAAAAAGTTTCTCGATAGAAGCAGATGTTTTTGTTCAGTCTACTGTTAATAGAGCTGCTGAAACTTTAAGTAGTGGTTTAACTAAAGAGGAAAGAATGAATAAATTAAAATCGATAGCTTTAGATACAGTTGATATAAAAGGTATAGGTTTCTATTCACTTGGAGCTCATAGGAAAAGTGCATCTGATGAACAAAAAAATGAATATGAGAAAGTATTCAGTGAATATTTTTTACAAAGTTTCTCAAGCAGACTAGCGGAGTATTCTAATCCTATTATAAATGTAGACTCAAAAAAAAAAATAAACGAAAACTATACTATAGTCTCAAGCACTCTTGCGGCGACTGATAATAGACCAGCTGTTAAAATAGATTGGAGAATCTATACAAAAAATAAGGAACAACCACTTATTAGAGATCTTATTATTGAAGGATTAAGTTTAGCAAGAACTCAGAAAGAGGAATTTAATTCAATTATCCTTAGTGCTGATGGTGATATCAATGCATTGATTTCAAAATTAAGGGATTTTTCAAACAGCTAATAAATTTTGAAGATTTCAACTAAATCAATACTTTTAATTTCAGCTTTAACTTCCTCATTTTTTTTAATCTACGCATCATATAAAGGGGTAATTTTATACTTTGTTAATGAGGCAATGGAGGATACCTTTGTAGGTGGAAGTACATCTGACATTTCAATTTTTTTGTGGTTTACAATTTCTGGAATTTTAATGCTTATCACTCTTATGTTTCTATTTTTTTTAAAAATAAAAGATTTAAAAAGTCAAAAAATTATTATTACGGGTTTAACAGTTTTTTGGATTATAATTTCAATATTTTTAACTCTTATAAATTTCTCAAATTTTTGGATTTCATTGCTTACTTTTACCGTTGGTATACTTTCATTTTTATCTATGAAAAATCTTAAAAAAACAATAGTTGCAGAATTAAATAGAAAAGGTTTAACAGATAAAGAAATATATCTTTTGCGGAAATTAGCAGGTGTATCAAAAGATTAAGTTTGGTGGGCCCGCCAGGACTCGAACCTGGGACCAATACATTATGAGTGTACTGCTCTAACCAACTGAGCTACAGGCCCAAAATAGTAGTTTGTTATATCATTTTTATTAACTTATCAATTAAAGATAAATCAATATTGGTGGGCCGTGTTGGTTACGCTCCAACTACCCCTGCAATGTCAATGCAGTACTCTACTATTGAGCTAACGGCCCAATCTAACTTTCTAAGAAACTTTTTAGTTGTTTAGATCTACTTGGGTGTTTTAGTTTTCTGAGAGCCTTAGCCTCTATCTGCCTAATTCTTTCTCTTGTCACAGAAAACTGTAAACCAACTTCCTCCAAAGTATGATCTGTATTCATACCAACACCAAATCTCATTCTTAATACTCTTTCCTCTCTTGGTGTTAAAGTAGATAAAATTTTTGTAGTTGCTTCTCCAAGGTTAGATTTTATAGCTTGCTCTAATGGCGCTAATGCCTTTGTATCTTCTATAAAGTCTCCTAAACTACTATCTTCTTCATCACCAACAGGTTTTTCAAGGGAAACTGGTTCTTTCGAAATTTTTAATACTTTTCTAACTTTATCTAGAGGCATTCTTAGTTTTTGTGCCAACTCTTCTGGAGTTGCTTCTCTCCCAAATTCACTTAAAATTAGTCTTTGAGTCCTAACTATTTTATTTATAGTCTCTATCATGTGAACAGGTATACGAATTGTTCTTGCTTGGTCAGCAATCGATCTAGTAATTGCTTGTCTAATCCACCAAGTCGCATAAGTAGAAAATTTATAACCCCTTCTATACTCAAACTTATCTACTGCTTTCATTAACCCAATATTACCTTCTTGAATTAAATCTAAAAATTGTAATCCTCTATTTGTGTATTTTTTAGCAATTGAAATCACTAATCTAAGATTAGCTTCAACCATCTCTTTTTTTGCTATTCTAGACTCTTTTTCACCTTTCTGAATTCTGCTTACTAATTTTTTAAAATCAGTAACAGAAATTCCAAGTTTATGACTAATTTCAATAAGTCTTTCTCTTATATTTTTAAATTCCTCTTTATTTTTTGTAAAGAATTGCTTCCAAACTAAATTGGTATCTAAAAATTTTTTAAGATTTGGATTTATTTCATTGCCGACATAAAATTTTATAAATTCATTTCTTGATATTTTTTGATCCATAGCAAGTCTCAAAAGGTTTCCTTCTAAAGAAACAATTTTTTTATTCTCAACATAATGTTTTTGTACGAGTTCTTCTAAAACAGATGGAGAAAGCTGAAGTGAATTAATATTTTCTAAAATATCATTTACAATTTTTTCGTAACCTTTTTCCTTAGCAGGTGTAAAGTTTTGAGAATTTAAAACACAATCTAACTTTTCTTTTTGATATTTAATAAGTTTTGTGTATTGTATAGTTAGTCTATTAACTGTTTTTAATATTTTTGGTTTAATTTCTGTCTCCATTGCAGCAAGAGTTGGATTAAAGTCATCATCTTCATCTGATGAGCTCTCCTCGTTATCTAATTCACCAGCATTTTTTTGTTTAGCACTAGGTCCTGTTGACTCATCTTCCATATAATTTGTATCAATATCTATAATTTCTCTAACCAATATTTCATCTTTTTGAAGTTTTTCATTCCACTCAAAAAATTGTTGCGCTGTTATTGGGCTTTGTGATAGTGCAATTAACATCACATCTTTTCCAGCCTCTATTCGTTTTGCAATTGCAATTTCTCCCTCTCTTGAAAGTAATTCAACACCTCCCATTTCTCGGAGATACATTCTGATAGGATCATCACTTTTCTCAATTGTTTTACCTTCTTCTTTGTTTGAGTTTTCTTTTTTTCTTAGTACTTTAAAATCTGATTTTTTTTCAACTAATGAAATATTTTCATCTAAGATATGGATAAAAGCTTGAGCAAGATTTTCATCAGATAAATTTCTTTTACCTAACGATTTACTTAATTCTTCATAAGTTATGAAACCTCTATGAGTTCCACGACCCATTAATCTAGCAAATGATTTTGTAATAATTCTTTCCACAGCGATAAAGTTGAAAGTCTTATATAATGTCAAATCTGTAAAAATCCATTACAAATTTGTCCTTATTAATTGAGATTCTGCTTTTTTTTGAGCTCTTTTAGCTCATTAAATGTGCTCTCACTCATATCGACTGAGAACTTCGATTCTAATTCTTGAATTCGGAACTCAAGATCATAATTCATTAAATCTCGTGAAATATCTTCAAGTAATTCAATGATTTTTTCTTCATCTTCAGAATTATTTTTTAAAATATATTTTATTGGCGCAAATTTATTTATTTTTTCAATTATTTGACTATCCAAATGTAAGTCCTGAATAGCTATTTCATTTTCAGATTTTAATACTTCTATTATTTGATTAAAGATTTTTTTGTTAATTTCAGTAAATAATTTAATATTTTCAATTAAATGAATATTTGATTGCATTAAATTTAAATTATTAATTACCAAATAAATTAAGGAAAATTCTTTAAGCTCAACTCCAGATAAAGACTGGCTTTCGTTATAATACTTCTTTGTAGCATCTAAAGATTTGGTTGGTTTCTTATAATTTTTTTTATTTTTTTGATTAGAATGAGGAGTTAATTCTGCAATTTTCTCTAAAAAATATTCTAATACATATTTTTTTATGTAATCGTCCTTGATAGTATTTGCTACATCTCTTAATCTTTTTTCAAAAATAGCCATAGAAGAAGGGTTGTTTTCAGTTTGTTTTTTGTAGTGACTAAAAATAAATTGATGAATTGACAACTTAGATTGTTTCGTAAATTCTATGAAATTAGCTTTACCATTTTTATTCACATAACTATCAGGGTCTTCTTTATTTGGTAAAAATAAGAATGAAATTTGTTTTTCTGGTTTTAATTCTTTAATTAAATTTTCTGCAGCTCTTAATGCTGCTTTATAACCACTTTCATCACCATCAAAGCAAATAATAATGTCATCAAAAAATTGATTAAGAATTTGAATTTGTCTATCAGTTAGTGAGGTACCAAGATTTGCAACAGCATTATCAATTCCATTTTTACTTAACCCAACAACATCCATATAACCTTCGACCAAATAAATATGATCTAATTTATTTGATAATTTTCTAGCTAAATCTAGATTGTATAAGTTTGATCCTTTTTTAAAAAATAAAGTTTCAGGTGAGTTAATATATTTTGCAAGATAATCTAGGTTTTCTATTATTCTTCCACCTAAACCAATTGGTTGACCAGTTATATTATTAATTGGGAAAATTAATCTTCCTCTAAATCTTTCGACATAAATTTTCTTTTTTTCATCTAAATAAAACAATCCAGTTTCAACTAAGGTTTGTTCACTATATTTATTTTTAAATTGCTCGAACATAGTTGGATTTTTTTCCACATATCCAATTTTAAATTTTTTTACGTTTTCTTTACTTAAAGATCGATTTTTTAAATATTCTCTAGCATTTGAATGTTGTTCATTTTTAATTAATTCATTGTGATAAAAATCAACATATTCATTAAAGATTGATTTATATTCATTCCACTTTTTTTCTCTTTCTACATCTTTTTTTGAAAACAAATAAGGTTGCATGCCAGCTAGTTGCGCCAAATGCTTAACGGCTTCTCCGAACTTTAAATTTTGAGTTTTCATTATAAAATCAAAAATATTTCCATGTTCTGAGGTAGCGAAACAATGATAAAATTCTTTTTCATCATTAACTGTAAATGAAGGTGTTTTTTCGTTTTTAAATGGAGATAAACCTACAAATTCTTTACCTCTTTTTTTCAATGAAACTGTTTTTGAAACAACGGTAGACACTTTCAACCGTGTCTTAATTTCATCTAAATACTCTTTGGGGTATTTCATTAACTATTCAATAATTCCTTAATTATTGATCCAGCTTTAGAAAAATCAATTTCATCAGAATGAGATTTCTTTAACTCACCCATTATTTTACCCATATCTTTAATCGAACTAGCACCTAATTTTGAGATTAATTCAGCGCATAGTTTTTTTATGTCCTCTTCACTCATTTGTTTAGGCAGAAAACTAGTTAAAATATCATATTCATTTTGTTCAACTTCTAACAGATCAGTTCTGTTATTTTTTTTATAAATCTCAATAGATTCGGCTCTTTGTTTAACCATTTTTTTAAGAAGCTTTTTAATATCCTCATCATCTGTATCTTTTTTGTTGGGCCCAGAACGATTTGCAATGTCTAAATCCTTAATAGAAGATATAATTAACCTGTAGGTTGATATTTTATTTTTATCTTTTGATTTTAGAGCATTTTTATATTCGTTTTCTATAGTGTTCTTTAATGACATAATTTTTTTAATCTACTTCAAAGAAAAAATTCTTCAAAAGAAAAATTGTTTTTTTACAATTTTATAATACATCTCTGTTGCGATAATAAAGCAATTATTGTATTAACCTTTAACTCATGAGTTGTAATTGATCAAAAATTCAAAAAAAATAAACTCAAAAAATAATTATCAAATTAATACAGGCGTTTTAGTTCTTGAAAATAAGAAGGTATTTAAAGGAATTGGTATTGGCTACGAAGGAGAGGCAACTGGAGAAGTGTGTTTTAATACTTCTTTAACAGGTTACCAGGAAATAATCTCAGATCCTTCTTATGCAGGGCAAATTATTAATTTTACATTTCCCCACATTGGAAATGTAGGTACCAACAAAGAAGATATAGAGTCTGATAAAATATGGACAAAAGGAGTAATTTTTAATTCAGAAATAACAGATCCATCAAACCATAGAGCTTTTTTACATTTAGATGCATGGCTTAAGAATAACAAAATTGTTGGGCTCACTGGTCTTGATACTAGAAGTCTAACTAATTTTATCCGGGATAAAGGAGCACCAAAAGGAACGATTGCTTTCTCAAAAAAGCAAAAATTCAATATAAGCAAACTAACAAATACTACTTTAAAATGGAGTGGTTTAAAAAACCTTGATCTTGCAAAAGAAGTATCAACTCCAAAAAATTATATTTGGAAGGGTTTTAAAACTTGGAAAAAGAAAGATGGATTTATAAAAAATAAAAAAAATCAATTTCATGTTGTTGCAATAGATTATGGAATTAAAAAAAATATTTTAAGATATTTTTCTGATTTCAATTGCAAAGTGACAGTTGTACATTGCAAGACATCTGCTGAAAAAATTTTAAGTCTTAAACCAAATGGAATATTTTTATCAAACGGTCCTGGAGATCCCGCTGCTACAGGAAAGTATGCGATAAATATAATTAAAAACCTTATTAAAAAAAACATTCCAATATTTGGTATTTGTTTGGGTCACCAAATTCTCGCTTTAGCACTTGGTGGTAAAACAAAAAAAATGAAGTTAGGTCATAGAGGTGCAAATCATCCTGTAAAAAATTTAATTCATGACAATGTAGAGATCACTAGTCAAAACCATGGCTTTGAGGTTGTTAAAGAAACTTTACCGAAAAATATTGAAGTCACTCACAAATCATTATTTGATAATAGTATTGAGGGTATTAAGTTAAAAAATAAACCTGTATTTTCAGTTCAATATCACCCCGAGTCTAACCCTGGGCCACAAGATAGTGTCTATTTATTTAAAGAATTTATTAACAATATGAAAAAAAATGCCAAAAAGAAAAGATCTTAAAAAAATTTTAGTAGTAGGTGCTGGTCCAATTATTATTGGCCAAGCATGTGAGTTTGATTATTCAGGAACACAAGCTTGCAAAGCTTTGAAAGATGAAGGTTATAAAGTTGTTTTAATTAACTCTAATCCTGCAACAATCATGACAGATCCAGATGTTGCAGATAAAACTTATATAGAGCCAATCACCTTAGAAGTTCTAGAGAAAATTCTTATAAAAGAAAAACCAGATGCAATTCTTCCAACTATGGGGGGTCAGACTGCTCTTAATCTTGCAATGGAAGCAGAAAAAAAAGGAATTTTAAAAAAATACAAAATAGAACTTATTGGAGCAAATTCTAAAGCAATTTCTAATGCTGAAGATCGAAAGAAATTTAGAAAAAATATGATTGATATTGGTCTAGATTTACCAAAATCTGAAATTGTTAATAATATTAATCAAGCCTCTACAGTTCTAAATAAAATTGGTTTGCCTGCAATCATAAGACCTGCATTTACTCTAGGTGGTCTAGGCGGTGGGATAGCAAAGAATAAAAAAGAATATCTTAAAATTATAAAAAACGGATTACATGAGTCTCCAGTTAGCCAGGTTCTTGTAGAAGAGTGTTTAGAGGGTTGGAAAGAATTTGAGATGGAAGTTGTAAGAGATAAAAAAGACAACTGTATAATTATCTGTTCAATAGAAAATATTGATCCTATGGGAATTCACACAGGAGATTCCGTAACCGTTGCTCCAGCTTTAACTCTTACTGATAAAGAGTATCAAGTTATGAGAAACGCCTCTATTGCATGTTTAAGAAAAATTGGAGTTGAGACAGGTGGGTCCAATGTTCAATTTGCAATCAATCCAAAAAATGGACGAATGGTTGTAATTGAAATGAACCCTAGAGTATCAAGATCATCAGCACTTGCATCTAAAGCAACTGGGTTTCCAATTGCAAAAGTAGCGGCTAAGCTCGCGGTTGGTTATACTTTAGATGAACTTAAAAATGAGATTACAAAAGTAACACCTGCTTCTTTTGAACCAAGTATTGATTATGTTGTCACTAAAATACCAAGATTTACTTTTGAAAAATTTTCTACCTCGCCATCAACATTGGGCACTTCAATGAAATCAGTTGGAGAAGCAATGGCTATTGGAAGAAATTTCAAAGAGTCTGTTCAAAAAGCATTAGTCTCATTAGAAACTGGTTTTTCTGGTTTAGACCAAATATTCAATCTAAATAGAAAGCAACTAGAAAAAAAACTTAAAGAACATATTCCAAATAAAATAATCCTAGTTGCTGAGGCTTTTAGAAAAAAAATTAGCTTAAAAAAAATATATAGTTTATCTAAAATTGATCCTTGGTTCTTAGGACAAATTAAAGAAATTGTTGATAACGAGTTAGTTATTAAAAAAAGAGGTCTTCCAAAAGATTATAATGAATTTAATAGAATTAAATCTATTGGTTTTTCAGACAAAAAATTAGCTGAACTTACTAATTCATCAGAAGATACAGTAAGAAGAAAAAGAACAGCTCTAAAAGTGCTACCTGTATATAAAAAAGTTGATACCTGTGCCGCGGAATTTAAATCTTTTACTCCTTATATGTATTCAACTTATCAAAGAAATTTCTCAAAAAATTCTGAGTGCGAAGCAGATCCTTCAAATAGAAAGAAAATAATAATTCTAGGTGGTGGCCCTAACAGAATAGGCCAAGGGATTGAGTTTGATTATTGCTGTTGTCAGGCAAGTTTTTCTTTAAAAGATGCAGGTTTTGAGACGATCATGGTAAATTGTAATCCTGAAACTGTATCTACTGATTACGATACGAGTGATCGGTTATATTTTGAACCTTTGAAAGAAGAGTATGTATTTAACATTATTAAAAAAGAGCAAGAGAAAGGAAATCTAATAGGAGTTATTGCTCAGTTTGGAGGACAAACTCCAATAAAACTTGCTAAATTTTTAAATGATAACAAACTTCCAATTTTAGGAACACAGTACAACTCGATAGATTTAGCAGAAGATAGAGATCAATTTAGAAATTTATTAATTAAACTAAATTTAAAACAAGCTGATAGTGGAATCGCAAAAACATTTAAAGAAGCAATCAAAATATCAGAGAAAATTGGTTTACCACTAGTGGTTAGGCCTTCATATGTTCTAGGTGGAAGAGCAATGGAGATTGTTCATGAAAAAAGTCAGTTAAAAAACTTTGTTGAAGAAGCATTTAAAGCTGCTGAAGAAAATCCAATTCTAATTGATAAATTTCTAGATCATGCAATGGAAGTTGATGTTGATGCTATTTCTGATGGAAAGGATGTTTATGTAGCAGGTATCATGCAACATATTGAAGAGGCAGGAATTCATTCTGGGGACTCAGCTTGTAGTTTGCCGCCGGTGTCTATTAAACCATATCTAATTAAAGAGATAGAAAATCAAACTAAAAAACTTGCCTTAGCACTTAAAGTAAAAGGTTTTATGAATATTCAATATGCAATCAAAAAAGATGAAATTTATATTATTGAAGTCAATCCTCGCGCTAGTAGAACTGTGCCTTTTGTATCAAAAGCAAAAGGGATACCACTTGCAAAAATAGCATCTAGAATAATGGCTGGGGAAAAACTTTCAAAATTTAATCTTAAAGATAAATCAAAAGGAATGTATGCTGTAAAAGAAGCTGTATTTCCTTTTAATAAGTTTCCAAATAGTGATTTACTTTTAGGCCCTGAAATGAAATCTACAGGTGAAGTAATGGGATTTGATAAAGATTTTGGAATGGCTTTTGCTAAAAGTCAAATTGCTGCAGCCAATTCACTTCCAAAGGAAGGTCTCGCATTTATATCTTTAAAAGACTCACATAAAGATGAAGGTATTGATCTTGCAAGAGAGCTTATTAAAAACAATTTTAAATTATGTGCAACTAAAGGTACTGCTGAATACATACAAAAACATGGAATGAAATGCAGAATTATTAATAAAGTAAGTAGTGGCAGTCCTCACATTGTTGATGTTTTAGATTCTAAAAAAATTGCACTTGTAATTAACACGGGTGGTGGAAACAGTGAACATAGACTAAACGATGCAATTGCGCTTCGAAGAGCGACTTTAAAAAATAAAGTTCCTTACTGTACAAATATGTCAACAGCTCTCGCATGTTTAAATGCAATCAAGTCACTAAAGACAAAAAAACTTGAAGTTAAATCTCTTCAAGATATTTAAAAATTTACAAAATAGACTTTTAAAATCAAATTTTTCTAATCATGAGAAAAATTCACTTGTATAAAGCTTAATTAAAAATAATTTAAAATAATTGTGAAAAAAAAATTAATAATACTATCTATTATCGTAGTTTTTGTAATTTTTAATAACATTGAAAATAGTTTCCAAAAAAGAATTGGTCATATGAATTACGATTTTTTTCAAAAGATTTTTGAAGAAAAATCGAATTTTAATAAAGTCGTTATTGTAGACATTGATGAAAATAGTATAAAAAAATTAGGTCAATTTCCTTGGAGAAGAGATATTCACTCTAAAATTATAGAAAATCTAAATAAAGCAAATGCGAAAGTAATTGCTTTTGATATATTTTTTAGTGAACCTGATAAACAAAACCCAAAACTATTTCTTGAAGAATTTAAACTACAAAATCAAGCAAATAAATTATTTGATAGCGATCAATTATTATCAAGCTCAATTGAGCAATCTAATGTAATTTTACCATTAGTAGGTGCTGTTGAGGATAAAGTTTTTGAAGAAGATGTTAATATTAAAGCAAATCTAATACAAAGAGGAGAAAGCCCATCAAATTTTCTATATTCTTTTAATAGTTTAATAACTTCATTGCCCAAGTTTAATGACAAAGCTAAAGGATTGGGAACTATCTCAATTATTGAGGGCGAAGATGGAATTTTAAGATCAGTTCCAATGATGATTAATATTAATAAATCTATTGTTCCTTCTTTGTCAATAGAGGCTGTAAGACTATTTAATAATCAAAAAATCATTTTAATAGAAACAAATTCTTCTGGTATTCAGAAAATCAAGACTAGAACAAATGAAATAAAAGTAGATGAAAATGCTCTATTAAATGTGAAATATAAAAAGTTTAATGATGATTTTTATATTTCAGCATCAGATATATTTTACAATAATTTTAATCCTAAAAACATTGAAAATAAAATAATTCTTATTGGATCCTCTGCACAAGGTATTTTTGATCTAGTGAAAACTCCAACTGATAAAATCATTCCTGGTGTAGAAGTTCATGCAACTATAATAGAAAATATTTTATCAAATGATTTTATAATTTCTAATGATACAACTAAAATAATTGAAAATGTAATTTTAATTGTAAGTTTAATTTTGGTAATTATATTTACCAGTTATATAAGACCAACTTTTTCAATATTATTTTATAGTTTTCAAATTGTAGTTTTGTTTTTGGTAAGTTTAATTTTATATAAACAAAACTATTTTGTAGATGTTTACAATACAATTTTAACAAGCACTATTCTATTCACTATCGTTTTGTATTGGAGGTTTGTAGAGGAAAATCGAGCAGCATTAGATAACGAAAAGAAGCAACTTGTCCTAAAAAAAGAAAGAGAAATAGCAGGCGAAGTTCAAAAAAAATTATTTCCTGATGAAAAAAAACCATTGCAAGAAATTTTTGCAATTAATGTTCCTGCAAGAGATGTATCTGGTGATTATTTTGATTATGTCAAAATTGAAGAACAAATTTATTTTACTTTGGCCGATGTATCGGGGAAAGGAGTTAAAGCTGGTATGTTGATGGCTAATGCTTCCTCATTATTTAAAGCTCTATCAAAATTAAATTTTGACTTAAATAAATTAGTTATGAATATTAATAATCAAGTGAAAGAATCTTCTTATAAAGGTATGTTTATTACAGCAGTAATTGGAAAAATTAATACAAAAACTATGGAAATGGAATTTGTTAATTTTGGTCATGAATCAATAATGATATTTGATAAAAAAAATGATTCATTTTCTTACCATAAAGCAAACTCACCTCCATTAGGTTTAATGAGCCTGAAAAGCGAGGCTATGGTAAAAACTATAAGATTAAATTTAAATGAGAAAAAAATATTCATTTATACTGATGGAGTTACAGAGGGATATTTAGAAAATGGTAATGAATTAACTGCTGAGGGTGTAGAAAAAATTGTATTTAAAAATAAAAATTCTTCACTTAAAGATATAATTGAAGTTATTGTTAAGAAACTCAACCATGGAAGAATTTTAAGAGATGATATTACTATGATGGGAATTGATCTTCAAAACTAATCAATTAAACCTTTTTCTTTTAATCCCTCAATATATTTTTCCATTGTAATCATTCCTTCTTTAGCTGAAGTTTGAAGAGTAGATGTTACTGAGGACATTTTTCCTTCACGGATCAAATTTCTTACTGCCAAAGTTCCAGTCATAACTTCAAATGCTCCAATTCGTCCTCCACCTTTTCTTCTCAATAATTGTTGTGATAATACCATTCTCAAAGAGCCAGCCAACATTGCTTGCGCTAAATTTTTTTGTGCAGGCGGAAATACATCTAGAATTCTTGTAATAGTTGATGCAGCACCACTTGCGTGTAATGTTCCAAAAACTAAGTGGCCTGTTTCTGCTGCAGTTAATGCTAATGATACAGTTTCTAAATCCCTCATCTCACCAACTAAAATTACATCAGGATCTTGTCTTAAAGCAGATTTTAAAGCTCTTGCGAAACTACCTGTATCTTTTCCAACTTCTCTTTGAGAAATTATACTTTTTTTTGCTTTGTGAACAAATTCAATTGGATCTTCAATTGTTATAATATTTTCAGATCTATTAGAATTAATTTGATCAATCATTGCAGCAAGTGAAGTCGATTTTCCAGAACCTGTTTGGCCAGTGACTAAAACGAGACCACTTTTATATTTTATTGCATCGTTTACAGCAGAAGGTAAACCAAGTTTTTCCATATCAGGGATTTCGCTTACAATTTTTCTTAGAACCATACTGGGCCCATAACTCGTATAATAACCATTAGCTCGGAAACGAAATGGCTCAACTATTGTTGCAAAGTCTAAATCTCTTTCATTTACAATTTCTATTAATTGTTTTTTTGTTAAAACTGATTTCCAAAATTCTTCTAATTCTAATTTTGAGATGACATCATCTTCAAAAACCATGATTTCACCATTTACTCTGATCGCAATAGGTTGGTTAGATCTTATATGAATATCTGAAAGATCATAGTCTTCAGCATATTTTTTTAATTTTTCAGCAAGCATGATTCTTGAACTTAATAATAGTTTAAATTATCCATTTTTTATTCAAAAAAAACATAATTTTATAATTTGTTATGGTCTATAAAACCCTTCTATATTTATTGCCCTCGAAACATTGCCTGAACTGCCATCACCTCCTGATGATAAAAATAATTGTAATGGAACAATTTTATTATTAGGTCCATAACCGCAACTTATAACTCTGTAGAAAATTCGCCGACTATTGTAACTATTTACAGTTAAAGAATCAGAACCTTCTGTTGTTTGAGGAATATAATTGTAACCATCTATGGTGGATTGATTTCCAACACGTTGAACATAAAATTCATAACTAAATCGACTAAAATTAGTATCTGTGTTCACTGTAAAGTTTTCTAGATCACGTTTATAAGCATACCAAACCTTTAAAGAGGTATTTGTATAACCATGTAATCCTAAGCAATCTCCAGTAATATTAGTATTTTGAGTATTAGTTATTACAATTGGATCATCTCCTCCACTTCTCGTCATTTGATCAAGTAACCATAAACGACCAGATTCTAATCCATACTCAGCAGCTTGCTGTACTGAGTTTATTTGTTGGTTTTTTACAATATTGTTAGCATTTGTTCTAACAATCTGAAGCATTGCTATACTGAAAGAACTTAGAGCAAATATTATAAGCATTGTTAATGCTAAAACATATCCATTAGATTTTTTGTATACTACGGATTTATATCGCATAGATTAAGCATATCCTCATCTTGATAAGTGAAATCATCCATAACTAAATTTTTTTCTAATAAATAGTTTACACAAGCAAATCTTTGATCATTATTAGCGTTACCACATACATTTGTTGAAACAAAGTTTGTGCTAAATTCTAAAACGTAACCATCTGTTTGATATGGGGCTCTATTATATCCTGGTAAAAATAAATCATTCCAATCACCATCACTTTTGTACTGAGTATAATGTTCTCCATCACAAACACTATTGTTTGCATTTGCTCCTGGTCTATCACAACAAAATCCTGTTCCAAGTTCACAACTATATCCTCTTCGCCCTGCTCTAGCAGCTTCAGAACTCCACCATGGGGCACCCATGTTATTATTTGGTTCAGCATTACATGCTCCAGCCCAAGGAATTACCCAGCTATCATTGTTACAGTTATTATCATCTGAAAAGAAAGCCTGTCCTTCCTCAGGTCCTCCCATCCATCTCCAGGTATTTTCAGACCCAACATCTGAACCCCCAATCCATCCTGCAGGCAAAGTGTTATCAATTCTTCTAATTCGATCTTTGATATAATCATTTTCTGCACTACTTGTTACAGTTGCAAGATAACCTCTTAAATTATAATATCTTGAAGCCTCAGCCTCTGCTTCTGCCTCTCCCCACCAATACCAATCATTATTAGATATAAAACCACCAGGGTCCCATGATCCACTTCCTCCTGAAGTTCTAGTTTGATAACAATAAAAATGCGAGGTAGTACCAACAATTCTTGGTACTGGTGAGCAAACATCAGCTCCAAGTGCTAATATTATTTTTCGATCTGGATCATTTGAAACATCTCTGTTAGCTGGCGTATCATTTGTATTTACATATCTAACTTCTCGCAAAAAATTTTGATAATTAGCAGCAGTTGTTGTGCCAGTTATACTTAATACCCCTGTAACGCTGCTAAATGACACTGTTAGTCCATAGGTCGTTGCTAGATCACTATCCCATTTTAATTTGTCTTCATCAGTGTCAAAACCTTCTTCAATAATTACTCTTGCACTTGGTACGTTATTTGCAGTTGGGTTCCAAAAACTTGTATTAGATGAAACATTATAGTCAGAAAACGGTTTTATAGAATTCGGACAACGATCGTCACAATTGCCCGTATTTGTTGCGATATTTTTGTTTCTTAAAAAAACACTTTTATCAAAATTTAATTGTCTCTCTGAATTATTCTTAGATTGAAAAGCAATATCAATATTAACTACATTTTCTTGGGTATCACCATCTACCACAGGATAATTAAAATTTATTGAATTGATATTAGTGCTTACAGGTTGCCAATCATGTATTGTAGTTGCAAAATTTGGGTCACTATCTGTGATTTCTTCTATGTCACAATCATCAGATCTTATTATTTTTTTATATAGTGTATTAGAGTCTGGTCCATCTGCGAAGGGACCTTTTTTGTATGTTATTTTATATCTATAAGCCACTGCTCCATCATAACTTGGTTTGTCATAGCAGGCACTTACTTCGGTTCCCGAAACAATTTTTACAGCATCTTCATTTGAAATTGATGCTTTACAATTATCAGAATTAGTAATATCTCCTCTTATTGGATGAACAAAACCTCCTCTTGCTAGATCCTTCTCGATTAATGAAAAAATATAAGTTGATTCATTTTGTAGTTCACCAGTATCTTTGACTTGCGAAAAATCTTTTAAACCTCTGTCATAAATATAATAAACAGAAACTGAAATTAAAGAAGTTACAAACAATGTAATCATTAATTCTACCAAACTAATTCCTTTTTTACTTATGAACATACAGAGTTAAGTGTTACATTTAGTTTAATTTTCTTTTTTAATCTTTTTCTAGGAAAATGACGATTATTTCCTGATCCCACCTTCTGCATAACAACTGGAACTGAATTCGGAGGGCCTTCGTAAACTATTGTACCAGAGGGCCACGTCTGAGCTCTCATATCATAGTTTCTAACTTGATCTCCCACATTATGTCCTTCTTCTGATGAACCTCGCATACCCCTATTTGAAATTCTAAATGTATTATTATCAATCCAATCATGGTTGCTATAGTTTTGGTGAGATTCAAAAATCTCATCATTTATCTCAAGGTAACCCCCCCAAGTTCCTGTTAATAGCTTGCCATTAGATATTTCTTGTATTTTCCAGTCACCACCCATTCCTGAATTGGGTATCGTTTCTGTTAAGGTTCCAGTAGGCCTTACTCCTCTACTAGAAATGGTAATTGTGTTTGTTGCTGTGTTGTTAGAAGAATAATTTATATATTCAGAACCTACTTGCAAACTTCCTGAAGATGGAAATTTTGAACTATCATTTAGCCTCATAGTCGTTTGATTTTTTGTTAATGCTTGTGCTAAACTGTCTGTTGTGGCAGTTACATAATTCCAACAAGTATTTTTATCTTCTATATTTAATGCACTTCCATGAGCTGAACCTGTCTGACCACTTGCTATCAAACAATTGGGTTCGTTTTTCAGAATTCTCCAGGCATCCAAACTAAATGGACTTGGATTACCAGTCAAAGTTAATTCTATATTTGAAAATGTAGAGACGTTACTTCCTAAGTGAAACAAATTACCCGCATGACTTCCGCCAAAAGAATGCTTTGCGTCACAATCACCATCATCAACATTGTCCGCACATCCTTCAGAACTTGTATTGAATGTTAAAACTCTTGCAACATCAGGGAGATTTCTTATGTTATAACGTAAATATCCATAAGTCCGTCCAGCAAGCGTTTGTCCAAGATTTGAAATATCTTGTGCGTTACTTGAATTATATTCTCCAAAAATAAACCATAAAGAAATATCATTCGGGTTTATTAAAGTACCTTGTCCTTTCCAGCCTCCTAAAGTAGTTGCTCTTACTCTAATTGGAGTTGTACCTGTATAGCGATATAAAAAAACTGTTATTGTATTTTCCCATGCATAACTTTGTCTGCATGTTGAAAAAGCAACTCTAGTACAAGATATAGGGGTATTTTGCGTTGCCGACATATCTGAATTAGGGTTTGCAAAATTATATGCACGACCGTCATATGCATAATGTGCTACAGGATTTTCAGGGCCAGACATGATACCTGTTTCTATAGGATCTGCAATTCCAGGAAATGAAAAAGCAATAGTTTGAGTTGGGGCATCAGATAAACAATTATTAATTTTTTTTGCAATAGTTATATTTTCTGTGCCATCTCCTAAAGTTACTTTAATAAGGTCTTGATCATCTAATACAATAGTTCTCGTTGTTAAATCACTTCCAAACTCAGTATCAATAATGTTTTTCCAATGATCAAATAAATCACTTATATCATCAGGTAATGAGGAGCAATTTGTGAGTGAAGCTGGTGCATCAGCATTAGCAAGATTTAAACCATCAAAACAGGATAAATCATTTTTTTTAAAAGATATGAATGTTAAACTTGATTGAGTAATAGTAGTATTGCTTGGAAGATCTTCTATTGTGGTTATAACAACGCTATCTGGGGTAGAGCCAGATGTACTTTGCACAGTATATCTGTTTGCTTGATCTGCAATTATAAAAATATCCCCTGCTTGAGGCATACTTGTTACATTAGAAACTTCTAATGTATTATCTGCACCTCCAAAGTTTTGTGCGTCAGCAACTATTGAACCATATGGATTTTGAGTTAACTTAGAGTAAGCCATTATATCTTGAATAATTAAATCAGCTATTTGATTAAGTCTGTCTTTATTAATCAAATCAGCTTGTTGCCTTATAAAAACTGAACTCGAATTCATATAAGTTAAAGTTATCATGCTAAGTACAAATATAGCTACAAGAGCCTCTATCAAAGAAAATGCACTTTTAATTTTCAACATGACCAGTTTTGTTCAATTTTAATATAATATTTAGGTTTTCTTTACCAACAAGTTTAAAAAATTTATCGCGTGGTGATGATCCATCGTATAAAAAACAAATTTCAACTGGTGCATCAGTTTCAGTACCACAACTGCCATTATTACAATTTTTAATTGTTAGATTTTCTAATGTTTTTGTAAAATTTGATACAGCAGTCAATGAGGATACAGCAACATTTGAAAATGAATTATCACACGTATCATCTGAACTATCACCACTTTGGCAGTTGCATCTCCTATTTAAATTTAAATCACGCCATTTAATATTAGAAGAGTCAGGTTCATAAAGATTAATTTCAACATCATCACCAGAATTATCAAGGATTACTTTATAATGTTTGCCATCACTAAATGCCTTAAATTTAATTTCTTCTAGATAATTCATTAAGTTTTGCTTGTGACTACTCAGATTTGAACCCGAATCAATTGAATTAAAACTTACATAACCGATAGTGGAAAAGATGCCGAGTATTGCTATAATTACTAGTATTTCTATTAATGTAATTCCTTTTTTAAAAAACATAAGAAATCTATACATAATTAAAGCTTATTTGAAAATTTTAATTAGCGCCAAGTAAACCATGTAAGCTTGAAAACAATGATTAATTTAATAAAAGTAAATTAACTCCTAATTTAAAGCAAAAATATGAAAGAAAAATTAGAGGCTTTTAAACAAAAATCCAAACTAGCATTTAATAAAATTGTGCACCCAATGCTTGGAAATATAAGTATTTCAAAGGAAAAAAGGATAGCTATAGAAATTTTACAAGATTCTATAAGTGTTTGTCAATTTAATGGAAAAAATGAAATTACAAAATTCCTTAATGAGAAACTTGAAATTGAAAAAGATCAAACCATTGAAAAAAATCCAGATATTTTCGTAGAAAAAATATCTGAAATTGTTTTGAAATATAAAATAAAGAATTTAGAAGCTAATGTAATTTTACCCACATCAAGCTGTGAAATAAAAAATATAACAATACCAATTCCTGAAGAAGATATTGCAAGTGCTGATGAAATAATCTTTCAAAATTTTAAAGATAAAGCAAAAGATATTGAATTTTGGAAATCATTAGGACATTTTTCCGAATTTAAAGATACCGAACAAGTTAGTTTTCAAATTTTATCTAAAAACGAAGAAAGTTTAGAATTACAAATAATTGTTGCAAAAACAGATAAAGATAAGATCAATGTTTACAAAGACGTTTTAAAACAATGTGGTATCAATGCTAACTATTTTGAGCCTAAATTATTATCAATTATCAATTCAATATTAATTAAAAAACAGGAATTTCAACCATATCATTTTGGAATACTAGAATATTCTTATGATGAAAGTTATTTTGCAACTATAAAAGATAACTCATTCAATTTCATAAATCTAGATATAACTAGATCTGACAAAGTTTTGCTAAAACAGATTGAAAACATGGAAAATCCTGATGGACCTTTTTGGTCTGAAGTTTTTGAGAGAACAATGCAAAATGCTAGCTCTTTGATTGAGGAAATAAATAGTGATGAAAATAATCCAATAAAATTAAAAGAAATTTATTTATTCTCAGAACTTAATAAGATTAACAATTTTTCAAGCGGTTTAAAAAATAAATTTAGTGATATCATCATTAAAGAAATTTCCTTGAAAAATAATGAAAATATTGAAACAGAAATTAAAGACAATTTAGTTGAATACGATACGCTTAAGGAATATTTATTTGATAACAAAAATATTGGCTTAAGCAAAAAACTAAAGAAAACTATTCCTAATACTTACTTAAATATAAATAAAATATATCCTATAATTGGAAACGCATTGCAATTTGTCAATTCTTTTAACGTTAAAAAAAAACTAATCCCACAATTTTCAATCAATCTTAATCCTGAAAATTATAAATATATTGACAACAATAGAATAAAAACCAGCAACTATTTTTTGAATTTAGTAACTGTTTTTTTATTAGTTATTTTTAGTGCAATTATATTTTTAAATTTTCCTATTTATTTAGAGAAATCAAAAACATTAAAAGAACATCCGCTAATTGCTAAAAAGTACGATCAATCATTGAAAGAAATTCAATCGATCAGTGGTAACTTTAAAAAAATAGATAATGATATGAAACTCGCAAGTGAGGTTCAGAACTCAACAAACCAATATTATAAGTTAATTTTAAACACACCTATGATAGTACCAGAGGGTGTTAAATTGAATAAATTACAATTTGCAGAAACAAAAGCAATTTTTGAAGGTCATGCGGTTACAGATTATGACTTAAATATATTTGTAGAAAATATCAGAGAAACTATCGGCAAACCAGATGTAACTAATCTTGATATCGCAATCGTTAATAATGATAGCAGTATAAATGATGATCCAGTCATTTCAGAACAAGGTGAGGAAATCAACCAAGAGATTGTTTTAAAAGGAAATATTTTTAGAAATTTTGTAATTGAGGTGAATTTATAATGATTAAAAAAATAGTAATTAAAAGAAAAGTCATAAAAAAAAAAGAAGAAATTCCTGAAAAAAAAGATCCTTCTCAAAGCATTAATATAGAAAAGAAAATTGAAAAAAAAACATTTGGTTTTTTTGGTTCTAAAGCACAAAAGAAAATAAAAAAAATTAAGACCATTAAAGATGAAAAATTTTTGACAGTAGGCTCAACCTACTCAAAAGTTGCAATGTTATTTATTTTGATAATTGGTTTTGTAATAGGAAATTTCTTTGTAATTAAACCAACAATTAATTCTGCAAAAATTATTGAACCAGATTTAATTCAAAAAAAATCATTTTTGGAGACAAGTGAAACATCTAAAATAGGATTAATTAAAAAAACTGAAGAGGCAAAAATTGAGTTGGAAAGAGTTAAAAATTCTTTCTTTAACTTATCAAAAGTTGATGAATTTTATACTTTGTTTTCTGAAGCAGCTTTAGATAATCAACTGAGCATTCTTTCTTTAAATAAATCTTCTGAGGAATTTTTTAAAAAAGAAAAAAAGGATGAACCAGGAAAATTTGATACTTTTGATAAATATAAAATTGTTGAATATGACCTGTTAATCAATGGTAACTTTATTGATTATTTGAATTTTATAAAAACCCTTCAAAAATATGATAAAAGTTTTGTAGTGGTTGATTCGACTATAGAAGAAAATGAAGATGGAAAAGTTAATATAAGGAATAAAGTTAGATTAAGCTTGTTAAATATATGAGAAAATTAATTATTTTAAAATTATCAACTTTTATTTTAATGTATTCAATCAATTGGTCAATCGCAGATGAAAGGTACCTAATGATTGATCCATTTTCAAAAAATTTAAAAATTATTAAAGAATTTAGAAAAAATTTGTCTAAGCCAAGCATATATCCAGTTACATCCATGAAATTAGTTGGTACGATTATTGGAACTAACTCAGAAAATTACGCATTATTAAAACTTCCAGGAGATGAAGATCAAGTGATTATCAAACAAGGTCAAAAAATTGGAAAATATAAAGCTTTAGTAAAAAAAATAGATGATGATAGAGTTACTATTCAGGAAAATAATAATACTATTACTTTGGGATTAAATGAATAAGGCTAATTTTTTTTTAATTATTATAATTTCATTGAGCCTTATTGGATGTGCATCTAAAGACAATCCAGGTAATAGTGGTAAAATAAAAAAAGAAATTGACGTAGTTTCTATAAAAAGAGATGGTTTAACTAAAACCAACTCAACTTTTAAAGATGGACCTTCTATTGGTTATAATAATTCGTTAAAACCAAGGAGAGAAATTTCTAGTTCAGCAGAAAGTATTAATTCTCCTATTTTCCCTATATCTATAAACTTTGATAATACCGATTTAAGAGAAGCTTTAATTGGATTAGGAAATCTAGCAAAAAAAACCATTGTTGTTGATGATAATGTTAATGGAGTATTGAATTATTCTGTCAAAAATCAACCATGGCACATTGTGATAAACTCAATAATAGAAATAAAAGGACTTTCTTATTCGATCAACAAAGATTTAGATATTATCAAAATTACAGATGTAAGTTCTGATGACAATATTCAAATAACAGAAATATTTAACATATATTATGAAACACCTTCTGTTTTAAAATCACAACTTGAAACTATTTTAGCTGGAGAAAATGTTCAAGAAGGGGCCACATCACTTACCATAGTTGAGAACGATCAAAATAAAACGTTAATAGTTAAAGCAACAGAAGCTCAAATTAATGAAATAGAGAAAATCCTAAATAAAATTGATATAAAGAAACCGCAAGTTTTAATTGAAGCTTTTTTAGTAGAAGTATCACCAACCTTTGCCTCAAAGCTTGGAACAAGATTGGGTGTTACTAGAACATACACTGGCAGTGATGGTGCAACTAATACTATTAGGGGTGGCGTTGGAACTGCTGGCAGTGATGTTGCACTAGGTGACGATGTTGCAAGTGCTACAAACTTTTTAGTTTCTGGTACATCGGGTTTGGGAATAATAAGATCTACTACCTCTGGAGAACTTAAATTTGAAATTGATGCTTTGGAAACTGAAGGAGATTCAAAAACTTTATCAAATCCAAAACTTTTCACTATCAGTGGAAAAAATGCAATTATAAAGCAAGGTACTCAAGTTGGAATAAACGAAACAACAACAACGGATGGGGGTACAATTCAAACTTCTGTTAAGTATTATGACGCAAATTTACTATTAGACGTTACTCCTATAATTACAGGTGATGGAAGTGTAATGATGGAAGTAAAAATTAACAATGACTCTTTTGATTTATCTGTAAGTCCGCCAAAAATCACCAAAAAAGAGATAAGCACTAATTTAATATTAGTTGATGGTGATATTGCTGTGGTAGGAGGAATTTTAACTGAAACATTAAGTGAAAATAATAGTCGAGTTCCTGTACTAGGCAAAATGCCTGGCGTAGGTACATTGTTTAGATCTAGAGCACAAGTTGATGACCGACAGGAACTTTTGATATTCTTAGCACCTAGGATTATTTAATGGAACTAAGCTCTGCGGCATCAGAAAAAATTGCAAATCTTTTGGCTACAAGTGGAATTTTAAGTCAAGATCGCTTAACAAAAATTACAACTCAATGTGGTCCAAATAAATCTAAAATTGTAGAAGAGCTTTTAAAAAAACAATACACAACAGAAGCTGATATAGCAAAGGTTATATCCAGAAGTTTTTCAATTAAGCAAATTGAACTTAAAGAAGATCAAATTAAATCTGAACTTATTAATATTTTGCCAACTGAATTTATAAAAAAAGAAAAAGTTATTCCTTTTGAATTAAAAGATGGGACACTTAAAGTTGCTATAGCTGATCCACTTAAGCTATCACATGGTACTAAGTTGAAATCGTATACAAAAAAAAATGTCTTATTTTCTGTTGGAACATTAAGCAATATAGATCAAATTTCTAATTCTAAAGTTTGGGAAATACAAGTTGCTAAGAAAGATACAAAAGCACCAACAAAAGCAGTTGTAGCAGCCGCAAAAGGTTCAATGAATGTGGTAAGCATTGTAGACAAAATATTCCAAGATGCATTAAGAGATGGAACGAGTGATATACACATTGAGGTATTCA
Source organism: Candidatus Pelagibacter sp. HIMB1509 (assembly GCF_052047855.1). Taxonomy (NCBI): domain Bacteria; kingdom Pseudomonadati; phylum Pseudomonadota; class Alphaproteobacteria; order Candidatus Pelagibacterales; family Candidatus Pelagibacteraceae; genus Candidatus Pelagibacter; species Candidatus Pelagibacter sp. HIMB1509. The sequence goes on along the minus strand of NZ_JBNAIU010000001.1, from coordinate 480,579 downwards.
AAGATAATGTTGCAAAAGTGAGATACAGAAATGATGGTATTATGAAAATTCAAGAAAATTTTGATCCTATACTGGCCCCAAATTATATGGCTGTAGTTACAAGACTAAAAATTATGGCTGGGTGTAATATATCTGAGACACGTCTACCACAAGATGGCGCAATTACTATAAAAGACCAAAGTAACAATGGGATAGATGTGGATGTTCGTTTTAATACAGTGCCAACAAAATATGGTGAAAGAATATGTATGAGATTACTTAGAAGTACTAACGTTATTGGTTTAGATAAAATAGGAATACCAATGAGTGAATTAAGTAAATTTATAAAAGCAATCGAATCCCCCCAAGGAATGGTTTTAGTTACAGGTCCTACAGGAAGTGGAAAAACAACAACTCTGTATGCAGCTCTAGCACATTTGAATAAACCTGAAAAAAATATACTAACAGCTGAAGATCCAGTTGAATATACAATGGAAGGAATTGGACAAATACAAGCTAATGAACAAATAGGATTAACCTTTGCAAGTATCTTAAGAGCTTTCTTAAGACAAGATCCAGAAGTAATTCTAGTTGGAGAGATTAGAGACAAAGAAACAGTGGATATTGCAATAAAGGCAGCTCTAACAGGTCATTTATTATTATCAACACTACACACTAAAGATGCAATTCAAACAATTATAAGATTAACTAATATGGGTGTTCCAAATTTCATGATAGCAGGTGCATTAAATACAGTTGTGGCTCAAAGACTTGCTAGAAAAATTTGTTCAAATTGTAAGATTGAAGACTCTACAATTACTCAAACTCAATTAAAGGACGTTGGTTTTGGATTAACAGAAATTGAAACTTTAAAAGTCTATAAAGGTCAAGGTTGTGATCAATGTAATGATACAGGTTACAAAGGTAGACAGGGTATTTATGAAATCTTAGAAGTTAATCAGGCGTTAGCAGCTGCGATCATAGAAGGTAGGCGAGCGCCTGAGATGCTTAAAATAGCTAAAGAAAATGGTTTTAAAACTATGGAACAAGTAGGAAGAGATCATATTAGAAATGGTGTGATTACTTATGAGGAATTTTTAAGAACCATATCATTACAGAACTAGATGTTAAATTTTAGTTATACAGGCAAGAAAGAGGGACAAGATATTTCAGGTATAATTGAAGCTTTAACTAAACCTCAGGCAATTGCTAAATTAAGAGCTCAAAAGATCACTGTTTCAAAAATTAATGAAGCCAAAACGAATGGTTCTAGTGGTGCAGATCCAGAAATTAAAACTTTTTTGGGAATGCAGCTACATTCGGATAAATTATCTGATTTAGATGTGATGATGTTCTCTAAAAAACTTGAAACTATGATGAAAGCTGATCTACCCATCATGGACTCTATTTTACTTGCAAGAAGACAAGCTAAAAAACCAGGAATGATTAAATTAACTAACTCAATCATCGAAGATTTAAACCAAGGACGATCATTTAGTTCAGCCTTGGAGAAATTCCCAAAATATTTTGATGACTCTTATGTGAACATGGTTAAGGCTGGAGAAAGTAGTGGTACATTAGCTTTATTTTTAAATAAAATTGTAAATTTAGTAGAAAAAAAACTTAAGATAATTAAGGATATTAAAGGTGCATTAACATATCCAATTATTCTATTAACTGTTGCTTTATTAGTTACAACTGTAATGTTAATTAAAGTTGTTCCTGTATTTGAGGAGATTTATGGTGGTCTTGGAGTAGAATTACCCGCAGCAACACAAAAAGTAATTGCTATGAGTAATTTTTTAAAAAATCCAGCTCAAGGCGGGTTGTTATTTATAAGTACAGCCTTAATTATAACCACCTTAGTTTTCTTAAATAAAAGGATATATGCTGTTAAAAAATTTTTTCATGCTTTTTCATTAAAGATACCAGCATTTGGACCTTTGGTCATAAAATCTATATATGCAAAATTAGCAATGGTATTATCAAATCTTTTAAATGCAGGAGTTCCAATCATTGAAGCATTGGAGATAAGTAGTCGTGTCACAAACAATATTTTGGTAAGAGAGGCAATTGCTAGAATTCAGCAAGAAATTTTAACAGGAAAAAATCTTTCAGAATTATTTGGTAATGAAAAAATTTTTCCTATTGAATTTGCAGAATTTATGAAAGTTGGAGAAAGAACTGGAAGTGTTGATGAAATGTTTAATTCTCTTGCAACTTACTACGAGGCAGAAGTTGATAATGCAGTAGGTGCATTAAAACAATTTATAGAACCTGTAATGATTGTACTAATTGGTGCTTTAATTGCTGGATTACTTTTAACTTTGTATCAACCTATTTTCAATATGGGTTCTGTTGTAAAATAAAAATCAAAAAAAAAGGCGCTATAGAAATAGCGCCTTTCTATAAGATCAAAATTATATTAATTACGATGCACTATTTATAGTCTGTGAGAGAATTGTTCCACTGACCACTTGCTGTTTAATAGTACATGCTCCAGCTGCTGCACAGAAAACTGTTATTCTTCCATCATCATCTGGATCTGTTGTAGCGTTTGCTACAGCTTTAGCATAAGTTCCCGCTGCTTCGTCTTGCGCATATGGATTTTTCATTCCTAAACCATTTGAACCACTTGTAAGGTAAGCAGCAATATTTGTATCAGAAGCGGCATCAATTCCATCTGCGCATGTGTCTGCTACAAATGGTGTACCTGATCCCCAAACATAATTTCCAGAACCTAAAGCACATTTTGCCATTTCAGCATTTATCATGCTTACAGTTTGTGAAAATTGTGTTCTTGCAGCTTGCTCTTTAGCGCTTGCTGTGTAACCAGTATAAGCTGTAATACCCACAGCTGAAAGTACTCCAATAATTGCGATTACAACAAGTAATTCAATTAAAGAGAAACCTTTTTTAGCATTTAATTTTTTCATTTTTTCTCCATTATTGTTAACAATGCAAAATTATTACTCATTTTTAAATTTTTTTAAAGTAAACTTTATACTTTTTTTTGATTTAAGAGTTCAAATAAAAAATAATGTTAAAAAAGCAACACCCATTGAAGATCCAAAAGGAATTTGAAAATTTTTTTTATTTTTTCCAAACATTAAGAAATATATTATCCCTAATAAAGAAGATATTACTAAAAGGTATAAAAACTTCTCAAAACCAAGCCAGGAACCAAATCCAGCTACCAAAAAAACATCTCCTAAGCCTAACGCTTCAATCTCTCTCAACTTTAGAAATATAAGTCTTAAAGTAAAAAATAAAGAAATACCCAAGGTAGCTGTTACAGCAGAATTGGTTATAGAGATATTTAGTGGATTTAAATTTTGAGAGAAAAAAGCTAATATTAAACCTGAAATTAGAACAGAATAATTAAAGATATCAAAAATAATTCTCTCATTAAAATCTATAAAAATAATTACTACAGTTATAAAAAATAAAATGTTTAAAATAATTGCTTGGTTTAAATTAAAATTTAAATAATTAACCAAAAATAAAAATGCTATTAATAACTCTACAATTATATATTGTGGATTTAATTGTTTGTTGCAGCATTTTGTTTTTCCTAAAAGAAAGAGATAAGTTATTAAAGGGATATTTAAATACCAAGGAATTTGTTTTTTACATTCAAAACAATAGGATCTTGGAAAAGCTATATTTTGATTTTTTGGAAGTCTTAAAATTAAGACATTAGCAAAACTTCCAAATAATGCGCCTAATACAAAGAAAAGTATTCCAAGCATTAATACTTTATTAAAAAAACATTTTTAAAATGATATCTAAATTTAAATCAACTATTTTCAGTCTGTCTAAAATAACTGCAGCTGTCACCAGCATAATTAAAAAAATTAAAATTAAATATAAAATATTTTTTCTTTTTTGATCTTCTACAACAGATTTTTTTGTCGAAGTTGTATTTTCAGTTTGAATTTTTTGTTCATGAACGATTTCATCGTTTTCATTAAAAGCTGTTAAAGTCTCACCTTCCTCATCTTCATCAACAACTTCTAATCTTATATCCTTTTCCATTTCTTCAAATCTAGAAATAGAACTTTCTAATCTTTCAAATCTTCTATTATAAGATTCTGTTTCTTCTTTTAATACTTTAACATTTTGAACTAACTCATTAATACTATCTTTAAGCTCAGTATTGTCTGGATTACTTTGAATTTTATTTTCAAGATCATCTATACGATTAAGAAGTTCATCTGTATTTGGTAAATTATGACCAGTGGAAGGAGGAGTTTCTGCTGTTATGTTTGAAGTTTGAGACAATGAATTTTCATTCATCTTTTGAATTTCAGATTTAATATCGTTTAAAACATCTAACTTTTTTAATTGTTCTGTTTCTTGATCAATTTTATTTTCAATTTTGGATAAAGTATTATTTATCCGCTCGAAATTTTGCTTATTAAATGGATCAGGATTACCTGTTATGATTGATTCATTTGCTTCTTTTATACTTTCACTTAATCCTTGATCTTCTGCAGATGAACTTTGAACTTCCTCTTCTAAAAGTGAACTTTGATCATCATCTTCTGCCAATAAATTCTGACTTCCTTCCTCTAAAAGTGAACTTTGATCATCATCTTCTAGTAGTGAATTCTGATTTTCTTCATCTAATAAACTCAAACTATCATCTGAGTTTTCTGCATCATTTTTAATGTAAATTTCTAAATCTTTTTCATTATCAGACATTAATAATTAATATTATAATTTTAGATTAAAGTTTATAAAAAAATAAAAATTCTAAGACAAATTTGTTTCTATTTCTTGACGAAAAAATAGTTAATAATATATTGCATTTATGAGCTTTATAGAAAAAAAAGAAGATGATATTCTTATAATTAACGTTAATGGGGATGTAGATTTAGAGAATTCTGACAGCTTAAGAGAGCAAGTTTCAACAGCATTAGAATCAAATTCTGCAGTTTCAGTAAACATGAGTGAGGTAAGTTATATCGATAGCTCTGGAATTGCTGCATTGATTGAAAGTAGACAAAAAGCTGAAGAAGCTAATAAAAGTTTTAAAATTCAAAAGCCAAGTGAAGCAGTTATATCAGTTCTTAAGATGGCTAAATTAGACACTTTTTTTGTAATTGAAAATTAAAATAATTTTCAATGCAATCTCGGGAATTTGAAGCTACTAAACAAAACCTAAAAAATATTAGATCTTTTATAGAATTAATTTTAAAGAATTATTCTTTTAACCACCAATTAATTAATGAGATAAAGTTAGTTGTAGGAGAAGCAACTACAAATATTCTTAAGTATGGATACAAAGAATCAGATCCAAAAAATAAAATTTTAATAGAATTAAATTTTAATCATGAAAACTTAGAAATTCATATATTCGATAATGGTGTGAAGGTAACTAAGGAGATGGTTAAACATCGTAATCTAGATGACGTAAAGCCTGAAAAAATTGGATCTTATTTTATAAAAAATATTATGGATTATTTTGATTGGTCAGAAAAAAAATGTAGCTGGACAAATCACTTAATACTTAAAAAAAAAATAACAAATTTTAATGAAAAAATTTAAAATAATATTAATTTTTTTTATAATTTTGATACCTTCAAACTTATTTTCAGAAATATCCTACAATCAAATTTTAGAGGATCCGACTAATCTTGATTTAAATTTACAATACTTAAAAGAACAAGAAACTAAGGGTAATTATAAAGCTGTAATTGCAACACTTGAAAGATTGTCTGACATTTATTCTGATAACTTAGATCTAAAATTATATTTGTTATCTATTTCATTAAAAATAGATTCAAAAGAAAGAACTAAAGACATTATTGATCAGATAAAAAGAAGCCCTACTCTAACAACTGCAATAAGGCAGCGTTTGGATAAAATTGTTAGCACATTAGAGGCACAAGATAAGCAGCAAGATAATGAGTGGGTACAGTTTATTGACATTGGTTATAACACTACTTTAGAAAATAATGTGAATACTAAAAGTGACAGCAACTCTCTTTATATAAGTGACAGTCTAAGTAATTATGCTACAGATACGATTGATGATGATGACTATCAAAACATAGGTATTAAGTATGGAGCCTATAAACAGTTATCAGATACATCGAATATAAATTTTAATGTTGGAAAAGCATTTACAAGACAAAACAGAGATAAAAATAAGGAAAATGATGCTCATTCATTATTTGTAAATTACAATAAACAAATTGATAAAAATTATATTTCAACCTTTTACACACTAAATGAGAACAATAATATTCATGAAAGCGATTATGTGGTTCATTCATTAATAATAGAAAATAGATTTGGTTTAAAACCCAATCAAAATGTTGTTTTATCTGGAAATTACAGCTTAACTGATTACAGAACAGATAATGTATTTACGGCTGCAGAAGATAAAAATAATGAAGCACAAGGTTTAGCTGTTGGTTATGAGTATTTCATTAATCAAAATAATAATATTAAATTTAAATATGGATTTAACGATTATAATGCCAAATTAGATAGCTATGGATATGACAATGAATACCTAAGAATAAGCTATTCTACACGAGTAAAAACAATTAACTTTAATATAGCTCAAACAATTAATTATAATACTTATGATAAGGCTGATACATTTGTTAAAAGTGACACCATAAGAGATGATGAAATTAAAACTAATTCTATTTCCATGAGTGGAAGTTTAAATCAATTGCTTAACTATGAATTTTTGAAGAATATTTTTTACTCTGCTTCATATTCAGAAATAAGATCAAAATCAAATATTTTAAATTATGATTATAATAAAGACATCTTTAAATTTGGATTAACAAAAAGGATAACATTTTGAAAAAAATTATTTCATTTTTTATTTTTTTTTACTTTATGAATTTTGCAAATGCCTCGGAAATAATTGTAGGTAATATTGGTTTTGTAATTGGAAATATAACCAACCAAAAAGGTGAAACCTTAAAAGCAGGAGATAAAATTTATTTTGGTGATGTTATAAAAACCGAAGATCAATCAAAGTCACAAATATTGCTTTTAGATCAAACTGTAATAACAATTGGTGCGAAAACATCAGTTACTTTAGATGAATTTATTTATGATCCAAATAGTCAAGAAGGTAAAATTACAACCAATATCATTGAAGGCAGTGTTAAAGTTTTAAGTGGTAAGATTAGTGAAAAAAATCCAGATAATCTTGTTGTTAAAACTCCTGCAGGCTCAATTGGTACAAGAGGAACAGAGTTTCAGGCGATAGTTGATCAAGATGAAGAAGTTAGTAAAGTTTTGTTAATAGGTCCTGGTCAAAATAATACTTTAGGTCTAAGGCCAGGTGCAGTTGAAGTCTTTAACAATCAAGGATCTGTCTTGTTGGATACTCCTTTTGCATTTACTGAATTTGCTGCTAATCAAATACCCACACCTCCTGTTACAATTACCAATGAGCAGTTACAAGAGTTTCAAAATTTTTTAGATGTAAGAGAAGCTGGACTTGAGAATGAAGAAATTCAAACTGCTATTAAAGAGGGTTTGTTTGATGATAATCAAATCCAAGGAAATGAAATTATAGGCGAAATTGTTCAAACTGCACTTGATACAGCAGGTGGTGGATTGACCTTTGATCAACTGGCAACAGTATTAGGTGTTTCATTGGAACAATTGATTGGTGAAGAAGGTATTGAAGAAATTGAAAATGAAAGTTTAGAAAACCAAATTGCAATGGCTAATGCTGAAGGTGGTGACGGACTGGCATATATTTTAAGATATGGTGGAGAAAACCAGGGAGATACCACATACGGTGATTTCCAAGGAATTACATCTGGAACTTATACATATACAGCAAATGGTGTAAATATGGCTGCCACAACAGGAACTGGCTCAGGTACTTTTGATGGACAAACTGTTGTAAACTTTGCAACAAAACAAATATCAAATACTTATTCAGGTACAATATCCTTAAATGGAAAAGATGAAGTAGATTTTACTCATAGCTATACAACTGATTACTCTGGTGGAGCTGCAGGTGTGAGTTTAGACAGTGTCAATTCAGATGATTTTAATATTAATAACGCTACAGGTGCTACAGGCTCTGTAAATCTAAATTTACCAGCTGATTATGAAAATTATCAGCCTGCTGATATTTTATATTTAGGAGAAGCAGTTACTAATTTTTCAAATGTTAAAATGAATGGCTCTAACAACTCCCCAATAGGATCTGTGGGGCACTTTGATCTAACAGTCTCACAATTTGTTGATAGAGGTGGGGAAATAGCCAATAGTATTAATGGACAAAGAACAGGTGTGATGCCTAAGAGAGAGTAGAGAGTAAAGTATAAATTCAAATTTTTTAATTTTAAATTATAATCGAATTCATTAAGTTCTACTTCAATATCAAAAATAAAATGAAAAATATTTTCAAATATTTATTTATTATAATTTTTTTAAATATTTTTTATATTCAAGTTTCTTTCTCTGAAGATCTATTAAACAAAAAAATTATCACTTTTGAGGAAATTTTAGAACAACCTGATAACTTACAATTAAATTTATTATACGCGAAACAACAAGAGAAAATTGAAAAATTTAAAAATGTAATTGCAACATTAGAAAGATTGAATTTACTTTATCCAAGTAATTATGACATCAAACTTTATTTACTGTCGATATTGATAAGAAACGACTCAAAAGATAGAGCCTTAGAGGTATTCAATGATTTATCGGAAGATCCAAATTTAACAAATGATATAAGAATTTATATAGAAAAATTGATTAATGATTATCAGAAAAGAATTGCAGAGGCTGAAAAAGAAAAAAATAAAAAAACTTTTTTAAGTATAGATTTTTCTTTAAGTGGAAATGAACATTCAAACGTTGCAGGCGTTTCAAAATCAAATACTTTTTATTTAAACGATGCAGTATCACAGTATGCTTCCTCTGAAATTAGAGATGATACAACTCTCAATAAAGGAATTAATACAACATTAGTTAGACAAATTGATGACACTTTGTCTGTAATATTAAAAGCAGGATTGAATAGCACTGAACAAAATAGGGGAATTGCTGAGGAAAATGATCTTGTTTCATCTTCTCTTATATTAAACAAAAGTTTAGGCAATAAAGTTTTATCTCCATATATAGTTTATTCTAGACCAAACTATAGAACACAAAACGATGCCAATACTAAGATTGTGGGTATGAGCGGAAGATATTTAATTAATTCAAATAATAATGTTAACTTTGGTTTTAGCTTTTCAGAAAATAAGTTTGACTTAACTTCAACTTTTACTTCTGCTAATGACAAAAATAATGATACCTACTCAGGCAATATAGCTTACCAAAAAATTTTAAATGACAAAAATTTACTAAATATAAGTTTATTTGGCAGAGACGTTGTAGCAAATAAAAATTATAATTCTTATGATGGGTATGGTTATTCTTTTTCATATTCAAGAATTTTACCAATTGGCGTAGTTAAATTTGAAAAAAGTTTTGATCAAAATAAATATAAAGCATCAGATAGTTTTTATAATTCATCTATAGTCAGAGATGACTTAACAATTAAATCATCTGTATCAATAAATGGATCTTTGTCTCAAATTCCTTTTTTGAAATTTATAGATAAAGATAGATCTTTCTTTTATTCTCTGAAGTATTTAGAAACAAATACCAATTCAAATATGCTCAACTATGATACTATTAAAGAAAACATCACTTATAGCATAACAAAAAGAGTTAATTTTTAATGAAAAAGCTTTTAACTATAATATTTATTTCTGTTGTTTTTATCAGTAATACTTACTCAGAAGAGAAACAAATAATAGGTGTTCTCTCTGCTGCAGTTGGCAAGGTGTTCAATCAAAATGGAGAACAACTTTCTACAGGAGATAAAATTTATTTTGGAGACACTATTAATGTTAATGAAAAATCAAATTCTCAGATATTGTTACTAGATCAAACTGTACTAAATATTGGTGCACAATCAGAGGTAACAATTGATGAATTTGTGTTTGATCCATCTAACAATGATGGAAAAATTCTTTCCCTAATAAAACAAGGTTCCATGAAAGTGATAACAGGACTAATCAGTGAACAAAATCCTGATAATTTAGTTGTTAAAGTTCCAGCAGGATCAATAGGAACTAGAGGAACTGAATTTCAAGCAATTGTAAATAATAATAACCAAGAGTCTAAAGTTTTACTAATTGGTCCAGGGCCAGCAAATACTTTAGGGCTTAGACCAGGTGCAGTTGAGGTTGCTAACAGTTTGGGGAGTGTTGTTCTTGATCAGCCTTATACTTATACTAAAATGGCGCCTAATACTCCACCAGATCCACCAATTACAATACCTGCTGCAGAATTAAATGAGTTTAAGCAAAGTTTAGAAGCTAAGAATACTGAGACAACCCAAGAGCCAGAGCAAATCGCTCAAGACGATGAAACTACAAAAGAAACTTTATATGCCGACAAAACAAAAGATGAAGTTTTAGGAGAGGTTTTAAAAAATGATGATGTAATTTTAGCTCTAAGTGGTGAGCAAGAAAGTGAAAGCGACACAGTCTCTGAAGATGTTTTAAATACAGCCTCAAGTCAAAATATAAATCAAGAAATCACAGTGGAGACAGAAATCTCAACAAGTGATACAGAAATTATTTCATCTCAATCGACTATCAATCAATTATCTAGTTTGGTATCAGAAGGACAATTAGATATAAAGGAATTCTTTACTCTAGTTGGAAAAAATGATGAAGGAAATGAATTAAGAGCTTTAGTAAAAGCTGATACAAATTCAATACTTTCCTTAAGCCCAATAGTTACTGATGAAACAAATAACAATGAATCTGAGAATATAAATGAAACTACCAATAGTGAAGAAGCAGCAATTGCAATAGATACATTTACTGTTGATGAAGTTACTGAAGCTGTAACTATTCCATTAGAGGTAAATGCTGTTGAAAGTACTACCGTTACTGCATCAACTTCAAGCGGTACTTACAAATATGACAGTGGTTCAATAAATATGACTGCAGACTCAGGCTCTGTTTTTGATGGTGGAAATTATAGATCAATAACAACGGTGGATTTTGATAATAAAACAATATCTACAAACTACACTGGAACTTTAGAAGTTGGATATTTAGCGGGCGATCTAGATTTTGATGTTACAACTGGTAGTACTTCGTATACCTCAGGCATAAGTCAAAGCTTTAATTTTACTTTAGATAGTGATGGAAACAACGATAGTGATAATATTTTAAAAAGTAATATCACATCTTTAAAATCAGGAGGTGGGTTAGAAAATGGTGTAAGTGATTTTGAGGTAGCAGGTGAAACCACTCCTCAAGAGGTGTATAATGCCCTAGATAATGGTAAATTTGCTGGTTTTGGAGATTTTAGCACAACGGCTGTTGGAGCAGTTGGCAGTTCCTCTTTAAAAATTGAACAAGCTAATTCTGGTAAAGGTGAAAACTTTGAAAGTTTTCAAGATTCTGTTGATACATTATCTGGATCAAACTCATCAATAACTCCAACCAAACAGTAGATTAAGAATAAATATTTTTTAAATAAATTTTAAAAAAACTTGAGTACTTATTTCTTGAATTTTTACTAAGTTTACTAAAAGCTTGATGAGGTGTATCAGACTTTAAAATTTTTTGTTCTTTTGATGATGTAAAAATAATTAAATTAAATAAAAGTCTAATTAAATTTTTTTTATTAATCATCACAATTAATTTAAATATATGGAATAATGCAAATGGTGCAAATAATAATAAGAAATATTTAAAATTGATTTGATTAATAAATTCATCTCTGGTTTTTTTATCATATTCAATAAAATTTTTAGTCCATCTATAATCTAAATAAGCAAAATAATTTCTAGCAAAATTATAAATTTTAAATGAAAATTTTTTGTCTGAATTTTCGTTATTTTGATCTAAAAATTGATTTATTGAATTTTTAATTCTTGAAGGAGGAATAGCTGTAGTTGGATCAAATCTTACCCAACCCAGATCATCTAGCCAAATTTCAGCCCACGCATGAGAGTCGCTTTGAGTAAATTCATAGAATTCGCCAAATTCATTCTCTGTACCACCAAAATAACCTGAAACTATTCTGGATGGGATATTTGCTAATCTTGAAAGGATTACAAACATTCCAGCATAATACTCACAATAACCTTCTTTAGATTTAAAGAAAAAATCTGCATAATTATTTTTAGAAGTTATCTTCGGACTCAAATTATAATAAAATTGATTTTGGCCAAAATAATTCATTAAAAATCCTAAATATTCTTTTTCAGATTTATTTTGTTTATTATTTATAACCCAATTTTTCAAATCTTTTGAAACAGTATTTGGTAACTCAGTGTAAAATTTCTTCAAATTATCACTAATATAATTTTGTTGCTTAAACTTAGTAAATTGAATGATTTTTTTTTTTTCTATCTCAATATAGTTTTGATGAGTTTGATTAAAAAAACTATAATAATGTTGGTTCAATCCATTAGTCACTGTATAATTTTTTAAACTTGGAACCCATTTTTTATTATGGTTTTCTAAAATTATATCATAGGTACTATTTAGTAATTTTGGTTTAGATAAAGTTAATTTTTGCTTAAAGTTTTTTATTAGAAAATCCTCTTTAGATGAAATCCAAGTTTTATCAGCTGTTAAATAGTCAAATATTTTAACTCTAAAATATAAGTCTTTTTGGTCAAATTTTTTAGTATTAAGTGTAAATACTTTTTTAGTACTATTTGCAAAACTTTGAAAAGAACCAAGCTCAATTTGATCTGGAATTCCAAGATTGGTATTAGAGCTTTCTAATATTTTGATATTGATCTCAGTTCGTGGAAAAATTAAATAAATTATTACTATTATTGGAAAAATTAAAAAAGAAATACTTAATAATTTGATTAGATTTTTAATATTTAAGTAAATAATTTGCTTTTGATTAATTAGATAAAAATTAATTATAGTTAGAATTAAAATTGAAATTGAGAGTATTGAGCTAATTATATCTTGGGAATTAATTAAACTTACTACTGAAATAATTAATGAAATAAGAGAAAAAGAAAATAATTTCTTTTTTTGATTTAAATCAGCAAACCTTAGAACCAATAATAAACCTAAAATATTAATGAAATAATCTTTTGAAAATAAATGATTTTCAATAATTAATTGAATATAAAGAACTATTATAGAAGCAATCGATAAAAAAAATATCTTAAACTTAAATTCAATTTTATTTAGGTAATATGAGAAAATTACAACTCCTATAAAAAAAAATTTGTTCAATAAACTTAATTCGGATTGAAGGGATAGGGTTCCCAATATCATTATTAGGAAACATCTAAAATTTGAATTATATAGATTAATTTTGAACATAACTTAAATATTTTAAAATTTTATTTAATGAAGATTTTTTATTTGTTAATTTAAAAATCTGATCTTTATGTTTTAGAGATATATTTTTTTTAAGTTTAAAATATTGTATGAATATAAAAGTTACAGAACTTAACAATTCCTCAAAATCAATATTTGGATACTGATCTAAATCTAATACCTTATCTTCTATACTGTGGTTACTTTTAAAAGACTTAATATATTTTTTGTTTTTTCCAATTGACTGTTTCCATGCTATTTTGCTTAAATTATCACCAATTTTGTATAGATCAACGCCATCAAACTCTTCATGATTTTGAGGATTTTTTTCAATTTTAAAATTATTAATTAGTCCTAAATTTTGTCTATTTGGATTAGGATAAACATAGATAGTTTTGTTAATTTGAAATTTTCTAAAAGTATTAATTACACCAAAAGGAAAATCAGATTTTAATTCTAAATAATTAAGTGTAATTAAACCCCTTTTTTCTTTAAAGAAATTTAAATCTAGTAGATTATTGTTAAGCTCAAGATCAAAATTTCCTTTAAATTCCTTATCTATATAAAATTTAATATTTAATTTTTTAATTCTAGAATTATTAAACATATTAATTTGAATAGAATTCTTTTTTTCAGACTGAATCAAGAAATCATCTGACAAGATCAAATCAATATTGCTAAGGTTTTGATTAGAAATAATAATTGAAATAAAAAATATAGAAAAAATTATTATTGAAATTAATAGTGCAAAATTATTTTCATAAAAAATTGAGATTAAAAAACAAAAGAAAACAAATACTCCCAGTATTAATCCAGATAAATTTGGATAAATAACTATTCTCTCCTTTTTAAAATAATCAAAATAAGAAATTAATTTATTTTGAGGAAATCTAGTCAACATTATTTAGGAATTTCAATTTTACCTAAAATCTCATTTTTTATAAAATTTATCTTTTCGTTTTCCTCATTTAAAAATCTTATTCGGTGTCTAATTATAAATGGTAAAATATCTTTAATATCTTGATGAGAAACATAATCTCTATCATGAATTAACGACCAACCTTTGCCAAGTTCAGATATTTGTTTTAAGCATCTTGGTGAGATATAAATATCTTTATTTAATTGATTTATAAAACTTTCAATATTTAAAATATAATCATATATATTTTCATTTATATTTATTTTTTCTTTTTGATTTTTGATTTCATTCCAATTGATATTTAAAATTTGATTTTCATCAAAAGTAAAATTATTTTTTAAAACTTCTTTTTTTTGGTTGTCACTTAGTTCTGTTAAAGAAAAAGAAACCATAAAACGGTCTATCTGTGAATCAGGTAACATAGAGGTACCAGAACTATCCATAGGATTTTGTGTAGCTATTACAAAAAAAGGATCCGGTAATTTATAAGTTTCTCCATCAATAGTTACATTTTTTTCCTCCATAGCTTCAAGAAAAGCACTTTGTGACTTTGCGCTACCACGATTAAGTTCATCTGCAAGCACAACATTAGTAAAAATAGGTCCTTTCTGAAATATATTTTGATCACCTTTAAAAAAATTATAACCCAAAATATCTGCTGGTAACAAATCTGATGTAAACTGTATTCTTTTAAAATCTAAACCTAGATTATAAGTTATTGTTTTTGCAAATGTTGTTTTACCAGTACCAGGAAAGTCTTCAATTAAAATTGATCCTCCACAAACAATGCAAGCAAGAGACAGTTTTATATTATTTTCATTCCCTATTATATTTTTTGAGCAACTTTTTATAAAACTCTCAAACATAAATAACTTTATATTAGAAAAATTAAACTAGATAAAATCTAATTTTTACAATATAAATTTCTCTATGAAAAAATTTTTAATATTCATTTTTAGTTTTCTTATGCTTCAAACAGCAATAAAAGCTGAGATAGCAATGATAGGAGTTGTTGATGGAATGGTATGTATGGCATGCCAAGCAAAAGTTGAAAAAGAACTTAAAGCTGCAACAGGCGAAGGTAATGTTGAGGTTTCTTGGCCAGAGGGAGTTGCATTTATAAACTTTGAAAATACTACTAATTTTTCAGAAGAGGACTTTAAAAAAGTAATTGAAAATGCTGGTTTTGCAGTTGGTAAAGTTGCTACCTTAGATGAAAAAATTATTGATCCAAAATCTGGATTAATCTCATTAAATAAATTTTAATTTTTTACTTTCCAGTCAGTTTCGAAAGTCACATAGTTTACTTGTAAACATCTTCTTTCTTTAAGAATGCTCTTTTTCTCCATGCCATGCCAAGTATTTGGTCCACTTGTAAAAAGATATCCATAGTTATTTCTATAAGGCAATGTTTTAACTTTCTCTAATTTTTCATTGTAAAAATCAGTACCTAAATCTTCAGATTCGTTTGTTTTATTTACAAAAATTAATCCTGACATTAATTTTTCTTTAATATCACAGTGTGGTTTAAGCCAAAATCCTTCCCTATCACAAATTACTTCAACTCTGACGTATGAATCAGATAAGTCTTTATTGATCATTTTAGATATTATCTCGTAAGTTTCTTTAGACTGTAGCTCATTAATAAATTTTACAAGATTTGGAAATTGTGAACTATTTTCTTTAGTGACAAAACATCTAAATTTTATTGCTTTACCACCAGACGAAATCCCTTCTCTAAACTCTGCAGCACCACCATCTATTGCTCTAGTTCCATCATAATTTAAATTATGCTGACTTAAATCTGGGATATCTGCTTTAACAATCTCTTCAATTGCTCCTTCGGATAAAGCATTGCTATATTCCCAATGATCGAATGGTGTTTCATATTTTTTTGAATTATTTTTTATAGAATTAAAAAATGACATTAAGATTGAATTTTTTCTTTTATTATTTTTGCTACTCTATTCGTTTCATCTAGCTTTTCATAGTTCCAATTTTCCACTTCTTCACCTAAGTTTCTAGTAATATTTAGTTCTCTAAATAAATTTCTAAATCTTTGGAATCTTTTGTCATTCTTTTTTGGTAAAATATTAGCAACATAAATTGGTTTACCTGTCAAAGCAGCTTCTGAAATCATTGAACTAGAGTCACATGTAACAACAATATTTTCAGATAAAGCTAATGCAGATAAATATGCCTTTTTATCTACATTCATAATCACTGTGTGATTTTCTCCAAAAAACTCTTTAGCATAATGAATTGTATTTATTGGGGTTCTCATTGATGGAATTACCACTAATTGAAAATCATGTTTTTTCATTAATTTATAAAACATTGAGAAAATATGTTTCATATTTTTAGTTGAATAATCATAGTATTTTGTTGGCCCACCCATAATTAAGCACCAAATTTTCCTTTCATCTTGTTTGATAAAAGTTTTCAAATAATCTTTATTTTCCTCAATTTGTCTTTCTGAAAGATAATGAATAGCTCCTTTAGTGTTAATAACATTTTCGCCATTAATTCCATCATGTTCGGGTGCAACAACAAAATCAAAATATTTAAATTCTATTTTTGGATCTTGGATATGAATATTAAAAACCTTTTTTTTAGAAATACTTTTTAAGTGAATAGATGGAATTACACTCTTTCTTCCACATGAGATTATTAAATCAAAATCATTATCTTCAATCTTTTTATAAACATTTTGAGAAATTGGAGTAAATTTAGGTGGAACAATTTTCCATATACTTTTTAGTTCAACCTTGCGGTGAGTAAAATCAATATCAAGTGCTTTAGCAAGTCCTTCGACTTGACTAATCATTCCGTGCATCCCTTGAGTTAATAATAAACCTTTTAATTTAGACATTAATCACTATATAGCTTTCATATGAGTCAAAATCCAACTAAACACACAAAAGTGTTAATAATTGGATCCGGTCCTGCCGGATACACAGCAGCTGTTTATGCTGCACGAGCAATGTTAAATCCTATTCTTGTTCACGGAGCTCAACCTGGTGGACAATTAACAACGACAACTGATGTAGAAAATTTTCCAGGCTTTGCTGAAGTAATTCAAGGACCGTGGTTAATGGATCAAATGCGAGATCAAGCAAAAGCTGTTGGAACAGAAATGATAGAAGATCATATCGGATTAGTAAATTTAAAATCTACACCATTTGAAGCTGTTGGTGATAGTGGGCAAAAATATACTGCAGACAGCATAATTATTTCAACTGGTGCACAAGCAAGATGGTTAAACATTAAATCTGAACAAGAATTTAGAGGATTTGGAGTTTCAGCATGTGCTACATGTGATGGTTTCTTTTTTAAAGATAAAGAAGTTGCTGTGGTTGGAGGTGGTAACGCTGCAGTAGAAGAAGCAATGTTTCTTACAAAATTTGCATCAAAAGTAAAATTAATTCATAGACGAGATAGTTTGAGAGCAGAAAAGATGCTTCAAAAGAAATTGATGGAAAATAAAAAAATTGAAATTGTTTGGGACTCTGTTGTTGAAGATGTTTTGGGTGATAGTGAACCTAAAAATGTTAAGGGTATAAAAATTAAAAACTTAAAAACAGAAAAAACAGAAGAAATAAAATTAGATGGGTTATTTATTGCTATTGGTCACGATCCAGCAACACAACTATTTAAAGATCAATTAGAAATGGATAAAGAAGGTTACCTGATTACTAAACCAGATTCTACTGAAACAAACATTCCTGGAGTTTATGCTGCAGGTGATGTTAAAGATAAAACTTTTCGACAAGCAGTTACAGCAGCTGGTATGGGATGTATGGCTGCATTAGAAGCAGAAAAATTCTTATCTCATTAGTTTGAGATTGCAATTAATAATAAGTTAAATGGAGAAATGTTATGACTGATAAAGTGCTATTAACTGGAATAAGTGGATGGATAGCAAAACATACTGCAATAGAATTATTAAATTCAGGTTACGAGGTTTTGGGCACTGTTAGAAATAATGATGTAATTTCTCAAACAAAAGAAACAATTAGTAAATATGCTTCGATAGATAAGTTATCTTTTACAAAACTCGATCTTTTAAATGATGAAGGTTGGGAAGAAGCTGCGAAGGGATGTAAATATATAATTCATATGGCTTCACCTTTTCCAATGAAGGTTTCAAAAAATAGAGAAAATTTAATTCCAGTTGCAAAAGATGGAACTTTAAGAGTTTTAAACGCTGGCATCAAAGCAAATGCAGAGCAATTTGTGGTTACATCTTCGATAGCAGCAATGTTTAGAAAGCCAAATAGATCAAATCCTTATTCATTTAGTGAAAATGATTGGACTGATGAAAATTGGGTTGAAGGAGTTAATGATTATTTTCTATCAAAAACAGTCGCTGAAAAAGCAGCTTGGGAATTAATGGAAAGTAATGGAATTAAAAATAAACTAACTTGTATAAATCCTGGTGGTGTATTTGGAGATGCTTTGGATACTAAAGGTGGAACCTCGATTGAATATGTAAAACAATTTTTAAAAGGTAAGTTTCCAGCAACTCCTAAATGGGGAATATTAATATCCGATATTAAAGATGTTGCAAAATCTCATGTGGCTTGCTTGGGAAACTCAAAAGTTGGTGGCAGAAGATTAATTATTGGTAAAGAAGTTAAAACACTACTTGAAACATCAAAAATTTTAGCTGAAGCATTACCAGAGTATGCAAAAAAACTACCTAAAAAAACTTTACCAAATTTTATGGTTAAGATTATTAGCATGTTGGACTCGAGCGCAAAAACTATGATACCTGATCTTGAACTAGAGATGAAACCAGAGACAAAATATGCTGAAGAATTAATTGGTTTTGAGTTTAAACCAGCAAGTGGTGCTTTGGTTGATGCAGGAAAATCTGTAGTTAGATTAGGTTTAGTATAAAGTTTATTTTACTAAATCTGAAATTTGATCTGACTCAAAGATTTTTTGATCAATATTATTATTCGCAAGTTTAATCATAGCTTTTGCAATTGTTTCTGAATGAATTGATCTCATTTTCTTTAATGGTCCAACAAATAAAGGGTTTAGAAGCTTAAAAATAATTATTCCTATTTTCTCTCCCAATCTAAATTCTTTTCTGTTACCTAATATAAATGAGGGTCTCATAATTCCTATTTTAGAAAAACCTAAACCTAAGATCTCTTCCTCTACAAGGCCCTTATATTTTAAATAATCTCCTGAACTTTTGGAATTTGCATATCCTGAAGATACAAAAAAATAAGATTTAACATTGTTAGATTTTGTAATTTGGGCTACTTGTTTTGGTATATCTAATTCAATTCTTTGATATTCATTTTTATCAGGAGAATTTTTTTTTGTTGTCCCAATACAGAAAAAACATTCATCTCCCTCAATTTCTTCTTTGTGTTTTTCTAAATTATTAAAATCAGTTTGAATTATTTCAATTTTTGAGTTGTTTATTTGAATTGAGGAACGGACAAATATTTTAATTTTAGAGTAATTATTATTCTGAATAAGTTGATTTAAAACATGTCCACCAACTAATCCAGTTGCACCAAATAGTAATGCTGTTTTCACTTATTAAGAAAGGCTTTCACAAAAGGATTTTATTCTATCCATTGCTTTCTTCAAATTTTGCATTGAAGTAGCATAAGAAATTCTAAAGTATCCATCTAAACCAAATGCAGATCCTTGAACAACTGCAACATTAGATTGCTCAAGTAGTTTTTGAACAAACTCGGTGTCAGTTTTCAATTTAGTTTTTTTATTTAACAATCCCTTACAACTTGGAAATACATAAAATGCCCCATTAGGGGTTAAACAATTTATACCTTTAATGCTGTTTAAACTTTTAACTACAAAATCTCTTCTTTCTTTAAAAGCTTTAGATCTCTTTTTTATGAAACCTTGGTTTCCATTTAAAGCTTCAACTGCAGCAGCTTGACTGATTGATGATGGGTTTGATGTAGATTGAGATTGAATTTTACCAATTGCTTTAATTATATCTTTTGGTCCAGCGGCATACCCTATTCTCCAACCTGTCATTGCATAAGATTTACTAACGCCATTCATTGTCAAAGTTCTATCTTTCAATTTTGAATTTTGAGCAATAGTATAAAAATTAAAATTATCATATGCTATATGTTCATAGATATCGTCACTTAAAATATGAACTTTTTTATTTTTAATTAAAACTTTAGCTAAATCTTCAATTTCTTTTTTTGAATAACCTGCTCCAGTTGGATTTGAAGGTGAATTTAAAATCACCCATTTTGTTTTTTTAGTAATAGCTTTTTTTAATTTACTTGGCGTTAGTTTAAATCCTTCTTCTTCTGTACACTTTACTATCTTTGGTTTACCGCCCGCTAATAAAACCATATCAGGATAAGAAACCCAGAAAGGTGCAGGAATAATTACTTCATCACCTTTATTCAAAGTTGCCATGAAAGCATTATAAAGAACTTGTTTTCCACCAGTTCCAACAGTGATTTGATCTGTGGTGTAATTAATTTTATTTTCTCTTTTAAACTTATCTACGATTGCTTTTTTTAAAGCAGGTGTTCCATCTACTGCTGTATATTTTGTGTCTCCACTTTTGATAGCTTTAATTGCAGCATTTTTAATATTATCTGGTGTATCGAAATCTGGTTCTCCAGCCCCAAGTCCAATTACATCTTTTCCTGCAGCTCTAAGTTCTCTTGCTTTTTGAGTAACTGCAATAGTTGGTGATGGTTTAATTCGTTTTAAACTGTCTGATATTATGCTCATTGAAATATAAATAAATTCTAATACGCTGTTTAATATATGGAAAATACTTATCAAGATTTAATTACAGATATTCAGAGTAAAAATCCAAAAATTGGTGGAAAACTCGAAGGTGGAAAAAAATTCAAAATTAAATCTGATTTTAAACCTGCAGGTGATCAACCAGAAGCTATTAAAAAATTAGTAAATGGTGCAAATAAAGATCAATTTAATCAAGTATTACTTGGAGTTACAGGATCTGGAAAAACTTTTACAATGGCAAAAGTTATCGAGGCCACTAATAGACCTGCATTGATACTTGCTCCAAATAAAACGCTAGCAGCACAACTCTATGGAGAAATGAAAACATTTTTCCCAGATAATGCAGTTGAATACTTTGTTTCTTATTATGACTATTACACTCCAGAAGCGTACGTGCCAAGATCTGACACTTACATAGAAAAAGAGGCATCAATTAATGAACAAATTGATCGAATGAGACACTCAGCAACCAGATCTCTTTTAGAAAGAGATGATGTTTTAATTGTAGCAAGTGTTTCATGTATTTATGGATTAGGTTCTGTTGAAGCGTACAGTAAAATGACACTAACTCTTCAAAAAAATTATGATTACAACAGAGAAGAAATAATTAAATCTTTAGTTGCTTTACAATACAAAAGAAATGATCAAAATTTTTATAGAGGAACATTTAGAGCAAGAGGAGAATATTTAGAAATATTTCCTTCCCACCTAGAAGATAGAGCTTGG
Source organism: Candidatus Pelagibacter sp. HIMB1509 (assembly GCF_052047855.1). NCBI lineage: Bacteria > Pseudomonadati > Pseudomonadota > Alphaproteobacteria > Candidatus Pelagibacterales > Candidatus Pelagibacteraceae > Candidatus Pelagibacter > Candidatus Pelagibacter sp. HIMB1509. The sequence goes on along the minus strand of NZ_JBNAIU010000001.1, from coordinate 458,820 downwards.
AGGCTTTGTCTATTTGGAGATAAATTAGAGCAAATTGAAGAGTTTGATCCTTTAACTGGAGATAAAGTTAGAGAACTAAGTTTAGTAAAAGTCTATGCGAATAGTCATTACATAACTCCTAAACCTACAATCGAACAGGCAGTTATTAATATTAAAAAAGAATTAGAAATAACTTTAAAAAAACATCGAGCTGAAAATAAATTATTAGAGGCTCAAAGGTTAGAAGAAAGAACGAAGTTTGATTTAGAAATGATTGAAGCAACTGGTTCTTGTGCGGGGATTGAAAACTATTCAAGATTTTTATCTGGAAGAAAACCAGGAGAACCCCCTCCTACCCTATTTGAATATTTCCCTGATAACACTTTAATATTTGTTGATGAATGCCATGTAACTGTTCCACAACTAAATGGAATGTACAAAGGAGATAGATCAAGAAAAAGTACTCTTGCAGAATATGGATTTAGACTACCATCGTGTATGGATAATAGACCATTAAAGTTTGAAGAGTGGGATTTAATGAGAACTCAAACTGTATTTGTATCTGCAACACCAGGACCATGGGAACTAGAGCAAACAAAAGGTAAATTTATTGATCAAGTTATCAGACCAACTGGACTAATTGATCCTGTAGTTGAAATTAGACCTGCAAAAAATCAGGTAGATGATTTGATGCATGAATGCAAAAGAGTGATTGAAAACAATCATCGTGTTTTAGTCACAACTCTAACCAAGAAAATGGCAGAAGACTTAACTGAATATCTACATGAAAATGGAATTAAAGTTAGATATCTTCATTCAGATATCGATACTTTGGAGAGAATTGAAATAATGAGAGATTTGCGGATGGGTGTATTCGATGTTTTAGTTGGTATTAACTTACTAAGAGAAGGTCTTGATATACCTGAATGCGCATTAGTTGGAATTTTAGACGCAGATAAAGAAGGATTTTTAAGATCAGAAACATCACTTATTCAAACAATAGGAAGAGCTGCAAGAAACGTAGATGGAAAAGTTATTTTGTATGCTGATAAAGAAACTAAAAGTATAAAAAAGGCAATTGCTGAAACAGATAGAAGAAGAAATATTCAATTAGCGTACAATAAAAAACATAAAATTAGCGCTACATCAGTTAAAAAAGAAATAAGTGACATTTTAGAGAGTGTTTATGAAAAAGATTATGTAAAAATAAGTGAAGGTTCTAATGTTGGTGGCAACTTAAAGAAACATCTTAAAGCACTAGATAAAAAGATGAAAGAAGCTGCATCTAATCTTGAATTTGAAGAAGCTGCTAAAATTAGAGATGAAATAAGAAAATTAGAAAGCAGTGAATTAGAAATTACATTAAATCCAAAAATAAGGCAGTATGATGTAAAAAATAAACTTTATCCAAAAGGTCGATCAACAATGGGGATGCCTGGAACAAAAGTTACAAAAAAAAGAGATAAAAAATGGAAGCACGGAAAATAATTATAACTGGTGGTGCAACAAGAATTGGTGCTGCAATTGCAAAAAAATTATCTGGTCCCAATAAAGAAATTTTAATTCATTTCAATAAATCAAAATTAAAAGCTGAGAAGTTAAAAAAAGAACTATCAAATAATGGTACTAAAGTTTACTTGGTTAAAGGTGATTTGAGTAAAGAAAATGATGTAAATAAAATTGTAAAATATGCAAAATCAAAACTTAAATACTTTGATTGTCTCATTAATAATGCCTCTTTATTTGAAAATGATAAATTAGAAAACTTTACAACAGATAGTTGGGGGCAACATTTAAGGACGAATTTAAGAACACCTGCATTACTATCAAAAGAATTTGCAAAAAATGTTAAAGGAACAAATAACAATATAATTAATATAATTGATCAAAGAGTATTTAAGCTAACTCCATATTTTTTTTCGTACACAATTAGTAAAACTGGACTTTATACTTTAACTAAAACTAGCGCTATGAGTTTAGCTCCAAAGATTAGAGTAAACGGTATTGCACCTGGCCCAACTATTAAAAATCAAAGACAATCTGAAAAACATTTTAGAAAACAGTATTTAGCAACCCCGCTAAAAAGACAAGTTGATGTTGAACAAATATGTAATGCTGTTGACTTTTTTATAAAAAATATATCTATTACAGGTCAAGTTTTAGCAATAGATAGTGGGCAAAATTTAAATTGGCAAACACCAGATATAATGGGCAAAGAATGAAAAGAAGTAATTTTAAGATTGTAAAAATAGATAAAAACAAAAGTCTTTTTAATTACGAAAAGAAAATTCTAATTAATGAACTAATTTTAAATTTAAAACTTGGCTATTATGACTTTGAAAAGAAAAAGCCTCAAAAAGTTAAATTTAGCCTAGAAATTGATTACGAGGATAAAAAGCCATCAAGTGACAAAGATATAAAATCGATTGTTAATTATGGAACAATTGTAAAATTGATCACAAAACTTGTTAAAAAAAAACATTACAATTTTCTTGAAACATTAGCTGAAGCTGTATTTGATGAATTATTCAAAGATAAAAGGATTGCTAAAATAATGTTGAAAATTGAAAAATTAGAAATTCTTAAACAATGTTCATCTGTTGGTATTCAAATTACCAAAAAAAGAAGTCATGATAAGCTCTGAAATAGGAAAAGAGGTAATTAAAAAAGAGCTCTCACTGGTCCCAAAACTTCCTGGTGTCTACAGGATGCTAAATGAAAAAAATGAAATCCTTTATGTGGGAAAAGCAAAAAATCTTCCTAATAGACTTAAAAGTTATGTATCTGAAAAAAATCATATAATAAGAACAGAGAGAATGTTGTCTCAAACTAGAAAATTAGAGATAACAACTACTTCAAATGAAAGTGAAGCACTACTTCTAGAAGCAAACCTAATTAAAAAATTTAAACCAAAGTTCAATATTTTATTAAGGGATGATAAGTCTTTTCCATTCATCTTTATTGGTAACAAGGATAAATGGCCACAAATCAAAAGACATAGGGGAAAAAAGACAAAAGAAGGATTTTATTTCGGACCTTTTGCGTCAGCTGGTTCAGCTAACTGGACAATTAAGATGATCCAAAAAATTTTTCATCTAAGAGTTTGTGACGATACTGTTTTTAAAAATAGAGAAAGACCTTGTATCCTTTATCAAATAAAAAGATGTTCTGGACCATGTGTTGGTTATGTTGAAAAAAATGATTATCAACAAACAGTTGATGATGCCATTGAGTTTGTGTCAGGGAAATCAAGGAAAATTCAAAAAAATCTCTCCAGTCAAATGGAAAGAGCAAGTGAAGAATTAGATTTTGAAAAAGCAGTAATTTTAAGAGATAGAATTAAAGCTTTAAATATTATTCAATCTTCTCAAAGAATTAATGAGGCAAACTTAGTAGAGGCAGATGTTATAGCTGGATACAAAGAGTCTGGAAAAACTTGTATTCAAGTATTTTTTTATCGTTCAAAGCAAAATTGGGGTAACCAAGCTTTTTTTCCAAAACATGACCCAGATGAAAAATTAGGAGATATTTTAAATTCATTTGTTTCACAATTTTATGAAAATAAAAGTGTGCCTTCTGCAATAATTTTGTCTGAGGAAATAAAAGAAAAAGTCTTAATTGAAAAAACTTTAACTCAAAAAGAGGGAAAACAAATTAACATTAGTGTTGCTAAAAAAGGTTCAAAACTAAAAGTAATTAATCAAGCAATAAAAAATGCAAAAGACAGTTTGAATAGAAAACTTTATGAAAGTCAGAATAATCGAGAACTTTTTGATGAAGTTGCAAAAAAATTCAATCTTGAAACAAATATAAATTTAATTGAGGTTTATGATAACAGCCATATCCAAGGTACCAATAGTGTTGGCGCATTAATTGCTTATGGTGATGAGGGATTTATTAAAAAAAGATATCGAAAGTTCAATATCAAGCACAAAAAAAATGAGCAAGATGATTATGGGATGATGAGAGAAGTATTAAACAGAAGATTTAAACGTGCTGTTCAAGAAAAAGATAATTATCTCACTTTTCCTGATTTAGTATTAGTAGATGGAGGAAAAGGACAATATTCAGTAGCTAGAGAAAGTTTAAATGAATTGGGGCTTCACGACATTCCAATTATTGCAATAGCAAAGGGTAAATTTCGTAATAGTGGAAATGAAACATTTTTTCACAATGGAAAAGAATATAAATTCTCAAAAAATGATCCTACTCTATTCTTCCTTCAAAGGATAAGAGATGAATCACACAGATTTGCAATCAGTGCCCACAGAGCAAAGAGAAAAAAAGGAATTAGTAAATCTTTATTGGACCAAATTGAAGGTATTGGAGCAATTAGAAAAAGAGCGCTACTAAACCATTTTGGGTCAGCGAGATCTGTTGAGTCTGCTAGTTTGGATGAAATTAAATCTGTTGAAGGTGTTGAAGAAAAAGTAGCAAAAAAGATATATAACTTCTTTCACGAATAATTATGTTAAAAAAAATTCCAAATATTCTGACAATAGGGAGAATAATAATTGTACCCTTCTTTGTTTTAGCATTTTATCTTCCAGGTTTTTATGGTGATTTAACTGCTTTAATTTTATTTATAATTGCTTCATTTACAGATTTCTTAGATGGCATGTTAGCTAGAATGTTAGGCCAAGAATCTAAATTGGGAGAACTACTAGATCCTATTGCAGATAAAATTATAGTCGCTACAGCTCTAATTTTATTGGTGATGGATGGAACAATCAGAAATTACGAAGTTATTGCAGCCATAATAATCTTAACTAGAGAAATTTTAATTTCAGGATTACGAGAATTTTTAGCAAAAGGTCAGATTAAACTTCCAGTTTCAAATCTTGCTAAACTCAAAACAGTGTTACAAATGGTTGCTATTGGTCTACTGCTTTCAGGAGATACTGGAAATAAAATAATCAACTTTGAAAATTATAATGCTCAAACTATTGGGATTATTCTTTTATGGTTATCAGCTGCGCTTACTTTATTTACAGGTTATGATTATTTACGAAAGGGTATTGATCACGCAATATCAGAAGATAACAAAGATTAAGCTGCTTTTTTCTTTCTTACCAGTGCTTGATAGCTTTCATTAAGATCAATAATAGTTTCGCAAACTTTGAATTGATTTTCTGCTATACAAGATACAGGTGTAACTTCAGCAGCAGTTCCTGTTAAAAAGCACCCTACAAAGTTAGGAAGTTCTGTTGGACTAATTTTTCTTTCATGTACTTTTATATTTTTTGATTTTGCAATTCCAATTACAGTTCTTCTTGTAATTCCATCTAAGAATGAATCTGGGATTGGTGTGTGAATTTCTCCATTATTATCTTTAAAAAATACATTGGCCCCTGTTGCTTCAGCAATATTTCCTTCGTGATCCAACATTAAAGAATCTGTGTAACCTTGTTTTTCAGCTTCATGTTTTGATAATGTGCAAATCATATACAAACCTGATGCTTTAGTATCCCAAGGTATAGTATTAGGAGCTGGTCTTCTCCAGTTTGAAATATTTAATTTAATACCTTCAACTTTTAGTTTTGGATCAAAGTAAGATCCCCACTCCCAAGTTGCAATCGCAACATGAATTTTTGTTTGTTGTGCTGAGATAGCCATCATTTCAGTGCCTCGCCAAGCTACCGGTCTTACATATCCGTTTTCTATATTTTGAGTTGCAATAATTTTATTTGAAGCGGTATTTATTTGCTCTTCAGTATAAGGAATTTCAAAACCCATTCTTCTAGCGGAATGAAAAAATCTTGAGGTATGTTCCTCTAATTTAAAAATAGAACCATCATAAACTCTTTCACCTTCAAAAACACAACTCGCATAATGTAAACCATGACTTAACACATGGAGTTTTACATCTCCCCAATCAACAATTTCATCGTTGTACCAAATTTTTCCAGATCTTTTATCGTACGGTATCATTAGTGAAAATATTTTAAAATATCAGTGAAAAATATCTTTGTATCTTTGATATGTCAATATAACTTACCCATTATGAAAGAACTTTTATATCTTAAAGACGATCAACTTAAGGGTTTAATTGAAAAATTATTTGTTAGTTACAGAGAGACATTTTCTGACTCTAAAAAAATTTTAGATAAATATTCAATTGGTGTGGCCCACCATAAGGTTATTCACCTAATTTCATCTTACGAAGGTATCTCTATCTCAGATCTTCTTAAAAAATTAAAAGTAACTAAGCAGAGCCTTAACAGAGTTTTAAAAGATTTAATAAAGTTAGACATCGTCATATTTAAGAAGAATGATCAGGATACAAGGGTTAAACATGTGTTTTTAAACGAAAAAGGAAAGAAAATATTTGAAGAAATTTTTAATTTACAAAAAAAAAGAATTTATTCTGCTCTTTTAAATTCAACTTCAGAAGAAGTTGTTAATTTTGACAATGTATTAAATAAAATAATTAATGGATAATTTTTTAGCTCATATTTTAGTAGTTGATGACGACGATGGTATTAGATCGTTGGTCAAAAAATTTTTAAACGAAAATAATTATTTAGTAACTACAGCTGACAGTGCTGAAGATGCCTCAGAGAAAATAAAAATAATAAAGTTTGATTTAATTGTGCTCGATATAATGATGCCTGGAAAGAATGGATTAGAATTTATAGAAGAAAACAAAAAAAATCTAGATACTCCGATAATACTTCTTACCGCTAAAGGAGAGGCTAAGGAAAGAATAGAAGGTCTTGAAGTTGGTGCAGATGATTATTTACCCAAACCATTTGAACCTAAAGAATTAATTCTAAGAATAAAAAACATCTTAGATAAAACACAAAAAACTGAGCAAAAAAGAATTATTGAATTTGAAAATGTCAAAATCGACTTAAATAAACTTTTAATTATTAGAGATGAAAAAGAATTTAAAATTAATAATACTGAAAAGACAATTTTAGAAAAAATGATTAATAGTCCTGGAAAAACATTTTCAAGAGAAGATATAGGAAAATTGATTAATCTAGATAAAGAAAGATCTATCGATGTTATTATTACTAGATTGAGAAAAAAAATTGAAATAGATCAAAAAAGTCCTAAGTTTTTGCAAACAATTAGAGGTGCAGGATATGTTCTCTGGATTGAGTAATTATTTAAAAAAAGTTTTACCAAAAAGATTATTTTATAGAGCACTTTTAATTGTTGCTGTCCCTGTAATTACTATCCAATTAATAATCACTATTGTTTTTTTTGATAGTTTATGGATTAAAACAAATAAAGGTATGACCAGAACTCTGGTAAATGAAATTAGTGCTTTTGTAGAAGCTTATCGAAATGAGGAAAATGATAAACAAGAAGTGACAAACTTATTTTCATTATTTCTAGATTTAAATATTGAATTAGTTGTTAATGAAAAATTAAGTGATCAAAATAAAGAAAGATGGTTTAGTCCAATTGATCGAACTTTAAGAAGAGAATTGAAATCTAAATTTTCTCCTGAGATCTTCTGGTTTAATACTACAAACTATAAAGAACTAGTTGATTTAAGAATAAAATATGAAGATGGATATTTTAAATTTTTAGTTCCAAAAGATCGAGTCACTAGTACCTCCGCAAGAATATTTGCACTGTGGATTACAGTTCCTGCAATTATAATGGTTATTATTTCAGTAATATTTTTAAAAAACCAAACAAGACCAATTACAAATTTAGCACGCGCTGCTGAGAGATTTGGAAAAGGAGAAGACATAGAAGAATTTAAACCCTCAGGAGCACTTGAGATACGTCAAGCAGGTCATGAATTTGACAAAATGAGAAAGAGAATTGAAAGACATCTTAATCAGAGAACTGAAATGTTATCAGGCATTAGTCATGATTTAAGAACTCCTTTAACAAGAATGAAGCTACAATTAGCTTTTCTTAAAGATAAAGATGCAGTTGATAAGTTAACAGATGATATTAACGAAATGGAAAAAATGCTTAATGAATATCTGCAATTTACAAGCTTGTCATATGTTGAAAAAGACGAAATGTTTAATCTTTCAGAACTAATAGAGGAAATTATAAAAAAATATAATAATAAAAACATTTCTCATAATTTAATTCCTAGAATTTACATTAATGGCAGAAAGAACCTTATCAATAGATCTTTAAATAACTTGATTGATAACGGATTAAAATATGCAAACAAAGTTGAAATAAACCTAAACAAAAAAAATACAAATCTATTTATAATTATTGATGATGACGGCCCTGGGATACCCAAAAAAGAGTATGAAAACGTATTTAAACCTTTTTATAAGATGGACAAAAGCAGAAATGACTCAAAATCAAGTGTTGGTCTAGGACTGTCAATTGCTTCTGATATTATCAAATCCCATGGTGGAAACATTATGCTGGAAAAATCAAAATTTAATGGACTAAGAGTTAAGATCTTTTTGCCGGTCTAGTTTTCTTCTTTTTTTTTGTTTCTAATTTTGAAATTTTATTTTCTAAATTTTCTACTCTCTTTGAAAGAATATCAAACTCATCCTTGCTAGTAAGTTTCATTTTAAAAACAAATTCATCTCTCTTTGATTTAAATATATTTAAGATTTCAGATGATAAATCTTTTGAAGTTATTAATCCCTGCTCTAGTAGTTTTGCAAATTTATCAATTATAAATTTAGAATTTTTCATATTTGAGATATACAATATAGTTATAATTTAAAATGTTCATCAATAATTTTGACCCAGTTGCAATCGAAATATTTTCTTTAGAAATTAGATGGTATTCGCTAGCTTATATTGCTGGTATTTTATTTGGATGGTTAATAGCAAAAAAACTATTTTTAAAGAATTCTGAAATAAATAAAAACTTTGATGATTATATAACGTACTTAATCATCGGAATTATTTTAGGTGGAAGAATTGGATATGTATTATTTTATAATTTTGAATTCTATGTCAATAATCTATTAAATATTTTAAAAGTATGGGAAGGCGGCATGTCTTTTCACGGAGGAGTAGTTGGTATTGTTATAGCAACTATATTGTTTGCCAAAAAAAATAATCAAAATCCGTTTTTATATTTAGACGTCGTTGCTCTAGTTGCACCTATTGGAATATTTTTTGGAAGAATTGCAAATTTTATAAATTCTGAACTTTATGGAACTATAACTAATTTACCTTGGGCAGTTACTTTCATACAAATAGATAATCAACCACGACATCCCTCACAAATTTATGAGGCATTATTAGAAGGTTTAATTTTATTTTTAATTTTAGTTTATTTTAGAAGTAGAGGAAATTTTGAAAAAGCTGGATTAATTTCTGGATTATTTTTAATTTTCTATTCAATCTTTAGATTTATTGTTGAATTTTTTAGAGTTCCAGATGATCAATTGGGATACCTAATATTCAATTTAACTATGGGTCAGTTAATAAGTTTTATCTTTTTGATAATTGGATTAATTATTTTCTTTTTGAAAAAAAATGAACAAGTCGACTAATTTACCTCTAGATCAATTTATCAATCACGCTCTTTACGATAAAGAAAATGGTTATTATATGAAAAAAAATCCCTTTGGAAAAGAAGGTGATTTTATTACGTCTCCCAACATCACAAGACTATTTTCAGAAATAATTGCAATATGGGTAATAACTTTTTGGAAAAGCATCGGTTCACCTAAAAAATTTAACTTAATTGAACTTGGCGCTGGTAATGGAGAGATGATGAAAGTTGTATCTGAAACATTAAAGAATTTTCCAGATTGTTTTAACTCCTGTAATTTAATGATTCATGAAAAAAGCTCATATTTAATTGATGAACAAAAAAAAAATTTAAATTCTGAAAAAATAATCTGGGTAAATAAAGTTGAAATCGATAACACATTTCCTTGCATTTATCTTGCAAACGAATTTTTTGATGCACTTCCAATAAAGCAATTTTTTAAAAAGAAGAATAATTGGTTTGAAAGGTATGTTAATTTAAAAACTTACAAAAAGGCTGAGTTCAATGATAAAGAAGTTGATATTAAAACAATAGAGCAAGAACTTAAATTTGAAATATCAAAGGACCAAGATGTTATTGAATACTCTCCCGAAGCGTTTAAATATCTAGAGAAAATTTGTAAAATTATTGAGAACAGAGATGGTGGACTTTTAATAATTGATTATGGATATTTAGATCTGAAAATAAAAAATACTATTCAAGCAATAAAAGATCATAAATTTTCAAACATATTAGAAGATATTGGCGACTCTGATATTACATACAATTTAAATTTTAATTTATATGCTAATTATATTAATCAATTTGAAAAACTAGATAATCTAATTACTAATCAAAAAAAATTCTTAACAAGTATGGGAATTTTGCAGAGAGCAGAGATTGTAAGTAATAATATAGCCTTCTCACAAAAAACAGATCTATTTTATAGAATTAGACGTTTAATTGATGAGAAACAAATGGGAGAGTTATTTAAGGTAATGTTGATTAAAATTAAAAACAATAAATTTAAAACAGGTTTTCAAATTGATTAAATCTAAAAAGCTTTCAAAAAATAAAGCTATTAAACATGGTTTTTTTAATAGCATCGGTGGTGTATCAAAAAATATTTATAAAAGTTTAAATTGTGGTCCAGGTTCAAATGACAATAGTGCAAGTGTAAAAAAAAATTTAAATATTGTAAGGAAAAAAATTTCTAAGAACTCAAAAAATATTTTTTTACTTAATCAAATTCATAGTAATAAATTGGTGTTTATTGACAAAAAGTATAAATCAAAAACAAAACCTAAGGCTGATGCAATTATTACTGACCAAGTAAATTTACCTATTGCAGTTTTGACTGCAGATTGTGTACCAATACTTATTTTTGACAATCAGAGAAAAATGATAGCTGCAATTCATTCAGGATGGAAAGGTGCCTTTAAGGGAATTATATCAAAAGTGATTAAATTTATGGTTAAGAGAGGGTCTAAAACAAAAAATATTACAGCAGTTATAGGTCCATCAATATCAGTCAAAAATTATGAAGTTCAAAAAGATTTTTATAAAAAATTTATAAGAAAAGACAAAGCTAATCATAAATTTTTTAAAATGGGTAAAGAAAAGTTATATTTTAACTTATCTAGTTATGTTAAATCATTAATTCTTCAGTCTAGTGTGAAAAAAATAGAAAAAATTGACGTTGATACATTCGATGCTAAAAATAAATTTTTTAGTGCTAGAAGATCAAAAAGTTTAAATCATGCTGATTATGGTAGAAATATTTCAATAATTATGCTTAATTAGGTTTTTTCATGAAATTATTATCAGGAAATAGCAATAAACCTCTTAGTAAGAATATTGCTAAATATTTAAAATCTAAATTAGTCAATTCAAGTATTAGAAATTTTTCTGATGGTGAGATTTATGTTGAGATTAATGAAAACATAAGAGGAAATAGTATTTTTATTATTCAATCTGTTTCTTCACCAGCTAATGATAATTTAATGGAACTTTTATTATGCATAGATGCTTTAAAAAGATCATCTGCCAAAAATATAACTGCTGTAATTCCATATTTTGGTTATGCAAGACAAGATAGAAAAGTTGTCCCAAGAACTTCAATTTCAGCAAAACTAGTATCTAACCTGATTACAAAAGCAGGAGCAGATCGTGTTGTAACAGTAGATTTGCACGCAGGACAAATTCAAGGATTTTTTGATATTCCAGTAGATAACTTGTTTGCTACTCCTATTTTTGCAAGACACGTTAAGAAAAAAATTAAAAGTAAAAATATGATTTGTGTTGCTCCAGATGTGGGTGGTACTGAGCGAGCAAGATCTCTTGGAAAACTTTTAAATATTGGTCTAGCTATAGTAGATAAAAGAAGACCTAAGCCAGGACAATCTCAGGTTATGAATGTAATTGGGGATGTAAAAGGTAAGACATGTATAATTGTAGACGATATCATCGACTCTGGTGGAACAATTGTAAATGCAGCTAAAGCTCTAAAAGATAGAGGCGCAAAAGAAGTTTACGTTTATATTACTCACGGTGTACTTAGTGGCGAGGCGGTCAAAAAAATTAAAAATTCTGTTATCAAAAATTTAGTAATTACAGACACAATTGATAATAGTGACAAAATAAAAGGTGCAAAAAACATTGAAGTTTTATCTATTTCAGGGCTAATGGGTGAAGCAATTAAAAGAATATCAAATTCTACTTCTGTATCTGATTTATTTAAATAATTACCTTGTGTTATTAAGGATCTTGAGCTAAAAACCCTTGTTTTTATGAATACTTTAGAAGCTAACATCAGAGATACTAAAACAAAAGGCGAGCTGAACTCACTAAGAGATAATGGAGAAGTTCCGGCAATAATTTACGGCGGTGAAGCTCAAAACGAAAAAGTTTCTATATCTAAGAAACTGCTAAAGTCGATGTTAGAAGACTCAAATTTTTTATCTACAATTCTTACATTAAATGTAAACGGTAAACCACAAAATGTACTTCCAAGAGAAGTAAAATATCACATTTTGTCAGACGAACCTATACATGTTGATTTTTTAAGAGTTGTGCCTGGTCTAAAAATTAGAATTGAGGTTCCAGTTAAATTTATTAATCATGAAAAATCACCTGGATTAAAAAAAGGTGGAGTATTAAATATTGTAAGAAGAAAAGTTGAATTAAAATGTCCAAGTGAAAAAATACCTGACAATCTTTTAATTGATTTAGATGGTATTGATATTGGAGAAAGTTTTAAAATTTCATCAATTAATCTAGACCCTGAAGTTGTACCAACTATTCAGGGTAGGGATTTCGTTATTGCAACACTTGCGGCTCCAACTGTAATGAAAGAGCCAGAAAAACCAGCTGAAGCTGAAGCTGCAGAGGGTGAAGCGGGTGCCGAGGCTGCTGCACCAGCTGAAGGCGATAAACCAGCTGCTGAAGGCGAAGAGAAGCCTGCTGAAGAAAAAAAATAAATTATTTAGACTGAAGTTTGTTTTCCATTAAAAAATTTTTATGCTTTTATTTGTAGGACTAGGTAACCCAACGCCCGATAGTGAAAATAATAGACATAATGTTGGTTTTAAAATTATAGACTCAATAAATAAAAAATTTGGTCTATCAAAACAGAAACCAAAATTTAAAGGTTTGCTTACAACAGGAAATGTTGGAGACAAAAAAATATATGCAATTAAACCTTTAACTTTCATGAATAATTCAGGAATTTGTATAAGAGAATTAATAGAATATTTTAAAATTGATGCCGAGGATGTCATAGTTTTTCATGATGATTTGGATGTGGAATTTGGAAAAATAAAAGCTAAGTTTGGTGGATCTAGTGCAGGTCATAATGGTATAGCTTCAATAGATAAATTTATTGGTAAAGATTATTCTAGAGTAAGAATTGGTATTGGAAAACCAAAAGACAATATGGAAGTAAGTGATTTTGTACTTCAAAACTTTGATGAAGATGAAATGGCTGGATTAGAAAAAATTACAAATAATATTACTGAGTCAATTTCAATATTAATTGAAAAAAAATTAGATCTATTTTCAAGTACAGTTAATAATAAATAATGAGTTTTAAATGTGGAATTGTTGGTTTACCAAATGTTGGTAAGTCTACGCTTTTTAATGCACTAACAAATTCTAGTAAAGCACAAGCAGCTAACTTTCCATTTTGTACAATTGATCCAAATGTTGGTGTAGTTCCCGTACCAGATGAAAGATTGTCTAAATTATCAAAAGTCTCTAACTCTAAAAAGGTAATTAATACCACAATTTCATTCGTTGATATTGCTGGTCTTGTAAAAGGAGCTTCAAAAGGAGAAGGATTAGGAAATAAATTTCTTTCTCATATCAGAGAAGTTGATGCTGTAATTCATATGATTAGATGTTTTGATTCAGATGATATCCAAAATGTTAATCCTGATGTAAACCCAGTGAGAGATTTGGAAATTATTGAAACTGAAATGATGCTTGCAGATCTTGAAAGTATTCAAAAAAGATTGGAAAAAAATAACAAGAAAAGTGTAGATGAGGAACAACTTAAAATTTTAGAAATTGCTCTTGATTGCATAAATAATGACAAAGATATTTCGGTTCTAAAAACACAATTTGATACCAAGCAATTAAATCAAAGCGGTTTATTATCAATTAAACCAAAAATATATGTCTGTAATGTTGATGAACAAAGTGTTCAGAACGGTAATAAATATACGAATGATTTCATAGAAAAATTTGGGAATGAAAATACACTAATTGTATCCGCTGATATTGAAAATCAAATTAATGAATTACCTGCTGAAGAGAAAAAAAATTATATGGAAATGATAGGTTTAAAAGAAACTGGATTAAATATGTTAATTCAAAAAGGTTACAATATACTAGAACTAGACACTTATTTTACATCTGGTCCTGAAGAAACAAGAGCATGGACAATTAAAAAAAATTGTACAGCTCCTAAAGCAGCAGGCGAAATACATACTGATTTTGAAAAAGGCTTTATACGAGCTGAAACTATTTCTTATGAAGATTTTATAGCAAATGATGGCTGGGTAAATTCTAAAGCAAATGGGAAAATGAGATTAGAAGGAAAAGATTATATTGTTAAAGATGGAGATGTGTTAAACTTCAGATTCAACACGTGACCAGATTTTCTTCATACTAAAGTAAACTAAAATAGTTAAAATAATTAAATATACTATAGCTTTAAATCCCATTTGGTGTCTTGCTTCCAAGTGAGGCTCCGCAGCCCACATTAAAAATGTTGTTACATCTTTTGACATCTGTTCAACTGATGCATTAGTGCCATCACCGTACTCTACTATTCCATCTGATAATGGCGCTGCCATTCTGATCTTATTACCATACATATATTTGTTATAATAAACTCCATCATCCAAAGTTACTCCACTTGGTGGATCTTCATAACCTTGAAGTAAAGAATAAATATAATCAACTCCACCACCTCTAGCCTTAACTAAAACAGACATATCTGGTGGATAAGCTCCTCCGTTAGCTGCTTGAGCGGCTTTTACATTGTCGTATGGCATCACAAATTTATCTGAAAGTTTTCCAGGTCTAATAAACATTTCACCATCAGCGTTTGGTCCATCTGTAACTTCAAAAGAAGCAGCGATTGCTTTTGCGGCTGCCTCTGAAAACTCTGGTCCACCCTCTTCTGATAAATTTCTATAGCTCAAGTATTTCATTGAATGGCAAGAAGCACAAACTTCCGTATAAACTTGATATCCTCTTTGAAGAGCTGCTCTATCAAATTTTCCAAAAAGACCTTTAAAACTCCAATCTGTTTTAAGATAATCTACTTTTTCTGCAGCAAATGTTTGGACACTATTTAGAGAAAAAAACGAAAGTATTAAAATTAGTTTAAATAACTTTTTCACTTTATTTTATTTTACTTTCTCTGTGTTTTGCAGCTGCTAAGTTTGGTGATCCACCTAAAATAGGCTCTGTTATACTTAGTGGAACAGGTAATGTTCTCTCTTTAAATCCAAGCACGGGGAGAATAACCAAGAAATGTAAGAAATAATAGGCAGTGGCTACTCTTGCAATTAATAAATAAAGACCTTCTGCAGGCATTGCTCCCATATAACCAAGAATTAAAACGTCTGCTACTAAAATCCAGTAAAACTGTTTATACAAAGGTCTAAATACTGCTGATCTAATTTTTGAAGTATCTAGCCAAGGTAAAGCTGCAAGTATTAAAATAGCAGATAGCATTGCAATTACTCCAAGTAGTTTATCCGGTACCGATCTTAGTATTGCGTAAAAGGGTAACAAATACCATTCTGGAACTATATGAGCTGGAGTTACCATAGGATTTGCCTCTATGTAATTATCTGCGTGACCCAAAATATTAGGCGTATAAAAAACAAAAAATGCAAAAACAATCATAAACATTAATAATGCAAAACCATCTTTAATAACAATGTATGGATGGAATGGGACAGTATCCTTAGATGGTTTTTTGATATCAATACCAACTGGATTATTATTTCCAGGTACATGCAGAGCCCATATATGTAAAATTACAAGTCCTGCTATTAAGAACGGGATTAAATAATGTAGAGTAAAAAATCTTGTTAAAGTTGGATTATCAACTGAGTATCCACCCCATAACCATGTTACAATTCCCTCACCTACTAACGGGATTGCACTAAATAAATTTGTAATAACAGTTGCTCCCCAGAAACTCATTTGTCCCCAAGGTAAGACGTAGCCCATGAATGCAGCTGCCATCATTAACAAGTAAATTACTATACCAATAATCCAAATTATTTCTCTTGGTGCTTTGTAAGAACCATAAAATAACGATCTAAAGATATGAATATACACAGCAAGAAAAAACATCGATGCACCATTTGCATGTATGTATCTAATTAACCATCCGTAGTTAACATCTCTCATTATATGCTCAACACTTTCGAATGCCATGTCAGCATGAGCAATGTAATGCATTGCCAAAGTTAATCCTGTTATAATTTGTGTGATTAAGCAAAAAGTTAAGATTCCTCCAAATGTCCACCAGTAATTTAAATTTTTTGGAGTAGGATAATCCGTTAAATGATTTGCAAGAGTTAGTAACGGTAATCTATCATTAAACCATTGACCAACTTTTGATTTAGGTTGATAATCGTGATTACTCATAACAACTGTACTATCCTATTTTAATTGTGTTTGCGTTTACGAATTCATATTTTGGAACTTCCATATTCCAAGGAGCTGGTCCTTTTCTAATTCTTCCAGACGTATCATAGTGAGAACCGTGACAAGGACAAAACCATCCATTATAATCACCTTTGTCATTCAAAGGAACGCATCCTAAATGAGTACAAACTCCAAGCATGACTAACCATTCAGGATTTTTTGCTCTATCCTCATCTTTTTCTGGATGAATTAATTCTTCCATTTTAACAGATCTTGCTTCGTCGATCTCTTCTTGTGTTCTTCTTCTGATGAAAACTGGTTTTCCTCTCCATAGAACTGTAATTGTGTTTCCAGGTTTGACTGAACTTACATCTACCTCGGTACTTGCTAATGCTTTAACTGAAGCATCTGGGTTCATTTGATCTACCATGGGCCACACTACTGCTGCAGCTCCAACTGCACCTACAGCTGTGGTCGCTGTAAATAAAAAATCTCTTCTTTTTTTTGGCTTTTTATCTGACATTTTAAATAGTTTTTTGTTAAAAAATTAATTTAATATACGATTTCTTATAAGATAACAGTAATTTTTCTACTGAAAGAATGACACATTACGGATGAAACCTAGACCTAAAATTTCACTATACGAGCCAGATATTCCACAGAATACAGCTGCAATTATACGAACGTGTGCCTGTTTAGGGGCGGAATTAGAAATTATTGAGCCTTGTGGATTTTTATTATCTGACAAAAGGTTTAAAAGAGTTGTCATGGACTACATGGACTATAGTAAAATTAAATTCTACCAAAGTGCAGAACATTTTTTTGAAGAAAAAAAGAATCAAAGAATTGTTTTAATGACAACAAAGGGTTCTATAAATTATACTAAATTTAATTTTAAAGCTGATGATACAATATTATTTGGAAGAGAGAGCGCTGGTGTTCCAGATAAGGTTCATAAGCTGATTGGTGATCGTCTAAAAATTCCAATGAATGAAAATGTGAGATCTCTAAATATAGCATCCTCAGTTGCAATAGTTTTGGCTGAAAGTTTAAGGCAAAATGATTTAATGTAATATGGACAATTCGATTAAAAAAGACCTAGCTAGCAATTGGTTCAAATTATTACAAAATGCAATTTGTAATGACATACTTGAATTAGAAAGCAACAAAATAAAATTTGTATCAACTTCTTGGAAAAGAAACTCTAAAAAAGATGAAGGAGGTGGTGAATATAGAATTTTAAAAAATGGAAAAATTTTTGAAAAAGTAGGAGTAAATTTCTCAAAGGTATATGGAAAATTTCCTAAAAAATTTCAAAAAAATATACCAGGAGCTGAGAAAGATCCTAGATTTTGGGCTTCGGGAATTTCAATAGTTATGCATATGCAAAATCCACACATTCCAGCTATGCATTTTAATACAAGATATATCAGCACTCAAAAAAATTGGTTTGGAGGGGGAATGGATGTAACCCCGGCCATCAAAGATGATAATGAAAAAAATAAATTTCATAAAACTTTAAAGTTAATGTGTGATCAACATAATAAAAATTATTATAAAAAATATAAAAAATGGTGCGATGAATATTTTTATTTACCCCACAGAAAAGAAGCTAGAGGAATTGGGGGAATTTTTTTTGATTATAAAGATGATAATTTCGAAAAAGATTTTAAATTTGTAAGAGATGTTGGTATTACTTTTCAAATGATTTTTAATGAAATTATTAGAAAAAAAATTAAGAAAAAATGGTCTTTAAAAGAAAAAGAGAAGCAGTATATTAAAAGAGGTCGTTACGTAGAATTTAATTTACTGTATGACAGAGGAACTAAATTTGGATTACAAACTGGTGGTAATGTAGAAGGAATTTTAATGTCGTTACCTCCTTTAGCTAAGTGGAAATAAAAAAATGGAAAAGGAACCTATTACTTTAAATGGTTTAAAAAAATTAGAGGAAGAACTTATTTTTTTAAAAGAAAAGAAAAGACCTGAGATAGTTGCCGCAATTGCTGAAGCAAGATCGCATGGAGATCTAAAAGAAAATGCCGAATATCATGCTGCAAAGGAAGAACAATCTCATAATGAAGGTAGGATTACTGAAATAAACGACATAATAGCCAGAGCTAACGTAATTGATGTAACTAAATTAAATAATGAGGGTAAAGTAATTTTTGGATCAACTGTATATCTAGAAGACTTAGATAGTGGGGAAAAAATAAATTATAAAATTGTTGGAAAAGATGAAGCTGACTTAAAACAAAAATTAATTTTCTTTCAGTCCCCAATTGGAAAAGGATTAATAGGTAAAAATAAAAGTGATCTTGTAGAAATAAGTACCCCTTCTGGGATAAAGAATTTTGAAATTAAAGACGTTAAATATATTTAACTCTTTGCAATTTTTTCAACCTGTTTATCTGAAATTTGAAATCCATTTTGAACCCAGGTTTCTTCTATAAGTTTTAACTTATTACCTAAAATTTTACCCTCAGGAATTTTATACTTAGACATTAAAATATTTGCTCCAATTTTTAATTCAGGCAATATTTTATTTTCGTAAATTTTAAGTAGTTTTAATAATTTATTCTCCACCTTACTTGAATAGAACAATTTAAAATTAATTATATCAATTACAGTTTGTCTACCGTTATAGTAAAATATTTTATTAAAGTTTTTTTCTGTAAAACTTTTAATACTCACCTTTTCTTTAAAAAAATAATGAATTAATTTAAGCCTCTTTTGATCTTTTTTTGAGATTTTAAATTTATAAATGAAATAGTCAGTATTGTCTGTTTCATCAATAATCAACAATGCAATTACAAAAATAAAGTCAAAGTTGCTAATAACTTTGGAACTAAATGAATTCAGCTTCTTAAAATGATTAATATTTTTAAATTGTGGAAATATTATTTCTAATATTTCTAAACTTTGTTGATCTTCAAATAATTTAAGAAAATTTTTTGATTTAACTGTCTTTTTAAATTCATCTAATAATCTCTCAGCAGATAAGTTCGAAATACCTTTGATATTTTTTTTAAATATTTTAATTAACTCTGTTTTATGATTTTCAGTTGAGTAATTAATATGAAAACGGAAATATCTTAATATTCTTAAATAATCCTCTTGAATTCTTTTTTCTGGATCTCCAATAAATTTTAAAACACCTTTATTTAAATCTAGCTTACCATTTTGTGGATCAAATAAATTTCCTAAACTATCAGAATAAATAGCATTAATTGTAAAATCTCTTCTTTTTGAATCTTCTTTCCAATCAGAAGTAAATTCAACTTTTGCATGTCTTCCATCTGTAGCAACGTCTTTTCTAAGTGAAGTAATTTCATAGTTTTTTTCATTTATTACTGCAGTTATCGTGCCGTGTTCTTTACCTGACTCAAAAAATTTAATTTGGTGTTTATTTAGTGCATCACAAACTTCATCTGGATTAATGTTGGTTGCTAAATCAATGTCATCTACTTCTTCTCGATTTATAATTTTTCTAATACAACCTCCAACAAATCTTAATTCACTATTTTCAGAATAATTGTTAATTGCTTCAAAAATTTTTTTTGCAGGAGTGTTCTGGGATATGTTTTTTATATTTTTGCTTATATAACTAAGATTTTTGGACCTAAAAAAAATTTTATCTAAAAATTTATCCATATATATGGCTGGGGCGCTAGGATTCGAACCTAGGATGCAGGTACCAAAAACCCGTGCCTTACCGCTTGGCTACGCCCCAATATTATAGTTCCTATAACACAAAAAAAATAAATTTATATAGTTTTTGATACATACAACCAACAATTTTTAAATTTCCTCTTAAATTGAACTTTTGCTGAATTGCAGTCTTTGACTGATTTATAGTATGCAATTACTGTAGATCCAGACCCAGTCATTCTTACAAACTCAGGATTATTAGTCTTTTCTAAAAATAACTTAATCTTTTTTATTAGTGGGTATTTTGAAATTGCAACATCTTCTAAAGTATTACTTTGATTTTTTAAAAATTTATAACCAAACATATTTTTTTTTGGATTATTAAATTTTGGTTTTGTAAAATTTTTAACGTTAGAATAAATTTTTTTTGTCGCACAACCAAAATTGGGCTTTATTAAAAGCATATTTAAAGTCGGACAATTAAAAAATTTTTTAATTTTATCGTTTGAAAGTAAAACTGAACTAGACGGGTTTATACCTAAAATAACATCAGACCCTATTTCAGAGCAAACCTCCAAAATTTTCTTTTCATTAATTTTAATTACCTTTTTTTGATTTAAAAAATTTAAAATACTCGCAGCATTTACAGAACCGCCACCAAGTCCTGCTTTTTGAGGAATATTTTTTGTTATAGAAACTCTAAATTTTTGATTTAGTAATAACTTTTCTCGACCTAATATTTTAAAGAGTTTTTGAACAGTATTTTTTTTTCCAATACCTTTCGCAAATTTCCCTTGAAAAGAAATATTATGTTTTTCACCTCCTGTTTTTTTTATTGAAATAACATCATACAAATCGATAAAACTAATGATACTTTCAATTTTATGTAATGATTTATTTTTTCCTGTTACATTGAGAGCTAAGTTGATTTTAGCATGAGACTTTAAATTTAATTTCATTGAATAGATTTTAAGCCAGTAATCAATTTTTTGTTTATATTTTCTCTCATATCATCTTCAGTATCATCAAAGCTCAACACACTATTCCAAAAATATCTTGCCTGAATTTTTTGATCTAGCTTCCACAATATATCTCCGTAATGGTCATTTACTATTGGGTCATCAGGCATTAATTCTACAGCTCTTTTTAAATATTTTTCTGCTTCTTTATATTCTTCTATCAAGAAATATGCCCAACCAATTGAGTCAATAATATAGGGATCATTACTTTTTAAATCATATGCTATTTTTAACATTTCCATCGCTTCATCTATTTTGTAATCACGTTCTAACCAAGAATAAGCAAGATAATTTAGGACATATGCATCATTAGGTCTTATTCTTAATGCATGAAGTAAATCTTCATCTGACTTCTCATAATTACCTAATCTTTCGTAACTCCCACCTCTTCGATATAAAATATCTGATTTAATTACAGATGTATCCTCTAGTGAGGAGATTAATCTTGAATAATTATCAATTGCAAGTTCATAATTTTTAGAGTTTTTGTAAAAATTCGCTAAATCAAAAATCATCTTTGGATTAGGTTTTTCAATATTTTTAAATTTAGACTCGATATAGCTTGTGCCCTTTTCATAATTTTGTTCTTTCACTATTATTTGCGCTTCTTTTTTAACTCTAAACCAATAATAAAACTCATCAGTCTCTTTAAATTTTCTTACTATTTTTTTTACCTTGTTGTATTCACCATCTGCAAAGAAATTTTCTGCAACAAGGGATAAATTAAATTCAAATTTAGGATTTAAGTATATTGATAAATTTAAATAAAAATTTGATTTTTCAAAATTATCTTGTGATGAATAAAGATTTGATATCAAAAATAAAAATTCACTAATTATATCATTGTGGTTTCCACATGAGAAAATTTTTTCAAAACTTTTAAATTTATTATTATCTATCCAGCTTTTGGTTTGAGTTAACAAAAGTGTTGAGCCAATATAATCAATTTGATCAATTACTGACTTTGCCTGATCAAACTTCTTATTCTGAATAAGATAATTTATATAAAAAAATATATATCTTGAATAATCACCTTGTTGACTGTTGATTAAATTTAAAAAGAAAGAGCTGGTTCTTTGATCATTATAATGACATCTTTGAAATGCCTCAGCTATTAATGATAAGTTTCCAAAATTTTTCTTATTAGGTAAAAGTTTTTTATTTTTAAAAGTGTAAATGTACTGCTTTAAAGTCTCAAAAATTACTAGATTAATTCTATTTTCTTCCTGAAATCTTAAACTTTGATCTAAGTAAATATCAGCTTTATCAAAATCATTTTTTTTCAAACTATCAATTATTAATAAAACATATGCATCAAAAAAATCAGAGTTACTTTTTTTTGAGTTATTTTTTATAACATTTATTGCTTGCGCTACTTTGTTTTCCAATACAAGAGAATTAACGTATCTTTTTAAATAATTGTCATGGCTGTTTAGTAAAACTTTACTTAAATTGAAATATTTTAGAGCTTCTGAATTATCTCTATTTTCATAAGCTATAATACCTGAAAAATAATTAGATAAATCTCTTGAGTTGAAATCATTAAAACTTGTACTTTTAGAATAAACGGGCGTCTGATAGAGTAACACTAATAATAATATGATTTTAAATATTTTAGATATCATTTAATCCTTGTAAGGTGAAAAAATTGATAAATCAAAACGACAAATTAAACAAAGAATTAATAAATACAATAGAAGCCAATTTTGTATTTGATAAAAAACCTATTAATAGGTTTTCTGAAGTCAAAAAAGAAAGTGATATCAATCAAAGAAATAAACAAGATTTATTAGAAAATCTAAAGAAACAATTAAATTCAATTGAAAATTGTAAACTAAGAAATTATTCCAAAAATATTGTTCTTGGACAAGGAAATATTGATAGTCCTATAATGTTAATCGGAGAAGCTCCAGGTGAAATTGAAGACAAAGTTGGAAACCCTTTTAAAGGAGAAAGTGGAGAGCTTTTAGACAAAATGTTAATAGCAATAAATATTAAAAGAGAAAATATTTATACAAGTTATGCAATAAATTTTAGACCACCAGAGGATAGAAAACCAACTTCACAAGAAATTAAACGTTACTCAAACTTTTTAAAAGAACATATATCTATTATTGATCCCAAAATTATAATTTTAATGGGTAGCACAGCTATGGAAGCTGTTACTGGGATTAATGAAAAAATATCTTCAGAGAGAGGTAAATGGAAGGAAATAATTTTAAATAATAATACTTATCCTTTAATGATAACTTTTAACCCTTCTTATTTAATTAGATATCCAGATAACAAAAAATATTCTTGGGAAGATTTAAAAAAAATAAGAGAAAAAGTTAAAGAGTTAAAATTAACAATTTAATGAAATTAATAGCTGGTGTTGATGAGGTCGGTAGAGGTAGTTTAATAGGTCCTGTTTATGCTGCTGCTGTCATTCTAAAAAAATCTGTGGATCCAAAAATTTTAAAAGACTCGAAAGTGTTGAGTAAAAAAAAGAGAGAATACCTTTTTAATTATATTAAAAAAAATTCAATTTGGTCATTAGGCAAAGCTTCTGTTAACGAGATTGAAAAACTCAATATACTAAATGCAAGTTTACTTGCTATGAAAAGAGCTATATTAAAATTAACAAAAAAACCAACTCTTGTATTGATAGATGGAAACAAAATTCCAAATTTAAAAAATTATAAATTAAAATCGATCATAAAGGGTGATAGAAAAATTCCTTCAATTTCAGCAGCCTCTATAATAGCAAAGGTATCTAGAGATAGATTTGTTACTACACTATCAAAAAAAAATAAAGGTTATCATTGGGATAAAAATTTTGGTTATGGCACCAAACAACACTTACAATCATTAAAAAAACTAGGCATAACCAAACATCATAGAAAAACTTTCTCTCCTATATCTAGATTAACTTAATACTACATCTAGTTGTCATTAAAATTCGATACACAAATCGAATCCAATTTTTTCAATCACAGGTTGACCGAAGAATCCATTTAGAGTCTAATTAATTTTTACAAATGAAATCTGATTTTAAAAATAAAATAATTAACGGAGACAGTCTCGAAGAATTAAAAAAAATTCCAAGTGAAACCTTTGATTTAATTTTTGCTGACCCTCCATATAATTTACAATTGAAAGGTGAATTGACTAGACCAGATAGATCTAAAGTCAGCGCTGTAAACGATAAGTGGGATCAATTTGAAAATTTTAAAAAATACGATGAATTCACGTATGAATGGCTTAATGAATGCAAAAGGATTTTGAAAAAAGATGGAGCTATTTGGGTTATAGGTAGTTACCATAATATTTTTAGAGTAGGAACCGCAATACAAAATTTAGGTTTCTGGATACTAAATGATGTCATCTGGAATAAAAATAATCCAATGCCTAACTTTAGAGGCACAAGATTTACAAATGCTCATGAGACTTTAATTTGGGCTTCGAAGAGTGAAAAATCAAAATACACATTCAATTATCAATCTTTGAAATGTTTAAATGATGATCTTCAGATGAGATCTAATTGGAGTCTTCCTATTTGTAGTGGTTCTGAACGACTTAAAAAAAATGGAAAAAAAATTCACTCTACTCAAAAACCAGAATCACTTTTACATAGAATTTTACTAGCTACATCAAATAAAAATGATCTAGTTCTTGATCCTTTTTTAGGTTCTGGAACTTCTGCTGCAGTTGCAAAAAAACTAGGGAGAAATTATTTTGGTATAGAAAAAGAAAAGAATTATTTTAAAGCTGCTGAGGAACGTTTAAAGGCTACCAAACCAATTGAAGATGATTTATTAGATACACTTAAAAATAATAGATCAAAACCAAGAATTCCATTTGGATCGTTGGTAGAGCTTGGAATAATTAAGCCTGGAACAAATATTTTTGATAATAAGAAAAAAATAACAGCAAGAATAATGGCTGATGGTAGCATAAAGCACAACCAAGCGGAAGGTTCTATTCATAAAGTTGCAGCTACTATATTAGGAGCTGAAAGCTGTAATGGTTGGACATTTTGGCATTGTGATATTAATGGACGAACCTACCCAATCGATTACTTGAGACAAAGATTAATTTCTAAAAATTAATCTTTATAAATTTTACCTAAATAACTTTGCAGAAATTTTTTATTTTTTGTCAAAAGCTTTAAAAAAATATTTCTAAAAAAGATCATAATCGGATTTGATAAATGAAAAGCAAATTGATTAAAATCAGATCTTCTATTAATCATTTTTACTCGCTCTAATCTAGAATTATAAAAATCATTTTTTTGATTAATTATAATTTCATGTAATTGATCGGCTCCTTCTATTGATTGTGAGGCTCCCTGAGCAAAAGAAGGAGAGAATGCAAAAAAAGCATCTCCAACTAAATAAATATTTTTGGGAGGAATAAATGGATTTTTACTTACAAATACTGGAAACAATTTAATATCTTCAAGACTCTGAAATACTTTTGATGAAATTTTTTCAGATAATTTTTGTTTAATGCCTTCAATAAATGTACTTTCATTGCAAAGATTATGGTTTTTTTGCTGATCAGAATTTAACTTATTCTTCAATATCCCAATAAAATTAAAATTTTTATCATTATTAAGTGGATATAATACATAGTGAAAATCTGATCCTAAAAATAAAGAAACATTCTCCTCGTTTATATTATCAAGACTTTCTTTGGATACACTGGCTCTAACAGCGATAGTGTTATTGTAAATTGGTTCTGAATTATTATTTGAAATTAATGACTTTCCTTTTGAAAATACACCATCTGAAATAATTAAATGATCACAAGTTATTTTTTCTTTATCAAAAGTTAAATTTATTGAATCATTACTGGATTCTATCTTGTCTAAACTGCAGTTAAACTGGATTATATTTTTATCCAGTCCATTTATTAGAAACTGAAGTAATTTTGATCTTTTTAATGTTGTGTACTTATAATCATCAGAATTAAATTCTGAAATATCTAAATCGCAAATTTTCTTTGAATTTTTAATTTCATAAAAATCAATTTTTTTTGGATTAAATTTCTCTTTGTCCGACAAGGAAGAGAAGCCTAATTTGTTTAATAACTTTACGCTATTAACAGATAATTGAATACCATAACCTTCTTCTATTTCTAATGAAGTTTTTTTTTCATAAATTGTGACCTGATAATCTTTATTTCCTTTAAATAAATTAGCTATAAACAGACCGGAAATACCTGCGCCAATAATTGCTATTTTTTTCATTTTTGACTTTCTAAAAATTTTATTATCTTTTTCGTAAATGCTGGAAGCACATAATTTTCAAGCTTTGCAGGATTTATCCAATTAATATTTTTGTCAAAGTTATGCTTCTTTTTATATTCAATTTTAATATTCATATTCATATTAGATATTTTAAAATTTAAATCTTTATCAAAATTTTTAGGATTATTTAATTGATCCATTGGAAAAATATTTAAATTTTTCAAAAAATTAAATTTATTATTTTTGATTAATAAATATTGATTATTTTTTTTATAAACATTTAATTTATAATATGTTTCCTTGTTAATTTTCTTAAATTTCACTAAATCAAAATTTTTATTTTTAAATGCTTTGCAATTATAAGATAATGGACATTTATCGCATGAAGGGTTTGTAGGTTTACAAATTAATGCACCGAGTTCCATCAAAGCTTGCGCATAATCGCTTGATCTTTTTGTTGATGTGCCAAAAATTTTTTTTTGATCTTGTAAAAATTCTTTTTTAATTTGACTTTGTTTCTTTAAATATAAGTATCTTTTTAATACTCTTTCAATGTTTCCATCCAAAGGAATTATTGGTTTGTTAAATGCGATTGCTGAAATTGCACTCGCTGTATAATCGCCAATACCTGGTAATGATTTTAATTCATAAAAATCTCTAGGTATTTTTTTATTGAATTTTTTAACAATTATTTGAGCAGTTTTTTTTAAATTTCTTACTCTTGAATAATATCCAAGACCTTCCCAAAGTTTGGTTAATTTTCTATCATTATATTTTGATAACTTTTCAATATTAGGGATATTTTTAATAAATCTATTAAAATAAGGAATCACAGTAGCAACCTGAGTTTGTTGCAACATGAACTCGCTTACCAATGTAAAGTATTGTTTCTTTTCTTGTGAAACCTTATTTCTCCAAGGTAAAGACCTCTTATTTATATCGTACCAATTGAGAATTTTATTTGTTATTATTAGATCTTTCATATGCAATTTAAAAATAATACTAAGCAGAGAAATAATAGCATTCAAGGGTTAAGATCTTTCAAAGACACTTTGCCAAAAAATCTAAAAAAAATTATTAATAAAAAAGGTCATATATATTCAGAAACACTGAGTAATTGGAAATATTTAGTTGGAAATGAATTGTTTAAAGTCTGTTTCCCAAAAACATTCAAAAACTCAAATCGATATGGTGTGAGTACTTTAGTTGTAATGGTTAAAAGAGGCCATGAGGTAGATGTAGAATATTCAAAAAAAAATATTTTAGATAAAATGAATAATTTTTTCGGCTACGATGTTGTTGAAAAGCTTAAATTTATTAGCTTTGATGACGAACAAAAAACTAGCAGTTTGAATGAAATTAATTCTAATAATGTGGCAATTAGTAAATATCGAGATAAAATCAAAGATGTTAAAAACGAAAAAATTAAAAAATCATTAACAGAATTAACAAAAGTTTATAAAGAAAAATGAGAAAAATTATTTTAATTGCCATAATTGTTTTGGGAAGCTTTTCAAATTTAAATGCTGAAGAAATAAAAAGAATTATTGTTGGAAATAAAGACGCAAAAATAACTATAATTGCGTTTGAGTCACTAACTTGCAGCCATTGTGCTAATTTTCATAAAAACGTTTATCCAGAACTTAAAAAAGAATATCTGGACACAGGTCTTGCTAAAATAGAATTTAGACATTTTCCTTTAGATATTGCCGCCTTCAACGCTTCAAAAGTTGCTCAATGTAAAAATGATGGTAATGCTGATATTTTGGAAAGTTTATATGCTAACCAACAAAAATGGGTAAAGGGAAGCTCTATTGAAGAAGCAAATAAAAATCTTCAAATATTTTTAAAAAATGAAGGTTTCTCTATCGATTTTGAATCTTGTGTGAATAACAAAAATATTGAGGATTTTGTGTTAAATGACCGAATAGAGGGTGCAAAAAATTTCAAAGTAAACGCAACCCCTACGATAATAATAAACAACGAAAAATTCGAAAAAAAACTTAATTATAAAAATTTGAAAAAAGCACTAGAAAAAATGATATAAGTTAGTGCATGGAGTTTAAAAAAATCCAATTAAATGGATTTAAATCATTTGCTGAAAAAACAAATTTCTTAATAGAGGAAGGCCTTACTGGAATAGTTGGTCCTAACGGCTGTGGAAAGTCTAACATAGTTGAATCTTTGAGATGGGTAATGGGAGAGACCTCTGCAAAAAGTATGAGAGGTTCAGGAATGGAAGATGTAATTTTTTCAGGCACATCTAATAAAGCATCAAAAAATATTGCTGAAGTTTCCATAGAAGTAGAGAACAAAGAAAAAGAAGGTCCCATTCAGTATCGTGAATTAGAAAACATTCAAGTTAGACGAAAAATTGAAAAAGATAAGGGTTCTAAATTTTATATTAATGACAAAGAAGTAAGAGCAAGAGATGCTCAAATGTTTTTTGCAGATCTTTCAACGGGCGCACATTCCCCTTCTATGATTAGCCAAGGAAGAATTGGAGCTTTAGTGACAGCAAAACCTACTGACAGAAGAGCAATACTTGAGGAGGCAGCTGGAATTTCTGGTTTACATGTAAGAAGACATGAAGCTGAACTTAGACTCGGTGCGGCTGAAAATAATTTAAAAAGAGCTGATGAATTACGAAGGCAACAAGAAAAACAACTAGCAAATCTTCAAAAACAAGCTGAGGAAGCTACAAAATACAAATTAATTTCAGAAGAAATAAAAAAAATAGAGGCTGGTCTATATTATCTAAGATTATTGGATATCGATAAGGAGATTAGAATAGAAAATGAAATTAATACAGAGGCAGGAGGTGAAGTTGAAAGTTTCAACAATCAGATATCTGAACTTGAAAACTTAATAAAAACTTCAACCGATAAAGTTGCTCCACTTAGAGAAAAAAATATTGAGAATTTATCAAGAATACAGAGACTTAATTTGGAACTACAGAACCTAGATGAGGAAAATACTAGAATTCAAGATGAAATTGAAATAATTAAGAAATCAATAAAGACTTTAGACGAAGACATATCAAGAGAAAATGGAATTATTATTGATGCTAACTCTAATGAAAAAAGATTAAAGGAAGAAAAGTCAGACTTAATTGAAGTAGATTCAAAATATTTTGAAACAGAAAAGTTATCAAACGAAGATCTAGAAAATGCAAAAAATGAACTTGAAAGAGAGCAAAAAGAAGTTGACGAAGTTGTTAATAATTTAGCTGATGATACAATTAAAATAAGCATTGGTCCTATAAAGAATGTAAAAAATTCAATTACTAGAGCAAAAGAATTAATTGATAGTAATGAGATAAATCAAGCAGTTACATTACTAGATAGATGTAATATGGAATTAGACAATTTTATTAATGATTTAAAAAATGAAAAATCAAGAACAGAGCTATTAAGTGTAAATGAGAAATCTCAAAATATAAAAATACTTCAAGAAAAATATGCTGATGCATATAGTAAAAATCAGTCAATAAAGAATGAATCAGTAAAAAGAAATGAAAGAATAAAAACAATAGAGACTGAAATAGAAAGCTGGAAAAATCTTTTATCTAATTCAGAAAAGATGGTAAATGAATTAACTGAAAGAAAAAATAAATTATCTAAACAATTAAATGATTTAGAAAATCAGCCAAGAGTGCAAGCAGAAAGAAAAGGTCAAATTACAGAAAATTTAAGAATTTCTGATGAAGAAAAAATAGAGAACGAAAAAATTATAGAAGAAACTGATAAAAAAATTGAAACTTTAAGAGCTCAACTAAATGAAATACAAGAGCAATCAATTCAAATTAGAGAGCGAAAAGCTAGCTCAGGTGCAACCATAGAAGGTTTACAAAAAAGAAAAAACGATTTGCTTGATAGAGTTAATACAGAATTAAATTTAACAGAAGAAAATATTTTAGAAAATTCAAATTTATTTGGAGTTGAAGAACTTCCAAACCATGTTGATCAAGAAGATGCATTAGATAAAAAAAAACAACAAAGAGATCAATTAGGCTCTGTAAATTTAAAAGCAGATGAGGAAACTAGTAAGTATGAAGAAGAAATAAAAAAAATGGAACAAGATCGTAGTGACCTAGTTACCGCAATTGTTAAATTAAAAGATAGTATTGATGAGCTAAATCAAAAAGGAAGGGAAAGACTTGTTGAGGCATTTGAAAAAGTTAACAGAAAATTTAATGAGGTTTATACAAAACTTTTTAATGGAGGAAATGCCAAGCTTGAATTAGTAGACTCTGATGATCCATTAGAAGCCGGTTTAGAAATGTTGGTCAGTCCACCAGGAAAAAGGCTTCAATCTATAACTTTATTATCTGGTGGTGAGCAAGCACTAACTGCCCTATCTTTAATATTTGCAGTATTTTTAACTAACCCTTCTCCAATTTGTGTTTTAGATGAGGTGGATGCTCCTCTTGATGATGCTAACGTTACAAGATTTTGTAGCTTGCTTGAGGAGTTAATTAAAATTACTAACACTAAATTTATAATTGTTACTCACCACGCCTTAACAATGTCTAAAATGAACAGGCTATATGGAGTAACTATGCCACAAAAAGGGATAAGCCAACTGGTAGCTGTAGACCTTCAAAAAGCAGAAAGTATGGTTGCTTAACCAAAATAAATGGCAAAAGACCCTTTTAAAACTCGCTTAGAGATTGCAAAAAGCAAGATTTCCAAGAAAAATCTTTATAACAAGAAGGATAATCCCTCGCCTATTGGAACTGCATTCAAATTGAGCACAGAACTTGTTTCTGCAGTGGCTGTCGGGACAATTATTGGGTTTATTTTTGACAAGACCTTTGGTACTAAACCCTGGTTTATATTAATATTTTTTTTTGTTGGGGTGATCGCTGGAATAACAAACGTGATTAGATCAGCAAAAAAGATGCAAAAATAAGTTAGTACTATGGCAGCAAACCCGATGTCCCAATTCGATGTTTATAGAATTGGACCTGAAATAAAAGTTGGAGTATTTGATATATCTTTTACAAACGCAAGTTTGTTTATGATTATAAGTACAGTTTCTATTTTATTAATTTTTAATTTAGGATCTAAGAAAAATTCAATCTTACCAAATAAAATTCAATTATTAGCAGAACTTAGCTACACCTTTGTTGCTAAAATGATTAGTGATACAGCTGGTTCTAAAGCAAAACCATATTTTGCATTTATTTTTTCATTGTTCATGTTTGTTTTATTTTGCAACATGTTTGGAATGATACCGTACACATTCACTGTAACTAGTCATATTATCGTTACATTTGTTCTTGCTGCATTTATCTTTATTGGCGTAACGGTAATTGGATTTATTAAACATGGTTTTGGATATTTAAAATTGTTTGTACCAAGTGGAGTACCAGCGGTATTACTTCCTTTAATAGTAGTTATTGAAATTATTTCTTATTTAAGTAGACCAATAAGTCTATCAGTTAGATTATTTGCAAATATGATGGCTGGTCATACAATGATGAAAGTTTTCGGAGGCTTTGTAATTAGTCTTGGAATAGTTGGTGGATGGCTTCCACTAAGTTTTTCGGTTGCATTAACTGGTTTGGAGATATTAGTTGCTTTTCTTCAAGCATATGTTTTTGCAATTTTAACCTGCATCTATTTAAATGATGCATTAAATTTACACCATTAATAACAGAGGAGGATATAATGGAATTAGAAGCAGCAAAAATGATCGGAGCAGGTTTAGCAGCAATAGCTTTAGCTGGTGCCGGTGTTGGTATTGGAATAATTTTTGGAAATTATTTATCAGGTGCTATGAGAAACCCATCAGCAGCTCAGAAACAATTTCCTAACCTACTTTTAGGTTTTGCACTTGCAGAAGCAACAGGATTATTTGGATTAGTTGTTGCATTGATTATTTTATTTGCATTTTAAGTTAATGGTCAAAAAAATATATCTTCATCTAATATTTTTAAGCTTCTTTTTTATTAAAGAAGCTTTTGCCGCTGAAAGTGGAGGTATGCCTCAATTAAATCCAGAGTTTTGGGTTTCTCAGATTTTCTGGTTAGTACTTACTTTTGGGATAATGTATTTGGTTTTATCTAAATTAATTCTTCCAAAAATTAGTAACAACTTAGAGTCTAGAAAATCTCAAATTCTAGAAAATATTGAGGCAGCTGAAAAACAAAGAGAAGATAGTGAGACCAAACTTAAAGAATATGATCAAATAATTTTAAAAAGCAAAACTGAAGCTAATGCTATGTTTAATCAAGCAAGAGAAAAGGCAGTTAAAGATATAAACGCTAAAAGAGACGTTCTTGATAAACAAATAGATGACGAAATAGCTAAAGTGGAAAAAGAAATCCAAGCTTTAAGAGATAATGCGCCTGACAAAATAAATAAAATTGCTATCGAAACGTCATCTGAGTTACTTCAGAAACTGATTGGTGCTGATGTAAATAATAGCAGTATATCAGCAATTGTTGACGATCTATCTAGAAGAAACGGAGATAAATACTATGGCAATTGATGCAACTTTCTGGGTAGCAATTTCATTTGTAATCTTCATCGGGGTTTTAGTTTACTTTAAAATTCCACAAAAAGTTTCTCAAATGCTTGATGGTATGATTTCTGACATCAAAAATGAGATAGATGAAAGTGAAAAATTGAGAACAGAAGCAAAAACTTTACTCGATAATGCTCAAAAAAAATTAGATACAGCTAGTTCTGTAAGTAATGAAATTTTGGAAAATGCAAAAAAAGAGTCGGATAAGTTAATAATAGATTTAAATGATAAATTTCATAAATCATCAGAAATTAAAAAAAGTTTGGCTGAAAATAAAATTAGCCAAATGAAAGAGGCTGCATTGAAAGAAATAAAAGATGCTTCCATCAAAATAGCGGTAGACTCAGTAAAAAAAATCATAACTACTTCAGTTGATAAATCTAAACTGGATGCTGTATTTCAAAAAAATTTAGAAGAAACTAAAGAACAGCTAAAAAAAATAAACTCATAATACGGTTACAATTTCCTGAAAAAGCTATAAATTACAGCAATGAATTCTATAGTTATTGGATCTGGATTTGGTGGTATTGCTGCAGCAATAAGACTAAGAGCCAAAGGACACAAAGTAAAATTAATAGAAAAACATTCAGACCTAGGTGGAAGAGCTAGAGTTTTCAAAAAAGATGGTTTTACCTATGATGCTGGGCCAACAGTAATAACAGCTCCATATTTAATTAACGAACTATTCAGTTTGTTTAATAAAAATCCTGAGGACTACATAAAACTAACCCCACTTAAAATTTGGTATCAATTTGTTTTTGAGGACCAAACTAAATTTAATTACTCAGGTGATGAAATAGAAATGAAAAAACAAATTGAAAATTTAAATCAAGAAGATGTTAAGGGGTATGAAGATTTAGTAAATTTTACCAAAAAAATTTTTGAGAAGGGATTTTTAGAGCTTGCAGATGTTCCATTTGATAAACCTATTTTTATGATGAAACAGCTGCCAGCATTATTAAAACTTAAGAGTTATAAATCAGTTTATTCATTAGTATCGTCTTATGTAAAAAATGAAAAATTAAGAAGGATGTTTAGTATGCATCCACTTTTGGTTGGTGGTAATCCGTTCACAACTACATCAATTTATGGGCTAATTCTTTATTTAGAAAAAAAATGGGGTATTCATTATTCAATGGGTGGTACGGGAAATATAATTAAAGGATTTGAAAAGTTAATGGAGGAAATAGAAATCGAAATAATAAAAAATACTGAGGTAAAAGAAATTATTACTAAGAATAATAAAATTACTGGTGTTGTAGTTGACAATGAAGAGATTATCGAAGCTGATAATGTTATTTGTAATGCAGACCCTCCTGCTTTTTATGAAAAGATGACTAGTAAAAACCTAAAAAATTCAATGCTGTTTGATTGGAAACAAAAGAGGATGGATTACTCAATGGGTTTATTTGTTTATTATTTTGGAACCAAAAAAGTCTATGAAAACGTTGAGCATCATACAATTAAATTTGGGAACAAATATAAAGAACATCTGGATGATATTTTTGATTATAAAAAATTAAATAACGATATTAGCTATTATCTACATAGACCTTCTGCAACAGATAAGAGCATGGCTCCCGAGGGTAGTGATTGTTTTTATGTATTGGTGCCAGTTCCAAATAATCAATCAAATATAGATTGGCAAATAGAAGGTGAAAAAATGAAAAATCTTGTGGTTGATAAAATGGAAAATGATTTAATGCCAAATCTTAGAGATAATATCGTATCAGACTTTTATCTTACACCTGATTACTTTGAGAAAGAACTAAATACAAAATATGGATCAGGTTTTTCAATTCAGCCTAAATTCACTCAATCAGCTTATTTTAGATTTCATAATAAATCAGAGATTTATGATGGTTTATATTTTGTTGGTGCTGGAACTCACCCAGGTGCGGGAGTACCAGGAGTACTTTCATCAGCAAAAGTATTAGATAAATTGATCTAAAATGTTAACTAAAAATTATTTAGCAACATATGCAAAATCATTTAATTGGGCTGGTTTTTTTTTACCAAAAAAAACTTATGATAAATGTTCTGCGCTTTATGATTTTTGTAGAGAAGTAGATAATATTGCAGATGATCCAGGAAAATTAGAAGACAAAATAATTAAATTTGAAAAATTTAAGAAAGATTTTTTAAATAAAAACTTTCAAAACATTGTTATTAAAAATATTTGGGCACTTATAGATGAATTTAGTATTTCAACAAAAGTAATTAATGATTTATTTGATGGGATTAATTCAGATATTAAAGAAAGAGTGGAATTAAAATCAAAAAAGGAGTTATTAATTTACTCTTATAGAGTAGCAGGCACAGTTGGTTTAATGATGGCAAAAGTTTTAAAAGTTAATAAGACAAATTCCTTGAAATCAGCAATCGATCTTGGAATAGCAATGCAGCTTACCAATATTTCAAGAGACGTAATTGAAGATAAAAATAATAAAAGAATTTATATCAATGAAAATTTCAAAGATATCAAATCTACCATTTCTTTATCTGAAAAATTTTATGAAAATTCTTTTTACTCAATTAAAGAAATACCTTTAAGTTTCAGATTCTCTATTTTAGTTGCAAGACGAATCTACAGAAAAATTGGACACAAAATAATTAATAAAAATAATTTAGAAAATTATAAAAATTCTGGAAAAATTTATGTAACAAAAATTGAAAAAATTATTGAAACTTTTTTATCAATTTTTGATTTAATAATTTTAACATTTACAAATAAAAATGATAATAGCATTGAACATGATCATTCATTAATTAATGAAGAGATAAATTTAAATGAAAGATTTTGATTACATAATTATCGGTGGCGGTTGTGCAGGTTTGTCTTTGGCTTATGAACTTGAAATTTCTGATAAATTAAAAAATAAATCTTTGGCTATGATTGAGCCTAGGGATGAATACAAAAGAGATAAAACTTGGTCATTTTGGAAAGTATTTCCACATAATTTTGATGATTGTGTAAAAAAAAGTTGGGATAATTTTTCTATAAACATTCCTAATGATACAAAGTTTATTGATTGTAAACTAACACCTTACCAATCTATAGATACTGGAAAATTTTATGACAAAATTCTTTCAAAACTTAAATTAAATGAAAATATAAAATTTTTTAAGAATATTAATGATATTGAATTATCAAATTCAATAATTTTTAACAGCGTTCCAAATTTTGAAAATAAGCCAAATAATTTGTGGCAACATTTTTGTGGTGTAGAAATTGAAACTGAAAAAGATTTTTTTGATGACCAAATATTTAACTTAATGGATTTTGCATGTGATCAAAAAAATGAGGTTCATTTTTTTTACACTTTACCTTTTTCAAAAAAAAGTGCACTTGTGGAGACTACCTGGATATCAAATTTAAGTAATGAAAATATAAAAGATTATGATAATCAAATAGATCAATACTTAAAAAACCACTTAAATATCAGAAATTATAAAATAAATTTTAAAGAAGAAGGCTCTATACCTTTATTTAGAAATAAAAATCTAAAAAAATTAAATGAAATATATATTGGATCAGCCGGTGATATGACAAGATTAAGCACGGGTTATACTTTTTTAAATATTCAGGAACACAGCAAATATATAGCAGAAAACATTGATAATATTTCTAAAGCTAAATTGTTTAAAATTAAAAAAAAATATGATTTTTTGGACAATATTTTTTTGAAAGTTTTAAGAAATAACTCTTCAGATATGGGGGAAATTTTCTTTAAAATGTTCAATAGTTCACCTAAGGCTGCTATTAATTTCTTATCTAATAAAAGTAATTTTTTTGAAGATTTAGAAATAATTTTAAAAATGCCTAAATGGAAATTTTTAAAAGAATTATTTTAAATGACTAATCAATTAATTAAAAAAATTAACCTTAATCATTCATTTATATTTTTTTTGTTAATTAATCTATTTTCTGTTGTGATGTTTAGATTAAATTATTTAGATATTTCATCATCAATTTGCTTATTTTTAATTTTAACTATTGGAGTTTCACACGGTGCATTAGATAATATTAAAGGTAAAAAACTTCTTAAATTATTTAATTTTGAAAGAATATATATTTTCTATATTTTCTATATTTTTATAGCAGTTTGTGTCATTATTATTTGGTCACTCTTACCTGCAACCACACTGTTAGTTTTTCTTATAGTGGCATCATTTCATTTTGGTAAAGAAGATACACAATTTTTAATAAACAAAAAATCTTACTTAATTCAAATATTATACCTTTTAAAAGGATCACTCATAATTCTTGCCCCACTTTTTTTTCATTTTGATGATACTGTGAAAATATTCAAATCATTACTTGTTGTTAATGAAAATTTTTATTTATTCTTAGAATTTTTAGAAGAAAAAAAGATAATCGAGATATCAATTATTTTGAGTTCATTATCAAGTATATTTTTATTTATTGATAAGTTTGAATTAAAAAAATTCACTATTTTTTTTGATTATTTCTCAATTATAATTTTAAATTACTACTTTACTCCTTTAGTAGCTTTTACAATTTATTTTTGTTTTTTACATTCTGTGAGGCACTCTATTTCACTTGCGATAGACCTTGATGAAAACAATCTCCAAAATGGACTAAAATTATTTATTTTAAAGGCTTTACCACTTACACTTTTAACAATCTTGGTTTCAATAATTGTATTATTATCATTAAATGAGGTTAATTATATAGATGATGCAATCTTAAAACTAATTTTTATTGGTTTGGCGTCTTTAACCTTTCCACATATATTGCTGGAATATTTTTTAGAGAAAAATGAAAAACAAACAAATTAAAATTTTACTTTCTGCTCCAAGAGGTTTTTGTGCTGGTGTTGAGAGAGCTATAGAGATTGTAGAAAAATCTATTCAAAAATATGGATCGCCAGTTTATGTTAGACACGAAATCGTTCATAACAAGCATGTTGTTGATAATTTAAAAAACAAAGGTGCTATCTTTGTTGAAGAATTAGAGGAAATTAATGACAAATCTAGACCTGTTATTTTTTCTGCGCACGGTGTTCCAAAAAAAATACCAGAAGATGCTGAAAATTATAAAATGACTTATGTAGATGCTACTTGTCCACTAGTTTCTAAAGTTCATAGAGAAGCGGAAAACTTAAATAAAGCTGGTTATCATATTATTTTGATTGGACATGAGAACCATCCAGAAGTAATAGGCACTATGGGCCAATTACCTAAAGGATCTATTGATTTGGTTCAAAATGAAGCTGAAGCAATGGAGTATAAAACCACTCATAAAGAAAAATTGGCTTATATAACTCAAACAACACTATCCGTTGATGACACTAAAGAAATAATAAAGATTTTGAAAGATAGATTTACAAACATTAAAGAGCCAGCAAAAGAGGATATTTGTTATGCAACAACTAATAGACAAATGGCAGTAAAAAATATTGCAAAAGAGTGTGATATATTTTTTGTAATAGGTAGTAGAAACTCTTCAAATTCAGTTAGACTTGTTGAAGTAGCAAAAAAATCAGGTTGTCAAAATTCACAACTTTTTCATTCTGAAAGTGAAATCCCTTTTGATCAAATACAGAATTCAAATACTATTGGTATATCATCAGGAGCATCAGCACCTGAAATTCTTGTAGAAGATTTTATTAATGAATTAAAAAAAAAATTTTCTATAAATGTTGAGGAAGTAGAAATTATAAAAGAAAATGTGGTCTTTAAAGTTCCTAACAAATTAAATTAAATGGCTGTATATACAAAAATAAATCAGAGTGATATCGATATAATAAACAACAAGTTTAATATTGAAAAAATTTTAAGTTTCCAAGGAATTACTAAAGGAATTGAAAATACAAATTACGTTTTAAAATCCAAAAATAAAAAGTTTATTCTCACAATTTTTGAGAAGAGAGTTCTTAAAAAAGAGATACCTTTTTTTATGAAATTAATGGATCATTTAAATGATTCAAAAATTATTTGCCCAAGACCACTTAAAACTAAAGACAAAAATTATTTAATTAAACTAAAAAATAAAACAGCTTGTATTGTCACTTTCTTGAATGGAAAAGATAAAAAGAAAGTTAACGAAAGTGACTGCTATGCTATTGGAAAAGCAATAGCTAAAATGCATCTGGTTACTAAGAAGATACAATTTACTAGAAAAAATTCAATGGGTGTAAAATATTTAAAACCTTTACTCCAGAGTATTAAATTTAAATCAAATAAAGGATCAAATTTGAAAAAATTTTTATTTAATAATTTTAATGATATTAAAAAAATTTGGCCAAAAAAACTTCCTTCTGGGATTATTCATGGTGATTTATTCGTAGATAATATTTTTTTTAATAAAAATAAGCTGTCGGGAATTATAGACTTTTACTTTGCTGCTAACGATTACTACATGTATGAAATAGCAATCTGTATTAATGCACTATGTTTTGATGAAAAAAATAAAAAATTTGTAATTAATAAGAAGAAAGTTGATAAATTGATCAAGGGATACAACAGCATTAAAAAAATTAAATTAAATGAAAAAAATAATTTAAATATTTTATGTAGAGGTGCTGCTCTTAGATATCTGTTAACTAGACTATATGATTATACAAATACTCCAAAAACAGCATTAATCAAAATTAAGGATCCAAACGAATATTATCAAA
This sequence comes from Candidatus Pelagibacter sp. HIMB1509, assembly GCF_052047855.1. Classification (NCBI taxonomy): domain Bacteria; kingdom Pseudomonadati; phylum Pseudomonadota; class Alphaproteobacteria; order Candidatus Pelagibacterales; family Candidatus Pelagibacteraceae; genus Candidatus Pelagibacter; species Candidatus Pelagibacter sp. HIMB1509. The sequence goes on along the minus strand of NZ_JBNAIU010000001.1, from coordinate 419,154 downwards.
AACTTATTACCCATAACAATTTGAATAGTTTTAAAGATTATCTGATTTAATGATTAAAATTTATACTGATGGCTCATGTTTAAAAAATCCAGGAAATGGTGGATGGGCAGCAATAATATGTACTGATAATGAAGTGAAAAAAATAAGTGGAAGTGAAAAAGATACAACAAATAATAGAATGGAATTAATGGCGACAATCAATGCATTAAAAGAAGTAAATTCTGAAGATTTGATAGAAATCTACACAGATTCTAAATATGTTAAAAATGGAATTACTGATTGGATCCACAATTGGATTAAAAATAATTGGAAAACATCTAATAAAGAAGATGTTAAAAATAAAGATTTATGGGTTCAATTGCATGATTTGAATAATAATTCTAAAATTAAGTGGAACTGGGTTAAAGCTCATGCTGGAAATCCACTAAATGAAGAAGTTGATTTATTAGCTAAAAAAGCTGCAAGTCTAGATTAATTTATAGAAATTTTCTGCTGCTGAGATCTCACAAGATCCTGTATCTGCTTCTTCCTGAAGTTTAATAACCTTCATGTTATCAACTAACATCGTGTATCTATTAGATCTAATTCCTAAACCTCTGCCACTTTTATCAACATCTGCTCCAATTTCTTTTGTAAAATTAAGAAATGGGTCACCCATCATAACAATTTTTTCACCTACATCATTTTGTTTACCCCAAGCATTCATCACAAAGGGATCATTTACTGAAATACAAATTATATGATCAATACCTTTTTCTTTGTATTCATCATACATCTTAATATATCCTGGCAAATGTTTAGCAGAACATACAGAGGTATATGCCCCAGGTAGTCCAAATATTATAACTTTTTTGTCTTTAAAAAAATCTTCTATATTTTTTTTTACAGGCTCTCCATCTTGAAGAACAAAAATTTCTGAATTTGGTAGGCTATCGTTTTCTTTTATTTTCATTTGGATCTATCTTTAATATGTTCTTTTACTTTTTCAACATCATTTTCAAGAATATCATAATTTTCTTTCTCATTTAATATAAATTGAAGTTCATTTGGTAACTCAGCTTTAATATTTATAGCACTTTGAATTGCATCAGGAAACTTACATGGATGAGCTGTCGCTAGCACAATATTATTACCATTGAGATTGTGTTTATCAAAAGCTCCATAACCAATTGCAGTATGAGGGTCCAAAACCATATTAAATTCTTGATAAACAGACTTAATAATATCAAGTGTTTCGGTCTCGCTCATTCTTGCTGATAAGAAATCTTGATTAATTAAATTTAACTTTTCTTTATCAATTGAATATTTTCCTTCTTCTTTAATTTTCATCATGTCTTTTGATGTTTGTTCTGAATTCTTATCATTCAAATCAAAAATAAGTCTCTCAAAGTTACTTGCAATCTGTATATCCATACTAGGAGAAATAGTTTCGGAAACAGTTTCAGCCTCGTAATTACCGTTTGAAATAGCTCTATGGAGAATGTCATTTTGATTTGTTGCAACAATCAATTTATTAATGGGTAAACCCATTTTTTTGGCTAAATAACCTGCGTATACATCTCCAAAATTCCCTGTGGGAACTGAAAAGTTAGTGGGTTTAGTGTGATCTTCAATTAAATGATAGCTGTAAAAATAATAAACACACTGAGCAATAATTCTTGCCCAGTTGATTGAATTTACAGCTGACATATTAATATCTTTTGAAAATTTTGTATCAGAAAACATTGATTTAACTAAGTTTTGGCAATCATCAAAATTTCCTTTAATAGCAATATTAAATACATTTTCATGTTTTCCAGTAGTCATGATTTTTCGCTGAACAGAAGAAACTCGATTATCAGGATGTAATACAAAAATATTTAAATTTTCTTTTCCTTTTATTGCATCTATAGCTGCTGCCCCTGTATCTCCAGATGTGGCAACTACAATATTAATTTTTTCTTTTTGCTTGCTTAAATAAAATTCATAAAAATTTCCAAGAAGTTGCATAGCAACATCCTTAAAGGCTAGTGTTGGTCCATGAAATAACTCTAAGACTGATCGATCTCCTATTTTTATGAAATCAATTACATTTTCTCTCCTAAAAACAGAATAAGATTTATCAATTATTTTAGACAATTCATCTTTATCCATAAAATTTCCTATAAAAGGAAAAATAATTTTTTTTGCTAAATCTGAATAATTAAGTGATTTTAATTCTTGAATTTCTTTTTCACTATAGTCTGGAAGTGAGCTAGGAATAAACAATCCCCCATCATCAGCAAGACCTTTGATAAAAACATCCTTAAATTCATATGTTTTTGAAGTATCTCTAGTGCTGACGTATCTCATTTAATAATTTTTTTTTCTAAAATATAGATATATTAAAAGGATTGAAATCGCCATCGAAAACCAAGTAATTGCGTACTTTTTGTGATTGTTTGAAATTTTAGCAGTGATCACTTTCGGCCTAGGGTTTTCATAGTTACCGTTTAAATAAATAATATATTTTGAAAAGTTTTTTCCTGTAAATTTTAAAATATCTTCTCTATCTAGTGTAAACCAATAATTTTTATCTACTTCATTCTTAGGTTTGAATGAGCTTGATTTTGATTGAAGCATTAAAGTACCAATAATATTTTTTTGATCAACCACGTTAATCTCTGGTTTGTTTTTTTGGTCAAAAGATATCCAGCCTCTATTAATTAAATAATCTTCATTTCCAACTTTAATTGGGTTAATAACTTCAAATCCAGGTTTGCCAGTTTCGTTAAGATTATAGAGATAAATTTGTTTTTCAAAATCAATTTGTCCAGATGTTTTTATTCTTAAATAATTTTTTTTTTCTACATTTTGAAGTTCAACTGGATCAATCTTTAAAGAATTTTCAATTTGATTGATTAAATCTAATTTCCAACTCAATCTATACAATTGCCAAAAGCCTAATGACAATAAAACTAAAATTATAAAATAAACGAAAACTGAAAATAGAAGCTTATTCTTCAAGGATTAAATATTAACTTCCCCAAACGTAGATAGCTGCAAACAAGAATAACCAAACAACATCAACAAAGTGCCAGTACCAAGCAGCTGCCTCAAAACCAAAGTGGTGTTCTTTAGTAAAGTGACCCAATCTTCCTCTCCATAAACAAACAGCAAGAAAAATTGTTCCAACAATTACGTGGAAACCGTGAAAACCTGTTGCCATATAAAATACTGCACCATAAATATGTCCTGAATAATCAAATGTAGCATGATGATATTCGTAAGCCTGTAATAAAGTAAAAAAGAAGCCTAGTGCAACAGTTGCTGTTAATCCTTGAATAAATCCCTTTCTATCATCTTCTAATAAAGAGTGGTGAGCCCAAGTTACTGTAGTACCAGATAATAATAAAACTAGTGTATTGATTAATGGAATGTCCCATGGATCAAAAGTTTCTATGTCTTGTGGAGGCCAAACATTTCCAACAAACTCATTTGGGAACAAACTTATATCAAAATATGCCCAAAACCATGCAACGAAAAACATAACTTCAGAAGCAATAAATAACGTCATTCCATATCTATGATGAATTTGAACAACAGGAGTATGATGACCTTGATGTTCAGCTTCAATCACAACATCTCTGAACCACATATAAGCTGCATAAATTACAAGAGCTAATCCCAAATACATTCCCCAAGATACATCATTGTGCATATAAAAAATTGCTCCAATAGCTAGTACTAAGCATGCGAAAGATGTAAATATAGGCCAAGGACTTGGGTCTACTAAGTGATAATCATGTTTTTTTTCAGCTGACATATTTTTTTGATTATGATTGTTTATAATAATCTGTCGAGAAAAAAGTATACGACATAGTTACATCCTGTAAGTTTTTAACTGTTGGATCATTTACCAGTTCTGGGTCCAAATAAAAAGTCATAATATAAGTTGCCTTCTCACCTGCCTTAAGTTCTTGTTTTTCGAAGCAAAAACAGCCTAATTTACTATAATATTTACCAAAACTTGCCGGCGAAACATTGAAACTAGCAACTCCATAAGTTGTTTCGTCTCCATAGTTCTCAACCTCAAACTCAATTCTATTTACCTGACCAACCTTAACATCAATGACATTTGATTTAGCCTTAAAATCCCAAGTAAGATTGTTTACATTCGTATCAAATCTTACACTTACAACTTTATCTAAAACTATTTTCGGGGCTTCTTTAGATACTTGGGTTGTTCCTCCAAAGCCAGTTACACGACAAAAAAGATCATATAAGGGCACTGCTGCAAAAGATAAACCTAACATTAAACAAAAAATACCTGCTAGAAGTAATGGAGTTAATGTTTTGCTCTTAATCATATCTGCCTATCAAATACGCCAACGTTATATAATGTAAAAACAAACAAAAAAACCATAAAAGCTAAAATTGCTAAAGCAGTAATAATATTTTTTTTCTTTGTTTTTTTATCAGGTGTTATCATAAAATTTTATCTATTAAGAAAAATACAAAAACTAAAAACAAATATAATATCGAGTATCCAAAAATTGTTTTTGCTTTTTTTGCATCAAACTTGTTCTTCTTAAATTTGTAAAGTTCAAAACATAAGTAATTATAATAAATTGTCAAAATTAATGATGGAATTAAAAATACTAGACCAACAAAACTAATTGCATATGGGAAAACAATAACTGGCAACATTATTAACGAATAAACAAATATATTTAATTTTGTGCTTTCAACACCATTAGTCAATGGAAGCATTGGTATATTTGCTTTTTTATAATCATCAGATTTATATAAACTTAGTGCCCAGAAATGTGATGGTGTCCAAAAAAAGATAATTAGAAAGAAAGTTAATGGCTCAAGTGAAAGTGAGTTGGCAGCTATAGTCCAACCAATTACAGGAGGTAATGCTCCCGCAGCGCCGCCAATTACTATATTTTGAGGCGTTTTTCTTTTAAGCCAAACAGTATAAACCAACACATAAAACAAAATTGTAAATAACAATAAAGCTGATGAAACTGTATTTGCAAAATAATCTAAAGCAACAACAGAAAATATTGATAAAGCAATACCAAAAATCAAAGCTTGGTTTTTATTTACCTTCCCAGTTGGTATAGGTCTTAAACAAGTCCTTGTCATTAATGCATCTAAATCAGACTCGTACCACATGTTTAAAGCTCCAGCGGCACCAGCTCCTATAGAAACTAAAATAATTCCAATTATTGCATCTTTTGTTGGAATAATATTTGGCGCCATTAACAATCCAACTGCACAAGTAAAAATTACAAGAGACATTACTCTTGGCTTCATAAGTTTAAACAACTCTGAGAAATTGAAAACGTCTTCTTGACTTAAATTTCTATTTTTTAACTTAGACTTAATCATTTAATTTTAGACAAAAAATCTAAATACTTTTTAAGTAGTAGATTTTTCTGCACTCTCTTCATCTTCAAACTTTGGTAATTCATCAAAAGTATGAAAATTTGGAGGAGACGGTACTGTCCACTCTAAAGTTGTTGCTCCTTCACCCCAAGGGTTTTGAGCAGCAGCTTTTTTCTTATAAAATGCATAAATTAGATTTGCGAAAAATACTCCTAAACCAATTACAGAAATATATGATCCAATTGAAGATATATAATTCCAACCAGCAAATGCATCTGGATAATCTGCATATCTTCTAGGCATCCCCGCTAAACCTAAGAAGTGTTGAGGGAAGAAAATTAAGTTTACACCAATAAATGTTAACCAGAAGTGTAATTGACCTAACCATTCTGAATACTCATAACCACTCATTTTTCCAAACCAATAATAAAAGCCTGCAAAGATTGCAAACACCGCACCTAAAGATAATACATAATGGAAGTGAGCTACTACATAGTAAGTATCATGCATTGCTGTATCTACACCTGCATTTGCAAGAACAACACCTGTAACTCCACCGACTGTAAATAAAAATATAAATCCTAGAGCCCAAACCATAGGTGTCTTAAATGATATTGAACCACCCCACATAGTTGCTATCCAAGAAAATATTTTAATTCCCGTCGGAACAGCAATGATCATCGTCGCTGCTAAGAAATAAGCTTTAGTATCTGTGCTTAAACCAACTGTATACATATGGTGAGCCCATACAACGAAACCAACTATTCCAATTGCTACCATTGCATATGCCATACCTAAATATCCAAATACTGGTTTTCTTGAGAATGTTGAAACAATATGACTGATCATTCCAAAACCTGGTAAAATTAAAATGTAAACTTCAGGGTGACCAAAGAACCAGAATAAGTGTTGGAATAATACTGGATCTCCACCTGTTTGAGCATCAAAGAATGCAGTTCCGAAATTTCTATCTGTTAATAGCATTGTGATTGCACCTGCTAACACTGGAAGTGATAAAAGTAATAAGAACGCTGTAACTAAAATTGACCAAGCAAATAAAGGCATTTTATGCAATGTCATACCTGGAGTTCTCATGTTTAAAATTGTAGTTATAAAATTTACTGCTCCTAAAATTGAAGACGCTCCTGCTAAGTGTAAACTTAAAATAGCAAAGTCCATTGCTGGACCAGGCTGTCCTGCTGTAGATGATAAAGGAGGATAGATTGTCCATCCACCACCAACTCCAGTTTGACCTGGGGGGCCATCCATAAATATAGACATGATTAATAAAATGAATGAAGTTGGTAGTAACCAAAATGAAATATTATTCATTCTTGGGAATGCCATATCAGGTGCACCAATCATGATTGGTACAAACCAATTTCCAAAACCACCAATCATTGCTGGCATAACCATAAAGAAGATCATGATTAAACCATGACCTGTTACTAAAACATTGTATAAATGATAGTTTCCACCCAAAATTCCATCACCTGGATGCATCAATTCCATTCTCATTAAAACTGAGAATGCAGTTCCGATTACACCTGCAACAATTGCAAATATAAGGTACATTGTACCGATATCTTTGTGATTAGTTGAATACGCCCAACGTTTCCAACCAGTTGGTGTATGATGATCGTCGTGTGATGCAGTTTGTGTATACATATTATTTACTCGCTAGTTTTTTAAATTGATCTTCTTCATTAATTTCTTTTGCAAATTTTATTTTAGCTCCAGTAAGCCATTCTTGATATTCTTCTTCAGGAACTACTCTTACTGTAATCGGCATAAAAGCATGTTTAATTCCACAAAGCTCAGAACACTGTCCATAATAAGTTCCAACTTCTTCTGCTTTAAACCATGTTTCATTTATTCTTCCAGGAACTGCATCTCTTTTAACTCCAAAAGATGGTAAAGCCCAAGCGTGTAAAACATCATTTGCAGTAATTAAAACTTTAACTACTTTATTTACTGGAACAACTAATTCATTATCTACAGCTAACAATCTAGGCTGATTTTCTTTTAAATCTTTATCTTCAATCATGTAAGAGTCGAAAATAATATTTTCATCTGGATACTCATATCCCCAGTACCATTGATAACCAATTGCCTTAACTGTTACATCTGCTTTTGGTATTGAGTCTTGTTTATATAAAATCTTAAACGATGGAACTGCCATCACAATTAAAATTAAACATGGAATTAATGTCCATAAAACTTCTACTGCAACATTGTGAGTTCTTTTAGAAGGAACTGGATTTGCTGATGCTCTAAATCTGATACATGCATATACCATCAAAAATAAAACGAAAACACTTATCGCAATTATGATTGGTAATAACAATTTATCATGAAAATTAACGATATCTCTCATAGACTCTGATGCTGCTTTTTGAAAACCTAATTGCCAATCTTTCGGCTGGTTAGCAAACGCAACTGCAGGAGTTAAAATTGAAAGAATTGTTAATAAAATTTTTTTCATTTTTTTAACCCTATATAGAACGTCTTCAAAAAAATTACACTTTAGTTTTCGCGACAAAATATCAATTTATGGCGTATTTTATGATCGATATAGCTGAAATTACAGCTGTTTCAGATCTCAATATATTCTCATTAATTTTCAGTGGTTGAACTCGGCTAAATTTTAGAATCTTTGCCCTTTCCTCTTCAGAAAAATCTCCTTCTGGACCTATAATTACACATGTAGGTTTATCTGTAATCTTCTTTAAATCTATTTTGGTATTTTCAGAATTTAGATCAGTAAAAATTAAATCCATTTCATTACTATTTAAAAAACTATCTAATGATCTTGGGTCCTCAATATCTGGAACATTAATTCTATTCGATTGCTCTGATGCTTCAATAATTACTTTCTCTAATCGTTCTTTATTAATCTTACGAACAATCGTTCTATCAAATATAATTGGAATAAATTTTGTAACTCCTAACTCAGTTGCTTTTTGAATCATAAAATTAAAGTAATTTGATTTAATTGGAGAAAACGCAAGCCATAATTCTTTAGAATTTTCTTTTTGTCTTAATTGTTTTGTAACATTAAATTTAACAATACCTTTTGAGATGTTTAAAATTTTTGCTTCCCACTCACCACTACTGTTAAATAAAGAAAAAATTTCATTTTCTTTAACTCTCATTACTTTGTTTACGTAATGCGATTGAGATTTATCAAGCGTATCAGTTAAATTATTAGATAAACTTTTAGAAAAATATAATCTAATGTTACTCATATTATTAAATTAGTTTATGAAAAATATTAAAGCAATAATTTTTGACGCTTACGGCACTTTATTCGATGTAAATTCAGCAGCAGAAAAATGCAAAGATAAAATTGGTAATAAGTGGGAAACTTTTGCAAATTATTGGAGAACCACACAATTAGAATACACTTGGCTTAGAAGTTTAATGAAAAGACATAAAGATTTTTGGCAAATCACTGAAGACAGTTTGGATAAATCAATGAGTGTATTTAAAATAGATAATTCAATGAGAGATGAATTATTAGACCTTTACAAAATTCTCTCACCTTTTGAAGAAGTTCCAAAAGTATTAAAATCTTTAAAAGAAAAAAATTTTAAACTAGCAATACTTTCCAATGGGACACCTTCTTTATTAAATGAATTAGTAAGTAGTAATAATTTAAATAATTTATTTGATGATATTTTTTCAATTGAAGAAGTTGGTGTATTTAAGCCTGATTCTAAAGTTTATGATATACCAGTAAAAAAATACAAAATTGAAAAAAATGAAGTTGCTTTTTTAAGTGCGAATACTTGGGATGTATCTGGGGGAGGGAACTATGGATACAATTCTATTTGGGTAAACAGAAGCAATAATATTTTTGATAAACTTGATTACCAACCAAAATTAGAAATCAAAAACTTAATTGATCTGCTACCCAAAATAGATACTAAATAATACTAAGCTTTATCTCCATAATCAGTCATGTGTTTTGGAATTCTTTTATTTTTTCCATACATGAAATGATTTTCCATGTTTTCTCTATACTTACTTGCTGGTACCTTTAATCCAACAGACTCACATACTTCTCTGATTAACATTGGGTTAGCACCACAACAGACACCAAGATAATGTACACCTAAAATATTTGCCCATTTTGCAAATTGACCTATTTCATATCTATTACAAAAATGAGGATCTAGTGCTGTTGGAAAAGTTCTTCCGTGTGGTGATGGGCAAGAACAATCATCTCTGTCTGGTAAGTTAAAAAAAGTTGGATATTTTTCATTAGTTCTATATGGGATTGGTAATGCTCCAACATGACATTTCACAGCTTTTCTAATCTCCTTTAGAAAAGGCATCATTGTTGCTGGCCCTCTAAAACAATTTAATCCTACTACATCAGCTCCTCTTTGTTCTAACTCTTTACATGTATCAACAACAGATTTTCCATCCCTCATAATATTTTCACCCATTGGAGAAATGGTTAACACTGTTGGTAAGTTAGCTTTTTTCATTACCTCAAGCGCTTTAAACGCCTCTTCAGCATAATAAAAAGTTTCGCCAATCAACATATCGGCCCCTTCATCTACTGCCCAACCAATCATTTCTGTAAACATAGCTTCAACTTCTTTTTGAGCTTGCTTGTCATCCTCTTTCCAAATATTGGAGTTGGATATATTCCCGGCCATTAAATTTGGTTGTGATCCCTCTGGTGTATCTAAGGCAACTTTTTTTGCAATTTTAAGAGCTGATCTATTTAAGGGTTCAAGCAATTCCTCTTTACCAATTACTCTCATTTTTTCTCTATGACCATTATAGGTAAATGCTTCTACAATATCAGATCCTGCATGTTGAAATTCTCTGTGTAAATTTTCTAAAACTTCAGGATGATCAAGAGATACCATTGGTACAAATTCTCCTGAAGCCATATAGCCTCTTCTTTCTATTTCAAACAAAAAACCCTCAGCACAAATTACTGGTCCTTTATCTAATCTTTCTTTTAAAATATTTGTCATTTTTTTCTCCAAAATTAATCGGAGAAAAGAGCTTAAACTAGCTAAGAGGGTTAGAATAAAAACTCTCTTCTCCTTTTTAGTGCTTTAGCAAAATGCTGGGTGCACAATACGGTTCAAATACCCGGTTCAATTTTGAGGAGCTCAAAAAAAAACCACCAGCTGAAGCGGTGGTTGAGACGTCGCTTTAGCTGGATTTGTAAAGCGCCCGCAATTTAACTTAAATCAGCGCTTAACCAATATCACCATACAATTAATAAAAAGTCAAAAGAATTTGGCTTATCTAATTCTACTTTCTTCAAAGTTTTTGTTGAGTTTTAAGGATATTGTTTTGGTATTTTTTTTATTCCAATCAGAAAATGACTTTAAAATTGGAATAACAGAAAGTCCAAATTCAGTAAGAGAATACTCAACTTTAGGAGGCACTACTTGATGAACTTTTCTATTTATAATTCCATCAATCTCTAATTCCTTGAGTTGTTTTGATAACATTTGTTGTGTGATTGTTTTTAACTCTTTTTTAAGTTTATTAAATCTCACTATTCTATTGTTAAATAAATAAAATAAAATTCTGATTTTCCATTTTCCACCAAGAAAATAAATTGCTCTTTCCGCTGGGCATTCAATATTGTTTTTCATAATACCTATTTAAATACCTTGTTTTATTTTTCAAGGTATGATTATACATACTAGTATGAAAATATTGCGTTCTTGCAGAATTTAACCAGATCATTATTTAGATTAAATATTAGCAAAGGAGATTTATGAGCAAAGGAATAAAAGCAGGAGATCAACCTATTTCTATTGATGTTGAAAAAGGAAAAAATTACTTATGGTGTTCTTGTGGACAAAGTAAGAGCCAACCATTTTGTGATATGTCACATAGAGGAACAGAATTTAAACCAGTTAAATTTGTAGCTGAAGAAAATAAAACTATTTATTTCTGTAATTGTAAACAAACTAACAATCAGCCATTTTGTGATGGTTCACACAACAAATAGACCATGACAAATATTTTAGATTTAGTTGGGAGAATATTTATCTCTTTAGTGTTTTTGTTAAGTGGAATTAATAAAATTGGAAATTATGAAGGAACCATTGGTTGGATGGAGTCTTTGGGAATGCCAGGTATTTTTTTAATTCCAGCAATAATTCTTGAGATAGGTGCTCCAATATTAATAATAATTGGATATAAAGTAAAAATTTCTGCTGCTCTCTTAAGTTTATTTTGCATAGCAACTGCAATTATTTTTCACACAGATTTTAGTAATCAAATGCAATTTGTATCATTTATGAAAAATATAGCATTAGCTGGTGGATTTTTATTTTTGGTGATAAATGAGACAAAAGAGTTTAGTTTAGAAAGGAAATTAGCAAAATAAATGTCAAAAATTGAAGTAAGTAAAATTATAGATCCTATTCCAGCGTCAGATGGTGCAGGAGTAAAATTAAAAAGAAGTATTGGTGTTGAACCAAATTACTTTGATCCTTTCTTAATGCTAGATGAATTTGGATCTGAAAATAGCGAAGATTATATTGCTGGTTTTCCTCCTCACCCACATCGAGGCATTGAAACCGTTACATATATGCTCGCTGGAGATTTTGAACATAAAGATAGCACTGGTGGTGAAGGAAGAATGACCGCAGGTGATGTTCAGTGGATGAAAACAGGAAGTGGTATTATTCATTCAGAGATGCCAGCTATGAAAGAAGGAAGACTTCATGGCTTTCAACTATGGATTAACATGCCTGCTAAATTGAAAATGAGTAAGCCTGAATACATTTATATAGATGCTGATAAAATGAGTGTTCATAAAGATAATGAGAAACAAGTAAAAGTTATTGCAGGTAAATTTGAAAACGCTGAAGGACCTGTAAAAGGTCACAATGTAGAACCAGTTTATTTTGATGTAGAGTTAAAAAAAGATAAAGAATTTAATTTTAGCATTCCACCAACTCACAATACATTTATTTATCTAATTAATGGTGAAATTGAAATTGGCAATGAAAAGCATGATGAAGTTAAAGATAGTACTTTAATATTATTAACAAAAGGTGAAGAGCTTAAAGTTAAAGCAAAAACAGATGCTAAATTTCTTGTAATATCTGGAAAACCGATAAATGAAGAAATTGCAAGAGGTGGTCCTTTTGTGATGAATACTAAAGCAGAAATCTTGCAAGCTGTTCAAGATTATCATAATGGTACATTTGTAAAATAAATTATGAATTCAGTTATAATATCAAAAGCAGGTGGACCAGAAGTTTTAGAATACAAAGAACTTAAGCTTGAGGAACCAAAATCTGATGAAGTAACGATTAAAAACCATGCAATTGGTTTAAATTATATTGATACTTATCATCGATCAGGACTTTATCCATTAACTCTACCCTCTCCAATAGGTCTAGAGGGAGCTGGAGAAATAACTAAAGTTGGCTCAGATGTAAAAGATTTTAAAGTTGGAGATAAAGTTGCATACTGTGCAGCTCCTCTTGGTGCCTATTCAACTCATAGAAATTACCCAACTAAAAACTTGGTAAAAGTTCCTGATAGTGTTGATTTAGAAACAGCAGCAACTTTGATGACAAAAGGAATAACTACCTTTTATCTTTTACATAAAACTTATCCTGTAAAATCAGGTGAAGATATTTTATTCCATGCAGCAGCTGGTGGTGTTGGTCAAATATTTGGACAATGGGCTAAAAGTCTAGGATGCAATGTTATTGGTACTGTCGGTTCAGATGAAAAAATAGAAAATGCAAAACAAAATGGCTACGACCATGTGATTAATTATAACAAAGATAATTTTGCTGAAAGAGTAAAAGAGATTACTGAAGGCAAAGGATTGTCTGTTGTATATGATGGAGTTGGAAAAAATACTTTTGATGGTTCAATTGAATGTTTAAAATTAAGAGGAATGTTGGTTTCTTTTGGTAATGCATCGGGTCCTCTAGATCCAGTTAATGTTGCAAAATCAATTCAACCAAAAGGACTATATTTAACAAGACCAAGTATTATGCAGTACACTACAACAAGAGAAGAGCTTGATGAAGCTGCGAATAAAGTTTTTGAAATGGCCTCAAGTGGAAAAGTAAAAGTAAAAATTTCAAAAAAATATTCTCTAAAAGATATTGTACAAGCGCACAAAGATTTAGAATCTAGAGTTCTTACTGGTCCAGCAGTTATACTTCCCTAGTTCACATCTACATCCATATCAGACATATGGAGTTTAAGTGCATTAGTTGAAATTTGAATTTCTCTTATAAAAAAAATAATTGATATAATCATGGATAAACAACATGAGCCAAAAATTACTCTAGCTGCAAATACTTCATCTAAATAGAGTGCAAATACTGTAAGCATATTAAATAGGAAGCCAAATGAAGCAAATAAAATTGTCCATCTAAGAAGTGTTATCCTTCCACTTAAATTAATAAACTGCTTCTTCCATTCAGGAGGAATATGCTTTTCATAAACATGCTCATCATGAAGCTGACGAATTAAGATACTTAGAGAGTGAAATCTGTTGCTATAAACACTCATAAGTAACGGAATAGCTGGAAACATTAAAGCAGTAACTGTGTAGTCTATGTTCATACGAATCAATTTGATTATGAAACTACCCTTTGTTATTTACAAGTAAAATATTATGAACCAATTAAAACTTTTTATTGATTTAACTAGGCTACAAAAACCAATCGGCTTTATGTTGTTATTTTGGCCTTGTGCATGGGGTTTAACTTTAGCTTATGATTTTTCTTTAAATTTAAATAATTATTTTTTTTATTTAATTTTATTCTTCTTAGGATCTGTTTTAATGAGATCAGCAGGATGCATTGTTAATGATATTTTGGATAAAGAATTTGATGCAAAAGTATTTCGAACTAAAAATCGTCCTATTGCCTCTGGAAAAGTATCTATTTGGCTTGGTATCTTTTACGCAACAGTTTTGTGTTTCTTGGCATTATTAGTTTTAATAAATTTTAATTTATTCACTGTTATTTTGGCGATGACATCTATGCCTCTTGCATTCACTTACCCACTTATGAAAAGGTATACATATTGGCCTCAATTATTTTTAGGAATTACTTTTAATTATGGTTTAATTCTTGGTTGGACCGCAATTACAGATGAATTAAATTTCGTTATTATTTTATTCTACTTAGGAGCCATATTTTGGACACTGGGCTATGATACCATCTACGGATTTCAAGATATTAAAGATGATGAAATAATTGGTTTAAAATCTACTTCAATTAAATTTAAAGGAAATGCAAAAAAATTTATATTCTCATGTTACTCATTTTTAATTATTTTTTTTCTTATGGGAGGATATTATATGAAGTTTAATTATATTTATTTTGTCTTGATGTTAATTACTTTTTTTTATTTATTTTTTTATCAATTGAAAACTATTAATTTGAGGGATTCTACAAGTTGCTTAAATGCATTTAAAAATAATAACCTATTAGGATTAATAATTTTTTTTAATATTTTGGCTGCTAAAAATTTTATATGAGAAAAATAGATACCTTTAAAAGGTTGTATAAAGATTATACAAAGAAACATTTAAACAAAATAATTATATCTGCTTTGTTTTCAATACTTGTAGCTGGTAGTACTTCTTCGATTGCTTGGCTATTAGATCCCGCAATAAAAAAAATATTTATTGATAAAGATCAAAAACTAATTTTTATCATTCCTTTACTTATAATCGTGGCATTCGCGACTAAAGGTATTTCTCTATATATCGCGAAAGTAATGATGATAAATGTTGGTGAAGAAGTAAAAAAAAAACTACAGTATGATATGTTGAGATCTTTAATAAGAGCAGATACTCAATTTATTGATAAAAAACATTCAGGTAAATTTATTTCAAATTTGATTTATGACGTAACTCACATAACTAATATACTTAGTGTTGCAATACTTAATTTGTTTAAAGATAGTCTAACTTTAATTGGTTTGTTGATAGTAATGTTTGTTCAAAATTGGAAATTATCACTAATTTCAATTATTATGATACCCCTGGCAAGTGTGGCGGCTAGAACTTTGGGTAAAAGAATGGGAAAAGTTGTTACTGAAGCCCAAGAAAAATCAGGATTTTTAACTACTTACTTAGTTGAATTATTTAAAAATCATAAACTAATAAAAATATTTCAAAAAGAAGATTTTGAAACTGATAAAGCAGACAATCATCTAGACCAATTAAAAAACAAAAGTAAAAAAATTTCTACTGTTTTAGTAAGGATGTCTCCAATAATGGAAGTTTTAACAGGAATAATGATTGCTATATTAATCTATTACTCAGGTAAGTTAATTATGAAAAATGAGATCGAAGTTAATAATTTCTTCTCTTTTCTAGCTGCTATGATGTTAGCTTATCAACCAGTAAGGTCATTATCAACTCTCAACATGTTAGTTAATCAAGGTTTTTCAGCAGCATCAAGAATACTTCCGATAATTGATACTGAAAATTTAATTTATGATAAAATAAATGCAAAAGATTTAGAAATAAAAGAGGGAAATATTAAGATAGAAAATATCAATTTTAGATACGATGTAAATGAAAAGGAAGTCCTTAAAAATATAACATTAAATTTTGCAGGTGGAAAAATGACTGCTCTAGTTGGTCACAGTGGATCAGGTAAATCCACTATACTAAATCTGATTCCAAGATTTTATAAACCAGTATCTGGTGATTTATTAATTGATAATCAATCAATTTATGATGTGAAAATTAGTTCATTAAGGACTAATATTTCGTTAGTAAGTCAAGAAACAACTTTGTTTGATGATACAATTATAAATAACATAAGATACGCAAATGAGAATGCATCTGATGAAGAAATATATGAGGTTGCAAAATTATCAAACGCTCATGATTTTATAGAAAAATTACCAAACAAGTATAAAACTCTGATTGGCGAAAATGGAGTGAGATTATCAGGTGGTGAGAAACAACGAATATCTATAGCAAGGGCTATGATAAAAAAAAGTAAAATTATCTTATTAGATGAAGCAACATCATCACTAGATTCGGAGACAGAAAAAAAAATACAAGATGCTCTTAAAATATTGACTGAAAATAAAACAACTATAGTTATAGCTCACAGACTCTCAACAATTTTAAATTCTAATAATATATATTTGATTGATTCAGGTAAAGTTATTGATAGTGGGACACATCAAGACTTATTGTTAAAATCAACTTTATACAAAAACTTTTATGAGAAACAAATACAAAAATAAATATGTTTTTAACTTATCAGATTGTTTTAACATTTGGACTAATTATATCTCCAGTAATAATATTTTTAAGAATTCTTAAAAACAAGGAAGATAAAAAAAGATTTATAGAAAAATTTAGCTTTTCTTCTAAAAGACGGAGAAATGGAAAATTAATTTGGTTTCACGGCGCAAGTATTGGAGAAATATTAAGTGTTATTCCACTGATTAAGAATTATGAAAAAAATAGATTAATAGATCAAATACTTATTACATCAAGCACACTAAGTTCTGCAAAAGTTCTTGATAAATATAACTTAAAAAAAACAATTCATCAGTTCTATCCAATTGATCATATATTTTTTACAAATAAATTTTTAAAATATTGGAAACCCGACATGGCTATTTTTATAGAGTCTGAAATTTGGCCTTGTATGTTTCAAAATTTAAATTCAAAAAAAATTCCATTAATTCTATTAAATGCTAGATTTACAAAAAATACTTTTTATAGATGGATGAAAATTAAGAGATTTTTTAAATTAGTTTTAAATAATATTAAAATTGTCTATCCACAAAATCTTGAAACAAAAAAATTTTTAAATAAAATAAAGTTCAATAGAGCGAAATTCATAGGAAATATTAAATTTGTAGAAAACAACGAAAAAGTAAAAGAAAAAATTAATACCCAACTTAATTCTGAATTAAAAAAAAAAAAAATTTGGGTTGCTTCAAGCACACATGAAAATGAAGAAATTTTTTGTGCTAAAACCCATATAAAGTTAAAAAAAAGGATTAAGAATTTAATAACAATAATTATTCCACGACATGTACATAGATGTGTGAAAATTAAAAAAAGTATTGAAAATCTTGGTCTTAAAGTAAAAATACACAGCTCAAATAAAAAAGATTTAAAAAATACTGACATATATTTGGTTGATACTTTTGGGGAAACTAAAAAATTTCACAAAATTTCATCTACTGTTTTTTTAGGAGGTTCAATAATAAATAGAGGGGGTCAAAATCCACTTGAAGCTGCTCGTTATGGTGCAAAAATTTTACATGGATCAAACACAGATAATTTTAAAGATGTTTATAAATTGCTAAAAACTATGAATATTTCAAAACTAATTAATACACCTGATCAGTTAGCATCTTCTATAATTTTTACAAAGAAAAAAAAAATAGGTCTTAAAGTAAAAAAAATTGGAGATAAAATTTTAAAAAAAACTATAAAAGAATTGGACAATCTAATTATCAATGAATTTAAAAAAACCTAAATTTTGGGATTACAAAAAACCAAATCTACTTGCATATTTATTATTACCAATTTCTTATTTAATTAGAATTTTTAATTATTTTAATTCTAAAATTGCAAAAAAAAATAATTTAAAAATAAAGACTGTTTGTGTTGGAAACTTTTATCTAGGTGGGACTGGAAAAACTTCTCTAAGTATAAAAATAAATAAAATTTTAAAACAAAGACAAATACGTACCTGCTTTATAAAAAAAAAATATAAGGATCAAATAGATGAACAAAAAATACTTAAAAATGAAGGAAAACTTTACGTAAACAAAATGAGAATTAACGCTATCTCTCAAGCTGAAAAAGAAAATTTTGAAGTGGCTATTTGTGATGATGGACTTCAAGATAAATCTGTAGATTACGATTTAAAATTTGTGTGTTTCAATACAATAAACTGGGTAGGCAACGGTTTGACTTTACCAGCTGGACCATTAAGAGAAAGGTTGAATAATTTAAATAAGTATGAACATGTTTTTTTAAATGGAAATCTCGAGAATATAGAAAAAATTAGTTATGAGATAAATAAAATTAACCCTAACATTAATATTCATTTAGGAAAATATGAGCCTACCAATTTAAATGAATTTAAATCAGATGATAAGTACTTGATTTTTTCTGGAATAGGAAATCACAAAACTTTTGTTGAAATGCTTAAAAATTATGGATTAAATATTAAAACAGATATAGAATTTCCTGACCATTACAAATATTCGGAAAAAGATATAAGTAAAATCATAGATAAAGCTAATGAATTAAATTGTGAAATATTAACTACTGAAAAAGATTTCATAAGAATAGATTATCCTAATAAAAATAAATTAAAATTTTTAAAGTCAGAATTAAAAATTATTGATGAAGAAAAGTTAATAAAATATTTAATATAAAAATGAAATATTTAAATTATTTTATCCAATTTATATTTGTAATAACTGCGTTTACTCTTTTTAAAATATGCGGATTGAAAAAGTCTTCATTAATAGGAGGGAAAATATTTGAAAAAATTGGTCCACTATTTAGGTCAAAAAAAATAATTCATAAAAATATAAAAAGAGCATTACCTGATTTAAATTATGAAAATTTAGAAACAATGACTAAGTTAATGTGGAATAATTATGGAAGAACTTTTGCAGAATATATTTTTTTAAGAGATTTTAGAATTGGCAAATTTTCCTCAAATGTTGAAATTGAAGGAAAAGAAGTTCTTGAAGAAATAAAAAAAAATAATCAACAAGTTGTTTTTGTATCTGGGCATTTAAGTAATTTTGAATTAATGGCAATGTTTCTAGAAAAAAATGGGATTAATTTATTAGCAATATATCGACCATTAAATAATCTGTTTCTAAATCCAATTATGGAAAAAATAAGACGAAAATATATTTGTAAGTATCAAATCAAAAAAGGTATTGGAGGAATAAGGGATTTAATAAAGTATAAAAAACAAAATTTTTCAACAGCATTAATGATCGATCAAAGGGTTTCGGAAGGAATTTTATCTCCTTTTTTTAAACAAAAAGCTTTCACAACAACAATACCTGCTCAACTTGTTAAAAAATTTAATGCACCCGTTGTTCCTGTTTATATCGAGAGGATTAAAGACATTACTTTTAAAATAACTATTAAAAATCCTATTTTCTTTCACAAGGAAAAAAGTATAGAAAATATTACAGATGAGCTAAATCTTGAACTTGAAAAATTGATATTAAAAAAACCAGAGCAGTGGATTTGGTCGCACAATCGATGGAAATAAATTTATTTTTTGTTTAATTGTTCTCTTTTTAGAAAAGCTTCATGATAAGAAAAATAAGGTTCTTGCAATTCGACATTCCAATAAGTTAATTTTTCTAAATATATTTTTTTTCCAGAAACTGCACATATAACATAATCTCCATTTTCTATAATATGGAAATTATTAGGCAAATATTTTAATTTTGCTAATTTTTTTATCATTTATAGTTTATATAGTTTTATATGAAAGTTGGAATAATAGGAAGTGGTGGAAGAGAACATGCTTTATGCCAAAGCTTAAGCAAATCATACAAAGTTGATGAGATATTTTGTTTTCCCGGAAATGCAGGGACTGCTTCTTTAGCAAAAAATATAAATATAGACTTAGAAAATTTTCATGAAATTAAAGAATACATATTAGATAATAAAATAGATTTAATAGTCATTGGGCCTGAAAAACCATTAGTTGAAGGTTTGGTTGATTATCTGGAAGAATTTAAAATTAAAGTCTTTGGACCAAATAAAAAAGCTTCACAATTAGAGGGCTCTAAAATTTTTACAAAGCAATTATGTGAGAAGTATAATATTCCAACAGCAAAATTTGGAATATTTAAAAATATAAATGAA
Source organism: Candidatus Pelagibacter sp. HIMB1509 (assembly GCF_052047855.1). NCBI lineage: Bacteria > Pseudomonadati > Pseudomonadota > Alphaproteobacteria > Candidatus Pelagibacterales > Candidatus Pelagibacteraceae > Candidatus Pelagibacter > Candidatus Pelagibacter sp. HIMB1509. The sequence continues at coordinate 398,924 of NZ_JBNAIU010000001.1, read as the reverse complement.
TCAAATAAATTTTTAGAAAAAGCAAAATACCCATTAGTAATAAAAGCAGACAATTTAGCTTCTGGTAAAGGGGTTTATATCTGTGAAAATATAGATCAAGCTTTTATAGCAGTAAAAGAAATATTTGATGGAAAATTTGGTGCTACTGACAACTTACTTATTGAAGAATTTTTAGAAGGTGAGGAGATGAGTTTTTTTACAATACATGATGGTAAAACATTTAAAAATTTTGATACAGCTCAAGATCACAAGAGAGTTTTAGAGGGCGATAAGGGTAAAAATACTGGTGGCATGGGTGCTTATTCACCATCAAGGCTTATAAATAAAAATTTAGAAAAAAAAATTATAGACAAAATTATTCAACCTACTTTGAAAGGCTTATCTGAGATGGGAACTGAATATAAAGGATTTTTATATTCAGGGCTTATGATAGTTGATAATGAACCTTATTTAATTGAATACAATGTAAGAATGGGTGACCCAGAATGTCAAACAATACTACCAAAACTTAAAACAGATATTTGTGATATTTTTATTTCTTGCTGCAAACAAAGGCTAAATGAAATTAATATAGAATGGTTTAGTAAAAAAAGTCTCTGTATAGTTATTTGCTCGAAAGGATATCCTGAGTCATATAAAAAGAATATTGAGATAAATAATTTAGATAAAATTAAATTAAATAGTGATAATTTTTTATTTCATGCAGGTACCAAAATAGAAAATAAAAAAATATATGCAATTGGTGGAAGAGTATTTAATTTTGTTTCCTTATCTAATAATTTTGCAGATGCTAAAAACCAAATAATTGATAACATTTATAAGCTAGATTGGAATTCCGGATTTTTTAGAAAAGACATCGGTTATAAAGTAATAGACTGATGCGAATTATTTCTGGTGAATTTAAAGGAAAAAAATTACTTGAGCCAAAAGATTTAAATACAAGACCTTTAAAAGATTTAACAAAAGAGTCTATTTTTAATATATTAAACCATTCGAATAAATTTAAGATTTTGACTAATAGACCAATTATTTTAGATATATTTTCAGGAATTGGTTCATTTGGTTTAGAATGTTTATCAAGAGGTGCGGATCGAGTTATTTTTATTGAGAACTATAAGCAAGTTTTATCAATATTAAAAAAAAACTTATCTAATTTAAAATCAATTGACAATTATTCTGTTATAGAAAAAGACGCTTATGATAGAAAAACAATAGGCAAACTTAATTATCGATTTGATGTAATTTTTTTGGACCCACCATATAAAGATAAAAATATAGATACAATTTTGAAAAATATTGAAACTGAAAAATTACTTAACGAAAATGGTATTATCATTTTGCACAGACATAAAAATTCAAATGATATGTTTCCCTCAAATTTTAAAATTATTGAGGAAAAAACATACGGAATTTCAAAGATTATATTTTTAAAATATTAAATTAAAATTTTTTTTGTCTCTTTTTTTATTAATTCTACTGCAGGTTGATTATATGGATTTAAATTTAGGCACTTTCCAAGCAAAATTGTTTCCAACATAAAGAAGCAAAATAATTCACCTAAGGATTTTTCATCTCGTTTTATAATTTCAAAACTTCTAAAAGGAATTTTTTTTTTTTTAAAAACATTTTCTGTGGCTTTCTTTTGAGCATAGATTACATTAGAAATATTTTTATTTTTCAAAAATTCATAATTTTTTAATAGCTGCTTATTATTTATTTTTTGAGATTTCTTTTCATTTACATAAAAAAAAGTAAAAAAATTATTTTGAAATCCATCTAGATAAAGTTGCATAACACTATGATTATCCTTAGGCATGTTAGAAATTATTGGTAAAATACCCTTTTTTTCTTTTCCTAAACTTTCAGCAACTAATTGTTGATACCATTTAAATAAATTTTCAGATTTTTCATCATAGTTTATGATAACCGAATTATATTTTTTATTTTTTATAAAATGAAGAATTGATGCAACACTAGCAGTAAGTTCATTTAAAAAATTTTTATTTTTAATTAACGAATTAAATTGTTTAAAATATTTTGGATTTAACCCCATTAGTTCCGCAGGTAACATTCCTACTTCTGACAAAACAGCATAACGACCTCCTATAAAATTATTATGATGAATAATTTCGGCTTTTAATTTTTTTGCTATCAAAGATAAATAATTTTTTTTATCTTCTGTGATAAATATATTATTATCTTTTTTTTTTATATAAACGTTCGAATTAACAATAGTTTCGATTGTATTACCTGATTTAGAAACAACAATATTTGTAAATTTTTTATTTTGAAATCTATTTTCATTTATTTGCAAATTATCAATAAATGTAAAATTTTTTTTAATTTTTTTTTTTAAAAATTCATAAATAGTTTGAGTTCCTAGAATAGAACCACCCATTCCAAATATTCTAAAATTTGAATTTTTTTTAAATTTTTTTAAAATTTCTTTATTATAAGAATTTTTATAATTTATACTTAAAGATCTCAAAATTTCATTATTTTCGTTTAACAGAATTTTTAAATTTTTATTTATTAAAGTTTTATTTTTTTTTAATTTAAAGTTTTCAAAATTAATTCTACTTGTAAACATTATTTTTTTTTAATTTTATCTAATAGATTTTCCTCTAACGAAGAATTTGAATTATCTATTTTTTCTTTTTCATCACTTTTAATTAATTTTTGTATTTCGTTAATATTTTGTTTTTTGGTCACTTCGCTATTTTCGGGTATTGGCAAATCACCGTAATTTGGTGGCATTACAAGTGGTGCTTTTTTTTCAATTAAAAATTCATCACTACTATTTTTTTTTTGATTAGAAAATGCTTTTTTTGCAGTTCCACAAGATGAAAGTAATAAGATTAAACTTAATAGTAAAAGAATTTTATTTTTCATAAATTTTTGAATTTTGATTTTCTATAATTTCTATAAATATCATAAAAATTATTCCTACTGTAATAAATATGTCAGCAACATTAAAAATAAACCAATGAAATTCACCAACATGAAAATCAATAAAATCAGGAACTGCTTTATAATAAATTCGATCAAAGAGATTACCGGTGGCTCCACCTAAAATAAATATAAGTGAATATCTTTTAAATCCTTTTGATTTAAACAATATGTATACAATTATTAAAATTATAAGAAAAATTATACTTGTTAAAATATTATATAAATTTTCTCTTAAAGCAAAAAGTCCAAATGCAATGCCTTGATTCCATACTAAAGTGATGTTCAAAAATTTTGAAATAAAAATATCATTTTCAAAAGATTTATTGTTTAAATAAATTACATAAATTTTAGATAATCTATCAATTAAAAAAATTAACGAAACTAAAAACAAATTAATAAAAAAAAAATTTCCTAATTTTTTTAAAATCATTTTAAATTCATAGAACAACTAGTTCTTTGACACGGCTCATCTTTAATTTTCCAACAAGTTGAGCACTTTGATCCCTTTGCTTTAGTTGTAGTTACGGTTATATCTACGTCATCTTTATAAACAACTTCAGCTTTTGATGTGATACAAATTTCAGAGAAATCAACATTATTTGCAATGTTTTTAAGTTTTTGATTAAGCATTATTTTCAAATCAGCTTCTAAACTTGAACCTATTTCTTTGTTAGCTCTTTTTTCCTCTATACTGATATTACAGATATTTCTAATTTTAATTAATTCTAACCATTTTTCACTCAGTTTATTATTCTTAAATTTTATAGGAAATTCTAAAAATTTTTCTAAATGAATACTTTTTTTATCATTAAATAGTAACCTGAAAATTTCCTCTGTTGTAAAAGATAAAATTGGCGCAAACCACTTCAATAAAGAATTAACTATAATATTTAGTAGTATTATTGTTGATTTTCTATTTTTTGAATCTTTTGGATCACAATAAAGATTATCTTTTCTAATATCAAAATAAAATGCAGATAAATCTATCGTACAAAAATTTAATAATTCTTTATATAAATTATGAAAATCATAATTATTAAAATATTGCTTAAACTTTTCGTTTAGAACAAAAATTTTGTGTAACATTAGTTGCTCTAATTCAGGCAACTCATCAACTTTAAGTTGATCAAAATCAACTGTTTCAAAGTTATCGTTTATATTTCCAAGTAAATATCTAAATGTATTTCTAATTTTTCTATAAGAGTCTGCATGTTGATCTAAAATTAAATAATCTATTCTTAAATCTTCTGCATAATTCGATGATGCTACCCAAATTCTCAAAATATCTGCTCCATATTTTTTTAAGATATCTTCTGGTGCAATCACATTTCCAAGCGATTTAGACATCTTTAGACCTTTGCCATCCACGACAAAACCATGAGATAGAATTGATTCGAATGGAGCTCTACCTCTGGTTCCACATGCTTCTAATAATGATGAATGAAACCATCCTCTATGTTGATCTGAACCTTCTAAATACATTGATGCTGGCCATTTAAGGTCATTTCTTTTCTCTAGTACAAATGAGTGAGTTGAGCCACTATCAAACCAAACTTCAACAATATCAGTTAATTTATCAAAATCTTTAGCTTTATACTTATCTCCTAAAAATCTTTGTGGATCGTCTGAAAACCAACAATCTGATCCCTCTTTTTCATAAATCGATGCAATATTTTCATTAACTTCGTCATCAACTAAAATTTCTTTGGTTTTTTTGTTAATAAAAATTGGTAAAGGCACACCCCATACTCTTTGTCTAGAAACACACCAATCAGGTCTAGTTTCGATCATAGATTTTAATCTTTCTTTTCCCTTACTTGGATAAAATGTTGTGTCATCAATGGCTTTTAATGCTTTATCTCTTAATTTATGACTTTCCATGGAGATGAACCACTGTGGTGTTGCTCTATGAACCAATGGTGCTTTTGATCTCCAAGAATGAGGATAAGAATGAACTAGTTCACCATTTGATAATAAATTTTTTTGCTCTTTAAGTTTTTCAATTACTATTGGGTTAGCTTTAAAAATATGAATACCTTCAAATAATTTTACATTATTTGTATATTTCCCATCACCATCAACTGTCTCTATTGCTTTTATTCCATTATTTAAACATAAATTAAAATCATCTGGTCCATGACTTGGCGCACAATGAACTATTCCTGTACCCTGCTCTGTCGTCACGAATCTTGCTTCTAACATTGGGATTTCAGTTTCATAACCTAAGTTTAAAAAAGGATGGTTACAAACAGTATCTTTAAACTCTTTTCCTTTAAACTTTTTAATCTCTTTATAATTTTTAATGCCGCATTCATTTATGACTGACTCAAGTAAAGCTTGTGCGACAACTATTTTTCTGTTTTGAAAATCTCCCTCATCATTAACTTGTAATAAAACGTATTCTAATGCTTCATTATAAGCTAAAGCTTTGTTTGCAGGAATCGTCCATGGTGTTGTGGTCCAAATTACAATTTCACTGTTTTCTAATTCTTTGATCTTAGACGACCTTACTGGAAAAGATGTATATATAGTATCTGACTTATGATCTTGGTATTCTACTTCTGCATCAGCAAGTGCAGTTTTTTCAACAGTTGACCATAAAACTGGTTTATAACCTCGATATAAACTTCCTTCTTTAAGAAATTTTCCTAGCTCTCTTACTATTTGAGCCTCCGCATCAAAGCTCATTGTAGAATAATAATTTTCCCAATCACCAACTACGCCTAATCTTTTAAATTGACCTTTGTGAATCTCAATCCATTTTTCTGCAAAAGATCTACACTCTTTTCTGAACTCAACTATAGGAACATCATTTTTATTTTTCTTATTTTTTTTGTATTCTTCTTCTATTTTCCATTCAATGGGCAAACCATGACAATCCCATCCAGGGACATAAATTGAGTCTTTTCCATCCATTTGATGAAATTTTACAATTATATCTTTTAAAATTTTATTTAATGCTGTGCCCATATGAATATTGCCGTTTGCATAGGGAGGGCCATCGTGTAAAATAAATTTTTCTTTGCCTTTACTAGATTTTCTCAATTGATCATAAAGATTTATTTTTTGCCAATAATCCAGAATCTCAGGCTCTCTGATAGGTAAATTGGCCTTCATAGAGAAAGCTGTTTTAGGTAAATTTATATTAGATTTACTCATTTAGTTTTTTTTGCAATATTTAAATCAGATTTAATTTGTCTTTTAAGTTGAACAACATTCTTAAATTTTTTTTCTTTTCTAATAAACTTTAAAAACTGCACTGATAAAAGCTTATTATAAAGATTTCCAGAAAAATTAAACAAATGCACCTCAAGTAAGATTTTTTTTTGATTAAATGTGGGTCTATAGCCAAGATTTGCTATGCCATTCAATTTTTTTTGATTTTTTTTCCTTAGTACTCTTACTGCATAAACTCCTGGCTGTGCTAAGACATAATCCTTAATATCTATATTACATGTTGGAAAACCAATTTTTTTTCCAACTTGTCTTCCCTTTTGAACCATTCCATCAATGGTCCATTCTCTTCCTAAAAATTTATTAGCTTGATTTAAATTGCCTGTTTCTAATAAATTTCTTATTATCGTTGAAGATACTATTTTTTTACTTTTTAAAAGTGGCTTTGGTTTGATTACTTTATAATTATAATTTTTTTCATTTTGTATAAGTAATTTAACATCACCTTCTCTTTTATTTCCAAATCTAAAATTATTACTTACAAATATAAACTTACAATTGAGTTTTTTATATAAAATTTCCTTTATAAATTTAGTTGATTTTATTTTAGAAAAATTTTTATCAAATTTTTTTGTAATTATAAAATCTACGTTTAATTCTTTAAGTAATTCTAATTTTTGATTTACAGACGAAATTTTAAAATTCTTCAATGAATTGTTAAAATACATCTTGGGCATTGGATCAAAATTAATCACACCAATTTTTGAATTATATTTTTTTTTATATGATAGAGCTAATTTAAATAATTTTTGATGTCCTAAATGAAGACCATCAAAATTTCCAATTAATATAATTGAATTTTTATGGTGATTATTAATATTGAAATTTTTATATAACTTTACCATTTTAATTCTGTTTGAGTAAAATTAACGATAGCTTCATACTCCTTTGAAACTTCAGTAACTCCTTTATTTTGTATCTCTTCTTTATGAATTCCGTTACAAACCAACAAGGAATGATAATTTAATAAGTTAGCACCCTTTATATCTGTATTTAAATTATCACCAATTGCCAAAACTTTCTTACCAATATTGTCTATGGACTGGTTATAAACCTCCGCATGAGGTTTACCAAAATAAATTACTTCTCCACCCATTTTTTCAAAAACCATAGCAACTGAACCTGCGCACAATTCTCTAATATTTCCTCGATCAACAATTAAATCAGGGTTAGTACAAATCATTTTTTTTGTTGTGTGTTTTTCAAGTAGGTTTTTATAATAACTTAAATCATCTTCATGGTCATCGAATAAACCTGTACAAAGTAAATATTCACTATCATTTAGTTCAGTTGATTTATTATTTTTAAATTCATTGAACAAATCAAAATCTCTTGGGGGACCTATATGAAAAAAATTCTTAGATTTGAAAGATGTTTTTAAAAAATTTAAAGCTGCCTCGCCCGACGTATAAACATGCTTTGTCAAATCTTTACTCATTCCCATTTTTTCTAAAAATTTATTCACTGTAGTGTTTGGTCTTGGAGCATTAGTTAAAAGAACAAAACTTTTATTTTTTTTCTTTAATTCATTTAGAGTTGATATTGCTGAGTTATGTAATTTGACACCATTATGAATAACCCCCCATAAATCAATATAAAATAAGTCATAATTATCAACAATTGACTGAAGGCCGTCTCGGTCTAAATTTTTAGTCATTATTTTACCTATAAACCATAATATTTAGATTTTCCTAGCATAATTACTCTAAAAAGATTCTCTAATCTTGAAATAGGCTACGAAATATCTATATGAGGCTCATATTTATATAGAATTATAAAGGAGATTTATGAAGTTTAAACCGTTACATGACAGAGTACTAATCGAAGTTTTAGACAGTAGTGAAAAAACTGCTGGCGGAATAATTATACCAGATACAGCTCAAGAAAAGCCTCAAGAGGGAAAAGTTATTGCTGTTGGTGGTGGAGCTAAAACAGAAGATGGAAAAACAATTCCAATGGATGTTAAAGTTGGTGACAAAGTTTTATTTGGCAAATGGTCAGGGACTGAAGTCAAAATAGATGGCAAAGAATATAGCATAATGAAAGAGTCTGACATTATGGGTATTTCAAGTAAGTAATTTAATTTAAAGGAGAAAACAAAATGGCAAAAGTTGTTAAATTTGATGCTGAAGCAAGAGCAGCTATGATTAGAGGAGTAAATATCTTAGCTGATACTGTTAAAGTAACTTTGGGTCCTAAAGGAAGAAACGTTGTAATGGATAAATCTTATGGTGCGCCTAGAATTACTAAAGATGGTGTTTCTGTTGCTAAAGAAATTGATCTTGAAGATAAGTTTGAAAACATGGGTGCGCAGATGGTTAAAGAAGTTGCTAGCAAAACAAATGATGAAGCTGGTGATGGTACAACAACTGCAACTATTCTTGCCCAAGCAATTGTTAGAGAAGGTGTAAAATACGTAACTGCTGGCATGAATCCTATGGATGTTAAGAGAGGAATTGATGCAGCGGTTGAAGTTGTAAAAGAAAACTTAGTAGCATCGGCTAAAAAAGTAAAAGACAGTGATGAAATTGCACAAGTTGGAACTATTTCTGCAAATGGTGATAAAGAAATTGGAACTATGATTGCAAAAGCAATGCAAAAAGTTGGAAACGAAGGTGTTATAACAGTTGAAGAAAATAAAGGAATTGAAACTGAACTAGACGTTGTTGAAGGTATGCAATTCGACAGAGGTTATTTATCACCATACTTTATTACTAATAGTGATAAAATGACTACTGAATTAGATAATCCTTTCATTCTTTTACATGAAAAAAAATTAACAAACCTACAACCAATGGTTCCTCTTTTAGAGGCTGTTGTTCAAGCAGGTAGACCATTAATGATTATTTCTGAAGATGTTGAAGGAGAAGCTTTAGCAACTTTAGTTGTAAACAAGTTAAGAGGTGGTCTAAAAGTTGTTGCTGTAAAAGCACCTGGTTTTGGTGACAGAAGAAAAGCAATGCTTGAAGATATTGCTATTTTAACAGGAGGTCAGGTTATTTCTGAAGATTTAGGAATTAAACTTGAAAATGTTAAACTTGATGACCTAGGTTCATGTAAGAAAGTTAAAGTAGATAAAGATAACAGTACCATTGTTAATGGAAGTGGTAAAAAATCTGATATCGAAGGAAGATGTGCTTCAATTAAACAACAAATTGATGAAACAACTTCTGACTATGACAGAGAGAAGCTTCAAGAAAGACTTGCAAAACTAGCTGGCGGAGTTGCTGTAATAAAAGTTGGTGGTGCAACTGAAGTTGAAGTTAAAGAAAGAAAAGATAGAGTTGAAGATGCTTTGAACGCAACAAGAGCCGCAGTTGAAGAAGGTATTGTAACTGGCGGTGGTTGTGCATTACTTTACGCTGCTCAAGACCTTAATAAGGTTAAAGCAAAAGGTGATGATCAAAAAGCTGGAGTAGAGCTTGTTAGAAAAGCACTTGAAGCTCCAATCAGACAAATTACTAAAAATGCTGGTGTAGATGGTTCAGTAGTTGTTGGTAAATTGTTAGAGCAAAATAAAAAAACACATGGATATGATGCACAAAGCGAAGAATATTGCGATATGTTCGCTAAAGGAATTATAGATCCTGTTAAAGTTGTAAGAACTGCTCTACAAGATGCTGCTTCAATATCTGGATTATTAGTAACTACAGAAGCGATGATTGCTGACAAACCTGAGGAAAAAGATGCTGCTGGTGGTGGAATGCCTGGTGGTATGCCTGGTGGTATGGGCGGCATGGGTGGAATGGGTGGAATGGGAATGTAATCCCACTACTCTAAAACTAAAATTTAAAAGGCCATCACATGATGGCCTTTTTTTTATGCAAAATTAAATTATGTCAAAAAGATACAGCGGAAAGTCATTTAAGGATTCGAGTGTAAAAAAGAAACCCAAATTAAGTTTTAAAGAAAAAAGGAAACTTAAAAAAGATAAACAAAAAAAGCCTAATTAATCACAAGTTATTTAAATTAATCAAGCCAGTAATGAGTTTTTTTAAGTTTTAATATCAAATTAAATATGTATAAGAGCCACAATTTATGAGCAACAATATAAGAAACATCACAATCATAGCCCATGTCGACCATGGCAAAACTACTTTGATTGATAATTTAATGAAACAAAGTGGATCATTTAGAGAAAATGAAGTTGTTGATGAAAGATTAATGGACTCTGGGGAACTAGAAAAAGAAAGAGGAATTACAATTCTTGCAAAACCTGCATCTATTAACTGGAATGACTCAAGAATAAATATTATCGATACGCCTGGCCACAGAGATTTTGCAGCAGAAGTTGAAAGAGTTTTGAGCATGGCTGATGGAGCTCTTTTATTAATTGACTCTGCAGAAGGAGTTATGCCTCAAACAAAATTTGTTTTATCGAAAGCATTAAAACAAGGTTTAAAACCAATTGTAGTTATTAATAAATTGGATAAAGCAGATCAAAGAGCTAATGAGGTCTTAGATGAAACTTTTGATTTATTTGTAAGTTTAGATGCAAATGAAGAACAATTAGATTTTCCTGTTTTATATGCAAGTGGAAGATCTGGATGGGCTGATCATGAGGTAGATGGGCCAAGAGAAAATTTAAATCCTTTATTAGACTTAATTGTGGAGCACGTTAAACCAGCCGAATTAGATAAAACCAAACCTTTTGCAATGTTATCAACATTACTTTATTCAGACAGTTTTTTAGGTAGAAGTCTAGTAGGTAGAATTACACAAGGGACAGCAAAAGCAAATCAACCAATCAAAGCTATTAATTTAAATGGTGAAAAAGTTGATGAAGGAAAATTAACAAAGATATTTAGATATGAAGGAACTAAAAAAGTTCCAATTGATGTTGGAGAAGCAGGAGACATTGTCGTTGTAGCAGGATTAGAAAAAGCAAATGTTGCTGATACAATTTGTAATTTGGAAGTTAATGATCCTATACCAGCGACTCCGATTGATCCCCCAACAATGTCGATTACAATAACTGTTAATACTTCTCCTTTGGCAGGTACAGAAGGTAAAAAACTTACAAGTACTCAAATTAGAGAAAGATTAGTTCAAGAAGCACAAAACAATGTAGGAATTACTTTTTCAGAAAATGATGGAAAAGATTCATTCGTTGTAAGTGGACGAGGTGAATTAATGTTAGAAATACTTCTTACTCAAATGAGAAGAGAAGGTTTTGAAATGACGGTAAGTCCACCAAAAGTTTTATATAAAACTGATAATCAAGGAAACAAACTTGAACCAATTGAAGAAATTACTATGGATTTAGATGAAGAACACTCTTCAAAGGTAATCGACTCAATGAATAGAAGAAAAGGTAAATTAATTGAACTAAAAGATACTGGTACAAATAAGAAAAGATTGATATTTCATGCACCTACGAGAGGTTTGATGGGATACACAAGTAGATTTCTAACTCTTACTAAAGGGGAAGGTGTAATTAATAGAATTTTCCATGACTACGGTCCTTTTGAAGGTGAAATGGAAGGTAGAAGAAATGGTGCATTAATTGCAATGGAACAAGGAAAAGCAGTAGCTTTTGCAATCTTTAACCTTCAAGCGAGAGGAGAAATGTTTGTTACTCATAATGATCCTGTTTATCCAGGAATGATTGTTGGATTATCACCAAAACCAGGCGACATGATTATAAATGTCATGAAAGGAAAAAAATTAACAAATATGAGAACACAAGGAACAGACGAAAACGTCGTTCTTACTCCTGTTAGAAAAATGTCAATAGCTGAACAACTAAGTATGCTTAACAGTGATGAAGCATTAGAGATTACACCTGTGTCTTGTAGATTGAGAAAAGCAATTCTTGATCCTCATGAAAGAAAAAGAAGTGAGAAAACTAGCGCAGCTGCTTAGTTAAATATTTTTCCAACTAAAAATAATCCTAAAGCTACACAGGGGCCAATTCCAAAAGCAAATATAAGTGTGCCCACTCCAACGGTCCCACCTAAATACCAACCAATAATTACAACTGTAATTTCTAAGAAAGCTCTTACCAAGGCTAAAGGTAAATTTGTTGTTTTTGTTAGTCCTGTCATTAAACCATCTCGTGGACCTGGACCAAGATTAGCTACTAAATAAATACCACTACCAAGTCCTACTAAAATTACTGAAAGAACTGCTAATAAGTATTTTGTAAAAAGAGATGAAGGTGGTTGAAAATAATTTAGAGTGAAATCAATCATGGCTGCAATCACGATGATATTAAATATTGTTCCAAGACCTGGTTTTTGTTTTAAAAAAATCCATAAAAAAAGTACTCCTACACTTACAAAAAAAGTTGCTGCACCAATTGATAAATTCGAGTTAAGTGAAATTCCTTCAGCTAATACTGACCAGGGTGAGTTTCCAGTTGTTGATAAAATTAATAAACCTTCTCCAAAACCAAAAATTGTTAAACCAAAAATTAAAAAAAATGATGTTGAAAATTTTGGCTTGAAGTTCAAACTTTCGTTTGAGCTCCAATTTACTTTTGGAATATTTTTTATAGATAGGAACATTAAATATTGATACTTTTAGATTAATTTTTATTTATATTATTATCATGAAAAAATTTTATACTATTATTATATTTTTTTTATTTACTTTTAACTCAAACGCACATGTTGGTCATTATAATAACTTCAAAAAAATTGAACTTGAAATCTTAAGAAATAATGAAGTTATAGGATATAATAATTATTCTTTTTCTAGGAAAGACAATAAAACAACCGTAAATAATAAATATAAATTTACAGTAAAACTACTTGGAGCAACTATTTTTGAAGTAGAAGGTTTTGGAGAAGAAAAATATTTAGGAGATAATTTAATTTCCTTTAAATCCAAAACACGTCAGAATAAAAAAGAAAAATTTGTAAATTTAATATTAAATAATCAAACTAATAAATTTGATATTCAAGGATCTTCTTTTTCTGGTGAAGCTTCTTTGAAAAATACAATTGGAAATTGGTGGAGCCATAAATTGTTACAGGCAGAAAGCCAAATTAGCCCTATTTCCGGAAGTATAAAAGAACAACTGGTTACATTTATTGGTAAAGAAAAAATCACAATCAATGGGAAGGAATTTGATACTGATCATTTTAAACTCACTTCTAAAGATATGACACTTCCAGAAGATAAAAGATTAAATTTTGATATATGGCTTGATAAAAAAACTTCAGTGATAGTTAAAGTTACCTATGAAAGAATGGGAAGTTGGGAGTATAGAATTAAAAATATTGAGTAATTTTATCTGCTTATTTTCTTGAAAAGATCATTGGCACTTATCCATCCCGCTTCTAGCCTAGGTCCAACAAACCAATCAGCACAAACTCCTAAATTAATTTTTGAGTTCCAATAACTTTTAATTTTTAAAGGTTTTGAATTTGATGAATACATCCATCCATGATTTAAAGAAAAAAGGATGTTGCTTTTTTTAATACCAGTAAGATTAAAAAATTTATTAATTAATATTTTAGAATTCAAATCTTTATTTTCTTTATTTTTCAAAATTTTTTTATTTGCCCACATTGCCGTACTTTGAAGTGTCCAAAATTCATTAATACTTTTAAATCTTAATTTACTATTTTCTCTAGCAGCCCAACCTAAAATTTGATCATCAAACAAAAAACTACTTATATTTTTTTTTGTTTTTTTTATTTTTATCATGACTGTAATATTTGCATCCATTTTTAATTTTTTTTTAATAAATGAATGATTAATAAATTTTTTTGCTAATTTAAGTAATTGAGGATGTGGGCACGTTAAAATGAGATTGTCATAAAATTTAATATCACCATCAGCAAAGGTAAGTTTCCATTGGTTTTTATTATAATCAATTTTTTTTAATTCTTTTTGAAAATTGCAATTAATTTTTTTTAATAAATACTTGCTAATATCATTATTACCTTGCCTACCAATTATTTTTTGATGATTTTTATTTTCTTTTATTTTTTTATTTTGAAAAATATGCTGACCCTTCCAATTTTTTAATATTTTTTTTGCTATGAGTTTTGTCGTAAATTTTTTAAACTCAGTACTCTTAGGGGAAATATATTGAACGCCATGATCAAAGCCTATTTTTTTATCTAGCCTTTTAAATGATGATCTCCCACCAGGACCTCTTGCTTTATCATAGAGATCTACAGAATGTTTTTTATTTAATAAATTTGAAATTGTAGCACCAGATATTCCTGACCCAATTACGCAGTAAGTGCTCATTTACCTGCAACTGTCATTCCCTCTATCATCATAGTTGGTGAGTTGATAGAATATTCAAAATCTAAATCACTAGCTAAAGTTATATTTTTGAACATATCTTTAAAATTTCCTGCAATTGTTATCTCATTTACTGGAAATTTAAATTCACCATTTTCAATTAAAAAACCTGTTGCACCTACTGAATAATCTCCTGTAACCAAATTACTTCCATGACCAATTGTTTCTGTTACATAAATGTGTTTTGAGTTACTTTTTAATAAGTCTTCGAAACTAACATTCCCATTATCAAAATACAAATTTGTTGTACCACCAGATCTTCCATTTGATTTTAAGTTAAGTTTTTTTCCATTGTACGTATCGACTAGATAATTTTTTAAGATACCGTTTTGTACAAGATTTAAAGTATCTGATTTTACCCCCTCTGAATCAAAAATTTGAGATCCAACACCTTTATTTATATCTGGTTTATCAATTACGTTTATTGTTTCTGTAAATATTTGTTCATTAATTTTATCTTTAAGAAAAGATGTTCCTCTAGAAATCGCAGATGATGATATGGCTCCAGCAAAAGCTCCTAACATTCCTTTAGCTATCCTTTTATCAAATATAATGCTTATTTTTTCACTTCCAATTTTGTTGGGGCTTAATTTTCTTATGGTTTGCTCAGAAGCTTTTTGACCAAGTTCTTTTGCACCCTTAATGTCTGATAGGTGGCGTTTGCTTGTAAATTCATAGTCTCTTTCCATGCTATTTTCATCTTTAGCAACAGTAACGCATGATGCACTAAATGAAGATGATTTGTATCCATCACAAAATCCATCAGTATTTGCTAAAATAAAATTAGATTTATTTTCAGTAAAACTAGATTCTGTATTTATGATTTTTTCTTCTGAAGATGCAACACTCTCAAGTTCTTTCAAATATTCAATTTTTTTTTCATTATCAAAGTGTGTTTCATCATATAAATTTAAATTTTTAATTTCTTTAGCTAAAAGATCTTTATCTGGTAAAGAATTAAATTCATCTTCAGGAGTATTTTTGGTTGTTTCAAAACATTTTTCTATTAATGTTTTAATATTATCATCTAATAAGTTTGATGAAGAAATTGAGGATCTTTTTTTTCCCAAATAAGTCTCAATGCTTATTGCCAATCCATCAGATCTATTAGACTCGTCTAAAGTATTATTTCTAAAATTTACAGTTTCAGAGATAGAATGACCTACTGTTACACTTGATCCAGTTGCACCTAATTTTTTAGCTAAATCTAAGCAATATGATGCTTTTGATCTTAAATATTCTTGATCCTTAACCATAATTTAAAGTTTAGTCCCACCTACTGTCATCTTATCGATTAAGATTGAAGGTTGAGCTACTCCAACAGGTACACCTTGTCCAGCTTTACCACAAGTTCCGATACCAGGATCCAACATCATATCATTACCAACCATGGAAACTTCTTTTAGAATTGACGGACCATCTCCAATTAATGTTGCCCCTTTTATTGGTGAACCGATCTTTCCATTATTAATTTCATATGCCTCAGTGCAATTGAATACAAATTTTCCAGATGTAATGTCAACCTGTCCTCCTCCAAAACTTACTGCAAAAATTCCTTTGTCTACTGATTTAATCATTTCTTCTTGAGTTTGGTTTCCGCTCAACATCATTGTATTTCTCATTCTTGGCAAAACAACGTGTCTATAATTTTCTCTTCTTCCTGACCCAGTCGATTTGGTATTCATCAATCTAGCATTTAATCTATCTTGCATAAAATTCTTTAATATCCCATTTTCAATCAATACTGTTTTTTCTGTTGGTGTCCCTTCATCATCAATAGTTAAGCTACCTCTTCTATTATCAATTGTTCCATCATCAACAATCGTAACTCCCTCACTGGCAACTTTTTGGCCCATAAGATCATGAAATGCAGAAGTTTTTTTTCTATTAAAGTCTCCCTCCAAACCATGTCCAATAGCTTCATGGATTAAAATCGCTGGCCATCCTGGTCCTAAAACAACCTTCATTTCTCCTGCTGGAGCAGGTTTGCTCTCTAAATTTACTGAGGCAATTCTAAAAGCTTCCTCACATACAGTTTTCCAATTGTCATCTTTTAGATATTCATCATAAGATTGTCTTCCACCTATTCCGTAAACGCCAGTTTCTTTTCTTCCATTTTTTTCTAACATCACAGATACATTAAATCTAATTAATGGTCGGACATCTGTTAATACTTCACCACCTAATCTTATAATCTCAATAGATTTTTGTTCACCTGCAAAACTCGTAGTAACTTGTTTTACTGATTGATCTTTTTTCCTTAGATACTCATTTACTTTATTTAATACTTCTAATTTAGAATTTAATGTTTTTTGCTCTATGGGATTAATATCCTGATAAAATTTTCTATTAGATCTTGAAATATCTTGATTGTAGGTACCTTTCATAGACTTAAGTGTAGATTTTAAATTTTCAGAAGATTTTTTTAATGAATCTTTTGATATTTCATTAGAGTGAGAATATGCAACAACCTCTCCTGTGATTGCTCTAAATCCAAAACCTAAATCTGAACTATAGCTTGAGCTTTTAATTTTATTATCATCTAGTAATATGGATTCGGATTTTGTATCCTCCAAATATAGCTCACCATCATCACAATTTTGTAATGTATCAGATACTATTGCATCAGCATCTTTTTTTGTTAAATCAGATTTGTCAAAAAAATTACTCACATACCTTAGATAGTGCTTTATTGTTAATTTTCAACTAATCATTTGGCGCATTTACATGCTTAATTTTAAAGTTAATATAATTTTATATGAAAGTTTATTTTAATAACTCTTGCAAAATCTGTAGATCAGAAATCAATATGTATAAAAAAGAAAATATTAAAGATATTGATTGGATAGATATTACCGATAACAGAGATGCAGAAAAAGAAACTTCCAAAAATGACAAAGAGCTTTTAAGAAGATTGCACATTAAAGAAAATGACCGGGTAATTGAAGGTGCAGAAGCTTTTCTTTATGTATGGAAGAGAATACCAAAATATAAATTCTTATATAATTTTTTTAAACTTCCTATCATTTTTACTATTTTTAAATATGGATATGAAATAGTTGCGTATTTTTTATATTTGAAAAATAAAAAACAATTAAAAAATTAATTAAGAAAAAATATCAAAATTTGACTCAATAAAGACATTGAGAGAATAAACATAACTAAAACTACAGAATACATAAGAGTAATAATTTTATTTCTTTTTCTTCTTAGTCTTACAAAATTTTTATCATCTAAATCTGATATGTCCCTTTCTCCATCAACTTCATAATCATAACTCCATCTCCAAGTTGATTGTCCTAGCCTTTCATCTTGACTATTAAAATATCTGATCCAAGCAAGGATATAACTTAACAGAGTATATAAAATCGCCATCGCAATTATTCCATAAAACATAACTAATAATACTTAAATTAAACGTAATAATTAATTGTTATTTTTGGCTCTTTTTCTTGCAATTAATTGAGTTAAAGAATCCACCATCGTATCTGAAGCTTTAAATATTTCATTATTTTTGAATTCATGAGAGATATTTTTCTCAGGATTAGTTTTATCTTCAATGACTATACCTTCGTCAGGAGAATTATTTTTAATATAAATTAATAATAACCATTCCTCATCAGGGGCTTCATCCCATTTAACAAATATTTCACCTGTTTCAAATCTTCTATCGATACATCGAAAAATAGACATGTGTCTTGTGATGTGTCTTTTATTTAATTGGAAAACTAAACTGCTTGCACTTCTATAAAAGCTTTCAAGAGCAAACTCGATTTTTTGCCTTGCTAAAGTATATTCTTTTTCTTTCCTTAATAATGTTTCTCTATCTTCGTCACCTTGAATTTTAACTCCTAAGGCCTCTACTCTCTCTCTTATTTTTTGATCCCTGATTATTCGATATTTCTCTTTTAACTTTTCAATTCTCTGTTGAAGTCCTGCATAATCTTCTCTTTTTTCTTTTAGTGATATTTTTTCTAATTTTTCTAATTCTTTAACTTCTCTTACTCTAAATTTTTCAATCTGTTTTTCTAATTTTAATTGTTGTAAAAATTTTTTCTGCTTTTCAGCTTGTTCAATTCTTAATAAAGCCTGTTCTTTTCTTAGAAATAACTTAATTTCTTTTGTTCTTTGTTTCTCTAGTCTAATTTCTTCTTTTAATACTTGTTCATTTAGTTTTAGCTTTAATTCTTGCTCTTTTTGCTTCTCTTGCTGTATGGCTAATTTTTCCTGTCTTTCTTTTTCCAGTTTTTCAAGTTTTATTCTTCTCTGCTCTTCTTTTTTAAGATCCTTATAATTACTGATTGTTTCAGAAATTTTATCAAAAAATGCTTGGATATATTTTTCTATATTAATATTTATTTTAAATTTGAATTCAGGTTTAAGTGAATTTTGAAAATTAATTATTTTTAATAAAAAACTTTTTTTTTTAGTTTTTCTAATAACTATTTTTTTTGTTTTAACTATTAAATTATTTTTTTTTTTAGTTTTTCTTTTATTACTTTTGTTAATCTTAGATTTTGTTTTTTTAACTTTAGAAATTTTTTTAGATTTTTTAGATTTTAACTGAGATTTTTTTTTACTTTTTTTAACAGATTTAATTTGTTTTTTTTTTATTTTTTTCATTTAACTGAAATTATTATTTACCAATAAATTATTGATAAATATAGTCTCTTGTAACTGGTGTGGAAGTATAATTTTTAGTAAGCTGAAACTGATATACAACTTGGTCTCCCCATTTAAATGCCATTTCACAACCTGCTAAATAAAATTCCCACATTCTAAAAAAACGCTCATCAAACATGTTAATAATTTTATCTTTATTATTTATACAATTTTGCTTCCAATGCTTTAACGTGTGAGAATAATGCATCCTTAGTACCTCAATATCAGCCACAATTAAGCCAGCTTTTTCAATTGGAGTGATTACTTCACTTAAACTTGGAGTATAGCCACCTGGAAATATATATTTTGTAATCCATGGATGAGGGTCTCTTGGAGGATTTACTGATCCAATAGTATGAATTAATGAAACTCCATCATTTTTAAGAAGTTTTTCAACTTGCGAGAAAAATTTTTTATAAAATTTTCTTCCCACATGTTCAAACATACCAACACTTACAACCCTGTCAAATTTTTCATTAAGTTCCCTGTAATCCATTAATTTAAATGTTAATTGATTTTCTAAATTAAGTTCTTTGGCTTTTTGTTTGCAATATTTTAATTGATTTTCTGATAATGTGATTCCAGTTACTTCACAGTTCGCTGATTTTGCAATATCAATAGCTAAAGAACCCCATCCACATCCAATATCTAATACTTTTTGATTTGGTTTTACATTTAATTTCTTAATTATATGTTGAATTTTATTATTTTGGGCATCTTCTAAAGTATCATTTTCATTTTTGAAATAAGCACATGAGTATTGTCTTTTAGGGTCTAAAAATAAATCATAAAGATCATCTTTGATATCATAGTGATGTGAGACATTCATTTTGGATTTTTTGATAAAATTGAAATTTGTTAGATATCTATATGATCCTCTTAACCTATTAATTAAATAGCTAAAAAAATTTAATTCACCTCTTCCAAAATTCATCAAAGATAAATCTAAAAAATCTGTGAGGCTTCCATTTTCAATTACTATTTCTCCATCTGTGTAAGCTTCTCCAAAATAAAGATCTGGATGAAGTAAAAGTTTATAATGAAGATTTTTATTAAGTATTTTAACTTTTATAGGATTTTCTCTTTCAGGATTTCCAATGATATAATTTTTTGAGTTTGCGTCGACTAAAATAAAACCATCTTTCTTAAAAACACCATTTAAGAACCTTGCTAATTGCATATTAAGCTGCCATTGATGATTTAAACGAAAAATCTAATTTCTCTAAATTATTTAAAAGATCAATTTCTTCCTCTTTATTAAGGATTCTTAGAGGAGGAAGTAAATTTTCATAAATACTATCTTTATTCTTAAAAAAAGTATGCAAACCAGAAATTAAATTATATTTTTCAAATGTGCCTCTTACATCGCAAAGTTTAGAATTTATTTCTTGTTCTTTCCCATTTTTAAAATCATCATATACTTTTCTTGCCATTTGAGATGTTGCGTTGCATGTAGCAGTGATTATTCCTGAACAACCTAACTCAAGTCCCTTCAATAATTTAGTTTCAGAACCTGGCATAACTGAAAAATTATCTAATTTTAAATTTTCAAAAAGATTGTATGAACTATCTTTAACTCCAACTATTTGGTCTGGAAAATTTTTAACAAGCTTTTCTACACACTCAACACTGAATTTATATCCAGAAAGTTTTTCAAAATTATATAAAATAATTTGTGCTTTTGGCACAGATTCTACTATTTTAGAATAAAAATTAAATACGTCCTCATCATTATATTTGTAAAATGCTGGCGGCATAATAAGAAATTTCTCAAAATTTAATGATATTGCAACTCTCATTAAATTTATTGTTTCACCTAAAGAGTTCAATCCAGTTCCAATAATGCATTTTTCTTTATATTTATTAATTGATAATTTATTTAGAAAATTGATTTTTTCTGCAATAGAAATTAATTGGGCTTGCCCAGTACTACCAAATATTGCAGCTCCATGACAACCATTATCAATAGTCAATTCTACATGTGCTATCGTTTTGTCAACATTAAGAGTAAGATCTTCATTTAATAATGACAAAGTAGCAGCATAAACTCCATTTATTTTACTCATATTAAAAATTTATATAAAAATTATAATTAGTAAAGTTTATAAATAAAAATATGAAAATTTTAGCAATTCAAAACAGAATGGGAATTGGTGATAGTATTATGTTTTTACCTTTTGTAGAGGCGATATCTAACAAATTTAATACTCCTGTAAGTTTACTTGTTCAAGAAAGCTCAAAATGCAGGGAGTATTTAAATCAAACAAACTACATTGATGAAATAATCATTCTGAAGAGAAATAATAAAGTTAAAAACTCAGAACATAACAGATTTTTTGGAAGTTTGAGATTAGCTAATGAATTAAGGAAATATAAATTTAATAAAGTTTTCATTTTTAACTCTTCACTTCGATACAATTTAATTGCAAAATTATCTGGTATTAACAAAATTCATCAATTTCCTTTATTTCAAAAAAAAGAACAAAATATGATAAAAGCCTCGAACAAATTAATTTATGATACAATTGGTATCCAAGTAAAAAATAATCCAAATATTCATATTAATGAGTCAAGTGTTTTAGAAGCTGAAAAAAAATATAATTTTTCTAAAAAAGATTTAAATATACTTTTAGGTATAGGTGGGTCAGGACCTACGAAAAGAATTCCAACAAAAACTTTTTTAAAAGTAATGAAAGAAATTTCTAAGCAAAAAAAATGTAAATTTTTTTTAGCAACCGGTAAAAATGACGAAGAACAAAAAATTTTAAATGAAATTAAAAACTCAAATCTTAAAAATTACTGCCATCCTTTAGATAATTTATCTATAAAAGAATGTTTGCCGATTATTAAAAATTGTAATGTATCAATATGTAATGACTCAAGCTTCAGTCATCTTTCTTCAGCGCTTGGAGTAGAAACGATAACTTTAATGGCAGATACCCCCCTAATTTATGGAAATTATAGTTCTAAAATGCACCCTGTATTACCTGATGATGTTAACGAAGTAACTCATGGAACTTTAGGAAAAGATAAAATTAATCCACAAAAAATACTTTATAAATTAAATTCAATAGTATCTTAACTGATATCATTTAGCACTATCTCTTTAGCTTCATTTACTAAAGTAGATAACCTAGAAGTCTCAGGTGAAATATCTGGATGAATTTTTTTTTGTATTTTAATGTAAGCTTTATTTACATCCTCTTTAGTCAAACTTTTTGAAGGATTTAAATTAAGTATACGATACGCTTCTTCAGTAGACATTGTATTTAAATTTGATGCAGTGTTATTAAATGAAAATCTCCCTGAATTTCTTAAAGTTTGTATTAATCTGTACAACGAAATTAACTGAAAAATTGACATACCTTTCAATTTTAAAAGAGCAAGACTCGCGAGAGTAAATGGTAAAGTAAGTAAAAATTTACCTCCGATTGCAAACAAAACTGCAAAGATGATTAAAACTATGAATAAGAATACTCTTAAACCTTTTGATATTTTTTTTGACGCAACTTGAGTAAAAAGTCTTAATAAAAAATATAAACCAACTACAATTAATAATGTATAAATTATAAAATTCATATATTTCCAGTTAAAATGAAAGTACCATATCTAAAAAAAAAACCAGAGCTAAAATCTTGTCACAATATAGAGTGGGAAGATAACTATAGCTGGATCCATCAAGAAAATATTTTGGAAGTCTTGCAAGACAAGACTAAGCTTCTTCCAGAGGTAAAAGAATATTTAGAAGATGAAAATAAATATACTGAGTATCATCTAAAAAATACTAAAAATGCTCAAAAAGTATTATTTGATGAAATTAAAGGTAGAATAAAATTAGATGATGAAAGCTTATCTTTTAAAGATCATTCATATGAGTATTGGACAAAGACTACTGCCAAAGGAAATTACTCTATAAAATTAAGAAAAAAAATTGGTTCATCAGAAATTGAAGAAATTTGGAATGGAGATAAAGAAAAAGAAAAATTAAATGTTGAATATTTCGGTGTTGGAGATTTAGAAGTTAGTAACAATGATGAATATCTTGGGTACTCACTAGATACCAAAGGTTCAGAGTATTATACAATTTATGTAAGAAATATTAAAAATAACAAAATAATTTCAAAAGAAATAAAAGAAACATCAGGAAGTATAATTTTTAGTTTAGATGATAAGTATCTTTTTTATTCAAAGTTAGATGAAAATCATAGAGCTAGAAAAATTTTTAGACATAAAATTGGAGATTTTGAAAGTGAAGATGAATTAATCTTCGATGAAAAAAGTGAAGCTTTCACTGTTAGTATTGGGTTAAGTTCTGATGAGAAATATTATTTCATAAATACTTCAGATCACAATACTTCAGAGCAATATTACTTTCATGTGAATGAAGTAAAACCAAATCCAAAATTAATAATTAAACGCGAAAAGGGAATCCTTTACTCTGTAAATTCATGGAATGGAAAATTTTATAATCATACAAATAAAGATGCAGAGGATTTTAAAATTGATATTTCAGAAACTTTAGAAAATCAGAATTGGGAGACATTTATTCCTGCAAAAAAAGAAGTTTTAATTGGTGGACTTACATTTTTAAATGACTGGATAATTAGATCCGAAACATCAGAAGCCTTGGATAAACTGTTTGTTATTGACGTTTTAACAAACAACGAAGAGGAATTAATTTTTTCTGACGAGAAAGTATGTGTTCCTGGTGTTTCATTAACACAAAGAAATAGAGACACAGATGAGGTTTACGTTTCATACTCTTCACCCAAAACACCTTCAAGAGTTTACAAATACAATTTAAAAACTAAATCTAAAACACTTGTAAAAGAACAAGAAATACCCTCAGGCCATAATACAGATGATTACATAGTTGAGAGAATAGAGTTTAAATCCCATGATGGAAGAATGGTTCCACTTACGATTACAAGACACAAAAATACAAAAATAGACGGAACAGCAAATTTGTTACTATACGGTTACGGATCTTATGGTAGTTCGATGAGTCCAGGTTTTTCCTCAACAAGACTGAGCTTAATAAATAGAGATATTATTTGGGCTACTGCACACATTAGAGGTGGAATGGAAAAAGGAATGAAATGGTGGAAAGAAGGAAAGTTAACTAATAAAAAAAATACGTTTGAAGATTATATTTATGCTGCAAAATATTTGATAGAAAACAACTACACCTCAAAAGGAAAAATAATCGGAATGGGTGGATCTGCTGGTGGTTTATTAATGGGAGCTGTTGTTAATCAGGCTCCTGAATTATTTTTAGGTATAATTATGGCTGTTCCTTTTGTTGATTCATTAACTACAAATCTTGATCATTCTTTACCTCTCACAGTTGGTGAATTTGATGAATTTGGTAATGCTAAAGAAAACAAAGAGCACTTTGATTATATATTTTCATATGCTCCATATAATAATATAAAAAAAATGGATTATCCTCATATGCTAATAACAACTAGTTTAAGTGATAACAGGGTTTTGTTTGATGAACCTGCAAAATTTACAGCTAAACTTAGAGACTATAAAACTGATAATAATTTATTACTTCTCAAAACAGAAATGAATGCAGGTCATGGAGGTAAATCTGGAAGAGACGGAGCAATAGAAGAAATTGCACTCGACTATGCATTTGCATTAAAAATTTCAGAAAAAATTTAATTTTTCAGATATTGAAATCTTTTTAATCATACCTAAATATACAATGTAAGTCGCCTTATGGGACTTGCATAAAATAAACTTGCTTAAAAAAAGGAGGATATTATGACAAGTAAGGATCTATCTATATTTAACTCACTAAGACCTTTTTCAATTGGTTTTGACGACATGTTTGATCAATTTGAAAACATGTTGGGTAACGGAAGTTTGACAATGCAATCAAACTACCCGCCATACAACATCAGAAAAACTGGTAAGGATAATTATGCAATTGAAGTTGCATTGGCTGGTTTTAATAAAAATGATGTTGAGGTTGAGTTTGAAGATAATTTATTAACGGTAAGAACAAAACAAGTTGATAAATCAGAAAAGAGTGATTTTAATGGAGAAATAATTCACAAAGGTATTTCTCAAAGACAATTTGCAAGATCATTCACTATAGCTGATGATGTAAAAGTTAACGGTGCTGAACTTAAAGATGGTCTTTTAACAATATCTTGTGAAAGAATTATCCCAGAACATAAAAAGAAAAAACTTATAGAAATTAAATAAGTTTACCCTTACTTGCGAGGATTTATCCTCGCAGGTAAAACCTAAAAACATCCATTAGAAGCAAATCCAATTACAATTTTATCTGGATCAATTTCAAATCTTCTTTCACATGGAAATCCATACTTCTTAGTGTTGTAGACAAAGATAAAATTACCTTTTTCATTTTCAAAATCTTCATCAGGTCTTCCAAGTTCCATTTGTAGTTTACTAGCTGATTGACCAATAAATTCACTCAACTTTTTATTTTCTTTTTCAATAGCAGCATCTGTTTTTTGCTTAACTGTTTGACAACCAGAAACAAATAAAAAGATAACAAATGTAATAAATAAAATTTTCAAATCTTTCATATAACAACACTATCATTACAAATATGGCATAAATATAAACTTGTGAGTTGAATTTTGTGAATAAAAGTGACTTATTCAAAGTATTATTCAAAAGAATCAAATAATTATCTGAAATTAGGAGGACAAATGCTTGATAATTATTTTAATTATAAAAAACATAAAACAGATTTTAAAACAGAAGTCATAGCGGGAACTACAACGTTCTTGACAATGGCTTATATAATGTTTTTAAATCCATTCATCTTATCGGGAGAATTCGCCGGACCCGAAAAAGGTTTCTTTGATTTCGGTGCAGTATATACAGCTACGATTTTAGCCACAGCTTTAGCATGTTTTATTATGGCTTTTTATGGAAAGACTTGGCCAATAGGACTTGCACCCGGAATGGGTATTAACGCATTCGTTGCATTTGGAGTATGTGCTGGAATGGGATACACGCCTCAAGAAGCACTTGGTGCTGTATTGGTAGCAGGTGTATTATTCTTAATAATATCTTTAACGCCAATAAGAGCATGGCTAATTAACTCAATTCCAAAAAGTTTAAAGTTAGGAATTGGTGCAGGTATTGGATTATTTTTAGCGATTATTGGATTACAAATTATGGAAGTAGTTGTAGATGATCCTGTTACCTTAGTTAAATTAGGTAATCTTGGAGATCCATTAGTTCTTTTAGGATGTGCAACTTTTATAGCAATCATTGTTTTAGAAAAAATGAATGTAAAAGGTAACATCATCATAGGGATATTGGTATTTAGTATCATTGCTTGGGCTACTGGCCTTGCTAAATTTAATGGATTAGCTAGCTCACCTCCTCCAATGACATATCTTTTTGAGTTTGATCTGTCTGCCGCAATGACTGCTGGTATGTCTACAGTAATCTTTACTTTATTGTTTATAGACTTCTTTGATACGGCTGGAACTTTAACTTCTGTTGCAAACGTTGCAGGTAAAGTCGGTAAAGACGGAAAAGTTCAAGATATCAATAAAGCAATGTTATCTGATAGTGTTGGAACAGTTGCAGGTGCAATGATGGGAACTACTACTGTAACAAGTTATGTTGAGTCTGGTGCTGGTGTAAAAGCAGGTGGTAAAACAGGAATGACATCTCTTGTAATAGGTATTTTGTTTTTAGCATGTATCTTTTTTGCTCCTTTAGCAACTAGTTTACCTAAACAAATTGATGGTGCAGCTCTACTTTTTGTGTCTGTTCTTTTTGTAAGAAATATTACAGATATTGAGTGGAACGATATTTCTGAATCTGCTCCTGCAATACTTGCAATGATAGCAATGCCATTGACCTACAGTATTAGTAATGGAATTGCCCTAGCATTTGTTTCTTACGCATTAATTAAAATATTTACTGGAAAGTTTTCAAGCACTTCGCCAGCAATATGGGTAGTTGCAATACTTAGTGTTGTAAGTTTTGCTGTAAGTTAAATAAGATTTTAACAGGGCTAGTTTACTAGCCCTGTTAACTAATTTCTTTTAATTAATTCTTCAATAGATAATTCTTCATAATGTTCGGTTGGCTGAACAATCCAAGGGTCAGAATCTAGTCTTACAGGACAGAAATCTGGTTCGAAAGTTGATGATTTTTTTTTCCACAGACAAGCTGTTTTAACTTCTTGAATATAATTTTTAGTTTGTGGATAATTTTTAAGCCATTCAATACTTTTATTAAGTGTTAAGCCAGTGTCAGAAAGATCATCAATTAACAATACTTTTCTGAAATCTTTATTATTTGCTAAAGAGCTTATTTCTCTTGCAAACATGAGTTCTCCTTGCTTGTCTTCCATACCTTTGCCGGAGTAGCTTTGAATAACAATATAAGCAATTGGGAGCTTTAGAATTCTAGAAAGGATATCCAATATAGGTGCTGCACCCCTCATAATTCCAATTAAAACTGTCGGGCTATAATTTTTGTGAATTTGTATTGCTAATTTTTCAACTATTTTAGTATATTGATCAAATGTGATATTTAATTTATCTGCCATTAAATTTCTTATCATATATAAAAAATTAAGAAAGATTAAAAAATTATGAAAATCTTCGACTGCTTTATGTATTTTGATGAAGAGCAGATATTAGATCTTAGATTAAACATACTCAATGATTTTGTAGACTTTTTTGTAATAGTTGAAAGTACTTATAATCATAAAGGAGAAAGTAGAGAATTATTGTTTAGTTCAACAAAATTTAAAAAGTTTCAAGATAAAATAATTTATTTAATTTATGATCAGATTCCTAGCAACGTTCAGCTCGTAAATGATGATGATGATAAAAAAACCAAAGATAATAAATATATAATGAATGCTCTTTACCGAGAAAATTCTCAAAGAAATTTTATCAATCAAGGTTTAAAAAATGCTAGTAGTGAAGATTTAATTTTAATTTCTGATGTAGATGAAATTCCTAAGTTAAATATTCGATTGTTAAATAATATTAAAAATGAAATTTTGATATTTAAGCAAGATATGTTTTATTATAAATATAATTTACATATACCTAATTTTAAATGGTCTGGAACAAAAGCTGTTAAAAAAAAGCATTTTATATCACCTCAATGGCTACGTAATGTCAAAGATAAGAAATATCCTTTTTATAGATTTGATACATTTTTTTCAAAAAAAAAATATACAAGTATAAAAATAATTAATGATGGTGGTTGGCATTTTTCTAACATGAAAAGTCCTAAATTAATTGAGCATAAATTAAAGTCATATTTACATCACAGAGAATTTGATCTTGTTTCACTTACTGTTGAGGAAATAAATAACTTAATGTTAAAAAAACAGGCTATTTACGATCTTAGAGTGGATAAAAAAGTAAATAAAGTTGGTAATGGGGTTATATTAAAAAATTTTGATATAAATAAATTGCCTAAATACATAACTAATAATTTAAATAAATACAAAGGTTGGCTAGATTAATCTATGAAAGCATATTGGATAGCTGTTTACAAAAAAATTGGAAATATTAATCATTTAAAAAAATATTCTGAGACAGTAACACCAATAATCAAAAAATTTGGTGGCAAACCAATTGTCAGGGGAGGTAAATTTCTGAATCTAGAGGGTGAAGAATATTCTAGAACAGTTATTTGGGAATTTCCTAGTTTCGAGAAAGCAGTAGAATGTCACGATTCAAAAGAATATCAAAATGGATGGAATTTAGCGAAACATACGACATTAAGAAATCTACAAATTGTTGAGGCTTTTAATATTGAATAGGCTCAGGATCTATACTTCTCCAAAGATACCATGTGGCTACAGAACAATATGGGGAAAATCTTTTATGCAATAAGTTTACATAGCTTTCTGGTGGAAGATATTTTTTATTATAATTTTTTGAAATAGCTCTTAGAAGTCCTATATCTTGTACAGGCCATATATTAGGGCGATTATAAGTAAATAATAAAATCATTTCAGCTGACCATCTTCCTATTTGTCTTAGTTTAGATAAATAAATAATTGCTTCTTCGTCAGACATGCCTGGAATAACTTTAGGATTAAATGTTTTGTTTAATACTTGTTCTGCTAAACTTTTTATACCCTTAACTTTTTGTCTGCTTAATCCACAGCTCTTTAATTGAGAGCTTGATAATTTATTCACTGTTTTTGCATTAATTTTGTTATTACATTTTTTTTTAAACTTTAGAAAAACCGAGTTAGCAGCAGCTACACTAATTTGTTGACCAATTATACTTTTACAAAGAGAGAAAAAAACATCACGCCTTGATGTAAGAACAGTTTCTGATGGTGACTTGTATTTTTTAATTAAAGAAGACATAGTTTTATCTTTTTTTGATAAATACTTTTTTGCCTTATTCCAATATAATGGTGTTTTACTCATGCCGTGAAACAGATAATTTTTTTTTTAAATACATTTCTCTTCTAAATATTACAATTGAGGAGATAATTACTAATAAAGCTCCTAATAAAGTTTTAACTGATGGTATTTCGTTCCAAATAAGATACCCAAAAATAATGGCAAAGACTAAAGCTAGATATTTTAATGGAGAAACTAAACTTACCTCTGAATATTTATAAGATTGTGATAACCATAAATTAGCAAGGCCTCCAAGAATTCCAATCATGGACAATAAAAAAAGGTCGATTAAGCTAGGTAGTATCCAGCCCTGATAAAACGAAAGAAAACTTAAAAGCATAATTGAAAATGAAAAGAAAAAACTTATTAACCATGGTGGTTCAGTTGTAGATAATTTTCTAATAGCAATTGCTACATAGGAAAGACCTAAACAAAAAATAATTGGGTAAATATAATACAAATTTAAAGCACTAAATCCTGGCTCTGTAATAAATATTATTCCTAAAAATCCAACTAATACTGCCATCCATCTATATAAACCAACTTTTTCATCTAATAAAAAAATTGAAAAAATTGTAATAAAAATTGGTGCAGCAAATGAAATACTTACAACAGTTGCCAAAGGTAAATTTCTAAGTGCAACAAATATAGAAACTAAAGCTATAAGTCCCGCTAAGCATCTTTTAAAATGAAGCACAGGTCGCGTTGTTTTATAGAAATCAAAATACCGATCTTTAGGGATAAGAAATAAAATTGGGATTATTCCACAAAAGCCTCTAAAAAACAAAACTTGCCCTACTGGATAATCATCAGACCATTTAACAATTAAATCCATTAGCGAGAAAGCGCATACAGATATAAACATATAAAAAAAGCCCAATTGATTTTTTGACAACATATGATTAACTTAGATTAATTAAGGTATTTATCAATGGAAATAGCAATTTTAGGTTTAGGATGTTTTTGGGGACCGGAAATAAAGTTTAGCAAACTTGATGGTATTATAAAAACAGAAGTTGGATATTGTGGAGGTAACTCTGACAAAACAAATTATAAAGAAGTATGCTCTGGTACAACCAATCACGCTGAAGTAGTTAAGTTAGAATTTGATCCAAATAAAATTTCTTACGAAAATATTCTTGAATATTTTTTTAAATTTCATGACCCCACTACATTAAATTCTCAAGGACCTGACTTTGGTACTCAGTATAGAAGTGAAATTTTTTATACAAACGATAATCAAAAAACTATTGCGGAAAAGATGGTAGAAAAAGAAAATATTAAACTATCTGGCAAAGTAGTAACAAAAATTTCATCAACTAAAAACTATTGTGCAGCAGAAGAGTATCACCAAAAGTATCTAGAAAAAAGATAGTATGTCATTGGTTGATACAGATTGGCTAGAGAAAAATCTCGACAAAGTGAAGATAATTGATTGTTCTTGGCATATGCCTGCAGAAAATAGAAATGCTCAAGATGAATTTGATAAAGAGCATATCCCAAATGCTATTTTTTTTGATTTAGACAAAAATTCAAAACAAGACACGGACCTTCCTCATATGCTTCCAAACTTAGTGGCTTGGAATGAAATAATTTCAGACTTAGGAATTTCAAATGATGATCAAATTGTAATTTATGATAATTCAAATGTCATAAGTTCATGCAGAGGTTGGTATAATTTCATTTATTTTGGTCATGATCCAAAATTGGTTAATGTTCTTGATGGTGGTTTTAAAAAATGGAAAAGTGAAAATAAAAAGACATCAAATATTTCAGCTAATTTAAATAAATCTAATTATGAGGGTAATGAATTATCTAAACTTGTAAAAAATAAAGTCCTAATTGATCAAAATATTTCTAAAAAAGAATTCAAAGTAGTAGATGCGCGAAGCAGAGAAAGATTTGAAGGTAAAGCCCCAGATCCAAGAAAAAATGTAAGAAGTGGTTCTATTCCAAATTCGGTATGTTTACCTTTTGTAGAGGTAATAAATGAAAATAAGACTTTTAAAAATAAAGAGGATTTAAATAAATTATTTCAAGAAATATCAAAGAATTTTGAGGAAAATTTAGTTTTTTCGTGTGGATCTGGTGTTACTGCATGTGTTTTAGCGCTTGCATATTCTTTAGTTAATACTAAATATCTCCCAACCATTTATGACGGATCTTGGTCAGAATATGGAAAAATTTAAATTATGAAAACATCAACTAAAATCACAAGTATAATCGTCATCTTCTTTTTAATTATTGCCATAGTAATTATTGGTAGAACAATGATTGGAAATCATTTTAAGAAAAAATTTAGTAAAAGACCTCCTCCTGGAATAATAGTAACCACAACACAAGAGAGAACTTTTGAAAATGTTATAAGTACATATGGAACAGCAGCACCAGTTAAAACCCAGTCATTTAAGGTTGAAAAGTATGAGATATTAAAGCCAATAGATTTTAATAAAAAAGTTAAAAAAGGCGATGTTGTTGCTAATCTTAAGAATAGAAAAATTATTGCTCAATTTGATGGGGTTATTGGGAAAAGAGAATTTTCTGAAGATTTAGAGGTATCAAAATCTTCTCTATTAATTAATTTAGAAGATACTAGCTCACTATATTGTGATGTGGATATACCAGAAATTTTTGTTCCATTTATAAAAGTTGGTTTACCTGTTGATATAAAGTTTTCAGGATACAAAAATAAAATTTACAAAGGTGAAGTTGACTCTTTTGCAAGCAGAATAAGTCAAGACACTAGATCATTAGCCACAAGAATAAAAATGGATAATAAATCTGGAGAAATTTTACCAGGTTCATTTTTGGAAATTTCAATTAAATACAATGTTAGAGATGGTTTAAGTGCACCCGATACAAGCACAATAGTCGAAGGTGAAAATATTTTTATATATAAAGTGGATGAGAAAAATAAAGTAATGAAAACAAACGTAACTGTAGGTGATAGATATTTAGGATTTGTAGAAATTTTAGATGGATTAAATAAAGGAGATAAAATTGTTGCTGAAGGTACAAAAAAAGTTAGACCAAATTTAACTATAAGACCTATAGAAAAAGGTGCAAAGAAAAAACAAGGAAATTCTGGTTGGGGTAAAAAAAAGGAATCCAAAAAAGCCGAGGAAAAAAAAGGTAAATTTGATTGGCTAAAAAATATTTTTAAAAAATCTGAAAAAGAAAAAAATAATTAAATGTATATAACCGAAGTTAGTATTAAACGACCTGTTGTTGCATGGGTGATGTCTTTAATTCTAATTATTTTTGGAATATTTGTTTTTGCAGAGCTACCAGTCCGAGAACTTCCAGATGGAATACAGCCTCCAGTAGTTCAAGTTCAAACAGATTATAAATCAGCGTCAGCAGAAATTGTTGATGAAGAAATAACTCAAAAACTTGAAGATGTTATAGGTGGTGCAGAAGGTATTAAAAACATCGACTCTAGTTCTTTAAATGGACGAAGCAGAATTAATATACAATTTAATACAGATATTGATTTAGACGATGCAGCGAATGATATTAGAGAAAGAGTTGCTCGTGTTGTTGACAATTTACCTAGCGAGTCTAATCCGCCCCAAATTCTAAAACAAGCAGCAGGTTTCACAACTACAATGTGGGTAGCACTAACATCTCCTACATGGGATGATCTTGATCTTGGAGATTATGCTGAAAGATATCTGATAGATGCTTTTTCAAGTGTTCCAAATGTTGGGAGGATTTTAGTTGGTGGACTAAGAGAGCTCAGTGTAAGAGTTTGGATAGACCCTATCAAATTAGCAGCCAATAACCTTACAATTCAAGAGGTTGAAAGAGCTTTAAGAAATGAAAATCTTAATATTCCTGCTGGTACATTAGAAGCAAATAATAAAGATTTAACTTTAAATATAGATAAGTCTTATTCAAACATAGATACTATAAAGCAACTTCCTCTTAGAAAAAATAAAGACAAAGTAGTAATACTTTCTGATGTTGCTAATATAGAATTTGGACCTGTTTCAGAGAAAACTTTATTCAAAGCACAAAGTAAAAATGCACTCAACTTAAAAACTGTAGGAATTGGCATATACGCTAAAAGTGGCGCTTCAACAGTAGAGTTATCAAACCAAATTAAAGCTAAAATAAAAGAACTAAATAAATCACTTCCAGATGGTCTAAGTTTAGAGATAGCATTTAATAGAGCAACATATATTGGTGCTGCAATCGAAGAAGTTTATAAAAGTTTAATTATTGCTTTTGTTCTAGTTGTTTTAATCATTTATCTTTTTCTTGGAAATCTTAAAGCAGTAATTGTACCAGCTGTAGCTCTTCCTGTTAGTTTAATTGGATCATTTCTTGGATTGTACATTTTTGATCTTTCTATAAATATTTTTGTATTATTAAGTTTTATTTTAGCAATAGGAATAATTACTGATGACTCTGTAATTATGACAGATGCTATTTATACCAGAATAGAAAACGGTGAAACACCGCTAGTTGCTGCTTATAAAGGTTCTAAGCAAATTACTTTTGCTATTATTGCAACTACTTTAATTTTAATTGCAGTGTTCTTACCCCTTATATTTATTAAAGGAATATCTGGAACATTGTTTAAAGAAACCGCAATAGCATTGTCTTTTTCAATTGTAGTATCATCCTTTGTTGCATTAACTCTGTCTCCAATGCTTGGAAGTAAGTTTTTAAATAAAAAAGAAAAAGTTAATTTCTTAGTTAAAAAATTTAATAATAAATTCAAATCTTTTACTGAATTTTATATTGATTCACTTAAGTACTGGATAAACAGACAGAAAACTATTTCAATATTTATAATTTTTATTATTGCAGCATCTGCTTATCTTTTTAATTTCTCAAAAAAAGAATTACTGCCTACGGAGGATAGAGGTTCTTATTTAATAATAGGTTCGACAGATGAAGGTAGTTCATTTGAATATACTCAAGAAAAGGCTCAGATAATTGAAGGAAGAATATTAAGATTATTGCAAGCAGAAGATAGCCCATATGAAAGACTAATCATGAGAGTTCCTGGATTTGGAAGATCCGCAACATCTTATAACACTTTTATAATAATTGCTTTACTTGATGAATGGAAAAATAGAGAAAAAAATAGTCAAACTGTATTAAGAGAAGCTATTGGACAAGTGGTTTCGGTTCCAGAAACTTTTGCTTTTCCAATATCACCACAAGGAATAAGAGTTTCAAGCTACAACAAACCAGTACAGATGGTTATTTATGGTTCAAGTTATGAGGAATTAGAGGATATTCAAAATAGTGTTCTAAGAGAATTAAGAAAAAATAGAAATATGTTCAGAATTGAAAGTGATTATACAAAAAACAAACCTGAAGTTAAATTAATCACTAACAAAAATCGAGCCAATGATTTGGGAGTGTCTACAGAAAATATAGGAAGAACTCTTGAAACACTTTACGGAGGAAAAAGAGTTACTTCTTTTAGTAAAGAAGGAAGAGAATACCCAATTATCTTACAACAATATTTAGCAGATAGACGTGACCAAGACGGTTTATCAAAAATATTTGTAAGATCTGAAACAACTGGAAAATTAGTTTCTGTAGCTAGTCTTGTGGAATTTGAGGAAAAAGGAACTGCAGAGGCATTACCAAGATATAATCGACAAAGAGCTGTTACAATTTCAGCTGCACTATCAGAAAATTACACACTAACTGAAGCTGTTAAATATCTAGAAGATGTAATGATAAAAGTTGCCCCTCAAAACCAAATTACTTGGAAAGGAAAATCAGAAGAATTGAAAGAAACTACAAACGAAATTTATTTAATTTTTGCTTTAGCTTTGTTAACTGCTTATTTAGTAATGGCAGCAACATTTAACTCTTTTGTACACCCTTTCATAATTATTTTGACAGTTCCTTTGGCTGTGTTTGGTGGTTTAGTATTTATTCTATTTTTAAATAGTTCAGTAAATATATTCTCACAAATTGCCCTGATTATTCTTATTGGTATTTCTACGAAGAATAGTATTTTAATTGTTGATTACGCAAACCAAATAAGAACAACAGGTGTTAAAATTCAAGAAGCAGTGTTGAAAGCCTGTAAGCTAAGAATTAGACCTATTATAATGACATCACTAAGTACTATGATTGCTATGATACCTTTGGTTATCGGAAATATAGGTCCTGGTGCTGGAGAAGGATCGAGATTAGCGGTTGGCGCAACTATTTTAGGTGGAATGATTATATCAACATTCTTTACTCTATATGTTACCCCTACAATGTATTTAGCATTAGCAAAAAATACTAAGCGTATTGATGCAGTAGATATAGAGCTAAAAAAACAATTAAATTAAAAAATAATATACTTACTTGTAGTTAATTTATTTTTACAATCTGATAATTGTTTTTTATAAATATCAGACTGTTTCTCAACTCTTTTAGCTAATTTGATAACCTTGTTATTTTTTTTATAATTTTTGTAATTCCCCCACCCCTCATGGTATGCAACATATTGTCTAAAAGCATCTTTCTTTGAAACTTTTAAAATTTTCTCAGTTTTGTTTGTATACCAACCAATAAAATCTACACTGTCTTTAAATCTTGTTCTTGTTGCAAATTTATTTCCTGTTTCTTCTTTATATTGTTTCCAAGTACCTTTAACTGCTTGCGAATATCCAAAAGAACTGGAAGGTCTTTTGTAAGGGATAACTTTAAATATTTTTTGTCTTGGAGGTTTTGCCAACCAATCAAAGCTGGATTCCATCTTAATGATAGCTAGTTGTAAATACACTGGTGTACCCCACTTTGCTTCTGTTTTTTTAGCGTGCTTATACCACAAATATCTTTCATTAAATATTGAGCAACCATCAGATACATTTTTTGGTACAGAAGAACAGCCACTTAAAAATAAAATAAATATAAATATATAAATACTTTTAATATTTTTCATTTTTTTTTAAAAAAAAGCTTATGATTACAACTATAACAACACCAATTAAATTTCCAAATAAATCAGAAAATTGAAAACTTCTTTCCGGAATTACTAAATGTAGAAATTCTAAAATTATAGAAAGTAAAATCAAATAAATACTTATTATTTTAAATTGTTTTATTTTATTAAAAGTAAAAAATCCCACTACAGAAAGTATTAAAAAAGCATACAAATGGTTTGTTGAAATCAAAAAATCTGGGGTAATTTGTGGTTGTTTTAGACAATTATCATATAAAAAACATCCTAAAAAACTTCCAGGAAATAAATACAGAAAAATTATTACAAAGTTAAAAAAATAAAAAATGAACTTATATCTTGAAAATATATTAATCATTGATGTAAAAGTTTTATTATCAAATAAATCTAAAAGTTAAACAAATGAGTTATTTAATCTTAGTAAGACACGGTCAAAGTGTTTGGAATCTGGAAAAAAAATTCACTGGTTGGGTAGATGTTGATTTAACAGATAATGGTAAATCAGAAGCAAAAAAAGCGGGTGAATTAATTAATAAAAATAATCTAAAAATAGATCTTTATTTCTCTTCTGTTCAATTAAGAGCCAAAAATACGCTTAAAATTATCCAAAATGAATTAAAGGATGATAAAAATCCTACTCAAGCATGGGAACTAAACGAAAGACATTATGGTGCACTTACTGGTCTTAATAAAGACGAAATGAAGATAAAATTGGGGGAAGATAAGGTACATCAGTTTAGAAGGTCTTGGGATTTAAGACCTGATCCTCTAGAAAAACAAAATCCATATCATCCATGTAATATAGAAATCTATAAAAATATTCCTGAAAATAAAATACCTAGTACAGAGTCTCTAAAAGACACTTATGAGAGAGTAATAGATTTTTACAAAAAGAAAATTGAAATCATAAATGATAAAAATATTTTAATATCTGCACATGGAAATTCAATTAGAGCTCTTTGTAAGTACCTATTTAATTTGGATAATAATGTAATTTCAAAATTAGAAATACCAACAGGTAATCCTTTGCTCATTGAAGTAAATGGAGATAGAAAAGTTTTAAGCGCTAAATATTTAGACTCTGGTAGAGCTAAAGATCTTTTAGTTTTTTGAAGATTTCCAAGTTAGTTAAATGATAAAAATTTTGTTTGCTTTCATATCCATTTAAATCTTTGGTATCAATCAATTTGTTCCAAATTTTAGAAATTGAAAACTTTTCATTAGTTTCATTTTTAAACAATTTTTTACTTAATATCTGACAGCCGATGTAAATATAATTTTTATCTAATTCCTTAGTGATAATATTATTTTCTAAATTGAAATCGCCCTTTAAATTTTTATCAAAACTTAAATTTTTGTTTACTAATAGAAGAATATTTTTTAGTTTTTCACTAAAATAAAACTCTTCCATTTTATTAATTTCATCAAAATACTCTTTTGTCCAAACAGTATCAGGATTAAAAACGATAAAATCATCTTCATTAGAATGCTTGATTAAATTTAAAATACCACCCCCAGTATCTAGAATTTCATTTCCATCCTCTATAATTTCGATATCAATATCAAAATTGTTATCTTTAAAAAATTTTGGAAAATGATCTTTTAAATAAAATGAATTTATTAAAATTTTTTTAATTCCCAAACTTTTAATCAATTGGATGCATTTTTCTAACATTGTTACATTGTTTAACTCTAATAAAGGTTTAGGTGTATCTAATGTTATTGGGTTTAATCTTTTTCCATATCCTGCACATAATATTAAAGCTGTATTTATTTTCATAATTTAATTAATAAATTCTGGAAAATTATTTTTTAATAATAGTTTTAAATCCTTAAAAATCTTATTATGTTTTAATCTGTAATTTATCATTTCCCATGCATAAGGGATTAATTGAATATATTTTTTTTTATTATCTCTATAAGCAAGCCTTGTGAAAATTCCAATGATTTTTAAATTTCTTAGAACTGATAGTATTTCAAAGTCTTGTTTAAATTTAATTAAATTAATTTTTTTATTGGTTTTTATGTAATAATCAAAAATCTTTTTTTTTAATTTATTATTAGTTTTTAATCTAACATCATCTATCAATGATGCTAAATCATAAGCTTTATTTCCAATAAGAGCGTCTTGATTGTCAATTAAGCTAATTTGATTTTTAAAATACATTAAATTTGAAACATGAAAATCCCTATGTACAAAAGTAACGTTTTTATTGTTAAGTTTAGATAATAATTTATTTATCTCGTTTTTAAATTTTTTTTTGAATAAAGATTTATTTTTATTTAATTTTTTTTCGACATACCAGTCGCTAAAAAGTTTTGCTTCATTATATAAAATTTTATTTTTATATAATTCAAGTTTGTAATTTTGATTTAAAAAGTTTTTTATTTTTTTAGTTTTTATACTTTGTAATTTATTAAGTATGTGAATAATATTTTTAAAAAATAAATACTTATTTCTTTTTTTATTTTTTAAAATTTTAAATAACGAAACATTTCCAAAATCCTGAATTTCAATGAAGTTTTTTTTATAATCATGGCTGATCAGATTTGGTGCAGAAATTCTATTTTTTATTAAAATTTTGTTGACCGCATCATAAATTAATAAATTTTTCTTTTTTTCTTTTTTTGCATAAACAACTATAGAGTTATTTTTTTTACTTCTATAAAAAGTTCTAAATGATGCATCTCCTTTAATTTTTTGCAAATCTTTTGAATTTTTCATTCTATTATATTCTTAATCGATGCCTGTGATTTCAACACTTCTATTATTTAGCTCATTTTCATAGTTAAATCTTAATACAATAACTTTTTCCTGAATATCTTTAACTAAATCTGGCCACTCAATAAAAGTAATTAAATTATCATTTTTTTCAAATATGTTTAGATCATTAGTATCTCTTTTATTTTTAATCCTAAATAAATCGTAATGTTTTATCTTCTTAGAACCTACTTGATATTCATTTAATAAATTGAATGTTGGACTTGAAACTTCTGTAATAGGAAGATCTGAACTTTTTTGAAATTCATTAACCAAATATTTTATAAATGTAGTTTTACCCACACCCATTTCACCGTATAAAAATATAATTTCTCCACCTTGTAAAAAATTTTTAAAACTTTCTGCTAAAACTTTTGTTGTTTCTTCTGAACTTATATCGATCTTGCTATTTTTAATAGCGATAGGCATCTGGTTTGAATGGGCCTTCTGTTCCAACACTTATATAATCAGCTTGTTCTTTTGATAATTTTGTTAATTTAGCCCCAACTTTTTTTAAATGTAATGTGGCTACTTTTTCATCCAAATGTTTTGGTAAAACATAAACTTTGTTTTCATAATTTTTATAGTTATGCCAAAGTTCTATTTGAGCAATTACTTGATTGGTAAAAGATGCGCTCATTACGAAACTTGGATGTCCAGTAGCACAACCTAAATTAACTAATCTTCCCTCGGCTAAAAGGATAATTCTCTTTCCACTTGGTAATTCGATTTCGTGTACTTGGGGCTTAACTTCTGTCCATTTATAATTTCTTAAAGCCTCAACTTGAATTTCATTATCAAAGTGTCCAATATTACATAAGATTGCTCTATCTTTCATATCTCTCATATGATCAGCTGTAACGATATCTTTATTTCCAGTTGCTGTAACAACTATGTCCGCTCTACTAATTGCTTCTTCCATTAAAACTACTTCATAACCTTCCATAGCTGCCTGAAGTGCACATATAGGATCTGCTTCGGTAACAAGAACTCTAGCACCACTTTGTCTTAAAGATGCAGCACTTCCTTTTCCAACGTCGCCAAAACCCGCAACTATTGCAATTTTACCCGACATCATAACATCAGTAGCTCTTCTGATACCGTCAACTAAACTTTCTCTACATCCATATAGATTATCAAATTTAGATTTTGTTACAGAGTCATTAACGTTTATTGCAGGAACTAATAGAGAATTATCTTTCTCCATTTTATTTAATGCTTTAATTCCAGTTGTAGTCTCCTCAGAAACGCCTTTTATATCCTTCATTAAATCTTTGTATTCATTGTGCATGATGGCAGTTAAATCTCCCCCATCATCTAATAACATGTTGGGTTTCCAATCAGGTTTTCCAACTATTGTTTGTTTAATACACCACAAGTACTCTTCTTCAGTTTCACCTTTCCATGCATAAACAGGAATTCCAGCTTTTGCTATTGCTGCTGCTGCATGGTCTTGTGTAGAAAATATATTACAAGATGACCATCTTACTTCCGCTCCAAGATCCACTAATGTCTCAATTAGGACTGCCGTTTGAATAGTCATATGAAGACATCCAATAATTCTAGCACCTTTTAAAGGTTTTTCTGTTGAATA
The DNA here is from genome assembly GCF_052047855.1 of Candidatus Pelagibacter sp. HIMB1509. Taxonomy (NCBI): domain Bacteria; kingdom Pseudomonadati; phylum Pseudomonadota; class Alphaproteobacteria; order Candidatus Pelagibacterales; family Candidatus Pelagibacteraceae; genus Candidatus Pelagibacter; species Candidatus Pelagibacter sp. HIMB1509. The sequence goes on along the minus strand of NZ_JBNAIU010000001.1, from coordinate 358,134 downwards.
CTCTTCTCTTAATGCCATTAAACCTGGCATTTCGCTTTCTGCGATAGAAATTTCTTTTCTTCCAAATTCAGCTTGAGAAATATCTTTTACTTTAAAATCATCCATAGCGAGCTTTATACAGTTAAGTTCTATTTTATCAACTAAAGATTATAAACTAGGAAATTGTATTTCTATCAATGCTCCTTGCTTATCTAGCCTATTGGATGCTTCAATTTTTCCATCATGAAGATCAACTAGATTTTTTACAATATTCAAACCTAATCCTGAATGCTCACCAAAATTTTCTGGTCTATTACTGTAAAAACGGTTAAAAATTTTTGAAGTATCTTTTTCTTTAAATCCTTGTCCTTCATCTAAAATTTTAACTATAACTTTTTTTTCTAATCCATTTGAAACATTCACAATTACCTCACTACCATCTTCACTAAATGAAATAGAATTATCCAATAAATTAGCAACGATTTGTTCAATTCTATTTTCTATTCCATTAATTAGATACTCTGACTTTCCATCATTTTGATAGTTTATACTTATATTTTTCTTGAATTTATAAATGTTGTTATAATCATCAACAACAGATTGGATAATTGGTTGTATATCTAATTTTTTCATTTGCTCTTTACTAAGAGCAACTTCATCTTTCAACATTTGTGAATAATCTGTGATTAATCTTTCAATTCTTTGTACATCGTGGGTAAGAATATCTAAAAGCTTATTCTGTTGATTTATATCTTTTGTATCTTTTAAAATTTCTGATGCACTTTTTAAAGATGCTAGTGGATTTCTTATTTCATGCACTAAATCTGTTGAGAAATTTTCTGCATGAGAAATTCGTTTTTGTAATTCATTGGTCATATCCTCCATTGAATTTGATAATAATCCTAATTCATCATTTCTATTCTTCAAATTTTCAATTCCTGTTTTGCCAGGATTTTTTTCTTTTACTTTGATTGTATATCCGACTAAGTTTTGAATTGGTTTAATAAAATACCTACTAAGTACAAAAGAAAAAATTAAAATTACAAAACCAACTGATATAGCTGTTCTAATTACAAATGCTCTTCTCTCATCTATGGCTGTCTTAATCTCATTGGCGTTCTCTGAGATAACTATAAAGCCTAAATTATTTTCATCACTTTTTACATTTTTAACTGTTGTAACTTTAAATTGATTTAAATTATCTTCTGTAAAAGTATAATAATTTCCATAGCTACCTGAATTATTATACCTTTCTAATAAATCTTTAAATGAAGCCTTATTTTCATTATTTTGAGAAGAATTATTTTCTTTGTTTTCATCTTCATTAACTTCTTCACTCAAACTTTCAAATTCAATTCTATCTAATCGTGCTGAAAAAGATCGTGGATCAAGATCTAAAGTATCAGTATCACCAATTAATTCTAATTTATTGTCAAAGAAAATAACTCTGTCTAAATTTTGAAAAATAAATCTTGTAGAAAATAAAAATTTTCTAATATCATTTTCCTGAAATTTTATATTCAATCTTTTAATATTATCAGTCGTATTATTAATAATATTAATGTGATCTTCAGATTTTTTTTTTAATAAACTTGGTTCAATATTAGTAAGATAAATAAGTGTAAATAAACCAATAATTGTAAATATTACAAAGTTTATAAATAGAAATTTTTTAAGAATAGAAAGTGTCTTTAAGTATTTACTAAACATCAGCTAACATTCCATCTATATCCACTACCATATCTAGTTTCAATAGCTGAAAAATCAGGATCTACTTTTTTGAATTTTTTTCTTATTCTTTTGACGTGACTATCAATAGTTCTGTCTTCAATATCTGTATCTTCTCTGTAAGCAATATCCATTAGTTGAGCTCTTTCTTTAATTATTCCAGGTCTTTTTGCCAATTCTTTAACAATCAAAAACTCAGTAGTTGTCAATTTATCTGGTAACTGTTTGCCATTCCATTCACATTCAAGCTGAGATGGGTCAAGTTTTAATCTACCATGTGAAATTAAGTTTTTATTTTCTTCTAATGTATTGTTTGAGTCTTTTTTTCTTAATTGAACTCTTATTCTTTCAATCAAAACTTTAATTGAGAATCCTCCAGATTTTTTTACAAAATCATCTGCACCTAATTTTAATCCTAGCAACTCATCAATTTCATCATCTTTGGATGTTAAAAATATTACTGGAAGAGAAGTTTTTTTTCTTAATTTTTTAAGCAATTCTTCGCCATCCATTTTAGGCATTTTAATATCAATAACTGCTAAGTCAGGTGGCATTCTTGTAAGACCGATTAATGCACTCTCTCCATCAATATATGTTTGAACTTTGAAACCCTCTTTTTCTAAGGCAATACTAAGACTAGTTAGTATGTTTCTGTCATCATCAATTAGAGCTATAGTTTGTGTTTGCATTTTTATTTTTACATTTAAAAATATTAAATTGTTCTAAATTAGGCAATTGAATACAATTAGTGAAGCATTCCCCAATTATCACCAACATTTACATCAACTGTTAAAGGAGTAGAAAAGGAATGATAATCACTTTGAGTAACACTGGTCATCTCATTCTGTATTAACTTAACCATTGCCTTTTCCTCTTTTTTTGGGACTTCAAAAATAAGCTCGTCGTGTATTTGAAGAAGTATTTTTGATTTCAAATTTTTTTCTTCATTCAATTTTTTGTATAATCTGATCATTGCTAACCTCATAACTTCAGATGCTGACCCTTGTATTGGAGCATTAATTGCTGCTCTCTCTTGAAAATTTCTTACATTAAAATTTTTATCATTTATTCCATTAAAATGAGATCTTCTTCCGAATATGTTATTTACATAGCCACTTTTTCTACAAAACTTAATTGTGCTATCCATATAAACTTTAATTTCAGGAAATTTAGCAAAATAAGCATTAAGAAATTCTTCTGCTTCATAATTAGAAACATTTATTTGTTTGGCTAAACCATATTGAGAAATTCCATAAATTATTCCAAAGTTTATTGCTTTAGCCTTCCTTCTGTGGTCTTGATTTACCTTTTTGATATCAATATTAAATATTTGGCTAGCTGTTAATGAGTGAATATCCTCGTTATTGTTAAAAGCTTTTTTAAGTTCTTTAACATCTGCAAGATCTGCTAAAATTCTCATCTCAATTTGATTATAATCCGCGGATATTAATAGATGATCTTTTTTAGCCTTAAAAGCTTTTCTTATATCTTTTCCATCTTCAGATTTAATTGGAATATTTTGCAAATTTGGATCACTTGAAGCTAATCTGCCTGTTGTTGTTGCTGCCAATAAAAAAGATGTGTGAACCCTCTTTGTATTTGGATTAATATGCTCTGGCAAAGCGTCGGAGTAAGTATTTTTTAATTTTGAAACCTGTCTCCAATCTAATACTAATTTTGGAAATTCATGACCTTTGAAGGCTAAATCTTCTAAAACACTTGCACTTGTTGCAAAACTTCCCTTTTTTGTTTTTTTTGTCCCTGCAATCTTAAGATCATTATAAATAATTTCTCCTAATTGTTTTGGTGAAGCAATGTTAAATTCTTTCTTAGAAATCTTGAAAACTTCTTTTTCAATTTTTTTAATTTTTTTATCAAATTTAGAGGAAAGAGAATTTAAAAATTTACTATCTACTTCAACACCTTCGATTTCCATAAATGCAAGTATTTTAATTAGTGGTTTTTCAAAAATCTCATAGATATTAAATAATTTTTCAGATTTTAAACTTTTGATAAATTTTTTATATAACCTGAAAGTAACGTCTGCATCTTCTGCTGCGTAATTTTTTGCTGTTTCTAATTCTACCTCACTAAAATTTATTTCTTTTTTGCCAGTACCAACAATTTCTTTAAATGAAATTGTTTTATGTCCAAGATGGATATCCGAAAGGGTGTCCATGTTATGTCTGTTCTTTCCAGCATCTAATACATAAGACATAAGCATAGTATCTTCCATTGACGAAAGTGAAATGCCAAGTTTGTAGAAAACTATAAAATCAAATTTAATATTTTGACCAATTTTTTTAACACTTGGGTCCTCTAATAAATTTTTTAATTTATTGATAACGCTATTTTTATTTAAACAATCCTTAGATTTATGACCAACTGGGATGTAACAAGCTTTTCCAATTTTTGAACAAAGTGAAATTCCAACTAAATCAGCCTGATGGGGGTCCAACGAACTTGTCTCTGTATCGACAGCAACTTCCCCTGATTCCTCAGCTTCTTCTATCCACTCATCAATTTCATTAATATCTGTAATTAGATGATAATCTTTATTGCTTATTGGTTTTTGTTTTTCAGTAGATTTTAAATTATTTTCAGATCCAGATAACTTTGGTTCCCCATAAGCTGAAATTGCAGAACTTAACAATCTATTAAATTCCATTTCTCTTAAAAATTTATAAAGTTTATCTTTATCAACCTCTTTGAGTTTAAATTCTGTTAAGTTTTTATTTACTGGAGACTTATTATCTAGAGTTACAAGTTTTTTACTAATTAAAGCTTTATCTTTATTCTCTATTAAAGTTTCTCTTCTTTTGTTCTGTTTAATTTCATGGGCAGAGTCTAATAATTTTTCTAGAGTACCATATTTATTAATTAATTCTGCGGCTGTTTTAACTCCTATTCCTGGAACACCAGGTACGTTGTCACTACTATCGCCTGCTAAAGATTGAACATCTATAACTTTTGAAGCATCAACACCAAACTTTTTAATCACATCGTCCTCTGTAATAAATTTATTTTTCATAGGGTCAAAAATTCGAACACCTTTTTTATAAAGTTGCATTAAATCTTTATCTGATGAAACGATTGTAACTTTAGCCCCTTTTTTGAGTATTTGATCAACATATGTGGCTATGAGATCGTCAGCTTCATAGTTTGGCAAATCTACAGAAGGTAAATTAAACGCTAAAACTGATTTTCTAATATACTCAAACTGAGGTGCTAGATCATCTGGGGCTTCTGATCGATTAGCTTTATAATCACTATAAATTTCATTTCTGAAAGTCTTTCTAGCAGAATCAAAAATTACAGCAAAATGTGTTGGTTTTTGTAAATTTTGATCAGATTTTGAATCCTCTAATAATTTAAACAACATGCTACAAAATCCACTTACAGCACCTGTGGGTAGTCCATCACTTTTTCTAGTCAATGGTGGTAAAGCATAATAAGCTCTAAAAATATAACCAGAGCCATCAATTAAATAAAAATGATCTGTTTTTTGTATTTTATTCATGAAGATTAACAAATATTACATTGCTAACAATTTCTGTATATAAAAAAATAAATTTAAACCTTTAAGCTAATATAGCTAGATTATTTTTTATATTTTGAGTATTATTTTACTATGGAACTTACAAAAAACTTAACACAAACAAAAATCATAAAATCTTTGTTAGCTGTGATTCTGGGTTCAATTGCTTTAACTATCTCTGCAAAAATTAAAATTCCATTTTATCCAGTTCCAATGACAATGCAGACATTTGTTGTTTTATTCTTAGGTGTAAGCCTAGGTTATAAAATTGGATTAGCTTCTGTAGGTTTATATTTATTAGAGGGGATTGCGGGATTACCTGTATTTTCAAACTCTCCAGAAAAAGGAATTGGTATAGTCTATTTTACTGGCCCAACGATGGGCTATTTAATTGGTTTTTTAACTGCTTGTTATTTAGCCTCAAAAATTAATACTAAAGATAGTTTTATAATTATTCTAACTAAATTAGTTATTGCAACATCTACAATCTATATCTTGGGTTTAATATGGCTGGGTACTCTGATTGGTTGGGATAAACCGATATTTTCACTTGGTGCAAAACCATTTTTATTAGCAGAACTATTTAAAATTATTATTTTAGCTTTAGCCGCTAAACAAATAATTAAAATAAGAAATATTATCTAGGGGATCTTTTAGATAGAATTCTTTGAAGAGTTCTTCTGTGCATCTTCAATCTTCGAGCTGTTTCAGAAACATTCCTATTACATAATTCAAATACTCTATGAATATGTTCCCATTTAACTCTATCTGCTGACATTGGATTTTCTGGTGGTGCAGCCTTTTTAGCTGGATCTGCCAACAATGCTTTTTCTACATCTTCTGCATCTGCTGGTTTTGCTAAGTAATCAATTGCACCTTCTTTAATAGCTGCAACTGCAGTGGGAATATTTCCATAACCTGTGAGCATTATAATTCTACTATCATTATTAGAAGATTGAATCTCCTTAACGACCTCAAGGCCATTACCGTCTCCAAGTCTTAAGTCCACAACTGCGAAACCTGGTTTTTTACTTTTAACGGATTCAACTCCCTTTTGTACACTCTCAGCTTGAAAAACTTCAAAACCTTTTTTTTCCATAGCTCTTGCCAATCTTTCTCTAAAAGGATTGTCATCATCTACTATTAAAAGCGACTTATTTTCGAAATCGCTTAGATTTTGTAATTTGGCTTCGTTTTTCATCAACCATATATGGGGTCAAAATCTAATATTACAATATATGAAAATTGCGCAAATCAGCCTTGAATTATTTGCTTTACATTGCCTGTGTTTACATTATATGGCTCAAATTATTAAAGTTTTTTAAAAACTTTTTTTTATTAAATTTTTTTTGGAGGCATATGAAATGCAAAAATTTAAGTCAGTTGAAGAACTTATAAATCAACTGAAACCTGAAAAGCCTGTTTATTGTATTAGGAAGAAATCCATAGAGACTTCGGTTAAATTTTTCTTAGATAGGTTTCCTGGAAAAATTTTATATGCAGTTAAAACAAACCCACATCCCGAAGTTATTCAAACAATTTTAAACACAGGTGTAAACCAATTTGATGTTGCCTCAATTGAAGAAATTAAAGCTATAAGAAAACTTACTCAAAATGCAAAATGTTCTTATATGCATACTGTAAAAAGTAGAGAAAGTATCAAAGAGGCCTATTTTAATTATGGTGTAAAAACTTTCTCATTAGACACAAAAGAAGAGTTAATCAAAATTATTGAAAGTACAAATAATGCAAAAGATTTAGAATTATTTGTAAGAGTTGCTGTTTCAAATGAACATGCTGAAATTGATTTATCTAAAAAATTTGGAGCACTAACATCTGAAGCTGTAGGATTACTAAGATTAGTAAAACAATATGCAAAAAAAATTGGATTAAGTTTCCATGTTGGATCGCAGTGTATGCATCCAATTTCATATGCTAAAGGTATAAATGAGATTGGAAATATAATTAAAAAAACAAAAATAATCCCTGATACAATAAATGTTGGTGGAGGATTTCCAACAATTTATCCAGATTTAATTCCGCAATCATTAGATGAATACTTCAATGAAATTAAAAAAAGTTTGTCTAATTTAAAATTAGAGAAGTTGCCAGAGATAATTTGTGAACCAGGAAGAGCATTGGTTGCAGAAAGTGGTTCAACAATTGTTAAAGTTAATTTAAGAAAAAAACAAAAACTTTATATAAACGATGGAACATATGGAACCCTATTTGATGCAGGAACACCTAACATAGTTTATCCATCTAAAATGATTAAAGAAAATTCAAATAAAATAATTTCAAAAAAATTGACTGCTTTTGATTTCTTTGGTCCTACTTGCGATAGCATGGATTATATGAAAGGGCCTTTTTTATTACCAAATAATATTAAAGAAAATGATTACATAGAGCTTGGTCAACTTGGAGCATATGGATTAACTTTTAGAACACAATTCAATGGTTACTATTCAGATGAAATTTATGAAGTTGAAGATAAACCAATAATGTCAATGTATGAAAAAGACGTTAACAGCGCTCATATGGTTGCTTAATGTCAGACCAAAAAAATCCAGGACATAATAGTAAAAGAGATTTTTTAAAAAATCCTGTCGAACATATAGATATTACTTCGTTTGACTCTAGAACAATTATTTCTTCAATGGAGAAAATGTCATTTGTATCTAGAGAGACTGCAAATGCAGCAAACATTTACAACGAAATGCTTAAAGATAAGGAGTGTACAATTTTTCTTACTTTAGCAGGGTCAACATCTGCAGCAGGATGTATGAATATTTATAAAGATCTTGTTAAATACAATATGGTTGATGCAATTGTAGCAACAGGGGCATCAATTGTAGATATGGATTTTTTTGAAGCTCTTGGATTTAAACATTATCAGGGATCTCAATTTCAAGATGATACAGAATTAAGAGACAACTATATTGATAGAATTTACGACACGTATATCGACGAAGAAGAGCTTCAAATGTGTGATAAAATTATTTGTGAAATTGCAGATACTTTAGAACCAAGAAGTTATACTTCGAGAGAGTTTATTTTAGAAATGGGAAAATATTTAAAAAAAAATTCAAAAAAGAAAGACTCTTTAATTGAAACAGCTTACGATAATAATGTTCCAATTTTTTGTCCAGCTTTCACAGACTCAAGTGCAGGTTTCGGTCTTGTAATGCATCAAGAAAAAAATCCTAAAAAACATATGACTATAGACTCAGTTAGAGAATTTAGAGAACTAACGGAAATTAAAATCAAATCAAAAGGTTCTGGTTTATTTATGATTGGTGGAGGAGTTCCTAAAAATTTTATTCAAGACACTGTTATTTGTGCTGAGCTTCTTGGTAAAAATGTAGATATGCATAAGTATGCTGTACAAATTACAGTTGCTGATAGTAGAGATGGTGCGTGTAGTAGTTCTACTTTAAAAGAAGCAAGTTCTTGGGGTAAAGTGGATATCACTAAAGAACAAATGGTATTTGCTGAAGCAACAAGTGTATTGCCATTAATAGCTAGCGATGCTTACCATAAAGGTGAGTGGAAAAATAGAGAACGAAAAAACTTCTCAAAAATATTTATATAAAATTGAAATACTTATCAAACAAACATGGTTTCTTAGGAATTGATAATACATTCAACTTCAAAGAAAAAGTAGTAGTCGTTCCATTTGGACTTGAAAAAACAGTTAGTTATGGCGGTGGAACAAAAAATGGACCAAAAGAAATTATCAAAGCTTCTCACCAAGTTGAACTATATGATGAGGAACTAAATTGTGAACCTTACAAAAAAATAGGTATCAAGACATTAAAACCATTCAAAATTGATAAAAATATCAAAGTAGCATTAAATAAAATTTCTAAAATCAATGGGGAAATTTTAGATAAAAAACTATTTCCAATGACTTTTGGTGGTGAACATTCAATTACACCAGGATGCATTGTTCCTTTTACAAAAAAATATAAAAATATTTGTCTTTTACATTTCGATGCGCACGCAGATTTACGTGAAAGTTATAATGGTGAAAAATTTTCACATGCATCAGCAATAAGAAGATGTTTAGATTATAAAAATGTATCTTTAATTTCTTTTGGAATTAGAAATATATCAGAAAGTGAGATTCCATTTTTAAAAAAAAATTCAAATAGAATAGATATCTTCTGGGCAAAAGATAAAAAGAAATGGAATTTAAATAAATTTAAAAAATTAATAAAAAATAAGACTATTTACTTAACGTTTGATGTCGACGGATTAGATTCAAGTATTATGCCTGCTACCGGAACACCTGAACCAGGTGGATTGTTGTGGGACGAGACATTAGAGATAATTAGAATTGCAGCAAAAAATTCAAATATAGTTGGAGCTGACATTAATGAACTTTCTCCAATTAAAGGATTCAACTCCTATAATTTTCTTGTTGCTAAATTAGCTTATAAAATTTTATCTTATAAATTTTTATATTAGACTTTAATTGGCTTAAATATTTTTAATAACATTCTAAATGGTATTAACATTATTAGTGCTACTAGCAACTTAACAGCTAAATCACCTAAAGACAAAGTTACCCAAGGAACTCCTGTTCCATAAAATGATATTGAGAAAAATAAAAAAGTATCAATAGTTGAACCAATTAATGATGAAGTTAGAGGTGCAACAAACCACTGTTTTTTTCTTAAACGATCAAATATTTGAATATCTAGCAATTGGGCTATAAGGAAAGCAACTCCAGATCCAACTGCAATTCTAATGGATATTAAATCATCGAAGTTTGTTGAAAAAAATAAAGTAAAAATAATTCCTATAAAAAAACCAAAATAAACTATTTTTCTCGCAATTATCTTTCCATAAGATCTATTTGCTAAATCAGTTATCAAAAAAGCTACTGGATAACTAAAAGCTCCATAAGTAAGAATTTCATTTAATCCATAATAATTTATTGGAAATTGAACAAGATAGTTTGAGGATAAAACAACCACACCCATCATTAAAGATAGGCTGATAAAAAATTTATTCATTAAGCAGATTTAGCTACTGGCTTTTTTTTATATGGTGATTTTAATAAAATAACTTTTTTAAGTTTTTTTAATCTTGGTGATATATTTTTATTTTTTACAGTTTTTAAGAATTCGTCAAAACTTCCTTTTTTATCAACTGATCTTACTCCTGAATTACTAACTGTTAGTTTTAAACTTCTTCCAGCAAGCTCACTTGTAAATTTTACTTTTTTTAAATTGGGTAAAAATCTTCTTTTAGTCTTATTGTTAGCATGACTAACATTATGACCCTTCATAGGAATTTTACCAGTTAGTTCGCATTTTTTTGACATAATTTTAGTGCCTATATAAGGGGAGATATTAAGGGCGTCAAGTTTATTAAAATTAAGAAAGAGTTTTATTTCCAACGATTTCTGAAATATTTTTCACTCCATCTCTAAGAAGTAATTCTTTTAGCTCTTTTTTAATGTTTGCAGCAATGTTGGGTCCCTGAAATACCATACCGGTATATAGCTGAATATAGTCTGCCCCTGACAAAAATTTATCATGTGCAGACTTCCCAGAGTCAATACCTCCCACCCCAATTATTTTAATTCTACCATTTAACAATTTAAAGAATTGATTAATAAGTAAATTTGATTTTTGTTCAATTGGCTTTCCTGACAAACCTCCTTTTTGGTGTCGTTGAATATTTTTTAAATCATCTCTAGTACTTTCTGATGTATTTGAAATAATTATTGCAGATATATCATTTTCTAAAAGAATCTCTGATATTAATTCTATTTGCTTTAAATCAATATCTGGAGAAATTTTAACTACGATTGGAATATTTATTTTCAGTTCATTTTTTTTATCTTTGATTGATTTTAGTAATTCATTTAATTTATTTTCATCATGAAAATTTCTTAAATTTTCAGTATTCGGAGAAGAAATATTAATTGTAATATAATCAGCAACTTCATGAAATTTTTCTAATCCAATTAAATAATCATTTAATCGATTATCAGAGTCTTTATTTGGTCCAACATTTACTCCTAGTATTCCATTTTTTTTATTTGATTTTATTCTATTTAAAATAGTTTCAGATCCTTGATTGTTGAATCCCAATCTATTAATTAACGCTTGATCTTCAACTAATCTAAATACTCTTGGCTTTTCGTTACCATATTGTTTTAAAGGAGTAATGGTTCCAACTTCAACAAAACCAAATCCTAATTTAAACAAAGGATTGTAAACTTCTGCATTTTTGTCAAAACCAGCAGCTATTCCTATTGGATTGCTTAAATCTTTGCCAAATATTTGTGTTCTAAAAATAGGATCATTTTTATTTTCATCAAATACATTTGATACTAAATTAAATTTTAAAGATTGAATTGCTAGAGTATGCGCTTTTTCTGGATCTAATTTGAAAATTAAAGATCTTAAATTTGAATACATTATTTGAGTTTACTCATTATAAGGTCTTTTGTTTCATTAACACCAAAAAAACTTATAAAAAATCCCATTCTTGGTCCATTTTCATCACCAAAAACCACCTCATAAATAAGTTTAAACCAATCTCTTAAATTTTCAGCATAACCATTTTCTTTTCCAGTAGAATAAATCAAAGTTTGAATTTCCTCTGGTGACATCTGATCATTGCATTTTGCTAAAGTTGAAATTAAAGCTTCAAGAGCTTTTTTTTCATCTTCAGAAGGTGTTTTGTATTTTTTTTGAGACTTAATTACATCATTAAAATATTTAATTGCGTAACCTACTAATCCATCAAAAATAGGAAAATTAGTTTCTTGAATATTGGGTTTGTATTTTTTTACAAATTTCCATAATAAATCTTTACTATCTGCATTACTTGTTTCGACTAAATTTAATAACATTGAAAAACTCATAATCATGTCTTCTTTTGGAATGCTCCCATTGTGAACATGCCACACTGGATTCATTACTAATTGCTGCTCAGTCTGTTTTTTAGATTTTTCAATGTTATCCAAATATTCATCTACTGCTTTCGGAACTATTTCTTTATAAAGTTTTTTAGCTCTTTTTGGATTTTGATACATATATAGAGATAAACTTTCTGGTGAAGCATACTTCAACCATTGATCAATAGTTATTCCATTACCTTTAGATTTTGAAATTTTCTCACCTTTTTCATCTAAAAAAAGTTCATATGCAAATCCTGATGGATTCTTTTTACCTAACAAATTAATGATTTTTGTAGATAAAATTGCACTTTCAATCAAATCCTTGCCATACATTTCAAAATCAATATCTAAAGCAAACCATCTCATTGCCCAATCTACTTTCCACTGTAATTTACAATTCCCGTCTAAAATACTGCTCTCTAATTTTTTACCTTTATTATCGAATATTATTTTAGAATTAGACTGATCAATTTCTATAACAGGTATCTCCAAAACATGACCTGTGTCAGGACATACTGGTAAAAAAGGACTGTATGTTTTTTGTCTTTCTTTCCCAAGTGTTGGTAAAATAATATTCATTATTCCTTCATAATTTTCTAAAATTATTTTCAAAGTAGGATTAAAAAAACCTGCCTTGTACAAAGATGTGGAGCTTTTAAAATTATATTTAAAATTAAAACTGTTTAAAAAATCCTTTAGCATTTCATTATTATGTTCTCCAAAACTATTAAATTTTTGGAAAGGATCAGGTACTTGCGTTAAAGGTTTGTGAAGGTTTTGTTGCAACAATTCTTGATTAGGAACATTATCTGGAACTTTTCTTAAGCCATCCATGTCATCTGAAAATGTAATAATTTCTGTTGGTAAATCTGTGAGTTGATTAAGTGCATTAACCATCATTGAAGTTCGTGCAACTTCTCCGAAAGTTCCTATATGAGGTAATCCACTTGGACCATATCCTGTTTGGAGAGTAATCTTACCTTTCTTTTCAATAAAAGCTTTTCTTTCACGAAGCATTTTTTTAGCTTCAACAAAAGGCCAAGCACTTGTCTTTTCTAGAACATCTTTTTTAATCATGAATTGCTCTTTTTAACCTTAAACTAGTGATTATATTAATTCTTATAGAGTTGAAATTTATTTACCATAAAATATTGTTCTTTCAAAATGTCTAATTACAAAACTGTTTTTTTTACGCTTGGAATTCTGCAAATAATATTGGGTGTATCAATGTTCATCCCAATTATAGTACAATTCTTTTACTCAGAGATAGACTCATCTTTCTTTGGCTCATCTATTGTAACCATAATCTTTGGAACTTTATTTTTTTTATCAAATTTAGATCACGATAAAAAACTTAATCTACAACAAGCTTTCTTATTAACTGCCCTATCTTGGATTAGTATTGCAGTATTTGGATCTTTACCGTTTGTATTCTCTAGTATTGAACTTTCAATTACAGACTCTTTTTTTGAAAGTATGTCAGGAATTACTACAACTGGATCTACAATAATCTCAGATTTAGAGAACGCACCAAAGGGTCTTCTTTTATGGAGAGCTATTTTACAATGGCTAGGTGGAATTGGAATAATTGTAATGGCGATTACTTTAATGCCTATAATGAATGTTGGAGGTATGCAATTATTTAAAATTTCAAGTAACGACTCTTCAGAAAAAATACTCCCTAAGTCAAAAGAAATAGCACTTAGATTAATTTATATTTACTCAGGATTAACAGGCCTTTGTGCAATCACTTATTGGATATTTGGTATGGGTAAATTTGACAGCTTAACCCACTCAATGACTACAATTGCTACTGGAGGCTTTTCTAACTACAACGAGTCAATTGGATACTTTAATAGTTTACCAATTGAGATTTCATCAATGTTTTTTATTATATTGGGAAGTATTCCTTTTATTGCTTATATTAAATTTATAAGTGGAAACAAAAAAATTTTTTTAAATGATATTCAAATCAAAACCTTTTTAAAAATTATAATATTCACTGTTATAATTTTATCTATTTACTTATTATTTTCTAACCAAGAAAACTTTGGTTTAAGATCAATATTTTTTAATACTATATCAATCCTGAGTGGTACTGGTTATGTAAACGCAGAATTTGATAAATGGGGCAGTTTTCCTATAACCCTGTTTCTTGCACTGATGTTTATAGGTGGATGCGCGGGTTCTACAGCTTGTGGTGTAAAAATATTTAGAATTCAAATTCTTTATCTATTTATTCTAAACCAATTAAAAAAAATAATTTATCCTAAAGGGATATTTGTAATTAAGTATGATCAAAGTGCAGTTGATGAAAAGTTTATAGCTTCAATTATTTCATTTATTTATTTTTATATCGTAATATTTTTTATTCTTACTGCATTGTTATCATTAACTGGTTTAGATTTTATTACAGCTATCTCGGGTGCCGCTACATCTATTTCAAATGTTGGACCTGGTCTTGGTCCAATAATTGGCCCCAATGGAGATTTTTCTTCATTACCAGATCTTTCTAAATGGATTTTAACAGTTGGTATGATTTTGGGTAGACTTGAGCTATTTGCAATATTAGTATTATTTTTACCATCATTTTGGAAAAATTAATTATGTCTGAAATAAATAAAACATCCTGGTTAGAATCGATTTCAGTTTACAAAGATATTCGGATGTTAAGAATTTTATTACTTGGTGCAATCAGTGGATTTCCATGGGTCTTGATTGCTAGTAGTTTAAGTCTTTGGTTAAAAGAAGAAGGATTAAGTAGATCTACTATTGGATGGGCAGGACTTATTTTTGGGGTTTATGCTTTTAATTATCTTTGGGCACCAATTATAGATAGAATTCAAATTCCTTTCCTAACTAAAAAATTAGGTCACCGAAGAGGTTGGATTGTTTTAATGCAATTAGTAATTCTATTAAGTTTACTAGTTTGGAGTATTATAAATCCTACAGAAAATTTAGCGTTGATAATTACAGTTGGATTAATCATCGCTATAGCATCAGCAACTCAAGATATAACTGTAGATGCATTAAGAATTGAACAAATTAATGAAAATGAGGGAAAATCAATGGCAGCAGGTGCTGCAATGGCTGTAGTTGGTTGGTGGACAGGTTACAAATTAGGTGGTGTAGTTGCTTTATTTACTGCAGAGTTTTTTGAAAATATTGGTATCCAAGATTACTGGCAAGCAACTTTTTTAATATTAGGTATTTTAATTATTTTAATGAATATTGCTCTGATGGTTGTTCATGAGCCAGTAAAAACTGACAGACAATCAAAGCAAAAGGAAACTGATAATTTAATTAAAGGTAAACTAGGATCTAACAATATTATCACAACTTTTGTTGCTTATATAACTGGAACAATTGGTGGGCCCATTATTAGCTTCTTTAAAAAAAATGGTTTTGCCATAGCTGCAGGAATTTTAGGGTTTGTCTTTTTGTTTAAAATTGGAGAAGCATTCATGGGTAGAATGTCGATTGTATTTTATAAAGAAATAGGCTTTTCAAAAGGACAAATAGCAATCTATTCAAAAGGATTGGGTTGGATCACAACTGTCGTATTTACTTTAATTGGTGGCGTAATGGCCATGAGGGCTGGAACTATAAAAACTATGTTCTTTGCAGGAGGTTTGATGGCGGTTACAAATCTGTTATTTGCTGTCTTAGCATGGACTGGTAAATCTGAACTATTATTTGCAATAGCAGTTATTGCTGACGATATTACTGCAGCTTTTGCAACTGTTGCATTTGTAGCATTTATATCTTTACTGGTTGATCGAACATATACAGCAACACAATACGCATTACTTGCGTCTATAGGGACTGCTGGGAGGACAACTTTAGCATCATCATCAGGAGCTTTAGTAGATTGGTTAAACGGAGATTGGGGAACATTTTTTGTCTTAACAACTATTATGGTTATTCCTTCACTAATATGCCTATGGATGATAAAAAATAAAATTAAAATTGGTGCAAAATAAATTTTATTTTACAGGTAGTTTTTCTAATATTTATAAGAAATCCTCTAAATTTTCAGAAGTAACCTCACAAATATTGTATGGAGAAAAATTTAAAATTTTATCTAAAACTAAAAATTGGATCAAAATAAAATCTAGTTTTGATAATTATACTGGGTACATTCAAAATAAAAATTATTCAAAAGAATTTAAAGCTAATTATAAGGTAAGTAGTTTAAAAGCAAATATTTATAAAAAACCAAATTTAAAAACTAATACTTTTCTGTCTTTTGGATCAAAGTTGTCAGTTAAAGAAACTAACAAAAATTTTGCCAGAATTGATAAAAATAAATGGATTAAAAAAAAAGATATAAAAAAAATAAATTATAAAGAAAACAATTTTATTAAAATCTTTAAACAATTTTTGAACATAAAATACATCTGGGGTGGAAAAAGTTACGCGGGAATAGATTGCTCAGCCCTATTACAAATATTTTACTATTATAATAATAAGTTTTTTCCTCGAGATACCAAAGATCAAATTAAATATTTTAAAGGAAACATAAAAAGAAATTATCAAAAGGGAGATATCATTTTTTGGAAAGGGCATGTCGCAATGTGTTTAAATTCCAAACAATTAATACATGCATATGGACCTGAAAAGAAAGTATTGATCATGCCTATAATTAAGACAATTAGAAGAATTGAAAATACAGCAAAACTTAAAGTTAAAAAAATAGCTAAAATTAAAATTTAGCTTCTTCCAAAATCTGGCTTATTAATATCTTGTTTGAGTTTGATTATTTTTGATCTGACTTTTTTAGTTTCAGTAAGCTTGTTAATAATAGATTTATTATTTTTTGAATTAATATCAGATTTAAATGATTTTAAATTTTTAATAAATAAATCAATAGCATTTGAAATATTTTTATTGTTATTGAAAAAAATATCTCGCCACATAATCTCATTAGAAGCTGCTATTCTTGAGAAATCTCTTAGTCCTCCTGCACTATATTTGATTAAATCATATCTTTGTTTTTTCTCAAAATCTTGAGCTGACTTAACTAAATTATATGCAATTAAGTGAGGCAAATGACTAGTTATTGAAAAAATTTTGTCATGTTTTTCTGGTGACATGATTGTTACTTTTGATCCAATCTTCTCCCAAAATTTTTTCAGAAAATTTAAATTTTTTTTAATTGTATTTTTTTCTTTAATTAAAATACACCATCTGTCTTCGAACATGTTACTCTTTCCGTGCTGTGGTCCACTTACTTCAGAACCAGCAATTGGGTGACTGGAAGTCCATGCAATTCCTTTTTTTAAAAATTTTTTTATTATTTTTGATGATTCAACTTTTGAAGAACCAACATCAGTAATTAATGTTTTAGGAGAAATATAATTATTTATTTTCATAATAATATTTTTGTATTCACTCATAGGTGTACAAAAAATAATAAAATTAGATTTTGTTACAGCTTCTTTTAATGAACTAACTACTTTTCCAGGTAATTTAAGATTTTTAATTCTTGATATATTCTTTTTTGACTTTTCATAAATATATACCTTATCTGCCAATTTATTTTTGTGTATAGATCTTAAAACTGAAGATCCAAGTAAACCACACCCTATGATTAAAATATTTTTCATTTAACTAAAAATCTTTCTCACTGCATTCATGAATATTAAATTTTCTCTAGATGAGCCAATAGTTAATCTCAATTTGTTTTTAATATGATAACCATCTTCAGTAGATCTTAATATAATTCCTTTATTTTTTAATTTTTGGTAAAGAAAATTTGCTGAATGTTTACAGTCATCAAAATTTAATAGTAAAAAATTTGCTGATACAGCGTTTGAAAAAATGTTATATTTTTCGAGAAATTTTTTTAATTTATTTGCATAATTTAAATTATGTCTAATAGATTTTTGAATGAATTGCTTATCCTTCAAAGACTCTGCGGCCGCAACTTGAGCCAAACCATTTACATTAAAAGGTGGTTTAATAACATTTAACGCTCTAATTATTTGTTTCGATCCATATCCCCAACCAATTCTTAATGATGCCAAACCAAACATTTTAGAAAATGTTCTCAATATAAATACATTGTCTTTATTTTTAAATAATTCTAAACCAGAGCTGTAATCATCATTTTTCATATATTCTGAGTAAGCATCATCAATTACTAATAAAATATTTCTATTCAACTTTCTTCTAAGTTCTAATGTCTCTTTTTTAGTTAAATATGTTCCTGTTGGATTATTTGGATTTGCAATAAAAACTATTTTGGTTTTCTCAGATACTTTTTTCAATATTTCTTCAATTGAAACTTTAAAATTATTTTCTTTTGCAAATACAACTTTTGCACCAACAATTTTTGCATAAATCCTGTACATTAAAAAACTATATTGAGGAACAATCACCTCATCCTTTGGATGTAGATATAATTGACATAACATTTGAATTACCTCGTCAGAACCTGCTCCACATACAATTTTATCAAAATTACACTTGTATGCTTTGGATATTGCCATTTTAAGATTGGTAGATTTTCCATCTGGATATTTATCTAATACTAAATTTTTTTGAGATATTGCTTTCTTTGCTAACGGGCTCATCCCTAGAGCAGACTCGTTAGCTGATAATTTAATGACCTTTTTAATTTTGTTAATTTTAGATTTGCCAGGCTTATAAGCTTCTATGTTAAATTTTTTAAATTTAGGTGTACTCATTTTTTTTATTTTTATGAGCTCTTTATAGATAAAAAAACAAATATTTATAGAGAATATGATCTTATTTTAAAAAATTGACATAAATTACAAGTTCTTGTACAAAATTTATGCGCTGATTTAACTGAATTGCGAGCGCTTAAAAAAAACCGCTAAAATAGTTTTTTTTCTCACAATTCATCTAAAGGCTTTAAAATGAATACAGAAAAAAATATTAAGACATTAATTATAAAGAAACCTCTTAAATTGGATTGTGGTAAAACTATAAACAATTTTCCAATTGCATTCGAAACTTATGGGTCTTTAAATGAGAATAAAGACAATGCTATATTAGTATTTCATGCACTAACTGGAGATCAATTTGTAACTGGTTTAAATCCTGTTACTAAAAAAGACGGTTGGTGGAGTTTTGCTGTAGGTCCAGACAAAGCAATAGATACCAATAAATATTTTGTTATTTGTTCAAATGTAATTGGTGGATGTATGGGATCTTATGGACCAAGCCATAAAGATCCTGAAACACAGAAAACTTTTGGAACTGATTTTCCAGTTATTACAATTAATGACATGGTGAATGCACAATATAATTTACTTGAACACTTTGGAATTGATAAACTATTTGCAATTACCGGAGGTTCCATGGGAGGTATGCAAGTTCTTCAATTTATCACCAACTTTCCTGATAAAGCTAAAACTGTTATACCCATTGCTACAACCTCAAGTCATTCAGCACAAAATATTGCTTTTAATGAACTAGGAAGACAAGCAATCACTGCTGACAGCGATTGGAAAGATGGAAATTATGAAGCTAATAACACCAACCCAGGCAAAGGGCTTGCTGTTGCAAGAATGGCAGCTCATATAACTTATCTCTCAAAAAAAGGTTTGCAGGAAAAGTTTGGGAGAAAATTGCAAGAAAGAGAAGATTTGAAATTTGGTTTTGATGCAGATTTTCAAATTGAGAGTTATTTGAGATACCAAGGATCTGTGTTTGTAGATAGATTTGATGCAAACAGTTACCTCTACATAACTAGGGCTATGGATTATTTTGATTTAGTTAAACAATTTAATGGAAATTTGTCTGATGCATTTAAAAATACAAAAGCTAAATTTTTTGTTATTTCTTTTACTTCTGATTGGCTTTATCCAACCCAAGAAAATAAAGATATTGTTATAGCTTTAAATTCTATTGGAGCAGATGTTGGTTTTGTAGAAATTGTATCTGATAAAGGTCACGACTCTTTTTTATTAGATGTACCTGATTTTTTAAATGCTCTGAAGAATTTCTTAGACAAATCTTATATAGAATTAAAAAATGAAAAATGAATTTAAAGTAATATCAGATTTAATTGAGGATAATAAAAAAGTTTTAGATGTAGGTTGTGCAGATGGAACTTTGATGCAATTTTTAAAAAAACATAAAAATATAAATGTAAGAGGGCTAGAAATTTCTAAGGAAAAAGTACAAGAATGTATTGCAAAAGGATTAACTGTAATAGAAGGTAACGCAGAGAAAGACTTAAAACAATTTCCTGATAAATCGTTTGACTATGTAGTATTGAGTCAAACACTCCAAGCATTTTTAAGCCCTGAAATTGTTTTAGATGAACTTTTAAGAGTTGGAAAAAAAGCAATTGTAACGATACCAAATTTTGGTAATTGGCAAGTTAGATTGCATCTATTATTTAAGGGCACAATGCCAATAACAAAATCTTTACCGGAACAATGGCACAGTACACCTAATTTACATATGTGCACAATTAAAGATTTTGTAAATTTTATAAAATTTAAAGAAATTAAAATGATAAAAACTTTAGCTTTAAATAGTAACAACACTTCAAATATATCAAATAGTAATTTAGGAACTAAAAATTTATTTGCTGATCTTGGAATATTTTTAATAGAAAAATAAATGAAAGTTGAAATTATACCGTGCCTACAAGATAATTATAGTTATTTAATTATTGATAATGAAAAACAGGAAGCATGTGTTGTTGATCCAAGTGAAGCTAAACCAATAATCAATTACTTAAAAGATAAAAATATTAAATTAAAATATATCTTAAATACTCATCATCATTATGATCATGTTGGGGGTAATACTGAATTAAAAAAAAAATTTGGATCTGTTGTTTTAGGATTTAATGGAGATGCAAAAAGGATACCAGAGATTGATATCTTGTTAAAAGATAATGAAATTTGGAATAGTGGAAATTTTAAAGCTAAAATTATTCATATCCCTGGACACACAACAGGACATATTTGTTTTTATTTTTTTGAAGAAAACTTACTATTCACCGGAGATACTCTCTTCTCACTTGGATGTGGTAGAATTTTTGAGGGTACATATGAACAAATGTATAACTCTTTAAGTAAATTAAAATCTTTACCTAAAGAAACAAAAATCTATTGTGGCCATGAATATACTTTAAATAATTCAAAATTCTGCTTGAAACATGATTCTGAAAACTCTTCTTTGTTAAAGAAAATAGAATTTATAAAACAACAAAGAAATAATAATTTACCTACTATTCCATCAACCTTACAAGATGAAATTGATTGTAATATTTTTTTAAGAGCTAATGACCTAAAATCCTTTTCAAAATTAAGGGATTTAAAGGATAATTTCTAACTAATTCAGCTTGACTATAAGCTTCCGGTAACTATATTGCGGTTACTTAAATTTAATATTCATACTATGTCATACGCAGTAATAAAAACAGGTGGTAAACAGTACAAAGTTAAATCTGGTGAGATATTAAAAATTGAAAAATTACCAGATTCAAAGCCTGAGACTAAGATAGAATTTAATGAAATCCTAGCATATGGGGATGATAAAAATATTGAGGTTGGAACTCCTAATGTTGAAGGTGCTAAGGTAGAGGCAGATTTAATTAAAAATAGTAAAAATAGAACAATTCTAATTTTCAAAAAAAGAAGAAGACAAAATTCAAGAAGAAAAAATGGACACAGACAACAATTTTCTTTGATAAGAATTAACAAAATTTTTTCAAAAGATGGTAAAGTATTATCTGAAGCTGAAAAAATTAAACCAGCTCCCAAAAAAGAAGAAGTTAAGGAAGCTGCAAGTAAATAGTTATTAGGTAAATTATGGCAACAAAAAAAGCAGGTGGATCATCGAGAAACGGACGAGATAGTGCCGGTCGAAGACTTGGTGTTAAAAAATACGGTGGAGAAACTGTAATACCTGGAAATATAATTGTTAGACAAAGAGGAACAAAAATTTTTCCTGGCGAAAATGTTGGAATGGGAAAAGATCATTCAATTTTTTCTGTTATCAAAGGTAAAGTTGTATTCAAAAAATCTAAATTAGATAGAACTTACGTTTCAGTAAAACCCAATTAATAGTACAACCAAGAAAATGTTGTATTATGAAATTTCTCGATCAAGTTAAAATTTATATTAAGGCTGGAAACGGCGGTGACGGTTCACCAAGTTTTAGAAGAGAAAAGTATGTTGAGTTTGGGGGACCTGATGGAGGTGATGGAGGCAGGGGTGGTTCTATCATTTTAAAATCAGAAGAAAACTTAAACACTTTAATTGATTACAGATATCAACAACATCATAAAGCTCAGCGTGGAGAGAATGGTTCTGGTCAAAATCGAACAGGTAAAAGTGGTGATGATTTGGTTTTAAAAGTTCCTCTTGGAACCCAGGTATTTGAAGAAGATAACAAAACTCTATTATTTGATTTTAACAAAAAAGGAGAAGAGTACATTGCAGCTAATGGTGGCAAAGGTGGTTTGGGAAATACTAGATTTAAAAGTTCTACAAACAGAGCTCCAAGAAAATTTACGAAAGGAACTTTGGGAGAAGAGTTTACAATTTGGTTACAACTTAAAACAATAGCTGATATCGGAATTATTGGATTACCTAACGCAGGAAAATCAAGTTTGTTGGCAGCACTTACAAACGCAAATCCTAAAATTGCTAATTATAAATTTACAACACTTAATCCTAACTTAGGTGTTGCTAGCTATGATGATAAAGAAATCACAATAGCCGATATACCAGGATTAGTAGAAGGTGCCCATGAAGGTGTTGGACTTGGGATACAATTTTTAAAACATATAGAAAGATGCAAATCTTTATTACATTTAATTGATATTACCAATCTTGATCTTAAGGAATCTTATGATCAGGTTAAAAATGAACTTAAAAATTACAGTTCTAAAATGCTTGAAAAGAGAGAGTTAATTGTGTTTAACAAAATAGATTTAATTGATGAAGACACAGCTAAAGATGTAATTGATGATTTCTCTAAAGATAAAAATTGTGAGATAATGACTATGACAACTTTAAATAAAGAGTCGGTTTCAAAAATTAAGGCAAAATTATTATCCTATGTATCTTAAAAACTCCAAAATTATTGTTATTAAAATTGGTTCATCTTTATTAGTTGATGAAAATAAAAAAATTAGAAAAAAATGGCTTTCAAGCTTTGCGAGGGACATCAAAAAACTAAAAGATAAAAATCAAAAAATAGTCATTGTTAGTTCAGGTGCTATCGCTCTTGGATGTAAAAAAATGAATTTTAACAAAAAAAATATTAAGTTAGATAAAAGTCAAGCAATTGCCTCTATTGGCCAAATTGAACTAATGAATTTATTCTCTCAGACCTTCTCAAAATTCAAATTAAATATTTCACAAATTTTGCTAACTCTAGAAGATACAGAGAAGCGAAGAAGATCCTTAAATGCCAAAAGAACATTCGAAAATTTATTCGAACTTGGATTTATCCCAGTTGTTAATGAGAATGATACAATTGCAACAACTGAAATAAAATATGGAGATAATGATAGATTGGCATCTAGAGTAGCTCAAATTACAAACGCTGATACATTAATTTTACTTTCAGATGTAGATGGCCTTTTTACAAAAAATCCAAAAGTAAATAAAGACGCTAAACTAATAAAAATAGTAAATGATATAAACAAAGACTTAAAAGAAATTAATATCAAAGGAATTAATGAATATGGAAGTGGAGGAATGCAAACAAAAATTGAAGCTGCTAAAATTTGTCAATTAGCTGGCAGCAGTATGATTATTGCAAACGGACTGTATTCAAATCCTATTTCAAAAATTATTGAAAAAAATAATTGTACATGGTTCAGCCCAAAGGTCTCTAAACTTCATGCTAGAAAAAAATGGATAATTAGCTCAATTGCACCTAAAGGAAATATTGTAATTGATGATGGAGCCAAAAAAGCGTTAAAGCTTGGAAAAAGTTTACTAGCTGCAGGTATTAAAAATGTATCAGGAAGATTTAACAAAGGTGATCATATAAAGGTTTTAGATAAAAAAAATAATGAATGTGCTAGGGGTTTAAGTTCTTTTTCTTCTGATGAAGTAAAAAAAATTATGGGACACCATTCGAATGAAATTCAAAAATTACTTGGGTATGTTGCAAAATCTGAAGTTATTCATAAAGATGATATGGTAGAAGTATAAATGAATAATTATATGAATTTAATCGGTAAAAGAGCAAGAAAAGCAAGTCAATATAAAATAGACACAAAAGTTAAAAATAGTGTTTTAGCCTCCTATGCCAAAATGCTTAACGAAAACAAAGGTTTAATAATTAAAGAAAATACTAAAGATATTAATTACGCAAAAAAAATAGGATTAAAAGAAAATTTAATTAATAGACTTCATTTAAATGAGAAAAAAATAAACGACATCAGAAATTCTATTATTAGTATTATTAAATTTAAAGATCCCATTAATCATGTTCTAGAAAAGTGGAAAAGACCTAATGGATTAAATATTAGTAGAGTATCAATTCCAATAGGAGTTATTGGTGTAATTTATGAAAGTAGGCCAAATGTTACATCAGATGTTGCGGGTTTATGTTTCAAATCAGGTAATGCAGTAATCTTAAGAGGAGGTTCTGAGGCAATCAATTCAAATAAAATTTTATCAAAACTATTTAGAAAAGCGCTCAAAAAAAATAAAGTAGATGAAAACTTTATACAATTTATAGAATCTAAAAACAGAAAGATGGTTGATGTAATGCTTTCCAAAATGAAAGAATATATTGATGTTATAATCCCACGTGGTGGAAAAAATCTTGTAAGAAAAGTTCAAGAACTTTCTAAGGTTCCTATAATTGGTCATCTTGAGGGTATTTGTCATACATATGTCGACAAAGATGCTGAATTAAAGATGGCAAATAGAGTTGTTACTAACGCAAAATTAAGAAACACCAGCATATGTGGGGCGACCGAAACCATTATTCTACATAAAAATATTGTTAAAAAATTTAGCAATACAATCCTGAGTAATTTAGAAAAAAATGGTTGTAAAATTTATGGAGAAAAGACTTTGGCTAAATTTTATAAAGGTAAAATTTTTAAAGCTACTGAAAAAGATTGGTCTACAGAATATTTAAGCTCAGCAGTTTCCGTTAAAATAGTAAACAACCTCAGTGAAGCTATAAATCATATTAATAAGTATGGAACAATGCATACAGACTCAATAATTACAAAAAACAAAAAAACAGCTAATCAATTTCTAAAAGAGGTCAAAAGCTCTATTGCTATGCATAACACTTCAACTCAATTTGCAGATGGAGGTGAATTTGGGTTTGGAGGAGAAGTTGGAATTTCTACCAATGTACTACCACCGAGAGGGCCTGTAGGACTTAATCAACTTGTTTCATACAAGTATCAAATTACAAGTAACGGTAAAATAAGAAATTAATTTGAAATCAAATAAGACAAAAATAGGAATTTTAGGAGGATCATTTGATCCTGCTCATAAAGGTCATCTAGCAATTTCAAAAGAAGCAAAAAAAAGATTTGAGCTTAAAAACATTATTTGGGCAATCACAAAAAAAAATCCATTTAAAAACGAGAGCAAAACCTCAGTTACTGAAAGAATAAAATTCTGTAAAAAAATTATTGGTAAAAATTCATTTATAAAAGTGAGATTTTACGAAAATAAAATTAATTCAAATAAAACAATCGATTTAATTAATCATTTGAAAAAAAATAAAAATATTGAAATCTATTTTTTAATGGGAGCAGATAACTTAATAAATTTTCACAAATGGTATAAATCAAAATCTATTTCACAAAAATGTAATATTTTAGTTTTCGATAGACATGGCTATAAAAAAAACTCATTAAAATCAAAGACATTTAGGGCTCTCGGTAATACCACCCTCAAATTCATAGAGTTTAATAAAGTCAACATTTCATCTTCTCAATTAAGAAAAATTTGATAGTCTAAATTTAATTAATGGATAAAATTTCAGATCTCAAAGAAATTGTAATCACCACATTAGATCTTAACAAAGCTGAAGACATAGTAACTATTGATCTAAAAGATAAAAGTTCGATGGCAGATTATATGATAATAGCAAGCGGTACATCATCTAGACATATACAGTCTTTATCTGAACAAGTGTTAGAAAAGCTTAAAGATAATGGAATTAAAGACTCTAAAATTGAAGGTAAAGAAAGTGGTGAATGGAAATTGGTAGACGGTATAGATCTAATCGTTCATATTTTTCATCCAGAGAAAAGAAAATTTTATGAATTAGAAAAAATCTGGTCAGAATTTATTCCTAAAGAAAAAGTAATGATATGAAAATAATCAAATATTGCTCAATTATTTTTTTATCATTTTTTTATTTAAGTTCAGCAAACTCTTCTGAAGTAGATATTTACAAAAAGATAGATTTATTTGGCGAGGTTTTAGAAAAAATAAATAGAGAATATATTGATGAGATCAATCAATCTGAAAGCATGGACTCTGCTATCAATGGCTTACTTCAATCTTTAGACCCTTATTCCTCTTATATGTCTCCTGAAATTCTGGAGGAAATGCAAACTGAAACTAGCGGTGAATTTGGTGGCCTAGGAATTGAGGTAAGTATGGAAGCAGGAGTTGTTAAAGTTATTTCACCTATTGATGACACACCAGCGTCAAAAGCTGGATTAAAAGCTGGTGATTACATTGTGAAAATTAATGATACCCAAGTTCAAGGGAAATCTCTAAGTGAGGCTGTTGATTTAATGCGAGGCCCAGTAGGTTCAAGTATAGAATTAACAGTTAGACGAAGAGGAGAAAAAAAAGCACTAACATTTAATATCACTAGAGAGATAATTGAAATTCAATCAGTTAAGTCAGAGTTATTAGAAGAAAATATCGGCTATATTAGATTAACTTCATTTAATGAAAACAGTAGTGATCAAATAGAAAAACAAATAAAGAAATTAAAAAAAAATAAAAATCTTAATTCATTTATTTTGGATTTAAGAAATAATCCAGGTGGATTACTAAACCAAGCAATAAGAATATCTGATTTCTTTTTAGAAAATGGTGAAATTGTCTCCACTAAAAGTAGAAAAAAATCTGATAATAGAAAATGGTTTGCAAAAAAAGGAGACATAACTGACGGAAAAACATTATTAGTACTGATAAATTATGGATCAGCTTCAGCATCAGAAATTGTTGCAGGAGCTTTAAAAGATCACAAAAGAGCAATTGTTGTAGGTGAAAACAGTTATGGCAAAGGTTCAGTTCAATCTATTATTCCTCTTAAAAATAGAGGCGCAATACGATTAACTGTTGCAAAATATTATCTTCCATCTGGAAAATCTATATCTGAGGTTGGTGTACGTCCAGACATTGAAGTGAATGAAGAAGGTGATAATTTTAAAATAAGAACTGAAACTGATAATCAATTAAATTACGCAATTAAATTACTCAACGGATAAAATGAAAAAAGATTTGTATAATCTTCCACTAAGAAGTGGAGTTGGAATTGTTGTGTTAAATAATGATAACAAAGTATTTGTTGCCAAAAGAATAGATAACCCCAAAAATTTTTGGCAAATGCCCCAAGGCGGTGTGGATGAAGGTGAGGATTTTTTAAAAGCTGCTTACAGGGAATTAGAAGAGGAAACTAGTATTAAGAGTGTCGAATTGATTAAAGAATTAGACGGGACTATAACTTATGAACTTCCAGATAGATTGCTTGGTTTGATTTGGAAAGGAAAGTACAGAGGTCAAAAACAAAAATGGTTTTTAATGAGATTTGTTGGGTCAGATAGTGAAATAAATATCAAAACTAAACACCCTGAGTTTTTAGAGTGGAAATGGGTAGAGCTAGATAAAATTACAGATTTAGTGGTTGATTTTAAACTACACGTGTACAAAGAAGTTAAAGATAAAGTAAAAAAAATTCTTAATTAAGAGTTTTTAAAACTTCAATTTTTTGATCTACTAAATATTTAGCTTGATCATTAATATCTGACTTTCCAGCCTCTTGTTCAGCTTTTTTCAGTAAATCCTGTTGAACAGATTTATCCATATCAGACAAATTATAAATTGAGCTAGTTAGAATAGATAAATTATTATTTTTAAACTCTACTATACCATCCTCAACATAATAATTTTCATCACCAGATTTTGAACTTACTTTGATAATACCTGGTTTTAAAAATGAGATAATTGAAATATGATCTTTTAATATCCCCATTTCTCCCTCAAAAGCAGGTACTACTACTTCCGATACATCTTCTTTGACCAAAAAAGATTTTTCAGGATTTACTATCTCAATTTTAAATTCTTCGCTCATTAAGCTGCAGCTTCTTTTTCCATTTTTTGAGCTTTTTCAATAGCCTCTTCAATTGTACCGACCATGTAAAAAGCTGCTTCTGGTAAGTGATCATATTCACCCTTACAGATTGCATCAAATCCTTTGATTGTAGATTCAAGATCAACTAATTTTCCTGGTGAACCTGTAAATACTTCCGCAACAAAGAATGGTTGAGATAAAAATCTTTGAATCTTTCTTGCTCTTGCTACAACTAATTTATCTTCCTCAGATAATTCATCCATACCAAGGATAGCAATAATATCCTGAAGTGATTTATAAGATTGTAAAATCCTTTGTACATCTCTCGCAACTCTATAGTGCTCATCACCAACTATTCTTGGATCTAAAATTCTTGAAGTAGAATCTAATGGGTCTACTGCAGGATAAATACCAATTTCAGCTATTTGTCTTGAAAGTACAGTAGTAGCATCCAAGTGAGCAAATGATGTTGCAGGCGCTGGATCAGTCAAGTCATCAGCTGGAACATAAATCGCTTGCACAGAAGTAATTGATCCTTTGTTTGTTGTTGTAATTCTTTCTTGAAGATTACCCATATCAGTGGCTAATGTAGGCTGATATCCTACAGCTGAAGGAATTCTACCTAATAAAGCAGATACCTCTGAACCAGCTTGAGTAAATCTAAAAATATTATCAACGAAGAATAAAACGTCTTGTCCTTCTTGATCTCTAAAATATTCTGCAACTGTTAATCCAGTTAAAGCAACTCTTGCTCTTGCTCCTGGGGGTTCATTCATTTGTCCATAAACCAGTGCAGCTTTAGAACCAGGGCCATCTTGCTTAATTACTCCAGATTCCATCATCTCATGGTAAAGATCATTTCCTTCTCTAGTTCTTTCTCCAACTCCAGCAAAAACTGAAAATCCACCATGTGCTTTTGCAACATTGTTAATCAATTCCATAATCAAAACTGTCTTACCAACACCAGCACCTCCGAATAGTCCAATTTTTCCTCCTTTGGCATATGGCGCTAATAAGTCGATAACTTTAATACCAGTAACTAATATTTCAGTTTCAGTTGATTGATCATTAAATTCAGGCGCAGCTCTGTGAATAGGCCAGCTTTCTTTAGTTTTAACCTCACCTCTTTCGTCAATTGGCTCACCAATTACATTAATAATTCTACCTAGTGTTTCTGGTCCAACAGGTACCTGGATAGGAGCATTCGTATTTACAACTTCATCTCCTCTTTTCAATCCTTCAGTAGCATCCATTGCGATAGTTCTTACAGTAGTTTCTCCTAAGTGCTGAGCAACCTCTAAAACCAATCTATTGTCACCATTTTTACATTCTAATGCTGTTAAAATTTCCGGTAATTCTCCCTCAAATTTTACGTCTACTACCGCTCCAATAACTTGTGTGATTATTCCTTTGCTCATAATTATAAACTTTCTGCTCCTGATATGATTTCTATTAGTTCTTTAGTAATTGCTGCCTGACGACTTCTATTATATTCGATAGTAAGTTTGTCAACCATTTCACCTGCGTTTCGGGTTGCATTATCCATTGCACTCATTCTGGATCCTTGTTCGCTAGCTGAATTCTCTAACATTGCCTTAAATATTTGCGTTGAAATATTTTTTGGCAACAAATTGCTTAAAATTTCATCTTCATCTGGTTCAAATTCGTAACTTTCATCTGAACTATTTTCACTTTCCTCATCATTTAAAGGAATTATTTGTTGAGCCTGTGGGATTTGTGTAATTACATTTTTAAATTTATTGTAAAAAATTGTACAAACATCAAATTCACCTGCTTCAAATTTTTCAATAATAATTTTTCCTACCTTATCTGCATCAAAATAATTTGCATTTTTCGACTCTTTAAATGAAATATTTTCAATTATTTTATCACCATAAATTCTCTTAAGCTGGTCATTGCCTTTTGAACCTACAGTGATAATTTTAAGCTCTTTATTCTCATCTAAAATTTTAGAAAAGTAACTTTTTGCTTTCTTAATTATGTTGGAATTAAACCCACCACATAGACCTCTATCTGATGTCATAACAACACAAAGATGAACTTTGTCTTGTCCTGTACCAGCTAATAACTTTGGTGCATTTTCTTTATCTGAAATTCCACTAGAAAGGTTTAAAATTACATTGTTCATTTTTTCTGAATAAGGTCGTCCTTTTTCAGCACTTTCTTGTGCTTTTCTTAATTTTGCAGCTGCAACCATTTTCATAGCCTTAGTAATCTTTTGTGTAGATTTTACACTAGCTATTCTTTTTTTTAGGTCGTCTAAACTTGCCATATCAAATTAAGATTTAAGGGTTTCCTTTAATTGAGTAATCAGTTCAACTAATAACTTTTCTTTATCCTCTTCAAGTTTTCCTGAACTTTGTATCGACTCAATAATCTCAGGTTTTTCTGATTTACATTTCTCAATGATCTTACTTTCAAAACCTGCAACATCTTTTAAATCGATATCATCAAGATATCCTTTAACACCACAGAAAACTGAAATTACTTGTTCAGCAACTGTCATTGGAGAATATTGCTTTTGTTTTAAAAGCTCAGTTAATTTTGATCCTCTATTCAATAACTGCTGAGTAGAAGCATCTAAATCTGAACCAAATTGAGCAAATGCTGCCATCTCTCTATATTGAGCAAGCTCAAGTTTCATGGATCCTGAAACTTTTTTCATCGCTTTAGTTTGTGCAGATGAGCCTACCCTTGAAACTGATAAACCAACGTTAATTGCAGGTCTTATTCCTTGGTTGAATAATTCAGTTTCTAAGAAAATCTGACCATCCGTAATTGAAATTACATTTGTTGGAATAAATGCAGATACGTCTCCACCTTGAGTTTCAATAATTGGAAGTGCTGTTAAAGATCCTCCGCCATGTTCATCACTCAATTTTGCAGCTCTTTCTAATAATCTACTGTGTAAATAGAATACATCTCCTGGATAAGCCTCACGTCCTGGAGGTCTTCTAAGTAAAAGTGACATTTGTCTGTAAGCAACTGCTTGTTTTGATAAATCATCATAAATAATCAACGCGTGCATTCCATTATCTCTGAAATATTCACCCATAGCACAACCAGTATATGGAGCTAAAAACTGAAGTGGTGCCGAGTCTGATGCTGTTGCAGCAACAATTGTTGTGTATTCCATTGCACCAGCTTCCTCTAAAGTTTTTTGAATTTGTCTAACAGTTGATCTTTTCTGACCTACAGCAACATAAATACAATATAATTTTTGTTTTTCATCGCCTGATTCATTGATCTTTTTTTGGTTTATGATTGCATCAACTGCAACAGCAGTTTTTCCTGTTTGTCTATCACCAATGATTAATTCCCTTTGTCCTCTTCCGATTGGAACCAAACTATCAATTGATTTTAAACCTGTTTGCATTGGTTCATTAACTGATTGTCTAGGGATAATTCCAGGAGCCTTAACCTCTACTCTGCTCTTTTGTACACTTTTATCTAATGCACCCTTGCCATCAATTGGATTTCCTAAACCATCTACTACTCTACCTAGTAACTCTTTTCCAACTGGCGTATCAACAATTTTTCCAGTTCTTTTTACAACATCACCTTCTTTAACATTTCTGTCATCACCAAAAATTACAACACCAACGTTTTCGCTCTCTAAGTTTAGGGCCATACCTTTAGAGCCATCAGAAAATTCAACCATCTCTCCAGCCTGAACATTGTCAAGACCGTAAATTCTAGCGATACCATCACCAACTGATAAAACCTGACCTACCTCAGTAACCTCTGCTTTATCTCCAAAATTTTTTATTTGTTCTTTTAATATTTTTGTAACTTCTGAAGGATTTATTTCCATTTATGCCTCTATCATTCTATTTTCGATTTGTTGTAATTTACTTTTAATTGAGGTGTCAACCATAGTACTCCCTACCTGTACTACTAAACCTCCTATTAAACTTTCATCATGTTTGTAGTTTAATTTTATTTTTGAACTAAAGTTTTTAGTTAATTCTTCCGTAATTTGTTTAATTTCTTCATTAGATAATTGTTTAGCAGATCTTAATTCGGCTTTTAGTTCTCCCCTTTTTTCTGAACAGATCTCGATGAAACTTTTAAGAATTCTTTCTACAAAAAAGAACCTTCTCTTTTGAATTAAAAAACTTAAAAAATTTTTTAACAATTGATCAAATTTATAATTTTCTGAGATTGTATTAACTACTTTTAATAAATCATCTTGGCTTGTAGTTGGATCTTTTATTAAATTTGAAAAATCTTGGCTTTGTTCTAGCAATTTTAGAACTGAGAGTGACTGCTCTTCTATCTGGGATGTAACATTGCTTTCAGTAGATAATTCATAAAGCGCAAGTGAATACCTTTCTGCTGAAGTAATTGAAAATCCTGTGTCTTTGCTCAACTTGATACCTCTAAAATGTTGAAGATTATTTAAAAATCACGCTCTAATTAGCATATGACCTTTATGTCTTCAAGTGACTGATTGACGAAAAAGTCCTCTTTTTTGGGCCTAATTGAAGTTAATTGGATCAACATCAACTGAAAGTTTTATTCCTTTTGGAAATTTGTATTTTGGAACTGATTTTGCAATAGCATTTTGCAGTTTCATAGATTTTGAGCCTCTAATTAAAAATCTGACTCTAAAATTTCTTTTTAGTCTAAATATAGGAGCTTCAACTGGACCTAATATATTCCCCTCGATATTGTTTTCTAAATAATTTTTAAAGTCATAAGCCTCTTTTTCTAATTTTTTTTGATTTTCACCAGTCATAATCAGAGAAATAAATCTTTGATAAGGTGGAAGTTTATTTTTTTTTCTAATTTCCAGTTCTCTTTTTAAAAATATATCAGGATTTTTATTTGTAATTTCTAAAATCATATTTTTATTATTGTTATAGGTTTGAAAATATACTGTTGCAGGTTTTCCTGTTCTTCCAGCTCTTCCTGATAACTGATGATATAACTGCAAATTTTTTTCAGCTCCTCTTAAATCATTTCCGTTAGCTGATAAATCAATATCAACAACAACAATGCAATTTAAACTTGGAAAGTGAAATCCTTTAGAAATTAATTGTGTACCAACTAATATCTCGGTTTGATTATTTATAATTCTTTCTAATTTGCTTGATGAGTCTTTTTTATTCATTGTATCACTTGAAAAAATTTCAACTT
The DNA here is from genome assembly GCF_052047855.1 of Candidatus Pelagibacter sp. HIMB1509. Taxonomy (NCBI): domain Bacteria; kingdom Pseudomonadati; phylum Pseudomonadota; class Alphaproteobacteria; order Candidatus Pelagibacterales; family Candidatus Pelagibacteraceae; genus Candidatus Pelagibacter; species Candidatus Pelagibacter sp. HIMB1509. The sequence continues at coordinate 324,505 of NZ_JBNAIU010000001.1, read as the reverse complement.
CCTTATTAGGAAATTTTTTTTTAACTTCCTCAGATATCCTCTCTACACCAGGTCCACTAAAGACAAAATTACATTCACCCTCTTTTGAGCAATCTCTTTTTAAATCAGTTTTAAAACCACAATAGTGACATAATAAATTATTTTTATTTTTATGATAAACAAGGTTGATAGTACAATTTGGACAAGAATAGCTAGTTAAACAATTTTTGCACAACGCATGAGGTGAAAAACCTCTTCTATTTAAAAAAAATAAAACCTGATCTTTTCTCTCAAGGTGAAAATTTACTTTTTCAATTATTTTATCTGATAACCAAGATTGTTTTTCAAGTTTAGTTTTATTAAGATCTATAATTTCATAATTTGGTAATGAAGCATTTTTATACCTCTCTGTAAGTCTTGATAAAGAATATTTTCCTTTTTGAATATTTTCAAAAGTTTCAATTGATGGAACAGCTGTTACTAAATTAACTGGTATATTTTCAAATGAAGCTCTAGAAATTGCCATATCTCGTGCGTTATAAGTTACACCTTCATCTTGTTTAAATGATTGATCATGCTCTTCATCTACAATTATCATACCTAGATTTTTAAAAGGTAAAAATAATGATGATCTTGCTCCTATAATTACTTTAACTTCTCCATTTGATATTCCACTCCAAATTAATTCTTTCTTTTTTTTTGAAACTCCTGAGTGCCACACAGCCGCATTAAAACCAAAATATTCATTAAATTTTTTTTCAAATTGACCTGTTAAACCTATTTCAGGTAACAAAATTAACCCCTGATATCCTTGTTTTATAAGGTTTTTTAAAGCTTCAAAATACACAAGAGTTTTACCTGATCCTGTTGTTCCTTGTAACACATGTACTCTAAAATTTTGGTTAGTGCTTACCATTTCCTCATATGCTTTGATTTGATCTTTGGTTAATTTTATAGATGTATTTTTAATCTCACTTTTAAAATTATTATAAGAACTTAGCTCCTTATTTTCTATTGCATGACTACTTAATAAAATAAGCTTTAGAGCCATTCCTTTTGGAATAATATTGTACTCTGAAAACCAGTTTAAAAATTTAATAGTATTTTTTTTTAGAGGAGTCACATCTAACTTCCTCAAAACTTTTTTTATTTTAAACGTTTTGTTGCTATTTTTTTCAAATTCATCCCAAACTACACCTGTAATTTTTGATTTACCAAAAGGAACTTCCACATAGTCTCCCAATTCGAGATCAATACTACTTTCATAAGTAAATGGATGATCAAAAATATTAGGTAAAAGAATCGGAAATTTCATATTTTTATAATATGAAAAAAAATTAAGAGTGTATTGCTCTTTTATCTACTGATAATGCAGCTTCTTTAACTGCTTCTGAAAAAGTTGGGTGGGCATGACATGTTCTTGCTATATCTTCTGAACTTGCACCAAATTCCATAGCTACACCTATTTCAGCGATTAACTCTCCTGCATGAGGACCTATAATATGAGCTCCTAATACTTTGTCTGTTTGCTCATCTGCTAATATTTTTACAAATCCCTCAGCATCATCAATTGCTTTAGCTCTAGAATTTGCCATAAATGAAAATTTACCAACTTTATACTTTTGATTAAGTTCTTTTAATTGTTCTTCTGTTTTTCCTATAGATGCAACTTCTGGAGTAGTATACACAACACCAGGTATTGTATCATAATTAACATGTCCAGATTGTCCTGCAATATTTTCTGCAACTGCAATTCCTTCATCTTCAGCTTTATGAGCAAGCATTGGTCCTACTATTACATCGCCAATAGCAAAAATATTTTCGACATTTGTTTTAAAAGTTTTGTCAGTTTTTATTCTTTTTCTTTCATCTAAATCAATTCCTACTGCATCTAAATTTAGTCCATCCGTATTTGGCTTTCTTCCAACAGAAATTAATACCACATCACATTCAAAATTATTTTTATTGCCATCTTTATCTACTGTTGAAACAACTGCTCCGTTGTTATTTTTCTGAATTGTTTCAACTTTGTTTTGCATATTAAATTTAATACCTTGTTTTTTTAAAATTTTCATAAACTCAGACGAAATTTCTTTATCCATTCCAGGTGTAATATGATCTAAGAATTCTACAACCTGAACTTCCGAACCTAATCTTGACCAAACTGAACCCATCTCTAAACCAATGTAGCCACCTCCAACCACGACCATTTTATTTGGTACTTTTTCTAATTTTAAGGCCCCTGTAGAGGAAACAATTACTTTTTCATCAATATCAATTCCAGGTAATGAAACTGGTACAGATCCGGTTGCTATTACTGTTTTTTCTGATTCAATAATTGTCTCATTATTCTTATCATCTTTAATTAAGATTTGATTTTTTGATTTAAAGCTTCCGTGACCCTTAAAATAAGTAACTTTGTTTTTTTTTAAAAGAAATTCAACACCTTTGGTCAATATTGTTACAGCTTTATCTTTACTTTTCATCATCTTTTCAAGATTAAGTTTCACCTCACCTATCTCGATACCCTTATTGGATAAATTTTTTACTTTATGAAATTCTTCAGAGAGATTTAATAAACTTTTTGATGGTATACAGCCAACATTTAAGCAAGTTCCACCTAGTGAACCTCTAGACTCTATGCATGCTGTTTTCAAACCTAATTGTGCAAGCCTAATTGCACAAACATAACCACCAGGCCCTCCTCCAATAACTACAGCTTGAAATTTTTCCGACATTTAAATATCCAAAAATAATCTTCTAGGATCTTCTAGATTTTCTTTAATCATTTTTAAGAAAGAAACAGATTCTTTGCCATCAATAATTCTGTGATCATAAGAAAGAGCTAAATACATGATAGGTCTTATTTTTATTTCACCTTCTACTACCACAGGGCGCTCTACAATGTTGTGCATACCTAGAACACCTGATTGAGGTAAGTTTAGAATTGGAGTTGATAACATTGATCCATACACACCACCATTACTGATAGTAAATGTTCCTCCTTGTAAATCTTCAATTGTTAATTTTCCATCTCTAGCTTTTTCAGAAATATCTTTGATATTTTTTTCAATATCTGCAAATGAAAGCTCATCTGCATTTCTTAAAACTGGAACAACTAAACCTTTATCCGTACCTACAGCAAAACTAATATTATAATAGTTTTTATATATAATTTCATCGCCATCAATTTCAGCATTAACAGCAGGGAAATGTTTCAAGGCCACTACACATGCTTTAACAAAGAATGACATGAAGCCTAATTTAATTCCATATCTACTTTGAAAGTCTTGTTGATTTTCTTTTCTCATTTCCATTATATTTGTCATGTCAACTTCGTTAAAAGTTGTAAGTAATGCAGCATTTTCTTGAGCTTGTTTTAATCTCTTAGCAATTGTCTGTCTTAGTCTGGTCATTTTAATTCGTTCTTCTTGACCATATTGAATTTTTCTCTCTGATGGTTTTGGATTTGCTCCCATTAGACCAATTAAATCTCCTTTTAAAACCTGACCATTTTTTCCTGAACCTTGAACTGAATTAACATCAATATTATTTTCAGTAACAATTTTTCTGACAGCAGGAGACAAAGTATCATTTTTATTATCTATTACTGGCGCTGGTTTTGGTGCTACTTCCTCAGTCAAAACTAAGGGCTTAGGTTTTTGAATTTCTGTTTTTTTATCTTCAAAAATTTCTGGTTCTTTTTTATTTGTATCTAATTTTATTACATTGTTTTCAGGAGGAGCTTCTTCAACTTGTTTGGGTTCCTCTTTTTTTTCAGTTGGTATCACTTTTGCTGAACCATTTTCTGAAACAGAACCTAATAAAGCTCCAACTTCCACTGTGGAGCCATCTTGTGAATTAATTTCTGTTAAAACACCAGTTATTGGTGATGGGACTTCTAAATTAACTTTGTCAGTTTCAAGTTCTACAATTGGTTCATCAGCTTCAACTGCATCTCCAGTTTTTTTTAACCATTTTGCAACCGTTGCTTCTGTAATACTCTCACCAAGTACTGGAACTACTATTTTTTCACTCATTATAATTTAATCAAACACCTTATTAATTATTTCTTGTTGCTGAGAATTATGCCTCTTTGCATATCCAGTTGCTGGAGTTGCATCAGGGCTTCTTCCTATATAAGAAATTTCATTATATTTAGCCTTTAAAGTATCTAATGTCCATTGAATATAATCTCTCACTGAAAACCATGCTCCCATATTCTTTGGCTCTTCTTGACACCAAAAGAATTTAGCATTTTTGGCATAAGGTTTAAGTTCGTTTACTAAAGCTTTTGCTGGGAAAGGATAAAGTTGTTCTATTCTAAACATAATTACATCATCTCTTTTTAATTTTTCTCTAGCGTCAAGTAAGTCAAAGTAAACTTTGCCTGAGCACAAAATAACTTTTTTAATCTCAGAGCTTTCTTTAAGTTTAATAAAACCATTTGATTTTGGATCGATCGCATGATCCCACAAAACTCTATGGAAAGTATTTTGTTTGTTAAAATCCTCTAAGTTAGAAACACAGTATTTATTTCTGAGTAATGACTTTGGAGTCATTATAATTAGTGGTTTTCTAAAATCTCTATGCATTTGACGTCTTAATGCATGATAATAATTGGCTGGAGTTGTACAATTCATAACTTGCATATTGTCGTTTGAACATAACTGTAAAAATCTTTCTAATCTAGCAGATGAATGTTCAGGACCTTGACCTTCGTATCCATGAGGTAACAACATTACAAGGCCTGATGCTCTATTCCATTTTCTCTCACCTGATGCTATAAACTGATCAATCACAACTTGAGCTCCATTTGCAAAATCTCCAAATTGAGCTTCCCAAATTGTTAGAGTGTTTGGTTCAACTAAACTGTAACCATATTCGAAACCTAAAACTGCAAGTTCAGATAAAAAACTATCTACTACTTCAAATTGTTTTTGACCTTTGACAATATTATTTAATGGAATATATCTCGAATTATCAATTTGATTTCTTAGTACAGAATGTCTTTGACTAAAAGTTCCTCTACCAGAGTCTTGTCCAACTAAACGAACTGGATATCCTTCAACTAACAAAGATCCAAACGCAAGAGCTTCTGCTGAAGACCAATCAATTCCCACTCCTTTTTCAATCGAGTCTCTTCTCGCATTTAATATTTTACTAATAGTTTTATGAATATTTTTTTCTGATGGTACTGTATTTATTTTTTTTGAAATTATTTTTAATTTCTCCTCATCAAAACCTGATATTCCTCTTTTATCTTTTCCTTTCTCAGGTTTATATCTTGACCATGTACCCTCAAACCATTCTATTTTAGGCTTGTAGTCTTTTGCACTTTTATATTGATCATCTAATAAATCTTTAAATGATTTAACATTTTGGTTTAATAATTCTTGAGTAATTGATTTTTCATTAACCAGTTTATTCCCATAAATTTTATATACACTTGGGTGAGATTTAATTTTTTGATACATCAATGGCTGAGTAAATGATGGCTCATCTCCCTCATTATGACCAAACCTTCTGTAACAAATTAAATCTACTACAACGTCTCTATTAAATTTTAATCTGAATTCTGTAGCTATTCTGGTAGCATAAACAACTGCCTCTGGATCGTCTCCATTAACATGTAAAATTGGAGCCTCAACCATTTTTGCAACATCAGAAGGATAAGGTGACGATCTTGCAAATCGAGGACTCGTTGTAAAACCAATTTGATTATTTACAATTATATGAATAGTTCCACCAGTGTTATGTCCTGGTAGACCTGACATAGCAAAACATTCTGCTACCACACCCTGACCAGCAAATGCAGCATCACCATGAATTAGTATTGGGATAACTTTGTTTCTCTCTTTGTCTTTATGAAAAAATTGTTTTGCTCTAGTTTGTCCTAAAACGACAGGATTTACTGCTTCAAGGTGAGATGGATTATCTGTCAAACTAACATGAACAGAATTTCCATCAAATTGTCTGTCAGAAGATGCACCAAGATGATATTTTACATCTCCAGCACTATCCTCAGAGTCATCACTATATTCACCAGCAAATTCATTAAATATTCTTTTATAAGATTTTTGTAAAACGTTAGCCAAAACATTTAGTCTGCCTCTATGAGACATTCCAATTTTAACCTCTTTAATTTGTTGTTGACCACCAATTTTAATTATTTGCTCAAGTGCAGGAATTAAACTTTCTCCTCCATCTAATCCAAATCTTTTTGTACCAACATACTTAGTTGCTAAAAATTTTTCAAAACCTTCTGCTTGAACTAATTTATTTAGAATTGCTTCCTTACCATTTTTAGTAAACTGAAGAGCTTTATCATCTTGCTCAATTCTATCTCTAAACCATTTTCTTTCATCAGGATTAGAAATGTGCATAAACTCATAACCTATTTTTCCACAATAGGTTTTTTTCATAAATTTTAAAATTTCTTTAATATTGGCATACTTTTTATTTATCACGCCGTTTAAGAAAATTTTTCTTTCATAGTTTTCTTTCTTAAAACCATAAAACTCCGGATGAAGTTCATCTAAATATTCGGACTCTCTCATTCCCAAAGGATCAAGATCAGCTAACAAATGCCCCCTTAATCTGTAAGCTCTGATTAACGCAACTGCACTTATTGAATCTTTGTTAGAATCTGCAAGTAATTGAAAATTAAATTTTTCTGAAGTATCTATTTTTTCATTATTTAAATTAGTAATTTCATTTTCATCTATTTTCTTTTGAAGCTCATCAATATTTATTTTGGTCTTTTCTGGTCCCCATGACGGTCCATTTATTTCATTAGCAATTACTTTTATTTCATCACCGATTCCTTCAAAATAATTTAACCAACTTTCAGGGAGATCTTTATCTTTGTTAATAAATTTTAAGTACATTTGCTCAATGAATGCACTATTTGATTTATGTAAAAATGAATTTTTTTCGAAATCGAGATTTTTTGATGATGACATCTTATTTATTTAATATATCCCTCTAAAAAATATTTTTCAATTAGACAGTTTATCAAATAAAGTTTTACCAATTATTGATGGTGATTTTGCGACTGTAATTCCACATTCTTCCATTTTTTTTATTTTATCCTCTGCACCACCTTTACCTCCAGAAATAATTGCACCTGCATGCCCCATTCTTCTCCCTGGTGGCGCGGTAATTCCAGCTATAAATCCAACTGTTGGTTTTTTAATCTTATGGTTTTTCAAAAATTCTGCAGCTTCCTCTTCAGCAGAACCTCCTATCTCTCCAATCATTAAAATTGATTGTGTCTCTTCATCATTTAAAAACAGATCTAAACAATCTATAAAATTTGTACCATTTATAGGATCTCCTCCAATTCCAATACATGTTGATTGCCCTAATCCATTTTCAGTTGTTTGAGCAACTGCTTCGTAGGTTAAAGTTCCAGATCTAGATACAATTCCAACTGAACCTCTTTTATGAATATTACCAGGCATAATTCCAATTTTACATTCATCAGGAGTTATAATTCCTGGACAATTTGGACCTATAAGTCTGCTATTAGACCCATCTAATTTTTTTCTAACCTTAAGCATATCTTGAATTGGAATACCTTCAGTAATGCAAACAATTAATTCAACAGATGCATCGATAGCTTCTATTATTGCTGCCGCAGCAAATTTTGCAGGCACATAAATCATAGTGGCATCTGCCCCAACTGCATCTTTAGCTTCAGCTACAGAATTAAATACGGGTCTATCTAAATGCTTTTGACCTCCCTTTTTAGGAGTAACACCTCCTACTAAATTTGTTCCATATTTTATTGCTTGCTCTGAATGGAAAGTTCCATGTGCACCTGTAAAACCCTGACAAATTACTTTAGTTTCTTTGTTAACTAAAACTGACATTTATTTAATAGCCTCAACAATTTTCTTAGCAGCATCATCTAAATTCTCTGCTGAAATTAATTTTAAACCCGAATTATCTAAAATTTCTTTTCCCTCTTTAAAATTTGTCCCTGCGAGTCGAACTACCAAAGGTACACTAATATTAATTTCTTTTGCAGCGTCCACTACTCCTTGTGCAAGCACATCACATCTCATTATTCCCCCAAAAATATTTATCAAAATTCCCTTAACATTTTTATCTGAAAGAATAATTTTAAATGCTGCAGAAACTTTTTCTTTTGAGGCTCCACCTCCTACATCTAAGAAATTAGCTGGCTCTTTACCATATAATTTGATGATATCCATAGTTGCCATTGCTAGACCTGCACCATTAACCATACATCCAATACTTCCATCTAACTTAATATAAGCTAAATCATGTTTGCTGGCTTCAATCTCAGTTGGATCTTCTTCATTCAGATCTCTTAATTCTAGTATTTCAGGGTGTCTAAATAATGCGTTAGAGTCGAAATTAACTTTCGCATCTAAACAAACAATTTTTCCCTCTTTTGTTAAAATTAAAGGATTTACCTCAACCATATTTGCATCTGTACTAATAAACATTTTATAAATCGATTTGATTAATGAAATTGCTTGATCTTTTGCATCACTCTTTAAATCAAAAATTTTAATTACTGACTCACAATCTGCATCTGATATTTCTTCAGCTATATCAACTTTAGTTGTAATAATTTTTTCTGGATTTGAGCTTGCTACTTCTTCAATATCCATTCCACCTTGATCACTTGAAATAAATGCAATCTTTGAGCTCGCTCTATCAACTAAACATGATAAATAGAATTCTTTTTCTATATTAGAGGATTCTTCAACATATAATCGCTTAACTTCTCTTCCTTCTGGTCCAGTTTGATGAGTTACAAGTGTTTTTCCAAGCAACTCATTTGCTGAATTTTTTAATTCCTCAAGTGTATTAAGAATTTTAACTCCTCCAGCTTTACCTCTACCACCAGCGTGAATTTGAGCCTTTAAAACATACTTTTTAGTTTTTAAATTTTTTGCTTTTTCAATCAAGTCATCAACACTTGTTGAAAAAAATCCTGCTGGAACTATTGCTCCATATTTCTTTAAAATTTCTTTTGCTTGGTGCTCGTGAATGTTCATTATTATTTTGAAAGATCTGGATCTATTTTAGAGGCAGCTTCCCAAAGAGCTTTTACAGCATCAATAGAGTGCATAAACTCTTTATTTTCTTTTTCATCTAAATCCACTACTTCAATTTTCTCAACTCCGTCTTTACCAATTACAACTGGTACTCCAGCATAAACATTTTCTACTCCGTACTCACCATTTAACTGCACTGCGCAAGGTAATAATTTTTTTTCATCTTTTAAATATGATTCAGCCATTTGAACTCCCGATGCTGCAGGTGCATAAAAAGCAGAACCTTTTTCTAAATACTTGACGATTTCTGCTCCACCGTCTCTAGTTCTTTGATTAATTTCTTCAACTCTCTCTTGAGAAATCTTTCCCTCTTTCACAAGATCCAATAAAGGTTTGCCAGATACTTTTGTAAATCTTGGCATTGGAACCATAGTATCTCCATGACCACCCATAACCATTGCTTCAATCTCTCTTACAGGCACACCAAACTCCAATGATAAAAACAGTTTAAATCTTGAGCTATCTAAAATTCCTGCCATGCCGACAACTTTATTTGCAGGCAAACCTGAAAACTTTTGAAACGCCATAACCATCACATCTAAAGGGTTGGTGATACAAATTACGAAGGCGTTCGGTGCGTTTTCTTTTACGCCTTGAGCTACCTGTTTAATAATTTTTAAATTTATACCAAGAAGGTCATCTCTACTCATTCCTGGCTTTCTAGGAACTCCTGCTGTAATTATAATAACATCAGAATCTTTAATATCTTTATAATCATCTGTACCTGATAATTTTACATTAAATCCATCAACTGATGATGATTGAGCTATATCTAAAGCCTTTCCTTTAGCTATTCCACTTGCAACGTCAAATAAAACAACTTCATCAACAAGCTCCTTTATTCCAATTAAATGTGCTAGTGTTCCACCTATTTGGCCTGCGCCAATTAAAGATATTTTTTTCATTTATTTCCTCTTATTTCATTGTTGGCATTACAAATTCTGCGTTTGTACGCACACTTGAAGGCCATCGTGATGTTACAGTTTTAAGTTTAGTATAGAATTTTATTCCTTCCATGCCATGCATGCCACTATCTCCAAATAATGATCTTTTCCAACCACCAAAACTATGAAAGGCCATAGGAACTGGAATTGGAACATTGATACCAACCATTCCTACTTGAATTTTACTAGCAAATGTTCTGCCTGCATCACCATCTCTAGTATAAATACTTACTCCGTTTCCGTATTCATGATCATTGATTAGTTTTGCAGCCTCTTCAAAAGTTTTAACTCTAACTACAGATAGAACTGGACCAAAAATTTCTTCTTTATAAATTCTCATGTCTTTATTAACGTGATCAAATAAACAACCACCTATATAAAATCCGTTTTCATAACCTTGAAGTTTTAAATTTCTTCCATCGACAACTAATTTAGCACCTTCTTCAACTCCTAAATCAACATAACTTTTTACTTTTTCTAAATGCTCTTTTGTAACCAGAGGTCCCATCTCTGAAGTTTTATCCATACCAGGTCCTACTTTTAAGGCCTCTGCTTTTTTTGAAAGTCTTGAAACTAGTTCATCACCAATATCTCCAACAGCAACAGCAACAGATTGAGCCATACATCTCTCACCTGCAGATCCGTAAGCTGCACCCATCAATCCATTTACTGCACCATCCAAATCACAATCTGGCATGACTACTAAGTGATTTTTTGCACCTCCAAGTGCTTGTACTCTTTTTTCATTTTTAGCTGAATTTTCGTAGATATATTTTGCAATTGGAGTGGATCCAACAAAGCTTACAGCTTTAATATCTTTATTTTCTAAAATTGCATCAACAGCTTCTTTGTCGCCATTAACTACGTTAAATACTCCCTCAGGCAATCCAGCTTCACTAAGTAACTCTGCTAATCTAAGTGGACATGAAGGATCTTTTTCTGAAGGTTTTAATATAAATGTATTTCCACAAGCAATTGCTATTGGAAACATCCACATTGGCACCATTGCTGGAAAATTAAATGGAGTAATTCCAGCTACTACCCCCAAAGGTTGTCTCATTGACCAACTATCAACATTTGTTCCTACGTTTTCTGAATATTCGCCTTTTAACAAATGAGGAATTCCACAAGCAAACTCAACTACCTCAAGCCCTCTTGTTAAAGATCCTCTAGCATCCTCAAAAACTTTTCCATGTTCTGATACTATTAGCTTTGTTAACTCATCAGAGTTTTTTTCTATTAATTCTTTAAATTTAAATATTATCCGTGCTCTTTGTAAAGGAGGTTTTGCAGACCAAGTTTCAAATGCTTTTTTGGCTGCTTCTACAGCTTGATCTAAATCAGATTTACTTGCAAGTCTTACCTCAGACTCTTGTTCTCCTGTTGCAGGATTAAATACTTTTCCTTTTCTATCAGATGAACCTGGAATTATTTTTCCATTAACGAAGTGTTCTATTAATTTCATGAATACGGTCTTTTAAATCAAAAAAACTTAATAGTCTATTTAAACATTGGCTGTAGCTAACATTTTTTTAATTTCTGCAATTGCTTTTGCTGGATTTAGGCCTTTGGGACAAGCATTTGTACAATTTAAAATAGTATGACATCTGTAAAGTTTTAATTCATCAGCAACTTTTTTTAATCTTGCTTTTCTTTCTTCATCTCTACTATCAACGATCCATCTGTAAGCTTGTAGAAGGACTGCTGGACCTAAGTATTTATCTCCATTCCACCAATAACTTGGGCAAGATGTTGAACAACATGCACACATAATACATTCATAAGCGCCATCAAGTTTTGCTCTATCTTCTTGAGATTGATAAATTTCTGTTGTTTCTTTTTTTGAATTATTTTTTAACCAAGGTTCAATAGATTGATACTGTTTATACAAACCATCCAAATCTCCAATTAAATCTCTTTTAACTTTCAGGTGCGGTAGCGGATATATATCTATATCTCCATCAATTTCCGAATGCGGAGTTGTGCACGCTAAACCATTTTTGCCACCCATGTTCATAGCACAAGAACCACAAACTCCATGAGCACAAGATCTTCTATAAGCTAATGTTGGGTCAATTTCGTTTTTAATTTTATTTAAAATATCTAAAACTTTTGAAGGACAATTATCCATATCAACTTCATAAGTATCAATTCTTGGATTTTCTTCAGTAGAAGGGTCCCATCTATAAACATTTACTCTTCTAAGATTTTTAGAGCCTGTTTTATCTTTAAAATATTTACCTTTTTTGACTTCAGAATTTTTTGGTAAATTCAATTGTACCATTAGTATACCCGCTCTTGTGGTGGAAAATATTGAACTTCATTAGTCAAAGTTGACTTGTGGACTGGTCTATAACTAATTTTTGTATTTTTTCCATCACACCAAGCAAGAGTATGTTGCATAAATTTATCATCATCTCTTTTTGGATAATCATCTCTTGCATGAGCTCCTCTGCTTTCTTTTCTGTGATATGCAGATTCTACTGTTGTTACTGCTTGTCTAATTAAATTATCAAATTCTAAAGTTTCAACTAAATCAGTATTAAATACTAAAGATCTATCTTTAACAGAAATAGAGTCCATTCCATCATAAGTTTTTCTAATATCATCAACGCCTTCTTTTAAATTTTTTTCTGTTCTAAATACTGCACATTTAGATTGCATTGTTTTTTGCATTGAAAGTCTAAGTTCTGCGGTACTATTATTACCATCTGCATTTCTTAACTTATCAAATCTATCTAAACATTTTTGTGTCTCAGACTCAGGTAACTCTTCATGAGGAGTTCCGGGTTTAACTAATTCTGCTGCTCTTTTTGCTGCTGCTCTTCCGAACACTACTAAATCAATTAATGAATTAGAGCCAAGTCTATTCGCACCATGAACAGATACACATGCTGCTTCTCCTATAGCCATCAGACCTGGAACAGTTTTTTCTGAACCATTAACAGTTAAAACTTCTGCTTTGTAATTTGTTGGAATACCACCCATATTATAATGAACTGTTGGGACAACAGGTATGGGCTCTTTAGTTACATCTACATTTGCAAATAATCTTGCAGCATCAGTAATTCCTGGAAGTCTACTTTCAATAATATCTTTATCTAAATGACTTAAGTTTAAATGAACATGATCTTGATCTTTTCCAACTCCTCTTCCTTCATTTATTTCAATAGACATTGATCTACTAACAACATCTCTTGACGCTAAATCTTTTGCATTTGGAGCATATCTTTCCATAAATCTTTCGCCCTTAGAGTTAGTTAGATAACCACCCTCACCTCTAGCACCTTCTGTTATTAAGGTTCCATGACCATAAATTCCTGTTGGATGAAATTGAACAAACTCCATATCTTGAAGAGGCAATCCAGCTCTTAATACCATTGCATTTCCGTCTCCAGTACAAGTATGTGCAGAGGTAGCTGAATAATAGACTTTCCCATATCCACCTGTAGCTATAATTACAGTGTGTGCTCTAAATCTATGGATTGTTCCATCATTTAAATTCCATGCAATTAACCCTTTGCATGCTCCATCTTTCATTAAAAGATCTAATGCAAAATATTCTATAAAAAACTCAGTGTTATGTTTTAAGGCTTGTCCATAAAGCGTATGAAGAATTGCATGACCAGTTCTATCTGCAGCAGCACATGTTCTTTGTACAATTCCATTTCCATAATTTTTTGTCATTCCACCAAAAGGTCTTTGATAAATTTTTCCCTCTTCAGTTCTACTAAATGGAACTCCATATTTTTCTAATTCTAAAACAGCTTTTGGAGCTTCTTTACATAAATACTCAATACTATCTTGATCTCCTAACCAGTCTGCACCTTTAACCGTGTCATACATGTGCCATCTCCAGTCATCTTCTCCCATGTTTCCAAGTGCAGCTGAGATACCTCCTTGTGCAGCAGATGTGTGGCTTCTAGTTGGAAATACTTTTGAAATACAAGCTGTTTTCAATCCAGCTTCGCTTAACCCAACAGCAGCTCTCAAGCCAGATCCACCAGCTCCTAAGACAACTACATCATATTCATGATCTATAATATTATAAGTGCTCATTATTTTAGATTAAGTAAAATTATTATTGTTAATAATGGAATGATTATAGCAGAAATATAGAGAAGTCTGTTTGCGACATATTTGGTTTTTTCATTAGAAATATAGTCCTCAAAAACCTCACTAATACTTAAGGCAGAAAAAAAATAAGCAAAAATTAAAAATATACTAAATAAAAACTTATTTGTTTTGTTTGAAAAAAAACTAATCACTTCAGAATAATCTCCATCATAAACTGATATGAAATTAATTATAAACCAAAACATTAAAGGGACTAAAATTATTGATGATAATTTTAAAAACACCCATTTTTTTGTAGCTAAATTCATATTAAAAAAAGTTTTTTCCAATTAAGTAAAATAAAATAGTTAAAATTAATGAACCAAAGATCACCATCAAACCTGTTATACGAGTAGTCTTCAGTTCATAGCCATAACCCATATCCATTATTAAATGTCTGATTTCACTAAGTATTTGAAAACTAAAAGACCAAGCTAACCCTATTGCAACAAATTTTCCAATAAACGAATTAAAAAAAAAGTTTATCAAATCATATTTTGGTTCTCCTAAAATTAGCCAAGAAACCCAGACACAAACTAAAGTTATTGCTAAGATATTTATTATTCCAGTAATTCTGTGAGAAATAGATACTAATGATGATATGTGCCATCTATAAATTTGTATATGAGGAGAAAGAGGTCTTTTACTTTCCATAAAAATTATTTTTTATTAATGTTTCAGCAATTTCAACTGCATTTAAGGCTGCACCTCTAAGTAAATTATCTGAGACAATCCACATATTTAAGCAATTCTTTTTAGTCTTATCTTCTCTAATTCTTGAAATGAATGTCTCATCTTTTCCAGCAGCTTCAAGCGGTGTTGAATATCCACCATCTTGTCTCTCATCAATAACTTTACAGCCTTCCATTTTCTCAAGACATTCTTTAATTTGATCAATTGTAAAATCTTTTTCTAATTCTAAATTTACTGCTTCAGAATGAGAAACTAAAACTGGTACTCTTACACAAGTTGCTGATAATTCAATATTTTGATCTAGAATTTTTTTAGTCTCATTGGTCATTTTTAATTCCTCTTTTGTATATCCGTCATCAGCAAATACATCGATATGTGGAATTAAATTAAATGAAATTTGTTTTGTAAAATTTTTTGATTCAATTGCTTTGTTTTCTAGTGCTAGCTTAGTCTGTTCTACTAATTCATCCATTGGTGCTTTACCACCACCAGATACTGATTGATACGTAGCTACAACTACTCTTTTTATTTTAAATAAATCATGGATTGGTTTTAATGGTAAGACTAATTGTGCAGTTGAGCAATTAGGATTAGCAATAATATTTTTTTTTATATTTTTTAAGTCATCCGCATTTACTTGAGGTACAATTAAAGGAACATCAGGGTCCATTCTATAAAAACTAGAATTATCTATTACAATGCTATGGCTTGCTGCTTTTGAGGCATAAGCTTCTGAAATTTTTCCACCTGCTGCAAAAAAAGTAATTTTTGCTTTTGAAAAATCAAAAGTCTTTAAATTTTCAACTTCTATGTCTTTACCTTTAAAATTAATTTTTGAACCAGCACTTCTTTGAGATGCAACTAAAAAAATTTCTGAAATAGGCAGATTTTTCCTTTCAAGCACTTCTAGTACTTTTCTTCCAACATTGCCCGTGGCTCCGACTATAGCTATATTCATGATGGAGTTGTTATACTAAATGAAAGGTAAATCGCAAACTTTTCCAGCGCAATTATGTCCATTTACAACAACTTTTACATTTTGCTCAGGATTCCAGTATCCTTTTTGCATCATAGCTATACCAATTACTTTTTTGAAGTGAGGTGAATAGCAAGCAGATCTTAATTCTCCAATATGGTTGTTGTTTTCATCTGTCAAATCTAGAGAGCCTGTTACACTGATTTCATTAATATCAATTTTTATACCCATCAATTTTTTGGTAATTCCTTCTTCTTTTATTTTTATTAATTTTTCCTTAGCCAAAAACTTTGCATCACTATCTAAGTTAACATACTTATCAAAACCACACTCAAACGGGTTATCATTGTTATCCATATCGTTTCCAAATGATAAAAGAGCACTTTCAATTCTCTCTATTAAATTAGGGCATCCAGGCTTAACATTAAATTCTTTACCAGCTTCAAATAAATGATCATATAATTTTTGACCAGACTCAGTATTCTGAACATAAATTTCATAGCCACCTTGCTTAGACCAACCTGATTGTGCAATTAAATGGTCAACTCCTTCAAAATTAAAATAATCAAATCCAAAAAATTTCAATTTAGTTATTTTTTCACCAAATACTTTTTCCATTAACTTAAATGATTTTGGACCTTGAACAGCCATAATGTCTACATTTGGTTCAAAGATTTTAACATCAAATTTATTTCCAATTGCTAATCCTTTTGCAAATAAAATTACATCAGAGTCTGCAATAGATATCCACCATTTCTCCTGACTTAATCTCAGCACAACAGGATCATTAATTAATCCACCCTGGTCATCTATAATAGGACAATAATAACATCTACCATCTTTAGATTTAGATAAGTCTCTACAAGTCATTAATTGAACTAATTTAGCTGAGTCTTTTCCTGAAATTTCAACTTGCCTCTCTGCTGCGACATCCCAAATTTGAACATGCTCTTTTAAGTGATGATAAGAATCTTCTACAGATCCAAACGCTGCTGGAAGCAACATATGATTATAGATTGTATAAGCTGTTACACCTTGTTTTTCTATTCTTGAAGTATATGGTGTACTTCTAAGTCTTCTAGATTTTGCTATTGAATAATTTTTCATTTATTTAAAAATTCTAAAACCTTGTCCCGCATTTCAAATGCTTTTTCAATCATAATCATATGCCCACATCCTTCGATTACATGAATAGTTGAATTTTTAATCAATTGAGAGAATTTTTTTCCAGATTCTAAATTAACCATTTTATCTAAAGAACCAAAAACAAACATTGATGGAACCTCAATTGACCCAGCTGCGGTTGAGCCATTTTTGTAATTATTACAAGCTATAAGATCTACAGCAAGTATTTCACTAATATCTTTTGGAGATTGAATAATTCTTTCAACTGGATTTCCACCTATAAATTTTTTTGAGCCTTCATATCCCCACTTCATCATTAACTTTACTGCATCAGAATCTCCATTTTCCGCAAGTTCAATCAAATCAGGATGAACAGGCATTTTGTTAGATCCACCTACAAAGACTATTTTTTTTAGTCTATCTTTGTATCTATGGGAATACTCAAGTATTTCTAAACATCCTTGTGAATGACCAATTAAAATTAAATTTTGAAGATCTAAGGCATCAAATACAAGTTCCAACCATTCTGCTATTTCCTCAATAGTTTTTAAACATGGCCCCTCAGAATTTCCATGTCCTGGTAAATCAATAGATAATACATTGAAATTATTATTTGAAAAAAATTGCTCACTTAATGACCAAACAATATGGGATAAGCCACTTCCATGAAGAAAAACAATGGTATCTCTGTTTTTATCTATACCTCTGCCATTGTCTGAAGCAAAAATACTTTTATTTTCGATTTCAAATATCAATTAGATTCCTAAACTTTTTTTCTCAGTTCAAACTTCTGTATTTTTCCAGTTGATGTCTTAGGTAGTTCGCAAAAAACGACCTTTTTGGGAACTTTAAATCCAGCCAAAGTTTCTTTACAAAAATCAATTAATTCTTTTTCAGTAACAGGCTTATCTTGAACCATCTCGATGAAAGCACAAGGTACTTCTCCCCATTTTTCATCTGGTTTAGCAACTACTGCTGCTATTGAAACTGAAGGATGTTTAGATAAGGTATTTTCAATTTCTATTGATGAAATATTTTCTCCCCCTGAGATAATAATATCCTTAGATCTATCTTGAATTTTTACATATCCATCAGGAAACATAACTGCCAAGTCGCCACTATGAAACCATCCATCTTTCATTGCTTTATCGGTAGCTTCTTTGTCTTTAAAGTAACCTTTCATTACTACGTTTCCTCTAATCATGATCTCTCCGATAGTTTTTCCATCTTTAGGAACTTCTTTCATTGTTTCTGGATCTAAAACTGTTACTCCTTCTGTATTAGGATACCTTACTCCTTGTCTTGCTTTAATCTCATTTTGTTTATCTTCATCTAAATCATTCCATCCATCATTCCACGCACATTGTGTAACATGACCATATGTTTCTGTAAGACCGTAAACATGCATAACTTCAAATCCAAGAGATTTCATTTTTTTAAAAATAATACTTGGGGGAGGTGCTCCAGCAGTTAAGACATAAACTTTATGCTTTAATTTTTTTCTATCACTTTCGGGAGCTCCAGTTATCATATTTAAAACTATTGGTGCTCCTCCAAAATGAGTAATGTCATATTTATCAATAAGCTCAAAAATTTTCTTAACATCAATATTTCTTAAGCAAATTGTTCTTCCATTTAACATTGGAACTGTCCATGGATAGCACCAGCCATTACAATGAAACATAGGCACAACTGTTAAAAAGTTTAAACGATTTGGCATGTTCCAGGCAACAGTACTTCCCGTGGACATTAAATACGCACCTCTATGATGGTAAACAACACCTTTAGGATTGCCAGTTGTACCTGAAGTATAACTTAAAGATATTGCCTGCCATTCATCATCAGGCATTTTCCAATCAAAATTCTCATCTCCAGTATTTAAAAAACTTTCGTATTCTAAATCTCCAATTTTTTCCAATTTCGATTGATCAGCATGTTTGTCGTTAATATCTATAACAGTGATTTTTTTATTTAAATTTTTTAAAGCTTTTTTTACTTCTACATGTAATTGTCTATCTACAACCAATACCTTCGCATCACTGTGATTTAAAATATAATTAATTGTATTAGCATCTAATCTTATATTTATTGTGTTTAAAACAGCTCCTATCATTGGAACTGAGTAGTGTGCCTCAAAAATTTCAGGAGTATTAAAAGCTAAAAAAGATACTGTATCTCCTTTTTGAATACCAATTTTAGAAAGTGCGCTAGCAAATTTCACTGCTCTTTTATAAACTTCATTCCAAGTATAACTTCTATCTTCATATACTATAGCCTCATAATCAGGATAAACATCTTTAGCTCTTTGCAAAAATGTTAGTGGTGTTAATGGAACATAATTTGCATTATTTTTATCAAGATTAATATCGTAGTGGTTCATTACTAATTAAATTTAAATTTCATTATATTTGAACTACCTGAAACTGCAGATTTATAATGATATTCTGCTCTTGGTAAAACTTTTTCAAAGTAGAATGTGGCTGTATTAATTTTATCTGAATAAAACTCTTTATTTTCCTCATAATCTTTAAAACTGATTTCTAAGATTTTTATCCATGAAAAAGCAAGCGAAATATAACCAAGTGTTTTTAAATAGTCATTTGCAGCTGCAGAAACATCATCTTTTTCTATTTTACTTTTGTCTACAATCCAACCAGTGAACTTTGATAAAATATCAAGATAATATGTAAGATCTTTTGTAAAAGATTTTACCTTTTCATGTTTGTTTTCACATTCAGATTTTATCATTTCTAAAAATTTAGAAATTACATCACCATTTCTATTTATTAATTTTCTAAATACTAAATCAGCAGCTTGAACTGAATTGGTTCCTTCATATATCGGTGTAATTCTATTATCTCTATATAACTGTTCAATACCTTGGTCTTTAGTATAGCCGTACCCTCCATGAATCTGCATAGCATCGCTCGTAATCTCCATGGCTAAATCAGTAAATAAAGATTTAACTACAGGTGTCATCAAAGAAACATAATCAGAAGCTTCCTGTTTAATTTTTTCATCTGGATGATGAAGACTAACTTCAGTTTGTTGAGACAGCCAAAAGCATAAAGCTCTTTCTCCCTCAATTATTGATTTCATGTTTAATAAAGTTCTTCTTATGTCTGCATGGTCAATAATAAAATCTGCACCATTTGTAGATTTAGAATTATTTGTTTTTCCTTGTTTTCTCTCTTTTGCATAAGCAAGTGAATTTTGGTAAGCAATTTCTGAAATACCCAATCCCTGAATACCGACTACAATTCTCTCAAGATTCATCATGGTAAACATTGCATTTAAACCTTTGTCCTTAGGACCAATCATGTATCCTGTTGCATCATCAAAGTTTAAGACACAAGTTGCCGAACCTTTAATTCCCATTTTTGTTTCAATAGATCCTGTTGAAATACCATTTCTTTGTCCAACCGATCCATCTTGATTTACTAAAAATTTGGGTACTAAAAATAAACTTATTCCTTTTGTTCCAGGAGGAGAGTCGGTAGATCTTGCTAAGACTAAATGAACAATGTTTTCTGTTAAGTCATGATCACCTGATGTGATAAAAATTTTTTGGCCAGTTATTTTATAAGTTCCATCGGATTGACTAACTGCTTTTGTTTTAAGTAAACCTAAATCGGTACCACAAACAGGTTCTGTTAAGCACATCGTGCCACTCCATTTACCTTCTACAATTTTAGGTAAATATTTATCTTTTATTTCATCAGTAGCGTGATGATTAATACAATTGTATGCTCCAATACTTAATTCACTATAAAGTTTAAAAGATAAACTAGCTGAAGACAGCATTTCGTCAAAAAAAGCACTAACTGTTTTTGGCATTCCTTGACCACCATATTTTGGATCGCATGACAATGAAGTCCATCCATCCTCAATATATTTCTGATAAGCTTCTTTGTATCCTGGTGGTGTTCTAACTACACCATTTTCTAAAACTGCCGGATTTTCATCGCCTGCTTTAGCAAGTGGTAAAATTAAATTTTGATTGATTTTAGCTGCTTCTTCTAAAATATCTTTAACCAAATCTGAGCTAACTTCATTATATCTTTCAAGATCATTATAATTTTTATTATCTCTTAATTTTTCATAGAGAAACATCATATCTTTAACAGGTGCAGAATAACTTGGCATTTGAAAAGCTTAGAATACTTAAAGGTTTATTGCAATTTTGAAATTATCGCGTCGCCCATTTGCGAAGTAGATACTTCTTTCATACCCTCAGAAAGGATATCTTTCGTTCTTAGACCATCATTTAACACAGCTTGTACTGCATTTTCTAAAGCATCAGCTTCATTATCAAGATCTAAAGAATATCTTAAAGCCATTGCAAAACTTAATACTGTTGCAATTGGATTTGCTAGCCCTTTTCCTGCAATATCAGGAGCTGAACCATGTATGGGTTCATACATTGCTCTCATTTCACCATCTTTATTTTTTGCACCTAAAGATGCAGAAGGTAATAATCCTAAAGATCCTGTTAACATTGAAGCTTGATCTGAAAGCATATCACCAAATAAATTATCAGTAACAATTACGTCAAATTGTTTTGGATTTCTAAGTAATTGCATTGCACAGTTATCTGCAAGCATATGGCTTAACTCAACATCTTTGTATTCTTTTTCATGAAGTTCCTGAACTTCTTCTTTCCATAGTTGTCCAGCTTCCATTACATTAGATTTCTCACAAGAGGTAACTTTGTTTGATCTTTTTCTAGCAAGATCAAAAGCAACTCTTGCAACTCTAGTAATTTCACTAGTAGTGTAAGTATGAGTGTTTATTCCTTTTCTTTCACCATTTTCTATTGGTTTAATACCTCTTGGTTCACCAAAATAAATTCCACCTGTTAATTCTCTTACAATCATTATATCTAAACCAGAAACCACCTCTGGTTTAAGTGTTGATGCGCCAACTAATTGTTCAAAACATATTGCAGGTCTCAAATTTGCAAATAATTTTAATTCTTTTCTTAATTTTAATAAAGCTCTCTCAGGTTTTTTTGAAAACTCAATATTATCCCACTTGGGTCCTCCCACTGCACCAAGCATAACAACTTCACTCTCTAAAGCTTTATAAAAAACTTCATCTGTTATTGGAGTACCGTGTTTATCGTAAGAACATCCACCAGCAAGATCTTCATCTATTTCAAAGTCTAAGGATTTTTTATCATTGAACCAGTTAATTATTTTTTTAACTTCTCCAATTACTTCAGGTCCAATACCATCTCCTGGTAATAATAGAATTTTTCTTTTTTTAACTTTAATCATTAAAAATCCAAGGTTTTTTATCTTTTAATTGATTTTCAAAATTTTGAATTTTGTCAGATTTTTTTAAAGAAAGAGCAATGTCATCTAATCCTTCTAACAAACATTTTTTCTTAAATGGATCGATTTCAAATTTAATTTCATTGTTTCCATAAATAATTTTTTGATCATTTAAGTCTACAGAAATTTCCTCTTTTCTATTTGCGTATTCAGAAAGTTCTTTTATTTTTTCTTCTTCGAGAATTATTGGTAAAATTCCATTTTTAAAACAATTACTATAAAAAATATCAGCATAACTTGAACTAATCACACAAGTAATTCCAAAATCTAACAATGCCCATGGAGCATGCTCTCTTGATGAACCACATCCAAAATTGTTTCCTGCAATTAAAATTTTTGAGTTATTAAATGGTTCCTGATTTAATACAAAATCATTAATTTCTTTTCCATTATCGTCATATCTCATTTCAAAAAACAAATTTTTTCCAAGTCCAGTTCTTTTTATTGTTTTTAAAAATTGCTTAGGAATAATCATATCTGTATCGATATTTACGATTGGTAAATAAGCTGGAATACTTTTTAATGTATTAAATTTTTGCATTTAATTTTGATACTTTCTTACATCATCTAAATTACCAGAGATTGCAGCTGCAGCTGCCATCCCAGGGCTTACTAGATGGGTTCTGCCGCCTCTTCCCTGTCTTCCTTCAAAGTTTCTGTTTGAAGTAGATGCACATCTTTCCTCTGGTTTTAATTTATCTGCATTCATTGCTAAACACATAGAACAGCCTGGCTCTCTCCATTCAAATCCTGAATTTAGAAATATTTTATCTAAACCTTCTTGCTCAGCTTGTTCTTTAACTAATCCTGACCCGGGAACTACAATAGCATTTACATGAGATGATATTTTTTTGTCCTTTAAGATTTTGGCAGCTTCCCTTAAATCTTCAATTCTTCCGTTTGTACAGCTTCCAATAAATACTTTATCTATCTTGATATCAGTTGCTGCCATATCAGGTGTTAATCCCATATATTTTAGTGCTCTTTCAATTGAGTTCTTTTTATCCTCATCTTTTTCATTTTGAGGATTTGGTACTTTTCCATCGATTGTAATTACATCTTGAGGTGAAGTCCCCCAAGTAATCATTGGTAAAATATCATTTGCATTAAGATTTATTTCTTTATCAAAACTTGCATCAGCATCTGTTTTCAAACTGTTCCAATATTCCAATGCCTTTTCCCAATTTTCTCCTTTTGGAGACATGGGTTTACCTTTTAAATATTCAAATATTTTTTCATCTGGAGCAATTAATCCAGCTCTTGCACCACCCTCAATGGTCATATTGCAAATAGTCATTCTCTGTTCAACACTCAAAGATCTTATTAAATCTCCAGCATATTCAACTACACAACCTGTTCCTCCTGCAGTACCAATCTTGCCAATGATTTGAAGTATTACATCTTTAGATGTTACTCCTAAAGGAAGTGCTCCATTAACATTAATTCTAAAATTTTTTGCTTTCTTTTGAACGAGTGTTTGCGTTGCTAAAACATGTTCAACTTCAGATGTTCCGATACCAAAAGCTAATGATCCAAAAGCACCATGAGTTGCGGTATGACTATCTCCACATACAATAACTGTTCCTGGTTGAGTAAAACCTTGTTCTGGTCCAATAATATGAACAATTCCTTGTCGTTTATCATCCATACCAAAAAGCTGTACACCAAATTCCTTACAATTTGATTCTAATGTATCGACTTGTATTTTAGATTCCTGATCTGCTATCCCTTTGGTTCTATCTGTCGTTGGAACATTATGATCAGCAACAGCTAAAGTTAAATTAGGATGACGAACTTTTCTATTTGAATTTCTTAAACCTTCAAAAGCTTGTGGACTAGTAACTTCATGAATTAAGTGTCTATCGACAAACAATAAAGCTGTTCCATCTTCTTGCTGATCTACTAAATGATCATTCCAAATTTTATCGTAAAGAGTAGTGGACATTGAAAAAAAAATTATTTTTTTTCTGAAGTACTTTCTGTTGATTGTTCGGCAGTAGCTTCTTCTGTCTTAGGGGCTTCTTCTTTTGGAGCTTCTGCAGCTGGTGCTGCTTCTACTTTAGGAGCCTCTTCCTTTGGAGCTTCTGTTGGTGGTGCTACATTTTCTTCAGTAACTGTTTCAGGTTTTGCATCAACATCAATACCAATTTTTTTTCTGATTTTTTCTGCAATCCTTGCTGATTTACCTGTTCTATCTCTTAGATAGTATAATTTTGCTCTTCTTACTTTTCCTGATCTAATAACTTTAATTGAGTCAATTAGAGTTCCATAAAGTGGAAATGTTCTTTCAACACCTTCACCAAAAGAAATTTTTCTAACTGTGAAAGACGAGTTTAAATCTCTGCTTTTTTTTGCAATACAAACGCCTTCAAAATATTGAATTCTCTCTTTTTTTCCCTCTGTAATTCTAACACCTACTTTAACTACATCTCCAGGGTAGAATTCAGGTATCTTTTTTTCTGAAAGTATTTTTTTAACGTTATGTTGATTTATCTCTTCAATTGTTTTCATAGTTATATTTATCAAATTAATTCTTCTTATATTTTTCCCATAAATCTGGTCTTCGGACGCGTGTTATAGCCTCAGATTGAGATAAACGCCAGTGTTTAATTTTACTGTGATCTCCTGACAAAAGTACTTCTGGAACCGCTTTTTCCTCCCAAATTTGAGGTTTTGTGAACTGAGGATACTCTAATAATCCATTTTCAAAACTTTCGTTTACCGTAGAATTCTCATTTCCCAGAACACCGGGTAAAAGTCTCAAAATACTATCAATCACCACAAATGCTGCTGACTCTCCTCCTGATAAAATAAAGTCTCCAATACTAACTTCTTCTATATTTCGCGTGCTTAACACTCTTTCATCAACTCCTTCGAAGTGTCCACAAATTATCGAAACCGATTTTTCCTTTGATAGTTCTTTGGCATAATTTTGATCAAATTTTTTTCCTCTTGGAGATAAATATAATATTTTTTCTCCCTCATTTTTATTTTGATCTAATGATTTTGCTAATACATCAGCTTTCATCAACATACCTGAACCACCTCCATAAGGAGTATCATCTACAGTTTTGTGTTTATCATCAGCAGCATCTCTAATGTTTACTACTTTTAAATTCCAAATATTTTTAGACATTGCTTTTCCATATAGACCTTTAGACAAAGGACCAGGAAAAATATCTGGATAAAGTGTAAACACTTGAGCTTGCCACATAAATTATACTTAATTTATTTTTTTTCCTCAGCTGGAGCTTCCTCTTTAGGAGCCTCTGCTGCTGGAGCTGCTTCTGCTTTAGGTGCTTCTTCCTTTGGAGCCTCTGCTGCTGGAGCTGCTTCTGCTTTAGGTGCTTCTTCCTTTGGAGCCTCTGCTGCTGGAGCTGCTTCTGCTTTAGGTGCTTCTGCACCATCTTCCTCTTTTTTATTTCTTTCTTTTTTAGGAACAGCTTTATTTGGATTATTTCCAGCTGCTGGCATAGGGATTAAATCATTTTCACCTAAAATTCTTGCAACTCTTGTTGTTGGTTTAGCGCCTTGACCTAGCCAATATTTAATTCTTTCAGCTTCAAGACCTACTCTCTCTTTTTTATCTTTAGGAAGTAATGGGTTAAAAAAACCAACTTTTTCTATAAATCTTCCATCTCTTGGGAAACGACTGTCAGCTACAACAACTTTGTAAACTGGTCTCTTTTTAGAGCCTCCCCTTGATAATCTAAGTTTTAACATTTGTTCTCCTTATTTTATTATTTTAGTTTATTAAATAGCTCTGGTGGTATCCCTTGATCAGACATACCTTTCAGATTTCCTTTTGACATCTTTTTCATCATTTCAGACATCATTTTAAATTGCTTAAGCAATTTATTGATAGTGGCTGGATCTGTGCCAGAGCCATTAGCAATTCTTTTTTTTCTTGAACCATCAATTACTTTTGGATTCTCTCTCTCTTTTTTTGTCATTGATAAAATGATAGCTTCGTTTTTTGTTATAATACTTTCGTCAATCCCTGCTGAATCCATTTGAGATTTAATTTTAGATACCCCTGGCATAAAAGACATGATCCCCTCAATGCCTCCCATTTTTTTCATCTGTCTTAATTGAGAAAGGTAATCTTCCATAGAGAATTGACCCTTTTTTAAATTTTCTTCAGCTTTTTTAATGTTCTCTTCACCTAAATCTTGAGCAGCTTTTTCTACAAGAGAAACAATGTCTCCCATTCCTAAAATTCTATTAGCTATTCTATCTGGATGAAATACCTCAAAATTTTCTATTTTTTCACCTATACCCAAAAATTTTATTGGAACATTTGATACATATTTCATACTCACGGCAGCTCCACCTCTCGCATCACCATCAGCTCTAGTTAATATTATTCCAGATAAGTTAACTGTGTTTTTGAACTCTTTTGCAACTGAAGCAGCAACTTGACCTGTAAGAGAGTCTGCTACTAGAAAAGTTTCTGCTGGATTAATTATGCTCTCAATTTGTTTAATCTCGCTCATCATTTGTAAATCAATTTGAGTTCTTCCAGCTGTATCAAACAAAATTATATCTGCTCCATTTAGATTTGCTGCACTCATGGCTCTTTGGCAAATATCAGTTGGTTGCTGACCTTCAATAATTGGAAGTGTCAAAATATTATTCTGTTCACCTAAAGATCTAAGCTGTTCTTGTGCTGCTGGCCTATAAATGTCCAAACTGACCATCATCACTTTTTTCTTTTTATTATCCTCTAAATATTTAGCTAATTTTGCAGTAGAAGTTGTCTTACCCGAACCCTGCAAACCAACCATCATCATAGGAACTGGTGGTACAGCATTTAAATTTATGTCTGCATTGCTAGAACCTAGTAGGTTTACTAGCTCATCGTAGACAATTTTTACAACCATATCTCCAGGAGAAGTTGATCTTATGATTTCTTGTCCTAAAGCTTTAGGTTTTACGTTTTCAATAAATTCTTTTGCAACATCTAAAGAAACATCTGCCTCAAGCAATGCCTGCCTAATGCTTCTCAAACCCTCATCTACCTGAGCTTCATTCAGAGAGGGTGCTTTTTTTAAAGAAGAAAAGATTTCTTCAAATTTATTTGTTAAATTTTCAAACATATATTTTTTTGTTACGCATAGCAGTAACGCACTAGTGGGCGAACTCTCGCTGACTAGTGTCGATCTCTTTGTTTCCAAAGACACCGCAAAGTTAATGTTTTTGCGGAAACGGCAACAACCTATAATAGAGGTTCAAAAAGTCAATAAATAAGTTAAATATCTAATTATGAATATTAAAGCATTTAAAATGGACGGTTTAGGCAATGATTTTGTAATTATTGATAATAGAGAAAAAATTACAAATCTTACCAAAGACCAAATAATTAAAATTTGTGACAGAAACTTTGTAGGATGCGATCAACTTATATTAATTAATAAAGACCAAAATTTCGATGCTTCAATAGAATTTTTTAATTCTGATGGTGGGGTTTCTGGTGCATGTGGAAATGGTACAAGGTGCGTTGCTGAGCTATTAGGAAAAGAAAAAAATAAAGACACCATTATATTAACGACTTTATCTGGCCATTTAAAATCTCAAATTTTAGGAGAAAAATTAGTATCTACTGAAATTGGTTTGGGCAGAACTAAATGGAATGAAATTCCATTATCTGAAAAATTAGAAACTAAAAACTTAAATATTAAAATTGTTGATTCAAATAATAACGAATTTTTTGGAGGAACGGCTGTTAATGTGGGAAATCCTCATATAATTTTTTTTGTGGAAGACAACGAACAATTCGAAATAGAAAAAATTGGCCCAGAAATAGAAAACCACAAACTATTTCCAGAAAAATGTAATGTCACAATAGCTACAATAGTAAACAAAGAGTTAATAAAAGTAAAAGTTTGGGAAAGAGGAGCTGGTTTGACAAAAGCATGTGGAACTGCAGCTTGTGCTACTGCCTATGCTGCTAAGAAAGCAGGACTTGTTAGCGATAAGGTTAATATCGAATTTTCTACTGGAAGATTAACGATATCCATAGATAAAAACAATAGTATACACATGAAAGGTCCTGTTTCTGATATAAAAGAAATCGATATAGAAATTTAATGGGAATTTTTGAAAAATTTAAATCAGGATTTAAAAAAAGTGCTTCAGCTTTTACATCAGGCTTAAGAGATATAGTTGTCAAAAAAGAAATTGATGACAAAACTTTAGACAGAATTGAAGATTATTTAATTCAGTCAGACGTTGGAGTGGCTTCTGCTTCAGAAATTAGAGAAATAATCTCAAAAACAAAAATAGATCCAAACAAAGATTTAACTGCTGAGATAAATAATATTCTTAAAGACTACATTATCTCAGTTATGAAACCTTTAGAAAATAATGAATTTTTTAAAAATAAAGAAAAACTTAATGCCATTTTAGTATCTGGAGTTAACGGTGTTGGTAAAACAACAACTATTGGGAAAATTAGTAAAATATTAAAAGAAAATGGAAATAAGGTTATGTTGGCAGCATCAGATACATTTAGAGCTGCTGCTATAGAGCAATTAGAAAATTGGGCAAAAAAAATTAATGTTGAAATTACAAAATCTTCACAAGGATCCGATCCTGCATCTGTAGCCTATAAGGCAATAGAAACTTCTATATCAAACAATTTTAATCAAGTTTTAATTGATACTGCCGGAAGACTACAAAATAAAAAAAACCTAATGGAAGAATATAAAAAAATAGCAAACGTTACAAAAAAAATAGATGAAAGTGCACCTCATGATGTGATTTTAGTTTTAGATGCAACTTCAGGTCAAAACGTTTTAAATCAAGTTGAAGAATTTAATAAAATTATCCCAATTACAGGTCTAGTTATGACAAAATTAGATGGAACGGCTAAGGGAGGAATACTTCTGGCTGTAGCCAAAAAGTATAAAATACCAATTATTGCACTTGGTTTAGGGGAAAAAGAAGATGATCTGCAAATTTTTGAGGCTGAAAAATTTGCTGATGCGTTTACACAAATTACTTAATTAAAGTACTTGATATTAAAGGTTTATAGAAACTACATCTATAATTATCTTTAAATTTGTAGTGTCCACAATCTTTTGCAATAGAGGAAATAATGAAATCAAATTTTCCATTAGTTGGATATAAATCTAATTTCTTTTCAACAATATCATATTTGAAATTTACTTTTAAACTTTTAACAGCACTAATCATGACCAATGTTTTGTTATCCTTTAATAGATAATAAGCAAAATCATCTGGAAAAACTGGAAAATTATATTCCTTTAAAAAATTTTTTGCTTTTCTTGGAAACCATTCATAAGAAATCAATGGTGATGATACTTCTGTTTTATAATCATATATATAGAGATCTTTAGGGTAATCATTGATGTAATTACTTACTTCCCCTTTTGCTAATATAGCCTTTTCTCTTGGTTTAAAATACAAAGCAAAATTTTCATCATGCGAGTTCATTTGATCAATAAAAAATAAATTTTCAATTGAAGACAAATTTTCT
The DNA here is from genome assembly GCF_052047855.1 of Candidatus Pelagibacter sp. HIMB1509. NCBI lineage: Bacteria > Pseudomonadati > Pseudomonadota > Alphaproteobacteria > Candidatus Pelagibacterales > Candidatus Pelagibacteraceae > Candidatus Pelagibacter > Candidatus Pelagibacter sp. HIMB1509. The sequence continues at coordinate 294,737 of NZ_JBNAIU010000001.1, read as the reverse complement.
TTAGAAAAAGAAGTTCCTGAAATAAGAAAAGTCAAAAAAATATAAATGAATAATTTTTTCATGGTTAGAAATTAATTAGAATTTTTGGAATAAAATTGTTTTGATTGTGGCTTAATTTAAACTTTTTATAAATGAACCTAGTTGGAAAACCATATTATTATCAAATTCCATCATATGATCGTCATGTTTGGTAAAATAAGAGGACTTTGGATCATTTGCTAAATCAAACATCTTCTTTCCCATTGAAAAAGGAACAATTTGATCTTTTTCGCCATGCATAACTAAAACTGGAATATTAATATTTTTTATTTTTTCATCATTTTTATATTTATCTTTCAATATTAGAGAGACAGGAATGTATGGATAAAAATTCTTAGCTGCAGCAATCATTGAAGTGAAAGGTGTTTCTAAAATTAAACCAGCATATTTTTTATTTTGAGAAACCTCAGTTGCAATTCCTGTGCCAAGTGACTCTCCATAAATGATTAAATCACTGTCACTCAAACCTTTATTTTTAAGCCAGTTAATTGCGCTTTTTCCATCCTCATATAAAGCATTTTCAGATGGTTTTCCTAAATTTCCACTAAATCCACGCCAAGCGATAATTAAAAAATTTACATCCATATTTTTAAAATGATTTAATTTATGAATTCTATTTTCTAGGCTTCCTGCATTTCCGTGAAAATAAACAATGGTCTTAAATTTATTCAAATCTTTTTTATGAAACCATCCTAAAAGGCTAATGTTATCTGCTGTTTGAATTTGAACTTTTTCTATTTCTACTTCTATTTTATCCCCTGAATAATTATTTTCCTGGGGATGATACATTAGATTTCTTTGAAATATAAAAAGATAAGCTAGTAAAATAAGATATATAACGAAGATCCAAATTATAATTTGCAAAATTAACTTCCTAGGTTTTGGTATCATAATTTTTCTTTGCTAAGTAAACTCCAACAAAAACAAGAGCAGTACCAATATAATGAAATGTTTCTAAATTTTCATCAAACAATATAAATCCGTATATTGCAGCATAGATAGTAAATACATACAAAGTAAAACCAGTAAGTGAAGCTCCTAAGCTTTCTTGAGCTTTAGTATATAAAGTAAATGCTATAATTCCTGGTGAAACCGCTGCAAATATAGTCCACAATAAAAAATCAGAATTAAATATAGTTTGTTCAAAATAAATTTCTTCTGCCAAATAAAATGGAAATAAACTTACTGCACCAAAAAAAGATATCATGGAAAATCTAGTAAAAATCGATAATTGAGATTTCCAGTAAAATAAATAAATCGAATACAAGGCCCAGCCAATCGCAGCTGCCAACATCCATAAATCTCCAATGGTGAAATTTAAATTTAAAAGTAAATTTAAATCTCCTTTAATAATAATTGCTAAAACTCCAACTAAACATGAAATCAAACCAATAATTTTTAATAAATTAATTTTCTCTTTAAAAAATATTGCAGAAATCATAATTATAAAAATAGGAGATGAGGTATAAATAATTCCCATATTTGTAACAGTTGTCGTTTTACCTGCTAAAAAAGGAAAAGCCCCACAAACTCCACATCCCATTGCTCCTAGAAAAAATAATTTTGAGTATTCATTTTTAATAACTTTGAAATTTTTTTTTAATGATGAATATGTGAAAGGTAAGAGAATTAAAAATACAAACGTCCACCTCCAAAAAGCTAATGAAATTGGGGGCACAAACTCAACACCACCTCTAGCAACAATTAAATTAGATGCCATAAATATTGGTTGAATAAATAAAAGAGATAAAGCTAATAAATTTTTATTTTGATTAGACAATTGTATATTAAGAAAAATTATTTTTTATCGAAAAACGCTTCGTAAACCATCATAAAGATTGCTCCACCCATCAAAATATAAACAGGAAGAACATCAAAAAATCCAATCATAGATGATCTAGTCAACGTTGTTGCAAGTCCTACTAAAAAAGCAATTGCAAGAAGAGAACCTAAAAATGTTGTAAATTTTTGCATTTAATTATTACATTCCTTTTCTAACCAATTAGCAACACCTAAAAATCTTTGATCATCATATTTTGCACCAATTAATTGTACACCTAAAGGTAAATTGTTTTCACCTTGAAGTATAGGTAATGATATACAAGGTGTACCTAAATAAGACCAGACCTTGTTAAATTCTGCTGTTCCTGTGCTTTTTAAACCTTTCAGTGCTACTCCGGGACTAGATGGAGATAAAACTCCATGATAATCCTCAAAAACTTCCTTATAAGATTCATAACTTCTTTTCATAAAATCTATAGCTTCTGCATATTCTTTTGCCGAATGTTTATTACCTTTTGAAATTGCATCTTGCATATACTTAGATAATTTTTTCTTATACTTTTTGTAATAAAGGGAAAAATTATTAGCTAAATCTGTCTCATGAATTATTTGATGGTATTTATGGATATCTTTAAAATAAGAAGGTGTATCAAAAACTTCAATATTTTTTTTGAATGATTTTATAAAATATTCAAAAGCTTCTCTTGATTTTTTTCCTAGAAGTTTCCAATGATCAGTTTTGTAAAAAATAAATTTAGGATCAAACAAAGGTCCTTTTTTTGTTTCTGCTAACATTTCATCACTAGAATAATGAATTGTTGCTTTATCATAATTATCTTTTTTGATTAAAATTTTAGCAAGAAGAGCTACATCTTCCACTGATCTTCCAAAAACACCAATGTGATCTAATTTTTCAGAAGTTTTTAGAACACCATTTCTACTAATCAATCCATAAGAAGGTTTATAGCCAACAACCCCACAATATGATGCTGGTCTTATAACTGAACCACCTGTTTGAGATCCAATTGCAAGTGGAGCCATAAAAGAAGCTACAGCAGCAGCAGATCCACTAGATGAGCCACCTGGAGTTCTAGAATAATCATGTGGATTTGTAGTTTTTGAAGGACCTAAAAATGCCAACTCAGATGTTGCTGTTTTGCCCATCACAATTGCACCAGCAGAAATTAATAAATCAACTATTTCAGCATTTTGAGAATATGATTTACCTTTTCTAATTGATGTCCCACATTCTGTTGGCATATCAACAGTTCCGACAATATCTTTTACTGCAACAGGAATTCCATGAAGTGGTCCAAGAGGTTTGCCTGACTTTCTATACTCGTCAGCCTCAGCTGCTTTTTCTAATAAAAGTTTTTTATCAAAGTGTGCCCACGCTTTTACATCTTTTTCAAATTTATTTACTCTATCAATATAAATTTGGCACAATTCTACAGAAGTAATTTGAGCATCTTTAATTTTTACAGCAAGTTCTTCAACTTTTAATGAAAAAACATCTGTCATTTTTTTTTATTGTGCAAATAAAGTTTCAGGTAACCAAAGTGCTATTCCTGGGAACATATACATTAAAAACATTGCAAAAATTACAATTGCTAAGAAAGGCATTATTCCTCTAAATATATCCAAGAGTTCTACATTAGATTTTTGAACTCCTTTTAAATAATAGGCTGACATCGCCATTGGTGGAGTTAAGAAAGAAGTTTGCAAATTTAAAGCAATTAACATTGCAAAGAAATATGGATTAACACCAAATACCTCTAACAATGGCAAGAATATTGGAACAAAAATAATCAAAATTTCAGTCCATTCTAAAGGCCATCCTAAAAGGAAAATAATTATTTGAGTGATAATTAAAAACTGCCATGTAGTAATATTTATAGAAGTAAAGAAATGTTCAAATACTTCGTGACCGCCTAAATAAGAAAATACTGATGAAAAAGTCCAGGAACCAATAAACAACCACATGATCATTGCAGTTGTCTTAGCAGTTAAAAACACAGACTCTTTAAAGTTTTGCCATTTAAGTGTTTTATAAAACCAAGATAAAAGAATTGCTCCAAAAGCTCCTGCTGCTGCAGCTTCTGCTGGAGTTGCAATACCTGCTAAAATAGTTCCTAAAACAAGCATAATTAAACCAAAAAGTGGAACGAAAGAAACTAAAACTTCTTTTAGAATTTCACCAGTTGGAGGAATATCTTCTTTAGGAGGTCTAGGAGCAATTGATGGATTTAACCATGCTCTAAATACTGCATATGCAATATAAAGCCCTGCTAAAAGTAAACCTGGAAATATTGCTGCTGCAAAAAGTCTTAAGGGCGATAGTTGGGCTATTACCGAATAAACAATAAGCATAATACTCGGTGGAATTAAAATTCCTAAACATCCACCAGCACAAATAATTCCTGATGCAAATTTTTTATCATATCCTGCCTTAACCATAGCTGGCCAAGCTAACAGACCCATCAAAGTTACAACGGCACCAATAATTCCTGTTGCTGTAGAAAATAATGTACAAGTAATTAATGCAGCTACCGCCATTGAAGCCGGAAGCCTGTGTGCAGCCAATCTAATTGCAAAAAATAATTTTGCTACAATTCCTGCTCTTTCAACAAGGTAGCCCATGAATAAAAATAAAGGTACAGCAGTAAGAACATTGTTATCCATTACTGTGTAAGTGTTTTGAACAAACAGTTGGAATATACGATTATCAAAAATGTGCTCCATCATTGTTGCATCGTAATAAGCAAAATATCCAAACCCAATTCCCATAGCCATTAGAGTGAAAGCAATCGGGAAACCTAAGAGAACTGCAAATAAAAACATACCCATCATCAAAATTGCAATTTCTGGATTTGTTAAACTAAATAACATTTTTTTCGTCCTCTTCCTGAGCTGTTCTCATTAAAACTTGTTCTGTTTCTTCAGCAACAACCATTCTTGCTGGCCATTGTCCTGTTTGAATACAAATAATAGATCTAAATACTTCACTAATACCTTGAATAATTAATAAAATACCTGCAGCAGGTATCATCGATTTAACCATATAAATTTGGATTTGAGCTGGACTACTCCAACTAGTCTCTTTTATTTTCCAAGCAAGCGCTGCATACTCATATCCGTAAAAGGCTAACGCAATCACTCCAGGGAAAAAGAAAATAAAGTATAAAACTAAATCAATCCAAGCCTGAGTTCTTTGACTAAACAATCTATAAATAACATCTCCTCTTACATGTGATTCAGTTGCTAAACAATAAGCTCCTGACATCATTAGAATTGCACCATACATCTGCATACTAAAATCAAAATTCCAAAGTGTGGGAGAATTAAAAACATAAGCCATTACTACTTCATAAACAGTTCCCCCCATCAAAACTACGATGCACCAAGAAAAAGCTTTTCCCATCGATGTGCTAAGAGTATCTGCAAATTGAATAAATGACTTCATATAAAAGAAATATATTAAAATACGTGTAAAAAAAAGGGGGTTTTTCAACCCCCTTTAAATTTATTTAAAAGTTAATTAGATTTTAACTTTTTCAATTGGACCAAACTCATTTTCATAAGCTAATTTGTAGTTCGGTTGATTCATCAACAGATACTTCATTGTTCTCTTAGCGTATGCTTTTTGTGAGTCTACTACTTTTTTGAAGAAAGCATCTTTAGCAGAAAACTCTCCAACAACTTTGTCCCAACCTTTTAATTGTTCAGCTAGGATAGCATCAGACGTTTGGTAAACATTAACCTTATGCTCATTCATCAACTTAGCAAGGTCACTTGAATATCTAACCAATGCTTTAAAGTAGTTATCTGAGTTTGCAGCATATGCAGCATTTCTCAAGATAGCTTGATGTTCAGGTGAAAGGCTATTTAGTCTCTTAGTATTAATCGGCACTTCGAACATTTCCTGAGATTGATGGAAACTTCCTAAGTGATAGTGTTTAGAGACATCTTGCATTCCAAACTGTGAGTCTGATGTAGGGTTGTTAAACTCTGCAGCATCAATCAAACCAGTTTTCATCGCTGGTTGGATTTCACCACCTGGTAACTGTCTTACAACCATTCCCATAGCAGTTAAAACGTTAGTCGCAAGACCAACTGTTCTATACTTCATACCTTTAACATCAGATACTTTAGTTACATTCTTTTTGAACCAACCAAAAGGCTGAGCAGGCATAGGCATATGGAAGAAACCAGTGTAGTCAAATCCTACGCTTTTTACAGCTTCTTCATATAATGCTCTACCTCCACCATACTCCATCCATCCCATTACTTCTTGAGATGACATTCCGTATGAAGGACCTGTTCCAAAAAGTGATGCAGCAGGGTTTTTTCCATACCAGTATGCAGTCACCCAGTGACCCATATCTACTACTCCAGAACTAACTGCTTGACCAATTTCAGAAGTTTTTACAACTGCTCCAACTGGTTGCACATCAATTTTTAGTGAGCCACCTGACATATCGCTAACCATTTTCGCATAGTCTGTTGCCATTTCAAAAAAGATGTTAGCACCTGATGGCCATGCAGCTTGCATCTTTAATACTGTAGCGTGACCACCTGCAGTTGCGATATTCGGCATTGCAACTGTAGCTGCAGCTGCAGCACCAGCTGTAGCAGCGGCCTTAAAGAACTTACGTCTTGAAGAAATTTTATTCTTCAATGATTTTTTTTCTTTAATCATTATTTCTCCTATTTATTTTTAGTTAATTAACCGTCGCGCATCTAATCATAATCATTCTAAAGAGTCTAAACCTATTAAAATTAAAAAACCTAGAATTCTCGCGAAAAAAAGAAATAATTAAATAAATAATTCAATTAATAATTGTATGATGGGAAAAAAGCTAAAGTTGCCCAATGTGATACCCAATCAGACTTTAGCTTTAAATTTTGAATAAAGTTTGATTTAAAAATATTAACAGCACTCAACAAATAAACTCTATCACGCACAATTCTTATTTGTCCTTCGCCATTTGGCTTCGTTTTTATAATTTCTTGATTAAAAATTTCCTTATTTTTTGTAAAAATTTTTATCTGAAAATTTCCAAGAGGTTTTCCATTATTTAGCAGTTTAAATTTAAAAAACTCATTTCTTTTATCAAAGGGTGAGTTTAGTGCGATTAATTCAAAATCTAATTTTGAACTTTGCTGAAAAAAATCATTAGAATTGGAGATTAAAATTTTTGAAAATCTTTTATAATTTTCTGTTGGCAACTTGTTTGCATTGTAGCTAGATAAAATATCAAGAAAATCTTGTTCTTTAACAAAGTTTTCAAACTTTTCAATATTATCATATTTTAAAAAAATATATTTTGTCTCATAATTAATTACGTTAAAAAAATTGTTATCAAGTTTTAATTGTATAGCTGGAAAATCACCATCTCTTTGCTCAATATTTTTAATTATATTGTTATTGTCTAAATATAATTTTTCTTTTTCTTTACTGTAAAACCCAAAAGGTGTTCCATTAAAATTTTGACCCACCATAATATCTATCAAAGTTTTATCACCTGTATTTGAATTCTTTTCTAGCCATGACTCATGTGCTAGTAGTTCTTTATTTGATAATAAAATAAAAAAAATAATAAGAAAAAAAAATATTATGCCTTCTCTAAAAAATATATTTTTAAAAGGAATTATCATTTATTTTTCGTTTATAAGTTTTATTTTCGCACATGAGCTTAGACCCAACATAGCAAATTTAGATATAACAAAAAATGAAAAAACAACTTACGCAATACTTAATTTAAAAGTTAATCTTGAAGCTATTATTGCAGGAATTGACCCTGGACATTCAAATACAAAAGACTCTAATCAATCTGAAAAATACGACGAATATCGAAAATTAAATCCTGAAAAATTATTAGAAAAATTTTATGAAAAATTTGATAATTTCAATAACGAAATTTATTTAATTAAAGACTTAAACAAATATTTTGGAACAGTTGAAAAAATAACAATTCCTCCCATTGGAGATTTGGAAGTTATAAGAGATAGCATCATTGAAATAAATTTTAAGAATTTGCAAGACGAAAAATATCAAATCCATTGGAATAAAAACTTTGGGTCACTAATACTTCGTGTTAATTCAATTGATCAGGGTGAGCTACATACTGAAATAATTGAGAGCAATCTTTCTTCAACCTTTAATATTAATAAAAATCAATCAAGTGTTTTTAAAACTATTACAGACTATGTTATTATTGGATTTGAACATATTCTGCCTAAAGGCTTAGACCATATACTTTTTGTTTTAGCTTTATTTTTATTATCCACAAAATTTAAACCACTAATTCTTCAAGTTACAATTTTTACAATAGCTCACTCAATAACATTAATTCTTGGTGTGCTGGGTATCGTAAATATTTCACCAAGTGTTGTTGAGCCGATAATTGCTATTTCAATATCATATGTAGCTTTTGAAAATTTATTTACTAACAAGATTAACAAAGCAAGACCATTTGTAATTTTTATATTTGGTCTTCTACATGGCTTAGGTTTTGCGGGAGTTCTGGCAGAAATAGGAGTGCCCGAATATCTTTTTTTAACAAGTTTGATATCTTTTAATATTGGAGTGGAATTGGGACAAATTGCTGTAATTTTAATTGCTTATTTAATCCTAGCGTTACCGTTTAAAAAACAAAATTGGTACAATAAAGTAATAACGAAAACTCTATCACTAATAATAGCTTTTATTGGATTGTATTGGTTTATTGAAAGAATTTTTTAATTTCTTTAATAAATATTAAATGACTAGGAAATATAACTATAAGTTAAATCAACTTGTTGTTTTCATAAATACAGCATTTTTCTGCTGGTATATGAAGTTTAATTTTTTCACCTGAAATTTCAGTTTCTCTATTAACTTTAGATTTAATTTCAAAATTATCCATTCTTGCAGTAATCAATTTATAATTACCAAAATCTTCAACCTTTTGAATATTAACATCAACAAGATTTTCACTTTGATTTTTTGCAATTTTAATAAACTCAGATCTAATTCCTAATTTTATATTTTTACTTTTTAAGTTAGACAAATTTGTATTCGTCTTAATAATCGTGTTATTTATTTTAACAGTATTTTCCGAAGTTGCTTCACTATCAAATAAATTCATAGCAGGTGAACCAATAAAGTAACCAACAAAAGTTGTATTAGGTCTTTCAAATAATTCTTTAGGCGAACCTGTTTGCACAACTTCTCCTTCACTCATCACAATTATATTATCTGCAAATGTCATGGCTTCGTTTTGATCATGTGTTACATAAACTAAAGTAGTTTTATATTGTTCGTTTATTTCTTTTAGATTTCTTCTCAATCTAAATTTTAAATCAGGATCAATAACAGTCAAAGGCTCGTCCATTAAAACCGCTGCAACATCTTCTCTAACCAAACCTCTTCCTAAAGATATCAATTGTTTTTGATCTGCTGTTAATTTTCGTGCAGGAGAGTTTAAAAAAGATTTTAAATTTAAAGTTTCTGCAACAGAATTAACTCTTTCATCTATTTTGGCTTTTGAAAAATCTCTACACTTTAGGGGAAAAGCAAGATTTTCAAAAACTGTCATGGTGTTATAAATTACTGGAAACTGAAAAACTTGAGCAATATTTCTTTCTTCTGTTTTTAAATCTGTAACATCCTTATCATCAAACAATATCTTTCCAGCTGATGGTCTTACTAATCCAGAAACAATATTTAACATTGTTGTTTTTCCACATCCAGAAGGACCTAGGATTGCATATCTATTACCATTCTCCCAAGTCATCGAAAATGGATTTAATGCATAAACTGGATTTGGATCATTAGGGTTATAGGAATGTGAGATATTACTTAAATCAATCTTAGCCATTGTTTCCTCCAAATGGTGAGGATACTAATTTGCCATCAGCACCAAATGCATAAGCTCTATCTATTTTAAAATCTATTTTAATCTTGTCATGAATTTTAAAGTTCAAAACTTCTTCTATAGAAATAATAATTTTTATACTTCCTCTTTTTAAATGGAGTAAAGTTTCAGAACCACTAATTTCAGCTAGCTCAACCTCAAATTCATGGCCATTTTCATTAAGTTCAATATCCGAAGATCTTAAACCAATTTTTAGTCCACTCTCAGTTAACTTTGATAAATGATTAGGTGCATTAATTTCAATACCTTCAAATCTTATTTGATCATTAGATATCTCTGCTTCTATTATATTCATAGGTGGGTCGTTAGAAATTTCAGCAACCTTTAATGAGCTTGGGTTCTCAAATATTTCTTTTGCTGGGCCTACTTGTAAGACTTTACCTTCATCTAAAACAATTACCTCGCCATTTAATTCCATAGTTTCTCTTGGATCTGTAGTAGAATAAATTAAAATAGTTTCATCAGCTAAACCCTTTGAAAATAAATTCTTAAATTCTTCTCTAAGCTGTTCTCTCAATTTGTAATCTAAATTAACTAAAGGCTCATCTAACAATAATATTTTTGCATTTTTAACTAATGATCTTGCTAAAGAAACACGTTGTTGCTGACCACCAGATAGCTCCTGAATTTTTCTGTTTTCATAGCCAACTAACCCAACTGATTTTAGAGATTCCATGACTTTATTTTTGATTTCTTCATTATCAATTTTTCTTTGTCTCAGTGGAAAAGCAATATTTTCAAATACATTTAAATGAGGATAATTAATAAATTGTTGATACACCATAGCTACATTTCTTTGCCAAACTGGAACCTTTAAAAAATCCTTACCATCAAATTGAATAGCACCACTATCTGGAGTTAAAAGTCCAGCTATAGTTTTTAATAAAGTTGTTTTACCTGATAAAGTTCTTCCAAGAATTGTGTATAAATTCCCCTCTTTAAAATTAAAGGACACTTCGTTTAGATGATACTCTTCACTTGGTTTATAGGTTAAGTTATTAGCAATTAAGTTCATTATTTAATTGCTCCTGATAGATTTCCTTTAGATAAATATCTCTCGACTATAAACGCCACTATAATTAATGGTGCAACAGAAACTAGAGCAGATGCTGACAAACTCCACCATGGAGTAACGGATGAGTTCAGAGCAACAATTTTAACTGGTAACAACTGTACCTCAGTGAAAGTTAAAATGAACGCAAAGAAAAAATCTATCCATCCAAAAATAATACAAAACATACCAGCAACAATTAATCCTGGTATTGAGTTAGGTAGCACCACTTTTAAGAAAGCTTGATAAGGATTACATCCATCAATCAAAGCTGTTTCATCAATTTCTCTTGGAACTTTATTAAAAAAATCAACCATAATCCAAACTGCAATAGGCATCAGTAAAACAATATAAACTACAATCAATCCTACGAGGCTATCTAATAAATTAATTGAACTTAGAAATAAGAAAAATGGAATTGATAAAACAATTGGCGGCATAATTCTTTGAGAAATAAAGAAAAATGTAATGTCATTATTTTTTACAAAACCTGCTTTAAAGGTGTATCTGGATAAAGCATAAGCTGACAATGTGCCAAGAATTATACTAATTAAACTTGCAGTACAGGTTACAAATAAACTATTGAAATAAGGTTCTACTATATCAACTCCACCTTTAGCTGGAGATTTTATCAAAACTTTCCAACCCTCTAAATTAGGTTCAAAATCTACCCATGGTATATAAGTAACTCCCCCATTTACAGATTGAAAATCTTTAAACGATGTAGTTAACGCCCAAAGAAAAGGTGCAACAACAAAGACTGCCCAAAAGACAATAAAAAAATATTTTAAAAATGTATAAAGCTTGCTCATAATTTATTCTTTTAAAAGTAATTTAGTTAAAACCTTTGCAATAATTGTTAAACTTATGATCATAATAATTAGATAAGTGAAAGACATCGAGGCTGCATATCCCATTTGAAACTCTCTTAACCCTTTTATAAAAATATAAAAACTTGACGTTTCTGTAGAGGTGCCTGGCCCTCCTGATGTTAGGACATAAACAGTATCCATAATTTTTGATGCCTCAATTAATCTAATAATTATTGCGCCAATTGATATAGGCGCCATTAGTGGAAAAGTTACATAAATAAATTTTCTTACTGGACTAGCTCCATCAATTGCAGCAGCTAAAAATGGTTCTTTAGGTAATGACAATAAACCCGCTAATAAAAGTAGAAACATAAACGGTGTCCACTGCCAAACCTCAACTATAATTACTGTAAATTTAGCTAAGGCTGGATCTGTTAACCATTTCGGAGATAAACCAAAATTAGATAAGATATCATTAACTGGTCCTAAAGATTCATGAAAAAAAGTTCTCCAAATAACAGTCATGATAACAGGAGTTGTCATCATTGGTACTAAAAATAAAACTCTAAAAAATCTTTTAAATTTAATGTCTTTCCAAACCATATGTGCAAGAGCAAATCCAATGACATACTGGAGAATTACTGTTGTAACAGACAAAAAACTTAATCTAAAAAAAGATTCCCAAAATCTTGGGTCATCAGTAAAAAGTCGTATATAGTTTTCTATACCTATAAAATCTAAACCTGGATTATAACTATTCCATCCAGATAAACTTAATCGAACTACAAAAATTATTGGAAAAATTAAAATTCCAATAAGCACAAATAGACCTGGAAACAGAAAGAAATATTTATGCTTAAAGTTCATTTATAAAGTTGGATTATATTATTTTTTTTATATGTGGCCATTTTAATAAATGGCCACATAAATTAAGTATTATTATAGTTGGTTGTCTTCCATTTTAACACCAACAGCGTAGGCATCTCTTACTGCTTTTTTACCTACTCTGCTTACAATTGCTTCCCACTCTTTAGCAACTTCGTCTAATGCTTCTTGAGGAGACAATTGTCCTGCTAAAGCTTTAGAAGTTCCTGTAGCAACAGCACTTGTAAACTCAAATACACCTGGAACTCTTAGAGGGAAAACTCTATTTTGACTTTTCTCCATATCTAAAAGTGTTTGAGTGTAACTGTTAGCGATCTCTGGATCCCAACCCATACTATTAATATAAATATTAGGGTCAAAGTCAGAGTTTTTGAAAGGGTTAACACCAAATCTACCAATTGCTAAGTCAGCTTGGTGGTTTGCTCCGTTTGAGAAAAAGCAAAGATAATCAAACGCCATATCTTTTACTTTACTTTTCTTAGCAACACCAACTGCCCAACCCCAAACAATATATGGAGCTTGGTTGTATTGGTTTTCCCAGCTATTTGAAACTCTGTTCCAAACTTTGTTAGCACCTGGAAGAGGAGCTGCACCTACTTTGTTTTTAATAGGGCTATCATCCTGCATCGCTGCAATAAATGCATCATCCCATGAAAAACTAAATAAAGTTTGTCCACCACCAAATGATCCGATTTCGTCACCTAGACCAAAGTTAGTTCCCCCTGGAGGAACATATTTAGTAGCTTCAACCCAATCAGTTAAAGCTTCAACGAAACCTGGATTATTAATGTTTGGTTTCATAGTTTCTAAATCAAAAAAGAAACCACCTGGAGTTCTTGGATTTTTAGCATATGCAACTGATCTGCTGAAAAAAGCTGCGAACATTAAGTCATCTTTTTTCATAACTTCTGCTGAACCATATTCTAACTCACCATCTCCGTCCCAGTCCCAACCATTAAAGAATTTTGCCATCTCAGCATATTCTTTCCAAGTTGTTGGAACTTTTAGATCTTTTCCTGTTTCTGCTTTATATTTTTTTTGCATTTCAGGATTGTCAATGACGTCTTTTCTATATTTTAGATAGTGTCTATCACCATCAACTGGATACTGGTACATAGTTCCATCCCAAGATGATACACCCATATGAGATTTGGTTACGTCTTTCATCTCTGTTGAGTTCATATACTTCTTAGGAACTGGTGCTAAATATCTTTTCCAGTCATTGATAAAGTTAGAAAATCCAAACACAATATCGTAAGGTGCTTGTCCAGCTTGAAAAGGAACCATTGCTTTAGAATACAAATCACCTGCTGGTGTATGAGTAACTTCAACTTTAGCTCCAGTTAATTTTTCAAACTGTTCAGCATGAAGAGCTGTTGGCTCTCCCATTACTGGAATTGCGTGAGTATTTATTTTAAGAGTTTTTCCTTTATAATTTTTCTTAGACATCTCTTCATAAGAACAATCACCTGGAATATCTCCTGTTGCCTTGATATGTGGGAATTGATCACTCCACTTATCAGCATATGCCATAGGGCTAAATATCATCATGCTTGATATTACAGCCGTTAAGCAGGTTTTTATTATTTTCATTATCACCTCTCTTTTTTTTTTACGGAACTAAAACAGCTCGTCCCTTAACCTTACCGTCGTTAAGATCATGAAGCGCTTTATTAGCATCGTCTAAACTATACTCCTGCATAGAGAGCTTAACTTTACCTCTGTCAGCTAACTCCATTAATTCATATAATTCAGACCACGTTCCCACTAAATTACCTACAATTGTTTTCTCAGAAATAATTAAATCAACTGCAAGTGATTTAATTTCTTCTCCATATCCAACTATGTAGTAAAAACCACCATTAGAAGTCATTTGAATTCCCATGGCAGTAGATCCTTTTTCACCTACGAAATCAATTACAGCTTCAGAACCTTTTCCTTTTGTTAGTTCTTGAACTTTTTCAATTTCGTTTCCATCAATTAAAACTCCGTGGTCACCACCAAGTTCCATTGCATGTTTCAATGCTGTTTCAGATTTTTCAACAATAATAATATCTGCTGCACACATAGCTTTTAAACATTGAATAGCGATGTGACCTAAACCTCCTGCACCAATAATTGTACAGCTCTGACCAGGTAGCAAATGTCTTGTTGCTTTTTTTACCACTCTATAAGCTGTAAGACCTGCATCTGAAAAAGGTGCAACATCTTTAGGCGCTAATACTTTTGGAAGTTTAATTAGATTTCTAACGCTAGTTTTTAATAGTTCAGCGTAGCCACCTTCTTTAATACTTAATCCAGGAAATGCGCCTGCTTCAGCATGCATATCATTACCTCTTCTACAATCTAAACAAGTTCCTCCTGTTCCAGAAATAAGTGGGTGTAATATTACAGGATCACCCTTTTTAAATTCAGTAACGTCTGAACCTACATCCTCTACCCAACCAGCATTTTCATGTCCCATTACACATGGTAATAATTTTCCATCTGGATCTTGGATGTGTTTCCATACTCCTTCAATAATATGTAAATCAGTTCTGCAAACTCCCGCAGCACCAATTTTAACTATAACGTCTGACGCCTTTTCAATTTTAGGATCTGGCATCTCCTCACCTGTGACCCAGACCTTTTCTTTCATTTCAGGGTCATATTTATGCAAAACCTGTGCTTTCATTATTATCTCTCCTTTAATATTTAAGTAACACTATTAAAATTCTGATATAGAATGGAGTCAACGGCATCTTTATGTGTACAAAAAGTTAACAATTACAACCTGTGGTTGGTTGTTGTATCTAGAAAAACAAATAAACTTTTAAAATGTCAAACTTAAGTCACTCAAACAGCGAACTTAGAAATATCCTACGCAAAAGGAATATGAGCTCTTATGAAATGGGAAAAGATATTAATGAAAGTTGGTTGAGATGTATCAGTGAAGGCCTTGATCCGTTTAATGATCCTAAACAAAGTGTAATTTCATCAATAGAACTAAAAGAAATAAAAGAGCAAAATGAAACTATCAGAAGAATAATTATTCCTGAACTAGAACTTTTATATTCCCAAATAGCAGGAACAAATTTTATGGTGGCTTACTCAGATGAGAAAGGATTAGTCTTGGATACAATTTATGACAAATCTTGTTTACAAACTGACGTTGGTAAAACAGTAATACCAGGTTCAATTTGGGCAGAAAAAATTTGTGGAACAAACGGTCTTGGATTATCTGTTGAACTAAAAAAACCAACTATCGTTTCAGGTAAAGAACACTTTTTTACTGCTCATGAAAATATTTCGTGCTTTGCAAGTCCAATAATAAATTATGACGGTAAAATTATTGGTATTATTGATGCCTCAACAGATTCGATGTCCAGAGAACAACATACGCTAGCTTTAGTAAGACTTGCAACTAGAAGTATCGAAACCAAATTGTTTATTAAAAAATTTGAAAACGAATTAATTATTTCTTTTCACCCAAGACAAGAATATCTAACTACAACTAGTGTTGGGATGCTGGCAATAAATGGGGATGGATTAATTGTGGGTGCAAACAACAATGCAAAAATTATGCTTAACGGACTAGTTGACTTGAAAAATGAAAATTTTAATAAAATTTTTACAACTTCATTTTCATCAATTGCATCAGATATCTTAAATAATAAAACTCTAAAGATAACAGATCATTTAGGTTCATCTGTTTTTGTGGTCAAAAGTCAAAATTTTAAAGAAAGTAAATTTATAGAAACTGGCAAACAAAACAAAACTTACGCTTGTAAAAATTGTGAGGATACAAAAATTAAAAGAGAAAAATGTATCTTAATTAGATCAACTTTTACTGAGACTAATAATATTTCTGCAGCATCAAGAAAATTGGGTGTATCTAGAACTACAATTTATAAACATCTAAATTAATTATTTTTTAATAAAAAATATAAATAAGAAGTTAATGACGTAATTAGTACAAAAGTCATTGCTAATTGAAATGAAACAATTTCAGAGTAGTTTAAACTTAATCCTAAATCTATAATAAGCCCAATTATCCATTGCAGAAAGAAGGCACCTGTAAATATCAATAGATTATAAGAAGTTAAAGCTTTACCTGCATTAGAAACAGAAAAAGCCATTCCAACAGCTGGCTGGATTAAGGACAAAAATACAGCTGAAACTATAAATAATGCCCAATGAATTGACTCTGTATTTGGACCTAGATAAATAATTACACCCAATACCAATAAACTTAATGGTGAACCATATTTCAACAATCTGATTGCACCATTAACGTTCTTTGAAAATTTTGGAACAAAATATCCCCATATTAAAAATGATAGCAGCATAAAAAAATAAATTAAAAATAACCCTTTTGCACTTTCCTCTGGTGTATACCCAGATACTTTTACCATCCAAGGACCAGCCCATAGTGTTTGGATAGCAAATAATCCTCCAGTGCTAAAAAAACCCATTGGAATAACACTTCTGAAGAATTGATTTTGCCAAACTATACTCAATTTTGCATCATCGTTTTTCTGATTACCTTTTGAAGTCCACTGAGGGATAAAAATAATTATCAAAATTATACAAACCAAAGTTATGAAAGCTAAAAGCAAAAATATATTTCTCCAACCAATTATAGGTAAGAAAAATTGAACTGGTAAACTTGATGACAACATACCAATTGCACCAACCATTAACATCCATGAGTTTGCACGTTGTTGGGTTTCATCTTGATACCAAATCCGATAAGCTGTCAAAGGCCCCATTAAACAAGCTCCAACACCAACTCCTATAATTATTCTAGATACTAAAAGAGTTAAAAAATTCTGAGCGAAAGCAAATATTAATAAACCAACAATGGTTAATGACAAAAAGTATGAAACAATTTTTCTTGGACCTCTCATGTCTAGCATATAGCCTAAAGGGATTTGTACACTTGCGAATCCTAGAAAATATCCGCCACCTAATAATCCAAGCTCTCCTGCAGAAAGATTAAATTCATTTACTAATTCAGGTGAAATTGTTGCAGTTATTGCTCTTAAGAGAGTAGAAATAAAATATCCTAAAGCAAAAACTAAAAAAATTATAATAGCTTTCGATTTAGCTAGAACAGGTTTATTCATTAAAATTTAGTTAACTTTATTAACGCAATTACCAGTTCTAAAAAATTCTTCTATATTGTCTATTGCTAAATTTCCCATTGCAATTCTAGTATCTTTTGTAGCGCTTCCTAAATGAGGCAAAACAAAAACACTCGGGATTTTTAAATAACCAGGATTTAAGTTTGGTTCATTTTTATAAACATCTAATCCTGCAGCATAAATTTTTCTTCTATTCAATGCATCAATCAAAGCTTCATCATCAACTATATCACCTCGAGCAACATTTGTTATCACAGCACCTTTAGGGAAATACTCAACTGTCTCTTTATTTATTAGGTTTTCTGTTTCCTTTGTAGCTGGACAACAGATAGATAAAACATCTGAAACTGAAAAAAGACTTTTTATACTATCATGATAAATTGCACCCTGCTCTTTATCCTCACTTAACTTTGAACGATTATGATAATGAATAACCATGCCTAAAGATTTAGCAATATTCGCAATCTTTTGACCGATACGACCCATACCTAGAATTCCTAATCTGGTTCCTGTTAACTGTTTTCCAATTAAATAATCTGCAGACCATTTCCATCCACCCTCACGAGCAGACTCGATTCCTTCTGATGCTCTTCGACAAGCTCCTAATATAAGTAATATTCCTATTTCAGCTGTAGCATCTGATAAAACCTCTGGTGTATTAGTGACAGCAATACCTCTTTTTTTAGCAGCATCTAAATCAATGTTTCCAAATCCAACTGCAAAATTTGAAATTATTTTAATACTATCTGGAAGTTTATTTATTGTATCAGCATCTAATTTTTCAGTTAAAGATGATAAAATTCCATCGCATCCTTCACTCATTTCAATAATCTTTGATTGTGAATAAAGTTCATCATTTGAATTAAATTTAGCTTCAAATAATTTTGATGCTTTATCTTCGCTCTCTCGGATCAGTCTTCTAGTAATTAAAATTTTTTTCATAAAACCCCTATTTTAAAATTTCAGGTTTGGGACCGCCTGTGTACCAATCCAAAACTTCAATTGTATGTAAAATTGGGACTTTAGTACCATGAGAAATTTGGGTAATACAACCAATATTTCCTGTTGAAATAAAGTCAGGATTTAAACTTTCTATATTATTTACCTTATTTTTTAATAGTTGTTTTGCAATTTTTGATTGTAAAATATTATAAGTTCCAGCTGATCCACAACAAATATGTCCTTCAGGAATTTCCATTATTTCATTATTTGTTTTTTCAAGTAATTCAATTGGTTGTGAATGAACTTTTTGACCATGCTGCATTGAACATGCAGAATGATAAGCAACTTTATATTTCTTTCCTTTTGATTTTATATTTAGTTTTAAACTTTCAAAAATATATTCTGAAATATCTCTGGTGAGACCTGATATGACTTTAGCTTTTTTACTAAATTCTTTGTCATTTCTAAAAATAAAACCATAATCCTTCATGGTAGTACCACAACCCGATGTATTAGATAAAATTGCGTCTAAATTTCCCTTTTGATGTTCTTCATACCAAGTATTTATATTATTTTTGAAATCTTGGTGGGCATCTTCCTCTTTTCCAAGATGATGGTTTAAAGATCCACAGCAACGAATTTTTTTTGGCACCACAACCTCAACTCCATGTCGATTTAGCAATCTTATTGTGGCTTCATTAATTTGTGGCGAAATTTCTTTTTGAACACATCCAGTTAATAACGCAACTCTGGCGATTTTTTTCTTTCCTGTAGCTTTATAAATTTCTTTATTAGGTAAAGTTTTTTTTGGAAAACTGACAGGCATTAATTCCATCATGTCCTTCAATTTTGATGGCATTAAAAATTTAAATGGTTTTGATAATTTAACTAATAAACTTGAAAGCCGAAATACTTTTGTATTTGGCAATGTAATAGATAAAAAATATCTTATTGATTTATCAAAAAAAGATCTCTCATAATTTTTTTCAATATATTTTTTTCCATGGTCAATTAAATGCATATAATTTACACCAGCTGGACATGTGGTCATACAGCTGTAACAAGAAAGACATCTATCAATATGTTTAACCACTTTTTCAGTTGGTTTCTTATTATTTTCCAACATATCTTTAATAAGGTAAATTCTTCCTCTTGGACCATCTAATTCATCTCCTAAAATTCCATAAGTCGGACATGTTGCATTGCACATTCCGCAATGAACACATTTTTTAAATATTTTTTCTGAAGACTGATTGTCTTTATCTTTGAGCTGTGTTTCTGAAAAATTTGTTTGCATTAAAAATCCTTATACATTTTACCAGGATTAAATAATCCTTTTGGATCAAAACTTTCTTTAATTTTCTTGGAAATCATTAATTTAGTTTCATCGATAGTGAATATTTTTTCTGAAAAATCAAAATCCTCAGATTTCTTTATTATTGTTAAATAACCATTATTTTGAAGAATGATTTTTTTGATTTCTCTTAATTTCTCATCTTCTTTAGTTGCAACCTCTATCCAAAATAATGAACCAGACCAATCTATAAAATATTTAAATTTATTTTTTAAATTATTCATAACTTGTTCACAATTTGCTGGAGGTACCACTGCTCTTAGTAAATTATTTTTTGTTTCAGAAAATAATTGCAAACTATTTACACTCTTCCAAAAAAGGGGGGATTGATGAGGGTCTAAGTTAGATGTTTTATAATTTTTTAAATCTAATTCATTTGTAATATCTTTTATTCTCTCTTTTATTGAATTTTTGTCACCTTCAACTCTTAAAGCAAAAAATGAACCCTCTTGATCTAAATCATTAAACTTAAATGCTTTATTTTTATTTAAATCAAATTTTTTATTTTGTGGTTCATCTGGAATATAAACAGCACCTGAAATTTCATTACTAGAACTAAGTACTTTTTGAAATAATTTAGAAATAACTTTTGGATTATTTTCATAGATAACAATTGTATTTTGTGAAGGTTTCTTTGCAGAAATCTTCAAAGTTATTTCTGTCAATGCAACTAATGTTCCAAAAGATCCACTAACTAATTTTGATAAATCATAACCAGTAACATTTTTAACAACCGTTCCACCAGATTTTATAATATCTCCTTTTCCATTAACACCTCTAAATCCTAAAACAAAATCTCTGACACTGCCTGATTTAAATCTTCTTGATCCTGCAAAATTACAAGCAACACAACCACCTACAGTTCCTTTATTTGATTTTCCATTTTTTATATATCCAAAATCAGTTGGTTCAAAAGAAAGCTCTTGGTTGTTTTTTTCTAAAGCATTTTCAACGTCTTCCAGTAAAGTTCCTGGTTTTACTTTAATATAAAGTTCTTCTGGTAAATACTCAATTATTCCATTTAAACTTGATAGATCTAAACTTTTAGCAGCCTGAACATTGTAACCTATAAATTTTTTTGAATTTGATCCGTGAATATCAATTGGAAATTTCTTTTTATAAGCTTCTTTAATTATATTTGAAACTTCAAGTTCACTTTTTGGTAACAAGTGATTAGAATCTTGGAAGATCTGGGAATTTTTCTTCACCTCGGTGAACATGGACCCTTCCCTCCTCAGCACATTTTCTTAAAATTGGGTAAACTTTTCCAGGATTTAAAAGATTTTTTTCATCTAAACATTTTTTAATATTGAGCTGTTGCTGGATATCAATATCATTAAAAGCCTCACACATTAATTCTCTTTTTTCTATTCCAATTCCGTGCTCACCAGAGAGTGCACCTCCCATTCTTACACAAGCTTTTAAAATTTCAGCACCAAATTCTTCTGTTCTCCTCAATTGCTCTTTGTCACTTCCATCAAATAGAATTAATGGATGGAGATTCCCATCTCCTGCATGAAAACCATTAGCAACTCCTAAATTATATTTTTTTGATAATCTGCTTATTTCTTTAAGTATGACAGATAACTTTCCTCTAGGAATTGTTCCATCCATACAATAGTAATCTGGTGCCATTGCACCACAAGCTGGGAATGCAGCTTTTCTTCCAGACCAAAATCCTAATCTTTCTTTTTCTGATTTACTTAATTTAAAACTGTTCGATTTATTTTTTTCAGCAATTTCTTTTATTTTTTTAAATAGTTCATCTACTTCAGACTTTGTTCCGTCTAACTCAACAATCATTAGCACTTCTGCATTCATTGGATATCCAGCATGAACAAATTTTTCTGTTGCATCTATTAATGCTTTGTCCATAATTTCCATTCCAGCAGGCACAATACCGTAAGAAATAATATCTGTTACGCAATTTCCTCCATCTTCAATTGTTGGAAAACCAATTAAAGCTGCTTTTACAGTTTGTGGATTTTTCAAAATTTTTACAGTTACTTCAGTAATTACCCCTAGCAATCCTTCTGAACCACATATTAATCCTAATAAATCATATCCTTCTTGATCTAAAGTTTTTCCACCTAATCTACAAATGGTCCCATCCATCATGACCATTTCAACACCAAGTATATTATTTGTTGTTGTTCCATATTTAAGTGAATGGACACCACCTGAATTTTCAGCAACATTCCCACCTATAGAACAAGCTAGCTGGCTTGAAGGGTCTGGTGCATAATAATATCCTTTATGTTTAACTGCATGAGTTATAGACAAGTTAGTGACACCCGGTTGCGTAACAACACATTTATTTTCAAAATCGATATCTAAAATTTTATTAAATTTTCCTAAACCTAATATAATGGCATCATTTAATGGTAAGGCTCCACCAGAAAGACCAGTGCCTGCTCCTCTTGGAATAACTTTTATATTTTCTTGATGACAATATTTTAAAATTTCACTAACTTCCTCTGTGTTTTCAGGAAGCACTACTGCTAAAGGCAGATTCTTATATGCTGCTAATGCGTCTGTTTCATAAGGTTTAATCTCATCCAATTCACTTAAAACATTTTCTTTTAAAGTGAATTTTTTTAGATTTGATACAATAGTTTTTTTTTTGCTTACTATTGACCTATCAACTTTTGGTAAAGCTATCTCAGACATAGCTTAACCTAGCATTTTTTTGATATTTTCCAATGCGTTAGAAATGTTATCCTGAGATGCAGCAAAGCTAAATCTTACGTAATCTTTGCATGTTTTTCCAAATGCTGTGCCTGGGACAATAGCAACACCCGCTTCATGCATAGCTCTTTTACAAAACTCTGAACCATCCATTCCAGTTCCTATAACTTTTGGAAATGCGTAAAATGCTCCCCCTGGCAAACTGCATTCTACTCCAGGTAAACTATTTAATCCTTCATGAATTAGTTTTCTTCTTTGTGTGAATTTTTCCATCATCAAATCAATTGAATCGTCTGGTCCATCAAGTGCTGCTATTCCTGCAAATTGAGCTGCAGCATTAACACAAGATACACTATTGATTAATAGTTTATTTATATGTTCAATTAATTGCTCTGGCCAAAAACTCCAACCAAGTCTCCATCCTGTCATTGAGTAAGCTTTACTCCAACCTTCTAAAACAATTAGTCTGTCTCTTAACTCTGGATAATTAAAGAATGTTGGCATTTCTTTATTGTCAAATATTTGTCTACTGTAAATTTCATCACTTAGGATTGTAACATGCGGATGTTTTTTTAAACCCTCTGCTAATTTATCAATTTCAGACTTCTCAACAAAACTTCCAGTTGGGTTGTTAGGGTTAATTAAAATTAACAATCTAGTCTTTTCAGTGATTAAAGATAAAATTTTATCTGCACTAAATTTTAAATCTTTATCTTCTGTTAAATCGTAAGGTACAGCAGTAGAGCCTGTATAATTAATCATAGACTCATAAATAGGAAAAGCTGGTGTTGGATGAATAATTTCAGCTCCTGGCTCACCAAAACACTGTATTGCATAATGCATTGTAGGTTTACCACCTGGCATTATAATAATTCTTTCTGGATCTACTTCAGTATTATATCTTTTTTTGATCCATCTAGTAACCGCTTGTCTGCACTCTAAAATTCCGTTCGAAAGAACGTATCCATGATGACCATCGTCTAAAGCTTTCTTTGCAGCTTCAACTACATGTTTGGGTGTTTTAAAATCTGGCTGACCCAACCCAAGATGTATCATTGGGTTTCCTTGTGCCTCTAATTTTTTAGCTTCTGCTAAAACTGAAAAAGCACTCTCTGTTCCAAGTCTATTAAGTGATGCTGCTAGTTTCATAATAAAGTTGGAAAATATACATAAATTAAGTTGATTGTCTATTAAGATAAAATTTGAATTTCCTTATTTTATCTTAATTTCTGTAGATTATTTTTGATGCATCAAGATCTTTTACGGATTTACAGCCCATCAAAATCATATTTCTTCTAATTTCTTTTTGCATGTTCTCTAGTAATCTTTCAACACCTTTTTGTCCTCCAGCACCTAAACTAAAAAGAAAAGCTTTTCCAAAACTACAAGCAGTTGCACCAGCAGCAAGAGCTTTTAGAACATGTGTTCCTCTTCTTACTCCACCATCAAGAATAATTTCTAACTTGTCACCTACTGCATCTGAAATTGCTTTAACTTGATCAAAAGGTGACCTAGATCCATCCAATTGTCTTCCACCATGATTAGAAATCATTATCGCCGTACAACCTATGTCAATTGCTCTCTTTGCATCTTCAACAGACATCACACCTTTTAAAGCCATAGGCTTATTCCATTTTTTAATACAGTATTCTGCATCTTTCCAATTCATAGCAGGATCATATTGCTCATTAATATAATCCATTACTGATTTGGCTATGTTTGTTCCTTTGTCGGTTTTGTTTTTAATATTTGCTAATTCAAATTTTTTATTAGTAAAATATTTAAAAACCCAACCAGGTCTCATAGCAAAACTTAATAAACTATCTAATGTAAATTTAGGTGGAGTAGTAAAACCAGTTCTATGATCTCTTTCTCTGTTACCAGCAACTAAAGTATCAACAGTAATACACATACCGTCAAAATTTGCTCTGCTACATCTATCAATTAAATCATCAGTAATTGATTTATCCTTATGGATATAAAGCTGAAAAAGTTTTGGACCACTAGAAATATTTGCAACTTCTTCTATAGAAAATGATGCCATTGTTGACATGCTATAAATCGTATTAAATTTTTCTGCTGCTCTTGCAGAAGCTTTATCACCTTCCGGATCATACAAGCTTTGCATTGCTGTAGGAGACAAAAATAGTGGCATATCTATTTTTCTTCCAAAAACTGTCGTGGATAAATCTGGCTCTCCAACACTATTTAAAATATTAGGAACCAAATCACAGTCGTTAAACGAATCTGTATTTCTGTTTAAAGTTATTTCATCATCAGCGCCTCCATCAATGTAATGAAATATTGGTGCTGGTAGTTTCTTCTTGGCTAATTTTCTAAAGTCATCAAAATTATAGCAATCATTCAAATTCATAAAAGTGTATTAGAAGCTTTTAAAGAAATTAAACATATAACTATTTGCCCCAGGATTTTTACTTCCTAGACTAGCATTAGATAAGTGGTTGTATGAAAAACCAAATTGACTACTCTCGGACAAATCTAAAGAAATTTGTAACTCAGATTTAAATTCTAAAACATGGCCTAAATCTTTTCCATCGCCCTCATGATATAACCCAGGAGCAAAACTTGGGTTAAAATTTAAAGACCCTATTTTATATTGTGCCTCTACTCCTGTATAAACATAAGCTGCATTATCTGCTGTAATAAGAGCGCCAGTTATTGGCGATAAATTTCCCAGAAAAGTATCTCTGTTTAGGTTTTCATTTTGATGCTGAAAACCTATTAAAGTTGATTTTTTTCCATCATCACTAAAATCAAACATTCCTGTGTAAACATTAAATTCTGTATTTAGATCTCTTTGTTTAGTCTCCTCTGCATTTGATGAAAATGTAAATGCTATAAATGTAAACAAAGTTAGAATTTTTTTTAAATACATTTTGGATTAATTTTTAAATTTTAGTTTTTTAAAGATTATTGCACCTCCAAGTAAAAATATCAATATTGGCAATAACCAAAGAATATAAGTATTTTTATTTAAACCAGGATCATAAAAAATCCATTCACCATATTTTTCTTTAAAAAAATCATAAATTTGGTTTTCAGACAATCCTTCCTCGAGTTTTTTATCAACTAAAATTTTCATACTATTAGCAAAATCAGAATCTGAATCATACACAGATTGACCCTGACAAATTAGACATCTTAAATTTTTGGTAATTTTATTTCTTTCAATCAGATCATCAGCAAATGATAAATTTGGAATTAATAATAAAATAACTAAAATAATTTTTAAAATTCTCATTTTATTATTGAGTTAATTTCGTTAATTAATTTTTCATTTAATGGTCCAATGTATTTTGCAACTATTTTATTTTTATAAATTAAAAAAGTTTCTGGCACACCATATGCTCCCCACTCAATTGAAATTGTACCATCTTCATCTAATAATATTGTTTCGTATGGATTTCCCAATTTTGTTAGAAAATTTCGAGCATTGTTAAAATTATCTTTATAATTTAATCCAATTAAAGTTACTTTATTGTTTTCACTTAATCTCATTAAATAAGAATGTTCTTGTCTGCAGGGTACACACCAAGAGGCCCATATGTTTAATAAATAAAATTTATTTGAATTAAATATTTCTGATGAGTTAACATTTTCTTTGCTATCAAAATAAATACTAGAAAAAATTGGAATATCTTTTTTTATTTCTGACTTAGGGGTATAGATGTTTGTTTCCTGTAAACCTTTATAAAATATTAGAAAAATAATTAAAAAAAAAATTATTATTATTGAAGGTATTAATTTATCTTTCATATTCTCTTTCTAAACAAACTTAATATTCCTCCCATACTTAATAATAAAACTGATACCCATATCCAAAGCATGAAAGGTTTGTCTTGATATCTAACATTAAAATATTCCTGATTTTGTACCAAGTTTATGACAATAAATTTATCTTTCATCAGAGTAGTTTTGATATCAGCTTCACTAGTTACTATATTTGGCTGATTATAAATTCTTAACTCTGGAGACATTTTGTTAATTTTTCCATCTGAAGAAATTATTTTAAAATTTGCTACTACTGAGATGTAATTTTTTTTACTTTTCTGGTTTACATTTTCAAGTGTAATTTTAATTTTTGAATTTTCATAACTTTCACCAATTTTAAGATTTGTTATTACTTCGCTAGAAAGTAAATTATTAAATAAAATACTTAAAATAAATAAACTAAATCCAAAGTGAGCAATATTTTGAGAAATGTTTTTAAATTTTTTTGTAAAAAAATCCCTTACAGTAATAAAGAACAAATAGAATGCGCTTGAGATTAAAATAGTGTTTACTAGTAAATTCTTATCAAAATTCTTAACAATTAAATAAGATATTAAAATCGATATAAATAATAAAAATACAAGGATTTTTTTACTTTCTAAGTTAGATTTAATCCATTTCAATTGGGGTCCGATTGCCATAGCGATTAAAAATGGAATTAGGAAAGGGATAATAAGTTTATGATAAAATGGAGGGCCGACTGATATTTTTTCAGAAGAAATTACATCTAAAAAAATTGGATACACTGTACCTATTAAAACCACAGATAAAAAATACATCATGAACCAATTATTCAATATAATTGCACTTTCTTTACTTAACCAAAAAAGATTTATTGAATTCTTTTGATCCTCTTTATGAAAAAAGAAAAAAATAAATAAAGAAATAAAAATTAGAACAAACAAAAATATTAATATAAATAAACCTCTTTCAGGATCGTTAGCGAAAGTATGAACTGAATTAAGGATACCTGATCTAACTAAGAAAGTTCCACACATACTGAGTGTAAATGTAGCTATAGATAAAATTATAACCCAAGAAGTTAAAATCGATTTTTTCTCCAGAACTAATATACAATGTAATAATGTGGTTAGTGCTAACCAAGGCATAAGAGATACATTTTCCACTGGATCCCAAAACCAAAATCCTCCCCATCCAAGCTCATAATAAGCCCAAATAGAACCTAGTAAAATTCCCAATGTCAAAAATATCCAAGAAACTAAAGTCCATTTTTTTATATGAGTTGCCCAGCTTCCTGAAATCATTTTTAAAGTTGTGGCTGCTAGTGCAGAGGAAAATATTATTGATGAACCAACATAGCCTAAATATAAAACAGGTGGATGAATTGCTAATGCGGGATCTTGTAAGATTGGATTTAAACCTAAACCTTCTTCAGGAATTGGGAACAAGTAATTAAATGGATTAGAAGTTTTTAATAAAAATATAAAAAAACCAATAATTATAATCTGCTGAAATATTGTTGTTAGAGTTTTGTATTTTATTGATTGATTATTTGTTCTTAATAAAAAAATAAAAATAAATAATGTTAAAACCAACAACCATAATAACAAACTACCTTCATGGTTTCCCCAAGTTCCTGTAATCTTGTAAAATAAAGGTTTAGTAGTATGAGAATTATTAAATACAGTTTCATTACTAAAATCTGAAACTACAAAAGATAAAACTAAACCAAAAAAACTAATAACAACAAAAAATAATTGTAAAAATGATAATGATAATATTTTAGTATCCAAAATTTCTGAATTTCTAAAATTTTGAACTGAAAAATAAATCAAAATTGAACCACTAATTAATCCTAAAATTAGTGCGTAATATCCAACAACGCTATAAATCAATTAATTTTCCTCCAATGCAGCTTTAACCTCTGGGGGCATATAATTTTCATCATGCTTTGCTAAAATTTTTGTTGCTGAAAAGAAATTTCTGTCTTTCAAAACACCTTCGGCTACAACTCCCTTTCCTTCTTCAAATAAATTTGGGACAGCGCCTGAATAAGTAACATTAATCTCATTTTTAAAGTCTGTAATAATAAAATTCACTTCATTAGAATTCATACTAATAGAATTTTTTTTAACCATTCCACCTACTCTGATTTTATTATTTGTCAGCTCAGTTAATGACTTAATCTCTGAAGGAGATTGAAAATAAACTACGTTTTCTTCTAAAGATTTTAGAACTAAAAAAACAGTTAATATTAAAATTGATAAAATAGTCGAAACAAATAGAAATCTTAACTTAACTTTTCGACCATACATCGATCAAAAATTAGTTGTTTGTTGCGTCAGCTAAAATTTCTTTATTTATTCTTTGTGATTTTGCAGAATTAGCTTGTTCAGTGTTAAGTGATCCAAATTTAGCAACAAATTTATTTTGTTCTCTAATAAATTGAACTTTTGTTACTAAATATAAACTTAGGAAACTTAATAAAGTAAAACCAAATGCAGATAATACATACACTGCATATCCATTCATAAATAATAAGTCGTTAATCATAGTCTATCTAAACCTTTATTTTTAATTTTTATCAGTTCTGTATTATATTTCATTAAGAAAATTAACAACGAAAATAGAGCAAATGCCGCAGTCATTATCAATAATGGATAAAGCATTGATGAATGAATTGAGCTTTTAGACAAGATATTTATTGAGGCAGGTTGGTGAAGTGTATTCCACCAATCAACAGAGTACTTAATTATTGGCACATTAATAATTCCAAGAATGGTAATAAAGGTTGAGATTTTAAATACTTTTTCATCATTTTCATAAATTCTCCAAGAGATTAGGTAAAGAGCATAAAATAGAGCTAAAATTAACATCGAAGTAATCCTCGCATCCCAAGCCCACCATGTACCCCAAGTAGGTTTTCCCCAAATAGAACCCGTAACCAAAGCAATAATGTTAAAAACAAAACCTGATGGTGCTAGACTTTTAGATATTAAAAAAAAATTTTTGTTTTTAAAAATAAATCCTGAAATTGACAAAACAGTTATCGAAGAGAAAATTCCAAGAGAAATCCATGCGGCAGGAACATGAACATACATAATTCTAACAGCGTCACTCTGCTTGTAATCTTCTGGAGACAATATAAGTGCTTCAACTAATCCAACAGACAGAACAACAACAAATAAAAATAAAACATATTTTGGTGCTTTCGAAGTAATTTGAAAAATTTTATTTGGCTCTAAAAATTTAAACATATCCGTAATTTAAAGATTTATTTTAAAAATACTATTGTGAATATTTATCTGATCAAGAATGAAGAGGGGGAGATAATAAAGATTAACTTTTAACACTCTTGATCAGAATATGACTATTTTATAAAAAATTAGTGTGGCCTAGATTGGAAATAAATGTGTTTGAATAATGATGGCTAATTAGAAAGCTTGAAATAACTTGAGCCTTTTTTACCTGAAAAAATTTCTTCAATTAACGGATGTTTTATAGGCTCGTCTGAGTCATCCATCAAAAGATTTTGCTCTGAAACATAGGCTTCGTAAGTAATTTCATCATTTTCAGCAAGTAAATGGTAAAAAGGCTGATCTTTTCTTGGTCTAACGTTTTTGGGAATAGACTGATACCATTCTTCTGAATTGTTAAACTCAAAATCTACATCGTAAATCACACCTCTAAATTCGAAGTGCTTGTGTTTAACAATATCTCCAATTGAGAATTTAGCTTTTTGGATTGCCATGATAGTTAGTATGGGTATTTAAAAATAAAAATCAATGTAAAAAATATTAATGTTTTGTGATGTGGCAAATATGTTAATATCTTTTAAGTGAATAAATCTTTTTTAAAATTTGTTACTGATTTTGGGCCACTAGCAATATTTTTTTTCTATTATTACAACAGTGGAAAAAATTTATCAGTAGCAATTCCTCCCTTAATAGTTGCAACTATTATTGCATTGGCAGTTGTTTGGTTTTTTGAAAAAAAAATACCACCGATGCCTTTGTTAAGTGGAATTTTAATAACTTTTTTTGGAGGTCTCACTATCTACTTTAATGATCCAATATTTATTTATGTAAAACCAACAATAATAAATATCATGTTTGCTTTGGCTTTATATTTTGGAAAATACTTTACGAAAGAACCAGTGCTTAAAAAAGTTATGGGTAAGTCAATACCTTTGTCAGATATCGGATGGGAAATTTTAAATCGAAGATGGATGTTTTTTTTCTTTGGTCTTGCATTATTAAATGAATTTGTTTGGAGAACACAAACTGAAGAATTTTGGGTCAATTTTAAAGTATGGGGAATGCTTCCAATAACAATAGTGTTTACTGGATTTCAGGTACCTTTGATAAATAAACATAAAATAGATGCGTAATAACTTAAGATTAGTAGTAAACAATCCACATAATAAAATAGAAGAAAAACAATTTTTTGAAAAAGATGAGCTTAAAATAATCTTAGATCTCTATGCAAAGATGGTTTCCGAGGGTTCTTGGAAAGATTATGGTCTCAACATATCAAGTAAACAAGTTAGCTTTAGTGTATTTAGGAATGCGGCAGAGAATGCGCTCTATAAAATTTGTAAAAATTTTAAGCCAAAAAATAAAAATTTAAAATACTTAATCACAGATACAAGCGGTAAGATTTTAAAAAATTCTTACGAACTTAAGTCTTTACTTAAAAATACTAATTGGAAGAAACTTCAAAAATAAATTATCGTCTTTGACCAAAAAGTCTTAACAACATTATAAACAGATTAATAAAGTCTAAGTATAATGTTAAAGCACCCATTACTGCTTTTTTTCCAATGATTTCACCAGAGTCACTTGCAACATACATGTTTTTAATTTTTTGAGTGTCATAAGCAGTTAAACCTACGAAAATTAAGACACCTAAAATTGAAATTACAAAGTACATCATTGAAGACTTTAGGAAAATATTAACGATTGATGCAATAATTATACCGATCAATCCCATCATTAAAAATGATCCAAACTTAGTTAAATCTCTTTTAGTTGTATAACCATAAATACTCATCGCTCCAAAAGTTGCTGAAGTTATGAAGAACACTCTAGTAACACTTAAACCAGTATAAACTAATAAGATTGAAGATAATGATAGTCCCATTAAAGCTGCAAACACCCAGAATGTTGTTTGAGCTTTTGAAGCACTCATCTTATTAATACCAAAACTCATATAAAAAACGATACCCAATGGAGCTAACATTACCAACCATTTAAGACCTGATAAATAAATTGCATTACCCATTTGTGTTAATCCAACAATTGCACCTGATTGATCAGTCAATACCGACATCTTAAATGTTATTAATGCAATGATCCCTGTTAGCAACACACCTGTTGCCATATAGTTGTAAACTTTTAACATGTATGCTCTTAAGCCTTCATCCATTATAGCAGCAGTTTGTTGCGCTGCTTTAGCTCTATTTAATATTCCATTTTTATCAAATTCCATAATATGTTACATATAATAGTCTTTTAATGATTATTCAAGACACCTTAAAATAATAATAAAAAGTTAACATAAAACATTAATGAATTACAAAAAATTGGGAAATACCGATCTTGATGTGAGTACAATTTGTCTCGGTACAATGACTTGGGGAGAACAAAATACTCAGGAAGAAGCATTTGAACAAATGGACTTTGCTCTAGGCAATGGAGTAAATTTTTGGGACACAGCTGAATTGTATGCAGTTCCTCCTCGTAAAGAAACTTATGGGGATACTGAAGAAATAATTGGTAATTGGTTTGAAAAAACAAAAAAAAGAAAAGAAGTTATTCTAGCTACAAAAGTTGCTGGTCCAGCTAGAGATTATTTAAGAAATGGAGAAAATAGTTTTAAAGGCCCAAACTTGGAGTCGGCTTTAAACAACAGTCTCAAAAGACTTAAAACAGATTATATTGATTTATATCAACTTCATTGGCCAGAAAGAAATGTAAATAATTTTGGAAGACTTGGTTACGTTCATAAAGAAAATGATTGGAATAAATTTGAAGATGTTCTTGAGGAATTAGATAAATATATTAAAGCAGGGAAAATTAGATACGTTGGTCTTTCAAATGAAACTCCTTGGGGAGCATTAAATTATCTACAGTTATCGAAAGATAAAAATTTACCAAGAATGATGTCTATTCAAAATCCATACAGCTTACTGAATAGATCTTATGAAGTAGGATTAGCCGAAGTTTCAATTAGAGAAAAAATTGGATGCCTTGCATATTCACCTCTAGCAAGTGGATATTTAACCGGTAAATATAGAAATAAGAATTTTCCCAAAGGATCAAGAATGGAAAGAGATTTTGATTTTTGGACAAGATATAGAAAACCAAACACGGAGGCCGCAGTAGAACTTTATTTTAAAATTTGTGAGAAACACAATTTAAATATGACACAAATGTCTATTAAATTCTGTGAAATCCAAGAATTTATGACAAGTGTTATAATTGGAGCAACTACAATCAAGCAGTTGAAATCAAATATAGAGAGTGTAAATATAAACCTATCAAGCGATGTCATTAAAGAAATCGATCAAGTTCAAACCATTTACTCAAATCCATGTCCTTAATTAAAAAAATAATATTTTTATCAACTTTATTTATCTTAAGTTCAAATCATATATTTGCTCAGGAAGTAAAAAAAATCGGTAAATTTAAAGATTGGGAGGCAATGGTGGCATATGAACCTGATGGCAAAGTATGTTTTGCTCAATCAGTGCCTGTACTTCAAGCACCAAAATCAAACAAAAGAGATGCAAAATTATTTGTAACTTTTAGACCAGAAGAAAGTATTTCAAATGAAGTAAGTGTTACTCCTGGATATGAATTTAATAACAAGAATTCTGTTATTGCCGCATCTGGAAAGAACAAATTTAAGTTTGATATAATGCAACAAGGATTTGCATGGATTGCTGATAACAAAATTGAAGTAAAAATGATTAGTAGAATGAAGAAGGGATCAAGAATAATGATTACTGGTTACAATCAAAATGGATCCCAAACAATTGATCATTATTCTTTGCTTGGATTTACCAAAGCTTATAATGCATCAAAAAAAGCTTGCACATAATTAAATGAAATCAAAAAATAAAATTGTACTTGCCTACTCAGGCGGTTTAGATACATCCATAATTTTAAAATGGCTTCAAGAAAATTATAACGCTGAAGTAATTTGTTATACTGCTGATGTTGGCCAAGAAATTGATAGAAAAAAAATTTTTAAGAATGCAAAAAAATTTGGTGTCAAAAATATTATTATACAAGATTTAAAAGATGTTTTTGTAAAAGATTATGTTTATCCAATGATCAGAGGACATGCAATTTATGAAGGGGTGTATCTTTTAGGAACTTCTATTGCTAGGCCACTGATTGCAAAAGACCAAATAAGAATTGCTAAAAAATTTAAGGCTAATGCAGTTTCACATGGTGCTACA
The DNA here is from genome assembly GCF_052047855.1 of Candidatus Pelagibacter sp. HIMB1509. Taxonomy (NCBI): domain Bacteria; kingdom Pseudomonadati; phylum Pseudomonadota; class Alphaproteobacteria; order Candidatus Pelagibacterales; family Candidatus Pelagibacteraceae; genus Candidatus Pelagibacter; species Candidatus Pelagibacter sp. HIMB1509. Next base: position 260,918 of record NZ_JBNAIU010000001.1, on the reverse strand, counting down.
GGAAAAGGAAACGACCAAGTAAGATTTGAATTAGGCTATCATTACTTTGGACCAAAAATAAAAATTATTGCTCCATGGAGAATTTGGAAATTAAGATCAAGAACTGATTTAATTAACTATGCAACAAAACACGGCATACCAATACCAAAAGATAAAAAAGGTGCTCCACCTTTTTCAGTAGATGACAATTTATTTCATACTTCAACTGAGGGGAAAGTATTAGAAAATCCAAAAAATTCTGCGCCAGAATTTATTTTCCAAAGAACAGTTTCTCCTGAGAGAGCTCCAAACAAACCTTCATTTATTACCATCAATTTTAAAAATGGAGATCCCTTTGCAATTAATGGAAAAAAAATGTCTCCTTCAAAACTATTAGAAAAATTGAACAACATTGCTGGAAAAAATGGAATAGGAAGAGTCGATTTAGTTGAAAACAGATTTATTGGAATAAAGTCTCGAGGTGTATACGAAACACCTGGTGGAACTTTATTAATTCATGCGCATAGAGCAATCGAATCCGTAACTTTAGATAAAGAAACAATGCATAAAAAAGATCGGATCATGCCAAGATATGCTGAACTTATTTATAATGGTTATTGGTATTCAAAAGAAAGATTTAAACTTCAAAAAATTGTTGATCTAAAAAGAAACAAAGTTAATGGCTCAGTAAAACTTAAGCTTTATAAAGGAAATGTAATAATCGAGTCTCGAATTACAAATAGTTCAGCATACTCTATGAAAAAAGTTTCGTTTGAAGAAAACAAAACATTTAATAAATCTAATGTTGAAAGATTTATAAATTTTCACAAAATAAGAATAAAAAATTAGATCAATTTCTTTCAAAAAAAGCATTAAAACCAATTCGTTTAATAATTTTATAATTTAACTTTTTTAAATAAATTTGAATATTTTCTTTATTTAGATTTTTTTCATGATTATCAATTTCTATACAAATAATTTTTGGTTTAAAATTACATAGATTTATGCCCCTAAGAACCTCATAATCATGTCCCTCAACATCAATATTTAAAAAATCAATTTTTGTAATTTGAATTTTATATTTTTCTAAAATCTCATTTAAGGTATTTGTAAAAATATTTTTTTCAGAAAAAGGTTTAATTTTAAATTTCTTTGAGATTATTTGAGAAAAATTTTTATCTATAGTATTTATGGGGCTAAATAGGTGATCAATAAATTGTGTCACTTCTTTATTTGTACTTGATATCGCGGCACATATATTTTTATCTTTTTTTCTTAAAATTTTAAATAAATCGATAGAAGTTTGATTCATATCAATGTTAATTCCACGCCAACCTCTATTATATAATAAAGCAGTATTGCTGTATTTTATTGGGTGATAACAGCCAATATCTAGATAAAATCCGTTATCAATATTTTTAAAATAACTATTAATAAATAAATCTTCTTGATCCTGAGAATAACTTTTTCTTTTTTTGTACGCCTTATTTCTTATATATAAATTGTAATACAGGTACATTTTATAAAAAATACTATCAGGTAAAATTTTAGTCATCAAAATAACTTATATTTATAAAATAGCTAAGATTAAACTATCTTTTTGAGATAAATTAGTAATTGCTATAAGTATTTTCACTTATAGAATAAAATTATGAGCACAATTAAAAACTGGATGAAAGATGCAGCAAACATTTTGTTTGATGATAGTAAAAATGATCTGAGAGCACTACCCAAAACAGTTAGACTTCAAATTCTTTTAGTTCTAAGTTTTATTTGGACTACGGTTTTCAGTTTATATGTATTCTCATACACAACATTTGCATTTGGTTGGGCAGGTCTTTATGTGGCGCATGTAGGATTAATTTTTGCTGTGTATATGACTTTTAAACAATTTCATAAAGCAGAGGAAAGATCTAGCAGTGTATTTGAAACTAAAAATTTTGACCCATTTAAGATTATGGTAATTGTTTTTGTGATAGTATTTATATTTGTTTTTTCAAAAGGTATTGAAGTATTAACTAGTCCTAATCCAAGTTCTTATTCAATTCCTTATGATGGGCCGTCAAAATCAGTTTTTGAAAAATGGCTTCCATTTAGTAAAGATAAATAATGGACAAGATAGCAAAAAACTTACAACTAGCATTGATGGTTATTATCTTAATCAGCACAGTTATTGCAGTGGGAATTGAGATGAAAAATATGTTCTTAAATCAATCTGTAACATTAGCTGATCTACTACTAATGTTTCTTTATCTAGAGGTCCTGGCGATGGTTAGAGTTTTTTGGAACCAACAATCAATTAGTATTACCCTTCCGCTGCTTATTGCAATTACTGCTCTTGCACGATTTATTATTTTACAAGGAAAAGAAATGGATCCTACTGCACTTGTTTATGAAGCGGTCGCAATTTTATTAATTGCTGGAGCAATTGTTGTCTTAAGATTGAGACATAGTGATAAATTGGGTCTCAAGAAAAAAAAATCAAAATAATTTAAAATGATGTTTGAACCTTCAAGGGCTAAGGCCTTAAATCAATTAAATAATTTTGTCGATAACAGTCTTGCAGAATACTCTAAATTAAGAAATTTTGATTTTGGTCCTGAAAAAAGAAATAACATATCTTGCTTATCTCCATACATAACACACGGAATTATAAACGAAAAAGAGGTCGTCCAGAAAGCTCTAAGCAAATTTTCTTTTTCAAAAAATGAAAAATTTATTCAAGAAGTTTTATGGAGAACTTATTGGAAAGGTTGGTTAGAGCTAAGACCAAATGTTTGGACAGATTATCTTATTGAATTAAATCAAATAAAAAATGAATTTCAAAATAATAAAAATTACCTCTCAGCAATAGAAGGAAAAACAGATATTGAATGCTTCAATGAGTGGGTTAATGAACTAAAAGAAAACAATTACTTGCACAATCATACAAGAATGTGGTTTGCAAGCATTTGGATTTTTACCTTAGAACTACCTTGGCAATTAGGCGCAGAATTTTTCATCCAAAATCTTTTTGATGGAGATGCTGCATCAAATACTCTGGGATGGCGATGGGTTGCAGGTGTTCAAACTCAAGGCAAACACTATCTTGCTAGTGAATGGAATATTAAAAAATTCACAAACAATAGATTTCAAAACATAAAATTAAATGAAAATGCCCCTCCTAAGATCTCAGGAAAATCTTATCAAATAATAAAACAAGATTTTACTAATCCACAAAATATTGAAGAAAAAAATCTTTTAATTTTTGATAATAATCTCTCATTTGAAATCACTGACTTTAAAGAAAAAAATTTTAAGAAAATTTACTTAGTTTCTAACAAAAATGAAAATAGATCTATAAAACTCAGTGAAAAATTAGTGAAATTTAAATCTCAATTAATAGAAGACCAAGGACTAAGATTAAAAAATCAATCTATTGATTTTCAGTTAATTGATATCAGTGAAATAACAAACATTGAAAATTGTTATGGATTGTATCCAACAGTCGGTGAAAACTTATACTACTTAAATTCAAATAATATAAATGTAGATTTTTTGTACAGAACCCTTGATCAGTTAGCTTGGCAATATTGTAATAAAGGTTTTTTTAATTTTAAAAATTATATTCCCAAAATTGTTTCAACCTTCAATTAAAACCATCGGACCATACCTATAATTCCAGCAGTCGCATAAAAAAATTGTAGTAAGAGAATTCCTTTGTGTCCACCCCTATAAGCCCAAATTCCAATTAGAATAGCTGACAAAAGCAATAAACAAAAACCAAAAAACTCTATACCTATATTTAAGGCCACAAATAAAGAATATAATATTGCTGTAATAACCCCTGCCCATTCAAAGATTTTATTATTCATTATCAATATTATTATGTTGGAATATTAAATTTTTAAAGAGGTCTATTTTGATGAAGAACACTTTTTTGAACAATATTTAACTTTATCCCAATTTAATTTCCATTTTTTGCGCCAAGTAAATGGTCTTTTACATACAGGACAAACCTTCGAAGGTAAATTTTGTTTTTTCAATTTAATATTCTTTAAAATTTTTATTCCAAAGATCTAAAGCTTCATCCCAAGTTGGAATATAATCACTTTCATAACCATATGTAGAGCCTGTTGTAATTGCTCTAAAGTTTCTCATGGCTTTTGAATGCACAGTTCCATTTAAATATTTAACCATTAACTCTCTATCTTTCCAAGCTGTTAAAGTATGTTGGTATCCGTTAAATGGCTTTGTTTCACAAAATGTATTTCCTTCGGCTTTTTGAGCTGCTTTAAAAGATGGGATTGCTAACAACCAAAATCTTAGTTTTGAAAAAAAATTTTTTGGCTTCAAACCAGTAATGGCAATATACATATAGTTTAGTTAGTATTTTGTTTAATAAATTTATCAGCCTCTGATAAAATCATTTTTTTTCTCTCGTCTTTCATTTTATCAAAAATTCTAACCATCATTGATAGTCTTGGATTTTTTAAAAAGAATTTTCTGTTCCGATCTATGAATCTCCAATAAAGACCATCCATGGTGTTACACCAATCACCTTTCTTAAAGTCCATCATTTTCATAAAATATGCAGATCCACAAATATATGGTTTAGTTGCGAAAATCCCTCCATCACTAAACAATCCCATTCCATATACATTGGGAACCATTACCCAATCTGATGAGTCTACAAACATCTCCATAAACCACTTATAAACAATTGTAGGCTTTATCTCACAAAGGTTCATAATATTGGATAAGATCATTAATCTTTCAATATGATGTGACCAGGCATGATTAACTGCATTTTTAATCGCATAATCTAAAGGTGGAAGACCAGTAGTACCCTCATACCATGAACTTTTCATTTTTCTATTCTGTTTAAAAAAATTTCCTGTTTCCATTTCTTGTGAGTAAGATTGGTAAATTCCACGCATAAATTCTCTCCAACCAATTAACTGACGTATGTAACCCTCTAAAGAATTCATTCTAATTTTATTTTTTTTATGAAAATCTAAAATTTTTTGGATAATAAATTCAGGTGTTATTATACCTAAATTTATATAAGGACTTAAAGCACTATGAAAAAGAATATTATCTTTTTGATCAACAGCATCCTCATAATCACCAAATAGATTAGATTTTTCTTTTATAAAAAAGTTTAAAAGTTTAACCACATCGTCATATTCAGTAGCAAACCAAAAATTCTCTGTACTCCCTGGATGGTTTTTAAATTCCTTCTCAATAATAGGCTTCAATTTTTTTGTGTGACTAGTTTCATTAATTTTTGGAAATTTAGGAATTGATATATTTTTTGGTAATTTATTTCTGTTATCTTCATCAAAACTCCATTTACCTCCGATTGGATTACCATCTGATCCCATCAATATTTCAGATTTTTTTCTAACCTCCTTATAGAAAATTGCCATAAAAGGTTTTTTTGATTTTGATAAATAATTTTTAAATTCTTCTCTAGAATTTAGAAACATTGGTGTTTGAATTACATTCCAATTAATTTTTTCTTTTTTTAAAAATTGAGAAATTTTTTTTTCAAAAAATTTATCCTCTACTTCGAAACTAGAAATTTCTTTTATTTTTTTTTGATTAATAATTTTTTTTAACTTTTTTAAATAATCATCATGAAACTCTTTGTCTTCAATTTTGACATAGTCTAATTTAAATTTATTTTTATTTAACTCATCAGCATAAGATCGCATTGATGATAAAAATAATAAAATTTTTTGTTTATGATGCTTTTCATAGGTGCATAAACCCTTGTCTTCAGCCATAAAGAATAGATGGTCTTTTTTGAAGCGGTCTATGTATTTTGTTGGAAATAATTGGTTGCCAAGTATAAAAAATAACTTCATATTTAAATATAACTAATAAAAATTTTTATGTCAGAAAAATATCTTATTTTTGGTGCAACTGGCTCGATTGGATCTAGTTTAGCAGAACAATTAAAAAATTCAGGAAATGATATTCATTTAGTTGCAAGAAATGAAAGTGAACTTGCTCCAATTGTAGAAAAGCTTGGGTGTTCATATACGATTGCAGATGTTCTTGAAGAAGGTTTCGTAGAAAAAGTTAAATCAGATATTCCTGAAATCAAAGGATTGGCCTACTGTGTAGGATCCATAGACTTAAAGCCACTTAGAATGATTAATGAACAAGATTTTCAAAAATGTATGAAACTTAATCTTTATTCTGCTGTTGAAGCTATCAAGGGATATCAAGAAACTTTAAAAAAAAATAAAGGTTCAATTGTAATGTTTTCAACTGTTGCCGCACAAAGAGGTTTCACTAATCATGCAATTATCGCGTCAGCAAAGGCAGCTGTTGAAGGTCTGACTGTTTCTTTGGCTGCAGAATTTGCTCCAAACATAAGAGTAAATTGTGTGGCACCAAGCTTAACAAAATCTAAAATTGCTGAACCCATGTTAAAAAATGCTGCTTTAGCAGAAGGTATTGCAAAAGCTCATCCGTTAAAAAGATTAGGGGAAGGAAAAGATTCAGCATCACTTGCTAAATTTTTACTTACAGAAGATAGTTCTTGGATCACTGGTCAAGTTATAGCTGTAGATGGCGGTAGATCTAAACTTTCATAAAGTGAAAAAATTTATTTTTATATTTTTTTTTATTTTAATTTCTGCAACAGCAAATTCTAAAAATTATAATTTTGAAAAATTAGGGTCTTTTAGTGAACCATGGGGTTCAAGTTTCATTAATAATGAAGAATTAATTGTTACAGAAAAAGGTGGCAAAATTAAAATAATAAATATTATTTCTAAAAATATTTCTGAAGTTGAGCATAATTTAAACTATTTTGTTCATGGTCAAGGTGGTCTTTTAGATATTATTTATAAAGATAAAAAATTATGGATTTCATATTCAGAAAATAGAGGAGACTGGAAAACTAGCACCTCAATTGCAAAAGCTGATTTAAATAAAAATTCTTTAAATTTTAAAAATATATTTCAAGCAAATCCACCAATTGAGTCTGGATATCATTTTGGATCGAGACTTGCTATCAAGGAAAATTACTTATTTGCTTCTGCAGGTGAAAGAGGCTTGAATATGATTGCTCAAGATCCAACTCAACATCCGGGCAGTATTATTAGAATTAATTTAGATGGAAGTATTCCAAAAGATAACCCTAAATTTGAAGGTAAGCCAGATTGGCTTCCAGAGATATACCAGATAGGAGTTAGAAATCCTCAGGGTTTAACTTTTTCAGAATTTGATGGAAAAATTTATATGAGCAATCATGGAGCAAGAGGTGGTGATTGGTTTGGAGAGGCCAAAAAAGGAGAAAATTATGGTTGGAAAATTTTAGGCTGGGGAGGAACAAATTATTCTGGAACTAAAATTGGTCCAAAATGGAAACCAGGATTTACAAAAGCCATCCAATATTGGGTTCCGTCAATCGCTGCAAGTGCTATTACAATTTATAAAGGTAAAGAGTTTGAGGAATGGAATGGTCACGCATTAATTACTTCTCTTAAAGATAAATCTTTAAGAAAATTAATATTTTCAAACACATCTGAAATCCAAGAGGAAATTATTTTTAAGGATAAAATTGGGAGAATTAGAGACATACAAGTTCACCCAGTTGATGGGAAAATTTACTTTTTAGCTGGAGATGATTTGTGGTTAATGGAAAAAAATAATTAATAAAGTGAAAGAGAAACCTTACCACCACTTATCAGATGGAACTTTTCGAAATCCTGAAGGTTCACCAGTTGTAATATCTAGATCAGGTAAATTTTCTTATAGAACTTTCAGTAAATTAAGAAAAAATATTAGTCTTAATTTTCCAAAAGAGCATGTTGTCGAAAAAGAAAAAGTTAAGTCTAATTTAGAAAAATACAAAAATGATGATTACATTGCCTGGATTGGGCACGCTACTTATTTAATTAAATTAGGTAATACAACAATTATTACTGATCCTGTTTTTTCAAAAAATGCAGGTCCGTTAATATTTGGACCAAAAAGATTTACTAAACCTGCTTTAGATCTAAACGAAATTCCAAAAACAGATTTATTTTTATTAACTCATAATCATTATGATCATCAAGATATGTCAACTATCAGAAATTTTCCATACAAGGATGCAAAAGTATTGGTTCCACTTAACCTTGGAAAATATTTTAAGAATTACAAAGATGTAAATGAAATGGATTGGTATGATCATAAAAATATTAATAGTGATTTAAAAGTAACCTTGCTACCAGCAGTTCATTGGTCAAAAAGAAGCCTAACAGACACAAATAAAACTTTGTGGGGAAATTTTTTAATTGAATATAAAAATAGGAAAATTTTATTTGCATGCGATACTGGTTATGGAAATATTTATAAAGAATTAGGGGAAAAATATGGTCCAATTGATCTTACTATGATCAACATCGGAGCATATAATTTTAAACCAATGTTTGACAAAACTATTTACCACACAACTCCAGAAGAAGCTTTAAATGTAGCAAAAGATCTTAAAAGCAAAAAAGTATTAGGAATGCATTGGGGGACTTTTGTTTTATCTTTAGAGCCAATTATGGAACCACCAATTCGATTTAAAGATAATGCAGAAAATTATGGATTTAAAAGAGAAGATGCAATTACATTTAATATTGGTGAGGTAAAATCCTTAAACGAATTATTATAACTATAATATAGTTATTCTATGCATAATTCTATTGCCTTTAAAAGGGGTAGCTTGGTGGAGCATGGATCTATTGTCCCAAATAGCTAACTGATCTTTTTCCCATTCTAATGAGTATTGAAACTTTTTTTTAACTTGGTGCTTAAATAATTGTCTTTTAACTTTTTCAGAATTTTTTATATTTGGAGAAAATCCTACAAGATGTCCAGGACTGCAATAAATCGTATTTTTAGAGTTTATCTTTTTTATAATTTTATGAATAGATTTTAATTCTTCAATCTTTCTACCCTTCTCTTTTACTCTTTCTCTTGTAGTAACTGAAATTGGTCCTTCAGAAGAGTACCTTCCCTTCACTTTGAGTAATTTATTTTTAATTGATTTAGGCAAATAATCATAAGCTAAGTATTGAGAGGAAAATTCAGTGTTTGCTCTACCCTTCTTAGGAACTAGTTTAGAATAAAGCATTGTAAATCTAGGTGGTTTTTTTGTGTAAATTGAGTCTGTGTGAAACTGTTCTCCAAAGCTAGGTCCCTTATCTGTTGCTTTCCTTTGAACAACAGTAATTTGTTTATATTTCTTACTTAATCCTTTTAGTCTTGGATATTTAGCTAGTTTACCAAAATGTTTAGCAAACTGTATATAATCTGATGAACTTAATTTTTGTCTTCTAAAAAAAATCATACCATAAAGCTCGAGTGCTTTAAAAAAAAATTTAAAATCTTTTTTAGAGATTTTTTTAACGTTACCAATAATCTCAGCCCCAATATTTTTTTTATTGGGAATAATTTTAAACATATCTATGTTTAGCTATTAAGTAATTTACTTTTAGCTTTTTCAAACTCTTCTTGGGTAAGAGCTCCATTTTTGTACAACTCATTTAATTTTGAAATTTCAGAACTTAAATCATTACTATTTGAGGGTCTAGTTACTGTTTCAGAATCTGTTTCTATTTCCTCAGGTTTAATAGGTCGATTATCAACTTTAGCCTTAAAACCTTTCATGATTGCAGAACCACCTAGGTAAAAAACAAACCCTAAAATTGGCACTGCTAAAGCAAAAAAAATAATTTTTTCCATTAATTAATCCTCATCCTCATCTCTCCAACCTTTTTCATACATCAAATATCCAGCTAAGATAACAGAAAAAACTCCAGCGATCATTCCAAAATCAAATCCAACTTGTTTGTTATATAAATACCAACCTAATTGGGTAGCTCCAATTGGAACTGCAGTTAATAAAATCATTATTATTGCAATTCTGTATTCGTATTTAGGTTTTTTCATTAAAACCAGCTTATCAAATACAACAGTAATTAAATCAGTTTAAATATCCTTGAGACAATTAAACTTATATAAAAAGTGTTTATTTTTGTGATCTTTTAAAACACTCAATTGTGTTTTTTAATAAACAAGCGATAGTCATTGGCCCCACTCCACCTGGAACAGGGGTTAAAGCTTTTGCATTTTTTGAAACATCTTCAAAATCAACATCTCCAACAATACCTTTGTCAGTTTTATTGATACCAACATCAATTACTATTGCATCTTTCTTTACCCAATCTCCTTTTACAAGCTCAGGTATTCCAACTGCTGCAACAATTATATCAGCTTCTAAACATTCAGCTTTTAGATCTTTAGTTTTTGAATGGGTAATTGTTACGGTACAATTTTCCTTCAAAAGTAATTGCGTCATTGGTTTTCCATTTAAATTTGATCTACCAACTACTACTGCTTTTTTTCCACTTAAATTTGGTTCAATTTTTTTAATTAACAAGTAACAGCCAAGAGGTGTACAAGGAACTGAACTTTCATAACCTGATGAAAGATTTCCTACATTCATTGGATGAAAACCATCTACATCTTTAGAAGGATCAATGGCCTCAATAACTTTTTGCTTATCTATATGTTTTGGTAATGGCAATTGAACTAAAATTCCTGATACTGCTTCATCTTTATTTAATTCTTCAATTTTCTCTAAAACAGTTTTTTCTTCGACACTATCTGGATATTTAATTACTTCTGATTTTAACCCTACTTCATTTGCTGATTTTTCTTTATTACGAACATAAATTTGGCTTGGAGTAAGATCTCCAATTAATATTACAGTTAAACCAGGAACTTTATTATATTTGGATTTAAGTCCTGATACTTCTTGTTTTAATTCTTCTCTTAATTCAGCTGCAGCTTTTTTTCCGTCAATTAAAATCATTTTACTTTCTAAAATATAATTGGTGCAATGTAGAGCTTCATACACATTTCAATAAACCAAATCAATAGAAGAAGAATGATTGGTGAAATATCTAGTGATCCTAAATTGGGTAAAAAACGTCTAATTTTATTAAGTATTGGCTCAGTCAATTTGTATGTAAGCTCTAAAATTGAGTAAACAAATCTATTTTGAGTATTTAAAACATTAAATGCTATCAACCAGCTTATAACTACATTTGCTATGACAACATAGGAATACAGTTTTAAAATCTGTAAAACTAAATAAAAAATTGCTATCATTTTTTCTCAACATAAATTGACTGACTTGGGAAAGCAAAAGAGGCCTTATTTTTTTCTACAATCTGCTTAATTTCAATTGCTAATCTCTCTTTAACTTCTAGTGAATTACTCCAACTATTTGAATTGGTAAAACATCTCACCAATAAATCTATTGAACTATCTGAAAACTTCTCAATTCTAACAGCAACCCCAGTTGATTGATTAAAGTCTTCACTGTTGTTTATATAACTTTCAATTTCCTCTCTTATTTTTTTTAATTGATCAATTGTAGAGTCGTACTGTAATGTAATTACCCATCTAATTCTCCAATTAGATGTTTCGCTAACATTAACAACAGCATTTTCTGCAAATTGAAAATTAGGAATAATCGCTAGAGATTTATCAAACTTTCTTATTGTTGTTGATCTAAACCCAATTTTTTCAACTGTACCTTCAATAATCCCATCAACTGCAATCCAATCTCCAATTTTAAATCTTTTTTCAACTAATACTAAAATTCCAGAAATTAAATTTTTAAATAAATCTTGTGCTCCAAGTGCAACAGCAACTCCGAACAAACCGAGACCAGCAATAATTGGTCCTATCTTAATACCCCATAATTCTAGTACTGCAGCTAATCCTAAAATAAATATTAAAATCTTAAGTGATTTAATTATCCAACCAATAAGTTCCCTAGTTAAAAGTTTATCTAGTCCACTTAAGATATATGAAATTGGTTCTATGATTTGATGAATAACCCAAAAAATTAAAATCGTAATTAATGTTCTATTAATTGTATCAACTACTTCTCTACCCTCTGTTGAAAAGGTCATGTAGTAACTTGCAATAAAGAAACCTAATACAATTGGTAAAAATCTAGCTGGACCAATTAATGACTGAACAAAAGTGTCATCTAATTTATTTGTTGTTCTTTTTGAGATAATTTCTAATTTTTTTATAATTAATTTACTAATTAACCCTCTAAAGACTAAAAAAAGTAAGAATATCCCTATTCCGATTAATATTTGAAAAATATCAACACCAAGTATTCCTTTTTTCCAAACAGATAAAAATATTTCAGAAAAATTATTTATTAATTCCATACCTAAATTTTATATAACAAAAACTCTTCTTCTCCAGGATTAAAAAGAAATATCTTTTTCCATTTGATTTCATTCAATATTGACGAGGTTTTTTCACCTATACACATCAAGTTTGTATTCATCCAAAGGTTTTCTGTTTGATAGATTTTTATAAAATTTAAGAAACTAGAGGCACTATTTTGAGAATAAACATAAACAATATCTGGTATATTCTGCTTTAATTCGTTAACAAAATTTTCATCAAATTTTTCCGTATGATTTACTTTATAATTGATAATACGTTTAACAGCATACCCTTCTTTTAACAATTGTTGGTCTAAATCAGTTGTTATGATCTCACCACTCACATAAAGAAGTGGAGTTTCTTTTAATTCATAATTTTGCAAAATTAATTCTTTAAGGTTTGAAACATTTCCTTCTGCAGCAATTGTATTTTGAAATCCCAAACTTCTAGCTTTTTTTTCTGTAGCACTACCAACACAAAAACAAATTAATTTTTTATTTAAATTTTCTACATTTAAATTTTTTACAGCATTAGAACTTGTAAAAATTAAACCACCATAATCACCAGAGTTAATTTCTTCATGTTGAACTTTTTCAATATTTATTAATGGTAGGTGAGATACTTTATGATCTAAAGATTGAAACTTAACTATCATTTCTGAACAATCTTCTATAGGTCTGGTTAACAAAATATGCATTTTACTTTTTATATGAATTATTTGATTTAATTTTTAAAGTTTTACCAACTTCTGTTCCAATTTCTTTAAACATATCAATATTTCCAGATTTTTTTTCATAAAATATTTGGGAACCATCTAATGAGAATAGTTCAGCTTCAACTGTAATTTTATCCCCTTCTATAATTGAGTGAGCACCTATTGCAGTTTCACAGTCACCTTCCAATACCTTTAAAATGTTTCTCTCTATGTGAGCTCTCATATAAGTATCTTTGTGATTTATTTTTTCCAAAACTTTTATAATTTCATCATCATCATCTCTACACTGTAAAGCAATAATACCTTGGCCTGCACTTGGAATAATTTGATCAGTCGAAAAAATTTCAGAAATTTCATTATCTAAATTTAAATATTTTATACCCGCATAAGACAAAACTATTGCATCATAAATACCTTCCTTTAGCTTTTTGATTCTAGTATCTACATTTCCTCTTATTAATTTACAGTTAACATCTGGTCTTATTTTTTTAATTTGAAATTCCCTTCTATAAGATGAGGTTCCTACTATTGCATTTTGTTTTAATTCCTTAATATTTTTCTTATCATTTGTTATTAAAATTTCTCTTGGATCTGTCCTTTCTAAAAATGAATTTGTTCTAAGTCCCTCAGTTTCAATGGCTGGCATATCTTTCAATGCATGCGCGGCTATATCAATTTTTTTTTCTTTCAGTTCTTTTTCAATCGTACTAGAAAATAAACCCTTGCCACCGACCTCTGATAATCTTCGATCCTGAATTTGATCACCTTTTGTGGTTATTGTTTGAATGACAATCTGATCATCTGGTAAGTCCAAAGCTTCAATAATTTTATCTTTAGCTTTTTGTGCATAAAGCAAAGCCAATTTACTTCCTCTTGAGCCTATTATAATTTTTCTATTCATTAAAAATTTATTTCTTACTTGTATTGAGATTGTACAATTATTAAAAACTATTTGAATGAGTAAAAAACCCTTAATTCTTGGAATAGAGACTAGCTGTGATGAAACTGCAGCGTCTATTATAACTGAAAATGACAAAGGAATTCCAACAGTTTTATCCAATATTGTTTCTAGTCAGGTTGATGTTCACAAAGAATTTGGGGGAGTAGTTCCCGAACTAGCCGCAAGATCACATATAGAAAAAATAGACTGGATTGTTGAAAAAGCAATTTCAGATAGTGGAAAAAAAATTGAAGAAATTGATGCTGTTGCTTCAACTGCTGGACCAGGTTTAATTGTTTGTTTGTCAGTTGGTTTAAGTTTTGGAAAAGCTTTTGCAAGCGCAATTAATAAACCTTTTATAGCAGTTAACCATCTTGAGGGTCATGCATTAAGTCCTAAGTTAAATTCCCATTTAAATTATCCATATCTATTATTATTAATTTCAGGAGGTCACTCACAATATTTAAGTGTTCAAGGTCTTGGAAAATATAAAAGATTAGGAACAACTATTGATGACGCATTAGGTGAAGCATTTGATAAAACAGCTAAACTTTTGGGAATTGAATTTCCTGGTGGACCACAAATCGAAGTTTTGGCAAAAAAAGGAGATCCTGAGAAATATGATTTACCCAAACCAATTTTTAATAAAGGTGGATGCAATTTATCTTTTGCAGGATTAAAAACTGCAATTTTAAAAATTGCAAAATCTATAAAAACAGAACAAGAAAAATTTGATTTAGCGGCTTCTTTTCAAAAAACTGTTGAAGAAATTCTTAATAAAAAAACAAAGATAGCATTTGAAGAATTTGAAAAAGAAAATAAATTAAAAGAAAAAGTTTTTGTAGTTGCTGGGGGAGTTGCTGCTAACAAAAAAATTAGATCTATGTTAATTAATTTATGTGAAGCTAATAATTATAAAAGTATATTTCCATCAATAGAACTTTGTGGAGATAATGCTGCAATGATTGCAATGGTAGGTCTAGAAAAATACAAATTAAATGAATTTAATACTTTGGATTATCCAGCTAAACCAAGATGGCCTTTAGATGAGAAAGCTGCATTTTTAAAAGGTGCAGGAGTGCAACTGTAATGAACTATTGGTTATTAAAATCTGAACCAGATGTTTGGTCAATTGATCAACAAATTAAGGCTGGAAAAAAAGGAGCACCTTGGGATGGTGTTAGAAATTATCAAGCAGCAAACAATCTAAAAAGTATGAAGAAGGGTGATCTATGTTTTTTTTATCACTCTAATATTGGCAAAGAAGTGGTTGGGATAGTAAAAGTAATTAAAGAACACTATTTAGATAAAACTGATAAGAATGGAAAATTTGTTGCAGTAACAGTCCAATTTAAAAGCAAATTCTCCAAACCAGTAACCCTTGAAAATATCAAAAAAAATAAGGATTTAAGGGATTTAGCGCTCATTAAACAAAGTAGACTTTCAGTAATGCCAATTGATGATAAAAGCTGGAAAATTATAAATAACATGAGTAAAATTTAAAAAAAAATAATCCATGCCAAAAAAAAAGAAAAAAGCTAAATCTAAAAAAAAAACTAAAGTAAGAAAGAAAACTGCAGTTAAAAAAAAAACTAAAGTTAAAAGAAAAAAATCAAAAAAAATTTTAAAACAAGATGAAAAAACTGCTCCTGAATTAGTTATAAAAACTAAACCTGAGTGGATCAAAAGTAGTTTGGCTAACAAAAGTAAATACGAGCAAAAATATTCTCAATCTATAAAAAATAACGACGAATTTTGGAAAAAAGAGGGAAAAAGAATTACTTGGATTAAACCTTATAAAAAAATTAAAGACGTTAAATACAGTTCTAAGGAAGTAAAAATTAAATGGTTTGAAGATGGAACACTAAATGCATCTGCAAACTGTATCGATAGACATCTAAAAGATAAAAAAGATAAAACAGCAATAATTTGGGTTGGTGATGATCCAAAAGATAGTCAAAAAATTACCTACAAACAGCTTCATCAAAAAGTTTCTAAAGCGGCAAATGGTTTAAAAAAATTAGGCATTAAAAAGGGAGATCGGGTTACAATTTATCTTACAATGATACCTGAGCTTGCTATTTTAATGTTAGCATGTGTTAGAATTGGTGCAGTCCACTCAATTATTTTTGGAGGTTTTTCTGCAGACTCTATTTCTGGAAGAGTTAATGATTGTGAGTCAGAATATATAATTACAGCAGATGAAGGTGTTAGAGGTGGAAAAACTATTCCATTAAAAGAAACGACTGATGAAGCATTAGAGAGCTGTCCTAATGTAAAAAAATGTATCGTTGTTAAACGTACAGGTAATTCAATTAGTTGGAATTATGATAGAGATGTTTGGTATCATGATTTAATTAAAGATGTCCCTTCTCAGTGTGAGCCAGAAGAAATGAACGCAGAAGATCCTTTATTTATTTTATACACTTCAGGTTCAACTGGAAAACCAAAGGGAGTTTTACATACAACAGGTGGATACATGGTGTATGCATCAATGACTCATCAGTATATTTTTAATTACAAACCAAAAGATATTTATTGGTGTACTGCTGATATTGGTTGGGTAACAGGTCACAGTTATATTATCTATGGTCCTCTTTCGAACGGTGCAACAACTATAATGTTTGAGGGAATACCAAACTATCCTGACAGTTCTAGGTGGTGGCAAATAGTAGACAAATACAAAGTAAATACTTTTTATACTGCACCCACTGCAATCAGAGCTCTAATGAGAGAAGGTGATAAGCCTGTCAAAAAAACATCTAGAAAATCTTTAAAATTACTTGGAACTGTTGGTGAACCGATAAATCCAGAAGCTTGGATGTGGTATTACAAAACAGTTGGAAATTCTAAGTGCCCAATTGTAGATACATGGTGGCAGACAGAAACAGGAGGGATATTAATTGCTCCTCAAACAGGTGCTATTCCTCTAAAACCTGGCTCTGCAACAAAACCATTTTATGGAATAAAGCCTATGTTAGTTGATAAATCAGGCAGAGAGATAAAAGGACCTGGAGAAGGAAGGCTTTGTATAGCACAATCATGGCCTGGACAAATGAGAACAGTATACGGTGATCATCAAAGATTTATAGACACTTATTTTTCTCAGTTTGAAGGTAAATATTTTACTGGTGACGGATGCCGAAGAGACAAAGATGGATATTATTGGATTACAGGTCGGGTAGATGATGTAATTATTGTATCAGGACACAACTTGGGTACTGCTGAAATTGAAAGTGCATTTGTGGCTCATCCAAAGGTAGCAGAGGCAGCAGTTGTAGGTTACCCACATGATATTAAAGGTAATGGATTGTATTGTTATGTAACATTAAATGCCGGTGAAAGAGAAACTGGTGAACTCGAAAGAGATCTAAAACTTTGGGTTAGAAAACAAATTGGTCCACTTGCTACACCTGACTTAATTCATTTCACTCCAGGACTTCCCAAAACAAGATCTGGTAAAATTATGAGAAGAATTTTAAGAAAAATTGCTGCAAATGAACATGGTCAATTAGGAGACACGACTACATTAGCCGATCCTAGCGTTGTTGATAGTTTGGTTGAAAACAGAAAAAATATTTAAAACTTTATTCTATCTTTAAATTCTTTTTTAATAACGTCCCATTTTAAAATAACAGAATTTAAAACTATTTTTCGATCAAGAGTTTTTAACTCATCAGCTATTGGTGCCCATTTGTACATCGCCAAAGCACTTGGATTAAAAGGACGATCATTGTGATACTTCTCCCAATCAATTTTAATTAGTCTTTCATCAAATTCTTTTTTTGCTTCTTCGATAATATTTAAAGGCATGTTATTTGTTGTCTCATCATCTAAAATTTTTAAAAAAATTTCTTTAGCTTTGACTATTTCATTAAAACTAGAATGAACTTTTAAATATGAAAAAGTGAAGAAAGTTAAATCTTGAAGAGCAACAGAATAAATATTCCATTTCGCTTCATTTACAGACTTCATAAATTCATCATTGTCAAAATGAAGAACATATCTTGTTCCCATTCTGGTTTTTAAATAGCTATAAAGTGTAACTTGAGATACCCACGCAGATTTTGTTTGAATAAACTCTTCTAACTCATCTAAAGTTTTAATTTTTGTTTTAGGAATAAAAGCTTTAAACAAAGAAAAAAAATAAACTTTGAAATCACTCAAAGATAAATCTTTCCAACTTAATTTTTTTTTATCCATAAAAAGTTAATTTTATTGAAAATATAGTAAAAAATTAACCTAATACGGCTAATTTTACACTTTTATTCTCTTTCATAATGGTTAAGGTTTTAGCAGTTATAACTAAAAAAGAGAGGTATACATGGCGAAAAACGCTAAACAGCATTGGGAAAAGACCAGAGGTTTGCTATTTGTTACATTAGCAATCTGGGCTGTATTCTCAATGGGTATATTCCTTTTCGGAGCTGAAATGAACGAAGTTACTGGACCTTTTGGGTATCCATTAACTTATTGGTTCACATGCCAAGGTTCTCTTGCGATATTTGTAATCCTTATTTTCTGGTTTGCAGGTAGACAAGAAAAAATTGACGAAGAGTTCGGCTTTAGTGAAAAAGGAGACGACTAATGATTAAGGGTAATTTTATAGATAACTTGCCTAAAGTTTATGGAATCTACACTGGTGGATTTATAGGTTTCATAATCTTGATGGCGATTGGTGAGCAGATGGGTATGTCTGCAAAAGCAATAGGTATTTGCTTTGTAGGTTTTACCATTTTCATCTACGCAGCAATTGGTTGGCTATCTCGAACAGCCCAAGCAAGTAACTATTACGTAGCTGGAAGAACGGTTCCAACTGTGTTCAACGGAATGGCAACGGCAGCAGACTGGATGTCTGGTGCTTCATTCGTTGCAATGGCAGGTGGTATTTACTTCAGGGGTTACGGATATATGGCTTTGCTTGTAGGTTGGACAGGTGGTTATGTGTTAGTTGCAACTTTATTAGCACCATACTTAAGAAAGTTTGGCTGTTACACAGTTCCAGATTTCGTAGGTACAAGATACGGTGGTAATGCAGCTAGACTACTAGCAGTAATCGTTTTAACGGTTGCTTCATTTACATATGTGACTGCACAAATTAACGCTACAGGTACTATTGCAGCTGTTGCTTTAGATATCCCATTCCAATACGCGGTATACGTTGGACTAGTAAGTATTTTATTATGTTCAATGCTTGGTGGTATGAGAGGGGTAACTTGGACACAGGTTGCGCAATACATTGTACTAATTATAGCTTACCTACTTCCAGTATTCTGGATCAGTAATAACATTGGTGCGGGTTTCTTCCCACACTTCATGTTAGCTGATGAAGTTGCTAGAATTGGTGAGTTAGAACAACAGTTTGGTTTTGTTAAAAACTCTGCTGCTGATTTAGCTACAGTGCCTAAAGGGTTAGCTGGTATTACTAAAGCTCATTCTGAAGTAAACGCAACACCTTGGGCTTTCATCTCATTAGCATTAGCAATGATGATGGGAACAGCTTCATTACCACACGTGATGATGAGGTTCTTTACTACTCCAAGTGTAAAAGCAGCTAGAAAATCAGTAGGTTGGTCAGTATTCTTTATCTTCCTATTATATTCTTCTGCACCGATGTTAGCGACACTATCTAAACTTGCTTTGATTGATCCAAACTTACCAACAGGTATTATTGGTAAATCAATTGCAGAAGTTCAAGCAATCGATTGGTATCAAAACTGGAACCAAGCAAATCTGATGTTTGTAAGCGACTTTAACGGAAATGGAACTGTTGAATTAAACGAGTTCTTCATGGGTGGTAAAGCCGTTGTATTAGCAACACCAGAAATTGCTGGATTACCATATGTAATCTCAGGTCTAGTTGCTGCTGGAGGTTTGGCAGCTGCGATGTCAACTGCAGATGGTTTGATTCTTGCGATAGCAAATGCAATCTCACATGACGTTTACTACAAAATGGTAGACCCTAAAGCTGAGACTGCTAAGAGACTAGTTGTTGCAAGGGTATTACTTGTAGTAATTGGTTTTGCAGGAGCAACTATTGCAGCAATGGAGATCCAAGGTATCTTAGGTTCAGTAATCTGGGCTTTTGACTTTGCGATGTCTGGATTGTTCTGGCCACTTGTACTTGGTGTATGGTGGAAGAGAGCTAATAAAGAAGGTGCTTGCGCTGGTATGGCTTTAGGTCTGTTATCAGGTTTAGGCTATTTAATTTGGGTTGAAACTGGAGGTTCAGGCTTCCTAGGTATTACCCAAGCTACCTTTGGTATCTTCGGATCTACTGTTAGCTTAGTGGCTATGGTTGTTGTAAGTTTAATGACTTCAGCACCTGATACCGCTACACAAAAAATGGTTGATGATTCTAGGGTACCTGCGGGTGCATCTGTAATCGGCGGCCAAAAATAAATAATCTTTTTAAGGGGCGATTAATTTCGCCCCTTTTATTTCTTTTTAAGATAAAATATAAATTTTTTAATGTCTGCTAACTTTCATCCTTTAGTTTATATAATTGATTATATACTTGGAATTATAATGTGGACTTTAGTTGGAAGAGTAGCAATGAATATCTTTCAAAGAGAAGACTCTGAATTTTTCTTTATGAAAGTTTTTGTAAAACTTACAAATCCCTTACTGAGAATTTTTAAAGTTGTCACACCATCATTTATTATACAACCGTTGGTACCACTTTACGTAGCTTGGTTCTTTTTCATGATTAGATTTTATTTGATGCCTTGGATCTTGGGATATTCAGTTATGGGAATGTTATCCTTCCCTCTTGAAAGTGAAATTTCTAGGCAGATTTATCAATTTTTTAATTCAATTAAATTTTAAAAATTGATACTAGTAAGTCTAGATATCAATGAAAAATATACAAATATCTCCATCAATCTTATCAGCTGATTTTAGCCAATTAGGTACTGAAATAAAAAGGCTTGAGGAAGGTGGAGCTGACATGATTCATGTAGATGTTATGGATGGACACTTTGTTCCAAACTTAACAATCGGTCCTCCAGTAATTAAAGCTCTTAGAAAGCATTGTTCATTAAAATTCGATGTTCATTTAATGATTTCTCCAGTGCATAAATATATAGAAGCTTATGCCGATGCGGGAGCAGATATAATTACTGTGCATCCAGAAGCAACTGATAATTTAGAAGATTCAATAAATAAAATAAAAGATCTAAAAAAAAAGGTAGGAGTTTCTCTCAATCCTGAAACAAGTATAGATTTAATTAAAAATCTTTTAGATAAAATTGATTTAGTTTTAATAATGAGTGTAAATCCTGGGTTTGGTGGGCAAAAATTCATGCCAGAAGTTTTAGAAAAAATTAAACAATTAAAAAAAATTAGAGAAATAGAAAAACTTAACTTTGATATTGAAATAGACGGTGGGATAAATTTTGATAATTGTAAAATAGCAATTGAAGCTGGTGCTAATATTCTTGTATCTGGTACAACGGTTTTTAAAAGCAATGATGGAGATATTAAAAAGAATATTAATTTATTAAAAACAAAATAAGTTAATGCAATCTCAAAATTCCTTAAATCTTTCTAATAGAATATTTTTTAAGTTAAAATCTTCATTTAAAAAATTATATAAAAGTTCAAATTTTTATGAAAAAAGAATTTCAAAAACCTTTAATAACAATTTTGAATATAAACCAAGCCCTCATCTTTTATCTTCAATTATAAAGTATCAGAAAAAAAAATATAAAATTGAAGATTTTGTAACTGAAACTATCTGGACAAACAATATTTCTTCTAAAGACTTTAAAAAACTAAACAATTTTTTTTGGTTTTTTAGTTTGGATTTAAAATCATCTAAAGAAACCACACAATCAATTATTCTCAATTGGATTAATAAAAATGAAAAATTTGATGAAAATATTTGGGAATTCAATATTACTGCAAAAAGAATTATTGCTTGGCTTTCCAATCATCAGTTAACTTATGAAGATAGTAATGAAGAATATAGATTATTTTTTAATCATATGCTTCAAAAACAAACTAACCATTTATTAAATGAGATCAAAAATTTAGATGAAACAGAAGAAAAACTGATTGGCTGTGCCGCAATAATTTTAACAGGTTTAGCGTATAAAGATGAGAAAAATTATTTAGACAGTGGTTTAAATATATTAAAAAATTTAATCAAACACTCTCTTGATAAACAAGGTTTTCCCAAATCAAGAAATATTCAAAATTTAGTTTTTTATCTTAAATATCTAATCATTATTAGAGAATGGTTTAAAGAATCGCAAAATCAAATTCCAGAATATATTGATGAAACTATATATTATTTAGGATCCAGTTATGCTTTTATATGGCAAAACATAAAACAAGATATTTTTTTTAATGGAAATTATTCATCTAATCATAATGAATTTGACCAATATTTAAAACGATTTGGATATACTTTTAAAAATCAAATCAATGAATTAGCTGGATACACAATATTACAAAATAAAAAGTTTGTCCTTGCAGCTGACATTGGTTCAAATCCTGAAAAAATATACACCAAAAATTATCAGGCAGGTGCTTTGTCTTTTGAAATTTTTTCTAATAATAAAAAATTAATTTCAAATTCTGGATATTATCCAGATGTAACAAACAGACTTAATAAATTTTCCAAAAGTACTGCTTTACAAAGTACACTTTCAATTGAAGATTATTCTTCATGTGATTTTATTAAAGCTGGTGATAATTTTTTCATACAAAAAGATTTAAAAATTGAAAATAAAAATGTGGTTTTTCAAAAAAATTATTGGAAAATTTCAGCTAGTCATAATGGTTATTTCAAAAAGTTTAAATTAGATCATCATAGAGAAATAGAATTTTATCCCGAACAATTGAAATTTATTGGTCATGATAAAATATTAAGAAAAGATCCCGATAAACAAATTAAATTTGATATTAGGTTTCATCTTCATCCCGACTCTAAAGTTATGAAAACACAAAATAATAAGTTCATATTAATACAATTAGAAGATGAAGGTTGGCAATTTAAATGTGATAACTATGATATAAATATTGATAATGGTTTATATTTCGGTAATAAAAATTCATATCAAGAAAACCAAAATATATTTATTTCAGGCCTAAATAATGAAAGTGAACAAATAATTAAATGGGAAATAAGTAAAATATAATGAAAAAAATAAAAACAGCTCTTATTTCTGTATCAGATAAAAATAATTTAAAACCAATTTTAGAAATTTTAAAAAAATATCACATCAAAATTATTAGTTCTGGTGGAACTTATAAAGAAATAAAAAAATTAAAATTTAATTGTTTGGAAGTATCTGATTTTACAGATTCTCCTGAAATTTTAGAAGGAAGAGTTAAAACTTTACATCCAAAAATACACGCAGGAATCCTTAATAAAAGAAATAATAAAATACATTTAAATGACTTAAAAAAAAATAATTTTGAGAATATTGATCTAGTAATTGTAAATTTTTATCCCTTTGAAAAAACTTTAAAAACTACAAATAATCATAAAGAAATAATTGAAAATATAGATGTGGGGGGTCCCACAATGGTTAGGTCTGCTGCAAAAAATTATAATGATGTAACGGTGATTACCTCTTCTGATCAATATCAAGAATTAATAAATGAGATGAATAAAAATAATGGAGCTACAACATTAAATTTCAGAGAAAAACTATCAAGCATAGCTTTTACTGAAACTGCTTACTATGACTCAGTAATTTCAAGTTATTTCAATAAAAAGGCAAATATACACCTGCCAGATAAAAAAGTTTTTTCTGCAAATTTAATTGAAAAACTTAGGTATGGAGAAAATCCACATCAGTTCAGCGGGTACTATTCAAAAAATTTAAAAACTAATTTAAAACAAATTCATGGAAAGCAACTAAGCTACAATAATTATAACGATATATTTGCTGCCTTGACTATTTCAAAATCATTACCAAAAAAAAAAGGCACTGTAATTGTAAAACACGCAAACCCTTGTGGTGTATCAATAAATTCAAATCCTATAGATAGCTATAAATCTGCATTAGCATGTGATCCCATAAGCGCCTTTGGGGGAATTGTCTCTTGTAATTTTAAAATAAAAAAAAATCTTGCCGTAGAGCTCAATAAACTTTTTTTAGAGGTAATTATTGCTAATGGTTTTGATAGTAATGCTTTGAAAATACTTAAAACTAAAAAAAATTTACGTGTAATTGATGCAACAAATTATTCACTTAGTGAAATTACAAAGTTCAATTCATCAAATGAAGCAATATTAGTTCAATCTGAAGACTTAAAAATATTCAAAAATAAAGATTTTAAAGTTGTATCCAAAAGAAAACCAAACCCTAAGCTACTTAGAAATCTAATTTTTGCATTTAATGTTTGTAGATATGTCAAATCAAACGCAATTGTTCTTGCAAAAGATGATTCCATTGTTGGTATTGGATCGGGTCAACCAAGTAGATTAGATAGCTGTGAGATAGCAATTAATAAAATGAGAAAATTTAATTTATTTGGAAATAATTTGGTTGCAGCATCAGATGCTTTCTTTCCATTTGTAGATGGAATTGAAAAATTAGTTCAAGCAGGGGTTCAGGCTGTAATTCAGCCTTCTGGATCAATTAAAGATAAAGAAATAATTAAATTTGCAAATGAGACAGATACTGTTCTGGTCTTTTCTAAGACAAGACATTTCAGACATTAGTAACTTTATCTATCTTAGCGGCTAAAATAAAATCATTTTCAGAAAGACCTTTAATAGCATGTGTGGTAATTTTAATCTCTGCATAACCCCAACCGAAACTTATATCTGGATGATGACCCTCTTTTTCAGAAATTTTACCAACTTCATTAACAAAATTTTGACTTTTTATAAAATTTTCAAATTTAAATTTTTTCTGTAAAAAAAATACTTTATTTTCGTCTTCTGTAATATCCCAGCCATCAACTTTCTTTTGATATTTATGAACATCAGATACATCAAAAGGAATAGCTCCTCCTTCACAAGGTAAACATTTTTTACTTAAAAGATCTTCACTCATAAAATTTGGAGCGGGCAAAGGGGGTCGAACCCTCGACCTTCTCGTTGGCAACGAGACGCTCTACCACTGAGCTATGCCCGCTTGTTAAATTTACTCGATATTATTAAGTTATTTAACTTTTACAATATTAGAAAACCATACTTTTTAGACAAAATCCATCAAAATATTTATTTCTTGTGCCAAGAGTGTGTCATTCAAATTTTTAATTATATGACTTAGGGGGAAAATATTTATTATGACTATACAATTACCTTGAGAGATTTTTGTGTTAAATTATTTTTAACCAATTCTAATTACATTAGTTCCAACAAATTCGTATTTTGGTATTTCTAAGTTTGTAGGAGCTGGCCCTTTTCTGATTCTTCCTGATGTATCATAATGTGAACCATGGCATGGACAAAACCATCCTCCATATTCACCTTTGTCACCTAAAGGAACACAACCAAGGTGAGTGCAAATTCCAATCATTACAAGCCATTCATCTTTTTTTACTCTATCTTCATCTTTTTCTGGGTGTTTAAGCTCGTTTAAATTTACTTTTCTTGCGCTCTCAATATCTATTTTAGTTCTTCTTCTGATAAAAACTGGTTTACCTCTCCATAAAACTGTAATTGTGTTACCAGGTTTTAAAGCGCTTACATCAACTTCTGTACTCGCTAATGCTTTAACTGAAGCGTCTGGATTCATTTGGTCAATTAAAGGCCAAACTACAGCTCCAACTCCAACTGCTCCAACAGCGTAAGAGGCAGTGAATAGAAAATCTCTTCTTACAGGTTTTTTGTCTTTTGAAGTATTTTTCATTATTATATTTAATGACAAGCAATTCCAAATTTTTTTAATCTCCAATAATTATAAGGCCATGGAGTTAAAAAACCCACTGTCAGCATTATTGGTACCACCCACCAAGTTAACATAGCGCCACCTGTTAAAAGATAATCTGTCAAATTCATTGCAACTTCCATACTAACCATTGAGATAAAACTCATTCCTAAGGCAGTTTTTAAAGCATCTTTAAATTTAAAATTTTGTTTGATTAAAATTATAGTTTCTAAAATAATACTTGTAATTAAACCATTAATAATTGCTAAAGTCATAATAGCTAAAACTGGCCATGGAATACCTGTTATTTGAAAATATAAAATAGTTCCAAAGTCTCCAATTGCACAACCTAACAAACACCAAGCGGTGTTCTTAGCGCTTCGTTTCCAAGCGTGATTACAAGACCAATTAAATGATATAGTTTTTTCCAACTTTAAATTTTAATTTATAGCTACCTTAGCTATCATACCGACATCATAATGACCCGGTACATTGCAGGCAATTTCTACATTGGAAGCATTTTCAAATTTCCATATCAAATCTTTACTACCTTTAGGTTCCAATAAAACACTATTGGCATGACTATGTGCCATTGATTTGTCCATCTTTGACATTTTTTTCATTTTATCTTTATCAATGCTATCAGCAAATAAAATTTCCATTTCAACCATTTTTTGCATTTCAGATTGATGTTGAATATGCATTTTTGGGTTTGCAATGTTAAATTCATGAACTAGTTCACCAACATTTTCTACTTCGAACTTTATAGTTTCACCTGATTGAACTTGAAAAGAACTTGGTTCAAAGTAATTATCATACATCAATACTTTGATAACTCTTGTAACATCCTCTTGTTTACCTTTTTTACCTATCATCATACTCTTATCAGCAAAAGCAGTTGAGATTGATAGAATTATAGAAATTGTAGTAATAAATAAGTGTTTAATCATGTATTTGATATAGGTAATTTATATAAAACTTCAATATGTTAATTCAGTTTTAATTGGTATTCATAGTTCTCTTTTGACCAAAAAGATTTGATATAAGCCAAAACACTATCAATTTCTTTATCAGACAATTTGTCACCAAAGCCCATCATTTTTCCTTCATAATTTTTTACTAATTTTGCAAGACCATATTTTATAATAGCATGTAGAGTTTTGTCATCATGATGCCATGTGTGTCCAGTTCCATTTAAAGGAGGTGCTTTTCTGTGACCATCCTCATCTACACCTTTCCAATTCTTTGCTCCAGATAAGTTAATCATATGACATGAAGCACAATTCTGTTCATATAAAATTTTACCTCTTTTAATCATCATTTTAGACTCTGTTGTTATAGGATAATGATTGCTAGCAAAACTAAAATCTAAATTTATTAAAAGTATTGTAATTATTAAAAAAAAATTTTTTTTCATAAAACATCTTAACACAAAAATCTCTTAGGCCAATCATATAGTCACCCAAAATAATTTCCCCCTTACCACTTCAAATAGAAAATATGTGTCACACCAGGGTCACAAATAGATTGATGATAGTAATGATATGTTCTACTTTAGGTTCGAACCGACAGAACTGACAGGTTTGTTTTATTGAGGAACCAAAGGTTTTGGTAGCGGGAAGTGGAATCGAACCACTGACCTCGGGCTTATGAGCCTGTGTTAAACCTACAGAAACCCTTTGGTTTACTTTGTGAAATCATTCACACAACCTCGCTTGTCACAACTCTGTCACAACAGAGGAGAAATTACTCTGTTAAATCTATGTTTGATAAAAACCTAAGTTTATTCCTTCAGTCTAAAGATAATATTTTAGATGAAATTATTTTTTCAATTTATAAAAATTTTGATAGTGACAGAAAAAGTAAAAAAGGAATAACTCCATCAGCAATTAAAGCTGAAAAAAAGGTTTTAGGACAACTTATAAACTCACTTTATCAAAGTTATTATTCTTTACCAAAATCATGGGTTTATTTTTCTTTAAGAGCAAAATCATTCACTGGTAAGAGTAGCTATAGAGTTTTCAAGAGAATATTCGATTATTTAAATTTAAATGATTATATAAAAGTCAAGTTAGGTACTGAAATTAAAAGAAAATCAACACGTATTTTTCCTTCTAAAAAACTCATAATAAAATTTAAAAGTATAGGTTTAGTGTGGAGGAAGTATGAAAATGATAAACAGAATGGAATAATTTTAAGAGATAAAATTAAAATAAATAATAAATATAAAAAGATAACAGTTAAGACACCAAACAATTCGTTAGTAAAAAAGTATCAAGACAATTTAAATAAGATTAATCAAAGCTTACTTAAGCATTGTGTGTGCATTGATATTAAAGACAATGATTTATTAGTTTTGGAGGAAGAATTAAAGAAGGGTTACTATAAAGAAAAATCTAAATATTTTTGGAAAGAACAAGTTCATCATTCTCTTAATTTTTCTCATGTAACTCTAAAAAGAATATTCTCTAAAAATAACTTGAGACTTCATGGAAGATTCTATGGTGGATGGTGGCAAAGTTTACCTGGTAAGTATAGACCACACATAACTATTGATGGTTATAAAACCTCTGAATGTGATTATTCAACAATGTCTCTAAGGTTGTTGTATGCTAAGGAAAATATAATTATTGATGACGATGTTGACCTTTATAATTTAGGACATCAGCATTCTAAACAACAAAGAGATTTAGTTAAAACCTATGTCAACGCTATTATTAATGATGAAAATAATAGGTTCAGGTTATCCAAAGATGACTTAAAGGTTTTAAACATGTCACATCAACAACTTACAGAGGCTGTAAATAAAACCCACAGCAAAATATCAAAGTATTTTGGAACTGGTATAGGTTTAGAACTTATGTATTTAGACTCTGTTATAGCAGAAGATGTTATGCTTAGTTTATTAAGAGAAGGTGTTGTTGTACTGCCTATTCATGACAGCTTCATAGTTCGCTATGGTTATGAGCTAAGTCTAAAAGCACAAATGAAAAGTTCATTTAAGAAGATTGTAAAAGCAAATATTAATGTAAAAGCTACAGGCCCCCTACTTCCTGAACATTTTAATAAAAATATTGATGTTTTAAGTGAAAGTAAAAAGCATAATATAATAGCTGGTAAAGATACTTGGGAACTTCTAATTGACACAAGTAATTCAATTCATGAGAAGTACTTGTCCTCTTGGAGCAAATATCACTAGTTCTTTCTTTTAATTCTCCTCCATTACCGGAAACGAGTAACAAGAGTAAAAAAACAGATAATGAGACGAATAAATATAAATTTTTTTTTTCTTATAAAATGGGTACCTTTCCCTAAAGTGGCACTTATTTATCTAAAGTGTCCTAATGTTTAGTTTTATGTAATTAAAACTATCCTATCTTATCTGCTAAATCTTGAGCTTTTAAATTAGTGTATGTTCTTAATAAAATCCTAGGGTCTGAATGACCTGAGATAAGCATAACCTCAGGCACACTCAAAGATTTGTTCAAAAATAAATTAGTAAGAGCTGTGTGTCTTAAATCATGAAAACATACGCCTTTTATTTGATGTTTTCTCATTAATTTCCTCCATTTATTACCAAGTGTGTATTTATTGATTTTAAAAGGAAGTTCAGACATTAGTAATACGCTCTTAGCTTTTTTTGTTAGTGGAATTATTCTGCCTCTGACTTTGGCAACTGGAATCTTTAATAAATCACCATCCATATGTTCTTCTTTAATTGATAGTATTTCTGATTTTCTCATGCCTGTCTCTAGGGCTATTAAAATGATATTTCTAAAATTTGTATCCAGAGTATTGTCAGATAATATCTTTTCTATTTCATTCTTATTTAATACTCGATTTCTTGGTTCTCCACGTTTAGGTCGTTTTATAGAGCTTAATGGATTCAAAACTGGATAACCCCACTCCTTTTTACAAGTAGTAAAAATAGAAGATATAACATCTAATCTTCTATTAACTGTATTTCCTGAAACATTTCTAAGGGAAAAATCTCTATACTCAGCTATTATCTTGGGACTAATTCTATTAATTGAATAGTTTATCCAAGGTTCTTTTAATAAGTTTATGATTGTGTATCTTTCATCTCTATAAGTCTTTTTTTTTACAGAAACTTCATTCAAATACTTATTCAAAATAAATTTAAAGCTGGGATATTGATGATAAAAAATACCAGCATCTTCCCGCTGGATATTTATCTCAGTTTCGGATGCCCATCGTTTTGCATCCTTTAAATGTTTGAAACTTTTATATATATTTGGATAATTTTTTAGTCTTATAATTGCTTGCCAATTATTCTTTCTTCTTCTTAATGTAGCCATTGTTTATCTCCTTCTGTGTCATCAGTGTGTCAAAACAACTTATAAATATCAGAAAGTGAATAAAACAAAGGGGGTCGAACCCTCGACCTTCTCGTTGGCAACGAGACGCTCTACCACTGAGCTATGCCCGCTTATATCACAATCATTATATTAAGAGGTTTTTATAAATGCAAGCAATAAGAAAAAATTTACTAATTTGAAACCAAATGCATCAAACATTAAAACTAGTTTTTTTGAAGTATATTTTTAAGTTTTAAAAATTTAGATTTATATTTAAAAATAATATAATGGAATTAAATAAACTTTATAAAAGTACAAATATAATCTTAATCATTTTTATTATTTTTCTTTTAGGACAAGCATTTGACCAAAGTTTTGGTTGGGGAATGAATAAAGTATATCCAGAAATTTACTTCATGACTTTTGGTACTAAGAATGAGGGATGGAATCAATTTATATGGTTTGAGAATGGTTTGATTGAGACAATTCAAATAATTATTTTATTAATAACAATTCTAATACTTTTAAATTTATATCTTTTAAGAAAAAAAATTTTGAAGTCTACTCTAATTGAAAAATTTATAATTATTGAATTAATCGGATTAACTTATTTTTTTTTTGAAGAAATAAGTTGGGGACAACATTTTATTAATTTTGATACACTTAAATTTTTTTTAGACAGAAACAATTTTTTTTATAATCATCAGGGTGAAATGAATCTTCATAATACTTCAAGAGTTTTCAATGAATTTCCTAGAATTTTTGTAATACTGTGGTGTTCGTTATCTATAATTATTTTTAGACTCACAAAATTAAGAAATCTAAAAGAATTAAAAATTATCATAACACCAAATATAAAACTAATTTTAATAAGTTATTTATTATTAATATTTATTATACCAGATTTATTATTGACTAAATTGGGGATGGTAGATTTTTCAAAATTACATATTTATGAGAATGAAATTTTTAAGGGATTTAATTTAACTACAATGTTCAGTGTAATTCTATCATTTAATTTTTTTAGATTATCAGAATTACAGGAACTACTTTTTGTATACTATTTTATGTGGCATTCATTGTTTCTAAGAAATTTATATTTCAAATAATCAACATAATACTTTTTTTAGATTTAAAATTTTTATTAGGGGTATAGTCTTGCTCAAATAATCACTTGCAATTAGCTTCTGTGCTATCTTATTACATAATTATTAATACTTCTATTTTCTGCTTTAATATCTATACTAAGAATAATTCTATAAGTCTTTAAAGTTAGTTAAAGAATACTTAGGACATTAATCAAAGACCATCATTTTGAAAAGAATCGCTTCAGTAATTAACGAAATATATATTATATATAGTAATAATGTATTAGTTTTTTTTAAAATTTTAAAAAAATAATTATAGGGTGTGTTAAAAAATTTATAAATTAAAATTAATTCATGGTTAAAATTAACAAAGATAATTTTACTAAAGAACTACATATTAAGATATTAAATTTAATCAAAAATAGAAATTTTGAAGAAGCTTCTAACCTTGTAGATTTAAAGCTTACAGATAAAACAAGAATTGATTACAAAAATAAACTAAAAGCATTTATTTTTTTAAAAAAGCAAGAATGGAAAACCTCACTTAATTTCTATCAAAAGATTTCGGAAGATAGTTTAGATTTTGAAACTTTAAATAATTACGGAATAGTTTTGTTTAAACTTGGACATTTTTTGAAAGCAGCAGAAAAATTTGAAAAATCTTTATCAAAGAATAAAAACTACATCCCATCCTATGAAAACTTGGTAATTTCTCATAAATTAATAGGTAATTACGATATTTCTATACAATATATTTTAGAAGTACTAAAAATTGATCCTAGTAATATAAGATTAAAAAATCATTTAATTGACATATTAAATTTTCATGAAACCAAAGAAAACGAGAACGAAATATTCGAAATTAATAATGAAATAAAAGCACAAAAAATTTTATATAAAAATAATATAGAATTGGAAAACAAAATATTAAAAGAAATCCTGGAAAGATCTGAACAAATATTAAGTGGAAAAAAAGTAGAACTAAATTATCCCCAAACACAAATTTATAGAAGAAATGAATTAAATTTAAATTGTGATAGGCATCTTGATATTTTTAACAAGCATCAAATTATTCCAAAATATTGCTTTAGTTGTTTTAAAGTTCAAATAACTGTTAAGAATGTTAAAGATTTGGTTAAATTGTATTTTTATTTTAACAAAGCAAATTTCAAAGAAAATAATATAAGAAAATGTGTTGTAGAATTAAGAAAAAACATTAAAGGAAATTATAAGGGATACATTTTTTCACAATCACTTAGAGAT
The DNA here is from genome assembly GCF_052047855.1 of Candidatus Pelagibacter sp. HIMB1509. NCBI lineage: Bacteria > Pseudomonadati > Pseudomonadota > Alphaproteobacteria > Candidatus Pelagibacterales > Candidatus Pelagibacteraceae > Candidatus Pelagibacter > Candidatus Pelagibacter sp. HIMB1509. The sequence goes on along the minus strand of NZ_JBNAIU010000001.1, from coordinate 228,543 downwards.
GCTGAACAAATTATGAAATTAACGATCCAAGATCTATCCAAAATTTCAATAATCCCAGAGAAAATTGAAATTAAACATGGTTGCACAGAGTATTATGAAAAATATAAAAATTATAAAAATTTAGACGCAAGTAGCTTTCATAATATTTATAAAGAAAATTGGGAAGACATTGAAAAACAATATGATGAATTAAACTTTATAAAAGAAAATAATAAACAAAAAATTTTTAATAAAACATTAAACCAATTTAATCTTACTGATTTTTTAATTATCAAAAATTGGTTCTTATATGCAAAATTAATTAATGATAATACTTATAAAGAAATATATAATTTCGATATTAATACAAATTTGTTATCAGAAATAGAAAAAGAACAAATTAGTTCTAGAATAAAAAACAATTAATTTATTTAATTATGTCTCATGAAGTAGGTAAAATGTTATTAGGAAAGGGACATTTTAAAGATGCAATCGAAACTTTTGAAGAAATAATTGAAAATAAACCAAATGATCTTAGAGCCAATTTTTTCCTTGGAAAAATATATTATGATTTAAATAATCTCGACAAAAGTCTTATTTATTATGAAAATTGTAGAAAAATTGAACCTAATAACCCCAATGTACTTTTTAATTTATCTCTTGTTTTTCAAAGTAGTGGAAAGATTGAAAAAGCTAAAAAAATTTATTTAAAACTTATCTCGATTAATAAAGAGGATATAAAATCTTATTTTGGATTACATATGTTGGGAATTAGTAATATCACAGATGAAATATTCACCGATTTGCAGTCTATTCTTGAAAAAAAAACTTTATCTTTGTTTAATCAAAGCATGATTAATTATTTATTTTCTAAAATAAAAAAAAAAAATAAAGAATTTGAGAATGAAGGAAAACTTTTAAAATTATCTCATAGTTTATGCTATCAAGCAAACTACAATCATCACGTACAATCAAATTTTTATTATAATAAGATAATTTCTAAAAACTATCACAAAATCAAATTTATAAATGATTTTAAACCATTAGAAAATTTTAATAATTTAGAACATATTTTTATAGTAGGACTACCAAGATCTGGATCTAGTTTAATTGAGACAATAATAAATCACAATTATAAAAATCTATATTCCTTTGGTGAATTCCATGCTTTTAATACATCTATTCTAAATCAAATAAGTGAAAAAATTTACTCAAAAGATTTTGATAATAAAAGTTATGAAATTCATATAGATACTAAAAAATTTCAAGAAGAACTTTTACAAAAATATTGTAATCATGACAACAAAGCTTTTATTGATAAATCACTAGAGAATTTTTTTAATATAGATTTGATACTTAAGTTTTTTCCTGAAGCAAAATTTATTAATACAATTAGAAACTACAAAGATTCTATAATAGCAATATATCAAACATTATTGCCAGAATTATCATGGTGTCATACTATTGGGGAAATTAAAAATTATATAGATTATTATAACGAAACTATGGATTATTTCAGAAAAAAATACCCTGAAAAAATTTTGGATGTAAATTTAGACAATCTTACAAATCATAAAGAAAATGAGACAAAAAAAATATTAAGGTTTTTAAATATTAGCGTCTCTGACAATTATTTAGATTTTGATAAGAATGAAAAATTGTTTAATAAAACAAATAGTTTTTTACAAGTTAGACAAAATATAAAAAGTTATGATTATGATAAATATAAAAAATATTATTACCTTTTAGATTAATTTAGTTTAACTTATAAATATTTTACTTATGATGGTATAAAAATGAATATTAACGATCTACCAAAAAAAATTTCAGTATTTCCAATTAGCAACTTTATTATCTTTCCAAAAACAACTGTGCCTCTTAATATTTTCGAACCACGTTATATAGATATGATAAATAATAGTATGAAAACAAATAAGTTAATAGGTATGATTCAACCAATGGAATACCAAACCACCAATAAGTCTCCCTCGTTGTACAAAATTGGCTGTCTTGGAAAAATTATTTCTTTTAGAGAAACTGATGATGGAAGATATTTAATTGAATTAAAAGGTTTAATTAGGTTTAAAATTATCAATGAGGTAGAAACTGATAATAAATACAGAGAATTTGATGTGAATTACAAAGACTTCGAGCATGATCTTAAAAATAATAATCAGGAATTAAAATTTACAGATTTAGAACTAATTTTTAAAGATCTTAAATCATTATTTGAAAAGAAAGGTTTTGTTATAAACTGGAAAGCGTTAGAAAAACAAAATTTAGATGAAACAATCAATGCCTTGGCAATGGCTTCACCCTTTTCTCTAGAGGAAAAGCAAGTTTTATTAGAAGCTGAAAATTTAGATATTAGAAAAAGTAAAATTGCAGAAATACTTAAAACTTACACTCACGATTTATATAACAATAACACACTCCAATAATTAATAAATTAAACCTTTATCTGCAATTTTTTTAAAAATTTTATTTAAAGACTCTGTTTTGCCAAAAAATTTTAAAGACTTAATTAGAGCATTATTTTTAATTTTTCTATCAATATTAAAAAACTCATAAACAAAATCTATGCCATTTGAAAAAATAAAATTTGTATGTTTAATTTTATTTTGAAATTCTTGATTTACCGAAGTATCTATTGGCAACCCTAATTCTATTTTATTCTTAATTATTTTAAGTAAGATTTTTATATCTCGTATAGTCATATTAAAACCCTGCCCTGCTAATGGATGAATTTTATGAATTAGATCACCAAATGCTAAGATATTTTTATAATAATAAGATCTTAGATTTATAAAATTTAATTCAAAAGATGAAATTTTTATAATTTCTTTAATTTCATATTTTGAATTGTGATAATTTATAAGTTCAATAAATTTTTCTTTTTTAATGAAATCACTTTTATTTATTGAATAGACTACAGAAGTTTCGGTATGAGATAAAGGTAAGAATGCAAGAGGTCCAATTTTTGTAAATATTTGAGAAGCAGTTCTATTGTTAATTTTATTATGTTTCAAGTGAGCAGTATATGCAACGCTTTGATAATTTTTTTTAATCTTATTTGAGAAAAATTTTTTTGAAACTAAATTTATAGGATTTAAATTTATAATTAAATCATGCTTATCTAAAATAGATAACAAATTCTTTTTATAACTAATTTTATAAAATTTATTTTTTTTTAAATTTGTTTCTAAAATTTTATAAAGTTTATTATTTCTTACCATCGAAAATAATTGATCATTATTATTTTCAAATTTTATTAATTCTTCTTTTGGAAGTTTTTGGGAATTAATTTCAATTTTATTTAACCTCCATAAAATTTTTTCAATATTTATTATATTATCATTAAAAAATTCTAAATTACTTTTTGTTATTCCAATAGTTCTAGATTGATCAATTATTTGCTTTTTTTTTTCACTGTAAACTTCAACATTAATATTCAGGTTAACAAAAGCTTTTGCTAAAGTTAAGCTTGTAAGACCGTCACCTAAAATTCCAACTCTCATATTATTTTAATTTTAACAACAAAAATTAGATGATACAAAGTGGTATAATTGATTTTTATAAATGAATATAAAAAAAACAGCTAATTTGTTGCTTCATTTTGCTATAAAACGTTTAGCAGAGATTTTTGGAATCATTATATTCTCTTCAGGAATTTTTCTATTTGTTGCACTTTTTTCATATTCTCCTGAAGACCCAAATTTTATTTTTCCAAAAGATACCAAAATTCAAAATTATTTTGGATTTCAAGGAAGTTTTATATCTGATCTTTTGTTGCAATCATTTGGATATATTTCTTATCTAATTTCAATTACATACATAATTACTGGTATAAACATATTTCGTCTAAAAGAATTTTTTTTAGTAATTGAAAATACTTTTATAGCTATAATTTATACAATATTTGGAACTCTTTTTTTCAGTCACTTTTACTCAAATGCTTTTACACTCTATATCAACGGAAATGGTGGTTTTGTTGGAAATTACTTAAATCAAACTTTTTTAAATTCCTTAATTCAAATTAATGAAACAGTTATTTATTATTTTTTAATTCTAATTATTATAGTTTTGTTTTTAATTAGTGTGAATTTTCATCCATTAAAATTTTATAATTTTATAATTAACATTATTAAAATCTTTTCAAAAAAAGAAAATAAATCCTATACAGACAAAAGTGAACTTATAAGTGAATATATTCCTCAAGAAGAAATTAAAAACTTAATTCAGGAGGACTTACCATTTATTAAAGCAGAAAATAAATCAAATATTAAAAATAAATTTCAATTACCAAAAATAGATTTATTAAAAGTTCCATCTAAAAAAGAAAGAGAAAACTCAAGTAAAAATGAAACTAATGATCCTAAATTTTTAGAAAAAATTCTTATGGATTTTGGAGTTAAGGGAGAAATTCAGAAAGTAAGTCATGGACCAGTTGTAACACTAAATGAATTTGAACCAGCTGCTGGAGTAAAAGTTTCTAAAATAGTTAATTTATCAGATGATATTGCTAGAAATACTAGTTCTGAATCTGCAAGAATTTCAACTATACCAGGTAGCAGTACAGTGGGAATTGAATTACCAAACAATTCTAGAGAAAATGTTTATCTTAGTGAAATATTAAACGATACAGGTTTTAAAAAAAAGGAAACAAAATTACCAATAGCTCTTGGTAAAAATATTTCTGGAAAACCTATTGTAGGAGATCTATCCTCTATGCCTCATTTACTGATAGCTGGTACTACAGGTTCAGGAAAATCTGTTTGTATTAATACAATTATTTTATCACTTCTTTACCGTCACACTCCTGAAAGATGTAAATTTATATTAATTGACCCTAAAATGCTTGAACTCTCCACATATGAAGGAATACCTCATTTACTTTGCCCTGTAATTACTGAAGCAAAGAAAGCTGCATCTGTGCTTGGTTGGGTCGTCAAAGAAATGGAGAGTAGATATAGATTAATGACAAAAGAAGGGGTCAGAAATATTGATGGTTATAATGCCAAACATAAACTTCCTATGCCCTACATAGTGGTGGTTGTAGATGAAATGTCAGATTTGATGTTAGTGGCTGGTAAAGAGATAGAAAATTATATTCAAAAATTATCACAAATGGCAAGAGCGGCAGGCATTCACATTATTATGGCAACTCAAAGACCAAGTGTTGATGTAATAACAGGTACAATTAAAGCTAATTTTCCAACAAGAATTTCTTTTCAAGTAACTTCAAAAATAGATAGTAGAACAATTCTTGGCGAGCAAGGAGCAGAACAACTATTAGGAAAGGGAGACATGCTTTACATGTCTTCTGCTAACAGAATAGTAAGAATTCATGCTCCATTTGTTTCCGATAATGAAATAGAAAAAATAAACAATTTTTTAAGATCACAAGCAGAGCCTGATTATATTGATGAAATTTTAAATTTTGCTGATGAAAAAGAATTAGGATCAAACACTGATCAAGGAGATAAAGATGAATTATATAAACAAGCAGTGGAAATTATTAGATCAGAAGGAAAAGCATCTACCTCATTTTTACAAAGGAAACTTCAAATTGGATATAATAGAGCTGCAAGAATAATTGACATGATGGAAGCTGATGGAATTGTAAGTAAAGCAAACCATGTGGGTAAAAGAGACGTACTTTAATGTTAAGGTTTCTTCTGCTAATTTTTCTCTTTAGTTTATCAAATCAAGTATATGCAAACAACAAAGGTGAAATTATTAATAATTTAAAAAATACTTCTAATTTAACTTTTGACTTTGAACAAAATATTAATGGAAAAATAGAATTAGGTAATTGTACAATTCAATATCCAAAGAAGATGTTTTGTGAATATGATAAAAAAAATAAAGTTATGGTTTCCAATGGAAAATCTTTAGTAATAAAATCAAAATCAAGTTATTATAGATATGCACTCGATAAAACACCTTTAAATTTTATTTTAGATAAAAATTTTTTATTAAAGAAAATATCAGAATCAAATGAGGAAATAATCAACAATTCTTTAATAAAATTTACAATCAAAGAGAATGGTCAACAATTAGATATCTTTTTTGATATTAAAAATTATGAATTAATTGGATGGCAAACAAAAGATGTCTATCAAAATACTTCGGTAACGCTACTTTATTCAATTAAATTAAATCAAAAAATTGATGACAAAATTTTTAAAACACCACTTCAAAATTAAATTTTGACAATCTCAGATTTAAATATTTTCATACCTCTCGATAAATAATTAGCAAGTGCATTCTTGTGATCTAGAGAACATGTATGAAGCCAAACCCTATCTATATTTTCTCTAAAAGATTTTTTAATGGCACATGATAGTAAAAATGATCCTAATTTTTTATTTTGATATTCCTCTAATATTCCAAAATATGCTATTTCGACTTCTTTTCTCTCTGAGTGAATAATTAATTCAAAAAAACCAACTAAATCATTTTTATTTTTTAACACAAATGTTTTAACATTTTTATTAGAAACATATTTAATCCACTGTTCTTCTGTCCATATTAATCTATCAAACCATTTGTGTTTTTTTCCAATATTTTTATAAAAAAATTTATTTAACTGAAAATCAGTTGGTTCAATTAAATTAACAATATAATCTTCTGAAGGTTGTTCACCCTCTTTTAGATCATTAAGTGAGTTTATTTCTAAGTAGTTTCTTTTAACTTCTTCTGTCACTCGACCATTTTTCCAACAGCTTCACCACCAAATAAATGAAAATGTAAATGAGGGACCTCTTGGCCACCATGTTCACTTATATTAGCTAGTGCCCTATAACCCTGGCCTACTTCTGTTGAAATACCTAGCTTTTTTGCAACTATATTAATACCTTTTAAAAGTCCCACTATCTCTTCTGATGATGCATTCACACTAAAATCATCAAGATCTGTATATTTTCCCTTAGGAATTACTAAAGCATGAACTTTTTTTTGTGGGTTGATATCGTGAAATGACAAAACATAATCATCTTCGTAAATTTTGTTGCAAGGTATCTCTCCACGTAAAATTTTAGCAAAAATATTATTATCATCGTAACTCATTTTTTCCTTTTTTGTAATTCTTCCATTACTTCTTCAATTTTCACATCATTAGCTTCTAAATACATTAACAAATGATAAAATACATCAGCAGCTTCATGTATTTTGTTTGTATTTTCTTCAATAGCTTCAATTAATTCATCAATTTCTTCTAAAACCTTTGCTTTGCTGAGAGATTTGTCTGTAAGTAACTTGTTAGTATAAGAACCTTCAACTGGATTAGTTTTTCTCTCTCTTGCAAGTTTAATTAAATTTTCTAATGTTTTAAGCATATTAAATTCTAACAGGAATTCCTTTTGAATCCAAATACTCCTTAGCTTCTTTTACTGAATGTTTTCCGTAGTGAAATATCGAAGCTGCTAAAACTGCACTAGCGTTTCCTAATTTAATTCCATCCACTAAATGATCTAGATTTCCTACCCCACCAGATGCAATTACTGGAATATTTACCTTGGATGAAATTTTAGACATAAGCTCAATATCATAACCAACTTGAGTACCGTCTCTATCCATTGATGTTACCAATAGCTCACCTGCCCCACTACTTTCCATTTTTGATGCAAATTCTATTGCATTAATTCCAGTATTATTTCTTCCACCATGTGTAAAAATCTCCCATTTATCTCCATTTTTTTTAGCATCAATCGCTACCACAATACATTGTGAGCCAAATTTTTTAGAACTTTCTACAACTACTTCTGGATTTTGAACTGCAGCAGTATTGATTGATACTTTGTCCGCACCACAATTTAGTAGTTTATTTATATCCTCAACACTTCTGACACCACCTCCAACTGTCAGAGGAACAAAGCATTTCTTTGAGGTTCTTTCTACTACATCGTAAATAGTATCTCTGTTTTCATTTGATGCAGTAATATCTAAAAAACAAATTTCATCTGCTCCACCTTCTGAATAAATTTTAGCTTGTTCGACTGGATCGCCTGCATCTTGTAGGTCAACAAAGTTAATTCCTTTTACAACACGGCCATTTTTAACGTCTAAACAAGGTATTATTCTATTTTTAAGCATTTACTTCTCTAGCTAATTCATCCAATTTAATATCACCATCATAAATAGCTTTTCCAACTATAATACCTTCAATATTTTTATTATTTAATTCCTTAGCTTTTTTAATGTCATCTATTGATGAAACTCCACCTGATATAATCACTGGACAATTAGATGTAACAGCAACCTTAGCTGTTTCTTCAAAATTAGGACTTTGCTTCATTCCATCTCTATTAATATCAGTATAAATCAGTCTACTTGCTCCATAATCGTTCACTTCTTTTAAATAATCTAAAGTTAATTGATTAGAATTTTCTTTCCAACCTGAAACTGACAAATAACCATCTTTAGCATCTAATCCTAAAGCAATTTTATTTGGAAATTTTTCACATGCTTTTTTTAAAAAATTTTTATCTTTTATAGCAGCACTTCCTAAGATAACTTTTTCTACACCAGCATCAGTATATTTTTGAATACTTTCAAAATTTCTTATTCCTCCACCAATTTCAATTTTAAGATCAAATTTTGTAATTATTTCTTGAATAATATCTAAATTAATTGTTTCACCAGTTAAAGCTCCATCTAAGTCTACTATATGTAAATTTTTAAAACCATGATCGTTATATTTTCCAGCTTGTTCAACTGGCGACATTTCATATTCAGTTTTGTTATCAAAGTCTCCTTTAACTAACCTCACACACTTTTTATCTTTAATATCTATTGCTGGGAATATCTTCATTATAAATTTATAAAATTATCAATTATTTTAAGCCCAATTTTATCGCTTTTTTCAGGATGGAACTGTGTTCCAAAAATATTTTCTTTTTCAACAGAACAAACAATATTTGAAGAATAATCAGTTGTTGCTGAAATCATATTTTTATCTTCTGGCACAAATTCATAGCTATGAACAAAATACATGTGAGAATTATTTTCTATACCTTTAAAAATTTTACTATTTTTTGTTATATTAATTTCGTTCCAGCCGATGTGTGGAAGTTTATATTTTCCATTTTGATTATCTATTTTTGATACTTTGCCTGAAATCCAACCGAGCCCTTTTGTTTCCGTTTCTTCAAAACCTATGTCTGCAAACATTTGAAAACCAACACAAATTCCTAGAAGTGGTTTTTTATTACTTATTGCAAATTCATTTAATACATCTATCAAACCATTGATTTTACCAAGTGCATCAACACAACTTTTAAACGAACCCTGACCTGGCAGAACTACCTTATCAGAAGATTTAATCTTGTTTAAATCTGAAGTCACTTCAATGTTCACTTTATCTTTAGCAACTTCCTTAAAAGAGTTTATTACTGAGCTTATATTGCCAGAATTATAATCAACAATAATGACGTTCATTAAACTTATAATGAGCCTTTAGTAGATGGAATACTTTTTTTGCTTCTAGGATCCATCTCTAATGCCTCTCTTAATGATCTTGCTAATGCTTTATAACAAGACTCAATAATGTGGTGACTGTTATCACCATAAATATTTTCTACATGCATCGTAATACCTGCAGCTTGTGAAAATGCCTGGAACCATTCCTTAAATAGTTCTGTATCCATCTCACCTAATTTCTCAACTTTTAATTTTACTTTCCAGATTAAATAAGGTCTGTTTGAAACATCTATTGCAACTCTGGTTAATGTTTCATCCATAGGAATAACTCTGTGTGCATATCTTTTAATACCTACAAATTTATTTGCAGCTTTTTTTAAAGCTTCACCAATTGCAATTCCTGTGTCTTCAGTTGTGTGGTGAAGATCAATATGAGTATCACCTTTTGCTTTTACTTTTAAATCAATCAAAGAATGCTTTGATAATTGCTCAAGCATGTGATCTAGAAAGCCTATTCCAGTATCGATTTGGTATTTACCTTTACCGTCAATGTTTAATTCAACATTGATACTAGTTTCTTTTGTTTTTCGAGATACTTTTCCTTTTCTAGCCATATATTTTAAATGGTATACATACTTAATCCAACTATATCAATATTAGTGTAAAGACTTGAAGTATCAAAAATAGTTACCATTTATTAGTTATGACAACAATTGTACTAGTTAGAAAAGATAATGAAGTTGTAGTTGCTGGTGATGGACAAGTAAGCATGGGCAATACTGTTGTTAAAAGCACAGCTTCAAAAGTTAGAAAAATAGAAAAAAGAGATGTTGTTGCTGGATTTGCTGGATCAACAGCTGATGCACTAACGTTGTTTGAAAGACTAGAAGGAAAGTTGGAGAAACATGCAGGCAATTTATCTAGAGCAGCTGTCGAGCTGGCAAAAGATTGGCGAACAGATAAATATTTAAGAAGATTAGAGGCGCTAATGGCTGTAGGTGACAAGAACAATAGTTATATAATTTCTGGAACTGGAGATGTTCTTGAACCAGAAGGTGATGTGATAGGAATAGGTTCTGGTGGAAACTATGCTCTAGCAGCAGGAAAAGTATTAATGGAAGGAAATATGTCAGCAGAAGAAATTGCAAAAAAAGCTATTAAAGTAGCAGCTGATATATGTGTTTTCACAAATAACAATGTCAAAGTTGAAAAAATATAATGGATAATTCAAACGTAACACCTTTGCATCCTAAAGAAAAAACTCAAAAAGAAGAAGCTTCTTTGGTAAGTGCTCTTTCACCAAGAGAGATAGTTTCAGAATTAGATCGTTTTGTTGTTGGACAAAATAAAGCAAAAAAAGCTGTTGCTGTTGCATTAAGAAATAGATGGAGAAGACAGGCTTTAAAAGGTGAAATGAAAAATGAAGTTTTGCCAAAAAATATATTAATGATTGGACCAACTGGGGTTGGTAAAACAGAAATTTCTAGAAGACTTTCAAAACTTGCTGAAGCACCTTTTGTAAAAGTTGAAGCAACAAGATTTACAGAGGTTGGATACGTTGGAAGAGATGTTGAGCAAATTGTTAGAGATTTAATTGAAATTGCAATTGCTATGGAAAAAGTGAAAAAAAGAAAAGAAGTATATGCAAAAGCTCAAAAAGCTGCTGAAGAAAAGGTATTAGATGCATTGGTTGGCAAAAAAGCAAGTCTTGCAACACGAGAAAGTTTTAGGAAAAGACTTAGAAATGGTGATTTGGACGACAATGAAATTGAGATAGCTGTAAGTGATACAGGCTCTAATGGTACTTCTTTTGAAATTCCAGGAATGCCAGGTGCTAACGTTGGGATGATTAATATTGGAGATATGATTGGAAAATCAATGGGGTCTAAAGAAAAGAAAAAGAAAATGACTGTTAAAGAATCTCATGAAATCTTAATAAATGATGAATCCGACAAACTAATCGAACAAGATAAAATTATTAAAGCTGCAAAACTATCGACTGAAAATAATGGAATAGTATTCTTAGATGAAATAGATAAAATTTCTGCAAGAACAGATAGAGTTGGAGGTGACGTATCAAGAGAAGGTGTTCAAAGAGATCTACTGCCTTTAATTGAAGGAACAACAGTAAATACAAAACATGGTCCAATAAAAACAGATCATATTTTATTTATTGCATCTGGTGCATTTCAACTTGCAAAACCTTCGGATTTACTTCCAGAATTACAAGGAAGACTACCTATAAGAGTAGAGTTAGAAGCATTAACTAGCGATGATTTTAAAAGAATACTTAGAGAGCCAGACTTTAGTTTAATTAAACAATATATAGCATTGTTAAAGACTGAAAATGTTGATCTTGAATTCTCAGATGATGGAATAGATGCGATTGCAAATATAGCGTCTGAGGTAAATGCAACAGTAGAGAACATTGGTGCAAGAAGACTTCATACTATAATTGAAAAAATATTAGATGACATAAGCTTTACAGCAACTGATAGAGCTGGAGAAAAGATTGTAATTGATAAAGAGTATATTAATAAAAATCTTGATAATCTTGTTAAAGATACTGATCTTTCTAAATTCATCCTATAGATTTATTTTTTTTTAAAAAAATATAAAAAGCACCACTGCCCCCATCTTCAATAGTGGCATCTTTTATATCATTTATAACCCTCATTAAATTTTGATTATTATTAATAAATTCAGGCACTGAATATTTCAAAATACTTAGATCTTTTGAAACATACGGATCTTTTTCAATATCTGAGTGAATTCCTTTTCCAGTAACAACAATTAATTTACTTACTTTTTCGTCATATGCTTTTAATATAAATTCCTCTATGGCATTATTTGCTTGTTCTAAAGTGTATCCATGAAGATCAATAGATTTTACTTTTAGTGTATTCTGCTTTTGTGGTTTAAAATCTTTATTTGGCAATTTATCATTGCTTAAAACAAAAGTTTGCCAATCTTTTTTATCTTTATCTGAAATATTGTCGCTCAATTAGGTTAGTATATTAACTAGCTGCCAATTAGGATTGGGTGATGTAGTGTCTCTTGAAAAAACCCAAGTATCATAAATTTTTTTAATTTTTTCTGGATCTCCAGAAACAATCTTTTTTTCTTTATCTCTAATGCAAGTAATTATTTCCCCTATAAAATCTACGGTTACATTTAATATATTACCGATTTTTTTATGTTCTTTAATTTCAGCTTTATTGACCCCTATAAATGTAATCTCTGCAAAATGCCCTCTTTTTGCTCTTTCTTTTAGTGCATCATCAAATTGATTAAATATATCTTTGTTTAATAAAGGTTTTGCAGTTGTAATTTTGTTATCATTATCACTAAAATCAGTAATAATTGTTTCATATGCTATTCTAGCTCCTTTTAAAAATTCTTTTTGAGCTTCATCATCAAATTTTTCTTTTGTTTTTACAACTTGGTCTACTTTGATATTTTTTAAAACTTCTTTGAACTGACCCGGTGTTTTACCCTCAAAACCAGTTCTTTTACCAAGAATACCTCTTAGTCTTAGAAATATAAAACCTGCAATCATTGCAAGTAAAATGATATCAATATACTCGAAATTATAATTCATCTTCTGATAGTAATTACTCTGTTGATTAATTTCAACCGGCAATTTAGATTAAGGACAAATGAGCTCAATATTATTTTTGATTATTTTTATTCCAGTAATTGAAATATATCTTTTCATTAAAATAGGAAGTCAAATTGGAGCAATTACTACAATTTTACTTATATTTTCAACAGCTATTATTGGAATTTATTATGCTAGATACGAAGGATTAAATACTCTAAAGGCCGGTTTCCATCAATTAAGTAGAAACGAAACACCTGCATACGAAGTTGTCTCTGGAGCTGCAATTGCTTTTGCAGCATTTCTTTTGATTATTCCTGGGTTTGCCACAGACTTTTTAGGTTTTTTATTAATTTTTCCAATAAGCAGAAAATTAATATTTAATAAATTTTCTAAAAGATTTAACAAAAAAAAAGAAAAAAATAATTTTATAGACGGAGAATTTGAAGATATAGAGGATCACGATGACAAAAAATTATAAAATTTTAGCTAAGTACGTTAAAGATATGTCAAGTGAAACACCAGATGTGGACACTTATTTGTTTGTAAAAGATAACATATCAAATTATTCATTAAATATTGATATAAAATCAAAAATATTAAAAGAGAAAATTATTCAAGTTGAAACAACTTTAACTTATTCAGATAAGAGTCAAAATAAAAAAAAATCTATTTTTGTGATGGTATATGCAACAGTAATTAAAATTGATGACGATTTAAAAGATCAAAAAGCTTTAGGAAAAGTTGTGTTATGTGATGTTCAAAACGAAATTTACCCAGAATTAGAAAAATTATTCTTAAATATTTTAAATGGTTCTGGTTATGAAGGTTTAAAATTTAATAAAAAAGTAGACTTTGAAGTATTATATAAAAATAATCAGAATTAAAAAAAATTTTTTTTCAAATGTTCTTTGAGATATTTTTGATGATTTTTAGTTTCTAATTCACTTGGATAAATCACCTTCTTATAATATTGAATTTTTTTTCCATTTGTCTGATTTTTTTCTTCATTGTTAGTCGTTTCAAAATTTAAACTTGGTTCTTTTTGATCAATTAAATTTATATATACTTTTGCCAGTAAATCACAGTCAATCAGAGCTGTATGAAGTGTTCTTTTTGAATTATCAATTCTAAATCTTTTACAAAGAGCATCTAAACTTACCTGAGATCCAGGATATTTGTCTCGCGCTAAAATTAGAGTATCTACAATTTCATTCTCAATTTTATTTTTTCCAAATAAATTTAATTCATTATTTAAATGACCAATATCAAACTCAGCATTATGTATAATAAGTCTTTTATCTTTTATAAATTCTAAAAAATCATCTCCAATTTCACTAAACTTTTTTTGTTTAGATAAAAATTCATCAGAATAACCATGTACTTCAAAAGCTTTTTCAGAAACTTTTCTTTCTGGATTAAGGTAACAATGAAAACTATTTTTTGTTGGAATTAAATTGTCTAATTCTATGCATCCAATTTCAACAATTCTGTGACCATCTTTTATGGATATTCCTGTTGTTTCTGTATCTAAAACTATTTCTTTCATTTATACAATTTCCTTCAAAATTCTCTTAATTTGTTTTTTAACAGGATTTTTAGTGAAAGTATTTTTAATTATATAGTGAGATTTTTTTTTCTTCAAAGATGGTTTTAATTGAATTTTTCTAAACATATTAATAAGTTTAGCATTAAAATTTACTCTTTTTTTAATTTTTTTATTTATATCTCTTTTTTTTGAGTCAATGAATATTAATAAATCATTTTTATTAAATATCTTATTTTCAATCAATAAAGGTATATCCAAAATTACAATTTTTGTATTTGTATTTTTTTTAAGAAATAAAATTAATTTTTTTCTTATTTCTTTATGAACAATTTCTATTATTTGTTTTAAATTATTTTTATTAGACAATATTGCATTTGTAATTTCATTTTTGTTTATCGGGAAATTAGTGATATATTTTGGTAATTTTTTTTTTAATTTAGCAAAAATTTTTTTATCTTTTCGGTATAATTTTGAAACTTCATAATCAGCATTGAAAACTGGATATCCAAAATTATTTGCAACGAATGTTTTCCCAGACCCAATATCTCCAATTATGCCTATTCTAATCATTATTTAATAATTTAAGAGTTTCTTTATCAATTATTGGTTCAATTCCATGCCATAATTTAAATGCCTCAAAGGCTTGATAAATAAACATTAATTTACCATTTTCTATTTGATTACCAGATTTTTTTCCTTCTTTTAAAAAGTTAGTTTCGCTTGGATTATAAATTACATCGTAAAAAAGTTTGTTTTTCGCAATATTTAAATAATCTAAATTTATAGTTTCATTTTTTAAGCCTAAACTTGTAGCATTAATAATGACATCATAATTTGTGGTCATCCCCCATTCTAAAATATCAATATTACTAAATTGATTTTTTAAATTTTCAGCTTTTTCCTTTGTTCTATTACTTATTGTTATCTTTAATACATTCATTTTGTTTAGTGCAAGAATTATAGAGGGCACTACTCCTCCAGCCCCTAAAATTAATATTTTTTTATTTTCAAAACTATAATTTGTATTTTGGATTGCTTTTTGAAAGCCAACGATATCGGTATTGTGTCCAACTAAAAGACCATCATGAGAAATAATTGTGTTTACTGATTGTGTTTGTTCTGATTCAGGGCTTAATTTATCTAAATAGGGTATTACTGTCTTTTTAAAAGGTACAGTAACATTACATCCTATTATTTTTTGTATTTTAATTTCTTGAATAAAGTTTTTAATTTCAGATTTTTCTAATTTTATTTTAGTATAATTAGCGTCAATATTATTTTTTTTTAACCAATAATTGTGTAATTTCGGAGATAACGAATGATCTATTGGATTACCTATTACTGAATATCTCTTCATTTTTGTAAAGCCAAATATTCTTTAATTTTTATTATAGGTAGACCCATTATTGTATTTTCATCACCTTCTATACTGCTGAACAAATTTCTACCTTCTCCCTCTATCTGATAAACATTGTAAGCATAAAGATTTTCATCTGATATCTTAGATAAATACTCTTTTAATTCTGAATCTGAAAAATTTTTCATAACTAAAGTTGCTTTATCTGTGTAATTCCAAATCATTGAACCATTTTTTGAAATACATACAGAGCTTATTAAAAAATGAGATTTACCGTTAAGTTTTCTTAATATTGTCATTGCCTCTTCTCTACTCTCTGGTTTTGATATCAATTCTCCATTTAAATCAATAACACTATCGGCCCCAAGAACTATTTGATCTTCGTTTTTAATGCTAACTTTATTTGCTTTTAATTCAGCAAGATTTTTTGAAATAATTTCAGGAGTTGCTTCTTCTTTAATCAAAGCAATTTTAACAACATCTTCATCAACGTTTGATGGTTCAACAATAGTCTTTATGTTATTTTTATCTAAAATATCTTTTCTAACCTTGCTTTTAGAGGCAAGGATAATCTTATTTTGCATTGTTTAAATATATCTCGTGAATTTTTATAATTGAAGCAGCAGTTTCTTCTACAGATTTCCTTGTTACATCAATTACCGGCCATTTATACTTTTGAAATGTCTTTTTTGCTTGAAGAACCTCTTTTTTTATACTTTCTAAGTTAGTATAATCGATGTTTTCCGTCTCTTTAAGTGAATTCATTCTATTTTTTCTTAAATCTGCAAGCCTTTCGGGTTCCGTGCTTAAACCAACAACACAAGTTATGTGAGGATTTTGTTTAAGTTTTTTTGGTAAGGAATTTTCATTTACCAAAGGAATATTTGATGTTTTAAATCCTTTGTTAGCAAGGTAAATAGATGTTGGTGTTTTACTGGTTCTACTAACTCCAACAAGAATAATATCAGATTTTTCAACTTCACTTATTAAATTACCATCGTCATGATTCATAGTAAATTGGATTGCTTCAATTCTTTCATAATATTCATCATTTAAAACGTGTTGCCCACTAGGTTCATGAGTAGCTTTTTGGTTTAAAATTTTAGAAAAATTTAAGATTAAGTTACCTAATACGCCAAAACAAGGAATCTTTTTTTTTTCACTTTCATTTGCTAAATATTTAGCAAGGTTATTGTCTACAATAGTATATAAGATTATTGAATTTTCATTTTTTTTTGCATCACTTAAAATTTTTAAAATTTGATTTTCTGTTCTTGTAAATGAATAAGAATTAACCTTATATTCTATATTTAAAAATTGTGCTTTGAGAGCTAAAAATATTCTATCCAAAGTTTCTCCCGTAGAATCAGAAATTAAATAAATTTGATATGTACTATTCATAAATAAATTGTTAATAAACGTGTATTATTTTGGTTAAATAATACAATTTTAAATTTCTCTAATAACATCTGTAAAACCTGATTTTTATCAACAATAATAATAAATAAGCTAAAACAATCCACAAAAATTGAGATAATCAAAAAAGCTTCATTTTAAACAATTTTAATCATCAAACATGCTGATAAACTGTGAGTATAATGTTTATAAAAAATAATCTCCTTTATTCACAGGATATATTAATACTACAATAATTAATAAGACTTTTGTATGAAACCTTTAAACAAAGTAATTATCAACAAAGATACTTCATTTAATCCTTTATGGATAATGAGACAAGCAGGTAGATATTTACCAGAGTTTAGAAAAATCAGAAAAGAGAATGCTGATTTTATTAATTTATGTTTAAATGACAACTTATCAGCTGAAATAACTCTACAACCATTAAAAAGATTTAATATTGACGCTGCAATAATCTTTTCTGATATTTTAATGTTGCCTTATGGTTTAGGTCAAAAAGTAAAATTTGAGAAAAATTTTGGTCCTAGACTAGAGAATCTAGATTTAAAAAAG
This sequence comes from Candidatus Pelagibacter sp. HIMB1509, assembly GCF_052047855.1. NCBI lineage: Bacteria > Pseudomonadati > Pseudomonadota > Alphaproteobacteria > Candidatus Pelagibacterales > Candidatus Pelagibacteraceae > Candidatus Pelagibacter > Candidatus Pelagibacter sp. HIMB1509. Next base: position 210,663 of record NZ_JBNAIU010000001.1, on the reverse strand, counting down.
ATAGCAAAATTGGATGAGATAGATTTTGTTGAAAAAATATATCCTGTTTATAAAGCAATTAAAAAAGTAAGCTCTGATCCAATTGTAAAAGATAAAAACACTATTGGATTTATTGGAGCACCGTGGACTCTTCTAGTTTATATGATTAATTTAAAATCTCCAAAAAAGGATTTAAATAAAAATTTCTTTAAAGATAAATTTTTAATAAATAGAATTTTGTTACTTATAGAAAAATTTTTAAAAGTTCATATCAAAAATCAAATAGATAATGGAGCAAACGTTATTCAAATTTTTGATAGCTGGGCTGGTTTATTAGAAGAAAAAGATTTACCAAATTATATTTACACACCCACTTTAAATTTAGTAGAATATGTTAAGTCTTTAAATGTACCAGTGATATGTTTCCCAAGAGAAATCAAAAATTATAAAGAATTTTGTGAAATTGTCAGACCTGACGCATTAAGTATTGATTATAATGTTGATCCTAAAAAAATATTAAAAGATATTAAAGTCCCTATACAAGGAGGTCTAGACCCTAAGGTTTTATTAACTGATTATGACAATTTGAAAAAAGAAACAAACAAGTATTTAGAAATTTTTAAAGATCATCCATATATATTTAATTTAGGCCATGGTATTCTCCCCGAAACCAAACCAGAAATGGTCGAAAATTTAATTAAAATAGTAAAAAATAATTAAAATATGCATAAAATTCATCCACTAGTAAACTATGGGAAAACAGGGGTGCTCATAATTAATTTGGGCACACCAGATTCAACAAACTGGTTTGATATTAGGAAATATTTAAAAGAATTTCTATCAGATAGAAGAGTCATAGAAGTAAATCCATTAATTTGGCAAATAATTTTAAATTTATTTATTTTAACTTTTAGACCATCTAAGACTGCTAAGGCTTATAAGGAAATTTGGATGAAAAATGAAAATATGTCTCCACTTCTTTATTACACAAAAAAACAAAGTGAAAAAACCTCTCAGTCAATACAAAAAGAAAATATCATTTTAGATTTTGCAATGAGGTATGGAAATCCAAGTATTGAAAAGAAGATACATAAATTACATAAGATGGGATGTGAAAATTTAGTAATTCTGCCTCTTTACCCTCAATATGCAGCAGCAACAACAGCAACAGTTTGTGATGAAGTTTATAGGACTTTAATGAAAATGAGATGGCAACCTTCTTTAAAAATAATTCCACACTATGAATCTAATCCTTTATATATTGATGCACTAGTTAATTCGATTAATAAAAAAATAAACGAAATTAGTTGGAAGCCTGACTTAATCATAGCTTCATATCATGGAATACCAAGAAAATATTTTGATAAAGGAGATCCTTATCATTGCTATTGTCACAAGACAACAAGGCTTATATCAGAAAAATTTAATTTAATTAAAATTCAAACTACATTTCAATCAAGATTTGGTCCACAAGAGTGGCTTCAACCATATACAGATAAAACTTTAGAAAATTTACCCAAAGAAGGAATTAAAAATGTTCTTACAATTTGTCCAGGTTTTTCATCTGACTGTGTAGAAACATTGGAGGAAATATTAATTCAAGGAAAAGAAAGTTTTATAAATGCAGGTGGGTTAAATTTTGATATGGTCCCTTGCTTAAATGACAATGATGACCATATATTTTTGATAAAGTCTTTAATTGAAAACAACCTTTAAGTAATGAACACATATTTATTATTTAAATCTTTACATTTAATTGCAGTTGTTTCTTGGATGGCTGGTCTTTTATATTTACCAAGAATTTTTGTTTATCATGTTGAGAATAAAGTAAAGAAAGAAGCCACCGATATATTTGAAGTAATGGAGAGAAAATTATTCTTTTATATTATGCGTCCTGCAATGATATTTACTTGGGTGTTCGGACTGGTTTTGATTTATTTAAATGGAATTGAAATTTTATTACAGCTGTGGTTTCAGATAAAGATGGTTTTGATAGTTTTACTTTCAGCCTATAATGACTTTTTAGGAAAATGTTTTTTTAGCTTAAAAAATTCTACAAACACAAGATCTGCTAAATTTTTTAGAATTATCAATGAAATACCAACTGTTATTTTAATTATTGTTGTATTTCTGGCTATTTTTAAGCCAATATAGGGTTGAAATAATAAAATCAGAATATATATTAAGTCTATTGATAAGTCCTTATCAAAGCATTAACCATGAACATCCAAGAACTAAAACTCAAATCATCTGAACAGCTTATTACTCAAGCGGAAGACCTTGGTATAGAAAATGCTAGCACATTAAGAAAACAAGAAATTCTCTTCGCCATTCTTAAAAAAGTTGCTGAAAAAGAGGAAATAACTGGTGTAGGTGTTTTACAGCTTCTACAAGATGGTTTTGGTTTTCTTAGAGCAATGGAGTCGAACTATCTTCCAGGACCGGATGATATATATGTGAGCCCAAGCCAAATTAGAAAATTTGGTTTAAGAACAGGTGATACTGTTGAAGGACCAGTTAGAGCCCCTAAGGAAGGTGAAAGATATTTTGCATTATTACAAGTAAGTAAAATTAATTTTGAAGAGCCAGAAAAGACAAGACATAAAATTGCTTTTGATAATTTAACACCATTGTATCCAGACAAACAATTGGTTATGGAAATTGAAACAAGTAAATTGGAAAAAAAACCAGATTTAACCCCAAGATTAATCGACCTAGTTAGTCCAATAGGAAAAGGGCAAAGATCAATAATTATTTCACCACCAAAAGCTGGGAAGACAATGATTTTGCAAAGTATTGCAAACTCAATAGCCAAAAATTATCCAGAGTGTTATCTGATAGTTTTATTGATTGATGAACGTCCAGAAGAGGTTACAGACATGCAAAGAACTGTAAAAGGTGAGGTAATAAGCTCTACTTTTGATGAGCCTGCACAAAGACATGTTGCTGTTGCTGAAATGGTTATAGAAAAAGCAAAAAGATTAACAGAACATAAAAAAGACGTGGTTATTTTATTAGATTCGATAACAAGATTAGGAAGAGCTTATAACGCTGTAATACCAAGTTCAGGAAAAGTCTTAACAGGAGGTGTAGACGCAAATGCACTTCAGAGACCAAAAAGATTTTTTGGTGCCGCAAGAAACATTGAGGAAGGCGGTTCATTAACCATTATTTCCACAGCTTTAATTGATACTGGAAGTAGAATGGATGAAGTAATTTTTGAAGAATTTAAGGGAACAGGTAACAGTGAAACAGTTCTTGATAGAAAAATTGCTGACAAAAGAATCTACCCTGCTATCGATATAACAAAATCTGGGACTAGAAGAGAAGAATTATTATTTGATAAAAATGATTTACAAAAGATGAATGTATTAAGAAGAATAATTGCGCCTATGGGCACAATGGATGCTATTGAATTTATTAGTTCAAAGTTAAAAGATACAAAAAATAACACTGAATTTTTTAATTCAATGAATAAACCTTCATAAATAAATGTCTGATCTTGATAAAGATCTGGTAATTAAACTTCAAAAATTTCTAACAGAAAAACAATTTAAAAGACTAAAATATGAAGTTGATGTAATTGGTGAAATAAAGGACCAACATCCATTAATTATTTTTTATTATGCCTCGTCTATAGCTCTTAACATAAATTCAGACAATGAAGATCTTTTATATGCTGAAGAGCTATTTGAAAAAGTTTATCTTTTAAGAAATGATCTACAATCTTTATATAATATGATTGCAATAAGTTTTAAAACAAAATGTTTTAAAAGAGTGTTTCCTCATATTTTAAAAGAATATGAAAAAAATAGTAAAGATAATAATTTAATAGAAGGAATAGCTAAAATTAATTTTTTTTTAGGAAATAATGTTGAAGCAATAAAATATTTTAAAATCTTTTTTGACAAAAATCCAAATTCAATAAATTATCTTACTTCATTTATATCTGCCTTTAATTATATTTCAGATATTGATCAGAAGAATTATTTGAAGGTATGTGAAAAATATTTAAAGCCGTTTGTAAACAATATTAAATATGACAAATTAATTAATCCTAAAGAAAACAAAAAAATTAAAATTGGATTTTTATCAGGAGATTTAAAAACTCACTCAGTCTCCTTTTTTTTAAAAGGTCTTATATCAAATATAAATAAAGAAAAATTTGAAATTATTTTTTTTAGTAATTTAGATATTTCTGAATATGATGATTATACAATTTTTTTTAAATCATTTTCAAATCAATGGTTTGATATTTTTTCATTAGAGGACGATTTAGTGATAGAAAAAATTAGGAGCTTAAATTTAGATGTTCTTATAGATCTGAGTGGTTTTTTTAAAGGAAACAGATTGCAAGTTATAGTAAATAGATGTGCAAAAATTCAAATCGGTTGGCTTGGATATAATAATAGTTTGGGAATTAAGAATTTGGATTATTTAATAGCAGATCCTAATTTAGTTAAATCAGATGAACAAAATCAATATTACGAAAAAATATTATTTTTACCAAAAATTTGGAATGCCATGTCTATACCTAAAGATTTACCAAATATAAATGTTATTAAGGATACGAATAAAAATATTTTTTCTTTTGGTTCATTCAACAACTATCAAAAACTCTCAAATGAAACAATTAAAGTTTGGTCAAAGATACTCTTAGATACTAATTCACAGATTTACCTAAAAAGTTCAATTATGGAAAGTAAAGATATCAAGGAAAATATTTTAAATAAATTTTTTCAACGTGGAGTTAAAAATAGCCAAGTCATATTTTTAGATCGAACTGACAAAATCAGTGATCATTTAAAGTTATATTACAAAATTGATTTAGCACTAGATACTTTTCCATATCCAGGGGTTACAACATCTTTTGAGGCTATCTTAATGGGCGTTCCTGTTTTAACAATGAGAGGATTTAATTTAAATTCAAGATGTGGTGAAAGTATACTTAAGAATATTGCTTTACCTGAATTAATTGCTCAAGATAAAAATGATTATTATGAAAAAGCAATTCATTTCATGAATAAAAATAATTTAAATAAAGTTTCTGGATTAAAATTAAGAGAAAAGGCAATTTCTTCACCATTGTTCGACACAGTTACATTTGCTAAAAATTTTGAAAATATAATTGAATGGACTTATAATAAAATAGAAAAATAAAATTTTTACAAATATTTCAATTCTTTCATTTCTTTTTTAAAACCAGTTTTAATTTTTTCAGCAAATTCCCTTTCTAAAATTTTTTCCCAATTATTTTCAGGGCCAAGGTTAAAGAATAAGTTTTTATTTTCAGAATGAAATTTTCTCCAATTTTTAAAACTATTATCTGTGTTATTAAAAGTTTCACTCATCTCTCTTTTTTTCAGAATATTAAAATTTGTAGTCTCTATAGCTTTTTGCAATTTTAATTTATTTACTCCTTCTACGTTATTCATTAGAGCATTCGTAAATACAATTAAATCTCTAAAGGTTTCATATCTATTTTCTATAAGATCTTCATATTTAACAAAAAATCTTCTAAATTTATTATTTCTAAACCAAGATAAGTAATTTTCAGCCCATGAACTTATATAAGTCAGAGAAGCATGCGAACCATTATTTGACATTAAACTTCTTGTTTTATCTGTAATCATTTCCAGAGCTTTTTCATTGTCTAATGAATAATGATTTTTAATAGAAGTGAACACATTTCTGGGATCACGTATTATATAAATTGCACCAAGTGTGGTTTCATGTGAAGCGAATTCGTTACCTTTATAATTCCCTAAAAAGCTATGTGTTTTAAAGAATCTAATTTTCTTGTCTTTATTAATTTTTTTTTGAATGGGTATCCATAATTTTGAAGCTTCCTCAAAATTATCGACTTTTTGATTAAAGTATTTTTCATGTGGAAATTGATCAATATTAGAAATCAGATTAAAATCAAATTGACCATTATCGGAAAAGTAATATGCTGAAAGAAATGCTCTTACGTAAGTATTTCCACTTTTAGGATAAGACGCCAACCAAATGATCATAAAAATTTATATAATTAAAGATAATATATAGCTATAATAAAAATTGATGACAATTTATGCACTTTCATCAGGACCAGGAATTTCTGGTGTAGCAATTATTAGAATTTCAGGAAAAGACACCTCACAAGTAATTAAACTTCTAACAGGAAAAAATCCCCCAAAACCTCGTGTCGCAACATTAAGAAAAATCAACAAAATCAACACATCTGAACTAATTGATGAGGGATTAATTCTTTGGTTTCCTGGCCCCCAAAGCTATACAGGCGAAGATATGGCCGAGATACAAGTTCATGGTAGTAAAGCTGTAGTAGATGCACTTCACTCTTCCATTTCTCAAATCGAAAATTGCAGATTAGCTGAACCAGGTGAATTTACTAAACTTGCATTTCAAAATGGAAAAATAAATTTATTAGAAGCAGAAAGCATCTCTGATTTAATTTCTTCTGAAACAGAAATTCAAAGGCAACAAGCTATTAAAGTTATGAATGGCAAATCTGCTGATCAATTTAATTTTTTAAGAGAAAAACTTTTAAAAATTTTGGCTCATGTTGAAGCTAAAATTGATTTTCCTGATGAAGATCTACCAAACAATATTTTGGATGAAATCAAAAATAACTTAAATGATGTTATTCAAAAAATTAAAAAGATTTTAAATGATCAAAAAGTTGGAGAAAGAATTAGAGAGGGTTTTAAGATTGCAATTCTTGGACCTACTAATGCAGGGAAATCTAGTTTAATAAATTATTTATCAAATAGAGATGTTGCAATTGTTTCTGAAATAGCTGGTACCACAAGAGATGTTATCGAAACTCATCTTAATATTGATGGTTATCCTGTAATAATATCTGACACCGCAGGAATAAGAGATTCTAAAGATGAGATAGAAAAAAAAGGTATTAAATTATCTTTAAATAAAGCTGATGAAGCAGATTTAAAGCTTGTAGTGATAGATGTAAAAAGCCTTGATTTTACTGGTGTTTTGAAGGGCTTATTAGATGAAAATGCAATCTTAGTTATTAACAAGTCTGATCTTTTAGAAAAAGAAATTGATTCAGAAATTAAAAATATAAATCATGTTTTAATCTCAATTAAAAATAATAAAAATATTGATGAGCTAATTTCAAAAATAAAAAATAATTTAAAAAATAAATTTATAACAAGCGATGATATTTTAATTACTAGAGAAAGACACAGACAACATTTAGAACAGTGCTTAGAACATTTGAATAACTTTAATCAAAAAAAAGAAATAGAAGATTTTGATAAAGCAGCAGAAGATTTAAGATTAGCTACTAGACATTTAGGTATGATCGTTGGAAAAGTTGATGTAGAAGAGATATTAGGTAGTATTTTCAACGATTTTTGCATCGGTAAATAATCCCCCATTTTCCTTGTTTTTTAGACATTTTTATCAAAAACTGTTGATAATTAATGTTTATTTACAAAAAAATGAGCCTGTCTTGTAAATTATGTATTCACATATAAATTCAACTCATGAAAAACGATTTGTCATTTGATGTAGTTGTAATTGGTGGTGGTCATGCAGGATGTGAGGCAGCTGCAGCTTCTGCTCGTCTAGGTGTAAACACTGCCCTATTCACTCATAAAATAGAAACGATTGGTGAGATGTCATGTAATCCTGCAATAGGTGGTTTAGGTAAAGGTCATTTAGTTCGAGAGATAGATGCACTCGATGGTGTTATGGGAGATGTTGCAGATAAATCAGGCATACAATTTAGATTATTAAATAGAAGCAGAGGGCCAGCTGTGCGTGGACCAAGAACGCAATCAGATAGGGCACTATATCGTAAATTTATGCAAGAAAAACTGATAAACTATTGTAATTTAAGTATTTTTTCAGACCCTGTAATAAAGTTTATTTTTAATAATAATGCTATAAATGGTTTTGAAACAAAAGAAGGTAAAAAGGTATCATGTAATAAGTTAATATTAACAACAGGAACTTTTTTAAATGGTTTGATACATATAGGTGATGAAAGAACACCAGCAGGAAGGTATGATGAAAAACCTTCAACAGGTTTAAGTGAACAATTAGCAAAATATGATTTTAAAATTGGAAGATTAAAAACTGGAACACCTCCAAGGTTAGACGCAAGAACAATTAATTTTGAAAACCTTGAAGAACAATTTGCAGATGATGATCCCTATTATTTTTCTTTCCTAACTAAAAAAAATTTAAACAAACAAGTGTCATGTCGCATGACTTATACCAATGAGAAGGTTCATAAAATTATAGAAAAAAATTTATCTAAAAGTGCAATTTACTCAGGTAATATAAAAGGGGTAGGTCCAAGATATTGTCCATCTATAGAAGATAAGATAGTAAAATTTGCAGATAAAGTTCGTCATCAGATTTTTTTAGAGCCAGAAGGGCTTAATGATCACACAATTTACCCAAATGGGATCTCCACATCGCTTCCATTCGAAGTACAAAAAGAAATATGTAATAATATCAACGGTTTAGAGAATGTTACTATTATAAGACCAGGTTATGCTATAGAATATGACTATATAGATCCACGTGAACTATTCTTGACCCTTGAAACTAAGAAGATCAGCAATCTTTATCTTGCTGGGCAGATTAACGGAACAACAGGATATGAAGAAGCAGCTGCGCAAGGCCTTATAGCTGGTATAAATGCAGCTTTATCTGTTAAAAATTCTGAGCCTTTTATCCTTGATAGATCTGATGCCTATATTGGTGTAATGATTGATGATTTAGTTACTAAGGGAGTTGCGGAGCCATACCGTATGTTTACATCAAGAGCAGAATATCGATTAAGTTTGAGAGCAGATAATGCAGATCAAAGATTAACACCTAAGGGAATAGAAATTGGATTAATTGGAGACGAAAGAAAAGCTTTATATTTGGATAAATTTGATAAAATTGAAAAAATTAATTTAAAAATGAATAAATCTAGTATTTCACCCTCTAAAGCAGAAAAATTTGGGATTAAAATAGCGAAAGATGGAATATTGAGGTCTTCAAATGAGGTGCTAACCCAAAAAGATGTAAATATGAGTAAAATTAGAGAAATATGGCCTGAAATACCCTATTTTAGTAAAGAAATTGATGAACAAGTAGAAATTAATGCTCATTACAGGGGGTATTTAAAGAAGCAAAAAGCAGATATTTTAGCATTTAAGAGGGATGAGAACTTAATTATTCCTGATAAAATTAATTATGATGAGCTTTCAGGTTTGTCTAATGAGGTTAAAGCTAAATTTAAAGAAATAAAGCCTAAAACTATGGGTCAAGCTTTAAGAATTGATGGAATAACCCCAGCAGCTGTATATATTTTGTTGTCACACGTAAAAAGAAAGTCTATTAAGCATATAGCTTAATGGATCAAGAAATTTTAAATTCTTACTCTAGACTTAATGATCTAAATGTTTCACGTGAAACATTTTTAGACTTTGAAAATTATATATCTATGATTCTTGAAAAAAATAAAAAAATTAACATAATTGGTGAAAATACAGCATCAAAAAACGTAATAATTGAGCGTCATATTATAGATTCAGCACAAATAATTGATTTTATTGATTTAAATAGTGATACGACCACAGATTTAGGTTCTGGAGCAGGTTTCCCGGGAATTATAATGGCAATTATACTAAAAAACATGAAAAATAAAATGAATGTGCATCTGTATGAAAAAAGCTACCATAAAAGCCATTTTTTAAAAGAAGTTTCAGAAAAATTGAATTTAAATACAAAAGTTTTTCAAAAAAATATTTTCGAGATAAAAAATTTAGAGACAGGAACAATTATGTCGAGAGCGTTTAAACCTATGCCTGTTGTTTTAGATTTAGTTTATGAAAATTTTTCGAAATATAAAAATTTAATTTTCTTTATGGGCAGAAGTGGAAAAAAAGTTTTTGAAAATTCTAAAAAAAAATGGAATTTAGAATATATAGAAAAGAAAAGTTTAACAAGTAAGGATTCATTTTTGATAAATATTAAAAAAATTAAAAAAAAAAATTAAAAAAATTTTAAATAAAATTAAATGCAAATTATTTCAGTCATAAATCAAAAGGGTGGGGTAGGAAAAACTACAACAGTAATAAATCTTGCAGCTGGACTATCACAACTTAATAAAAAAATTTTAGTTATAGACCTAGATCCTCAGGGAAATGCAACTACAGGCCTTGGATTATCTAACATGGATAACTCTATTGATACAATTTATGGGGTCTTGAATGGAACTAAAGAAATTTATCAAGTAATTAAGAAAACCCAGTTTGAAAATTTGGATTTAGTAACTTCTAATGTTGACTTATCAGGTCTCGAGGTTGAAACAGCTGATGATACAAATAGAGCTTTTATTTTAAAGCGTAAATTAGCCGCTTATTTAAATGATTCTGAAGGATCTTACGATTATATACTAATTGACTGCCCTCCCTCTCTCAGTCTATTAACTGTCATGGCTCTTGTTTGTTCAAGCTCGTTACTGGTCCCTCTACAGACAGAATTTTTTGCTCTTGAGGGTCTAACTCAGCTTATGAAGACAATTGAAAGAATAAAAGTAAGTTTAAATCCAGAATTAAAAATCAGAGGTATACTTTTAACAATGTATGACAAAAGAAATAAGTTATCTTCACAAGTTGAAAAGGAAGCAAGAGATTATTTTAGTGAAAAAGTTTACTCAACAGTAATACCTAGGAATGTTAGATTATCAGAAGCACCTTCGCATGGAATGCCAGTTTTAATTTATGATAAATCATGCCCAGGTAGTAAGTCGTATTTTAGTTTTACAGATGAATTTATAAATCAAGAATCAACAATAGGAAGTGCTGCTTAATGGATAAAATTAAAAAAGGTCTGGGGAGAGGTTTATCATCATTGATTGGTGAAGCTAAAGTAGTGTCAGAGAAAAATGAATTACAAATTATCGACCTTGTTCCAAATAAATATCAACCAAGAAAAATATTTGATGAGAACAATTTAATTGATCTGACAAATTCAATTAAAGAAAGGGGAATGATACAACCAATCATTGTTAGAAAATCAAATGATGGTGGAGGAAAATTTGAAATAATAGCAGGAGAGAGAAGGTGGCTTGCAGCACAAAGGGCAGGTCTACACAAAGTTCCTGTTGTTATTACTGAAGCTGACGATTTAAAGTCTTTAGAATATGCAATTGTAGAAAATGTTCAAAGGCATGATCTAAACCCTCTTGAGGAAGCTCAAGGCTATAAAAGGTTAATTGATGAATTCTCTTATGATCAAGAAAAAGTATCAAAATTTATTGGGAAAAGTCGAAGTCACATTACTAATTCTTTAAGGCTTTTAAATTTGCCAGATGATGTAATAAAATTAATTGAAACTCAAAAATTAACAGCTGGTCACGCTAAAATTTTAGTTGGGCTTGACAATGCTAGTTTTGTTGCAAATAAAATTATTGAAAAAAAATTATCTGTTAGACAAGCTGAAAATTTCGTTAAGATCTTCAAAAATAAAAAGAAAATAAAAACTTTAAAAGATACTAATATAATCGCACTCGAATTATCAATTTCGAATAAAATTGGTTTAAATGTTGATATTCAAAATAACAAAAGAAACAAAGGAAAAATTAGTTTTGAATATAAGGATTTAGATCAATTAAACAAAATTATTGATATTATTAAATCTAATTATTAGTTTTGTTAGAACATTGTTTCAAAAGAAAATCTGTGATTAAATAAACAGAATTATCAAAGTTTTTTTTTATTATTAACTCTATTTTATTTATTTTAAAAATTAAATTTTTAATGTTTTTAGGCTTCCATTCGTAAATTTGTTGCTTAATAATTTCCTTATCTTTCCAGAAAATAGGGGGTTTTGCTGATGAAATTGTCAAATCTATATTATTATTTATTTCATACTCATTTAAAAGTTTAAGGATTTTTTTAGATTTATTTAATAATGTTCTTATAATTAGCATGCAATCATCATGATTGAAATTATTTTCGCTTAAAATATTTATAACTTTTTTTTTGTTCATAGTCAGACAATTGTCAGTTAGTTCTGAAACGCTGTAATTTTCTGATAAGTTTGTTAATTTAGATATAATTTCATCTGAAACTTTTTTTCCACTTTTAGTGTAAAGTTCAATTTTATTTAATTCATTAAGTAAGTTTTGCTTGTCGTTATTACTTTTTTTTATAATCAAATTTATATTAATTGGTGAAATGGAAATATTTTTATTTTTAAAAAAATTAAATGCAAATTTATATAATGTTTGTTCATTTTCTTCATAAAATGGAACACATGCACATTTTTTATTATTTTCAAATAAAGTTCTTAATTTTGATTTTTTTTCTAAAACATTTGCTTCAACTATTATTAAAATATCTTCTAAATCTTTTTCGATTATACTGTTTAATAATTTAATTATTTTGTCTGTTGCTCTTTTAATTATTATATTTTTTTTTTCGTCAAATAATGATTTTGATACTAAGCTTTCATAAAATTCATTTGGTTTTTCTAAAACTTCACTTTCTTCATACTTTAAGATTTCGACTTCGTTCCTTAATAAATTGTTAATAACCTCAGTTTTAAGTCCTTGATTTTTGCCGTAGAATAACAGAAATGCAAAATTTTTTTTCGTAATTTTATTAATTTCTTGGGATTTAATTATCATTTCATTGAATTAATAACTAAAATAATTTCGTTAGCTATAGCAGTACCAAAATTTTCTTTAATAGTTTTTTCGTATGTGTCTGTATCAAAATTGTCATCACTAATTTCTAAGTTTGAACTTTGATTGATAGAAACTATTTTATTTTTAGATTTAAATTTAATATTAACTTTTGAACTTGCTGTTAACTTAAAAATAGTGGTTTTCCCTTTTTTATTTTTAGATATTGGTATTTTATTTAAATTAGTATCAATATTTAAAACATAAAATTTGTCACTGTTTTCATCTGAAATAATATTTATTTTTTTATTAATAGTATCATTTATGGTTTTATCACCAGAAAGACTATTAATTTGGATATTTAAATTTTCTGCAGAAAAATCTTTATATATAGGTGTAAATCCACAAGCTGTAAAAAATAAAAAAGAGATTAATATAAAATGATTTTTCACAATTAGTTTATAATATTACATTAATTAATTTATTTGGAATAAATATTGTTTTTTTTACTGACTTGGTTTTGATATGTTTGCTAATTTTATCATTTTCTCTAATATTTTTTAAAATTTCATCTTCACTAGTATCTCTATTTATATTTAATACACCTCTTGTTTTTCCATTGACTTGAACAACAAAGTTTACATTTTTTTCAAATAGAATGTTTTTATTAATAGATGGCCATTTAAATTGATTTTTTTCTCCAAGTAACTCTAAACATTCATTTGAAAAATGAGGTATGATAGGAGACATCGTTATAAGAATATTTTTATAATTTTTTATCCAATCTTCGCTTTTAATTTTATTATTAACTATTCTATTTAAAGCAGAATAAATTTCATGTAGGTTTGCAACGATTTTATTGTAACTAAAATTTTCAATATTATTTTCTACATTTTTAATAAAATTACTTGCTATTTTTTCAAGATCATTTGTTGACACTTCATTATGATTTGCATTTATTTGTTCTAAAATTTTATTATTTAACGTCCATAATTTTTGAATAAACTTAAATGAAGAAGTCATACCCTCATCAGACCACTGCACATCTTTTTCTGGAGGACTATCAGATAAGATAAATAATCTTACCGAGTCAGCTCCATAATTTTTGATAATTTCCTCTGGATCAATAGTATTTTTTTTTGATTTAGACATCGATTCAGATGGTCCAACTTTAATCTTTTTGGACTGATCTTTTTTTAAAAATTTCATACCATCTTTAGATATTATTTCATCAGGACTTACCCAATTGCCATCTTCATCTTTATATGTCTCATGACAGACCATTCCTTGTGTAAATAATCCCTTAAATGGCTCATGCAAGTTTAACTTATTATTTTTATATGAAAGAGCATGCATAAAAAATCTTGAATAGAGTAAGTGTAATATTGCGTGTTCAACACCTCCTATATATTGGTCTACTGGCATCCAATATTTAATTTCTGAGTCATTGAAACCATAGGTCGAGTTTTTTGAAGAACAAAATCTCAAAAAATACCAGGAAGAGTCAACAAATGTATCTAACGTATCAGTTTCTCTTTTGCATTTTTTTCCATATATTTCTATGTTTTTCCAATCTTCCATTTCCTCTAAGGGATTACCATTTGAGTTAAATTTTTTTATTTCTGGTAGTTCTACTGGCAATTTATCTAATGGTATTTTAATTGGATTGTTTTTTTCATCATACGCAATTGGAATTGGGCAACCCCAATATCTCTGTCTAGAAATTCCCCAATCTTTTAGTCTAAAGTTAGTTTTTTTTTTCCCAAGTTTATTTTTTTCTAAGTAATTAATTGTTTCATTAATTGATTGTTCTGGAACTTTGAGATTATTTAAAAATTTTGAGTTAAATAGTTTTCCTTCTCCAGTATATGCTTTATCTTTTATTTCAAAAATTTCATCCTTATCTGGCTTTACCACTGGTGTAACTGATAGTTTATATTTTTTTGCAAAATCTAAATCTCGTTGATCGTGAGCTGGACAACCAAAAACAGCACCTAATCCATAATCCATCAATACAAAATTTGCGAAATATACTGGGACTTTCATATTTTCATCTAAAGGATTGATAGCTAGTAATTCTGTTTTATATCCAAGTTTTTCTGCTATTGCGATGGATTCCTCTGTTGTGCCTGTTCTAGAACATTCTTCTTTAAATTTTATAAATTCTGGGTCTTGTTCATAAAATTTTGCTATTGGATGATCAACAGATAAAGCTAAAAAAGACATCCCAAATAATGTATCTGGTCTAGTTGTATAGCATTTAATTTCTTTAATTTTTTTTTGGGACTCAATTTTAAAATTAACTTCGCATCCATAGGATTTTCCAATCCAATTTGATTGCATTACTTTTACTTTATTTGGCCATTCTTTTAAGTTACCTAAACCATTCAATAATTCATTAGAGAATTTAGTAATTTTAAAAAACCATTGATTAAGTTTCTTTCTCTCAACAACTGCTCCCGATCTCCAGCCCCTACCGTCAACAACTTGTTCATTTGCTAAGACAGTTTGATCAATTGGGTCCCAATTTACATAATTTTCTTTTCTGTAGACAAGTCCTTTGTCAAATAATTCTAAAAAAAACTGTTGCTGATGTCTATAATATTCCTTTGAGCAAGTAGAAATTTCTTTACTCCAATCGATAGATAGTCCTAATTTTTTAAGTTGTTTTTTCATTACTGAAATATTTTTTTCAGTCCAAGTCTTTGGGTCTAAATTATTTTGTCGGGCGGCATTTTCAGCAGGCATTCCGAAAGAATCCCAGCCCATTGGATGGAGGACATTATAATTTTTTAAAGATTTATATCTAGCTAGAACATCTCCGATTGTATAATTTCTAACATGTCCCATATGAATTTTCCCTGATGGATATGGAAACATTTCTAAGCAATAAAATTTTTTTTTTGTGTGATCAATTTTTGATAAAAAAGTTTTATTTTTTTCCCATTTATCTTGCCATTTTTTTTCTACTATTTTAAAATTATATCTATCCACGAAAATTAAATTAAAGGATTATCTTCTGTCTCTTTCAAAAGCTTTATAAGGCTTAAAATTTTCTTTATCCTCTACTTCTTTATACTGAGCAGCAATTTTAAGTATTTCTTTTTTTAACTGCGTTACAATTTTGCCCTCTTTTTCACTGATTACACAGTTATTGGTTGTTGCACAATTTTTATAAAATACTTTAATACTTATGGCATCTGACCTTACTTCATTAGTTAAAAATCTTATTGAAATTTTTATACTTTCTCCGTTATTATTTTGATCTGAATACCAATCAGTAATTATCATGCCACCACTATAATTTACTGATGATAAAGGCATAAAATCAATCACATCCAAGGATGCTCGCCATAACTCATTGGAGCTTGCAAACTCAAAATCTCCACCTCTTCCTGTAGAAACAGAATCCATTAACCTAAATCCTCTTCCCTCTTCTATATTTTTTTTCACTCTTTCAGCAGGATCATAGGGAACTTTTCTTGCATCAGCTCCAGGCAACTTACCGTTACAACCACTCAATAATAAAAATATGGTAAAAAGCAAAATAATGTGTTTTGGTGAATTCATTTTGTTATATTTATTTAAACGAACATTATGAGACTTATATATTAAAATGCTAAAATTGGTTAATTTTAACTCAAATATAGCAATTTTTGTGTTGCAAATATGCAACAAGTGATAATTTTTTCAAGTTTAAAATTCTATTATTAATAAAAAATCAAGCAAACATGTTATTTATCCAATGTTTATTATTAATAATTAACAATTAATTAAAGGAGTAATTAATATGAACATTAAAAAAATAGGTTTAACTGCATTAGCAGGTTCACTTGTAGCTACTTCAGCATTTGCTGGTAGTTTAGAAGCGACTGGTTCTGCAGGTATTAACTTTGCAGGTGCCGACAAAGGTACTTCTGGAAATGGTTGGTCAATGACTGACTCTGTTACTTTTTCAGGTGGTGGAGAAATGGATAATGGTATGAACGTTACTGTTTCTTTCGAATTAGATAACAACGCTTCAGCTGCTTCTGGTCAGTTTATGGACAGCAGAAGTATAGTAATCGATACTAATGGTATGGGTACTGTTACTTTTGGTGGTCACGGTGGAAGCTCAGCAATGGGTGCTGTTGATGATGTTATGCCAACTGCATACGGTGAAGCATGGGATATTTTATCAAATAGCCCAGATAACGGATCTGTAACTGCAACTGCTTCAACTAACTTTGATTCAATTGGAAGTGCTGGTTCAGATAACATGTTCCACTATTCAAACTCTGATTTGATGGATGGTCTAAAATTATCTTTGTCTTACGTTCCACAAGGTTCTACTGAAGCGTCAAGTTCTACAGACGTAGCTGTTGAGTATACAGGTATTGAAGGTTTAACACTTGGTTATGCACAAGGTGAAGACAATGCTACTGCTGGATCAGAAACTGACAATAGTACTATGTATGTTAAATACGCATATGGTCCTATTACAGTTGGTATGCAAGAATCAGAAATAGATGCAGCTACAGCAGCAAATTCTGATGAGTTCTCAGCATCTGGTATTACTTACCAAGTAAATGATGATTTGACTATTGGTTACCATGCGTCAGCTTATAATGCTGGTGATAAAGGTGTTGACCAAGAATCTACAAACATCTCGTTTTCATACACAATGGGTTCTATGACATTAGCAGCAGCGTTTGTTGATGAAGAAAACAGAGGTGGTGAAACTACTGCGGTAAACGACATTTCAGGTTACGCAATAGACCTAGCGTTTGCATTCTAATTTAAATTAGAATTAATTTTAAAAAGGCCCCCTTTTAGGGGCCTTTTTTTTTAGCCTTTAATTATTCAAAGTAAGATATTCCTGCAAAATCAGATTGTTTTAAAAGATTAATTAGTTTTTTATTTTTTTTTGTAATTCCACCTAACATAACTATATCTTTTTTAGTAAGTTTTGAGAGTAGTTTTGATCTATTAATTCCTAAATAATTTTTATTTTTTTTAAATAACGATGATAAAAAAATTTTTTTAACATTTTGTCTTTCTTTAATTCTGATCTCTTTTAGATTGTGTGCAGAACCAATAATTACAAAATTTTTTTTAAAGGTGTAGGCTAAATGTTTTAAATCAGTATTAAATGCTGGAATGTAAGCACCATCTAAGCCCAATTTCAAAGCTAATCTTATGTTATTAGATAAATAAAATTTAATAGATTTTTTTTTACAATATTTTTTTATATTAAGAATAACCTTTTCATCTAGGATATCTGAAGAATAGTTTCTGTAAATTATGATGGTTCGTTTATCTTGCTTGTTTATATTATTTGTATCAAATTTATTTATAAAGTAATATTTGTTCATCTTGTATATATGCATAATACTGTAAAAAACTTATTAGATATTGAAAATAATATTAAAAATCATCTTAATAAGTTAAATATTAATAATAATCCTAAAGTTATTGCTGTATCCAAAACTTTTTGTATAGATAAAATTCTACCGCTTATAGATTATGGCCATATTGATTTTGGAGAAAATAAAGTTCAGGAAGCTATCGAAAAATGGACCAACATCAAAAAAACAAATTCAAAAGTAAAACTACATATGATTGGAAGACTGCAAACCAATAAGGTCAAATTTGCAGTTCGAATATTTGATTACATCCACTCAGTGGATAGTGAAAAGCTTGCTAAAAAAATTTGTGATGAACAAAATAAAATTGGAAAAAAAATTAAAATATTTCTGCAAGTTAACATAGGTAATGAAAATCAAAAATCAGGAATTAGCAAGAACCATGTTATTCAACTCGCTAATTATTGCAAAGAAATCGGATTAGATTTGATTGGTTTAATGTGCATCCCTCCAATAAACGTTGATCCAGATAATTATTTTAAAGACATGAAAGAGCTAAATAACGTTTTAGGTTTTACTGAATTAAGCATGGGGATGTCCTCAGATTTTCTTTTAGCTACTCAATACCTTTCAACATATGTTAGGATAGGGTCTGGTATTTTTGGAGCAAGGTCTTAAAAAATCTTTATTTTTGTATTCTTATTTATTAACTTTAACATAACTAAAAAGTCTTTCTTGATTAAACCAACGCACCCAGCAGTAGGTTTATAATTTTTTGTTAAATGAATGAATATACAACTTCCTTTACCAATGATTGGATTTTTAAAGTTATATTTAATTGGTATCATTAAATCATATTTATAATCTGTTCTATATAATTTCTCATGTTTAACTTTTTTTCTTATTTTGAAAAATTTATTATACATTTTTGGTAACTTTGTATCATTACACCAGCCCATATTTTTTTCTATTTTAATACATTTTAGTGAAGTTAGTGGTTTTTCTAAACGATCTTTTCTAAAATAAAGATGTTCAATTTGAAAGTTACCCTTTGGAGTTTTTTTATCTCCTTCTTTTTTATATTTACTTAAACCTTTTTTTCCAACACAGCATTTAAATTTAAATTCATCTATTTGAAGTGTATGTTTATTTTTTACAAAAATTGTCATATGTTATCTTAGTGATCAATAAGAATTTAATAATATATAAATTTGAAAAACTATATCATATTCTTCAAGAACTAGGATTAGATTTAAATTTTAATGTTTTATTCGTAGATAATGAAAAAAATTTAAATGATAAAATTAAAAATTTTAATAATTGTTTGATAATAACAAATAAAAAATATTCATACATTGATCATCAATTTGTTTTAAATAGCATCCCAATAAGTATTTCTAAATTGATAGAAAAAATAAATATTGAACTGTTAAAAACGCAATTTAATAATCAATCAGAATTTAAACTGAAAAATTATGTTATTGATTTAAACTCTAGAGAAATTTTTGCGAAAAATATCAAGCTTAAATTGACGGAAAAAGAGATAAATACAATTATTTTTTTATCTAGATCAAACGAACCTGTTAGCATTGATGTTTTGCAAGAAAAAGTATGGAGTTATCAATCTGATATAGAAACCCATACAGTTGAGACTCATATATATCGTTTAAGAAAAAAAATTCTAAATTCTTTTAAGGATAATGAATTTATAATCAGCAAAAAAAATGGTTATCAAATTAAGTAAAAAAAATCCTATTGCAAAAAATTTATTTTCGAAAAAGTATAAACCAAAAACTATCAAGCCAAAAAAAGGTAAGGGGAGTTTTAAAAGAAAGAAAAGTTAATTTAAAGTCTTGCCCCAATTTGTTGGATTACTTTTGATGACATTTCAGTACCTTTTTCAAGACATTCTCTTGTAGATAATTTATTAATGTAACCATGTAAAAAACCAGCAGCAAAGAGATCGCCTGCACCTGTAAGATCAACAATTTTTAAATTTTTTTGAGTTTCGGTTTCAAAAACTTCATCATTATTAATGGCAACAGCACCCTTTTCTCCTCTAGTTACAATCATTAATTTATTAAGTTGTTTTGAAAAATTTATAACTTCATCAAAATTTTTTGCGTCAATTAATGAAGTAATTTCTTGTTCGTTAGCAAAAGTTATATCGAGTTTGCTTTTAACTAAATTTAAAAAGTGAGGTTTGTGTCTATCCACACAAAATAGATCCGAAAGAGACATTGCAACTTTATTTGCATTATTTATAGCCTTATCAAATGCTTTTTTGGGTTCTCCTTCATCCCACAAATAACCTTCTAAAAATATTATTTCACTTTTTTTAATAGCATCAGAACTAACGTCATTTTCATTAATTTTTCCAGCTGTACCTAAGAAGGTGCACATTGTCCTTTCTGAGTCCGGAGTTACTAATATTAAGCAAGTCCCTGTTGGTAATTTTTCCTTCTTTTTTGAATAATAATACTCTACATTTTCTTTTTTTAATCCTTCTTCATAATTACTACCAAATTCATCATCTGAAATTTTTCCTATAAAGCCTGCTTTATTACCAAGCTGAGATATACCAACTATTGAGTTTGCAACTGATCCACCTGAAACTGTTTTTTCAATTTTTAGATTTGTTAATAAGTTTTTGAATTCATTTTCATTAAAAAATAATTTCATCGTGCTTTTTGTTAGGTTGTTTTGATCGATAAAACTGTCATCAACTTTACAAATGACGTCTACAATAGCGTTTCCTATTCCTAAAATTTTCATATTAAGCTTTTTTGGTAATAACAGGTTTTTTTCTATTTGGGTAGCAAGTAGTACATATTTTGCACTGTAAACCATAACAATCTCTGGCTTTACAGTATTCTCGTCCATAAAAAATTATTTGGAGATGAAGCCTAGACCAAGTTTTTTTTGGAAAAATTCTTTTTAAATCTTTTTCAGTTTGAACTACATTTTTTCCACTCGTTAAACCCCATCTTTGTGCAAGTCTATGTATATGAGTATCAACAGCAAAAGCTGGATATCCAAAACCTTGGGACATAACTACACTAGCTGTTTTATGGCCTACACCAGGTAATTTTTCAAGTTCTTCAAAAGTTTTTGGAACTTTACCTTTATGTTTTTCTAGCACCTGTTTTGACATCAAATAAATGCTTTTAGCTTTAATTCTAAAAATCCCAATTTTTTTTATTAATTTTTCAATTTTTTTTCTTCCTAATTTTACAAAATGCTCAGGTTTATAGTATTTTGGGTATATATCTTTAGTCACATTATTAACATTTACATCGGTGCACTGAGCAGATAACAATACAGAAATTAATAATGTAAATACATTTTTACTTTTTAAAGGAACGGGAGCTTTAGGATAAATTTTATTTAAATTTTTAATTATGATTTTTGCTTTTTGTTTCTCATTCATTATGAAAAGTTAAGCAAATCTCTCATCGAATATAATCCTGGTTTTTTTTTCATTAACCATTTAGAGGCAGTCAAAGCTCCATCTGAATAAAGTGCTCTATCAAAAGCCTCATGGTTTAATGTAATTATTTCTTTTCCACTAGAGAATTTTACCTCATGCTCACCAATAATTTCACCTTTTCTAATTGAGTTAAAATTAATTTTTTTTCCATAAGGAAAAGATTTTTTATTTAAGAACTTTTTACCAATTAAATTATACAAATTTTTATTTTTTCCATCAGCAATTCCTTTACCAAGCATTAATGCTGTACCAGATGGATAGTCTTTTTTATGTTTGTGATGCACTTCAAATATTTTAATTAAGTATTCATCATTTAAAGATTTCGATGCGATTTCAGTTAAATACATTAATAGATTTACACCCAAACTCATGTTACCAGCTTTTAAAATAGATATTTTTTTTGAATATTTTTTAATTTGATTTTCTTGAGCTCTAGTAAATCCAGTGGTACCAATTACTACTTTTTTTCTTAATTTTGATGCTATTTTTAATATTTCAAGGGTGCACTTAGGAACAGTAAAATCAATAATCACATCAGTTTTTTTAAAGGCTTTATCAGAATTTAATTCAGGTTTAATTCCATTAAATTTTTTATTTACCAATCTATTTTCTGTAAGTGTAACTAATTTAAAATTTTTATTTTTCTTAGATGACTTGATGAGTTGTTGACCCATCTTTCCCATACATCCTGAAATAGCTAAATTAATTTTTTTCATTAAGTGATAAAATATAGAAATATCATAAGAACAATTATAATGACACCCCAAATACTTAAATTTTTAAAAAAACTTTTTTCTTTAAGTTTGACTTTATGAAGCTAGGTAAAATTAGAATTAGTATTAATATTAAAGCTATTGATGGAATTATTTCTTCTATTTCCATAATTTAGTTTTTCCAAAAATCTTTAGCTTTTTGAAAAAATTTTTTAATGCTTGGATTTGATTTGTCGTTTTCTATTTCTCTAAATTGTTCCAATAATTCTTTTTGTTTTTTATTTAGGTATACAGGTACCTCTGTTTTTACCTGAACATATAAATCACCAAAATCACCTCTTCTCATAAATGGCATTCCTTTGCCTTTTAATCTGAATTGTTTACCATTTTGAGTTCCATCTGGAATTTTTATTTTTGCTCGTCCACCATCAATTGTTGGTATTTCGATAGTAGTTCCAAGCGCTGCATCAGCAAGAGACAGAGGAAATTCAAAAAATAGGTTTTCATCTGATCTTTTAAATAGTTCATGAGATTTAACATTTATAAATAAATATAAATCACCTGTAGCACCACCTCTGCTGCCAGCTTCACCTTTTCCAGCAAGCCTTATTCTTGTACCATCATCTACACCTTTAGGAATAGTCACAGATATTTTTTTGGATGCTTGTTTTTTGCCCTGACCATTACAATCATTACATGGATTAGTTATTTCCTCACCATTACCATTACATTGTGGACATGTTTGTTGAACAGTAAAGAAACCTTGGTTAGATCTTATTCTTCCATTTCCTCCACAATAAGAACACCTGTCTGGAGAATAGCCCGGTTCTGAACCATTACCTTTGCAAGTTCCACATTGTTCAGTAGTTGAAAATTTTATATCTTGTTTTTTCCCATGATAAGCTTCTTCTAATGAAATTGATAAATCATACCTTAAATCTGAACCTCTGTTATTTGATCTTCTGTTTCTTGATCTTCCTCCACCTCCAAAATCCCCAAAGAAATCCTCAAAAATATCAGAAAAATCAGCTCCACTAAAACCACCAAAACCGCCACCTGGTCTACCACCACCACCATTTTCAAATGCAGCATGTCCAAAGTTATCGTAATTTTGCTTTTTTTCTTTGTCTGAAAGTATTCCGTAAGCTTCACTAGCTTCTTTAAACTTTTCTTCAGCCTTTGAATCTCCTTGATTTTTATCTGGATGATATTTAACTGCTAGTTTTCTATATGCGGATTTAAGCTCATCAGGACTCGCGCTTTTACTAACGCCTAGGACATCATAATAGTCTCTTTTAGCCATCAAATTACCCCAGACAATTAAATGTCAGTTTATGCGCTTTTTTCTTTATTCTCGTCTTTTACTTCTTCGAAATCAGCATCAACAACATTCTCGTCTTTTTTACCTGTATCATCTCCACCATCATCTTTACCTGACTCTGGTTTAGCACTTTGTTGTGATTTATAGATTGCTTCTCCAAGCTTCATTGAAGCTTGAACTAAAGCTTCTGTTTTTTTCTTGATATCTTCAATATCTTCACCTTTTAGAGCTTCTTTTACAGCAGATGATGCATCTTCAATTGCTTTTTTCTCTGCATCTGAAATTTTTGATCCATGCTCTTTTAAGTTTTTCTCAGTTGAGTGAATTAAAGTGTCTGCTTGGTTTCTAACATCAACAGATTCTCTTTTCTTTTTATCAGCTTCTTTATTAGCTTCAGCATCTTTGACCATTTTTTCAATTTCTTCATCACTTAATCCACCAGAAGCTTGAATTTGTATCTTCTGCTCTTTACCTGTTCCCTTATCTTTTGCCGAAACATTTACGATACCGTTAGCGTCAATATCAAATGTAACTTCAATTTGAGGAACTCCTCTTGGAGCTGGAGCAATACCTACCAATTCAAAATTACCTAATAACTTGTTATCAGAAGCCATCTCTCTCTCACCTTGTAAAACTCTAATAGAAACAGCTGGCTGATTGTCTTCAGCGGTTGAGAAAACTTGGCTTTTTTTAGTTGGAATTGTCGTATTTTTATCAATTAGTTTTGTAGAAACACCACCAAGCGTTTCAATACCTAATGATAACGGCGTAACGTCTAATAAAAGAACGTCTTTAACATCCCCTTGTAATACTCCTGCTTGAATAGCAGCACCCATTGCAACTACTTCATCAGGGTTTACACTCTTATTAGGGTCTTTTCCAAAAAAGTTTTTAACTTCTGCTATAACTTTTGGCATTCTTGTCATACCACCAACCATAACCACTTCATCTATCTCACTTGCGGTAATTCCTGCGTCTTTTAAAGCAGTCTGACATGGAGGCATTGTTCTAGAAATTAAGTCTTCAACTAAAGCCTCAAGCTTTGCTCTAGTCATCTTCAAATTAATGTGTTTCGGACCTGTTTTATCTGCAGTTATAAATGGTAAATTTATGTCTGTTTGTTCTGCAGATGATAATTCTATTTTTGCTTTTTCAGCTGCTTCTTTTAATCTTTGTAAAGCAAGTTTATCTGATTTAAGATCAATACCATTATCTTTCTTAAATTCAGAAATTAAATAATCAACTATAGCATTATCAAAATCTTCACCACCTAAAAAAGTATCACCATTAGTTGATTTAACTTCAAATACACCGTCACCTAACTCAAGTATAGAAACATCAAATGTTCCTCCACCTAGATCATATACAGCAATTTTTTTATTTTGTTTTTTATCTAAACCATAAGCTAGCGATGCAGCAGTTGGTTCATTGATAATTCTTAAAACTTCTAGTCCTGCAATTTTACCTGCATCTTTTGTAGCTTGTCTTTGTGCATCATTAAAATATGCTGGTACAGTAATTACAGCTTTTGTTACTTCTGATCCTAAATATTTTTCAGCTGTCTCTTTCATCTTTTGTAATATGAATGCAGAGATTTGTGAGGGAGAATACTTTTCTCCTTTAGCTTCAATCCAAGCGTCTCCTTTTTCAGAGTTAACTATCTTAAATGGTGCAGCTTCAACATCTTTTTTTACTGTTGGATCATCAAAATTTCTTCCGATTAATCTTTTAACTGCAAAAATTGTGTTTTCAGGATTTGTTACTGCCTGTCTTTTAGCAGGTTGACCTATTAATTTTTCATTTTCATCAGTAAATGCAACTACCGAAGGTGTCGTTCTTGCTCCTTCTGCATTTTCTAAAACCTTAGCTTGTGTTCCTTCCATTACCGCAACACAAGAGTTGGTTGTTCCTAAGTCTATTCCAATTATTTTGCTCATAATATTATTATCTCTCTTTCCTCATATAGGGTTTAAATTTGAAACTACAAGTTGATCTCATTATTATTTATCTCCTGAATTTTCCTGATTTTGTTCAGTTTTTTCATCTTTTTTGGTAATTTTTTTTGAGACACCAACTAATGAAGGTCTTAAAAGTCTATCTTTAATAGTGAAGCCTTTTTGAATTTCTTGAACAATTGTTCCAGCTTCTTTAGTGTCATCTTCAATCTCCATCATTGCTTGATGAAAGTTAGGATCTAGTTTTTTGTTAATACAATCAATCGGTTTAATATTATTTTTTTCAAAAATAGAAATTAAATCTTTCTTTATTATTTCTAAATGCTCCAGTGTTTTTTTTAAAGCGTCTGTTTCTTTTAACTTGTCATCGCTTTCTAAAACATGTTTAGAACGATCTAAGTTATCTATTAAATTTAATGCTTCTTTAGCAAAGCTAGAGCCTCCATACTCAAAGGCATCCTCTTTTTCCTTTTCGAACCTTCTTCTTTGATTTTCCATTTCAGCAAAAGTTCGTGCCAGTTTATCTTCTAGTTCAGCAATTTTTTCTTCTGGAGTTGGTTCTTTAGTCTCTTCATTGGTTTCCTGAGGTATTTCTTGTTTATTTTCACCCTCTGAGCTTTCCTCAGGTTTTTCTGTTTCTTTTTCTAAATTCTGATTTTCTTCTTCTGGAGTATTGTTTTGGTTTTCTTCTTTTTCCATAAGCTCATATATGGTAAGGAATTTAATTATTTCTAGATGTCTAAGCAAAAAATTAAACAATTACTCATTGGCACCAACAACAAGGGTAAATTAAGAGAAATTAGGAGTTTATTACCAAATTACATCAAAATTTACTCTACTTCTAATTTTAAACTTAAAAGTCCTGCTGAAAATGGAAAAACTTTTGAGGAAAATTCCTTAATTAAATCAAGACATTTTTCTAAAAAGACTGGTTTAATATGTTTGGCTGATGACTCTGGTTTGGAGATAGATCATTTAGATAAAAGACCTGGAATTTATTCTGCACGATGGGGAGGAAAATCTGGGGATTTTAATAAAGCTATTAAAAAAGTATTTAGAGAGCTAGATAAAAAAGATAAGAATTGGAAAAATAAAAAAATTAAAGCAAGATTTGTTTGTGCTCTATCAATCTCGTATTTAAATAAAAAAATCACTTGTGTAGTAGGCAAAGTTGAGGGTCGTATATCAAATGAGCCAAAGGGGAAAAACGGATTTGGTTATGATCCAATTTTTATTCCATTAAAAAAATCTAAAACATTTGGTGAAATGAAACCGTCTCAAAAATACAAAATGGACCATCGCTATCAAGCTTTCAAAAAGCTTAAAAGATTTCTGTAAGTTTTTTGTCTTCTATTTTATAAAAATTTAATCTGTGATTAATTTTGTTATCTTTAATATCAAAAATTCCCATCTTTCCTTTAAATGAATTTTCTTTTTTAAATAATTTATTCATTTTCGAAAGATTTGATTTCAATGAAAGATAATATATTAAGCCAACCAAATCATAACTTAACAGCGAGAGATGGGTTGGGTTTTGATTAAAAGCATTAAAATACTTAATTTTATAATCATCAAAATTTTCTTTATTAATTGATGGATAATAAATTGGTTGAATATTTGTTTCTTCCATTAAACTTTTATCAAACCATTGGTTAAGGGTTATAAAGTATTTATTTTTTGGAGACACATCAGTGTAAAGTAAAGAGGTTGCAACACTTTTAAGGTTTTCATCAAAGTCAGATATAACAACTGCATCAAAATTAACATTTCCAATCGTATATTTCTTTTCCAAGCTTTTAATTTTTCTTTCTTTATTTGATTCATTTGATTCTTTTATTCTTCTTATTTCATCCGCTAGATTTTGTTTTCTAATTTTGTATTTAGTTATTTCCTCAATTTGTTTTGTAAGTTTTGTCGGTTCAGTATTATATTCAAAATTTTTAAAAACTTTTATTTTGGAATTTTTAACACCATCTTTGACTTCAAACTCAAAATTCTGAATTGGGGTTAAAAAAAGAGTTTTTTGTAAATTATTATTCTCTAAAAATTTTTTTATAGTATTAAACTGTGATGTGGAATTTATTCCAGCAGAAATTACATTTTCAGGTAAATCTAAAGTTTTATTTGTTAATGATAAAAAAGTTAAATCTTTCATCTCATCTAAATAAGTTAAACTTTCATGAAATATTGGTCCAATAACAATTTTTATTCCCATTTGTTTTAATTCAAAAGCAGACTTAAGAGTTTGGTTAGCTCTTGTTGCGGTATCTTTTGGATAAATTTCAATTAAATCATTATTAATATCTTTGACAGCTAAACTTACAGCCTTAATAATAGATGACCCCAGATCTTTATTTTCTCCAGTCATCGGAACTAACAGTCCAATTTTTATTTTTTCATTGGCATTTACTAAATTTAAGAAGTTTAAGAATAAGAGAAGTAAAGAAACAGAAATAATTTTGATAATCTTTTTCATTTTAATGTTATTATATAATTTTCAAGCTAAATTATGATCACAAAACCACAATTTAAATCAAATGATTATAAAAATGGGCTTTATTTGGTAGCAACACCAATAGGTAATTTAAAAGATATATCATTTAGATCATTAGAGGTTCTGGAAAAATCAGATTATATACTTTGTGAGGATACACGTGTTTCTAAAAATTTATTAGAAAAATATCAAATTAAATCAAAATTGATTTCAAATTATAAATTCAATGAAAAAAAAAATACACTACAAGTAATTGAATATTTAAAATCAGGTAAATTAATTTCACTTATATCAGATGCGGGAACTCCAAGTATCTCTGATCCAGGTTTAGTATTGGTAAATGAATGTATAAGAAATAATCTTAACATATTTTCAATACCTGGACCGTCAGCAGTTACAACCGCTGTTGCAGCAAGTGGGTTTTCAGATAAGTTTTTATTTTATGGTTTTTTACCAGAAAAAAAAAATCAAATTGAAGATGAATTAAAAAAACTATCAAATTTTAATCACAGTTTAGTTTTTTTTTCATCATCAAAAAAAATAAATAAACTTATTCCTGCATTTAAAAATTTTTTTAATGGAAGAAAAATAGTCTTCTGTAGAGAGCTGTCTAAATTGTATGAAGAGTATATTAGAAAGGATATTGATGAATTGGAATTATTTAACAATGATTTAAAAGGCGAATTAACAATAGTTATTTCTGAAAAAAAAGAAGAAAAAACTTCCCAAAAGCTAAGTGAATCAGATATTAATTTGATAAAGAAAATGATCAACAAATTAACTACAAAAGAAATTACAGATTTAATATGTAGCAATAAAAATATTCCCAAAAAAGTGGTTTATAATTTTTGCTTAAAATTAAAAAATGAAATTTAAAATTTTAATAATTATTTTTTTATCGATTATTTTATCAGGTTGTGTGCCAGGAGTTAGCTCAACTGGTTTATTCGGTACAGGAGTATCAGTAGCAATTGACCCAAGAACTGTCGGAACACAAATAGACGACTCTATTATGCAAAAAACAATTTCAAGTAAAATACTTGCTATGGATAAAAAACATTTTTTAAAAGTTAAAACTAAAGTTTTGGATGGAAGAATATTTATTACTGGAAAAGTTGATGCACCAGAAGAAAAATTAAAAATTACTAAAATTGCCTGGGAAACAAAAGGCGCTAGATCGGTAAGAAATGATATCAAAATAAAAGAGGAATTTAATTTTAAGCAGTCAGCAAAAGATTTACTTATAACGTCTCAATTAAGAACTGCCTTGATAGTAAATAAAAATATCAAAGCAACAAATTATCAAATAGATACTTATAAAAAGAAAATTTACGTTTATGGAATAGCTTTAACTGATGAAGAAAAAGAAATGGTTATCAGTGAAGCAAAAGAAATTCTTGATGTAGAAGATGTTGTTGCAAGTATTTTGCTACTTGAAGATTTGAGAATTCAAAAAAATTAATCTATTTTATATTCAATTACCTCAGATGAATAAGCAGCAATTGAAGCTAAATTGATAATTTCTGATGTTGAAGATCTAAGAGGAGCAATTTCAATTGGCAAACCAAGTCCAATCAATAAGGGTCCTATAACTTTAGTATCACCTAAAGTTTTCATTAATTTATAAGATATTGCTGCACTATGCTGTCCAGGCATTATCAATATATTTGCTTTACCTACTATTTTTGCAAAAGGATACAATTCCTCATAATCAGGATTTAAAGCAACATCAGGCTGCATATCCCCATCAAATTCAAAATTAACTTGTTTATCTTTTAAAATATCTACTGCAGTACGAATGTGTTTTGTTCTACTCGTTAAAGGTTGTCCAAACGTAGAATGTGAAACAAATGCAATTTTCGGATCAATTCCAAAAAGTCTTACTACTCTTGCAGCTGAAATTGCTATTTCTGCCATTTCTTCTGATGATGGGTATTCATGAACGCTTGTATCAGCAATAAAAATTGTTTTTCCTTTATTAACAACCATGTTTAGTCCAAACATTATTTCACCTCTTCTAACATCTACAACTTGTTTTATTTTTTCAAGAGATGCTCCAAAACGTCTAGTATTTCCTGTGACTGCACCATCTGCATCTCCACAAGCGACCATACTTGTAGCCCAGACAACTCTGTCGTTTCTGACCATTCGATCGCAATCTCGTTCTAATAATCCTTGTTCTCTTTGAAGTTTTTTGAATAAATGATTTACGTATTTTTTTCTTTTTTCTTCGTCTTTTGAATTAGTGATTTCAATATCAAAATTTTCGCTGTAACCAATATTTTTAATTTGCTCTTTAATTTTACTTTCTTTACCAACTAAAATTGGAATACCAAGTTTTGAATTTTTAAATGCTATTGCAGCTTTTAAAGTATTTTCATCTTCCCCATCTGCAAAAACAATTCTTTTTTGATTTTTTTT
The DNA here is from genome assembly GCF_052047855.1 of Candidatus Pelagibacter sp. HIMB1509. Classification (NCBI taxonomy): domain Bacteria; kingdom Pseudomonadati; phylum Pseudomonadota; class Alphaproteobacteria; order Candidatus Pelagibacterales; family Candidatus Pelagibacteraceae; genus Candidatus Pelagibacter; species Candidatus Pelagibacter sp. HIMB1509. The sequence continues at coordinate 180,284 of NZ_JBNAIU010000001.1, read as the reverse complement.
AATGAAAGAATTTATACCTTGCATGATTGTAACTGTTGGATCTAATCTTTGTTTGAGTTGCTCTTTATAGTTTTCAAAATTATCAATTTTTTTTCTAGCAACTCCACTTTCTATTGCTGCCCTAGCTACAGCAGCTGGAATAACACTAATTAATCTTGGATCAAAAGTTGATGGAATTATATAATCCTTACCATAATGAGGCCTTTCACCACCCATAGCTGCTACAACTTCATCTGGCACATCTTCTCTAGCAAGTTTTGCTATAGCTTTAGCAGCAGCAACCTTCATTTCTTCATTAATTGTTTTTGATCTTACATCTAGCGCACCTCTGAATATGTAAGGAAACCCAATTAAATTATTTACTTGATTGGGATAATCGGATCTTCCAGTTGCAATAATTGCATCATTTCTAACTTCATTTATTTCCTCTGGAGTAATCTCTGGATCAGGATTTGCACATGCAAATATAATTGGATTTTTGGACATGCTTTTAACCATTTCTTTTTTTAAAACACCTTTAGAAGACAATCCTAAGAATACATCAGCTCCTTTAATAGCATCACTTAAAGTTCTTAAATCTGTATTAATTGCAAATCTTGATTTCCATTGATCTATACCTTCCGCTCTTCCTTTATAGATCACACCTTTTCGATCTAGCATTATTACATTTTCAGATTTAACACCCGAGTTAATAAACAACTCCGTACAAGCCTGAGCAGATGCACCAGCACCATTAACAACGACTTTTATATCTTTAATCGATTTTCCACTTATATCGAGTGCATTTAGTAAAGCTGCTGTTGTGATAATTGCTGTTCCATGTTGATCATCATGAAATACTGGAATATCTAATATTTCTTTAAGCTTTTGCTCAATGATAAAACAATCTGGTGCTGCTATATCTTCTAAATTTATTCCTCCAAAACTTGGGGCAAAATTTTTAATTGAATTTATAATTTCATCAGCATCTCTACAGTCTATTTCTAAATCAATCGAATCTATATCTGCAAACCTTTTAAATAGTACTGCCTTTCCTTCCATAACTGGTTTAGAGGCTAATGCCCCTAAGTTGCCCAATCCTAAAATTGCAGAACCATTACTAATTACGGCTACTAAATTTCCTTTGCTCGTATAATCATAAGCTGCTTCTGGATCCTCACTTATTTTTTTAACTGGGGCAGCAACCCCTGGAGAATAAGCAAGAGCAAGGTCTCTTTTAGTAGTCATGTTCTTTGAAGAAATTATTTCGATTTTGCCAGGTTTCTTATCCTTATGAAAATCTAAAGCTTCTTTATCTGTGTAATGATCAATCTTTGTTTTTTTCATTTTTATTAAACTGAATACAAACTTTATCTATTTTATATTTTTTATTATTTGGAATATTTGATCTATATATTCTGATAATAAGTATACAATTAGGGTAAAATTAAGACTAATATGATTTATGAACTTAATTAAGTCAACAGGCACATTTGGCTTTTATACCATCATTAGCAGATTGCTTGGATATATTAGAGATATATTAATTGCAATATTTCTTGGAACAGGTTTGTTGGCAGATGCTTTTTTTGTAGCATTTCGAATTCCAAACACATTTAGAAGATTATTCTCAGAAGGAACTTTCAATGCAGCCTTTGTACCTAGTTATACCTCTGAAATGAACAAAGGAAAAAAATCTGCGAACAATTTTGCAAATAATATTTTTAATCTTTTGTTTTTAGGTCTCTTAATTTTAACAATAGTCGCTCAGATTTTTATGCCTGGATTTGTATCAATTATTGCCCCAGGTTTTGTAAATGACTTAGAAAAAATGGATTTAGCTATCAGTTTAACTAGGATTACTTTTCCTTTTTTATTATTTATTAGTTTAGCATCTTTTTTTTCTGCAATATTAAATTCTCATAATAAATTTGCTGCAGCTTCAGCAGCACCAATTCTATTAAATGTTATTTTAATTATTGTTTTATTATTTTCTAAAGCTTTAGGAGATGAGCTTGTGTATTATTTATCTTATGGCGTATCTTTAGCAGGATTCTTACAATTAATTTTTTTATATTATTTTGTTAAAAAATTTTTTTCATTTAAATTTAATTTTAAGTTAAAAACTGACGAAAAAGTAAAGTTTTTTTTTAGAAAACTACTACCGAGTATTTTTTCATCTGGCGTAACGCAAATCAATATTTTGGTTGGAACAATTATTGCTTCTTTTCAAGCTAGCGCAGTTTCTTATCTTTATTACGCAGATAGAATTTATCAGATCAATCTAGCGATAGCTGGTATTGCAATTGGAGTTGTGATTCTGCCACAACTTTCAAGGTTTATAGACTCTAAAAATGATGAAAAAATTTCTCTTATTCAAAACAAAGCTTTAGAGTTGAGTTTATTTTTAAGTATTCCAGCAACGATAGCTTTAGTGATTTCTTCAGAGGAAATAATTTCAGCATTGTTTGGTTATGGTAACTTTAATAAAGAATCTGTTGTTAACTCAAGTCTTGCTTTATTTTATTTTGCTTTAGGTTTACCTGCTTTTGCTTTGATAAAAGTTCTTTCAAGTTTTTTATTTGCTAATCATAATACAAAAATACCATTTTATATTTCGTTAATTTCGGTCTTTTTAAATATTTTGATTAGTATTTATTATTTTAACAAAATAGGTTTTATTATCATTCCAATCGCAACTTCAATTTCATCATGGTTTAATGCAGTACTATTATTTATATATTTAAAAAATAATAATTTATTCTATTTTCAAAATAACTTTTTTTTAAATTTCTTTAAAATAATTTTTGCATCAATTTTAATGGGATTATTCTTTAATTTTCTATTAAACTTTTTTGAAAATCAACTTTCATTTTATTATAGTTTTAAATCAATTTATTTAATCTTAAGCGTACTATTTGCACTGTTCTTTTACATATTTATTTGTTATTTCATCAAAGCTTTTAAAATTAGTGATATTAAAATAAACTATTAAAAATATGAGTAAAAAAATATTTTCTGGTGTTCAGCCAACAGGTAATCTTCACCTCGGTAATTATTTGGGTGCAATCAAAAACTTTGTAGACCTTAATAATGACGTTGATAATGATTGTATATTCTGTGTGGTTGATCTGCACGCAATTACAGTTAAACAAGACCCAAAAGAGCTAAAAAACAATATTCGAGAGACCGTAGCTACTTTTATAGCAAGTGGAATTGATCCTAAAAAAAGTATTATTTTTAATCAATCTGGTGTAGCAGCCCATTCAGAGGGAGCTTGGATTTTGAGCTGTGTTGCTAGAATGGGTTGGTTAAATAGAATGACGCAATTCAAGGAAAAAGCAGGTAAAGATAAAGAAAAAGCAAGCGTTGGACTGTACTCATATCCTGTTTTAATGGCAGCAGATATTCTTTTGTACGATGCGACTCATGTCCCTGTTGGTGATGATCAAAAACAACATCTTGAGCTATGTAGAGATATTGCTCAAAAGTTTAATAACGATTTTGATCAAGATAACTTTTTGCAAGTACCTGAACCTCTAATTCAAAAAGAATTTTCTAGAATTATGAGTTTAAAAGATGGATCAAAAAAGATGAGTAAATCTGAATTATCAGACTTAAGCAGAATTAATTTAACAGATGATAGAGATGCAATTGTAAATAAAATAAAAAAAGCAAAAACTGATCCGTTACCAATGCCAAGTAGTGTGGAAGAATTAAATGAGAGGTTAGAGGCAAGAAACCTTCTTGGCATATATTCTAGTTTAAATAATTCAACTTTACAAAATACAGTCGAAAATTTTTCAGGTAAAAATTTTTCTGAATTTAAAAATCAACTTTCTGATTTATTGGTTAAAAAGATTGAACCTATATCTTTAGAAATAAAAAAACTTTTAAATGATCAACCTTATTTAGATAATATCCTTCTAGAAGGAGTTGAAAAAGCAAACTTAATTGCATCAAAAAAGATAGATAGAATTAAAGAAATACTAGGATTTTAATATAATTTAAATATCGAGTTTAAATTTTAGAAATAAGCTCTATATATATTTACAACATGTTCGTACAAACAGAAATAACGCCAAATCCTAATTCTTTGAAATTTCTTCCCGGGAAGAAAGTATCAAATAGTGGTCCTTACGAAATCACAAATAAAGATCAAATAAATAATGATTTGGTCAGAAATATCTTATCAGTCAATGGGGTTGAGGGTATTTTTTTAGGACAGGATTTTATTTCGGTAAACAAAAATGACCAAATTAAATGGGACGAAATTAAACATATTGTTATTTCATTGATAAACGATTTTTATTTAGATGGTAAAGAATACGTTATTGATGAAAATGAAGAGGAAAAAAATAACAATTTGAGTGAAATTGAGGAAAAAATTGTAAAAATTCTAGATCAAAAAATTAGACCTGCAGTTGCAAGAGATGGTGGTGATATAAAATTTAAAGAATTTAAAGACGGAATAGTAAAAGTACAATTACAAGGAAGTTGTTCAGGCTGTCCAAGCTCGACAATGACTTTGAAGCAAGGAGTACAAAATCTTCTATGTCACTATCTTCCAGAGGTAAAAGAAGTTGTTGCAATATAAAAGTTTATGAAAAAAAATTTAATCAAATTTCAATTTAGTAAAAATAAAAGTATTAATTCTATTTCTAGATTTATGTTAAGTGGAATTTTTTTAATTTCATTTTTTTATGCAACACCGTTGTTTATTAACTTTGCTGAAAAAAATTTTAATCATGAGGAATTTACAAATAATTCTAAAAATCTTTTATTAAAAAAACTTAATACAAATGGGTTAATTGAAGAAGATATCTTAGGGGAAGTAGACGAGATGGATTTACTTTATGATATTTTAGAGGAAAATAATTCAGAAATTAATTTAGTCAGGTACACAACCTCAGAAATTAATTCATTATTTAAAGAGGTAAACTATAACTTAAAAGATGTGAGGGAAAATAAACTTGTAAAGCCTATCGATATAGGACTTCTTCCAAACGAAATAAATGACATCTCTAGTTCAAAGAAAAAAAAAGAGATGTTTATTAAAATAATCCTCCCATTGATTGTTAAAGAAAACACTAAAATTAGAATAGATAGAAAAAGACTCTTTACGATTTTAAATAAAAGTAGCAATACTGACATTGAAAAAAAATGGCTTGAAAAAAAGTTTAAGCAATATGGTGTTAGGCAAAATGATTTTTCATCATTAAAGGTAAGAATGGATGAAATTCCAGTTTCGTTAGCAATTGCACAAGCAGCAAAAGAAACAGGTTGGGGAACTTCAAGATTTGCAAGAAAAGGAAATGCTTTGTTTGGTCAATGGACATGGTCAGGTGAAGGTTTAAAGCCCAAAGAAGCTGACAAAGATGAGACTCATAAAGTAATGAAATTTAATAGTTTACAATTATCTGTAAGAGCATATTTAAGAAATTTAAATACTCATAAATCCTACATAAATCTGAGAAAAGCTAGAAGTGAATTGAGAAGTGATGATAAACCACTTGATAGTTTAATTTTATCTAAACATTTAGATAAATATGCAGAAACTGGAAGTCAGTATATTGAAGTACTACAAAAAATAATTAATCAAAATAAATTGAAAGATTTTGATGAGGCAAGATTATTGCCATCTAGTAAGGATCTAGAAAGTTTGATTTAATTTGTCTTGATAGGAAATTGAACTCCAAACCATCTCCATTTACCATTATCGTTTAAAGAACAGTTTATCCTACCTCTTCTAGGCTTAAAAGGTTCTCTAAATTCAATAGTTAAGATTTGATTAGATAAATTAGTTTTAGATTTGTCCCACTTGTCTCCTTCGTTGGAATAGCATGTAATATTACTTAAATTTTTTTGTTCTTTAAAAAATTCAACTTTAAAATTTGGTGGATTATTATTTATTGTAAGCTGTTTTTCACTTGGAGATAAACTTTTATATTCTAAAGGGTAATAATTAATTATAGATTTAAATCTTTTAAGTTCTCCATATTTTTCATTTATCGGAAATCTTGGCAATTCAAATTTATTTTTATTAAGATCAATAACCCCCGAATGTTGACCAAATGCGTATTCAAAGTTTTGAGAAATATAATCTCTCATAAATTTAGAATATTCACCAAATGGATAAGAGAATAGACCAGGAATATAATTAAGTTCGTGTTTAAAAATTTTGTTTGCAGTTTCAATATCTAAAATGAAATTTTCTTGAGTTTTTTCTATTAGATATTCGTGGCTATGTGAATGGTGTCCAATTAAAGAAAAATCTACTGCATCAATTTCTCTAATTTGATCCCATGTCATATAACCCTTGTTTCCAACTGGTTCTGTTGAAACAAAAAGTATAAATGGAATTTTGTTATCTCTTAAATGTGGCCAAGCTTCATTGTAAAATGATTCAAATGCATCATCAATTGTTATCAAAACTTCTTTTTCTGATTTTGAAGTTTTAAATTTTGAATTAAATTCATTAGGATTAAGAAAATTATATTTAGAATTTTTAACAATTTCTAGGTGCTTCTTAAATACCTCCATATTAATATTAGTTGATGGGTATTTATGTTCATTAAAACGATGATACATTATTGATAAAATCCCATTATCTTCTGAGTAAAATTTGATATTATTTTCATCTGATTTAGAACTAAAACTAAAAAACAAAGATAAAATGAACAAACTTATAATTGATGTAGCTGGAGATAAAATTTTTTTAATGATCATGGCTAATGATCATGTTTACAATATTACTCATGAGAATACTAAAATAAATTATGAAAAATTAACTTTGATTATAAAAGAATTTTTAGAATTAAATAAATTTGAACTGAAGGATATTAATAAAATATACATTAACAGAGGCCCAGGAAGTTTTGCAGGGATTAGAAATTCTATTTCTGTTGTGAAGGCTCTCAAATTAGCGAAAAATATTGATTATTATTGCTACAGCTTAGAGGATTTTAAAGGTGAAAAAAATGTAAAGTATGAAAATGTCCCTTATTTGTGTAATAAATTTAAAATTAAAAAAAATTTGATTAAACCTATTTATATAAGTTAAAATTAAATTATGTCTGAAACAATTGAACAAAAATGTTTAGCAAAAGGTGTGAAATTGACAGATCAGAGAAAAATAATTGCTCAGGTCATGTCCGAGTCTACCGATCATCCTGATGTTGATGAGCTTTACAATAGAGTTTCAAAGATTGATAATAAAATAAGTATTGCTACCGTCTACAGAACAGTAAAATTATTTGAAGAATCCGGAATACTTACAAAGCATGAGTTTAAAGGTGGAAAAGCAAGGTATGAAGAGCTTAATGAAGGACATCATGATCATTTAATAGATGTGAAGTCAGGTGAAATAATAGAATTTGTTGATGAAGAAATCGAAAAACTTCAAAAAAAGGTAGCAGATAAATATGGTTACACTTTAGTTGATCATAAGCTTGAACTTTATGGGATTAAAAAAAAACCCTAAGCTAGAATGCAAAAAATTTTTATAAAAACATTCGGTTGTCAAATGAATGAATATGATTCAAATAGAATTTTTGATTCAGTAAAGAAAATTGGTTATCAAAAAAGTGAAAATCTAGATGAGGCTGATTGTTACTTATTAAACACTTGTCACATTAGAGATAAAGCAAAAGAAAAAGTTTATTCTGAAATAGGTAGAGTTAAAAAAAGCTTTAGAGCCAAAAAAAAACCATTAGTAATAATTGCAGGATGTGTTGCTCAAGCAGAAAATCAAGAGATGCTTAAACGTGAGCCTTATATAGATTTAGTAATTGGCCCTCAAGCCTATCATAAGATTAACCAAACAATTCTGGATTATATTGAAAAAAGAAAAAAAATTGAACAAACAGATTTTGATGCTGTTTCAAAATTTAAATATTTTAGTAAAATAAAGAATGAGGCAGGTAAGGTTTCATCTTTTTTAACTATTCAAGAAGGATGTGATAAGTTTTGTCATTTTTGTGTGGTTCCATATACTCGTGGACCAGAATATTCTAGACCATTCAATCAAATAATTGAGGAGGCAAATTATTTGTCAGATAATGGAGCAAAAGAAATCATACTTTTGGGACAAAATGTAAATGCTTACAATGATAATAGTAAAAGACTATCTGATTTAATTTTAGAAATTGAAATGATTAAAAATATAAAAAGAATTAGATACACAACTTCGCATCCAAAAGATATGACTGATGATTTAATTGAAGTATATAATGTCTCTAAAAAGTTAATGCCTTTAGTTCATCTTCCAGTTCAGAGTGGATCCGATAAGATTTTAAAGTTGATGAATAGAAAACATAAAATAGATTATTATTTAAAAGTTTATGACGAATTGAAAAAAATTAATCAATCAATTGAATTTTCTAGTGATTTTATTATTGGTTATCCTGGTGAAACTGAAGAAGATTTCCAAAGTACAGTCGATTTAATTAAAAAAGTTAATTTTATAAATTCTTACTCATTTATTTTTAGTCCAAGGCCTGGGACAAAGGCAGAAGGTTTAGATTTAATTGATAAAAAAATTTCAATGAAAAGGTTAGAATTTATTCAAAATTTATTATCTGAAAATCAAACTCAAATGAACAAAAAATTAGAAAATAGAACCATTGATGTGTTGGTTGAAAATTTAACTGAAGATAAATCCAAAGCTTTTGGCAGAACTGAATATATGACATCAGTAATTTTTAATGGTAAAAGAGAACATATTGGAAAAATTGTGAAAGTAAAAATTACAAATAGTAATAGATCTACATTGTTTGGAGAATTGTTAAGCAACCCAGATCAAAAGGTGGCATAATCTTTGAATAATACAATTAAAAAAAAAATCGATACTACTCTAAAATTTGTTTACTCAGACAACAATTCATTAAGTGTAATATTTCACAACAATGAATTACTAATGGGCGTTGCTGGAGAATTTAATAAAAATTTAAAAGAATTAGAAAAGATCACTAACTCTAGTTTGTATTCTAGGGGAAATTCAATAATGATAAAATCTGATCCACAAAAAAATGAATTAATAAAAAATGCAATTCAATTTTTAACTAATCAATTTATAAATAACGGTTCAATCGAAAATAAAGATCTTATATCATCAGTTGATCAATTTATGATTAAAGAGAAGGTTAAAAATAACAATGTAACTGACATTATTAAAACACCAAAAAAATCAATTATTCCTAGATCCGAAAAACAAAAAAGCTATGTCAGAGCTCTAAGACAAAGTGATATTGTAATCTCAGCAGGTCCAGCCGGAACAGGAAAAACTTTTTTAGCCGTAGCAGTTGGTTTGACTATGTTGTTAGAAAAAAAAATAGAAAGAATTATCCTATCTAGGCCTGCTGTTGAAGCAGGAGAGAGACTTGGCTTTTTACCCGGAGATATGAAAGAAAAAGTAGATCCGTATTTAAGACCTTTATATGACTCTTTGTACGACTTATTTGATTTTGAAAAAATACAAAGAATGATCGAAATTGGCGATATCGAAATCGCTCCTTTGGCATTTATGAGAGGTAGAACACTAAAAAATTCTTTTGCTATATTAGATGAAGCGCAAAATGCAACAGATACACAAATAAAAATGTTTTTAACAAGGATCGGTGAAAATTCAAAAATTGTAGTCAATGGAGATCCTACTCAGATAGATCTTCCTAACAAAAGTATGTCAGGATTAGTTAGATCAAAAGAATTATTAGGGCATCTAAATGAAATTTCAGTTGTAGACTTTGATCATTCAGATGTAGTTAGACATCCACTGGTTTCTAAAATTGTAAAAGCCTACTCTAAAAATGATTAATTTAAATGTCTTCTCAGAAGAGAAGGCTTGGTCTAAAAAACTTAAAAAAAAAGATTTTTTTTTTAAAAGTATTTGTGATGCCTTTCCAAAAAAATATAAATTTTTAAATAAAAAAATAAGTTTATCTTTGCTTCTTTCAAATAATAAAAAAATTAAAATTTTAAATAAAAAATTTAGAAATAAAAATAAATCTACTGATATTTTATCTTTCCCATCTAGCAAAATCTTAAAAATATCAAAGCAAACTTATTTGGGAGATATAATTATTAGTTTTAATTTTATGAATAAACCAAAATCACAAACGAATAGAGAATTTAAAGAAAAAATAATTAAAACATTTATTCATGGTTTTTTACACTTGTTAGGATTTGATCATGTAAAAAATAAAGATTATTTAAAAATGTTAAAAGAAGAAGAAAAAATCTATAAATCAGTTATCTCAAAAATTAAGTAAATTGAAAAAAAATTTATATATTGATGCAGTTTATTTATTGTTTCTTGGAGCGATAACTTCCCTAAGTTTACCGCCTTTCAATCTATTAATAATTAATTTTTTAACATTTAGCTTATTCTTTATTTTCTTAGTAAAAAAAAAAGAGAATAAACATAAATTAATTTTTTTCTATGGCTGGTTATTTGGATTTGGATATTTTCTAACAAATATATATTGGATCTCTATTTCATTAACATTTGATGAAAATTTTAAATTTTTAATTCCATTTGCTCTAATTTTAGTTCCTTCTTTTATTGCGTTATTTTATGGATTTGTTTGTTATTTGTTTATTTTCTTTAAACCAAATAAAACTTTGAGTTCAATTTTATTATTTTCTGTAATCTTTGGTTTTCTAGAATTCATTAGAGGTTCAATTTTATCAGGTTTTCCTTGGAACTTAATTGCATATAGTTTTTCAAATCATTTAGAAATTCTAAGCATAACATCTTTAGTAGGCACATATTCTTTAAACTTATTTTGTGTAACTTTGTTTCTAAGTCCTGCACTCTTCATTTTGCGGAACGACAAAAAAGATTTAATTTTTTGCTTAATTTTACCTTTAATATTTTTATTATTTTATTTATTTGGATATTCAAATAAGCAAGATTTTTACAATAGTGATGTTAAAAAACTTGATTATAAAATAAGACTAGTTGGTACTGATATTTCTTTAGATAGGTTTTATTCAGGAGAGGGGCCTTTATCAACTATAGAAGATCTTATAAATATTAGTTCACCAAATAAGAAAGAGAAAATAATTTTCATTTGGCCAGAGGGTATATTGCCTGGAATTTCTCAGGATCAAATTCAAAGTTATGATTATTTATTTAATGAAAGTTTTAACGAAAATCACTTACTCATTTTAGGCATCAACAACAAATCAAAAGTTAATGATCAAGTTAAGTATTACAATTCTTTATCTGTTTATGATCATAATCTTAATTTATTAAATTATTATAATAAAATAAATCTTGTACCGTTTGGCGAATTTTTACCTATGGAAAATTTATTAAAAAATGTAGGTCTCGAATCATTAACTAACAATTATCAATCCTACTCTAAAGGTCAAAAAAGGGAAATTATAGAGTTAAATCAAAATAATTTTTCCATAAAATTTTTACCATTAATTTGTTATGAGATAATTTATTCTGGAAAATTATATAAAAATCATGACTTTGATATAATAGTAAATATTTCAGAGGATGGATGGTTTGGTCAATCAATAGGACCAGAGCAACACTTTGTTCACAGTATATTTCGAGCTATCGAAAGTGGAAAATATGTAATTAGATCAGCTAATAACGGAATAGCTGCGATAGTAAATCCTCTCGGTATCGTTGAGGAAAAAATTAACTTTAATGAAGTTGGATATATTGATTTTACGAAAATGAGAAAAATTCAACCAACAGTCTTTTCTAAATATGGGAATAAAATTTTTGGTTTAATAATTTTATTGTATATTTTTTTAATATTTTCATTTAATAGATTTAAAAATGAGTAATTTAAAAAATTTCTTATTTACAAGCGAGTCAGTTTCAGAGGGACATCCAGATAAAGTATCAGATAGAATTTCTGATATGGTTGTTGATAGTTATATTTCTGGAGATCCTTATTCAAGAGTTGCTTGTGAAACTTTAACGACAACAAACAAAGTTGTGCTTGCAGGTGAAGTAAGAGGACCTGAGATTAAAACAGATGATTTAATCGAAAAAGTAAGGAATTGTATAAAAGATATTGGATATGATCAGGAAGGATTTACCTGGAAAGAAGCAACAAAAATAGAAAGTCATTTGCATTCTCAATCTGCTGACATTGCAATGGGTGTGGACTCATCTGGAAATAAAGATGAGGGCGCAGGAGACCAAGGTATAATGTTTGGTTATGCATGTAATGAAACAGATGTATTTATGCCTGCACCAATTCATTATTCGCATAAAATTTTAAGACTTATGGCCGAGGATAGAAAATCTGGTAAATTAAAAAATATTGAACCTGACTCAAAAAGCCAAGTTACATTCGAATATGTTGATGGTAAGCCGACTAAAGTAAAATCTGTTGTTATATCATCTCAACATTCTTCTGATGTTAATCAGGCCCAGGTGAGAGAATTATTAAGACCTTATATGTTAAAATCAATTCCAGAAAAATTTCTTAAAGACTTTAATGAGGAAGAGTTTTATGTAAACCCAACTGGTAACTTTGTAATAGGTGGTCCAGATGGGGACTGTGGTTTAACAGGAAGAAAAATTATTGTGGATACCTATGGTGGAGCAGCACCCCATGGAGGAGGAGCATTTTCAGGTAAAGATCCTACTAAAGTAGATAGATCTGCTGCTTATGCGGCAAGATATATTGCTAAAAATGTTGTTGCTTCAAAAATAGCAAATAAATGTTTGATACAGTTAGCTTATGCAATAGGAGTTTCAAAACCTTTATCAATTTATGTTGATTTATTTGATAATGATTTAGATAAAAACAAATTTGTTGTTGAAAAGATTAATGAAAATTTTGATCTCAGTCCTAGAGGAATTAGAGAGATGTTAAATCTTAATAGACCTATTTATGAAAAAACAGCAGCCTATGGTCACTTTGGAAGACTTCCAGGAGATGATGGATCATTTTCGTGGGAAAAAACTGATAAAATCAACGTTTTTTCTAAATAGTTTCAGTTGAATTAAAAAAAAACTTTACTATATTGCCCTTACATTGTTGAATTATCAAAATGGGCTTTGGCCCATTTTTTTTTGGAGCAGATAAAAAATGTTAAATAAAAGAGCAGATAAATTAGAATTATTAAGAATTGCTGAGGCAGTAGCTTTGGAAAAATCGATAGATAAAGAACTTATAATTACTTCTATGGAAACAGGAATAGCTAAAGCAGCTAAATCTAAGTTTGGTCAAGAAAATGAAATTAAAGTTTCAATCAATAGAGATAATGGAGATATAGAATTGTTCAGAAAACTTGTTATTTCTGAAAATCCTGAAAATGCAAATACAGAAATAAAATTAGAAGATGCGATAAGTCTTAATGAAAATAATAAAGATAAATCAATCGGTGATGAAGTTCTTCAGCCATTACCATCTTTTGATTTTGGTAGAATAGCTGCTCAAACTGCAAAACAGGTAATAAGCTTTAATGTTAGAGAAGCAGAGAGAGAAAGACAATTTAATGACTTTATTGATAAAAAAGATACAATTTTAAGTGGTATTGTTAAAAGATTAGAATTTGGAAGTGTTATAGTTGATCTAGGTAGAACAGAAGCAATTATTCAAAAAAACGAATTAATTCCTAGAGAAAATATTAAAGCTGGTGATAGAGTAAAAGCTTATTGTTATGACGTAAGAAGAGAGCCAAGAGGTCAACAAATCTTCTTGTCTAGAGCTCATCCAAAATTTATGGAGAAACTTTTTGTTCAAGAAGTGCCAGAAATTTATGATGGATTAATTGAAATTAAATCTTCTTCAAGAGATCCTGGAAGTAGAGCAAAGATTTGTGTTAAAGCAGTTGATACATCATTAGATCCTGTTGGAGCTTGTGTTGGTATGAGAGGTTCCAGAGTTCAGGCAGTTGTAAATGAACTTCAAGGAGAAAAAATTGATATTGTGAATTGGTCAGAGGATGCTGCAATATTAGTATCTAATGCTTTGTCGCCTGCAGAAGTTCAAAGAGTTAATGTTGATGCAGAAAGAAAAAAACTTGATGTGATTTTAACTGAGGAAAATTTGAGTAAAGCGATTGGTCGAAGGGGTCAAAATGTAAGATTGGCAACTAAATTGTTAAATTATGAAATTAATATTATGACTGATGCAGAAGATTCCGAGAGAAGACAATTAGAATTTAAAGAAAAGACAGATAACTTTGTTAAAAACTTAGAATTAGATGAAACTTTAGGTCAGTTATTAGTTGCTGAAGGTTTTTCAACAATAGATGAAATTAAAGATAGCTTGCCAGAAAATTTAACAAAAATAGAGGGAATTGAGGAAGAAACAGCAATTGCGTTAATTGAAAGAGCAAAAGAGTTTCATCAAAAAGATCAAGAAGATATATCGGAGAGAATTAAAGAGCTTGGTCTACAAGATGCTCTTATCAACCTTAAGGGTCTTACTCCAGGAATGTTAGTTACATTGGGTGAACAAAAAATATTAACATTAGAAGATTTTGCAGATCTAGCATCTGATGAACTTACTGGTGGCTACGATGTAGTTAAAGGAGAGAGAGTTAAAATTCAGGGTTATCTGGAGGATTTTGCTTTATCTAAAGAAGAGGCAGATGAATTAATTATGTCTGCTAGAAATATAATTTATAAAGATTGAGAGATGAGCAATGGAGAAAAAAACAAAATTAACAATATCCGGCTCTGCAAAGAAATCTATAAGAAATATTGAGATAGCTAAAACTCAAGGGAAAAATTCTAGAGTAATTGAAAAGCAAAGCGGAAAATTCACTAATAGAGGTGGATCGTTTAGACCTGGTGTTGGAAAACCAAAATCTACTACTTCATTTAATAGAGGTGCACCATTAAAACCATCTTTTGCACCAAAATCTCCCCCAATTACAAGCGATTTTGAAAGAAGAAAACTTGCAGAGCAAAGAGCCACTAAAAGACTTAAGGGAGATAATGAAAAAGATAAAAAAACATTAAAAACTGAAACAAAAAAAAGAGAATTAAAATTAACTGTTTCAAGAGCATTAAGTGACGAAATAGAAGCAAGAGAAAGAAGTTTAGCATCAGTTAAAAGAGCTCGACAAAAAGAAATGAAAAACTCTTCTAAAGAAGATGCGCAAGAAAATTCAAAACCAGTAAAAAGAGACATCAATATTCCAGAAGCAATAACCGTTAGAGAGCTAGCTAATAGAATGGCGGAGCAATCTAGCAATGTAATTAAATATTTATTCGGAATGGGAGTAACTGTAACAATTAATCAAACTTTAGCTGCTGACACAGCTGAATTTTTAGTTAAAGAATTTGGACATAATCCAATAAGAGAAGAAAAAGCAGAAGAAATTATTCAAAAAATAAAAGCTACTAGAGTAGAAAATTTAAAAAATAGACCACCTATTGTTACAGTTATGGGCCATGTTGATCATGGTAAAACTTCTGTTTTAGATGTTTTAAGAAGTGCAAATGTAGTTTCAGGAGAGTTTGGTGGAATCACTCAGCATATCGGAGCATACCAAATTGAAAGTCAAAATAATAAATTAACTTTTATAGACACTCCAGGTCACGCAGCTTTTACCGAAATGAGAGCTAGAGGATCAAAATTAACAGATGTAGTAGTTTTGGTTGTTGCAGCTGATGATGGAGTAAAGCCACAAACAGTGGAGTCTATAAAACATGCAAAAGCTGCGAATGTTCCAATTGTAGTTGCAATAAATAAATGTGATCTTCCTGAAGCTGATCCACAGAAAATTAAAAATCAATTACTTGAACATGAGTTAATAGCAGAAGATTTATCTGGTGATACTTTAATGGTTGAGGTGTCTACAAAAACTAAACAAAATTTAGATAAGTTAGTTGAGTCTATAATTTTACAAGCCGAAATTTTAGATCTTAAAACAGATTATGAATCTAAAGCTACAGGAATTGTATTAGAGTCAAAAATAGATGTTGGGAGAGGACCGGTTGCAAATATTATTGTAACAACAGGTACTCTCAAAAAGGGCGACTTTTTTGTAAGTGGTTTAAAATGGGGAAAAGTTAGAGCAATAATTAATGATAAAGGTCAAAATATTAGTGAGGCTCCGCCATCAACTCCTGTAGAAGTTTTGGGTATAAATGGTGCTGCTAAAGCTGGAGATGATTTTATTGTTTTAGACACTGAAAAAGAAGCTAAAACTTTGAGTGAAAATAGAGCTCAAGAGAGCAAAGATGGAAAAAACCCTTTAACTTTTGCAACACAAGATTCTGCTTTTTCAGATAAGTCTTCTGAGGAATTAAATTTAATTATTAAATCCGATGTACAAGGATCATCTGAGGCTATCAAAAATGCGATTGCTCAAATTAAACATGAAGAAGTGAAACCAAAAATAATTTTAGCGGACATTGGAATGGTAACAGAGACTGATGTTACATTAGCCAAAGCATCAAATGCTGTTCTAATAGCTTTTAATGTTAAACCGAGCAAAGAGGCTAAAAAACTTGCTGAAAATGAAAAAATAAAAATCTCTTCCTATAATATCATTTATGAGGTGTTGGATTATGTTAAGCAAAAAATGTCTGGATTATTATCTCCTGATGTTCAAGAAACAATTACTGGAACAGCACAAATTCTCGAGATATTCAAAGTTTCAGGTGCTGGAAAAGTTGCAGGTTCAAAAATTACTGAAGGTGAAATAAATAGTAATTCTGATGTAAGAATTATTAGAGATGGAGCAATAATTTACACAGGAAAAGTTTCAACAATTTTTAGAGAAAAAAACCAAGTAAAACAGGTTAGTGATGGTCAAGAATGTGGAATTACCGTTAAAGATTATATGGATTTCCAAAAAAACGACACAATAGAGGCATTTAGTGTTACATCTACAGAGAGATCGATTTAATGGGTGATAGAATAGGAAAACCAGTATCACAAAGACAGCTTAGAGTTGGAGAGATGATTAAGCAGTCTTTAAGCATGATTTTTATAAGAAATGAGGCTAAGGTGCCGAATTTAGAAACAAATACTATAACAGTTACTGAGGTTAGAATGAGTCCTGATTTAAAAATTGCCAAAGCATATGTTCTTCCATTGGGAGGAAAAGATGCTGAAGAAACAATTAATGTTTTGAAAGAATACTCATTTTTAATAAGAAAAATTTTATCACAAAAAGTGGTTATGAAATTTTTACCAAAATTACTTTTTAGAAAAGATGAGTCTTTTGAGTATGCGGAAAAAATAGAAAACTTAATAAAACAAACAAATAAATAGGAAGAAAGAGGCATGAATAAAAAGGCACAAGAATTAGCAATGCACGATAAAGATACTGGATCTTCAGAAATCCAAATCGCTTTGCTAACAGAGAAAATTGAAACTCTCTCTAAGCATATTAAGCAATTCAAGAAGGATAAACATTCATCTGTTGGATTGTTGAGAGCGGTAAATAGAAGAAAGAAATTGTTGGAATACCTAAAAAAAAACAAAATGGATTCTTACAAAAATGTACTGTCCAAATTGAATTTAAGAAAATAGAAGTCAAGATAGATAGAACGGAATGGAACGAAACGAACGAAACGAAATGGAAATGAAATGTTTAAAGTATACAAGAAGGAAATTGAAGTAGCGGGAAAGAAGATAAGTTTAGAAACAGGTAAAGTAGCAAGACAGGCAGACGGTGCAATAATCGCAACATGTGGAGAGACAGTCGTACTAGCAACAGTAGTGGGGACAAAAAAAGTAAATCCTGATATGGATTACTTTCCATTATCTGTAAATTACCAAGAGAAATATTATGCAGCTGGAAAAATTCCAGGCGGATATTTTAAAAGAGAAGCAAGACCAACTGAGAGCGAAACATTAATCTCTAGATTAATTGATAGACCAATCAGACCTTTGTTTCCAGATGAATTTAAAAATGAAGTACAGTTATTACCAACTGTAATTTCATACGACAAAGAAAACGAACCAGATATTTTATCAATCACTGCTTCATCGGCAGCATTAGCTATATCAGGTATGCCATTTATGGGACCTGTAGGAGCCTCAAGGGTTGGATTCATTGATGGAAAATATGTTCTAAACCCATCTAAAGCAGAGCTAGAAAAATCGAGATTAGATTTAGTTGTAGCGGGTACGAAAGATGCTGTGCTTATGGTTGAATCAGAAGCAAGTGGTTTAACAGAAGAAGAAATGTTAAATGCAGTTAAGTTTGGTCACAAAGGCTTTGTTCCAGTAATTGAAATGATAGAGGAACTTGCAAAAGAATGTAGAAAACCTGAGTGGACAGTTGAGAAAAAAGATTTATCTGAAGTTAAGAAAAAACTTGAGGAAACTTTTACAGAAGATCTTAAAAAAGCTTTTGCTACAAGAGATAAACAAGAAAGATCAAATCAAATTTCTGAAATTACTGATAAAGCTAAAAAACTTTATGAGGAAGATGAAAACTACACAGATCTTGATGTTAACAGTCAGCTAAAAAGCCTAGAAAAATCAATTGTTAGAACTGATATTCTAAAAAATAAAAATAGAATTGATGGAAGAGGTTTATCTGATGTAAGACCTATCGAGTGTGAAGTGGGTATTTTACCTAGAGCTCATGGTTCTGCATTATTTACCAGAGGAGAAACCCAAGCAATTGTTGTAGCAACTCTAGGAACTTCTGATGACGAACAAAGAATTGAAAGTTTAGATGGGCTTCAGAGAGAACGATTTATGCTTCACTATAATTTTCCTCCTTTTTCTGTTGGAGAAACTGGAAGAATTGGAACTGGTAGAAGAGAAATTGGACATGGTAAATTAGCTTGGAGAGCAATTAACTCTTCATTGCCAGCTAAAGAGGCATTTCCATATACTTTTAGAGTAGTTTCAGAAATAACTGAGTCTAATGGTTCTTCTTCAATGGCTACTGTTTGCGGTACTTCTTTAGCTTTAATGGACGCTGGAGTGCCAATTAAAGAGCCAGTTGCAGGTATTGCAATGGGTTTAATTAAAGAAGGTGATGATTTTAGTGTCTTATCAGATATTTTAGGTGATGAAGATCATCTAGGTGATATGGACTTTAAAGTTGCTGGAACTAAAGATGGAATTACTTCTCTTCAAATGGATATCAAAATTACAGGTATTACATTTGAAATCATGGAGCAAGCATTAAGCCAAGCTAAAGATGGAAGAGTTCATATCTTAGGAGAAATGAATAAAGCATTATCAGCTTCAAGATCTGATGTTGGAAAACATACTCCAAAAATGGAGCAAGTTAACGTTGATAAAAAAGACATTGCTGCTGTCATTGGAAAAGGTGGTGCAACAATCAGAGAGATAGTTGAAAAATCAGGTGCGAAAGTAGATGTAAATGACGAAGGTGTGGTAACAGTCGCTGCTCCAGATGAAGAGTCTAGAAACATCGCAATGCAAATGATTAAAGACATAACTGCAAAAGCTGAACTGAATAAAATTTATTCAGGTAAAGTAATGAAGATTATGGAATTTGGTGCATTTGTTAATTTCTTAGGAAAACAAGACGGACTTGTTCATATCTCAGAACTTGCAGATAAAAGAGTTGCTAAAGTAACAGATGTTGTCAAAGAAGGTGATGAGGTAAAAGTTAAAGTGATTGGTTTTGATAGAGGTAAAGTTAAACTTTCTATGAAACAAGCTACTGAATAATTAATAGCTTAAATTTAAATTTTAAACCCCTTGAATGAGAGTTCTGGGGGTTTTTTTAATTAAAATTAACTAAATTTAGCTAATATTCTTCGGGTCAGGCATTCCAACCTTATTATATCCTGCATCTACATAGTGAATTTCACCAGTAACTCCGTTTGCGAGATCACTTAATAGATATAATGCTGAATTCCCAACATCATGGATATCTACGTTTCTTTTGAGAAAAGAATGGTCCTCATTCCATTTATATAGGAATTTTGCATCTCCAATCGCAGAAGCTGCCAATGTTTTAATAGGGCCCGCGCTTATTGCATTTACTCTCATGCCCTTGGCACCCAAATCTCGAGCTATATACTTAACACTAGCTTCTAAAGCTGATTTACAAACACCCATTACGTTATAATTTGGAATCGCTTTAGTAGACTCGTAAGTTAAAGTTAATAAACTTCCACCTTGTTTCATTATCTTTGAAGCTTCTTTTGCTACTTCAGTAAATGAAAAGCATGAGATTAGCATACTTCTTAAAAAGTTTTCCCTAGTCGTGTTTAAATACTCACCTGATAACTCTGATTTATCAGAGAAAGCAACTGCATGAACTACAAAATCAATTTCACCCCATTGGGATTTGATATCTTCAAATAATTTTACAACCTCTTCTTTTTTTTCAACATCACAACTAAATGTAACATTTGAATTTAATTTTTCTGCTAAAGGAACTACTCTTTTTTTCAAAGCATCGCCTAAATATGTAAATGCTAGTTCTGCTCCTGCTTCAGCAAGTTTTTGAGATATACCCCAGGCAATAGATCTTTCATTTGCAACACCCATGATTAATCCCTTTTTGCCTTTCATTAAACTCATAAATTAAACCTTTTCAAAAATTAAAGCTGCATTAGTTCCACCAAAACCAAAGCTATTTGACATTACTGTATTTAAAGTTACTGCCGTTTCAGTTTTTGAAACTATGGGAAATTTTTTAGCTTCCTCATCCATCTCACTTATGTTTGCAGACCCAGCTATGAAATTATTCTTCATCATTATCAAACAGTAAATTGCTTCATGAACTGAAGCTGCGCCAAGTGGATGTCCCGATAAAGATTTTGTTGAACTAATTTTTGGGATGTTATCTCCAAAAGTATTTTTAACTGCATTTAGCTCTGTTATATCTCCAACTGGAGTAGAAGTTCCATGAGTATTGATATAATCAATTTTATTTTTTGCAGTAGACATTGCCATTTGCATACATCTAACTGCACCTTCTCCTGATGGAGCCACCATATCGTATCCATCTGAAGTTGCTCCATAACCAGTTAATTCTGCGTATATTTTAGCACCTCTTGCTTTAGCATGTTCATATTCTTCAAGCACTAGCACACCTGCGCCACCTGCAATTACAAAACCATCTCTTGTTTTGTCATATGCTCTTGATGCTGTTTCAGGAGCGTCATTATATTTTGATGATAAAGCAGTCATCGCATCAAACATTGCTGTCATAGCCCAATGAACTTCTTCACTTCCACCTGCAAAAACAACATCTTGTTTGCCAATTTGAATTAATTCCATTGAATTACCAATACAGTGGCCACTTGTTGCGCATGCAGAACTCATTGTGTAGTTAGTTCCTTTAATTTTAAATGGAACCGCAAGTGTTGCAGAAGCTGTACTTGCCATTGTTCTTGGAACAATGAATGGTCCCATTAATTTTGGAGTTTTAGCTCTTGTCTTATCCGCAGCCAAAATAACATTTTCAATTGATGGACCACCAGAACCCATAACGATTCCAGTTTTAAAATTGCTAACTTCAGATTCTTCTAATCCAGAATCCTCAATAGCTTCTTTCATTGCAATATAATTATAAGCTGAACCTGAACCCATAAATCTAATTGTTTTTCGATCGATATGATCTTCTAATTTTATATTTGGTTTGCCATGAACATGACTTTTAAGATTATGTTCTTTATATTCCTCAGCATAAGAAATTCCTGATTTTGAATTAATTAATGATTGATGAACTTCCTCTTGGTTGTTTCCCAAACAAGAGACAATTCCTAATCCTGTAATTACTACTCTTCTCATTATTTAAATAACCCCACTTTCAAACTTTCTGCTGAATATATTTTTTTGTCATCAGCAAGTACAATTCCATTGGCAAGACCAACAGTTGTTCCACCTGGCGACATAATTTTTTTCATATCTATTTCGTACCTTACATTTTTAACATTTTGTAAAACTTCACCAGTAAATTTTACAGTACCAACTCCTAGAGCTCTACCTTTGCCAGGATTTCCTAGCCAGCCCAGAAAAAATCCAACTAGTTGCCACATAGCATCTAAACCTAGACACCCGGGCATGACTGGATCCTCTTTAAAATGACAGTCAAAAAACCATAGATCGTTTTTTATATCTAATTCAGCCTTTAAAGAGCCTTTATTGAAAGCTCCATTATTCTCGTTGATTTCAGTTATTCTATCAAACATCAACATTGGAGGAAGTGGTAATTTTGCATTACCTGGTCCAAAAAGATCACCATTTCCACAAGTTATTAGATCGTCATATGAGTAGGAATTTTTTTTCATATTTTTTGAGAAACCTTATTACTTGATTTAATGCCAATATAATATAATAAAACTGTATATTTTTATTCATACATTAGAATAATTATAAAATACAATGGTAAAAAACTGTAATTTTGTTGAAAAATTAAGAGATTTAGGACTTAGACCCACTAAACAAAGGGTTAAAATGTGTGAAGTTCTATTTAATAGAGAAAAAACTTTTCATTTTACAATCAATGATCTCGTAAAAATGATTTCTGAGGAGATGAATGAAAAAATTTCTTTAGCAACAGTTTACAACACTGTTCATGTATTTCAGAAAAAAGGTTATTTAAAAGAAATTTCGATTAACAGCGATAAAAGTTATTTTGATACTAACACATCTGTTCATCATCATTTTTATGATGAAGATACTCATCAGCTAATAGATTGTGATGAAAATGATATAGACCCAGTAAATATTAAAAAAAATATTACAGGAAAAAAAATAAATTCAGTTGAAGTTTTGGTTAAAGTTGCGAGTGATAATCAAACTCAAAAATAATTCAATTAAATCAATTATATAAAATCTAGATTATAATAATTCTAAACTATTGACATTAAAGTTTTAGACACTATATGGTCTATAAAGTTAAATTAAGGAGAAAAAAATGTCTTTAAAAGGAAGTAAAACAGAAGAGAACTTAAAAGCAGCATTCGCTGGTGAGAGTCAAGCAAATAGAAGATATCTTTATTTTGCACAAAAAGCTGACATCGAAGGTTATAATGATGTAGCTACGGTATTTAGATCAACAGCAGAAGGTGAAACTGGTCACGCACATGGTCACTTAGAATACCTTGAACAAGTTGGAGATCCAGCTACTGGGAAACCAATTGGTGAAACTAAAGCAAATTTAGCTTCAGCAATTGAGGGAGAAACGCATGAATATACTGACATGTACCCAGGTATGGCTAAAACTGCAAGAGAAGAAGGTTTTGAGGAAATTGCAGATTGGTTTGAGACTTTAGCAAAAGCTGAAAAATCACATGCTGGTAAATTTCAAAAAACTTTAGAGTCAATTGCCTAAATAATATTCATTAGTGGGCGTTTACCGCCCACTAAATTTAACAAAATTTCTAAAATCAAAAAAAATGAAAGAGCAACTTTTACAATTAATAAAAGATTGGTTTAATGAACCAGTGGTACTAGTTTCTTTATCATTAATTATAATTTCTAATATAATCGTATGAGCAAAGAAGGAAGTCTAGACGCCCCAATTCGTCACCCTATTGATTTTGAGCATCCAGATTTTTTAAATCCTGAAAAATTAGATGCAGAAATGCGAAGAGTGTTTGATATTTGCCATGGATGTCGAAGATGTTTTAATCTTTGTGATTCCTTTCCAAAATTGTTCGATATGATTGATGAGTCTGAAAATGAAGACGTAGAAAGTTTAAAAAGTGAGCAATTTGCTCCGGTTGTTGATGCCTGTACTCTTTGCGACATGTGTTTTATGACCAAATGTCCTTATGTACCTCCTCATGATTTTGATCTTGATTTCCCTCATTTAATGTTGAGGTACAGAACGGCACAGAAAAAATTAGGTAAATTACCAAGTGTTCCAATGCAATTAGCCCAAATAGATAGAAACGCAAAAATTGGGGTTTTATTTTCTAAAATAATTAATTGGGTATCAGATATAAAAAATAAGTTGTTCAGAAAAATATTAGAGGTAGTTGCTGGTATCGATAAAAGGGTTCAACTTCCAAAATACAATTCAGAAACTTTTTCTAACTTTTTTAAGAAAAATAATGACAAAATAAACTATGAGACAAAAACTAATGATAGAAAAGTTGTAATTTATTCTACCTGTTTTGTTAACTTTAATAAAAAAAATACGGGTGTTGCAGCTTTAAAAGTTCTAAAGAAAAATGGTGTAGAAGTTCAAGAAGCCTATCCTGGATGTTGTGGAATGCCATTCTTAGAGCAAGCTGATCTTCCTAAAGTTGTGGAACAGGCTAAAAAAGTTTCTAAAGATTTAGTTGAATGGATTAACAAAGGTTACAAAGTTGTTACATTAACCGCTAGTTGTGGTTTAATGTTAAAATTTGAATGGCCATTACTTTTACCTAATGATGATAAAATAAAAAAATTATCTGCAAACGTTATGGATATTGATGAGTATGTTGTTGATATTGCAAACAATGAGGGATTAGCAGATGGTTTACAAGAAATAGATGGTGGAGTGACAGTGCACCATGCGTGTCACGCAAGAGCACAAAACATGGGTATCAAAGCCAGAGATATGCTTAAACTTATCCCGAATGTTAAAATTGATGTTGTAGAAAAATGTGCTGGGCATGGTGGAACTTTTGGTGTGATGAAAGAAACACATGATCTGGCCAATAAAGTAGGAAGACCAACTGCAAGACAAATTAAAACAAAAAATAACAAGTACATGGCTTCTGATTGTCCTTTAGCAGGTAAGCACTTGAAGCAGCTTGAAGTGGATACTAACATCTCCAATGATGAGGCACTACATCCTATCGAATTGATGGCTAAAAGTTATAAATTATGATTATGCCAAGAGAAAAAAGAGAGATACAAAAAGAAGACATCATGCCATTGGATGTCTACACAAAAAATAGAAAAGAACTGAGAAAAAATATTGTTGATTTTAAAAAAAATAGAAGAATTGCATTAGGTCCTTATGCAACTTTTTATTTTGAAAGTTACGAGACAATGTTAGCTCAAGTTCAAGAAATGTTATATATTGAAAAAGGTGGAGACGAACAACTTAAAGATGAGTTGTCAGCATACAATCCTCTAATACCAAATGGTAAAGAATTAACAGCTACTTTGATGTTTGAAATAGACAATCCTATATCACGTGCAGCTTTCCTAGGAAAAGTGGGTGGAATAGAAGAAACAGTGTTTATGAAAATTAATGGAGAAAAAATAAAAGCTATACCAGAGGAAGATGTTGATAGAACATCAGCTGAAGGAAAAGCTTCTTCAGTTCAATTTATTCATTTTAATTTTTCAGATGACCAAATAGCTAAATTTAAATCTGAAGAAATTGAAGTTGAAATAGGAATAGATCATAAAGAATATTCCCATACTACCAAGCTGTCTTTAGAGAACAAAAAGTCACTTGCTGCTGATTTTAGTTAATTAAATCCCCAGATATTATCTGTTTTAACCCAACCTTGAAATTTTCCAGATGTTATCTGACACCATTCTTGTTCACACTTTTCTAATATTAATAACCTACCTTCCTTAATAAGAGCAATTGGTTTTGCAAAAGATGTAGGGTTTTTAAATAAAATTTTATCTTTTGTTGCAATTGCAGAATTATTTTTTTTTAATTGAGATATATGTATCCACCCACCATTATTTTTAAGGTCTATAATTCTTCTAAAGTTTTCTTTTTTATCTATTTGTTTTAAAGGAAGGTTAATTTTTTTGTAAACATATTTTACATCTGAATCAAAACTTGGACCGTACCTAACGTTTACTTTATTTTTTTTTAAAGAAACAAATATTTCATCAGCTGAACTTATTGAAATTGATAAGATAAAAATTAAAATTATTCTTATAATTAATTGCATAGACAGTTTTTTCTTTTTTTAATTTTTGCTTTTCTAAAATTTAAATTTAATAAATCAATAATTAAAATATAATTATTTAAACTTTGGCCTATATTTAAAATATTTTTTAAAATTTCATTAGCTTGCATCGTGCCAACTATTCCCGCTACAGTTCCCAGGATTCCTTCATATTCACAATTGAGTATTTCATCTGATATTTTTTCCTCTTGATAAAAACATCGAAGGCATGGTTCTTTTTTATTTTTGAAATTAAATGTAAAGATATGACCATCAAATTTACTTATAGCACCAGTTACCAAAAACTTTTTATACTTTAAACTTAAATCATTAATTAGAAATTTACTTTCAAAATTATCAGTTCCATCAACAATATAATCGTAATCTTTAATAATTTTTTGAAAATTAGATTTATTTAATTTGTAATTAAAAATTTTTATTTTTGTTAAAGAATTAATGTTGTTTAATTTTTTTTTAGCTATTTTGACTTTTAGTTGATTTAAATCTTTCTGATTGAATAAACTCTGCCTATGAATATTTGAAAGGCTTATTCGATCATGATCCACAATTCCTAATGAGCCAACCCCTGACCTAGTCAAGAATTCTGCTACTGGGCACCCGAGACCACCCATGCCTATTATTAATACTTTTGCATTTGTAATTTTATTTTGACCTAAAATACCAATATTTTTTAATATGATCTGTCTTGAAAAACGTTCGATTTGTTTTTTGTTTAATTTTTTGCTCATTTTCCTGTTGAGCCAAATCCGCCTTCGCCTCTAATTGTTTCTGGAAGCTCATCTGTTTCTTCAAAATTCATTTTTATCACTGGTGCAAGAACCATTTGAGCTATTCTGTCTTTATTGTTTATTAAAAAATCTTCTTTTCCGTGATTGTAAAGTATTACTTTTATCTCACCCCTGTAATCACTATCTATTGTTCCTGGTGTATTTAAAACATTAATATTATTTTTTGCTGCTAAACCTGATCTAGGTCGTATTTGAATTTCAAATTCATTTGAAAAAGCAACGGCAATTCCAGTTGGAACTAAACAAGATTTTTGGGATTTAAGTATAATAGGTTCTTTTATAAATGCCATAAGATCCATTCCCGAAGCCCCTTCTGTTTTGTAGGCAGGTAGCTCTATTGAAGGATCTAATTTTTTAACAAGGATTTTTGCCATTAATTTAATTGATCAATTATTCTATCAACTATTTCTTCAGAAATTTCAGATTTTCTTTTGTATGGTAGGATTTCACTTTTTAAAGGTTTATTTTTGTAGTGGATTACAACTTCATTATAATCAGAGTTAAATCCAATATTTTTTTTAGAAACATCATTAGCAATTATCCAATCACAATTCTTTTTATTTAATTTTTCTTCTGCATTTTTTAAAACTTCGTTTGTTTCTGCTGCAAAACCAATCACAATTTCAGGCCTCATAGAATTATGATTTGATATGTAATTTAAAATATCAATATTTTTTTCTAAATTTAAATTTAATGCTTCTTCTTTTTTTATTTTTGTTTGAGATTTATTTTTTACTTTAAAGTCCGATACTGCTGCTGAAAAAATTGCTACATCTACAGGTAAATTCTCTTGTGTAGCAGCAAACATTTCATCTGCTGTTTCAACTTCAATGAGTTTAATATCTTTTTCTACTTCTAGATTAGTTGGCCCTGAAATCAGAATTGTATCAAAACCTTTTTTCGATAGACATTTAGCTAGTTCATATCCTTGTTTGCCACTTGATTTATTTGTTATAAAACGCACAGGGTCGATATACTCATTTGTTGGACCCGCAGTAACTAAAGCTTTAAATTTTTTATTTTGACTTTGGTTTAAAAAAAATTGGTTTAACTCATCCGCAATTTTTAATGGTTCTGACATCTTACCTTCTCCGTATTCCCCACATGCCATATCTCCTATTTCTGGACCAATAAACTTATAACCAAAATCTTTTAATTTTTTTAAATTAGTTTTTGTAGATTTATGTTCCCACATTCTAACATTCATCGCTGGTGCTAAATAAATTTGTTTATTTGAAGCAAGTATTACAGTGGAAGCCAAATCATCTGTAGTACCTTGTGCTAATTTTGAAATTGTATTTGCTGTAGTTGGTGCAACGACAACTACGTCTGCCCATCTAGAAAGTGAAATGTGATCCATTTCAGTTTCGTTTTCTAAGCTAAACAAATCACTATAAACTTTACCTTGAGATAATGATGCTACTGATAATGGAGTTACAAATTCTTTAGCACTAGAAGTAAGTATAGTTTTAATTTCTGCACCATTTTTTTTTAATAATCTAATCGTTTCAAGACTTTTATAAGCTGAAATACCACCACAAATAATAAAAAGAATTTTTTTGTTATTAAGATTTTTCATTTGCAGAATTAAAATACTATAAGACCAAAAATTACAAGAAGTAATAAACCAATAATAGATTGGTTTCTAAATGCTATCATTTCAGATTTTTTATCGTTTAAAGCTGTATAAGAATTGGAGTTTTGAGGAATTTGTCCGCTAGCTAAAAATGTTAGAGCTTGATTTGCTTTGTCCATGATTTCAGGTAACTCAGGTAATCTTTTAATTACTTCAGTACTATTTTTAAGTGTTTCGTTAAAATTATTTATAGGATCTTTTGTTTCTCTTAACCAATTTTCAAGAACTGGTTTAGAGGTTGTCCAAATATTAGTGTTAGGATTTAATTTTCTTGCAACACCCTCAACTACAACCATTGTTTTTTGTAACATCAACAATTGAGGTTGAGTTTGCATATTGAATTTTTCTGTAACATCAAAAAGCTGTTTTAATAATTTTCCACCCGAAATATCTTTAACCTCTTGACCAAATATTGGCTCTCCTATTGACCTTAATGCTTGTGCAAGATCATCTATTGGCACATTTTTAGGGACTAATCCTGCTACCAAGTGAACCTCAGCAACTTTTTTATAATCTCTTTGTATAAATCCAAATAAAATTTCAGCTAAAAAACGTTTACTCATTTTGTCTAATCTACCCATTATGCCAAAATCTATTGGAGCTATTTGACCATTCTCATCAATAAATATATTCCCTTGGTGCATATCAGCATGAAAAAAACCATCCCTTACTGCATGTCTTAAAAAATGTTGGATAATATCCTCAGCAATTTTATTAGTATTTAAATTTCTTTTTTTCAGCTCTTCTGTTTCACGAATAGATACTCCATCTATCCAATCTAATGTCATTACATTCTCACTAGTAAAGTTCCAATATATTTCAGGAACTTTGAATCCAGCATCATTTTTTGTATTTTCTGCATATTCATTTGCAGCTGCTGCTTCAAACCTTAAATCCATTTCTAGGTTAGTTATTTCTTTCAACAAAAAAACAACTTCCACAAGTTTTAATCTTCTAGTTTTTTTTAAAAATGATTCAATGATAAATGCAAATAGCATCATCGCATCAATTTCTTCATTAAATATTTTTTTTATGTCTGGTCTTATAATTTTTATTGCTACATCTTTAATTGTACCATTGTCATTTATTTTAGCTTTATGAACTTGTGCTATTGATGCAGCAGCAACTGGCTCACTTAAATCAATAATAGAATTGTAAGCATCATTGCCCAAATCGTTTTTAATTATTTCTTTTGCCTGATTAATAGAAAATGGTGGGACACGATCTTGTAATTTTTCCAGCTTTGTAGAAAGTTCTTCTCCTATAATATCAGGTCTAGTAGCTAAAAATTGACCTAATTTTATAAAAGTTGTACCCATCGACTCTAATGATTTTGAAAGTCTTTCACCATCATCTAGCGCATGATGACTCAATTCTTTTTTTTCAAAAGATATTGCTAATAGCTGAAATAAAATTGTGATCGCGACCGGCGGTTTTTTAAATTTAGAGGCAATATCTAAAATATCAGATTTTGCAATCTTTCTTCCTAATTTAAATAAAGTTATTAATTTTCTTAGCATTATATTTTCCAACCACTATGGATAGAAACTATACCACCTGAAAAGTTCCTATAATTACATTTCGTAAAATTATGCTTTTTCATTAAGTCAATTAATTCTTCCTGATTAATAAATTCTTCAATACTTTTTACTAAATATTCATATGGTTTTTTATCGCCAACAATAAATTGACCAATATGAGGAATTATTTTTGAATAGTTTTTATAAATAAAATCTAGGTTAGAATTTTGAATTTTTGAAAATTCTAAACATAGAAATCTTCCGCCTGGTTTTAATACCCTATAAGCTTCAGATAGAGTTTTATCTAAATTCTTTGTATTTCTAAGACCAAAACTTATTGTGTAATAATCAAATTCGCTGTCTTGATGTGGAAGCTTCTCAGCAGCTGCATTGATCCATTTTATATTTTTATAATTAGATAATTTTTGTTTGCCTTGATTAATCATACCTTTGTTTGGATCTACACAAGTGACTTCTGACATTTGATTTGTACTATTCAAAAATAATTTACCGATATCTCCAGTTCCACAAGCAACATCTATTAACTTTCTATTTGGAGATGGTTTCATTATATTGATTAGACTTTTTTTCCAAAATCTATGAATGCCCAGTGACATGAAATCATTCATCAAGTCGTATTTACTATAAACTTGATCAAAAACACCTTCCACAAGGCCTTTTTTATTTTGAAGATATTGTTGCATAAAAAAATATATATTGAATATAGTGAGAAATGCCAGAATTACCAGAAGTAGAAATTGTTAGACAATCTTTAGACAAAAAAATTAAACAAAAAAGTATTAAAAAAGTAATTATTAGAAATAAAAATCTTAGATTTCCACTTCCAAAAAATTTTAGTTCTTTTTTAATGAATAAAAAAATTATTAAAGTAGATAGATTTTCCAAGTATTTAATATTGAATTTTAAAAGTGGAGAGTTTTGTTTGATACATTTGGGTATGTCTGGAACCATACACATCATTGATAGTAAAAAAAAATTAAAATTTACTAATGCTAGTTTTTATCATTCTCCTATATTACCAAAAAAACATAATCATATTGAATTAATATTTAATTCTTTGAAAGTAATTTATAATGACCCAAGAAGATTTGGTTTTTTTGAGTTATTAGAAAATAGTGAAAAATTAGAAAATAGATTTAAAAATTTGGGACCAGAACCATTCAATTTAAATTTTAATTTGAATTATGTTTTTAATTACTTCAAAGGAAAGAATAAAAATATTAAAACATTTTTATTAGATCAAAAATTTGTTTCCGGAATTGGGAATATTTATGCAAGTGAAATTTTATTTCTAAGTAAGATTTATCCATTTAAAAAAGCAAGTTTGTTAACTAGAGAAGATTGTAAAAAAATTATTTACTATTCAAAAAAAATTTTATTAAGAGCAATTAAAAAAGGTGGTTCAAGTATTAGAGATTTTAAGGATACGTTGGGATCTTCTGGAAACTATCAAAAAGAATTTAAAGTATATCAGCAAGAAGGATTAAGATGTAAAACTATAGGATGTACTGATACTATACAGAAAAAAATTGTATCAAATAGATCTACTTTTTTTTGTAATTCCTGCCAAAATTAGCCAAATATTTAGTTGACCGTTTTCAGTTCTCAAGCTATACCCCTGCGCATGGCAAATACAAAATCAGCTATTAAACGTATAAGACGTATTTCTAAGCAAACGGCAGTTAATAAAGCTAGAAAAAGTAGATTTAGAAATGCATTAAAGAAAATGAACTCTTTAATTGATACCAAAAAGAAAGACGAAGCGTTAAAATTCTTACCTAAATTAAACTCTGAGTTGATGAAAATTGCAAAGACTGGTGTAATTAAAAAACAAAATGCATCAAGAAACGTTTCAAGAATAACTAAAAAGATTGCAGCAATTTAAAAATCTTAAGTTGTTTCGAAGATAAATTTCACACACACATTATATAAGATCTAAATATTTTCAAATTACTATATTTAGATTTAGTAAATCTTTGATCTCACACAATACAATCAATGTTTGATTCAATCTGTATTTGATTCAATCAAAAATTTTATTTTTAAGAAAATTTAAAACTAATTTAAAAATTTATGTCCATAAAAAAAATTGATTGTGACAATAAATTCTACAATTGCAGATTTAATTTTTTTTTAATTTTAAATTTAATACTTGTTGCAAAATTTTTTAAATCGTTCTAACTGAGATCTTCCCTTAAGTTATGAATAAAACTTTTACAAATAAAAATATTAATAATTTTGCTTCAGAAGAGATCGATTGGCAACAAATCCAATCTGAAATGAAGAATAAATTAGGTTTGGAAATTTATGAAAGTTGGTTAAAAAAAATATCATTTCTTGAGGAGTATAATAATTATTTACTTTTATCTGTTCCAACTAGATTTATCAGAGACTGGATTACTTCAAGGTATTTAGACCAAATTCTGAAGATAATTAAATTGTATAAAAAAGATATAATTAGAATTGAATTTAAAATTATTGATCAAAAAGTTGATAAGGATTTAAAAAATACAACAAATATTGAAAATACCCAAAATGAAAATGTTTCATTTATAAAAGACTCGTACCTTCAGTATAACCGAATAGATCCAAACAAACGATTTGATAACTTTATAACTGGATCAAGCAATAAACTTGCATATGAAGCTTCTTTAAAGGTTACAGAAACTATCTCTCATTACAATCCACTCTATATTTATGGTGGTGTAGGAATGGGGAAAACTCACTTATTAAATTCTATTGGTTTTGAGATGAAGAAAAAAAATAAAGTGATGTTCATTTCAGCTGAACGTTTCATGTATCAGTTTGTAAAATCAATTAAATCAAATGATATGGTTAAGTTTAAAGAATATTTTAGAAATACTGATATTTTATTAATAGATGACATACAGTTTATTAGCGGCAAAGAAGCAATGCAGGAAGAATTTTTTCATACATTCAATGCTTTGTTAGATAAAGGCTCACAAATTATAGTATCTGCTGATAGAGCACCTAATAAATTAATGCGTATTCAAGAGAGAATTAAATCCAGATTTTCAGGTGGATTGGTTGTTGACATTCAAAAACCCGATTTAGAATTACGAAAAAAAATAGTTCAAAAAAAAACAGAAGAATTAAACAATTTATATTCAGATCAGCTTCAAGTATCAAAAGATATACAAGATTTTATCAGTAATGAGATCTCAGGAAGTGTTAGAGAATTAGTTGGAGCAGTTAATCGAATAGTATCCTTTTCAAGAATTTATAACAAAGTTCCAAATTTACCTGAAACTAAAGTGGTATTAAAAGATCTTTTAAATATCTCAGAAAATAAAGTAACAATTGATTTAATACAGACTATTGTGTGTAAGTTTTTTAAGATAAGTAAAAATGAAATGCTTTCTTCAAGAAGATCAAGATATCTTGTAAGACCTCGACAGACTGCAATTTACTTAACTAAAATTTTAACTTCAAAATCATTACCAGAAATAGGTAGAGAATTCTCGAATAGAGATCACACAACAATTATCCATTCTGTTAAAACAATTGAGAAAATCAAAGAAAAAGATCCAGAAATGGTAGATAATATCAATAAACTTAAAAATCAGATATTATACAATAACAAAGAAAATGAAATTTAACGTCAACCAACAAGACCTTCAGCAAGCACTAAATTATTGTCAGGGTGTAATTGAAAAGAGAAGCACGTTACCAATTTTATCTAATATTTTATTAGATGCTAGCAATTCTAAATTAACAATCACTGCTACAGATCTTGATTTAATTTTTATACACCAGCTAAATAATGTTGAAATTCTAGAAGAAGGAAAAACAACAACAACCTCGTCAATTATGTATGACATAATCAGAAAATTAACATCAGGAAAAAAAATTAACCTTAGTCTTACCGATGTAAGTAAATTACAAGTAGAATCGGAAAAATCCATTTTTAATTTGAATTGTATTAGTGCTACCGAGTTCCCATTGACTGATGAAAATTTTAATCAAAATGAATTTATCATAAAATCAAAACAATTACTGAAGCTTCTAAATAAATGTAAGTTTTCTGTTTCAAATGATGAAACTCGACATTATTTAAGTGGTATTTATTTTCACCAAACTGAAGTTGAAGATAAAAATTATTTAACAGCTGTTGCTACTGACAGTCATAGAATGTCGATTTCAAAAATCAGGCTAGATGAAAAAATTGAATTTGACCCTATTATACTTCCCAAAAAAACAATTTTTCAACTTTGTTCACTGTTAGATAGTTATGATGGTGATGTAAAAGTATCAAATCTAAAGTCAAAAATTAAGTTTGAACTGAATAATAGTATTTTAATTTCAAAACTTATCGATGGAAAATTCCCGAATTACATTCAGGTAATCCCTAAAAATAATCAAAAAAAATTAGAAATTGATTTAAAACTTTTCTTAAACTCAGTTGATAGAGTAGCCTCTGTATCTCTGGATAAAAAAGATGGTGTAAAATTTAATTTATCAAATGATACTCTTAACCTTTCGGTAAATAACGCTAATAGCGGAGACGGAAAAGAAACATTAAATGTTAAATTTGATCACGATTTAGAAATAAGTTTTAATTCCAGATATTTGATTGATGTAGCTTCACAATTAGACAGTGATAGAGTCGAAATCTTCTTTAATGATACGGGTTCACCAGCTTTAATTAAAGATCCAGGCGATTTTGATAGTATTTATGTTGTGATGCCAATGAAGGGTTAATTTATTAAATCTAATTCTTGATAGATTTTTTTTTCTAAAGTTTTTAAAAATTCATTTTTTTCTAGGCCAGCAGAAATAGGTTTTAATATTGATATAGTAATTGTTCTATTACTATTTTTTCCACCTTTTTTTGGCCATACGTAACCAGAGTTTATGGCTACTGGTAAACAATTTATTTTTAATTCTTCATATATCCTTGAGGCTCCTTTTTTAAATGGAGTTCTATCATCAGGTAATACCCTGGTACCTTGAGGAAAAATAATTAATGGACGATTTGATTGTGATATTGTTATTGAAATATCATTAAAAAAACCCAAATTATCTTTAGTTGTTTTATTTCTATTTATTGAAATAGATCCTATTTTTT
The DNA here is from genome assembly GCF_052047855.1 of Candidatus Pelagibacter sp. HIMB1509. Classification (NCBI taxonomy): domain Bacteria; kingdom Pseudomonadati; phylum Pseudomonadota; class Alphaproteobacteria; order Candidatus Pelagibacterales; family Candidatus Pelagibacteraceae; genus Candidatus Pelagibacter; species Candidatus Pelagibacter sp. HIMB1509. The sequence goes on along the minus strand of NZ_JBNAIU010000001.1, from coordinate 145,480 downwards.
TTAAATACCAACCAAATATTGGAATTTGAAGAAGCTCTTTCTTTAAAATAAAAACTGGTGAATTAAAAATAGTTTGCAAATAAAAAGTTTCAAACATTGATTGATGAGATGCAGCAATAAAAAATTTATCCTCTTTGATTATATTTTCTTTACCTTTGATAAGGATTTTTACTGAAAGGATAAACCTTAAGCAAATACCAGTCCAATAGCCCATTAATTTGCCACCAATTAAAACAATTTTTCTTGGTAGAAAAAAAGAAGGTAAAAAAATTATAGAAATAAAAATAATTCCAGTAAAAAAAATTATTGAAAATAAAATGTTTCTTATCATTGTCTCAAAAGCTAAATTAAATCTTTATGCTTTTGTCTTTTTCTAATTATTTTTATTTTGTTGTTTTTAATTAATATTTCTAATGGTTTTGTTCTTAAGTTATAATTTGAACTTAGTGACATTCCGTAAGCACCAACATCACATATTGCAACATAGTCTTTTTCTTGAAGTTCCTGAAAGTTTTTAATAGTTACAAACTTGTCTGTAGTTTCACATATAGGTCCTACAAATTCATAAGTTTTTTTAGAAACTTTTCCAGATTTAATAACAGGTAAAGTTTTGTGAATTGCACCATATAATGCTGGTCTCATTAAATCATTCATTGCTGCATCTAATATAATGAATTTTTTACTTTCACTGTCTTTTATATAAATTACTTTTGTAATCAATGTTCCAGAATTTCCTATTATAGATCTTCCTGGTTCAAATATAATTTTACATTTTTTATTTTTTAAAAATTTTTTAATAGCTAAATTATATTTTTTATAATTAAGTTTTTTATTTTTATCTGAATAAGAAATTCCCATACCACCACCTAAATCGATGTATTCAAATGTATGAGATGTTTTCTTTAAAATATTATCGACTACTTTAAGCATCTTTTCATAAGGCTTATGATCTAAAATTTGGCTTCCAATATGAACACTTAGGCAATTAAGATCTATATTTTGTGAACTTTTGCAATATTCAATTATTTCATAAAATGTTTTTTCATTTACACCAAACTTATTCTCCTTTTTACCAGTCGAAATTTGGCTTAATGTTTTTGCATCCGTATTAGGATTTAATCTTAAACCAATTTTTACAATTTTATTTTTTTGTCTAGCCACTCTATTTATTTCTACTACTTCACTTTTCGATTCTGCGTTTATTAGTAAAATTTTTTTATCTATTGCGTAACTTATTTCATTTGTAGTTTTACCAACTCCTGAAAAGACAATTTTTTTTGGACTAATACCTGCTTTAAGAGCCATCATCATTTCACCAACAGATACTACATCAGCTCCAAAACCAAATTTTGATATCTCATTTATTAAATTTATATTGGTATTTGATTTAACTGCAAAACATATCAATGGTGATATTGATTTAAAATTTTTTTTAAAATTTAAAATATTTTTTTTTAACCTTGAGTAAGAATAGCAATATGTTGGAGTACCATATTTTTTTGCAATTTTTAAAAAGTTAACTTTATCAATAGATAATTTTTTATTTATGTATTTCATTACACTCTATTTTTAGAGAATAGATTTAAATAAACTTGTTTTTTGTCCTCTTTGTATACAGGGTCACCTTTCTTGCCACATGAAAATAACAGTAGCAACATAACTAACATAAATGTGATTTTTTTTATCATTTTAATTTTTTATATTTAGTTATCATTTTTTTAATATTTTCAAAAGAAGTTCCCCCAAATGATTTTTTTGAATTTATAGAGTTTTTTAAATTGAAAATTTCTAAAACCTTTTCTGTCAGTTTTGGCTCAATTTCTTTAAGTTCATTTAAACTTAATTCGTTTAAATTTTTTTTTCTTTTTTCAGCTATGTTAACAATAGCAGCTGTTTTTTGATATGCCTTTCTAAATGACATGTTGTGTTCTCTAACTAAATAATCAGCTAGATCTGTTGCTGTAATATGACCTGTATTTGCAAGTTCAAGCATCTTCTTTTTATTTGCACTGCAATTTTTTAAAACTTCATCAAATATTTTTAAGCAATTTATTAAAGTATCATTAGAATTAAAAACCAATTCCTTATCATCCTGTAAATCTTTAAAGTAGGATAGTGGCAAGCCTTTTAGTATCGTTAACATAGAAAAAAAATTTCCGTAAGAAGTACCAGTTTTTCCTCTTAGATATTCTAAGAGATCAGGATTCTTTTTTTGAGGCATAATCGAAGAGCCTGTAACAACTTTATCTGATAAGTTAATTAAGTTAAATCCATCTGAATTCCATATAATTAATTCCTCTGCAATTCTGGAAATATGCATTGAACATACTGAAATAGCGTAAAGAAAATCTAGTACAAAGTCTCTATCCGAAACTGTATCTATTGAATTATTAGTTGGTCTTTTAAATCCAAGTTTTTTAGATGTAAAATTTCTATCTATATTAAACGAAGTGCCTGATAGAGCTGCTACACCTAATGGACTTTCATCTAAACAATTTAAATTGTTTAAAAATCTTTTTTTATCTCTAGTAAACATTTCTACATAAGCCATTAAATAATGGCCAAATGATATAGCTTGAGCATTTTTAAGATGAGTAAACCCTGGCATGATAGTCTCTATATTTTTTTCAGCCAGTTTAATTGTGCTTTTGATTACTTTATCTATATTATTATTAATATCTTTTGTTGCAGTTTTAATCCAAATTTTAAAATCAGTTATTACCTGATCATTTCTTGATCTAGCTGTATGAATGTATCCAGCTTCATCACCAATTATTTGAAATAATCTTTTCTCAATATTCATATGAATGTCTTCATATTTTTTATTAAATTCAAATTTTTTGTAAGTTATTTCTTTATAAATTTTATTTAGACCATAAATAATTTTATTTTTTATTTTAAAGGAAATTATCTTTTGTCTAAAAAGCATTTCAACGTGTGCAATGGATCCTTGGATGTCTTCTTTATAAAGTCTCTTGTCTATATCAATAGAATTACCAACTTTTTGAAATAAGTTTGACGCTTCCTTTTGTATTCGCGTGTTCCATATTGCTTGGTTGTTTTTATTTTTTGCCATGATATTTAGTTATACCTAATTAATATGAGAATTTTAGCATTATTTATTTTTTTAATTACAACTGCAGAAGCTAGTGATTTACCGAACATTAAAAATATTGTTATTCATAAAGTTCCAAAAACGTATGAAAATGTATTTTTTTTAAATAAAAAAAATGAAAAAATTAAAATTAATGATTTCAAAGGAAAATTATTAGTTTTAAATTTTTGGGCTACTTGGTGTCCTCCGTGCAAAGAAGAGATGCCTTCATTAGACAATATGCAAGCAAATTCATCACTTAATAATTTAAAAGTTTTTCCTATTAATATTGGGAAAGAAAACCTAAATAAAGTTGAAGAATTTTTTGCGAAATTAGACTTAAAAAATTTGGAACCTTTTTTTGATCCAGAAGTAACTTTAGCTAAAACATTTTCTCTAAGAGGAGTTCCAACATCAATATTTATAAATAAAGAAGGTGAGGAATTTGCAAGGGTTATTGGTGACATAGACTTTAATGACAAAGATTTTTTAAAGTGGATTGAGAAATATAATTAGTTTTTAAAAAAATATGCGAAAGCTACCAAAACAAGTATAGCCACAAATTGCAGTAGAACTCTAAGCTGCATTAGTTTATTTGAATATTTTTTACTTGTTTCTCCACCTTTAAATAAAGTACCAATACCCAAAACCAAAACTATTCCAACAGCTATTAAAAGAGCTATAGATAAAATTTTAACTAATATTCCAGAAAACATATTATTATTGTAGTGTGTTTTTAAAAATAAAAAACATAATAAATCATCTATGACATTTTGCCTTAATTCAATCATCATCAAGCCAGAAGAAGGAACAGAAATTAAGAATGCGATAATTTTACTTCATGGGTATGGTGGAGATGGAAAAGACATAAGTATGTTAACTTTAAATTGGAAAAGACATCTGCCAAACACTATTTTTATTTGTCCTAATGGACATGAAAAGTGTGCAATTAATCCATCAGGATATCAATGGTTTGATTTAACCAAAGAAGATCAGTCTTATATTCTTGAAGAGTCAATTAAAGCTGAAAATGTTATTAAAAAATTTATTGAGGAAGTTAAAATTGAATACAACTTATCAAATCAACAAATTTGTTTATCAGGCTTTAGCCAGGGCTGCATGATGTCTTTGAATGTTGGTCTTACCTCAAATGAAAAATTTTTATGTGTCGTAGGATTTTCAGGGAAAATAATAGATCAAATTAATTTGAAAGATAGAATCAAAAATAGCACAGATACATTACTAATACATGGTGATGTCGACCAAATTGTTCCATCAACACATTTACTTGAAGCTAAAGATTTTTTAATTCGAAATAATATTCCTGTTGAAACTTTATTAATAAAAAATTGCGACCATCACATTCCTATCGAGGCATCAAGTACAGCATTAAATTATATTTTAAAAAAAATTTAACATCTGATCATATTGATTATGATGCTAAACTAAGTTAATGTTTTAATGTGAACAACTTTATTGAACAAGATGTATCATTAGAAAAATGTCCTGCATTAGTTCTTAATGCTGATTACAGACCCCTAAGCTATTACCCACTATCATTATGGTCATGGCAAGACACTGTGAAATCAGTTTTTCTTGATAGAGTTATAATTGTAAGCCATTACGATAGAACTATCAGAAGCCCTTCATTTAATATGAAGCTACCAAGTGTTATAGCTTTAAAAGACTATATTGTTCCTCAAACGAAACCAAGTTTTACTAGATTTAACGTTTTTTTAAGAGATAAATTCTCTTGTCAATACTGTGGAAGTAATGAGGAACTTACTTTTGATCATTTGCTTCCAAGATCTAAAGGTGGAGAAACAAATTGGGACAATGTTGTTACAGCTTGTTCAGCTTGTAATGTAAAAAAAGGTGGTAAATTATTAAAACATTCAGGAATGAAATTAAATCAATATCCATTCAGACCTTCAACAGAAGATTTACATAAAAATGGCAAGAACTTTCCTCCTAACTTTTTACATAAAAGTTGGATGGATTATTTGTATTGGGATGTTGAATTAGAAACTTAAATTTTTTCAGAAATATTAATTGCAATTTTAGAACCAGTTTTAATTATTTTATCTAAAATACTATAAGGTCCTTTTTTAGTTGCACCTTTTTCATAAGCGATATCTTTATGATTAAGCTCATCTTCTCTAAATTTTGTAATTTTGTTTTTGAGAAATTTTTCATCTTCATCTAATTGATTAATTTGATTTAAGTAGTGTTCATCAATTACTTCCTCTACAGATGCTGTGCATAGCATGGCTGCCTTTTTCCCTAACAAAGTAGAACCAAATCCTAAACCAACACCTAGCAAATCCCACAGTGGCAAAAGTTTTGTAGGAGCAATGTTTCTTTTTTTAATTTCATTTTCAAAGAATTCACTATGTTCCTTTTCATGAATTTTCATATCTTCTATGATTTTTTTCAAATTTTCATCTTTGACAAATGTATTTAAAGCTAACAATTGACCCTCATATATTTTAACTGCTCCACGCTCACCAGCATGATCTACCCTTATAAATTCTTCAATTTTTTTTTTACTTACTTTTGGCATAGTTTAAATAAATTTTTAATGCATTGATTGTAATTAGTATAGAAATTACAATATTGTAAGTTGTAAGTGATAATCCAAAAATTTTAAATGTTACATCTTTGCAGCTCACTTTTTGTTCTTGCAATTGTTTTAAAATTTCTTCTTTGGAAGTTACTTCAGAGCCATTTTTTAGGTCACAAACTAAAGATTCCTCGATAAACCCTTGTTCAATACCAAAATGATAAACTGATAAGATAGTAGCTGTTAAAAAAACAATTACCAATAAAACCAAAAATATTTTTTCAAACTGAGAAAATTTATAATTCAAGAGTATAATTACTATTGCAATTACATATGGAATTCTCTCTAAGATACAAAGATTGCATGGTTGATGACCCAAAATATATTCAATAAAGAACGCTGACAATAAAGCAACGAAACTGACAAATAAAATCAGGTTAAGAAACAATGATTTATTTTTAAGCATTAAATTTAAAAATTAAAAATATAATTCCTAATACTATAACTATTAAAATTCCAATTATAGTGAACCATTTTGAACCATGCTTCTCCATGAATTCAGTAAATAAGTCACCAAATTTATAAGATAAATAAGCAACAATAAAAAATCTAAGACTTCTCGAGATTAAACTTACAACAATAAATACAGGTAAACTAAAACCAACAACACCGCTAGCAATAGTGAATGCTTTATAGGGAAGTGGAGTAAATCCTGCTAGAAAAAGAATACTTAGCCAGGCAAAAAAACCTGATCCTTGAGACAAACTTGTCTTCAAATTTTCTACTTTATTTTCATAACCATAAAATTCAATTAAATGAATAGCTAAATCATAAAACAAATAACCTAGTAAATATCCAAAAATTCCACCTAAAACTGAAAATAAAGATGCGATTAAAAATATTTTAAAATATTCTTTTTTTTTAGCAATCACCATAGGAATAATCATTACATCTGGAGGTATAGGAAAAAACGAACTTTCAGAGAAGGAAACAATTCCTAAGTACAAATTTGAACTTTTGTGAGCAGCTAAATTTAAACACTTTTTATAAAGACTTTGGAACATTTTTTGGTTTTAATATAATTTTAGTTCTTATACTATTTAATTATAATTTAATTTAATGGGCGAATGGCGGAACTGGTAGACGCGCACGACTCAAAATCGTGTTTCGCAAGAAGTGAGAGTTCGATTCTCTCTTCGCCCACCAAAGTTTATGAATATAAAAAACTATAATAATCTTTTAGAACTATTTTATAATCAGTATACAAAAGAAAAAGCAGATCAAATTTTTCTAAAATCATTAAAAAATCCAAACGATAAATTTTCTTGGAGAGATACTTATTTGAATATTTTAAAATTAAGCGACGAGCTTAAATCTTTAATTCAAAAAAAAGATAGATGTTTATTAATTTCAGAAAATAGACCTGAATGGATGATATCTGATTTAGCGATAATGTTAGCAGGTGGAATTACCGTGCCAGCTTATACCACTTATACCGAAAGAGATTATGAATATTTAATTGATGATTGTAATCCATCAGTAATAATTGTCTCAGATCAAGTTCAATATAATAAAATTAAAAATATAATTTCTACAAAGCCATTTATAAAAAAGGCTATCTCCTTTGATCAAATTGACAGTCAATCAGATACCATATGTATTAAAGATATTTTTCTAAAGAACGATTGTGAAGAGATCGATTTTTTAAAATTAGAAATTTCAAGAAAAGATGTAGCTTGTATTATTTATACATCAGGAACCCAAGGTAACCCCAAGGGAGTAATGCTTAGTCATGGGGGGATTTTAAATAATTGTGAAGGTTCTATTTCACTTTTGAAAGAGATAATATCTTACAAACCTAAATTCTTAACTTGGTTACCATTATCTCATTCCTATGAACACACCGTTCAGTTTGTCCAAATAGCAATAGGTGCCGAAGTTTACTACGCAGAAAGTATAGATAAGTTAATTAAAAATATGGGGGAGTGTAGTCCAGATATTATGACAGCTGTTCCAAGATTTTATCAGAATCTGTATCAAAAAATTAATTCAACTTTTAATAAAGCTACTGGTTTTAAAAAATCTCTAATAAACAAAATGCTATATCTAGGAGAAAAAGTACTAACAAATCAAAAACTTACTTTTTTTGAAAAAGTGCAAAATACAATTTGTGAAAAAATAGTTAGAAAAAAAATAAAAGCTCAGTTTGGAGGTTCTTTAAAAGCATTCATTTCTGGAGGAGGTGCGCTAGATAAAGAAGTAGGTGTTTTTTTAAATTCGATAGGTTTACCGACTTTGCAAGGATATGGGTTAACTGAAACTTCTCCAGTTGTAAGTTGTAACCCAATAAAAGATATAAGGATAGATACAGTAGGTCCTGCTTTTAGTGGTAATGAGGTGAAAATTGCTGATGATGGTGAAATTCTGGTTAAAGGTGAAAATGTTATGTTAGGTTATTGGAACAAAAAGGAAGAGACTGAAAAAGTTTTAAAGGATGGCTGGTTATATACTGGAGATATAGGACATTTTGAAAATGGATACTTAAAAATTACTGATAGAAAAAAAGATATTTTAATTACACCAGGTGGTGACAATATTTCACCTGTAAAAATTGAAAATGACTTACCGAAGATTGAATATGTAGAGCAAGCATTAGTTTATGGAGATAACAAACCATATTTAATAGCTATTTTAGTTTTAAATAATAATGAAAGCTATGTGTCAGATGAAAACATTTCAAAAGAAATAGAAACAATAAATAAAAACTTATCTAAGATAGAAAAAATTAAAAAGTTTTTTGTAATTAAAGATCAATTTACAATTGAAAATGGATTAATGACACCAACTTTAAAGTTAAAAAGATATAAAATTATTGAAAAGTATAAAAGTGAAATAGAAAAACTTTATTAAATTTCTTTAAATTAAGAGTTTATTTACCGCATAAACATTAACTAAATTAATAAAAAAATTTTTTATAAAAAATAAAAAATAAAAAATATTTTTTTTAAAATTCGCTTTTAATTAATGATTTGACATAAGTTGTATAAAAAAATAAAAATAAGTTAACAGCGAATCAATTTGATTCGTTAAACAAAAAAGGGAGCTAAAGATGCCTAAGAAAAGAAAAAAAGCGGCAAAGAAAACTAAGAAAAAAGCTAAGAAAAAAGCTAAGAAAAAAGCTAAAAAGGCTAAGAAAAGAAGAAAATAATAACTTAGTATTCTTTACAAAAAACGCTTCTCATAACTTTTTGTGTGAGAGGCGTTTTTTTTTATTCGTCTAAAGGTTCGTCAGTTTCAGAAATAGGCTCTTCGACAGGTAAATCAGCAGTTGGAGTTTTAGGAGTAGCGCTAATAGCTTGTGCTTGTCCACCAACATTTCTCTTTAATGCTTTATCTAATTTTTTTTGAGTGTCTTCTGGTGATAAATTTAAAATTATCTGAAATTCTGATTGCATTCTTTCATAAGCTTTTTCAAAAAGTTGTCTTTCACTATAAGATTGATCAACCATAAGATCATCACCTTTGTTTAGATCTCTTACAACTTCAGCTAATTCATAAATTTTACCTGATGAAATTTTTGCCTCATATTCTTGTGCTCTTCTACTCCACATTGATCTTTTGATTTTTGGCTTACTTTTTAATATAGAAATACATTTGTTTACTTGATTAATTGTTGCTAAATGCCTTAGGTGAGACTGTTTGTTAACGGGTACCATACCATTAGCTTTATCTTTTTCAAATTTGATAACGTATGTTTCAACATCAATACCACCGATATTTATTTTTTTAAATTCTGTAATTTGACCAACGCCATGTTTTGGATAAACAACATAATCTTTAATTTTAAATTCTCTTTTTTCAGTTTCTTGTTTTTTAACTTTTTTTATCTCAGGTTTAACCTCATTAGTTTTTGATATTCTTAAATTATCAACTTTCGGTTCATCTGGCGTTTCAGTAGTTTTTGAAACTTTTTTTATTTTAGGAGATTTGTTTGGAATTTTTTTTAATACTTTTTTAGCTTTTTTTACTACTACTTTTTTGACTTTTTTAGTTTTAGTTTTTACAACTTTTTTAACTTTAGTTACTTTTTTCTTTTTAACTTTTTTTGTCATTTCTTTATCTGATTTACCTTTAAAGATTTTCTTTAAAATACTTTTCGTACTTATTTTGCTCATTTTTAAATTTTTCGTGATCCGCTGGGGGATCTTTTTTCTCACTTATGTTTGGCCAGATTTCTGAATATTTTTTATTGATCTCTAACCATTTTTCGCTTCCAGGTTCTGTATCTGCTTTTATAGCATCAACGGGGCACTCTGGCTCACAAACGCCACAATCTATACACTCATCCGGTTTAATTACAAGCATATTTTTACCTTCATAAAAACAATCAACCGGACAAACGTCTACACAATCAGTAAGCTTACACTTAATACAATTGTCGTTTACAATATAAGTCACTCTTTACTTTCCTCTTTTAATCTATGCTTAATATCCCCCATAGTTTTACTGTCAATGTATAAAAGTCCCGCTAATCTTCTCATAAGATTTGTTTCATACATATCCGCATCTTCATTAGAATAAATAATTGACCAAAGAGCTTCCACAATTTTAATTTTATCTTTTTCAGGTAAATTTTTAATTTCTCTTGTGAAGTCTAAAATTTGGTTTGAATTTTCCTCAATAATTTTTGCATCTTGTATAGTTTTTGTGATTTTTTCACTTTCAAGGCCCAACTCTAGAAGTGTTTTTTTAATTATTTCCTCCTCTTTGTCAGTATAATTTTCATCTATTTTTGCAGCATGGATTAATAAAGCACAAACTTTTACTATAAAATTATTCTCTTCTTTTTTATCTGTCTTTTTAAAAAACATAAAATTAACCTAGCTTGAGATTTTTAAGAACTTTAAATGGATTTTCATTTGAAACTTTTTTGTTCTGTATTTTTTTAAATTTTTTAACAGGATTATATTTAAAAAACATGTCTTGTTCTTTCTCATAAGTTTTATAACCCATTTTTTGTAATAATTTTTTAAAGTTCTCTTTACTGCATCCTAAAAGATTTAACATTTCAGGTATCATTTTTATTTCATTATTTTCTTTTGAAGTAGCATTAATAATTTGTACAAAAAGTCTTTCAAGAATATCTATTCTTACAAAAAGATCATCAAATTTTTCAAATCCACAGAGAAGCATAAAGTTTTTATTTTGAGAATCTTTATCTTCTAAAAAATTCAATCCAAAAGTTGGTGGTTTTAAATTATAGAATTTTTGATGAAAATTTTTCCACAATAAGGTTCTTAAAGATACAGCATCTGGTTTTATAAGCTGATAAAGGAATACATGGTATCTTCCAAATTTTACACCCAATTCTCTAAGTACTTTTCTATCTATTTGTTCAAGATTTTTTAAATAATCAGAAACTTGTTCTCTTTTTAAAACACCATTATTTTCATAAAGCTGATAAGCCAAAGCCTTAATTGAAGATTTATCCTCTTTGATGTTTTTTAAATCTATTAAACTTTTCAAGACATCGCTTATTTTCGAGTTTAGCCATTTTTGAATAAAATCATTTAGTTTTTGTTTTGGATTTTGTTCAATAATGTCATCAACAACTAAAGTAAAATTAGGACTTAAATAATCATTTCCTGGTAACAGTCTAGCAATTGGAAATTCATTCCAATATATTTTAAAATCCTCTTTTAAATCTATTAATCCTGTATCTAAAATTGACTGAATTCTTTTATCAAACTCAGGTCCAATTGATTGTCTAGCAGCTTTTTTTAATGACTTGATATCAGTTTCAAGAGAGCCTTTTTTTAAATCTAATTCTAATTTCAAACCTTTGATTTTACCAATAAACTGATCATCTATTTTAACGTCATTGTTCTGTAATATTTCAGTTTTGAATTCCATGTCTTGTTTTAAACCTCTTGCAAGTATACTTGCTCTTTTGTCGATAAAAGTCTTGGTAAGTTCTTCATGAAGTCTGTCAGAAAGTCTATCTTCTAAATGTTTTGTTTTTTCTATCCAATAATTTTGATTTTCTACCCAATTATTTTTATTTGAAACATAAGACCAAGTTCTTACATTTGCAATTCTATTTGATAAAGAATCTACATTTCCCTCTAATTTATCAAGTTTCATGAGCTGTAATCTCATGTAATCTTCTGAAATTAGACCTTTTTCACTGTTTAAAAATTTAAAAACATTTCTGATCACTTCATAATGATTGCCGTAGGTTTTTTTAACAAAATCAGGTATCTGACAACATTCCCATAATAATTTGAGAGTTTTTTCGTTAAATTCTAGATTATTTTTTTCATCTTTTATAAAATATTTTAGCGCTCTTTCATCCTCACATTCGTGAACTTTTCTTAACCATTCCATCTGGGGTCTTTCTTCAAGACTTTTAATCAGTGAATTTGGGTTATTAAAATTAAGATTAGAATTTCTCCAGAATAAAGTTCTTATTTCTTCAAATTTATGTCCTTCAATTAATTCCACTTCTTCAGGTGAAATTTCTTTACAATCACCAGTTATTCCAAAACCACCATCATTCAAATATCTTCCAGCTCTTCCCGCTATTTGACCTATTTCAGATAAATTTAATTTTCTTAATTTTTTTCCATCAAATTTTTTAAGATTTGAAAAATATACATAATCTAGATCCATATTTATTCCCATTCCAATAGCGTCAGTGGCTACTAAAAAATCAACATCTCCAGATTGGTAAAGTTCTACTTGAGCATTTCTCGTTTTAGGACTTAATGAACCCATAACTATAGCTGCCCCACCCTTTTGTCTTCTTATTAATTCTGCTATTGCATAAACTTCCTCCGCTGAAAAAGCTATGATTGCAGTTTTTCTATTTATTCTTGATATCTTTTTATGTCCGGCATAAGTGAGTTTTGATAATCTATCTCTATTAATAAATTCTAAATCCTCATTTAATTTAGATATGATGTTTTTAATAGTACTAGAACCCATTAGCATTGTAAGTTTTTCACCTCTTAAATTTAATAATCTATCTGTGAATATGTGACCTCTTTCATGATCTGCACACATTTGAATTTCATCTATGCCCACAAATTCTAAATGTTTTTCAATAGGCATTGATTCTACTGTGCATAAATAATATTTTGCGTTTGTAGGAATTATTTTTTCTTCACCAGTAATTAAAGCAACTTTGTCTATACTAATTTTTTTTATTACTTTATCGTAAACCTCTCTTGCTAATAATCTTAATGGGAACCCAATCATTCCGCTGTCAAAAGATAGCATTGTGTCAATTGCAAGATGAGTTTTACCTGTGTTTGTTGGACCAAGAACAGCTGTAATTTTATTTTTAGGCATTTCTATCTTTGGTGTATAATTTTTTTTACCTACCAGATATTGTTAGTGCTAAAGAACAAAAATAGACTAAAACATGACCGAATCGGAGGGTAAAAAGTTCTCATTTTTATATTAATATTAATGAGAATATCATAATTGAGATTAATTCTATAATAGTAATTTAAAAAAATAAAAATGACCAATAAACTTTGGGAAGCATCTTTTAAAGAGAAAAAAAATTCAAATCTTTATGCTTTTGAGAAATTTATTTCAAAAAAAATCAAAAAAAAATTTAATTTAAATTACAAAACTTTTTTAAATTGGACTATTAAAAATTCTCCTGAGTTTTGGAATTATTTTTGGGAATTTTCAGAAATTAAAGGATTGAAAAGTAAAAAAAAAATTAAAAAATCTAAAATATTTTATAAAAATTTATTCTTACCAGGTAGTAAGTTAAATTTTGGTGAGAATTTATTGTCAAAAAATAATGATGATAAGGCGATTACTTTTATAAGCGAAAATGGCTTTAGAGAAGAAAAATCTTGGAGAGAATTAAATTTAAGTACAGGCAAAATTGTAAAGTTTTTAAAGGAAATTAAAATTAAAAAAGGAGATAGAGTTGCTGCTTATATGCCTAATACTATCGAGACAGTTGAGGCGTTTATAGCAGCGAGCACTATAGGAAGCATTTGGTCATCATGCAGTCCTGATTTTGGTATTAAAGGTGTTGTTGAGAGATTTTCTCAAATTAATCCAAAAGTTTTATTCATTACAGACCAGTATTTTTACAATGGGAAAAAAATTAATGTATTAGAGAGATTATCTGAAATTTTAAAATCTATTCCGTCAATTAAAAATGTTGTGATTGTTAATTATCCTGGAAAAAAATATGTCACTAATAAAAGTAAATATAAGAAAATAAATTTAATTAAATGGCGTGAGATTATTCATAATCAATCTGAAAAAATAAATTTTAAAAAGTATGATTTCGAAAGTGAGTTGACTATTTTATATTCAAGTGGAACAACTGGAAAACCAAAATGTATTTGCCACAGAACTGGTGGAGTTCTTCTTCAACATAAGAAAGAACACCAATTACATTGCGATATAAAAGAAAATGATAACGTGTTTTATTTTACTACTTGTGGTTGGATGATGTGGAATTGGTTAGTAAGCTCGTTAGCTTCAAAGGCATCAATAGTACTTTTTGATGGTTCTCCAATGTATAAATCAAGTGATTTACTTTTAAAAATAGCACAAAGAGAAAAAATTACTCTGTTTGGAATTAGTGCTAAATATGTTGATGCTCTAAGAAAATTAGAACCTAATCTTAAATTTAAATATAAACTTCAAAAACTAAAAACAATATGTTCAACAGGTTCTCCTTTATCAAGTGAAGGTTTTAAATATGTTTACAAAAATATTAAAAAGAAAGTTCATCTCTCATCTATTTCGGGTGGTACAGATATTGTATCGTGTTTTGTTTTAGGAAATGTATATCAGCCAGTAAATATTGGTGAAATACAAAATTCTGGCTTAGGTTTAGATGTTGATGTCTTTAATGATAGTGGTAAATCTTTAAAAAATTCTAAAGGTGAACTTGTTTGTAAAAATCCATTTCCATCAATGCCTCTTAAATTTTGGAATGATAAAAATGACGTAAAATATAAAAAAGCTTACTTCAATAGATATAAAAATATTTGGCATCATGGTGATTATGCTGAAAAAAGAAATACCGATGGTTTTATTATACATGGAAGATCTGACACTACCCTTAATCCAGGAGGTGTAAGACTTGGTACTGCTGAAATATATTCTGAGGTTGAAAAGTTTAAAGAAATTAAAGAAGCACTAGTAGTTGGTCAATCTTGGGATAATGATATAAGAATAATTCTTTTTGTTGTAATGAGTAATGAATACATACTTAATGATTCTTTACTTAATAGAATAAAAACTCAAATAAGAATAAATGCATCACCAAGACATGTCCCTAGTAAAGTAATTGTTGTAAAAGATATTCCAAGAACCAAAAGTGGTAAAATTGTTGAGCTTGCAGTTAAAAGCACTATAGAAGGAAGTGTTGTTAAAAATAAAGAAGCTTTAGCAAACCCAGAAGTTTTAAAACAATACAAAAATTTGAAACAGTTAAGTTATTAAATGTTAAAAAATATAGTTAAAGATTTAAAACCATCTTCTACGCTAGCAATTAATGAAGCTTCAAAAAAACTTGAAGATGAAGGAAAAAAAATATTTAAATTTGGTTTTGGACAATCACCCTTTAAAGTTCCACAAGACGTAGTAGAAGAGCTTAAAAATAATGCGTATCAAAACAAATATTTGCCCATGCAAGGTCTTTCAGAGCTAAGACAGTCTGTTGCAAAATACACATCAAAGAAAAAAAATTATGAATATAATTCTGAAAATGTCATCATAGGACCAGGCTCTAAAGAGTTGATGTTTTTACTTCATGTAATATTCGATGGTGAAATTATATTACCTGCACCAAGTTGGGTTTCTTACGCGCCACAAGCAATATTAGGAAGAAACAAAATTCAAATTTTACAAACAAAAAGAGAAAATAATTGGTTCCCTACAGCTCAAGAAACAGAGGAAGTAATATTAAAAGATAAAAATAAAAATTATTTATTATTTTTAAATTCCCCCAATAATCCTTCAGGACAAGTTTGTGAAAATTTGGAAGAGATTTCTAATGTTGCAAATAAACATAATCTTATAATTTTATCTGATGAGATATATTCAGAACTGACTTTTACAAAAAATTATAAGTCTATTTCAAATTTTTGTCCTGAAAAAACAATTATCAGTACCGGCCTAAGTAAATGGTGTGGAGCTGGTGGTTGGAGATTGGGATATTTTATTGTTCCAGAGAGCTTAAATGACATAAAAAATATGATTAATGTTTTAGCCAGTGAAACCTTTTCAGCAGTAAGTGCGCCTATCCAATATGCTGCAATAAAAGCATATGAAAACAATCATAGTAAATACATTAATAAATCTAGAAACATTTTAAAGGCTGTCGGCAATTATGTTTATCAAAATTTAAAATCAAACAAAATTTTAATTAATGAACCCCAAGGAGGTTTCTATTTAATGCCTGAATTTTTAAATTCTAAATTTAAAACTTCATCAGAAATGTGTGAAAATATTTTAAAAGAAACAGGTGTTGCATTATTACCTGGATCAGATTTTGGATTTAATGAAAGTAAAATGCTTGCAAGATTAAGCTTTACTGATTTTGATGGAGAAAAATTCATGAATAGTATTAAGGAAGATCAATCTATTGATTTTAATATAATCGAAAAGTTGGCACCAAAGATTGTAGAAGGTGTTGATAATTTAAAAAAATGGTCAGAAAATCTTTAAAATCAGCCTATACATCTATTATAATTTTTTGGTAAGATTAATTTATAAAAAATAACGACATACAATTATAGAGAGGGAAAAATAATGAAAAAAATAATAACATCCCTATCAAGTGCTTTACTGATTTTATTTGCATCACTGTCCTTAACTACAGTTGCTAAATCAGCTGAGTTCTTCACGATAGGAACTGGTGGACCTACTGGAGTATATTTCCAAACAGGTAACGCTATATGTAAAATGCTTCATAAATCAGCGATTAGTGCTGAGCACGGTAGAAAAAAAGGCACAGCTAAAGCGTATAGATGTACTGCTCCATCGACAGGTGGTTCAAACTACAATATTGGACAAATAGCAGCTGGAGAATTTCAATTTGGTGTAGCTCAATCTGACTGGCAATATCACGCAGTGAATGGTTCAAGCAAATGGGAAGGAAAACAATTTAGTGATTTGAGAGCTGTGTTTTCAGTTCACAACGAACCTTTTCAAATTTGGGCTAGAAAAAAAGCAAGAATTAAAGATTTTGCAGACTTAGAAGGTAAAGTAGTAAACATTGGTAACCCTGGTTCAGGTCAGAGAGGAACTATGGAAGAACTAATGAAAGCTATGGGTGTTGATAATAGTTTCTTTAAATCAACGACAGAGTTAACTTCTTCAGAGCAAGTGAAAGCTTTATGTGATGGTAAAATTGATGCATTTGGTTATTCGGTTGGATTTCCAAATGGTGCAATGGAACAAGCCGCAACTTGTGCTGCTAAAGCATCTCCAATCAATTTGACTGGACCAGAAGTTCAAGGCTTAATTGATGGTGCTGATTATTATGCACAGGCTGTAATTCCTAAAGGCACTTATACTAAACAGAAAAAAGATGCTACTACATTTGGTGTTAAAGCAACTGTGGTAACTTCAGCAGATGTTTCTGAAGAACTAGTGTACTTAGTTACAAAAGCAGTTTTTGAAAACTTTGACGATTTCAAAAAACAACATCCAGCATTTGGATTTTTGGAAAAGAAAAACATGATTAAAGATGGTTTATCTGCTCCACTACATCCTGGTGCAATTAAATATTATAAAGAAGCTGGATTAATGTAATCTAAGTTTTTTACTTTTTAAAAGGCCTGGTAATTTTTACCGGGCCTTTTTTTTATGGTATGAATATTTCTTATGAGTGATTCAATTAGCACCAATATAAAAAATAAAATAAGCGAAGATTTATCACCAACCAGAAACATTACTGGATTTCATTTAAAGGTAGTTTCTGCAATAGCTATCATCTGGTCCTTATTTCAACTTTGGTACGCATCACCATTTCCATTTATGTTGAATATTGGAATGTTTAAAGGTTTACCTGCGAGAGCAATACATTTAGGATTTGCATTAACTTTAGCATTTTTAATCTACCCAGTAGCAAAAAGAAAAAAAATTTCATTTTTTGATATTATTATAAGTTTTGTGGGCGCTTTTTCTTGTCTCTATATTTATTTTTTTTATGATCAATTAGTAGAGAGGGGTGGTGTTCTTTTAAGTTTGAAAATCACTGATACATTCAATTTTCCAGTGGAATTAATTTTAGGAGGATGTGGTATTTTAATACTTTTAGAGGCCACAAGAAGAGCAATTGGATTACCTTTGGTAATCATTGCAACTTGTTTTTTATTATTTTCATATTTTGGAAGGTATGCACCAGAGATAATTTCTCATGGAGGCTTGTCTTTAAATAGATTAGTAGGATTTCAATGGTTGGATCAAGAGGCAATATTTGGAATCCCTATTGGTGTTTCTGTAGATTTTATTTTTCTGTTCGTTTTATTTGGTGCCTTACTCGAAACAGCAGGTGGAGGTAAATATTTTTTAGATTTAGCCTTTGCGATGGTTGGTAAAATGAGAGGTGGA
This sequence comes from Candidatus Pelagibacter sp. HIMB1509, assembly GCF_052047855.1. NCBI lineage: Bacteria > Pseudomonadati > Pseudomonadota > Alphaproteobacteria > Candidatus Pelagibacterales > Candidatus Pelagibacteraceae > Candidatus Pelagibacter > Candidatus Pelagibacter sp. HIMB1509. The sequence goes on along the minus strand of NZ_JBNAIU010000001.1, from coordinate 127,217 downwards.
CCAGCCAAAGCTGCAATTCTAGGTTCAGGAATGACTGGCTTAATCTCAGGATCATCAATTGCTAATACCGTAACTACTGGAACATTTACTATTCCAATAATGAAAAAAACAGGTTTCTCTAAAGAAAAGGCAGGTGCAATTGAGGTTTCATCATCTGTAAATGGACAAATAATGCCGCCTGTGATGGGTGCCGCAGCATTTGTAATGGCAAGTTTTATTGGGGTTACTTATTTTGAAATAGTTAAACATGCTTTTTTACCTGCAATTATTTCTTATATTGCTCTATTTTATATATCTCACCTAGAAGCTCTAAAATTAAATCTCAAAGGAATGGACGATGCCGATGTTCCTAATTTGAAAAAAACATTTTTATCTGGAATTCACTTTTTAATTCCTATTTTTGTTTTAATTTATACTCTTGTTTATTTAAGGTTCACTGCTTCGTATTCAATTTTTTATGCAACAATTACTTTAATTTTAGTAAATCTAATTAACTTAATTATTAAAAATAATTACTCTAAAGATTCTTTTAAAGAATGGTTTAATCAAACAATCGTTGGTTTTGAAAAAGGGGCATTGAATATGGTAGCAGTTGGTATAGCAATTGCTACAGCTGGTATCATAGTAGGTGCAGTTGGCTCAACAGGCTTAAGTACAAACTTAATTATTGTTATCGAATCTATTGCTAAAGATAACGTCACAATACTATTATTTTTAACAATAATTTTATGTTTGTTGTTAGGAATGGGTTTACCAACTACAGCAAACTATGTTGTGGTTGCATCTTTGATGGCAACTGTTTTAGTTGATGTTGGAAATGCATCTGGGTTTATTTTTCCACTTATATCAGTTCATTTATTTGTTTTTTACTTTGGACTGATGGCAGATGTAACACCGCCAGTAGGACTAGCTTCTTATGCAGCTGCAGGAATATCTGGAGGAGACCCATTAAGGACTGGAGTTCAAGCATTTTGGTATAGTTTAAGAACAGGAATATTACCAATAGTCTTTTTGTTTAATCATGAACTTTTACTTATTGGTATTGAGAATATCTGGCATGGGCTTATTGTTATTATAACAACATTAATCGGAATTTTAGTTTTTACATCAGCAACTCAAGGTTGGTTTGTAAATAGACTTAAATGGTATGAGATAATTATTTTTTTAATTATTTCTATTTCTTTATTGTCTCCAGATTTTGTTCTAAATAAATTTTACCCAAAATATAATTATCAAGAAATTAATAAAATCAATTCATTAAAATTTGATTCAAAAAAAGAAATCCAAATTAAAGTAACAAGACCCAGTTTATATGGAGAAAGATATAAACTTTTTGTAATATCAAAAAATACCTTTGAAGATCATTTTACTCTAGAGGATTATGGGATTACTTTATTGGTGCAAGATGAAAAAATAATTGTTGATAATTTAAAATGGAATGGAGAGGCAAAAAAAAATGGTTTTGAAATGGGTGATTATATTAGTGAATTCAAAATTGAAAACTTTGATAGACCATCGAAAAATATAGTTTATCCAATCGCTTTAATTTTATTAGTTATTTGTGGATATTTTAATATCAGAAGAAAAGAATAAATTAACCACCTGGACCTAAGTTTGAAGGTTTAACTTTTAAAATTTTCCAAACACCTGTTGCTGATGTGATAATTTTGTTATTACATTTAAGCTCACAAAATAAAAATATTAATGTATTAGTTTTTTTTAAAATTTTTGTATGTCCAATAATTTCATCACCAACTTTTGAGGCACCAATAAACTTGATATCTAATGAAATAGTTACACATGGAGCATTACTCGCAGATCTGTGAGCAGCGGTTCCGGCACCTGCATCTATTAATGCTGATAGATAGCCTCCATGAGTTATACCAGCAGCATTTAAGTGATTTTCATTTATAGTAGATTTAAATTCATATTCAGTTTCAGAAATGTTTCTAAACAAAACACCTCCATTGTGTTTCATAAAACCAGGTGTTAAGCTTATTTGTTCAAATTCATTACTCATAAAATTTACAATACAATTGTTAATAGCAATAATAACAATGCGATAATTATAAAAAAGTAAATTACTGATTTTTGTAAAGATGCTTTTAAAAGCCAATCAATCATTTTTATCCTTTTTTGGTGGACCGCCCAGAACTCGAATCTGGAATCTCCCGGTTCGTAGCCGAGCGCCTTATCCAATTTGGCCAGCGGTCCAAAATTAATTTTATTAAAGATACTGTATTTTGAGGTTTTATTAACAAATTTTGTTCAATTAAAACACAGCTTTGCATAAAAAGATTAATTAATGTGATAAAATAACATAAAAATATATTTTATTTGAGTGTATAAGCCTTTTAAATAATGAGCAAAAAACTACTTGTTCCTGACATCGGTGATTTTGAGAATGTTGAGGTGATAGAATTACTTGTGAAGCCTGGAGATATAATCAAGGAAAATGATCCAGTAGTTACAATTGAAAGTGATAAATCTAGTGTTGAAATCCCATCAACTATTTCAGGAAAAATTGACACCGTTAATGTCAAAGTAGGTGATAAAGTTTCAAAAGGTGATTTACTTTTAAGTTTAAGCAATTCAACCAAAAGTCTTCCAGAGAGCAATCTTCCTAAAGATACAGAAAATATTATTAAACAAGCTGAGGAAGCAATGGCTGTAAATAAAAAAGAGGAGCCGGTGAATGTTCCAGAGCCAGCTAAAGAAAAAAAACAATCTATAATTCAAGTTACAAATGGATTAGATACAGATCCTTTAGAAACTCAAGATTGGCTAGAGTCTTTATCTGCAGTAATTTCAAAAGATGGAAATCAAAGAGCTCATTTTTTAATTAAGGAATTAATTAACAAAGCCTATCGTGAAGGAGCAAATATTCCTTACACCCAAAATACTCCGTATATAAATACCATTCCTCCTGAGGCTGAAATAAAATCAAATGGAGATCAAAATATTGAGAGAAGAATAAGATCTCTGATCAGATGGAATGCAGCTGCAATGGTAGTAAGAGCTAACAAAAAATTTCCAGAATTAGGTGGACACATAGGAACCTTTGCATCTGCTGCAACTTTATATGATGTTGGAATGAATCATTTTTGGAGAGCAAAAAACAATAAATTTGGAGGTGATCTAGTATATTTCCAAGGACACAGTGCACCTGGAATGTATGCTAGAGCATTTTTAGAGGGTAGATTAACTGAGAAACAATTAGATAGTTTTAGACAGGAAGTAAAACCTGGAGGATTATCTTCATACCCTCACCCTTGGCTAATGCCAAATTTTTGGCAATTTCCGACTGTTTCAATGGGGTTAGGACCAATGCTTGCAATTTATCAAGCAAGATACATGAAATATTTAATCAATAGAGGATTGATTAAAGATGAAGGACGAAAGGTCTGGGCTTTTTTAGGAGATGGTGAAATGGATGAACCAGAATCCATGGGTGCAATTGGATTAGCAGCTAGAGAAAAACTAGATAATTTAATTTTTGTAATTAATTGTAATCTCCAAAGACTTGATGGACCTGTAAGAGGAAATGGAAAAATTATACAAGAACTTGAAGGTAGCTTCAGAGGTGCTGGATGGAATGTAATAAAAGTTATTTGGGGTTCATATTGGGACTCATTATTAGCTAATGACAAATCTGGTCAATTAGTAAAAATTATGAATGAAACTGTAGATGGTGAATACCAAGCCATGAAAGCAAGAGATGGTGCATATGTACGAGAAAAGTTTTTTGGAAAAAATCCAGATACTTTGGAGATGGTTTCATCTATGTCAGATAAAGATATTTGGAGATTAAATCGAGGAGGACACGACCCCCATAAGGTATACGCAGCTTATGATAAAGCAATTAAAAACCAAGGAAGTCCAACTGTTATTATTGCAAAAACAATCAAGGGATATGGAATGGGAAAAACAGGTGAAAGTGTAAACACTACTCACCAAACTAAAAAATTAGATGTGGATGATCTTATGTATTATAGAGATCGTTTTGACGTTCCTCTAACTGATGAACAAGTTAGAAACATAGAATACTTTAAGCCTGATGAAAAATCTCCAGAGATTAGATACATAAAAGAAAGAAGGCTTAAACTGGGAGGTTATTTGCCAGAGAGATCAACCTTTGCAAAACCTATTAAAGCACCATCAAAAGATATTTTTGATTTTATGAAAGTTTCAACTGGTGAAAAAGAAATGTCTACCACAATGGCGCTGGTCAGAATGTTAACTAATTTGTTAAGAGATAAAAATATTTCACCTAGATTAGTTCCAATTATCCCAGATGAAGCTAGAACATTTGGTATGGAAGGTTTTTTTCAAAAAATTGGAATATACGCTCATGAAGGACAGAAATATGAGCCCGAAGATGCTGCACAACTAAGTTCTTATAGAGAAGATAAAAGTGGACAGGTACTTGAAGAAGGAATTAATGAGGCAGGAGCGATGTCTTCTTGGATAGCAGCTGCAACTGCTTACACAAATCATGATATTGAAATGATACCGATATATATTTTTTATTCTATGTTTGGATTTCAAAGAATTGGAGATTTAGCTTGGGCTGCTGGTGATAGCCAAGCTAGAGGTTTTTTAGTTGGTGCAACAGCCGGAAGAACAACATTAGCAGGTGAAGGATTACAACATCAAGACGGACATAGTCATTTGATTGCATCAACAATTCCTAATTGTGTAACTTATGATCCTACATTTCACTATGAATTGGCAACTATTTTTAGAGAGGGTCTAAGAAGAATGCATGAGAAGAAAGAAAATGTTTTTTATTATATTACAACAATGAACGAAAATTATTCACATCCTGAAATGCCTAAGGATAAAAATTGTGAAGAGGGAATTCTTAAAGGAATGTATAAGATAAAGGAATTTAGCAAATATAAAAAAACGAAACTTCAACTTTTAGGCTCAGGAACGATATTAAGAGAGATGATGTCAGCAGCTGAAATTTTACAAAACGACTATCAAATTGATAGTGAAATATGGAGTGTTACAAGTTTTAATGAGTTAAGAAAAGATGGGATGGAAGTTGAAAGATATAACCTTCTAAATCCGGACAAAACTCCTAAAAAATCATATGTAGAGCAATGTCTTGGAAGTACTGAAGGACCAATTATGGCAGCATCTGATTATATGAGAATGAACTCTGATCAAATAAGACCTTACACAAACAATAAGAGCTTTTATTCTCTAGGTGCAGATGGTTTTGGAAGAAGTGATACTAGAAAAAATTTAAGAAAATTCTTTGAGGTAGATAAAGAACATTTAGTAGCTTATGGATTAAGTATTTTAGCAAAAGAACAATTGATAGCTTCAAAATATGCAAAAGATGCTATGAAAAAATACAAAATTGATGGCGATAAACCTATGCCAACAAAATTATAATGTCAGATATTGAAATTAAGGTACCAAATATAGGAGATTTTAAAGATGTTGAGGTTATTGAGGTATTAGTAAAAAAAGGCCAATCAATTAAAAAAAATGACCCTTTAATTACAATAGAAAGTGATAAGTCTAGCGTAGAAATACCATCTAGTTTTGAAGGTAAAATTTCTAACTTAAATATAAAAGTTGGAGATAAAGTATCTGAAGGAGATTTAATTTTAACTTTAGAAAAGTCATCACAGATAAATCAAAAAGTTGAACAAAAGCCAATAATAGAAAAAGAGTTCAAAAAAATTGAAGTAATAGAACCTGAAGTTCAACAAGAAACTAAAGTTTTAAATAATGTATCTAACATTTCATCAGCAAGCCCAAAAGCTAGAAAATTTGCTAGAGAACTCGGTGTAGATATAAATAAAGTTTTAGGAAGCGAGAGAGATGGAAGAGTAGTTGAAGATGATATAAAAAAATTTGTAGCGTTAAGATCAAATAATAAAGTTGAAGTTGTTGAGGAAAAAAAATCAAACAAAATTAAAAATGAATTTGAGCATTCAGATTTTGGTGAAATAGAGATCACAGATATACCAAGAGTAAAAAAATTATCATCAAAGTATTTAACAAATTCATGGACCACTATACCTCATGTTACAAATCATGATGAGGCTGATATTACAGAAATGGAAAGCTTCAGAAATTCTTTGACTGATATTTATACAGGAGAAAAAATTAAAATTACTCCTTTAGCATTTATTGTAAAAGCCTTAGTTGCTTCGCTCCAAAAGTTTCCAAGTTTTAATTCCTCAATTGATGAAATTGAAACTGGCAAAATGACAGTGAAAAAATATTACCATGTAGGTATAGCTGTAGACACTCCAAATGGACTAATGGTTCCAAAAATTAGAAACGCTAATAATAAAAAAATTTCTCATATTAGTAGAGAGCTGAGAGAGGTAAGCGAGCTTTGTAGAAATTTAAAAATAGACAAAAAAGAATTGTTTGGTGGTTCGATGACCATTACTAGTTTGGGTGGAATAGGTGGATCATTTTTTACACCAATAATAAATTATCCTGAAGTAGCAATTTTAGGAGTAGGAAGATCAGAGAAAAAACAAATGTATATAAATGGAAAGTTTCAAACTAGAACAATGTTACCGATTTCTTTGTCTTATGATCATAGAATTATTGATGGTGCTGAGGCAGCAAGATTTAACAATGATCTTAAAGAAAACTTAGGCAAAAATTTTGCTTATAAGCTAGCTGTATAGTCTAAAATGTCCAAACCCATTTCCCTATTTAGTGCCTTGTTATGTACTTTTATATGGGGCACAACTTTTATTGCTCAAGATACTGGTATGGACAATATTGGTCCTTTCACATTTAATGCTGTTAGATTTTTTGTTGGTTTTTTAGCTATTACCCCACTCGTAATTTTATTTGAGTTAAAAAATTTTAAATCAGAATTAAAGACAGATAAAAAAAAATTTATAAATTATGTGTCTTTAATAGGATTATCCTTATTTTTAGGTTCTGCATTACAACAGGTTGCTTTGCTCTATACAGATGTTGCAAATGCAGCCTTTTTTACCATCTTTTATGTACCTATGGTGCCTATCATAATTTATTTGTTTGGAAAAAAATCAATTCATTGGAGTGTATGGCCTTCAGTAATTTTATGTTTAATTGGAGGATATTTATTAACAAATTTTTACGATGCAACTGTTAGGTTGGGAGATACTTTGGTTGTACTAGGAGCTTTATTTTGGAGCACACATATTATATTTACTGGAATTATTATTTCTAAATACAATCTTCCACTTACAATTGGAGCAATTCAAACTTTAATCGTAGCTATTTTATCTTTTTTCATTGGAATTCTTTATGAAGAATTTGTTTGGAACAACATTCTAATGGAAATATATTCTATATTATATGCTGGAATATTATCTGGAGGATTTGCATTTGTATTACAGATTTATGCACAAAAAAATATTTCACCTGCACCAGCAGCAATTATTTTCTCCCTTGAGGGTGTATTTGCAACTGTAGCTGCATGGTTTATTTTAAATCAAGTATTAGATATAAATAATATACTTGGATGTTTTTTTATTTTGTGTGGAGTTTTATTATCACAATTACTCCCACTTATAAAAAGAAAAAAAATTTAATAAATTAAACTAAACAATACTAAAGCAATTATTATTCTATAAATTACAAATGCATTCATAGAAAACTTATTTATAAAAATTAAAAAATATTTAACTGTTAAAAAAGAAAGAATAAAAGAAGATATAATTGCAATTATTACCAAATAATTAAATTCTGTTGGTTGATTAAAAATATCTTTTAAACTAAGTACACTTGAACCAGCTAATGCTGGGATAGATAGTAAAAAAGATATTTTACTCGAATCTACTCTATTAAATTTTAAAATCCTCGCAGCTGTTATTGTAATACCTGCTCTGCTTACTCCAGGTATCAATGATAAAATTTGCATTATTCCTATAAATAGAATTGATTGAATATTTAAATTTGTAGAAATTTTTTTATCAAAACGACTCTTGTCAGAGATATATAAAACAACCGCAAATATTAAAGTTGTCCATGCAATAGTTTTAATGTTTCGTAAACTATAAATTAGCCCTGTGGTATACAAAAAATATCCAAAGATTATTAATGGAATAGATCCAATAACAATTAAACTTATTAGTCTTTTATTTTTATTTATGTTTAATAACTCTTCTTTAAAGTAATAAACTATTGCAAAAAGAGATCCAAGATGAAGGCTTATATCAATTAGTAATGAGCTAGATTTAAATTCATATAAACTTGAAACTAAAATTAAATGTGCAGAAGAACTTATCGGAAGAAATTCTGAAACCCCTTGAATTGCTGAAAGGATTAAAACTTCTATAATATTCTGAAACATAATTTCTTCGTAGCTTATAAAGCTTATATTTCAAACAATACGATTTGATCATAGTAGCTATGCATTTATTAGAAACCTGTTTATTTATAACAAAAATGAGAGCTTAAAGGTCAATAAATATGACCTATTTAATGCTTTATTAAACAAAATCATTATATAATTTGCCTAAAATTATATTTTATATGACTGACAAGATGTTAAAATTTGTAAAAATAGGTCAACAAACTCCACCTAAAAGAGAGGTTGATCAAAGAAAAAAGGATTTTAACGAGATATATGACGAATATATCAATGAAAAAGCTAAAGAGCAATCAAGCAGATGTTCTCAATGTGGAGTTCCTTTCTGTCAGGTTCATTGTCCTTTAAGTAACAATATTCCTGATTGGCTAAAGTTAACTGCTGAAGGAAGATTAAAAGAAGCATACGAGCTTTCCCAAAGCACTAACAATATGCCTGAGGTTTGTGGAAGAATTTGTCCGCAGGATAGATTATGCGAGGGAAATTGTGTAATTGAGCAGTCTGGTCATGGAACAGTTACAATTGGTTCTGTTGAAAAATATATAACAGATAACGCCTGGGAACAAGGTTGGGTTAAACCAATTGAAGTTACAAATGAAAAAAATCAAAGTGTTGGAATTATAGGAGCTGGTCCTGCCGGATTAGCGGCGGCAGAACAGTTAAGAAAAAATGGGTATAAAATTACAGTTTACGATCGTTATGATAGAGCTGGAGGATTGTTAATATATGGAATTCCAAATTTTAAATTAGAAAAAGAAATAGTTCAAAGACGAACAAAGCTTTTAAAAGATGGTGGAATAGAATTCATACAAAATTTTGAAGTTGGAAAGGATGCAAGCTTAGAGCAATTAAGAAAAAAACATGATGCAGTATTAATTGCAACAGGAGTTTACAAAGCAAGAGAAGTTAATTTACCAGGTAATGATTTAGATAACATTTTTCCAGCAATGGATTTTCTTACAGCATCAAATAAGAAAGGATTGGGCGATGATGTTGAATTATTTGACAAGGGAATTCTAAATGCTGAGGGAAAAGATGTTGTTGTAATTGGTGGAGGTGATACAGCAATGGATTGTGTGAGAACTTCAATAAGACAAAAAGCAAAATCAGTAAAATGTTTATATAGAAGAGATAAAGAAAATATGCCTGGTTCAGCAAGAGAAGTTGCAAATGCTGAAGAAGAGGGTGTTGAATTTGTATGGCTATCTAGTCCTAAAGAATTTAAAGGGACTAATAAGGTAGAAAATTTAATTGTAGATCAAATAAAGTTAGGTGAACCAGATGAAACTGGCAGAAGAAAACCTGAAGTACAAGAAGGATCAAGTTATGAAATAAAAGCAGATATGGTTATTAAAGCTCTTGGATTTGATCCAGAGGATTTACCTAATTTATTTGATAGCAATGAACTTCAAGTTACAAAATGGGGAACAATAAAAACAGATTTTGATACTATGGAAACTAATCTAAGTGGTGTTTTTGCGGCTGGAGACATCGTTAGAGGAGCTTCATTAGTTGTTTGGGCAATTAAAGATGGGAGAGACGCAGCAGTTTCCATAAAAAATTATTTAGAAACAAAATCCAAAAATGAGAAAAAAGTTGCTTAATGAAAACTTATAAAAAAAATTTTGATCTACTTAAGAAAAACAATGTCTATTCTGAAGATATGGAGCATGATGCTTGTGGAGTAGGTTTAATAGCTTCAACAGAGGGAAAAAAATCCAGGAATGTTGTTGAGTATGGAATTGAAGCTTTAAAAGCTGTTTGGCATAGGGGTGCGGTAGATGCCGATGGAAAAACAGGAGATGGAGCTGGAATTCACGTAGAAATTCCAAAAGATTTTTTTATTGAAAAAATTGAGGTTACTGGACACACACACGATAATTCTGAAATCTGCGTAGGAATGATTTTTCTTCCACGTAATGACTATGCTGCACAAGAGAGCTGTAAAACAATTGTTGAAAGCGAACTAACGAAAAATGATTTTAATATTTATGGCTGGAGACAAGTTCCTGTTAATCCAAAGGTTTTAGGTGAAAAAGCTTTTCAAACTATGCCTGAAATTATTCAGGTACTTTTCAAACCTCATAATAAAGAGCTTACAAATAAAGATTTGGAGAGAAAAATTTATGAGACAAGAAGAAAAATCGAAAACGAAGCTTTCAAAAAATCATTAAATAATTTTTATATTTGTTCATTAAGTTCAAAGTCAATTATTTACAAAGGAATGTTTTTAGCTGAAGCAATTTCAGAATTTTATTTAGATTTAAATGATGAAAGATTTGTATCAAGATACGCAATATTTCATCAGCGGTTTTCAACCAATACGGCTCCAAGCTGGAATCTTGCTCAACCATTCAGAGCAATTGCACATAATGGAGAAATTAACACTTATAGAGGAAATAAAAATTGGATGAAAGTTCATGAGCAAGAAATGAATAGTCTATTATTTGATGATATAGAAAATCTTAAGCCAGTTATTCAACAAGGAGCCTCAGATTCTGCAGCTTTAGATAATGTTTTCGAATTATTAAACATTTCAGGTCAACCTGCACCATTAGCTAAACTAATGTTAGTTCCAGATGCATGGTCTAAGAAGAATAAGACTTTGCCAAAAGATCATCAGCAGTTATTTAATTTTTTAAATAGCACAATGGAACCTTGGGATGGGCCTGCCGCTATAGCCGGAACTGACAATGAGTGGGTTATTGCAGCAAATGATAGAAACGGATTAAGACCTTTAAGATATGCAATCACAAAGGATAAGTTATTGTTTGCAGGCTCAGAAACTGGGATGATCGAACTAAATGAAAAAAGAATTTTATCAAAAGGAAGATTAGGTCCTGGAGAAATTATAGGAGTAAGAATCGAAAAAGGTAAAGTATTTACTAATAAACAAATTAAGGATTACTTAGCAAAAGAGTATAAACATTTTAATTCACAAATTATTGATTTAGATGACAAACTAAATATTGAAGATGAAAAAAATTCTTTTTCAGGGGATGATTTAAGAAGAAGACAGTATACTTTTGGAATTAGTTTAGAGGATCTTGAATTAATTTTACACCCTATGGCTGAGGATGCAAAAGAGGCTACAGGATCTATGGGCGATGACACCCCTTTAGCTGTGTTATCAGATAAATATAGACCTCTGTATCATTTTTTTAGACAAAATTTTAGCCAAGTTACAAATCCACCAATAGACTCTTTAAGAGAAAACAAAGTGATGAGTTTAAAAACAAGATTTGGAAATCTAGGAAATATTCTAGATTTTGATAATTTAACAAAACAGAATATTTATGTTCTTAATAGCCCAATTTTATCTAATTCTCAGTTTGAAAAATTCATCAATTTTTTTGGAAATAATTCAGCAATAATTGATTGTACTTTTGAAGAAAGTAACAGTTTGTATGAAGCTATTAAAAAAATTCAAAAAGATGCAGAAATTGCTGTTAGACAGGGTGTTACACAACTAATTCTTAGCGATAAAGATTTATCAATTTCAAAACTTCCAATTCCAATGCTGCTTGCAGTTGGTGCAATCAACTCTTTTTTAATTGAGAAAAAATTAAGAGGCTATGTGTCAATCAATGTCCAATCTGGAGAAGCATTAGATACACACTCTTTTGCAACTTTAATTGGTGTTGGAGCAACAACAGTAAATCCTTATTTGGCGTTCGACAGTTTATATCAAAGATTTGAAAAAAAATTATTTGGAAAGTTTAGCTTTGAAGAATGTGTTGAAAGATACATTAAATCTGTCAATGCAGGTTTATTAAAAATTATGTCTAAGATGGGTATCTCTGTTTTAAGTTCTTACAGAGGTGGATGCAACTTTGAGACTGTTGGATTAAGCAGAACTATTGTTTCAGACTATTTTCCAGGAGTTGTGTCTAAAATTTCTGGTATTGGACTTACTGGAATCGAAAAAAAAATAAGAGCAATTCATAAAGAAGCATTTGAAAGTACTGATACAATTCTTCCTATTGGAGGTATTTATAGATATAGAAAAAATGGAGAAACACACCAATATCAAGGGAAACTTATACATTTACTTCAAAGTGCAGTTGGTTCTAATTCTTATGACGCTTATAAAAGATATGCAGAAGGTATTTATAATTTACCACCAATAAATTTAAGGGACTTAATTGATTTTAGAGAAAAAAAATTAAAGGGATCAATAGATATTTCAGAAGTAGAACCAATAGAAAATATTTTAAAAAGATTTGGAAGTGGAAGCATGTCTCATGGCGCTTTATCTAAAGAGGCACATGAAACTTTGGCTACAGGCATGAATAGAATTAAAGGTGCTTCTTGTAGTGGTGAAGGCGGTGAAGATGAAAAAAGATTTAAAGTGTTAGATAATGGAGATAGTGCAAACTCAAGAGTAAAACAAATAGCTTCAGCAAGATTTGGTGTAACAGTTAATTATTTAAACAATTGCAATGAGATTGAAATAAAAATTGCACAAGGTGCAAAGCCAGGAGAAGGTGGACAGCTCCCAGGTTTCAAAGTTACTGATGAAATAGCAAGGTTAAGACACTCAACGCCTGGAGTAACACTAATTTCTCCTCCACCACACCACGATATTTATTCAATTGAAGATCTTGCGCAGCTTATTTATGATTTAAAACAGATTAATCCAAAAGCGAGAATTGGAGTAAAACTAGTTGCTTCCTCAGGAGTTGGGACTATTGCTGCAGGAGTTGCCAAAGCAAAAGCAGACATAATATTAATTTCAGGACATAACGGTGGTACTGGAGCTACCCCGCAAACAAGTGTAAAATATGTAGGTATTCCATGGGAGATGGGATTAACAGAGGCTAATCAGGTTTTAACATTAAATAATCTTAGACACACAGTTACACTTAGAACTGATGGGGGGATTAAAACAGGTAGAGATGTCGTTATAGCAGCCATGATGGGAGCAGAAGAGTATGGAGTTGCAACAACGGCTCTAGTTGCAATGGGATGCATAATGGTAAGACAATGTCATTCGAATACATGCCCCGTTGGTGTCTGTACTCAAGATGAAAAATTAAGAGAAAAATTTACTGGAACACCAGATAAGGTTGTTAATCTATTTACGTTTATAGCAACTGAGGTTAGAGAAATTTTAGCTAAATTAGGTTTTAAATCATTAAACGATATTATTGGTAGAACTGACTTACTTAGACAAGTTAGTAAGGGTTCAGATAATTTAGATGATTTAGATTTAAATCCTTTGTTTGTTCAAGCAGATACTGGGAACAATACTAGATACTGTGAAAACCAAGAAATTAATTCAGTGCCAGATACTCTAGACCAAGAAATATGGCCAGAGATTGAAAAGGCTTTAGATAATTCTGAAAAAATTGAAAAAGAATATTTAATTAAAAATACTCATAGAGCAGTTGGGACAAGAATTTCTCATCATTTATATAAAAAATATGGCTATGAAAAACTTGATGATAATTTTTTAATATTAAACTTTAAAGGATCAGCTGGCCAATCTTTTGGAGCCTTTTCATCCAAAGGTTTGAAGTTGGTATTAAAAGGTGATGCAAATGATTATGTTGGCAAAGGTCTTTCAGGAGCTACAATTTCTATAAGACTACCAGAGGAAAGTAACTTAGTTTCAAATGAAAATACTATCTTAGGAAATACAGTTCTATACGGAGCAACATCTGGAAAACTTTTTGCAGCCGGTCAGGCTGGTGAAAGATTTTCTGTAAGAAATTCAGGTGCAGTTACAGTTATTGAGGGATGTGACTCGAATGGTTGTGAGTATATGACTGGTGGAACTGTAGTAATTCTTGGAGATGTTGGAGATAACTTTGCTGCTGGTATGACAGGTGGTATGGCATTTATCTATGACAAATCACAAGAATTTGAAAAAAAAGTAAACCCAGAGTCAGTAGTTTGGCAGAATGTTGAAACAGATTATTGGAAAGAAAGTTTAAAAAATTTAATCAAAGAACACCATGAAGAGACAGGATCTTTGTTATCTAAAGAAATAATTGAAAATTATGATAATAAAATTAATAATTTCATTCAGGTTTGTCCTAAAGAAATGTTGGATAAACTTAAAAACCCTATCAGTTTAAAAAAAGTTATAAAAGAAGTTAGTTAATTAATAATTTTAATTCTTTTAAGATTATATTAAGCCATTTCTTATTTGATAAGCTATGGTCACCTTTTTTTACAATGATCAATTTCTTTTTTGCTTTTGGAAATATTTTTAAAACTTTTCTAGAAAAACTTACCGGCACAGCTTCATCATATTCACCATGCACCATGGTAACATTAATTTTTGAATTTATTTTTTTATTTAAAACTCTATTTTTTCTTCCATCTCTTATAAGCTGATAAGTGATTGGATACTCATAATTCCCATGTTTTAGGTGATATATACCTTTTTGGATTGTTTCTTGCTTTATTTTTTTAGAGAATCTTTTCCACATCAAATTTTCTAAAAACTCAGGTGCCGACCCAATTCCTAAAAATCCCATAATTTGTTTTTTAAATATTTTGAATTGTCGTAAAGCAATCCAAGCGCCCATACTTGAACCAATAACATAAAAATTATTATTTTTTATGTATTTATTTATTAATGTAGAAGTTTCTTTAGTCCACTTTGAAATATTTCCATTTGTGAATTTACCTGTAGATTTTCCATGACCTGAATATTCTAAAGCAAGAAAACTTATTTTATTTTTTTTTGCAAATTTTAAAAAAGCTTCTGGCTTTTTTCCTTCAAGATCTGACATAAATCCATGCAAGAAAACTATGAATGGAGAATTTTTATAAATTTTACAAATATGTCTAATTTTCTTAGACTTTGATATTTTGTGGAATCTGAAATTTGCCATAATCGTTTATAAGAATTGCTAATTAATATATAATCATAACAAATGTCATCTAATTTAAAAGTTTTGCAAGTAATTCCAAAACTTGGATATGGCGGTGCAGAGACTGGCTGTTATGATATTGCTCACTATTTGCCTGAAAACGGTTGCAAATCATATATAGTTACTAGTGGTGGTGAGTTACTTAAATTTGTAGATAAAAATAAAGTAAAAGTTTTTAGACTTCCAGTTCAAAGTAAAAATCCAATATTAATTTTAATTAATGCGATAATTTTAACTTTTATTATTTTATTTAATAATATTTCGATCATACACGCGAGAAGTAGAGCGCCTGCATGGTCTTGTTTAATAGCCTCTAAAATAACAAGTAGAAAGTTTGTGACTACATTTCACGGAACTTATAATTTTAAAAGTAATTTGAAAAAATTATATAATTCAGTAATGGTTCGTTCTGACTTAATTATTGCAGGATCAAACTTTATTTTTTCACACATTAAAGAAAATTATTCAAATTACTTAAATCAAAAAAAAAAATTATTAGTAGTATTTAGAGGAATTAATGTTGATTATTTTGACCCTACCACAAAGCTTGAAACTGAAGAGAAAAAATTATTAAAACAATGGGAAATAGAAAAAGATAAAAAGATTATACTTTTGCCTGGTAGATTAACTACCTGGAAGGGACAAGAGGTATTTATTGAAGCAATCAATCTGGTAAATATTGAATTAGGTTATGAGGCATTTTATGCTGTTATCCTTGGAAGTGATCAGGGAAGGGATTTGTATAAAAAAAAACTAATAAGGCTTTCAGAACAATATAGGTTGACTAAACAGATAAGATTTATCGATCACTGTAAAGATATGGCATTAGCTTACAAAGTTTCTGATATAATTGTTTCAGCTTCTATTGAACCAGAAGCTTTTGGTAGAGTTTCTGTGGAGGCCCAATCTATGGAGAAACCAATTATTGCGAGTAATATTGGTGGCTCTAATGAGACTGTAGTTGATGAAAAAACAGGCTATTTATTTAAAGCGGGTGATGCAAAGTCTTTAAGTCAGAAAATTTTAAAAACGCTGACAATTGACGAAACTCAATTAAAATTAATTGGTGTTGAAGGAAGAAAAAATATAGTTCAAAAATTTAATGTTGAAAAAATGTGCTTTTCTACTTATTCAGAGTATAAAAGATTAATAAATTAAATGCCTATAATTACATTACCTGATGGAAATAATATTGATTTCCCAAATAAAGTTACTGGATTAGAAGTAGCAGAAAAAATTAGCAAATCATTAGCTAAACAAGCAATGGTAATAAGTGTAGATGGCGAGTTAAAAGACTTAGAACATTTAATTGAGAAAGACTGTTCGGTAAAAATTTTTACATCTAAAAATCCTGAAGGTCTAGAAACCATTAGACACGATACTGCTCACATATTAGCAATGGCAGTACAAGAATTGTTTCCAGGAACACAAGTTACGATTGGCCCTGTAATTGAAAATGGATTTTATTATGATTTTGCTAGAAAAGATCCGTTTACAGAAGATGATTTAACAAAGATTGAAAATAAAATGAAAGAAATTGTTGATCGAGATGAGGTTACCAAGAGGGAAGTTTGGGACAGAAATAAAGCCATAGATCATTTTAAAAAAAAAGGTGAAATCTATAAAGCTGAGTTAATTGAGGCAATACCAGAGAATGAAGATGTTTCAATTTATTTCCATGGAGATTGGCACGATCTTTGTAGAGGACCCCATCTTTCCTCAACAGGTAAAATTGGAAAATACTTTAAATTAATGAAAGTTTCAGGAGCTTATTGGAGAGGTGATTCAAAAAATGAAATGCTCCAAAGAATTTATGGTACAAGCTGGGCTTCTCAAAAAGATTTAGATGAGCATTTAAAAAGAATAGAAGAAGCAGAAAAAAGAGATCATAGAAAATTAGGTAAAGAAATGGACTTGTTTCATTTTAGAGAAGAAAGTCCAGGCTCAGTTTTTTGGCATGAGAGAGGGTGGGCATTATTTCAAAAATTAATTAATTATATGAGAGGTAGACAAGATGCTGCTGGATACAAAGAGGTAAATACACCTGAAATTTTAGACCGACAATTGTGGGAAAAATCTGGTCACTGGGAAAAATATGGAGAGAATATGTACACATCAGAAACTCCTGATGAAAAAGTGTTTGCAATAAAACCAATGAATTGTCCAGGTCATATACAAGTATTTAATCAAGGATTGAAAAGTTATAGAGATCTTCCATTACGTATCACAGAATTTGGTAAGGTTCATCGTTACGAACCATCAGGTGCTTTACATGGTTTGCTTAGAGTTAGAGCTTTTACACAAGATGATGCGCATATCTTTTGTGCGGAAGATCAAATTACGAGTGAGTGTTTAAATGTAACAAATTTAATATTAGATATTTATAAAGATCTTGGTTTTGAAAATGTGATTTTAAAATATGCTGATCGACCGGAGGTTAGAGTAGGAGATGATGACGTTTGGGATAAAGCAGAAGCTTCACTTCTTGAAGCAGTTAAAGCTTCTAAGTTAGAATATAGTATTAATAAAGGTGAAGGTGCTTTCTATGGGCCAAAAATTGAATTTGTTTTAAGAGATGCTATTGGAAGAGATTGGCAATGTGGAACCTTACAAGTTGATTTAAATTTACCTGGAAGATTAGATGCATCATATGTTGATAAAGACGGAACAAAAAAAGTTCCTGTTATGCTTCATAGAGCGTTGTTTGGTTCTCTAGAAAGATTTATAGGAATATTGATTGAAAATTATGCTGGTAAATTTCCTTTTTGGATTTCACCTTTACAAACTATGGTAATTCCAATTTCAGAAGAATTTAATGATTATGCAATAGAAGTTTCAAAAAAAATTAAAGAGGTAGGCATAAGTTCTGCAGTTGATATTAAAAATAATAATTTAAACTATAAAATTAGAGATCATTCTTTAGCAAAAATACCTCTTTTGTTAATTTGTGGTAAAAAAGAAGTTGACTCCAATTCAGTAACGATTAGAAGGTTAGACTCTAATAAACAAGAAAATATGGATATAGATTCATTCTTAAAAACTTTCTCTGCTTTAAATAAAGCATCATCAAACTAAGTGGCAGATTTCAAACAAAATTACTTTCAAAGAAGAACAAAGGATAGAGGTCCAAGATCTAATAACCGAATATCTTCACCTGATGTTCAAGTAATTGCAAGTGATGGTGAAAATCTTGGAGTGATCAGTACTAATGAAGCTATATCAATGGCTAAAAACCAAGGATTAGATTTAATTGAAATTGCACCTAATGCTAACCCACCTGTATGTAAAATCATGGATATGGGTAAGTATAAATATGATGCTCAAAAAAAAGCAAATCTTGCAAAAAAGAAACAAAAAATAATTTCATTAAAAGAAATTAAAATGAGACCTGTAACAGAAACTCATGATTACGAATTTAAGGTCAAAAATGCAAAAAAATTTATCTCCAAAGGAGATAAAGTTAAATTTACTATCAGATTTAAAGGGCGAGAGCTCCAACACTCTCATTTAGGCAATGAACTGATGGGTAAAATTAAAGAGGATATGAAGGATATTGGTAGAGTAGAGTTGCAACCCAAATTTGATGGGAAGCAAATGATTATGGTAATTCAACCTTTATAAGCCTTAATAGAGGTTGTAAAATTTAAACATTCTTTGTATAAGTCCGCAGAATTATGCCAAAATTAAAAACAAAAAGCTCAGCAAAAAAAAGATTTAAAATATCAGCTAAGGGTAAAGTTATATCTGCTCAAGCCGGTAAAAGACACGGTATGATTAAACGAACGAATTCACAAATTAGAAAATTAAGGGGCACTACAACTTTGTCTAAACAAGATGGCAAAATTGTTAAATCATATATGCCTTACAGTTTAAGAGGGTAACAATGGCAAGAGTTAAAAGAGGCGTAACAAGTAAAGCAAAACATAAAAAAGTTTTGAAAGCTGTAAAAGGTCAGTGGGGCAGAAGAAAAAATACTATCAGAGTTGCTAAACAAGCTATGGAGAAATCCATGCAGTATGCTTACAGAGATAGAAGAAATAAAAAAAGAGATTTCAAATCATTATGGATACAAAGAATTAATGCTGGTGTAAGAGCAGAGGGTATGACTTATTCAAAATTCATTAATGGTTTAAGTAAATGTGGTGTTGCAATAGATAGAAAAATTTTAGCTGAAATTGCTTACGATAGCCCAGAAGCATTTAAAAGAATTGTACAAAAAGCTCAATCCGCTTTAAATTAATCTCTATTGTTTTTATTTCTTAAGGAAATAATCTACTAATATGTCAGACATAAAAAATATTAGAGATCAATTTTTATCAAAGCTTAAAAATGAGCTAAGCTTAGATGAAATCAATTCAATCAAAACAGAGTTATTTGGAAAAAATGGTCAAATTTCATCTTTATTCAAAACTGTAGGATCAATACCAGAGTCTGATAGAAAAACTTTTGCAGCAGACTTGAATAAAATAAAAGATGAACTGCAATCTTTAATTTCGGAAAAGATTAAAGAAATAGAAACAAAAGAAGTTAATCAAAAACTTGAAAAAGAAAAAGTTGACATAACTTTACCTGGAAGACCTTTTGTTAGAGGAAAAATTCATCCTGTATCTCAAACTATAGATGAAATCTCATCTATATTTTCAGAAATAGGTTTTAGTGTTGAAGAAGGACCAGATGTAGAAAATGAATATAATAATTTTACTGCACTAAATACTCCAGATAATCATCCTGCTCGTGATATGCACGATACTTTTTATTTAGACGAAAATAAGGAAGTTTTGTTAAGAACGCATACTTCACCAGTTCAAATTAGAACTATGTTAAAAGACAAGCCACCGTTTAAAATTATTGCTCCAGGTAGAACATATAGATCAGATAGTGACCAAACGCATGCGCCAATGTTCCATCAGGTTGAGGGCCTTCATATAGATAAAGATATTAATATGGGTCATTTAAAGGGATGTTTAAATTATTTTATTAAAGAGTTCTTTGAAGTGGAAAAAATCAAAATGAGATTTAGACCAAGTCATTTCCCTTTTACAGAACCATCTGCAGAAGTAGATATTGGTTACGAAATTAAAGATGGTAAAATTGTTATAGGAGAAGGGGATCAGTGGCTTGAAATTTTAGGATGTGGAATGGTTCATCCAAATGTTTTAAAAAATGTTAAAGTTGATCCTGCTAAATACCAAGGATATGCATTTGGCATAGGTATAGACAGGTTAGCTATGCTAAAATATGGTATTAATGATTTAAGAGCTTTCTTTGACTGTGATTATAGATGGTTAAACCACTTTGGGTTTGATCCTCTTGATGTTCCTACAAATTATAGAGGTCTAAGTCGATGAAGATAACATTTGATTGGTTAAAAGATCATCTATCTGTAAGTGCTAAGGAAGAGAAGTTACTTGAGAAATTAACTGATATTGGACTTGAAGTTGAAAGTGTTGAAAATTTATCTGAAGGTTTAGATTTATTCAAAGTAGCAAAAATTTTAAAAACTGAAAAACATCCTAATGCAGACCGTTTAAAAGTTTGTGATGTTGATGTAGGTGAAAAAGAGATCAAGAAAGTAGTATGCGGTGCACCAAATGCTAGAGAAGGTTTGATCACTGTTTATGCTCCTCCTGGTGCAGTTATTCCAAAAAATAAAACTAAATTAGTTATAGCAAAAATTAGAGATGTTACATCTTGTGGTATGCTTTGTTCTGAATCTGAACTCAATTTGTCTGAGGAGAGTGATGGAATTACTGAGCTTTCATCTTCGAAATACAACAATAGTATTGGAAAAAGTTTTTTTACTCAATCTAGTTCTAATTTGATTGATTTATCAATCACACCCAACAGACCGGACTGCCTTGGTGTTAGAGGGATAGCTAGAGATTTAGCGGCTTCAGGCTTTGGTAAATTAAAACTGATTAAAGAACAAAAAATAAAATCGAAAAAATCTCAAATAATTAAAGTAAAAATTACAAACGAAAAAAACCAAGGATGTTTTTCTTTTGGAAGCTGTTTGGTAACAAATGTAAAAAATACTGAAAGTCCAAAGTGGTTAAAGGATAAATTAATTTCTATAGGTCAAAAACCTATTTCAGCAATTGTTGATATTACAAACTATGTAATGATTGATATTAATCGTCCATTACACGCATATGATGCTGATAAAATTGAAAAAGGTATAATCGTTAGAAACTCAAAATCTGGTGAAGAGTTCACAGCTTTAGATAACAAAACCTATAAACTTGAAGATGATATGTGTGTAATTAGTGATGATAAAGGTGTATTAGGACTTGGTGGTATAATCGGAGGCACAAGATCTGGAACAGAAATGGATACACAAAATGTTTTAATTGAGTCAGCTTATTTTGATCCAAGATCAATTAGAAGAACAGCAAAAAGATTAAATATTGATACAGATGCAAAATTTAGATTTGAAAGAGGAATAGACCAATTATCAATTGAAGAAGGTTTAAATAAAGCTGCTTTTTTAATTAAAGAAATTTGTGGTGGTGAAATTAGTAAGATTGATATCCAAAAAATTAGTGCATTTAAAAATCAAATAATTAAATTTGATCCAAATTCGTTTGAAAAAGTTACAGGTTTTAAAATTTTAACAAAAGATATGTTAAAAATTTTAGATAACTTAGGTTTTACATGTAAAAAAGATAAAAAAGGTTTTAAACTAAGTATCCCATCCTGGAGACCAGATATTACTCAGGAAATAGATGTTGTTGAGGAATTGGTAAGAATAGTTGGTTATGATAAAATAAAGATAGAAGAACCTATCAAAGAGAGAAAAAAATCTACTTTAACACAAACTCAAAAATTGTTTCATTTCCTTCAAAGATCTGTTGCTTCAAAAGGTTATTTGGAGGCAATTACTTGGTCTTTCACAGATGCAAAATATAATAATCATTTCAAAGGACAAAATGATGAATTAAAAATTGTGAACCCTATAAGTTCAGAATTAGGAGTTTTAAGAAATTCAATATTTTCAAATTTAATTATGTATATGAGCAAAAATATAGATAGAGGTTTTAAAGATTTATCTATTTTTGAAATAGGACCAACATTTTTTGGAAAACAACCTGGTGAACAAAATATAGTAGTCTGTGGTTTATCTGCTGGAAAAAAATCTCGTCTTTCTTGGTTAGAAAAAGAGAGAAATGTTGATGTTTTTGATATTAAAAAAGATGTAGTTCAAACCTTAGTTGAAGCAGGTTACGATGCAGAGAAATTTTTTATTGATGATGAAACACCTGATTATTATCATCCAGGTAAATCAGGAAGATTATTTTTGAATAGAGGTAAAGAAAGTGTGGCTGCATACTTTGGTGAAATTCATCCAAATATCATTAAGCAAATAGATATGAAAACTGAGTCTCTAGTAGGTTTTGAAATATTTCTTGATAATTTAAAATTACCCAAAAAATCACTAAAAGATCAAAAAACAAAATATTCTGTTTCAGATTATCAAAAGTCAGAAAGGGATTTTGCTTTTATAGTTGATAAGAAAATTAATGTTCAAGATTTAGTAAATGTTATATCAAATGTTGATAAAAATTTGATTTCAAACATTAAAGTTTTTGATGTTTATGAGGGCGACAATATTCCAGAAAACCAAAAATCAATTGCGATCAGTGTTACAATTCAATCTCAAGAAAAAACTCTTAAAGAAGCAGATTTAGATCAAATCAATAAATCAATTATAGAAACAGTCGAAAATAAAACTGGCGCTAAAATTCGATCCTAAAGCCAATGAGTTCAATCGATAATATAAGAAATTTTGCAATCATCGCACACATTGATCATGGAAAATCTACTATTGCAGATAGAATAATTCATAGTTGTGGTGGCCTGACTGAAAGAGAGATGAAAGCTCAAGTTTTAGATTCAATGGATATTGAACGAGAGAGAGGTATCACAATAAAGGCGCAAACAGTAAAGCTAAATTATAAAGCTAAAGACGGAAAAGAATATATTTTAAATATCATAGATACACCAGGCCATGTAGATTTTAGTTATGAGGTAAGTAGATCATTATATGCTTGTGAAGGTTCAATTTTGATTGTGGATAGTACACAAGGAGTTGAAGCTCAAACTTTAGCAAACGTTTACCAAGCATTAGATACAAATCATGAAATTGTGCCGGTATTAAATAAAGTAGATTTACCAGCTTCTGATTTAGAAAGAACAAAAAAGCAAATTGAGGAAGTTATTGGAATAGACACAGAGAATGCCATTCCATGTTCGGGAAAAACTGGAGAGGGAATAGGAGATATTTTAGAGCAAATTATAACGACTTTACCAGCACCAAAAGGTGAAAGTTCATCGGATTTAAAATGTTTACTAGTTGATAGTTGGTACGATACTTATTTAGGTGTTGTCATATTAGTTAGAGTTATAGATGGGAAACTTTCTAAACATATGAAGATCAAAATGATGTCCACAAATCAAGAATATATCGTTGAAAAAGTTGGTGTTTTTACACCAAAGCCAGTTGATATCAATGAATTAAAAACAGGAGAAATAGGATTTATCACAACAGGGATAAAAGTTTTATCAGAGACAAAAGTTGGAGACACTATTTGTGATGCAACAAAACCATTAAATGAAGCTTTACCAGGTTTTAAACCTAGTAAACCTGTTGTATTTTGTGGGTTGTTTCCTGTAGACAGTTCAGAGTTTCAAAAATTAAAAGATGGTTTAGCAAAGTTGCAATTAAATGATGCAAGCTTTTCTTTTGAACCAGAATCATCTTCCGCTTTAGGTTTAGGATTTAGATGTGGGTTTCTAGGTTTACTTCATTTAGAAATAGTAACAGAGCGACTTGAGAGAGAATTTGATGTTAATTTATTAACAACAACACCAGGAGTAGTTTATAAAGTTCATTTGAATAATGGTGATACTATGGATTTACAAAATCCATCAAGTTTACCAGATCCTACATTAATAAAATATATTGAAGAACCTTGGATTAAGGCAACCATTATTACTCCAGACCAGTACTTAGGTTCAATAATTAAAATGTGTCAAGACAAAAGAGGAGTACAAACCAACCTTAGTTATTCTGGAAGTAGAGCAGTAGTAAATTATGAACTTCCATTAAATGAAGTTGTGTTTGATTTCAACGACAGACTTAAGTCAATGACGAGTGGATATGCAAGTTTTGATTATGAAATAATTGAGCATAGAGAAGGCGATCTAGTAAAACTTGGTATTTTAGTAAACGCTGAACCTGTTGATGCTTTAGCCATGATGATACATAAAGATTTCGCACAAAAAACAGGTAGAGAAGTTTGTGAAAAACTTAAAGACCTTATCCCAAGACATAATTTTATGATCCCTGTTCAAGCTGCAATTGGAGGAAAAATTATTGCCAGGGAAACAATAAAGGGTTTTAAAAAAGATGTATTGACAAAGATACATGGTGGTGGTGCAACAGACAGGAAGAGAAAACTTTTAGAAAAACAAAAAAAAGGCAAAGCAAGATCAAAACAATTTGGGAGAGTTGAAATTCCTCAAGAAGCTTTTATTGGTGTTTTAAAAATTAGCGGTGAAAAAAAGTGAAAATATTTGATTGTTTTATGTACTTTGATGAAGATCTTTTATTAGATTTAAGATTAAACATTTTAAATGAATATGTAGATAAGTTCATAATTATCGAAGCAGCAGAAGATCATCAAGGTAACAAAAGAAAATTAAATTTTGATATTAAAAAATTTAGCAAATTTAAAAGCAAAATTGATTATGTTTCTTTAAAAAAAATAAATATCGATAAATCAATTAAGCTTAAAAAAAATTGGGACCTGGGTCATCTAAGAGATCAATCCATGAGGAATGAAATTCAAAATAATTTAGTTGATGCTAAAGAAGAAGACTGGATTATAATTTCTGATTTAGATGAAATTCCAAATCCTTTAAAGATAAATGAATTTAAACCTAAAAAAAAGTTTGCTTTTTTTGAACAAAATTTTTTTTATTATAAATTTAACGTATTAAATGAAACCCAGCCTCTTTGGTATGGCTCTAGAATATGCGTAAAAAAATATTTAAAATCTCCTCAATGGTTAAGAAATATTAAAATAAAAAATAGAAACTTTTTTAAGAAATTTTTTTTTAATCAAAATTATCAAATTATAAGAAATGGAGGGTGGCACTTCAGTAATTTAAAAACTCCATCAGGATTAGCAAAAAAAATTTCTTCGTTCTGTCATGGAGAATTAAATAGAGCAGAATTTAAAAATGAAAAACTAATAAAAGAAAAAATCGAAAAATTAGAGGATATATTTAATAGATCTGTAAAATATAAAAAAATTTTAATAGACAACTCTTTCCCAGAGTATTTAGTTAAAAATAAAAAGCATTATTTGAATTGGATAGAATGATAAATTATAGTGAAATAACATTTGTTATTACCACTTTTAAAAGTGAAAAAATTATTTTTAATTGTTTAAGTGAGTTGCCTGAAATCTCACCAAAAATTGTTATTGAAAACTCTAGGAATTTTCATCTTCAAGATGAATTAAAAAAAAATTTTCAAAATTTAGAATGTTTAGTGATGGAGGAAAATATTGGATACGGAAGAGCAAATAATATTGGAATATTAAAATCAAAAACAAATTATATATTTATAATTAACCCTGATACTTTTTTATCGAAAAAAAATTTAGATTTATTTCTCTCTAAAATAAAAAAAGAAAATTTTTCTATAGCATCTGTTCTAGAAAATCATGATCAAAAAGATTCTAGTTTTAATGGTAAAGAAATAATAGATGTGGATTATGTAAAAGGATTTGCAATGCTTTTAAATAAGAAATATTTATTTGGAATTTCTTTTGATGAAAATTTTTTTTTATATCTCGAGGAGATAGATCTTTGCTTGAATATAAAGAAAAAAGGTGGAAGAATAATTTTAGTTAATGTCAAAATAAATCATTTTGGTGGTAATTCTCATAACGATGAGGAAGACTTTGAGATGGAGAAATCTAGAAATTGGCATTGGATGTGGTCAAAATTTTATTTTGCAAAAAAACATCATGGATTCACTATTGCTTTAATTAAAACAATTCCCAATTTTGTTACTATATTAATAAAGTATTTATTTTATATGTTAATTTTTAATCGTAAAAAAAAAATAATTTATAGTATGAGGTTGCTAGGTTTGCTAAATTCTTTATTTTTAAGGAAATCCTTTTATAGACCTTATTCTAAAATAAATTAATTTTTTTAGTTTTTCTGAGGAGAGGTGGCCGAGTGGTTGAAGGCGCACGCTTGGAAAGCGTGTAAGGAAGTAATTCTTTCATGGGTTCGAATCCCATTCTCTCCGCCATTTAATTTGCTAGGTTTTTCAAGAATAATTTGACTATTTAACTATTTAACTATTTAAATATTAAATTATTGAGATAAATCAGCATTTTTTAAAAAAAATGTTATAATTTTATCTTTCCAAAATTTAAAAAATGACAAGCAAAAATACATATCAAGCAGATTCAATTAAAGTTTTAAAAGGCCTTGAAGCAGTCAGAAAAAGACCAGGGATGTATATAGGAGATACTGATGATGGCACTGGTTTACATCATATGGTTTATGAGGTTGTAGATAACTCGATAGATGAGGCATTAGCAGGTCATTGTAAAAATATTAATGTAAAAATTAATTCTGATGGAACAATTACCGTAAATGATGATGGAAGAGGTATACCTGTCGACATGCATAAAGGGGAAAAAAAATCTGCAGCCGAGGTAATTATGACTCAACTTCATGCTGGTGGTAAGTTTGATCATGACTCATATAAAGTTTCTGGTGGACTGCATGGAGTTGGTGTTTCAGTAGTTAATGCATTGTCAGAAAAACTAGAATTAGAAATAAATAGAGATGGAAAGAAACATTTTATAGAATTTAAAAATGGTGAAGCAAAATCCCCTCTTAAAGTAGTTGGAAAATCTAAAAATACAGGAACTCAAATAACATTCTTACCGTCGAAAGATATATTCTCATCAATTAAATTTAGTGCAAATATTTTAATTAAAAGAATGAGAGAGTTGGCATTCTTAAATAAAGGTATAAAAATAATTTTTACTGACGCCAGTCAAAAAAAAGAAAAAACATCTGAATTTAAATTTGATGGTGGTGTTTTAGAGTTTGTAGATTTTTTAGATGAGAAAAGAGAAAAACTACAAAATAAAAATGGTAATGATTTATTTCGAAAACCAATTTATATTGAAGGCAAAAAAGATAATATTGAAATAGAGTGTTCATTAAAATGGAATGCAGGTTATGCAGAAGATATATTTCCATACACAAATAATATTTATCAAAAAGATGGTGGAACACATTTATTAGGTTTTAGAAGTGCTCTTACAAGAGTTGTAAATAAATACGCAAATGAAAATAATTTGTTAAAAAAGAATAAATTAGCTATTTCAGGAGATGATATTAAAGAAGGCTTAACATGTGTGCTTTCAACTAAAATTCCTGATCCTAAGTTTTCTTCACAAACTAAAGATAAGCTGGTTTCATCTGAAGTTAGAATGATTGTTGAAACATTAGTTAATGAAAAACTATCAATTTGGTTTGACCAAAACCCATCGATTGCAAAAATAGTCTTAGCTAAAGTTATTCAAGCGGCAATGGCAAGGGATGTTGCTAGAAAAGCTAGAGAAAATGTAAGAAGAAAGGGAGCTCTTGAATTAAGTGGATTACCTGGAAAATTGGCTGATTGTCAGATAGGAAAACAAGAGGGCACAGAATTGTTTATTGTTGAGGGAGACTCAGCAGGTGGATCCGCAAAGCAAGGAAGAAATAGAGCAAATCAAGCTGTTTTGCCTCTGAGAGGTAAGATTTTAAATACTTATGTTGAAGATATAAATTTAAAAAAAAATGGCAATGGCAATGGCAATGGTTCAGATCTAAGAACAAAAGCTCTTGCAAAAATGATATCTTCAAATGAGATAGTAACACTAATTAATGCACTCGGACTTGATCCTAAATCTCAGGAAATAGATTTAAAAGATTTAAGATATGGTAAAATAATTATAATGACAGATGCTGATGTTGATGGTTCCCACATAAGAGCATTGTTATTAACTTTTTTTAATAACAAACCATTTAATAAATTAATTGAAAATGGTCATGTTTATTTAGCTCAACCACCATTATTTAAAATTAATAAAGGTTCAAAAGGGATTTATATTAAAGATGAAAAAGAATTAGAGGATTATATCGTAAATAATAACAAGGAATTGAAGAAATTGAAAAAGGGGTCAAAAGACTATTTAAATGCTTTAGATTTAGAAAAATCAAAAATGAACATACAAAGGTTCAAGGGACTCGGTGAGATGAATCCAGAAGAGTTGTGGAATACAACTTTAGACCCTGAAACTAGAAATTTGCTTCAAGTTCAGTATTCAAAAGATCTTAAAAAAGATCAAAGTCTTATCCATACACTAATGGGAAGTGATGTTGCGTTAAGAAAAGATTTTATAGTTTCAAATGCTATTAATGTAAAAAATCTTGATATTTAAAAATGAAGTTTTTTGAAACTTCAAAACACCATTCATTCAAAAAATCTACTTATATTACCTTAAGATGGATTGGTATAGTTGGACAGTTAATTGCAGTAAATTTTGTATACTTTGTATTAGATTTTAAATTTGACTTTATCACTTCTAATCTAATTATATTTATTGGTATCATAAGTAATTTTTACTTAATTTTTATTTATAAAAAAACTCAATTATCAGACAGATCAGCTTTCATTTTTTTAGTTATTGATATTTTGCAATTAGCTATTTTACTGTACTTGTCAGGTGGAATTCTTAATCCATTTGTTATTTTTATAATTATTCCAAGTGTATTTTCATCATCTAATTTAAGTTTTAGAACAAATACTATGCTTGTATTGTTAACAGCTTTATCAATTATATTTTTAACTTTTTATTCAACAGAATTACCTTCTCCACTTGGGGACCATTTTCATGTAAGCCCTTATTATTATTACTCTATCCCGATTGCTTTGATTATTGCTCTTGTTTTTTTAAATTATTTTGCAATGACATTTGGAACTCAATCTAGGTTAAGAAAAGAAGCTCTTACAAAAATGGAAGAAGTAATGGCCAAAGAACATGAACTATTGTCCTTGGGTGGTCAAGCCGCTGCAGCTGCTCATTCTTTGGGAACACCACTTTCTACAATAAAAATAATTACCCAAGAGTTACTAAAACAATTTGAAGGTAACAAAGATGTGGAAAAAGATATAAATTTATTATCTAGTCAGGTTGAAAGATGTAATGAAATATTAAAAAAATTAACACTAAATCCAGATGAAGAAGATGAATTTATTGATAAGGATATTTCTATTAGAGATTATTTAAATGAAATTTTAAATTCATTTAAAGAGATAAGTACAAAGAAATTTATCTTTAATTTTGATCAAGATTCTAACTCAAAAAAAATAGTTAAATCTATAGAAATTGTTTATGGACTAAGAAATTTTATAGGTAATGCTAATAAATTTTCTGATGAAAATATATTTATAAATTTAAAGAGTGATAGTGAATTCACCGAAATAAGTGTTGAGGATGATGGTCCAGGTTATCCAAAAGATATTTTGTCAAAAATAGGAGAACCTTATTTAAAACCAAATAATCCTCAAGATAGATCAAAAACAGGACTTGGTTTAGGTTTGTTTATAGGAAAAACATTGTTAGAAAAAAATTTTGCTTCTGTAATATGCAGAAACTCTAAAACAAGATCTGGTGCTGAAGTGATAATTAAATGGAGAAATAAAGATTTATTTAATATTCAATGAAATTTTTTCTTTGTTTCGAACAAAGAGCTTAGTTGAGATATCATCACATCACCTAATTCATTTACATCGGTAATTTTTATAGCTCTATCATAATATCTCGAAACATCATGGCCAATACCAATCGCTAAAATTTCAATATCAGATTTATTCTCAATAAATTTGACCATTTTCTTTAAATGTTTTTCTAAAAAGTCTCCTGAATTTACTGAAAGCGTCGAGTCGTCAACTGGAGCTCCATCAGAAATTACCATTAAAATTTTTCTTTCTTCTTTTCTTTTTTTAATCCTGTTGTAAGCCCAAGATATAGCTTCACCATCAATATTTTCTTTTAACAAGCCCTCTTTTAACATCAGGCCTAAATTATTTTTTGCTTGTCTCCAATGTGTATCAGCACCTTTATAAATTATATGTCTTAGGTCGTTAAGTCTCCCAGGTGTTTTTGGTTTTGAATTTTTAGTCCAAAATTCTCTACTTTGTCCACCTTTCCAGTTTTTTGTGGTAAATCCTAAAATCTCTACTTTGACCGAACATCTTTCGAGTGTCCTTGACAAAATATCTGCACAAATAGCAGCAATCGTTATTGGTCTTCCTCTCATAGAACCAGAATTATCAATAAGTAAAGTTACAACTGTATCTTTAAAATCTAAATCCTTTTCTTTTTTAAATGACAAAGAGTTATATGGATCCATTATTATTCTTGGTAACTTTGAACTATCAAGTAAGCCTTCTTCTAAATCAAATTCCCAAGCTCTATTTTGTTTTGCTAGTAATTGTCTTTGAAGTTTATTAGCTAACTTGGTAATTACATCTTGGAAACCAATTAACTGCTGATCTAAATTTTTCCTAAGTTTAGTAGCTTCATCTGCATTTTCTAGATTTTCAGCTTTAACAACTTCGTCGTATTGTGTAGTAAATATTTTATAATCTATATTTACATTATCAATTTTTTTTTGAATTACCTGCTCAGAGTTTTGTTCATCAGACTCAACATCAGACAACTGCTCATCCAAATTAAACTCGTCTATACTATAATCAGCATCAACAGATGCCTCTGTTTGCTGTTCATCATTTTCATCTTTGCTATCTTCATTATCTTTATTTTGGTCATCATTTGAGGGATTGTCCTGACCTTGATCTTGATTTTCTTCCTCTTCTTGGTCTTCCTCATCGCTTTGAAAAATATCCATTTCTTCAAGTATTTCAGAAAATTTAGAACTGTATGTATTTTGATTTTCTAAATTATTTAATAAAAACTCTTTATGCTTATTAATTGATTGCTCAAAATCTTTTTCCCAGAAATTAAGCATTCTAGATGTTAAAGGATTTAGGTCTATATTATGAAAATTTTTAAGCATATATAGCTCAAATGCTTCAGCAACAGGAACGTCTTCTTTTGTTTTAAGCTGATCTTTTCTTTTACGATTAATTATTTGTGAATAGTTTTCAGAAAAATTTTTTTGAATTCCTTTCAACATTTTGCCTCCTAGGGCTTCAAATCTAATCTTTTCAGCTATATTATATAAGGATCTAGATGAAGTGTTTGAAGGTAAATTTTTTTTGTAAATTTTTTCATTAGAAAACCTTTTTTTAAGTGCTGTAGAGTCTGTTTCAGCCCTTAATTTTATAAAATCACTTGGACTAGTTAGATCATTTATTTCTAAAGATGAAATATCTTTCGTTTTTTTATCTTCAGAAGATTTGTTGTTTATATCAATATCGTCTGCGATTACTTTTGCTGTTGAAGATAAAGCAATTCTAAATTTTTCTTTTAAATTTGTTTCTTTATTGCTCATTTAAATTTGAATATTGATCAAAGACTCAGGCAATTCTTCACCAAAACATCTTTGATAATATTCCGCGATTGTATTTTTCTCAATATCATCGCACTTATTTAAAAAGGTTACTCTAAATGCATATCCGGTATCCTTAAAAATTTCAGAATTTTCAGCCCAATGAAGAACTGTTCTTGGACTCATTACAGTAGATATATCTCCGGCAATAAAACCTTTTCTAGTTAAGGATGCTACTTTAATCATATTAGCAACTTTTTCTTTTCCCTTAGCATTATTTAAATTTTTATTCTTTGCTAAAACTATATCCATTTCTCTATCTAGGCTTAGATAGTTTAATGTTGTTACAATATTCCATCTATCCATTTGACCTTGGTTAATCTGCTGTGTCCCGTGATAAAGTCCAGTAGTATCACCAAGCCCAACGGTATTAGATGTAGCAAATAACCTGAAATACTTATTTTGACTAATTACTTTGTTTTTATCTAGTAGTGTGAAATTTCCTTCAGCCTCCAACACTCTTTGAATGACGAACATAACATCAGGTCTTCCAGCGTCATACTCATCAAATACTAAAGCAACCGGATTTTGAATTGACCATGGAAGAATACCCTCATTAAACTGTGTTACTTGTTTTCCATCTTTAAGGACAATTGCATCCTTACCTATTAAATCTATTCGACTTACGTGACTGTCTAAATTTACTCGAATACAAGGCCAGTTTAATCTAGCAGCTATTTGCTCTATGTGTGTTGATTTTCCAGTACCATGATATCCTTGTACCAATACTCTTTTATTGAATGCAAATCCTGAAATGATTGCAAGAGTAGTATCTCTATCAAATTTATAATTTTTATCTATTTCAGGCACATATTCACTTCTTTTTGAAAAGGCATCCACTTCCATTTCAGAATCTATTCCAAAAGATTGTTTTAAAGAAACTTTTATGTCAGGTTGGATGTTAAGATTTGGAGTCAATTTTTTCCCTATAAGTGTTTTTTAGCTGTGTGTAAGCTAAAGTTATCAGTTTTAATTTTTCCTCGTATTTTTTATTTCCGGCATTCATATCAGGGTGAAATTTTTTAACAAGCACTTTGAATTTTTCTTGTATTTTTTGCCACTTTAAACCCACAGATATTCCCAATATTCCAAATGCTTTAATATCTTTATGATCAAATTTAAATTGACGCATATGATTATAGTCTCCATTGAATTTATCTTTATCAAATTCATCTTTTAATGTTGTGTTCCATAGGACTTTAAAAAAATTATCTGAAGAACTAAAATTTTGAGTGGGTTTGTGCCAAGTCATATCTGACTTTAAAAAATTGATTACTTGATTATCACTCATCCCAGAAAAATAATTCCAGTTTTTGTTAAATTCTTTAACATGTTCCAGACAAAGCATTCTATATTTCCTGCTATTATCCTTCTCAATTGGCGCTCGGTATTCACCAATTTCATTACAATTATTCCAGTCACAAATATTTTTCATGATATAATATTTACTATATGGATATAAATGAATTAATTGCAATTATAAAAAAAAAATTATCAGATCAAATAAATATTGAAAGTATAGATATAGAAGATAAATCTTTTCTTCATAAAAATCACAAAGGTAATCAGGAAGGCAAATATCATTTAAAATTAAGTATAGTTTCTGATGAGTTAAAAAATATGAACAGAATTGAAAGTAATAAAAAAATTTATAAAGTATTAGATAAAGAGTTGAAAGAAACTATTCACTCAATTCAAATTCAACTATCTTAAGTAATCATTAAAAAATTTTTTCAGTCTTTGTTTTGGATATTCAATATTAATTTGTGGAGATCCAATTTTTTTTAAAAGTACTAAATTAATTTTTTGAGATTTATTTTTTTTATCCTTTGTCATGAAAAATAATATTTTATTTATATCTTTTTTATTAAAAAATTTATTAACAGATATTGATAGATTTAAATTATTGATATGATTTAATATTAGGTTGTAATCACTTTTTTTTAGTATTGTTAAATTTAAACTAAAACTTAGTGCCGTCCTTATCCCTAGAATTACTGCTTCACCGTGATTTAATTTCTTGTTGTAATTTAGGGTTGCTTCATAAGCATGGCCAAATGTATGTCCAAAATTTAAAACTTTTCTTAAATTTTTTTCTTTCTCGTCTTTTTCAACCACACTTTTTTTAATTTTACAGCTTTCATAAATTGCTTTTTCAATAAATGGAGAACTCAGTTTAGTAATTTTATTCACATTCTTATTTAAAAATTTGAAGAAATTTTTATCTCTTATTAGAGAATGTTTTAAAATTTCACCATATCCACAAACAATCTCTCTTTTTGGCAGCGATTTAAGAAAATCAACATCTGATATTACTAAGTTTGGTTGATAAAAACTACCAATTAGGTTTTTTCCATAATGTGAATTTATGCCAGTTTTGCCGCCAATCGAAGAGTCGACTTGGGATAAAAGTGTTGTTGGTATATTTATAAATTTCATACCTCTTTTAAAGATACTAGATGCAAAACCACTTACATCACCTGTAATACCCCCACCTATTGATATTAAACAGTCATCTCTAGAAAAGTTTTTATTTAATAAAATTTCTAGGATCTTATTAATAATATTAAAGTTTTTATTGGACTCACTGGCATTAAAAAAACATATATGTATTTGCTTTTTATTTAATGAATTTTTTATTTTAGTGATAAAT
Organism: Candidatus Pelagibacter sp. HIMB1509; assembly: GCF_052047855.1. NCBI lineage: Bacteria > Pseudomonadati > Pseudomonadota > Alphaproteobacteria > Candidatus Pelagibacterales > Candidatus Pelagibacteraceae > Candidatus Pelagibacter > Candidatus Pelagibacter sp. HIMB1509. Next base: position 92,668 of record NZ_JBNAIU010000001.1, on the reverse strand, counting down.
TTTTTTGGTACATTTTTATCAACTACAAGAAGACATTGATTGAATGTTAAGGAATTATTTTTAATTATTTTTGAAAAGTTAGTAATTAGATTTGATCCAATTATTATTGGATATTTTTGTGTTTTTGTTTCAATTTTTAATTTAATTGGTTTCATAAATTTCTTTAATTTTGCCTACTATTTCATTTTTAGTGAGATTATCACACTTGATTTCATATAAGGCTTTAGAATAAATGTTAGTTCGTTTTTTAATTAAATCAATTAAATCATTATCTGTAGCATTAATTGTTAAAGGCCTTTTTTTGCTATTTTTAATTCTTTCAATTAAAATTTTTTCATTCCAATTTAACCAAAATGAATAATGATTTTTTAAAACTTCATTTCTAATATTTTTATTAGCAAAAGCACCTCCTCCAAGAGAGACAACTGTAGAACTAAGTTTTAATTTTTTAAGTGTAGTTTTTTCTTCAATTTTTCTAAAATATTCTTCTCCTTTTGTTTCGAATATTTTTCGAATTGTTGTATTTAAATTTTTTTCTATTTCTTTATCTACATCTACAAAATTTAATTTAAATTTTTTTGCTACTAAAGAGCCTATAGAACTCTTACCAGATCCCATCATACCTAGAAAAACTAGATTTTTTTTTGATTTCATAAGTTTAAATATTGAAAAAACACAAATATGTCTTAATTTGAAATTAACTAAAGTTATATGCAATTCAACAAAAATACAAGTTCAGGTAAAAAAAGTATAATCGGACTAGTTGTTAAATCTATTTTTGGACTAGTAATTGTTCTTGGCGTTGTTTTAATTCTCAATTCAATTGATTTTCCTGCTCCTAAAAAGGAAATTGAAAAAATTATTCCAAATGAAAATTTTAAAATTGTTAAATAAAAAATTTTTTTTTATTTTTTTAAGCTATCTAATTATTTTAAATCCTATTCACGCAGAAGATAATCCAATTGATATATGGAATCTCGAAAAAAAAGAAAATGAAACTGTTGAGGAGGTAGTTGTTATTGAAGGTGAAAATAATAACGATCAAATAAGTGTCTTTGATATGCAGTCAGATAAAAATACTGGCTCAATAGAATTAGATGAAAATTTAATATCAAAAGAAGTCAAAATCGTAGGATTATATGATCCTGAAGAACATGGTTTGACTATTGATATGTGGACGAATTCTGATGGTCAAAAGTTAAAAAGCTTATTTGAGAGTTTAGAGAAAATTAATCTTTCTAATGACGCTTTAGAAATTATGGAAGTCTCATTATTAACTAATGCTCATTATCCTAATCAAAATATTACTGAAAATGAATTTTTAAAATTTAAATCTGATTGGTTAATTAAAAATTCTAATTTAGAACTCATTGAAGAATTTTTGGTTAATAATCAAATTGTAAATTCTCATCCTAAACTAACTAGACATTTATTAGACAACTATTTATCAGGACAAGATATAAAAAAGACCTGTGAATTTTTTACAAAAATTAAAGAACCAGTTGAAGATGAATATTTATCTAAATTAAATTTATATTGTTTAGTTAATTATGGAAAAAATGAAGAAGCCCAATTAATTCTAGATCTTAAAAAAGAGTTAGGTTTTCAAGATGAATATTTTGAAAATAAAATGAATTACCTGTTTGGTTATATTGATGAAGCATCTAAAGAAGTCTCTGAAAGCTCAGTATTTGAGTTTCATTTAGCTCATAGAACAAATCCAGAATTTTCATTTGAACCCAATGAAAATACACCTAAATTAATTTGGAAATATCTATCAAATTCAAATTTACTACCAGATCTAAGTAATGTTGACATAAATGATCAAGACAAAATCTTAATTATTGAGAAAGCTGCCAATTATAAAATTTTCTCTGAAAAAGATTTATTTGAATATTATAAAAAATTTCAATTCAATATTGATCAATTGTTAAGTGCAACTAATACTTACAAGTTGCTATCTCCGTTAGAAGCAAGAGCGTTAATTTATCAAAGAGCACTTTTAACGAGTGAAGCAGAATTAAAATTGGAATTTTTACAGTTGTTGAAGCAGCTATTTGAGGACAACAACATTGGATTAGCTTTTGATATAGAGCTCAATAACTTTCTGAAAGAAATCGAAGTAGATGATGTTCCTTCAGATTATTTAAGTTTTTACAATAATTATTCAAAAAATCAGAATTCAGAGTTCAAAAAAATTCAATACAATAATAATATTTTACATCAATCTAAGTGGGTAAATTATTTTAGAGGAGATTATTCAAAATCTGAAATACAAGAAGATTTAAAAAAATTTCTAGATAGAATAATTTTTAGTAATGAAACTTTGTCCACTAAAGATATAATTTTTATAGAAAGTCTAAAATCAGACGGAGTAGAAATACCAAGCGAGTATGACAGTTTATATTCACAAAAACCTTTTGAATTAGACGAAAATTTAACTGAATTGATAGAAACAAATGAAGTTGGAACAGTTTTATTATCTTTAATTGAGATAATAGGTAATGACAGTATAGAAAATATTGATGAAAAAAGACTTTATTTTATTTCAAATACACTAAATCAAATAAATGCTGATTTAATAAGAAATAAGCTATTGCTAAAAGTTCTTCCTTTAAAAGTATAAAAATTATAATAACATACAAATTTTTATGGCGATAAGAACGATTATTACAGAACCAAACAAATTACTTCGACAAGTATCAAAACCTGTAGAAGCAGTTGGAATTGAAGAGCAAAAATTAATGAATGACATGCTCGATACAATGTATGATGCTAATGGTATTGGCCTTGCAGCAATTCAGATTGGTATACCAAAAAGAATTATAGTGATGGATATAAGCAAGGATGAAAACAAAAAAGAGCCTAGATACTTTGTAAATCCCGTAATAAAAAATAAAGACCCACTCAAGGCAACTTATGAAGAAGGGTGTTTGTCTGTGCCAAATCAATTTGCTGAAATTGATCGACCAAGCAAATGTGAAGTAGAGTATTTAGATTACAATGGAAAGAAACAGTTGCTAAAGGCAGATGGATTACTTGCAACATGCATACAGCATGAAATGGATCATTTGGAAGGGATATTATTCATCGATTATCTCTCAAAACTAAAAAAATCAATGATCATAAAGAAACTTTCAAAATTAAAATCAAATACAGCTGAAGTTTAAAAAATGTCAAAAAAGTTAGTTTTTATGGGTACGCCCATGTTTGCTGTACCAATTTTAAAATCTTTATATCAAAATGGATATAATATTTCTTGTGTGTATACACAGCCACCCCAAAAATCAAAAAGAGGACAAAAAATTAATAAGTCTCCAATACAAGGTATTTCTGAAACTTTAAATTTAGAATATAGAACGCCGTCAGTTTTAAATAATGAAGAGGAGTATAATTTTTTAGATTCTTTAGATGCTGATTTAGCAATAGTTGTTGCTTACGGACAAATCATACCTAAAAAATTTCTAAACCTAACTAAAAAAGGTTTTATAAATATTCATGCATCTTTACTGCCTAAATGGAGAGGTGCTGCACCAATTCAACGATCAATTATGAATTTAGATCAAGAGACTGGAATAAGTATAATGAGAATTGCTGAGAAATTAGATACAGGACCAGTTTGTAATAATTATAAAATTCAACTTAATGAAAATTTGAATGCGTTAGAAATTAGTGAAAAGCTTTCTAACTTAGCAGCAGAAAAAATTTTAGATAACGTAGATGATATTTTAGAGGATAAAGCGAGTTTTATTGAGCAAGATCATTCAAATGCAACCTATGCATCTAAAATTCAAAAAACTGAAGGTCAAATTAACTGGGATGAAAATGCTGAAAAAATTATTGGTAAGATAAATGGTTTATACCCATCACCAGGAGCATTTTTTATGTTTAATGGAGAAAGATATAAAATTCTAAAAGCTCAAGTTGGAAGAGCTCAAGGAAATCCAGGGTCAGTATTGAGTGATAATCTTGAAATTGCATGTGGTAATAATCAATCGATAATTATTAAGGAAATTCAGAGACAGGGTAAAAGACCTCAAAATATTGGTGAATTTATTCAAGGTTCGCAGATAAAAAAAGGTTCAAAAATATAAATGTTTAGATACCAGCTTTTGATAGAATATTTAGGCACAAATTATAAAGGTTGGCAAATTCAAAAAAAAAATAAAACCATTCAAGGAATACTTCAGGACAAAATTAGAAAGTTATTAAAAGAAAATATTACTTTAGTTGGATCAGGTAGAACAGATGCTGGTGTTCATGCTATCGAGCAGTCCGCGCATTTTGATTTAAAAAATAAATTATTGAGCTTAGATAAATTTATTAACTCAATTAATCACTTTTTAAAAAATGAAAATATTACAATCCTTAAAATAAGAAAAAGGACCAGCAACTTTCACTCAAGATTTTCTGCAAAAAAGAGAGTTTATAAATATTTCATTTTAAATAGAGCAAGTTCACCTGTGATTGAAAAAAACCAAGTCTGGCACGTAAGAAAAAAATTAGATTTAGATTTGATGAAATTAGGAGCAAAAAAATTAGTTGGTACAAAGGATTTCTCAACATTTAGAGCATCAAGTTGTAATGCAAAAAGTCCAATTAGAACAATAGATTTTGTAAAATTAAAATCTTTAAATGATAAAATAGAAATTCAATTTAAATCTCAATCTTTTCTTCAACAGCAAGTACGATCTATGGTTGGTTGTTTAAAATATTTAGGTGAAAAGAAATGGGATTTGAAAAAATTTGACAAAGCTCTAAAGTCTAAAAAAAGGTCGCTGTGCGCTCCGCCAGCACCACCTACAGGATTATTTTTATCTAGAGTTTTTTATTAGTTTTTTTTTATTACTCATGGCAAATTTTTTATTTATTCGCCATCTAGATTCTGCTCTTACAATGTACCCACAACAATTTTTTGACTTACACTTACAGGGAAATTGTTTGTAATTTTCATCATAACCAAAACCATAATCGCAGGTAAATTCTTCACCTTTTTTGATATCTCTAATTGCTTTAACCCAAATTTTTAGACCCTTACCATCATAATCACAATTATTGTCACAAGAATGATTAATTAATCCTGCAGTATTCCATGAAAAATCTCCATCAAGGTCATATCTTTTGTTGATAGTAAATAAATAGATTGGTTTACTATTGTCATATTTATCAGACTCTTCAGTTTGTTTTTTTGTAATTAGTTTACCAACGTAATCGATTATCTTTGTACCTTCTTTGATATCTTTAGTAGCATAAAGTCCTCTACCTTTTTTATCGATATCAGATTTTTTAATTTTATATAATTTCATTGAGTTTTATTTAGTTTTTTATTGGGAATTATCAATTAAATTCTATTAAAGCATCAACATGTCTTTGTGTACTATCTTGTAATGCTTTTAAGTCATATCCACCTTCTAGTATAGATACTACATTACCTCTACAAAATGATTTTGAAATTTCTAAGGTTCTTTTTGTAATTGTATAATAATCTTCAGCATTAAGTTTTAATTGTGCCAAAGGATCATCAATATGAGCATCAAAACCTGCAGAAAATAAAAGAAATTCTGGTTTAAATTCATTTAATTTTTTTAATACCAGTTCATATGCATTTAAATATTCTCTAGCACTTGTTCCAGCTTCAAGTGGAATATTTAAAATATTATTAAATTTTCCAATCTCTTTTTCCGAACCTGAACCTGGATAATATGGAAATTGATGAGTGGAAATATATAAAACTTTTTCATTGTTGAAAAAAATATCTTGTGTCCCATTTCCATGATGGACATCAAAATCAATTATAGCTATTTTTTTATAACCATATTTTTCAATTAAATAATTAGCCCCAACCGCAACATTGTTATAAATACAAAAGCCCATTGCTTTTTCTTTTTCTGCGTGATGACCTGGGGGTCTTACTGCACAAAAAGCATTTTTGAATTCTTTTTTTTCAACACCGTCAATTGCTGCTATAATTGATCCAACAGCGTCCATTGTTGCTTCTTTACTACCAGGGGAGACAACTGTATCTCCATCTAAAAAATTAAATCCATTTTGAGGGTACGATTGATCGACATGATCAATATACTTAGAAGAGTGAGTTTTTATTAATATTGATTTTTCAAATTTTGAAGGCTTTTTCCAAATTAAATTTTTGTTATTTAATTTTTTGAAGTTATCAATAACAGCTGTAACTCTATCTATTTTTTCAGGATGTCCATCTCCTGTATTGTGATTTTTATATGTATCAGAAGTAATTAAAGCTGTTTTCACTTAAAATAATTCTTTAAAATATTTGAATAAATTAAAGTTAATTTTTTTAAATCACCTAAAGAAACTGCCTCATCTACTTTATGCATTGTTTTTCCAACCAAACCAAATTCTAAACAGGGAGCAATCTTTCTTATAAATCTTGCATCAGATGTGCCTCCTGTTGTTGAGAGTTCAGGCTTAATTTTAGTAATCTTTTTAATTATATCTTGTATCATATATGTAGTTTGATTTGGTTTAGTCAAAAAAGCTTCACCGGATACATTATATTCAATTTTATAATTTGACTTATTTTTATGACAAATTTTCTTCAATATTTTATTTATTTTTGTTTTAATTGAATTCGATGAATGTTTGTTATTAAATCTAATATTAAAAGTTGCATTAGCCAAACCTGGAATTACGTTATCAGCAGTATTATCAATATTTATTTTTGTAACTTCTAGGTTTGTTGGCTGAAAGTCTTTTGTTCCTTTATCAAATTTAATTTCCTTCAATTCTTTTAATATTTGAACAAGAGCAGTTGATGGATTGTTAGCCCTATCAGGATAAGCAACATGACCTTGAATACCTATAATTGAAAGTCTGCCTGTCATACTTCCCCTTCGACCAATTTTAATCATTTCTCCCAATTTATTTGGATTAGTTGGTTCTCCAACTAAACAAAAACTAATTTTCTCTTTTCTTTTTTTTAAGTATTCAACAACTTTTTTTGTACCATTAATAGCAATTCCTTCTTCATCACCTGTAATTAGTAAGCTTATAGATCCATCAAATTTTTTATTATTTTTAACAAAAATGCTGACAGCAGAAACAAAAGCTGCAATAGAGCTTTTCATGTCATTTGCTCCTCTTCCAATTAAATGTCCTTTTTTAATTGAGGCTCTAAAAGGATTTACTGTCCAATCTTTTAAGTTTCCAGCAGGTACAACATCTAAGTGACCAGCGTAGCAAAAATTTGGACCTTTGGTTCCAAGTCTTGCATAAAGATTTTTTACTGGTTTAGTATTTTTTTCTTTAAACTCTAATATTTTAGTTTTGAAACCAAGTTTTCTTAATTGTTTTTCTAAGAATTTCATTACTCCAGCATCTATTGGTGTTATAGACGGGTAACGAATTAGCTCTTTGGCTAATTGTAATTCATTAATGGTTTGCATTTTAATCTCTTAAAAGATCGTTTACTGATGTTTTGGATCTTGTTTTTTCATCAACTTGTTTGATGATTACTGCACAATATAACGAAGGTGCAGCAGGATTGTTTTTGTCTGGTAATGATCCAGGAACAACGACTGAGTAAGGAGGTATTTTACCGTGAGTTACTTCACCAGTTTTTCTATTAACGATTTTAGTTGATTGCCCAATATACATACCCATACTTAGCACTGAACCTTCACCAACTATTACCCCTTCTACAACTTCTGACATAGCACCTACAAAAACATTATCTTCAATAATAGTCGGAAGTGCTTGTGCTGGTTCTAAAACTCCACCAATACCAGTTCCAGCTGAAATATGACAATTTTTTCCAATCTGACAGCAACTACCTGCACGACTAAATGTATCCATCATTGTTCCTTCATCTATGTAAGCACCAATATTTACATAACTTGGCATTAGAACAACATTTTTAGCAACATATGATCCTTTTCTCATTGCAGTATTTGGTACCATTCTAAAACCTGCTTTTTCAAAATCAGCGTTTGACCATCCGGCTGTTTTTCCTTTTAACAAATGAGCTTTATCTCTCCAAGCTGAGTAGGGACCATCTAAAGTTTCCATTCCATGAATTCTAAAACTTAGCATAATTGCTTTTTTTAGGTGTTGATGAGTTACCCATTCACCATCAATTTTTTCAGCAACTCTAGATTTACCACTATCTAGATCTTCTATTACTTGATTAATAGTATCTTTTAATTTTTGATCTGAATTTTCATTAACTTTATCTTTGTTTTCCCAAGCTTCATTTATAATGTTTTCTATACTCATAGTTTTATTGGTTTTTTAATAACCTTATTTCTTTTAAAAATAAAGTAAGATTTTCAATTTTATAATCAATATATTCTTTATCAGATTCTTTTTTGCCCCATTCCTCATCATTAATTAACCAAGCAGTAATTGTTCCTCGCTCTTTACCTATCGATAAGTTTTTTGCTATATCTTCAATGTACAAAGTTTCTTTTGGATCAATTTTGAATTTTTCCACCATTAAATCGAAAGCTTTAGCTTCTGGTTTTGGGTGATATTCTGCATCTACGATATCAAATATGCCTTCAAATTGGTCGTCAATTCCTAGGGTTGTAGTGATGTGCTTTACATGGTTGTAACTACCATTAGTGAAGACAAATTTTCTTAAATTTATATTCTCTAACTCATATCTTAATGCTGTATCTTTTTCTAAAAAAGATAAATCAATATCATGAACAAAATCTAAAAATTCTTTAGGATCAATTTCATGATGTATCATTAGACCATTTAAGCTTGTGTTATATTTGTGAAAGTAATTTGTCTGAAGTTCTTTGGCTTTTTTTAAATCTACATTAAGTTTACTTGAGATATATTCAGTCATTTTTCGGCTTACTTGACCAAATACTGCCTCTAGGTCACTATAAAGAACACCATCACAATCAAATAAAATATTTTTAATATTGCTTAAATTTTTCATTGTCTAATTAAAGTTCCAGATCCCCCATCTGATAAAAGTTCAAATAGAACAGAATGATTTTTTCTTCCATCTATTATAACAACTCCTTTTACTCCGTTACTAGCAACATCTAAGCAATTATTTATTTTTGGGATCATACCACCCGTGATTGTTTCATTATCTATTAACTCTTTTATAGTTTCTGAATTAATTTCTGAAATTAGATTTTTATTTTTATCCAACACACCTTCTACGTCACTTAATATAATTAACCTTCTTGCGTTAATTTTTTTAGCAATATAGCCAGCTGCAGTATCTGCATTGACGTTATAAGTTTGATCATTTTTATCTAAACCTAAGGGTGCAATAATAGGCACTTTTTTATCTGCTATAATTTTATCTATTATTGATTGATCTACATTTGTAGGAGAGCCCACAAAACCAAGCTCTTCATTTTCTTGGACAACTGTTAAAATATTATTTTCTTTGGAATTAATGCTCTGACCTTCACAATTTTGCTTATCTAGAGCATTGATAATTTCTTTATTAAAATCAATTAATACTTTTTCTACAACTTTAATAGTATCTTTATCAGTTACCCTTAATCCTTTTATAAATTTACTTTCTAAACCTATCTCATTAAGTTTATTACTTATTCTTTTTCCACCACCATGAACAATAATAGGAGTAAATCCTAGTTTATTTAGTGTTGAAATATCTTTAATAAAAATATCAAAAAGATTTTGATCAATTAAAACACTACCACCACATTTAATAACAATATATTCATCGTTATATTTTTCTAAATATTTTTGTACTTCTTCTGTTGAAGGACCATCAAGTGGTAGAATTGTTTTTAATTCTTCTTCTTTAATATCCAACATTAAGTTGTTGTTTTAACAGTGGTTCGTTTCATTATGAAAACTTGTTGTGCCATAGTTAAAATATTATTTACTGTCCAATATATTACCAACCCTGCTGGGAAAGGTGCTAAAATTATTGTTAGGAATAATGGAAAAAACATAAATATTTTTGCTTGCATCGGATCTGTTGGTGCAGGATTTAATTTTTGTTGAACCCACATAGAAACACCCATTGCGACAGGCCATGCTCCAATGACTAAAAATGATGGTACATCATAAGGCAATAATCCAAATAGATTAAACAAAGAGGTAGGGTCTCTCTCAGATAAATCTTGTATCCAGCCATAAAAAGGCATTTGTCTCATTTCAATTGTTACAAATAAAACTTTATATAAAGCAAAGAAAACTGGAATTTGCACAAGTATTGGTAAACAACCAGACATTGGGTTTACTTTTTCTTTTTTATATAGAGCCATCATCGCTTGTTGCAATTTCATTTTATCGTCCTTGTGTAACTCTTTCAGTCTCGCCATTTCAGGCTGTAAGGCTTTCATTTTTGCCATGCTTCTAAACGAAAAGTTTGCAAGTGGAAAAAATGCTAATCTTATACAAATTGTAATTGCTATAATCGCTAGGCCATAATTTCCGAGTAATTTAAAGAAATAATCTATTCCAAAAAATAACGGTTTGGTAATAAAGTATAAAAATCCCCAATCAATTGTTAAGTCAAATTTATCAATGTTTAAAGATTCAGCATATCCATCAATTACATCAACTCTTTTTGCAGCAACAATGATTTGTAAGGTTTCTTCAATCAATGAATTTTCATTAAGTTCCAATGGTTCTGTTGATACAAAATTTGCTCTGAACTTATCTTTATAATCAAATGTTGTTTTAAATTCTTTTTCTCTAGGTGGAATTAGTGAAGTTACCCAGTATTTATCTCCAATACCTAGCCATCCTTTTTGAGCTGTTCTTGAAAATTTCTTCTCTTGTATATCATCATAATCTTCTTCAATTAATTCATCATCTAAATCTGCAATCAAACCTTCATGAAGAATATAGAAGTTAGATATATCAGGTATTTCATTTCTAATGATTTGCCCATAAGTATAAAAATCATATTTCTTATTGGTAGGATTGATAACACTTTGTTTGATTGTAAATAAGAATTTTTCATCTAAGGCAATCTCTTTTTCAAATGTTATACCTTGATCATTTGTCCAGGATAATTTTATAGGAGATTGATCTGTTAACTTATTATTTCCTGAAACTTTCCAAATAGAATTTGAATTTGGAATTTCAACATTTTTATCAGATGTAATAAAACCACTTTCAATTAAATAACCATCTTTTGAATTTCTTGGTGAAAGAAGTGTAACTTTTTCCTGAGAGTCTAGACTGACATTATATTGCTTAAAAATTAGATCATCAATAACACCACCTTTAAGTGAAATAGAACCAACAATACTCTCATTCTCAAAATTAATTCTTTCACTTTGATTTAAAGCTTCTTCTCTAGAAATTTCAGCAACATTTTCTTTTTGATCTAATGAAGGTGTATCGCTGTTTTGTTCAACTTTATTTCCTTCAGCCATATTTTCTTTAGTAATTGGTGGAGGAGCAAAAAATAGTGAATACAAAACTATAACTGCTGCTGATAATGAAATTGCTGCTACTATATTTTTAGTATCCATATTATTTTAATTTTGTGTTTTTTTTAACAGGATCAAAACCTTCACCACCACCTAAAAATTTGATTGGGTGACAAGATAAGATTCTTTTAAAACTTAAAAATGATCCTTTTAACAGACCAAATTCTTTAAGTGCATCAATACTGTATTCTGAGCAAGTAGGTAAATATCTACAAGAATGTCCAAATAAAGGGCTAATCAAATATTTATAACCTTTGATAATTTTAATTAATATATTTGTAAAAATATTCATTATTTTATTTTTTCAAAATCCTGAAATAGAGTTTCTTTTATTAATTTGTATTCATTATTTAGCATAGATGACTTAGCTATAACAAGGAATGAATAGTTAAAATTTATTGATATTTTTTTAACTGCCTCGTTTAAAATATTCCTTAATCTTCTTTTAATCTTATTTCTCTTAACAGCATTCCCTAATTTCTTTTTTGTTACAAAACTAATATTGAGTTTTTTAGTATCTTTATTCATTAACTTACCAAAGAAAATAGTTACGTACTTATTTGAAAACTTTTTTTGTTTAAGTAAATTTTTAAATTCTTCGTTTTTTGAAAGAGCAACAATTTTGCTTTTCATTAATTTACACTGATACAGTTAAAGATTTTCTTCCTCTGGCTCTTCTTCTAGCTAAAAGTTTCTTTCCACCTTTAGTTTTCATTTTCGATCTAAAGCCGTGTTTTCGTGCTCTTTTTTTATTTGAAGGTTGGTACGTTCTTTTCATAAATAAATTGATTAAATTTTATAAATTTTTGCCCCTTTATATTAGCAATAATAAAAATAGCAAATAGAAGATTTAGGAATAAAATAACAATATTCATGGAAAAAACAAAAAAAATTAAATTATTTATAGGTTTATCTTACTTATTAATTGTTAGTTTATTTTTATATTTTTTCTTTTCAAAATTTAGTCTTCAGGAGATTACATCTTATGATTTTTTGAGAAATAACAGATCTTATTTAATTGATTTGAAGAATTCTAATTTATTTTTAGTTTCAATTTCTTTCTTGTTTCTAACAGTGCTTTGGGTATTTCCTTTTCTGGGCTTTGGATCTCCCGTAGCACTTATGGGTGGTTTTATCTTTGGGAAATGGATTGGAACACTAGTTGTGGTAACTGGTTTAAGTGTAGGTGCAACTTTTTTATATATATTTGGAAATTATTTTTTAAGAGATTTAATAAGAGAAAAATTTCTTAATAAGTTTCAAAATCTTGAAATCAAATTTAAAAAATCTGAATTTTTTTATTTGCTTGTTTACAGATTTATTGGAGGAGTTCCTTGGCAAATAAGCTGTCTATTGCCAACATTATTTAATGTAAAAGTAAAAAATTTTCTATTTGCAACTTTTTTAGGAATAATACCTCAGATTTTTTTGGCAGTTTCAATTGGAAGTGGGATTGAAAAAGTAATTGACCAAAATTCAGTAGTTCCTGGAATAATGGATATTATTTTTTCTCCAGATATCTATGTTCCTCTTTTAGCATTTTTTGTACTAATTGTGATTTCAATCATTTTCAGAAAAAAATTTTACAGAAATTAATGGTGCTCCCACCCTGTACTGACCAGGGAACTAGTCATTACCAATGACTTGTTATGCCATTTAACTACAGGAGCTAAAATACATTTAGTAATTTATTGATAATAAAGCATTTTTTTCAAATTATTGCCTTAATTTTTTGATTATAATGATCTATATCTACTAAAAAAAATGTTATGGGAATTCACTACGATTATAAATCTACAAAAGGTAACAAGCTTATGGAGAAGCAAGCTAAAAGAGAGAGAAAGCTTGCTGAAAAAAAAGCCAAACGTTTAGCTAAAGAAGGCCCAAAAAAAGAAGAGCCTACATCAAAACCATTAGATCCTAATAAACCAATATCGTTAGATTTTTTGACTAATCCCAACAAAGAATGAGTTCAAAAGATAAAAATGAGCGTTTGAGCTTAGCTTTAAGAAAAAACTTAAAAAAAAGAAAACTATTCCAAAAAAAAAACAAAAAAAAATCTAAGTAATGTCTATTCAGCCTGACTCGTGGATTAAGAAGATGTGCAAAGAGCACAACATGATTGAACCATTTTTAGATCATCAAGTTGCGGAGGGAAAAATATCATATGGATTAAGTAGCATGGGGTATGATGTTAGGATCTCTGATGAATATAGAATATTCACTAATGTAAATAATTCCTTAGTTGATCCAAAAAATTTTTCAGATGACAATTTTATAGAGAAAAAGGGACCACATTGCATTATTCCTCCAAACTCATTTGTTTTAGCTAAAACAGTAGAATATTTTAGAATTCCAAAAGATGTACTTTGTATATGTGTTGGTAAAAGCACTTATGCAAGAACAGGTATAATTTGTAATGTAACTCCTATTGAAAATGAATTTGAGGGAAATATAGTTATAGAGCTAAGCAACACTACACCTAATCCAGCAAAAATTTATTCTAATGAAGGTATAGCCCAATTTTTATTCTTTAAATCAGAGATTCAACCAGAGACAACTTATAAATCTAAGAACGGTAAATATCAGGGACAAACTACTATTCAGGTTGCCAAAATTAAAAAGTAAGTTATGGACAAATTTCTGATTGATGGTCCTAGCAAAATCAAGGGTAAAGTTTCAATATCAGGTTCTAAAAATGCTTCACTACCAATATTAGCAGCTACACTACTTTTTGATTTACCGGTAACTATTCATAACCTTCCAAGAGTAAAAGATATAAGCACTATGCTTAATTTACTTAAATCTCTTGGATCAAAAATCAAACTTTCTAAAGATAAAAAAACTGCAAAAATTTCAAACAATAAAAATATGAAAACTTTTGCTAGTTATTCATTAGTTAAAACAATGAGAGGTTCAATTTTAGTATTAGGACCATTAGTTGCAAAATATCATAAGTCAAAAACATCATTACCAGGTGGCTGCTTAATTGGTGCGAGACCAGTTAATTATCATTTGTCAGCTTTAGAAAAACTTGGGATGAATTATAAAATTAAGGATGGTTACATATTAGCAAAATCTTTTGGCAAACTTAAAGGAGGGTTAATTAGATTTCCAAAAATTACTGTTGGCGCAACAGAAAATTCTATAATTGCTGCATGCTTAGCGAAAGGAAAAACAGTATTAAGAAATTGCGCTGTCGAGCCAGAAATAAAAGACCTTACTAACTTTCTTAACTCAGCTGGTGCAAAAATTAGTTGGAAAGGGAGAACTTGTACTATTAACGGAGTAAGCTCTTTAAAATCAACAAATTATTCTGTGATGGCTGATAGAATTGAAGCCGGCACTTTTTGTGTAGCAGCAACTCTAGCTAAAGGAATTCTTGAAATTAATAATTTAGATCCTAAAATAATAAATACCGAACTTAATTTATTAAAAAAAGCAGGAGCTAAAATAAAAGTAAGCAAAAATAAAATTCATATTAGTGGACCAGAAAAAATTAAGTCTATAAAAAATATTAATACAAAAGAGTTTCCTGGAATTCCAACCGATCTGCAGGCGCAATTAATGGTCTTAATGTGTAAAGCAAAAGGAAAAAGTTCAATCACAGAGAATATTTTTGAAAATAGATTTATGCATGTTGCTGAATTACAGAGATTAGGTGCAAACATTATTACCAAAAATAATAAAGCTTTTATTGAGGGTAATACGAAATTTATTGGTGCAGAAGTAATGTCTAGTGATCTAAGAGCATCAGTGGCACTTGTCTTAGCAGCTTCAGTTGCACAAGGAAGATCTGTAATTAATAGAATTTATCATTTAGATCGTGGTTATGAAAAAATTGAAAATAAATTAAAAAATATTGGTGTTAAAATAAAAAGATTAAAAAGATGAACAAATATTTAGCTAAAATTATTGCTACAGACAAAGAGGGATTACAAATGATTTCAGCTTGTAGTTCAGGAGCTAAAGTAAAAGTTTCAGATATTAAGTATCTAGAATCTAATAAAGTATTTTTGTTATCAATTGAACGTATTAAAGTAGAAAATGAAAATGAGGACAAAAAAGTCAATAGTATCTGCAGATTTGATTTTATTGATAAGGTAAAGTCAAAAAATATTGATCAATCAAATCAAGAATTGGTTTTAGAATTAGTAGGAATAGATTATTTGAAAAATAACGATGTTTATGAAATAAATCTCTTTTTTAGTAACAATGCTCATATCGCTTTGACCGCTGAAACGATTGAAGCAATATTAGAGGATCAAAGCGAAATAAATTAGAGATGAAGGTTTTAGATAGCAGTAAGAAAAATTTTGGTAAATTATTAGATAATTTATTATTGCAAAGAAAGAGAAAAGTTCAATCAAGCTCTGTTTCAGTCACTAACATTATTAAAGATGTTAAAAAAAATGGTGATAAAGCTTTATTAAAATATGAGAAAAAATTTAATAAAAATTCAGTAATCAAGCCTAGCTCAAATCAAATTCAAAAATCAATTCAATCATTAAATTCTATTGTAAAACAATCTATCGATACTGCTTACAACAGGATCTATAAATTTCATTCATTACAAAAGTTTAAAAATATTTCTTACACCGATAAATTTAAAAATAAACTTGAGTATAAATATTTACCTTTAGATTCTGTTGCAATTTATGTACCTGGTTCAACTGCATCCTATCCATCTAGTGTATTGATGAATGCAATTCCAGCTATTGTTGCTGGTGTAAAAAGAATAGTTATGATCAACCCAGGCTATAAAGGAAAACAAAATCCTGCAGTATTATATGCTGCCAAAAAATGTAAAATTAAGGAAATTTATTCAATTGGTGGACCATCTGCTATTGCTGCAGTTTCTTATGGAACAAAAAAAATTAAAAAGGTTGATAAAATTGTAGGGCCTGGAAATGCTTACGTTGCAGCTGCAAAAAAAGAAGTTTTTGGAGATGTCGGAATTGAGGGTATGACTGCTGGTCCTTCCGAAGTTACAATAGTTTGTGACAAGCATTCTAATCCAGAATGGGTTGCAAGTGATTTAATAGGACAAGCAGAACATGATCATCTTGCACAGTGTATATTAATTTCAAAAGATAAAAACTTATTAAATAAAGTTAAAACTGAAATAGTTAAACAATTAAAAGAAATTCCAAGAGAATCTATTGCAAAGAGAAGTTTGCAAAATAATGGTATTTTAATGCATGTAAATTCAGATAAAAAAATTATCGATATTGTTAACAAAATAGCTCCAGAGCATTTAGAGTTAAATGTTAAAAATTATAAATCTATTGTTTCAAAAATAAAAAATTCAGGATCAATTTGTTTAGGAAAATATGCTGTTATGGCTATGACGGATTATAATGTTGGTTCAAACCATGTTTTACCAACTAACGGATCAGCAAAATATTCAAGTGGTATAAGTGTAAACGAATTCTACAAAAGAATTTCATACATAAACCTATCAAAAAAGGGTATTGAAAGTCTTGGACCATCAGTTATAACACTTGCAAATTATGAAGGCCTGGTTGGGCATGCTCAATCAGTATTAAAAAGAATAAGGAGAAAATAAATTTGTCAAAACAAGACTTACTTGAATTCAAGGGGACTGTGATAGACCTACTCCCGAATGCAATGTTTAGAGTTAAGCTAGAGAATGGTCATACGGTTACAGCTCACACAGCAGGTAAGTTAAGAAAAAACAGAATTAGAGTTCTTCAAGGTGACAATGTAACTGTGGAGATGACACCTTACGATCTTACTAAAGGAAGAATTATCTTTAGAGGATAAATAAGGCTGAGTAGCTCAGGAGTAGAGCAGAGCCCTGAAAAGGCTTGTGTCGGAGGTGCGAATCCTTCCTCAGCCACCACCACAAAGTTTGATCTTGAAATACCTGTAAAAGAAATTAACTTAATTAATATAATAAATAACAAAAGGACGAAGAAATAAGATGAGTACACTACAAGGTAAAATAAAATGGTATAATGGTAAAAAGGGATATGGCTTTATAGAGAGAGACGACAAAGAGAAAGATGCCTTTGTACATGCTTCAGCTGTAAAAGCTGCTGGGATGAGATTTCTTAATGAAGGTGATAAACTTGAATTCACATTAGAAGACGGTCCTAAAGGTCCTTCTGCAGTAAATTTAAAAAAAATAGACTAATTTTCGTAAAATTTCTAAAGGACGTTATTTCTACATTTATTAGATTAACGTCCTTTTTTTATTTAAGCCTTGAATATTAATAATTTTTGTCTAAAAGGCTGCACATGAATATAAATATTACATACAGAATTACTTATAGAAGTACTCATAGAAACTGTTTCCATAGCCATTAGGCTATTTATTTATATTATAATTTTCATTCCACATAAAATAAGATAATAACTAAAGGATAAGCTTTGGTGGTGAAATAGTATCACGTCGGTTTGTGGATCCGAAGTCGTAGGAGCGTAACCTACCCAAAGTACCACTAAAATGGAAAAAGATAAAAAACTCAATCCTTCCTTACCATCTGGATTTGAAGATCGTTGGAATAAAAAGCTAGTTTTAAAAAAACAGCTTTTAAAAGTGATTGAAAAAAATTTTTTAAAATTTGGAGCTGAACCATTAGAAACCCCTTCTTTTGAGATCAGTGAAAATATTGGTTCGTTTTTAGCAGAAGACGAGGACAACCCTATGTCTGATGTATTCTCATTCAAAGATGGTGATAAAAATATTACACTTAGATATGATCTATCTAGTCCTTTAGCTAGATTTGTTGCTCAAAACAACCAAGAGCTTCCATCAATTTACAAAAGATATGCAATTCAGAATGTTTTTAGAAATGAAAAAGCAGGAAATGGAAGATACAGAGAGTTCATGCAAGCTGATTTTGATATTGTTGGAAATGTTAATTCAGCGCAAGCTAATGCAGAACTTTGCAATTTAATCTCGAGTACACTCTTAGATTGTGGTTTGAATAAAGATCAATTTACGATCAATATTAGTAATAGAAAAATTGTACAAGGTTTAATTGATGATTTAAAAATATCTGAAGATAAGCAATTAAAAGTAATTAGAGCTATTGATAAATTAGATAAACCTGGATTTGGTTTAAAAGGTGTTGAAGATCTTCTTAAAAAAGAGAGAAAAGATGCAAGCGGTGCAGTTACAAAAGGTGCTGATTTAACAGACGAACAAGCATTACAAATATTAAATTTTTTAAAAATAAAAGAATTAAAACAATTAAAAGAAAATTTAAAAAATCCATTGTCTCAAGAAGGAATTAAAGAGTTAGAGGACGTTTTTGAAATTTTAGGATTTGGTTCTAATTTAGATCAAGTACAAACCAATTTTACTATTGTTAGAGGTTTAGCTTATTATTCTGATTTTATTGTTGAAACTAACCTAAATTTTAAAGTTACAAATAATAAAGGAAAAGAAGTTGATATTGGCAGCATTTGTTCGGGAGGTTCTTATGCTAAACTTATCTCAAGATTTAAAGGGGTAGATATTCCAGGTACAGGAATTAGTTTTGGTGTGGATAGATTGTTATTTGCACTTTTGCAATTGGATCAGATTAAGGTGGATGATGAAAAGCCTGTTTTAGTCTGTGTGATGGATGAAAAATATCTAAAAAATTATTATGAAATTGTAGATCAGTTAAGAGAAAATAACATTAATACAGAAATTTTTTTAGACACAAAGAAAAATTTAGGTAAGCAATTAACTTTAGCAAACAAGCGTGAATTAAATGTAGCAGTTATATGTGGTGACAATGAATTTAATGAAGGCACAGTAACAATAAAAAATCTTAAAGGTGTCAAAGGTGAAAATAACAAAACATTTCCAAAATCAAATTTAATAGATGAAATTAAAAAACTTATCTGAAAACATTCTTAGATCAGTAAAATCTAAGGGTTACAAATACATAGATTTACCATCAGTTATTGAGGCTAATCATATCGTTCAAAGGTCAGGAGAAAACTTTAGAAAATTTATTTTTTCATTTACTGATCAGAATGGAAGTGAGTTATGTCTTAGACCAGATTTAACAATTGCATCTTGTTTGAGATACTTAGAGAATAATTTAAAAGGAAAAGAAAAAATTTTCTATAGTGGTCAAGCTTATAGAAAATCTGAAAATAAAAGTGATTCTATTATCCGAGATCAAATTGGATTTGAAATTTTAGGTTCTAAGGATGAAAAAAATGATGATAAAGAAATTATTAATACCTCACTAAAATCTCTTCAAAATATTAAATATTCTTCAGGTAAATTAACAATAGGGAATGTTGAGATATTTAATTTGTTAATTTCAAAACTAGATATCCCGAAAAGATGGAAGTTAAGATTATCAAGACATTTTTGGAGAGAAGATTACTTTAATGATCTTTTAAAAAGATTAGAGACAAACTCTGATGTAGATCCAACTATCGTTGAAATAGATAAAAAGCGTTATTTAAAAATGCTAAAAGAAGATTTATCAAATGTAATAGCAGGAAGAACAATTAATGAGATATTAAATCGATTTGATAACAAAATTAAAGATCCAAGAAGAGCTAGTAAAGGTAAAGGTGTTTCAAAAATTATTAAAGACTTTTTAAAAATCAAATGCCCAATCAACGAGGCTGCATCTGAGTTAAATAAATTTTTTAAGAAAAATAGAATTAATTTGGTGGTTGATCAAAGATATTTTCCTGTCTCTAACAACAAAGTTTCAAAACTAAATGTAGTATTTTCAACTTCTTTTGGAAGACAATTGGAATATTACACAGGAATGGTTTTTAAAATTGATGTTAAATCAAAAAACAAATTAAAAAATATTGTTAATGGTGGTCGTTATGATCGATTAATTTCTGATCTTGGGTCAAAAAAACAAATACCAGCAGTTGGAGCTGCATTAAATTTAAATTATTAATGAAGAAAAATATATTAAATATTGGCATTCCCAGCAAAGGCAGACTCAGAAAGGATGTCTTAAACATATTTAAAAAAAATAAATTAAATCTGATTTCAGAAAGAGGAGAAAGAGATTTATTAGGTTCAATTCAACAAAAGAAAAATATTAAAATTTTATATCTTCATGCTAGAGAAATTATAGAAAGACTTGGAGATGGTTCTTTAGATCTAGGATTTTCTGGTTTTGATTTATTAAAGGAAAGTGAAATAAATATTCAAAATAAAATTAACGTTATTAAAAAATATGATTTTGGGAAGGCTACATTGGTAGTTGCAATTCCAGATCCTTGGATTGATGTTCAAACTATTGCTGATTTAGAGGAAATAGCATTTGAGTTTAGAGATAAGAAAAAGAAAAGATTAAGAGTTGCAACCAAATATCCAAATTTAACAAGAGAATTTTTATTTTCTAAAGGGGTTACCCAATTTAAATTAGTAGATAGTTTAGGTGCTACTGAGGCATATCCTTTTACTGGTTCATCAGAAATAATTACTGACATCACTTCAACGGGGGAAACTTTAAAAGCTAATAATTTAAGAGTTTTAAAAGACGGTGAAATATTAAAATCAGAGGCTTGTATGATGATATCTAAATCATCGTCTAAAAATAAATCTCTTCAAAGTTTAGCTAGTTTACTTTCTAAGAATTAAATCTTTCCAATAAATAAGAATAATTTTAATAATATCTAGGTTTCGAAGGATTGCATAAACACCAACTAGTATTCCTAAACCAATAATAATTTTAAATATTAATAATAATTCCATTACATATTTTATATATGATATAAAGTGATTCATGGAAGCTATATTTTTAGTTATTTTAATCCTGTTGCTCGGAGTAGTTTCGGCAATTCTTTACTTAAATTTGAGATCTAAGCCTGAAGATCAAAAAGAAAATAAAGAAGCTGAAGAAATAGCTAACTTAAAATCTGAAATTTCAAGTTTAAAAGATACTTTAAATACAACAATCAATAGCTCACTTGGTGCAATGTCCACTTCATTTAATAATCTATCTACTGGAGTAACAAAAGATATGACAGAAGCTTTGACTAAAGTAGATGAAAAAGTTGGAAATTTTAATCAACAAGTTCAATTATTAAATCAAAGCCAGGAGAGTATAACTAAGATTTTGGCTGGGGTTAAAAAATATGGAACTCTTGCAGAGTTTAGTTTGGATGCACTAATTAAAGATTTACTACCAGCTTCTCAATTCATGACAAATGTCAAAATGAAAGAAAATACAAGTGAGAATGTAGAATTTGCAATCAAGCTTCAAGGGGATGTTTTAGTTCCAGTTGATAGTCATTTTCCAGTGGAGAAATTTAAAGCAATTACCGATGGTCATGACGCGGAAGATAAAAGGTTAGTTGCCGATGCTAGAGCAAAATTAGCTACTGCATTTAAAGCAAAAGCTAAAAGTGTAAATGAAAAATATATTGTACCACCAAAAACTACTGACTTTGCAATTGTGTATGCTCCTACAGAAAGTTTGTACAAAGAATTAACTGAATACCAAGACCCAAGTACAAAAGAATTGTTAACGCAAGAATTAATGAAAAAATATAAAGTTGTAATCTGTGGCCCTAATACTTTGTCAGCATATTTGCAATCTTTACACATGGGCTTTCAATCCTTGAAAGTTCAAAAGGGAGCAACTGAAATCTATAATCATTTAAAAACAATAAGCACAAGATTTTCAAAACACTTTGACAACATAGTAGTTCTTAGAAAAAAATTAGAAGATGCTATGGGTGTGGTTGATAAATTTGGAACAGATGCAAGATCAATAAATAGAACTTTGGAAAGTATAAAAGATCCAGAACAAGTTGAGAAAGCTGTACAAACAGACAACGTTGAAAAATTTGTTGATAAACAAAGACAAATTAAAAATTAATTTCTTTTTTTTGATAATACCCTTTATAAGAAATCTCATGCAATGGAATCGTAAATATGATTATCCAAAATCTTCAAGAGCAACTGTTGATGGCATTAGAAGATATCTTTTGGGAGAAGAAAAATTACCAAGTGTCACTTCAATTTTAGATGTTACTAAATCTGAAGAGGATAAAGCAGCATTAGCAAATTGGAGAGAGAGAACAGGATATAAAGAAGCTGAAGCTATCACAAAAGCAGCAAGCAGCAGAGGTTCACAGATGCATAACTACTTAGAATCTTATTTGCTTGGGAGAGAAAATTTAAGTTTTTTTGATGATAATGAACAATATAAATTGATGGCAAAAGAAATAATAGATCATGGTTTAAAAAATAGATTGGAAGAAATATGGGGTGTTGAGTGTACACTGTACTATCCAGATAAGTATGCTGGCACTGCGGACTGTGTTGGAGTTTATGAAGGAAAAGAAACAATTATAGACTTTAAACAAAGCAACAAACCAAAGAAAGCTGAGTATATCGATTCATGGTTATTACAAACCAGCGCGTATTCTTTAGCTCATAATGTTGTGTATAACTCCAATATCACTTCTTGTGTTATTTTGGTCTGCACTGTAGATAAATTATTCCAAGAATTTAAAATTCAAGGACATGATTTAGTCATCTATCAAAATTTGTTTTTAGGAAGATTGAAAAAATTTCATGAACTATCTAATTTAACTTAAAATATATAAGAAAATATGGACAAATTTGTAATCTACGACACTGAAACAACTAATAGCACTATTTGGGGATCAATTATTGAGGTTGGAGCAGTTGTTGTTGATAAAAATTTAAATGAAATTGGTAAGTTAAATATCAGAGGCAGAATGCCAGAAGGAGAAGTGCCAAGTGCTAAAGCTCTATTAGTAAACTCAACAAGTATAGATTTACTTACTAAAGGAAATTATTCTCATTATGAATTCTTAGGAGCAGTTGAAAACTTCTTCTCAAAAGCAGCCCCAGCATTATTTATGGGCTGGAGTAATTTAAATTTTGACAGACGTATGTTTCATTTTAATTTTTTTAAAGGTAACAGATATCCTTATATTACTCACTCGTCTCCAAATAAAGAACACGATGGTCTTCATGTTGCAAGAGCCGCACAAACAATTAATTCTGAAACTTTAAAAACTGAATTAACAGATGCTGGAAATGAAAGTCTTGCTCTTGAAGGTTTAGCAAGACAACAAGGATTTGATACTTCCCAACAACATACTGCATATCACGATGCATTTACTAGTTTGAAAATTTTAAGAATTATAAAAGAAAAGCATAACGAAAATTGGGAAAAATTTTTAACCACTTCCACAAAGAGTAGTGTGGAATCTATTTTAAAAGGAGAGGGTATTTATTCAATTTTTGAAAATGTTAAAGGAAGAAATATGATGTATTTAGTATCAACATTACATCCAGAACATTGTTTTCATCCATCTTATGCTTCCTGGGGATATCTTTGGGATTTAAGAAGAGATCCAGAGCCTTTTTTAAACATGTCAGTTAATGAGCTTAAAGCTAATCTTAAAAAAATAAGTCCTAAAGCTTTAAGAGTAATTAAAACAAATAAAGCGCCTGTCGTATTAGATAAAAAATTTGCTTTAAAAGAAAAAGCCTATGCAGATCTTGATTTAGAAACAATTCAAAAAAGAGCTAAATTAGTTAGATCTAGTGAAAACTTATGCAAAAATATTCAAATCATTAATAGGGAAGCTGCAGAAGAAAAGGCTCAAACTCAAAATCAAGAAGATTTACTTCCTGAGGAAACATTGTATGAGAAATTTGTTCCAAACAAAGATACTGCTTTATTCAAAACTTGGCACAGTTCATCATGGGAAGACAAATTAAGATTACTAGATAAATTTCAAGATAAGAGATGTGCATGGTTTGGACAAAAAATTATTTACCAAGAAGCACCTCACGTATTGCCACCAGATTTATATAAAAATATTAAAAGTGAGATAGCTAGAAGAATTTTGAGTAAAAATAGAGAAAAGTGGCAAACTATAGCAATGGCATACACTGAAATAGACACCTTAAGAGATCAAGCATCCAATAGAGATGATGAGGAAGAACTTAAAAAATTAGATGAAATAAATGAATTTATTATGTCTATTGAAAAAAAATATGAAATTGCATAGTTGACTTTAAAACTTTAATTTATAGAAAGGATTTATGCTTATAGATTTTAAAGATGAAGATTTTGATAGTAAAATCAAAAATGAAGATGTTTCAGTAATTCAGTTTTCAGCTGCTTGGTGCGGACCTTGCAAAGCTTTAAAACCAGTGATGGATAAATTAGCTGATGAATACAAAGGTAAAGCTGGTTTTTATTATGCAGATGTAGAAGATGGTGGAATAAACACTGGAAGTGCTGCTGGCATAAGAGGCGTACCAACTGTTATTATTTACAAAAAAGGTGTTGAAGTAGATAGAAAAGTTGGTGGGGTACCTGAAAGCCACATGAAAGAATTTTTAGAAAAAAATATCTAATTTAAGTTAAGTATTTCTCCTGCCAGATAAAGAGAGCCTGTAATTAAAATTACATCGTTTTTCTTGACCGAAATAGACTTGATTGCATCAAATATATCTTCTTTGTACTGAACATTTTTGAATGAATTAAGTTTGTTTTTTAAGTCTTTTCCGCCAATTGAATTAGGTTGGTTTGGAATATCAATAGTGGTCAAGGTTGAGATATTTTTAAAATAACTAATATACTCATTAT
This sequence comes from Candidatus Pelagibacter sp. HIMB1509, assembly GCF_052047855.1. NCBI lineage: Bacteria > Pseudomonadati > Pseudomonadota > Alphaproteobacteria > Candidatus Pelagibacterales > Candidatus Pelagibacteraceae > Candidatus Pelagibacter > Candidatus Pelagibacter sp. HIMB1509. The sequence continues at coordinate 67,653 of NZ_JBNAIU010000001.1, read as the reverse complement.
GATCCTTGTTGGACATCATACCTAAGATTATGTGTTTATTACAATCTAAAGTTTGGAGGTATTCATTTACCACTCTAGCTCCATCAGGGTTATGATCCCCAGAAACTAATAATGTATTATTTTTTACAAGTTCTTTTAGTTTTCCAGATTTAATTTCCTGTAATCTTGCAAGATTATTAATATTTTGAATACCACTTTCTATTTCATTGCTTTGAATTCCAAGATTTAAAGTTCTTATAGTTGCAATAGCAGTTGATATATTTTCTAATTGAAACTGACCAAGAACATTTGGTAGTGGAAGTTTTAAACCTCCAAATTTATCCTCATAGTAAAAAAAACCATTCTCTTGAATTGAATAACTAAAGTCCTTATTAAAAAATAATTTATTTGAAGAGTTATTTTTTATAGTTTTTTTAATACATTCCATTGTCTCTTTTTTATTTTGCTTAGCGATAATAATATTTGAATTAAGTAAAGCAGATGTTTTTTCAAAAACAATTTGCTCTATTGTTTGATTTTCTTTTGGTAGCCAGTCGAGATGATCTTTACTTATAGAGGTTACTATACTTGCAAGATTGCTTTTTAAAATATTAGTGGCATCAAAACGGTGGAATAAACCACTTTCTATTAAATTGATACTGTTAGGATACTGGGCAGCTTTATAAAAAAAACAAGCTGATAACATTTCAAAAACAGTTATTGGTTCGTTATTATTAACTTTTTCAACTTCTTCTAATAAATCGGCTAATTCCTCGTCATTTAATTCCTGATTATTAAATACAAATCTTTCATTAATTTTTTGTATATGTGGGCTCGTATAAACATTGCATTTTAAATTTGCTTCCTTAAGAATTGCATAAATAGCCTGGATGGTAGAGTTCTTTCCATTAGTTCCTACAACTGATATGGCCTTAATTTTATCTTGAGGCTTTCCTAATTTCTTACAAAGATTTTGAATTCTATCTAAAGATAAATCTATTTCTTTAGGATGCAACTTTTGAAAATTGCTGAGTATCTTCTGAAGTCTCATTTTGCTCAGAACTTATAGCAGAATTTTGTTTTAACAAAATTGATAATAAAGTTCCTATTTTAGATGCTAGGTCTCTTCTCTCTACGATTAAATCAACAAATCCAGTTTTCTCAACATACTCACTTTTTTGAAAACCTTCAGGCAATTCTTCTTTTACTGTTCCTTGAATAACTCTTGCACCTGCAAATGCAATTAAAGCTCCAGGTTCAGCAATATGAATATCTCCTAACATTGCATAAGAAGCAGTTATTCCTCCTGCAGTTGGATCTGTAATACAAACTAAGTAAGGTAAACCATTTTTCTTTAATTCATTAATCGCAAGTGTAGTTCTTGTCATTTGAGACAATGAAATTAAACTTTCCATCATTCTCATTCCTCCACCAGCGCTTATACATATAAATGGTGTTTGATTTTCTATTGCATTTTGAATTCCATATAAAAATGCTTCACCTTCTGCAGCAGCCATTGAAGCTCCTAAAAAGTCAAAATCAGATGCAACAGCTGTTATTTTAATATTATTGATTGTCCCAGATGCAACCATCATCCCACAATCTAATCCAGTTTTCTTACGAGCACTTTTTAATCTATCTTTGTATGATTTAGAGTCTGTCCAATTTAAAGGATCATCTTTTGGAATGGGTGTTTTAAAAACTTCATAGTTGTTTTTTCCAAACAAAATATCAAATCTTTGTTTTGGTTTAATTCTATGATGCTTATTACAATCTGGACATACCCAAAGGTTTGCTTCTAAATCTTTTTTTAGAATTGGTCCTCGACAACAACTTGTCCATTCACTTTTTGCAATATCTTCTTTAGTAGCTCTTTCACGTATAGCAGTTTTTATCTTTTCACCTGCTTTAATAATTTTGGTTATCCAGTTCATTGAATTTTATTTCTTAATCTTTTAACGATATTAGTAACATTTGTGACAGTATTTTGTCTTCTTTCTATTGATTTAGATATTTCTCTACATATTGCGCTACCAACTACCAAACCATCAGCTTTTTTAAGAGATTTAATCGTCTTTTCTGTAATACCAAAGCCAATCACTACATTTTTTGATTTATCTTGATTTTTAATTTTGTTGTATCTTTCCAAGATTTTCTTTGGAGATACTTTTAGTTTTCCTCCTGTAGTTGATAACATGCTTATATAGTAAACCATATCGTGCGAGTCTTTTATTATTTTTTTTAATCTGATTTGAGATGTAGTAGGAGAGACAAGCTGAATAAAATTTACTCCATTTTTTTTACATTTTAACGCAAAACCTTTGTTTTCTGGATAAGGTAAATCTACAACAATTAGTCCATCTACTTTTGATTTTTTACATCTATCTAAAAATTTATTTTCATTGTACTGAAATATCATATTGTAATAACCCATTAGTATAATTGGTGTATTTTTTTTTGATTTTTTAAAATTTTTTGCAATTGAAAATACATCGTTAATTTTAATACCATTTTTAATTGCCCTATAGGCGCTAGTTTGGATTTGACCTCCATCAGCTATGGGAGTGTTGTGAGGAAAACCCAATTCACAAATATCAGCATAGTCAGAAATAGACTTAAGAATTTCTAAAGATTTTTTTTTAGTATTATCACCTGCAACTGTATAGGTCAGTAAGGCAGGTCTATTTTCTTTTTTTGCATTTAAAAAAGCTTTATTAAGTAAAGAGCTCATTAATGTTTTCCCAATCTTTCTCTTAAAATATCTCTATCTTTTTTTGCATCACCACAAGAATTAACAATTATAATTGTATCTTTGCTTAATTTTGGAGCAATTTTTATTGCCTCAGCAAAAGCATGACTTGGTTCTAAACTTGGATTAAGTTTTTCAAATTTAGTTACCATTACATGTGCATTAAGTGCATCCTCATCTGTTGCATAAGTATATCGTGCTCTTTTAGTATCTTTTAAAAAGCAATGAATAGGACTAACACCAGGATAATCTAAACCAGCACTTATAGATTCTGTATCATTAATTTGTCCTTCATTATTTTGGCAAACATATGAAGCTGCCCCATGCAAAATACCAACTTTTGCATTTCTGCTTAGTGGTGCGGCATGAAGTTTAGATTTTTTAGGACCTCCAGCTTCTACACCAATTAATTCTATTTGTTTTTTATCAAAATCAATAAACTCGCTCCAAAATCCATATGCAGAACTACCACCTCCAACACAATTAATTAACTTAATTTTATTTGGAATTCTTTTAAATTCTTCTTTAAGCTGTTTTCTTAATTCTCTAGAAATTTGTGCAGTTGACCAACCACATATTTTTACAAAGATATTTGGTCCAACAGTACTACCAACGCACATGTGTGTATTATCACAATTAGATACCCAATATCTCATACATTCACTCACTGCATCAACTAAAGTCTGACTTCCAGAATAAACTGGTACAATTTCTGCACCATTTTTTCTCATAGCGTCACAATTTGGTTTTTGTCTTTTAATGTCTTTAGCACCCATAAAAATTTTACATTTAAGCCCAAATTTTTTTGCTGCCATACTTAACATTTTTCCTGCATATCCAGCACCAGTATCACCAACGATATATTTTTTACCCATAGCTTTACAAATTAGTGCATGAACAGTGGCATTATAGATTTTATGTGCACCTCCATTTGCTTCAGAAACTACTTTTGCCCAAATTTGAGCTCCACCTAAATGATTGGACAAATTTTCTAATTTCACAAAAGAGGTTGGAGATCCAATATAATTTTTAAAATAATAATCTCTTTTTTTTAAAAAGGCTTTATTATTTCTAAGTTTCTTAAATTCTTTTGTTAAATCCTCTACTGGTTTTTTCAAAGTTTCAGGTATAAAGCTACCTCCAAATTTTCCTCCCCAAAACCCTTGTTGATCATGTTGATCAATTAATGGAACACCTTTTTTAAGCTTCATTTTTAATTTCATTAACTTTATTTAAAAAAAATTCTATTTTGGATAGGTCTTTTAATCCAGATGTTTCTACACCACCAGATAAATCTATAAAATTTGCCAAATTTTTGAAATTTTTAAGCTCTTCATTGTACTGAATATTTCCAGCAATCATTAATTCCTTGTTTAATTTGATATTTTTAATCAAGTCATGATCAAAAGACTGACTTTTCTCGTAGCCCTTACTATCAAATAAATAAATATCAGTATAATCAGAATATAATTTATAATTACTCAAATCAGACTTTGATTTTATTGTGAAAGCTGTAATAATTTTCTTTTGATATTTTTCTTTTATCTCTTTTATTTCCTCTGGTGTACAATCATATAGTTGATAGTAATCAAAAGGTAAGTTTTTAATTTTCTCTAAAATATTTATATTTGGTTTTACCAGAACAGCAACATAGTAACTTTTTTTTGGATCATTGATTAAAAGTTTTTTTAAATTTTCATATTCAACATATCTAGAACTTTTTGGATAGTTGCAAATAAATCCTATAAATGTTGGTGGGTGAGGGTGATCAATTAAAAAATTTAAAGTATCAGGATCAGAAATCCCACAAATTTTACAACCCTTAATCATCAGTATAAATGATTAATTAATTTTTTAATATTATTCTTAATATTACCTTTTGTAAGAGATCTTCCAATTACCACTCCCGAAACTTTATTTTTGAAAGCATCTTTTGGTGTCATTACTCTAGCTTGATCGTTTGTATTGTCACCTGGCAATCTTATACCAGGTGTGATGACTAATAAATTTTTGTATTTTTTTCTAATCATTTTTGCTTCTATTGCAGAGCAAACTATCCCATCACACCCTGATTTTTTAACAATACCAGCTTGTTTTAAAACTAGTTGGTCAACTGTTTTAGTATGACCAATTTCTTTTAACGATTTATTGTTAAGACTAGTTAACACAGTAACTCCTAGTACTTTCAAATTTTTATTAATTTGTTTAGTTTTATTTTTAATTGCTTTTAGCATTTTAAGACCACCGTTTGCATGAACTGTAATATATTTGCAATTTTTCAAATCTTTTAAACTATCAACTGCAGAAAGAGCTGTTTGTGGTATATCATTAATTTTTAAATCTAACCAAAAATCTGATTTATATTTTTCTAAAAATTTTCTTCCATTTTTTGAGTAAAAAAACTGTAATCCAAATTTTGGAATAATTTTTAATTGTTTTGTATTAATATTTTTAAGAATTTTTTTTATTTCATTTAAATTTGAAGTATCACATGCAACGAAAATAATTTTATTCTTCATTATTAATCTTTTTAAACATTTCCTTGCTCATTTTCCATGATATTACTTTCTTTTCAGGAACTGCAACTTTTTCGCCAGTTTTTGGATTTCTTTTAATAGAGGCTTTTTGAGTCTTAACTCTAAATGTTCCAAAATTTCTTAATTCAACTCCATCTCCTCTACGAAGTGATCTTTTTATTTCATTTAAAATTATATCAGTAAATTTCTCTAAATCTTTTTTTAAGAAATTTGGGTAGTTTTGAGAGAGTTGTTTTAAAAGCTTTGATTTTACAATAGCCAATTTATCACTTCTTCAATTATTCTTTCTCTTCTTCTTTTTTCTTTAAATCCTCAGATAATGATGAAAAAGGTAGGTTTTTACCAGAACCTTCAGATCCATATTTTTCTAGAGCCTCTTTTTTCTCAATTTCTTCAAGTAATTTGATACTTAATGTTACTTTTCTCTTATTCATGTCCAAATCTGCTATTGCACAGTCTAATTTCTCACCACCTGTCCATCTACTAGGTCTAGCATCGGCAGCATTAATTGCTATTGCAGATTTTTTAATTTGAAAATTCATTTCACAACCTTCTGGTCTTACTATAAGTCCTTTGTTATCAGTTGAAACAACTTTAACAGTTATTGTTTGATTTTTTGACTTATCTTTAAACCAATCAAATGGATCTGCTTGAGTTTGTCTTAAACCAACTCTAATCTTTTGTTCTGAAGATTTTATTTCTAATACTTTAACTTTAAGCTTATCACCTTTTTTATACTTAGACAGTTCTTCTTCGCCGTTATTTAAATATGTTAAATCATTACAATGTAAAAAAGCATCAATATCTAAATCTTCAATTTTAACAAATAAAGAATATTCATTTTTGTTTACAACTTCTCCCTCAACAATTGTATCTACAGGATATTTTTTCTCAAATGTTTCGAAAGGATTATCTTGAGTTAACCTGTGTGAAATAGCTACACGTCTTTTATCTTTATCTATCTCAGTAATTACGCAATCTATCTCGTCACCAACTTTAAACATTTTTTTTGCTGAAATATTTTTTTTAGTCCAGCTTAGTTCGCTTGAATGAAGCAGGGTTGTTAAACCTGGTTCTAATTCACAAAAAGCTCCAAAGTCCATTAATTTTACCACTTTAACTTTATAGATTTTGTTTAACTCGTAATTTTCAATATGCTCAAAAGGATCTGGAGATAATTGTTTTACCGAACATCCAACTTGTAATTTTTCTTTATCAACACTGATAACTTTTAAATCATGTTTTTCACCTATATTAAAAACCTCATCAGGATGATTTACTCTTGAATAAGAAATTTCTTGTAGGTGAACTAATACATCTAATTCGCCATTAACATTAAAGAAGCAACCAAATGAACTATATCCTTTTACCTCTGCACCTTTTATAATGTCACCCACTTTGTATTTCTCAACTATTTTTGCTTTATCCTCTTTCTTAAAAGAAGAGATTATTTCTCTTCTGGATACACAGGCATTTCCTCTTACTTTATCAAGTTTGATGAGCGCAAATTTTTGTGGTTCATTCATTAAATGACTTATATCTTTTAAGGGCTTATCACTAATCTGAGAACCAGGTAAAAACATTAGTGAACCTGTATCTATATGTTCAACTATACAACCACCTTTACATTTTGATGTAATTTTACCCATGATAGGCTCATTCTTCTCATAAGCTTCAACTAGTTTGTCCCAACCTTTAATTTTTTGAGCTTTACTTGCAGAAACTAAAACTTCACCATGTTTATCCTCAATTTTTTCAAGTAAAACTGGAATAGTTTCTCCAACTTTAATTTTTTCAGAAAGACCCATGCTCTTTAATTCATTAATATCAAGAACTGGTTCTGATTTTAAACCTTCAACAAATAAAAATACAAATTTTTCAGTAATTTTATTTATTTTACCTTCAATTATTTTACCTTCTTCTATTTGAACTTTTGAAAGCTGACTACTTAGTAATTTTTCGAATTCTTGAGATGCTGGATTAGATAAGTCTTTATAAATTTCCATTAAATTTTAATTTTCCTGTCTATTATTTTTTTTATTTTTAAAAAACATGCCCTTTTATTAAGGTTTGTTGTATTAATCAATAGTGAATCTTTTGTTTTCTTTAAAGGAGATATTTTCCTATTTAAATCATTTTTATCGCGTTTTTTAATGCTTTTTAAGACTTCTTTATACGTTATCTTTTTTTTTAATCCTTTTAATTCCTTGTATCTTCTTAATGCTCTTATTTTTACATCTGCAGTTATGTAAAATTTAAAGTCAGCATCGGGAACAATATTATATGTAATATCTCTTCCATCAAGGCAGGAACCTTTATATTTTTTAGGTGGATTGTACGCAAAATTAATTTGGAAAGAATGAACCATTTTTCTAATAGATTTATTTTTAGAAATTATAGAAGCTTCTGTACCAACTTCATCAGATAGCAACTTTGTGTTTAAAAGATCTTTTATTTTCAAAGATTTAATTTTTGATCTTATAAACTTATTTTTAAAATTGTTAGGAAATTTAATTTTTAAATAAGCAATAAATCTATATATTTTTCCAGTATCTAAGTAAAATAGATTGTAATGTTTTGAAATAGATTTTGCCAAAGTTCCCGCTCCAGCAGCTGCTGGAGAATCTATAGCAATTTTTAAAATGTTTTTTCTTTTAATCATTTATTTAGTTTATTAATAATTTTTAAAAAATTTGGAAATGATGTTTTGATAGAGTCATTGTCGTAGATTTCCCATTTACCTCCAAAAGATAATGCTGCAATAACACTTGTCATAAATACTCTGTGGTCTTTTAAGAAATTTTTTATTACAATCTTTTTATTAAGCTTTAAATTGGGGTTTCCAAAAATTTTAATTGAATCCTCAGTTTTAATATTTCTTATTCCCATTTTATTGAGTATTTTTGAACCCCAATCTAATCTTGGACTTTCTTTTTGATTCAATTCAGATAACCCTTTGAAATAAGAAACACCATTAGCTTTTGCTGCAATTAAAAATATTACTAAAAACTCATCTATAGCCTGACTGTTTAATTTTGTGGGGCAATTAATTGCTTTTAAAGAATTAGGGCTTTTTATATTAATATTAGCAATTTTTTCACCTTTATAAATTTTTTTATTTTCATATAAAATTTTTACACCCATCTTTTTTAGTATCTTTATAATTCCTACCCTTGAATTATTAATATTTACGTTTTTTATAACAAGTTCCGAATTTTTTGATAAAGCGGTTAAGGCAATGAAAAAAGCACTCGAACTAATATCTGAAGGAATGTTATAATTTAAAGGCTTTATTTTTGTTATTTTTTTAACTTTAATAAAATCATAATTTTTATTACTTTTAATTTTTAACGGTAAGTCCAAATATTTACATAGAACTTCAGTATGATTTCTTGATTTTTTTGCTTTAATAACTGTTGTTCCATTAGCTAACATCCCAGCAAATATTACAGAACTTTTACACTGGGCTGATCCTCGATTCTCTAAATATTTAATTGATTTTAAATTTTTAGATCCAGTTATTATTAATGGTAAATTTTTATTTTTTTTTAATTTAAATTTTGCTCCAAAACAACTTAATGGATCAGTTATTCTTTTAAAATCTCTTTTTGATAAACTTTTATCTCCAACCAATTTTATTGGATAGGGCGTATTTATCAAGAAACCAAGTATTAATCTTCCAAGTGTTCCTGAATTCTCTGCATTTAATGTGATATTTTTTTTGTATTTATACCCTCTCAATCCTTTACCATAAATTGTGCAAAAATTTTTATTTACTTTGTACTTAATCCCAAGTTTTTTAATTGTCTTAAGAGCGGCAATTACATCTTCTGACATTAAAAGATTGTTTGCTTTTGAAATACCACTAGCAAGAGAAGAAAATAAAACCCACCTGATACTGATACTTTTGTCTCCGTTTACAGTAATTTTTTTTTTAAATTTTTTAATCTTTTTTTTAATGATGGTTATATTTGTCATTAAAATTAATTGAATTTAAAATTATCACCAAAATAAGCGTTTTTAGCATTTATATTTTTTACCAAATTTGATGGAGTTCCTTCAGCAATAATTTTACCATTATTTAAAATCATTGCCAAATCCACACAAGATAAGAGATCTCTTGCTTGGTGATCACAAATGCATGTTGTTATTTGATATTCTTGCTGAAGATCTACAATTGTTTCTTGTAACATTTTTATGGTTAATACATCTAATGCTGCGAATACTTCATCCAGCAATAAAATTTTAGGTTCACTCAATAAAGATAATGAAATTACCAATCTTTTTTTTTGTCCACCAGATAAGTATTTTGCTTTTATATCTTTTAAATTATCAAACTCAAATTTAGATATCAAAAAGTTAATTCTTTCTTGTCTTAAATTTTTAGCACTAATTGCGATTTCACTGATTGCCTTTAAATTATCTTCAAGAGTTAGATCACCAAAAAAACCACCGTATTGAGGCACATAACCTAACTTAAACTCTCTTGTTCTGTGATAAATTGGAAGATTGGTAACATCTTGATTGTTAATTCTAATTTTTCCATTTTTTGGCTTAATTAAACCAGTAATTAAATTAAAAATTGTACTCTTTCCAGCACCATTAGGGCCAAGCATTCCATGTATAGTATTTCGATTAACTTTAAAATTTATATTATCTAATATTAGTCTATTACCATAGGCAATAGAGACATTTTCAAATTCAATTAGAGCATTTTTATTTTTAAAAGATTTAATTCTAAATTTTTTAATAATTGCCATTTATCTAATTATTTCTAATATTTACTTTTTTTTCATTTTCATACATAAAAATTTTTGTGTCTTTTGTTTTTAAATTCATTTCTACAACATCAGCAATTAATATATTTTCTGAATTACTATAGACTACATTTCTAGAAATTATCATAGAATTTCTCTCTATCGAAAAATCAAGATATTCTCCAAGAATTTTATTGTCTAAATAATTAATTATTACATTTTTTGAAAAAATTGTATCAAAATTACTAGAATTATATTTACCAAAATCGGAAACAATTGTTATTTCATCAGAGTTCTTTAGTTTTATTAATGCTTTTACATTAGTAAGAAATAAAATATTTTCATTGTTGAAATCAATCTCTCCTTCTTCTGCATTAATAATATATTCATTCCCATCTTCATCTTTAGTTACGTAATTCACATCCTTAATTATATTCGAATTTATTAAACTTTCATCTTGGGTAGAAATAAAATTTTTTTTGAATTTTTGACTAAATTTTGAATAAACAAAAAAAGCTAAAAAAATCAATGTAATGAGAGAAGAAAAAACTATTACATTTTTCTTTTTAAACATTTATGAGATATTTGATTGCAAAATTGTGTGAACATGAATTACACCAATAGTTACTAATGGTGTTTTGTTATCTTTTACAATTAGGGAAGTAATTTTTTTAGCGTTCATTATCGATAATGCTTTTGCTGCAAATTCATTTTTATCTATAGATATTGGTTTTTTTGTCATTATCTTCTTAACAGGTAATGATTTAAAATCTATTTTTTTTTGACTGAATCTTCTAACTTGTCCATCTGTAATTATACCTGTTGTAATATTTTTTTTATTTGTGACAATCAAAATCCCAAGTTTTTTTTTACTTAAAATTTTTAAAGCTTTACTCATTATTAAATTTTCATTTACAAAAGGTATTCTTTCTCCCGTCACCATTATATCTTCAACGGTTTTTAATTTAGCACCCAAACTTCCAGCTGGATGGAATTTTTTAAAATCCATCTTATCAAACTTTTTATGTTTCATTGTTGCTATAGCTAACGCATCACCTAATGCTAGTTGAGTTGTAGTGCTTGAGGTAGGTACTATTCCTTCAGCCTCAATGACTTTAGGAATTGTTAATTTAATATCTGCTGCTTTATATAAAACAGAATTTTTTTGAGATACAATTCCTATCAATAAAATTTTATTTCTTTTTGCATATTGAATAATATTTTTCAGTTCACTAGTTTGTCCTGAATTACTAATTAATATTAAAATATCTTTTTTTGACACCATACCCAAATCACCATGTGATGCTTCACTTGCTGACATGCTAAAGGCAGGAGTGCCAACTGATGCTAAAGTTGAAGCAATCTTAGATGCAATTAATCCACTTTTACCCACTCCACATAAAATTACTTTTGCTTGGCACTTTGCGAGTTGATTTACAGCTTTATTAAATGAATTATTAATATTTCTTTTTAAATTTTGTAGGGCTTTGATTTCTAAATTAATAACATCTTTAGCAATAGATATGAATTGTTTATTATTCATTTGTGGGACCAAATATCTTCTTTGAATAGTGCTAAATCAAGATCTACTCTAATTTTTAAAAATTTTAAACATTCATGATAAAGATTTTTTCGATTTTCTCTTTCGAGTATTTTGTATAATTTATGATGAATCTTATGTAGGTAAATTACGTCATTAGCACAGTATTTTAGTTGCGCAGGTGTTAATTCACCTCCAAAATCTGAACTTTGGAATTGTTTATTAATATCTATATTTATAAATTCTTTAATTAATGTCTTTAAAGAATGGTTATCAGAGTAAGATCTTGCAAGTTTAGAAGCAATTTTTGTGTCTAAAATATTATTAGTATCTGTATTTAGGTAATATTTTATATGAGCCATGTCTGCGCGTCCATAATGAAAAATTTTAGTTATATTTCCATCTTTTAAAAGTTTAACTAAATTAGGTGCTTGATAATTTTCTCTATCAAACTGGACTATGTGAGCATCTGAGTTACCTGATGAAATTTGAATTAAACATAATGGATCACGTCTGACATTTAGACCCATGAACTCACCATCTACGGCAATTATATTGCCTAAATTTAAATCATCTGGTAGATCATTTTTGTGAAGTTGAATATTAATACTCATTTTTAAACATATATATATGAAAGCAAAAAATTGTCTAATTTTTGGTGGAAGTGGTCAAATTGGTAGAAATTTAATTAGGAAGCTTACAAAAAGTAATTATCAAGTAACTGTTGTAACAAGAAACATTCACCAAAAAAGCTACATCATTAAAACCCAAGCAAATGCTGGCTATATAGATATTGTTGAGTCAAATATTTTTGAAGAACAAAAACTTAGAAAGCTTTTCGAAAAAGCAGACATTTGTATAAATTTAGTTGGTATTTTATTTGAGTCCAAAAAAGGTAATACATTTAAAAATATTCACACAATTTTTCCTTCTTTGTTATCTAAACTTTCAAAAGAATACAAACTAAAGCATTTTATTCATCTATCAGCACTTGGAATAAACGAGGCCATAGACTCTGATTATGCTAAAAGTAAATTAGAGGGAGAGGAAAGAATTCTAAAAAATTTTCCTTTAGCTATAATTATTAGACCTTCAATTGTTTATTCAATAGATGATAATTTTACAACAAATTTTATGACACTTTTAAATAGATTGCCAATATTTCCGCTTTATTATGAAGGCAAAACCAAGTTTGCACCAATTCATTGTTCTGACCTAACAGATGTTATTTTTAATGTTATTTCTAATAATGTTAATTCTAAAATAATTGAATGTGTTGGTCCAGAAATAATTTCATTTAAAGAAATAATAGAAAAATTATTAAATTTAATTGGAAAGAAAAGATTGTTAATACCAATGCCCTTACCTGTAGCACAAATGTCAGCAAGATTTTTTGAAATAATGCCAAAACCACTTTTGACTAGAGATCAATTAAAACTTCTAAAATATGATAATATTTTATCTGGAAAATATAAATCTAATTCTGACTTGGGTATACCAAGTTTGAGATACTTCGATGAAGAAGTTAAAAAATACTGCTATATGTGGAGAGAAGGTGGTCAATTTTCTACAGAAAAATATAATTCAGATAATATAGATATTAAAACGAGCTAAGATCTTAAGCGGATTGAATTTTCTTTTCAATAAATTCTGGAACTTCCTCTTTTTCTGTAACTTCTTCTTTTTTACCTTTTGGTTGATAAGCATAAAGTAAATGAAGTTTACAATAAGAAAAATCTTTTAAAGAAGATCTACCACAAAAATAAAATTCTTTTTCATCTGGGTGACCTATAGGCCATTTGCAAGAACTTTCGTCTAGTTCTTCTAATTGTTTAGGATTTTCTGGTTCAAAATCTTTTTCGATTATTAGAGATTTAAACCTATTTTTACGTCCTCTTTTTGATTTTGTATTATTTTCTTCAAGAGAATTTTCAAATTTTTTATTTGAAGTTGCGGGCCTTGTTTTTATTTTTGCTGATAGATTTAATCTATGAGCTTTGCCAATTACTGCATTTCGACTAATACCACCAATAATTTCAGCTATTTGACTAGCAGTATTACCTTTGCCCCATAATTCTTTTAACTTTGTAACCTTTTCTTCAGTCCAGCTCATATCTATATGTTGTGTTTCTTATTTTTATAATAACAATATACTGCTATTAATTTAAATGAAACAATCAAAAAATTAGAGTTATCAACAATAAAAACCTAACCTAAATTTACTCAGGTTTTCAATCATAACTTGTATCTATTAAATAAAATTTATAAAAATAAATTTAATTTATGAGCAATTTAGCAAAAAATTATAACAGAAAAAAAATTTCATTTAAGTATGGTCAAGGAAGCTATCTTTACTCTACTGATGGAAAAAAATATCTTGATTTTGTGATGGGTATTGCGGTTAATTCTTTAGGTCATGCTCATCCAAGTTTAGTAAAAACAATCAATAAACAATCTAAAAAACTTTGGCATGTCTCAAATGCTTTTCAAATTCCTGAGGGAGAAAATTTAGCAAAAAAATTATGTAAAAAAACATTTGCTGATTGTGTAATGTTTCAAAATAGTGGAGCTGAAGCTACAGAGGCGTCAATTAAAGTTGCTAGAAGATATTTTTTTTCAATAGGCAAACAAAATAAAAATAGAATTCTGTGTATTAAAAATTCATTTCATGGAAGAACATTAGCTGCAATTTATGCGAGTGGTTCTAAAAAAATGACAGAAGGATTTGGACCCAAAGTAAAAGGATTTGATCACTTTGCTTTTGGAGACCATAAAACATTAGAAAAGAAAATTACAAAAGATACTGCAGCTATAATGGTTGAAACAATAATGGGAGAGGGAGGAATTAAAGTTATTCCAGATTTCTGTTTAAGAGAGCTTAGAAAATTGTGTGATAAGAAAAAAATTCTTTTAATATTGGATGAAGTTCAATGTGGAATAGGTAGATCAGGAGATTTTTTTGCATTTGAAAAATCTAAAGTAAAACCTGATATAGTTCCAATAGCCAAAGGAATTGGAGGTGGATTTCCAATAGGAGCTGTTCTTATGAATAAAAAAGTAGCCACATGCATGGTACCTGGCACTCACGGATCTACATTTGGAGGCAATCCACTAGCTATGTCGGTTGGAAATAAAGTAATGGATATAGTTTCAAATAAAAAGTTTTTAAATAATGTAAAAAAATTATCTAAATATTTCTTATCTAAATTGAACAAGATTAAAGAAAAATATCCTAGTATTATTAAACAAATAAGAGGAAGAGGTTTTTTAATTGGAATACAGCTGCATCAAGATCAGACAGGTTTTATTAAAAAATTAATGGAAAATAAATTATTAACTATTCGTGCTGCAGAAAATGTCATCAGAGTTTTACCACCTCTTAATGTCAAAAAAAGTGAGCTTGATGAAGCTTTAAAAATTATAAATAAAGTTTGCAGTCAATTTAAATAGTTATGAAACATTTTATAAATTTAAAAGATATTCCTAGTAAGGATTTAAGAAAAATAATTACTGATGCAAAGAAAAGAAAAAGTTCTAGAAAAAAATTTAATAAATTAGAGACAGATAAAGGCGCTCCCTTAAAAGGTAAAATTTTGATACAAATGTTTGAAAAACCTAGCTTAAGAACAAGAATGAGCTTTTATTTAGCAATTAAACAGCTTGGAGGAGGTACTGTAACGCTCAGATCTAATGAACTTCATTTAGGACAAGGTGGTGAAAGTATATCAGATACAGCGAAGGTTCTATCAACTTATGGTGATGGATTTATGTTGAGAACGGATAGTGATAAAAAAATTGAGGATTTTAAAAAATATTTAACTATTCCAGTCATCAATGGTTTGAGCCCATCATCTCATCCAACTCAAGTGCTTTCAGATGTTTTTACAGTTGAAGAGATTACAAAAAAACCTATTTCTAAATTAAATATTTGCTGGATTGGTGATTCAAATAATGTTTTAGATAGTTTAATCGCTGCTTCAGTTAAATTTTCTTTCAAGCTAAGTATTGGTTGTCCAAAAAACTTTGAACCGGGCAAAGAAGTTAGAAATTGGGTAAAAAAAAATAAGAGAAAAATTTATATTTATAATGATCCAAAAAAAGCAGCTAGTGGAGCTGATGTAATTTTTTCTGATAAAGTTATTTCGTTAAATGATAAAGTAAACAAGAAGAAAAAAATTCAGGCATTTAAAAAATTTAAAATTGAAAAAAAATTAATGAGTTTTGCAAATAAGAATTGTATCTTTTTACATTGTCTACCTAGAGGGAATGAAGTTTCTGAGGATATTTTCTTAGGAAAAAAATCTCATGTATGGGTACAGGCTCTTAACAGAGTTCATGTTCAAAAAAGTATACTGTTGTATTGTTTTGGAAAATTAAGGTAATGGAATAGGGCTATCTGAGTTTTCATTTAGAAACTTAATTACAGACGCTCTATCTGCTTCTTTTCTTAAACCTGCATAAGCCATTTTTGTACCTTTAATGTATTTTGCAGGTTTTTTTAGAAATCCATTTAGCTCTTCAAATGTCCATTCTTTTTCATATGCAGCTAATGCTTTTGAATATTTATAATCTTCAACTGCTCCAACTTTTCTTCCAACGACATTATATAAAGCTGGACCTATAGCATTTTTCCCACCCTTAATTATTGAGTGACAGGCTGCACACTTTTTAAATATTTTTTCTCCACTTGCTATATCTCCCATGGCCATTAATGCAGCAATGTCGACTTTTTCTTCTGCAGCGTTTGTTGTAGAAGATGATGCGGTAGATACCTGCTCAACTTCCACAGTGTAACCTGGAGTTTCTGGCTTTTCTACATGAAAAATTACATCAGATAATTTTCCTATACCAATAACAAGAAGTGCTACCATTAGAACTGCAGCTACAATTTTGTTAATTTCAAAAGAATCCATTTTTATAAATTTAATTTTGAACGTATAACATGATAAATTAAAATTTGACTAAAATTTAATGTACAAATTTGCCTCTATTTTAATTAGTGATTAATGAAAACTCTTATAATTATACCCTCTAGATTATCCGCTACTAGGCTTCCAGGAAAACCATTATTAAAAATCAATGATATTTCAATTATTTCACATGTATTTAATAAGGCAAAAGAAGCAAATATTGGAGAGGTAATTGTTGCTGCAGAGGATCAAGAGATTGTCAATGATATTAAAAATAATGGAGGAAATGCTATTTTAACAAGCAATAAACATAAAACAGGTACAGACCGAATATATGAAGCTTATCAAAAACTCAACTTAGATAATATTGATTTTATAATGAACTTACAGGGTGACGAGCCAGCAATAAATATAGAGGATATTGTAAACCTAAACCAAATGATGATAGATCACAAAGCAAAAATAGGAACCCTTGCTGCTAAAATTGAGAATAAATCAGATTTAGTAAATGAGAATATAGTTAAAGTTATTACTGAAAATAATTTAGAAGATGACCCGTTTTCTAAAGCAAAAATATTTTTAAGGAAATCTGAAGATACCTCAAATATTTATCACCATATTGGAATTTACTGTTATTCATCTGAAATTCTTAAAAAATTTGTTGAATTACCACAATCAAAAAATGAAATTGAAAATAAATTAGAACAGCTTCGAGCTCTAGACAATAATATCAAAATAAATGTTGCTCTAGCAAGCAAAGCCCCTATAGGAGTTGACACAGAGGAAGATTATCTGGCCTTAAAAAAAATAATGGAATATAAGTCCTGATGGGTAAAATATATTTTCAAGGAACATTTGGAGCTTATTCTCATTTAGCAGCATTATCAATCGACCCTGATGCTGAAATTTTACCTTGTAAAACTTTTGATGATTGTTTTAATAAAGCCTCAGAAGAACCCGATTGTAGAATAATAATACCAGAGTCTAACAGAATTACAGGAAATATAGGTATCGAATATTTAATTTTTAAACATAGATTGAATATTTACCAAGAGCACTTTCAAAAAATCGAACATAATTTATTAGGTCAACAGGGAGCGAAACTGTCTGATATAAAAGAAGTTTATTCTCATGCACAGGGTTTGTCGCAATGTTCAAATTTCATAAAAGAAAATAATATTGCTGAACATATAAGAGCAGATACAGCTGGATCAGCTGAAATGATTTCTAAAACAAAAGACAAAAAACAGGCAGCAATAGCATCATCTCTAAGTGCTGAAATTTATAATCTTGATGTAATTAAAAAAAATATAGAAAACGAGAGTGGAAATTTAACACGATTTCTTGTTATGGGAAAAAATATATCTCAACCTGAGTTTGGAAATAAAAAATATATAACTTCATTTTTATTTAAACTTAAAAGTAAACCTGCAGCTCTTTATCAATCGCTTGGAGGATTTGCCATCAATGGAGTAAATCTTACTAAGCTTCAAAGTTACCCTGAAAAAAATTCTTTCGACTCTTATTTTTTCTTATGTGATTTAGATGGACATATTGAAGATCCAAAAGTTCAAAAATCTCTTGAAGAGCTAGGCTTACATTGTGAGGATTTTCACGTCCTAGGTGTTTTTGAAGCCGATGGTTTGAGACAAAAAAAACAATAATCTTTTCTTGTAGATTAGAAATTTTAACTGCTATAATAGATTTGGAGGCTAGAGGTGGATGCTGCTTGAACCCGACCAGATCTTAACGGAAGCAGTCGTAGAGACAGTTATTCAGGTTCTAGTCTCCTTAAAAAATTTATGAATAACAATTCAAAAGTACTAGCTCTTAAATATAGACCTCAAATATTTGATGATCTTATTGGTCAAGAAGTTGTTGCTGAAACAATTATAAATTCAATAAAAGCTGACAAAGTACCAAATGCATATTTGTTTACTGGAATTAGAGGGATTGGAAAAACTACAACCGCAAGAATTGTAGCAAAAGCCTTGAATTGCTCAAATGGTATTGAAAAAATGTGCATTGATAATTTGTGTGAAAATTGTCAGTCGATTGCAAACTCAAGTCACATTGATGTACTTGAAATGGATGCGGCCAGCAAGACAGGAGTTGATGATGTTAGAGATCTAATTGAGTTTTCCAGATACGGACCCACTTCAGCAAAGTACAAAATTTTTATAATCGATGAAGTTCATATGTTAAGTAAACAAGCTTTTAATGCTTTACTAAAAACATTGGAAGAACCACCTTCATATTTAAAATTTATATTTGCCACAACAGAAATAAAAAAGATTCCTATAACTGTCGTTTCAAGGTGTCAGCGTTTTGATCTTTCAAGGATTAAATCTTCTGAATTGTTAGATTTTATAAAAAAAATTAAAGATAAAGAAAACGGAAAAGTTACGGATGACGCTCTAAAATTAATTGTAAAAATATCAGAGGGCTCAGTAAGAGATGCATTATCTCTGTTAGATAGAGCGTTATTGAGTTTAGATAATGATAAAGAACTAGATTTAAATTCTGCTCAAAAGATTTTTGGTTATTTTGATAAATCACAATTAATTGATTTATTTGAATTGATATTAAGAGGAGAAGAAGAAAAGGTAATAAAAATTTATAGAAAAATATATGATCAGGGAGTTGAACCAAAAATATTTTTAAATGATTTTTTAGAACTGTTGTATTACTTTAAAAATATAAATTCTTTAACTTTAGAAAGCACAAATTTTTCTCTCAATGATGAAGAATTTAACAAAATAAAAAATATTTCTAATCAAATCCAACCAGATGTATTAATTTTATTTTGGCAATTTTCTATCAAGTCATTAGAAGAATTAGATATTGTATCAAATCAACATTTATCAATTGAGATGTTTTTGATTAGATTAATGCATTTAAGTTCTGTAAAACAAGTTAAACAAATAGATACAAAACCTAAAGAAGAAAATTCAACTAGCAAAATTGAAATAAAAACAGAGACTAAAATTATTGATCAAATAAAAAATATTTCTCAAGAAGAAAAAAAGAATCCTGAAATACAAACTGAAGTTAAAGCAGAAATTAAAACTCAAATTAATTCTTTCGATGAATTAATTGCTACTTGCACAAGTAAAAGAGAATTAAAACTTAAATTTGAATTAGAGAAAAATGTCAATTTGGTTAAATTTGAAAAAAATAGGATTGAGATTTCATTTAATGACAGCCTTGATAAAGATTTTGTGAAAGACCTTTCCACAAAGCTTTTTGAATGGACAAAAGAAAGATGGATTATCACACTTAGTAAATCAAAAGGAGATCTCTCAGTTAGAGAAAAGAAAGAAAATGAAAAAAAAATATTAATTGAAAAAGCTAAACAAACTGAAATTTATAAAAACTTTATGGAAAATTTTCCTGATGCAGAACTGGTAGATGTTAAATCGATAACTAAGGAGGATAAGGATAATGACTGATTTTAATAAAATATTAGATAAAGCAAAAGAACTTGAAGCAAAAATGAAAGAGAGTCAGCAAAAAATTAAGGAGATTAGAGTAGAGGGTGTTTCTGGCTCAAATTCAGCAAAAATCGTCTTGGATGGAGAAGGTGAAATGCAATCAATTAAACTATCAGATGAAATAATGAAAGAAGACAAATCAATAATAGAAGATTTAATTGTAGCTGCACATAATAACGCTAAATCACAATTAAAGTCGAAAACATCAGAAGAGATATCAAAAGCCACAGGTGGATTTGGAATACCTGGTTTTAAGTGGCCATTATAGCAGATGCAAAATATTAATGAGATTGAGGAATTAATAAAATTAATTTCAAAGCTTCCAGGTTTAGGACCAAAATCTGCTAAAAGGATTGTTTTAAAACTCATTAATAACCGTGATGAATTAGTAAAACCAATGGCAAATACATTGGCTCAAGTTTATAAAAATGTAACTAGATGTAATTCTTGTGGTTCACTTAAATCAATTTCAACTGGATGTATAAATTGTGAAAATACAAAAAATAAATATTCAAAGATTTGTGTTGTTGAAGACATTGCTGATCAATGGTCGATTGAAAATTCAAATATTTATCAAGGGTATTTTCATATTCTGGGAGGCACCATTTCATCAGTAGGTCAAAGAAAAGAAGATTTACTTGTAAATTCGCTGGTAGAGAGAGTTAATCGAGATAAAATTGAAGAAGTTATATTAGCTACAAGTGCAACTGTTGAAGGTCAAACTACTGCTTACTACATCCAAGATAGCCTAAAAAATTCTAATGTAAAAATTACAAAACTTGCACAGGGGCTACCTATAGGTGGTGAAATTGAAAGTTTAGACGACGGGACTTTATTTTCTGCTTTTAAAAATCGGTCTAACTTAGTTTCTAATTCAGATTAGACTTTTTAGTAAGTCTATTTAAATGCAGTAAAGGTTCAGTATAACCAGATGGTTGTTCTTTTCCTTTAAACACCAAATCACATGCAGTTTGAAATGCAATTGAATTTTCAAAGTTATCACTCATTCTTACGTAATTAGTGTCATTTTTATTTTGATCATCAACAATTTTAGCCATGTCTTTAAGAATTTCTACAACTTGAATTTTTGTTGTAATTCCGTGATGTATCCAATTTGCAATATGTTGAGATGAAATTCTAAGAGTGGCTCTATCTTCCATCAAACCTACGTTGTTTATATCTGGTACTTTGGAGCATCCAACGCCCTGATCAATCCATCTGACCACATAACCTAATAAAGTTTGAGCTGAGTTAGAAATTTCTTTATTAATTTCATCTACAGACCAATTTGGTCTATCAGCAGTAGGTATTGTTAAAAGATCATCAAGCTTTGCTTGTTCTCTATTTTTAATTTTTTGTTGTTCATCAAAAATATTTATTTCATGATAATGTAGCGAATGTAAAGCTGCAGCAGTCGGAGATGGAACCCATGCACAATTTGCACCTGCTTTTAAATGTCCAGTTTTTTGCTCCATCATATCTTTCATTTTATCAGGCATTGCCCACATTCCTTTTCCAATTTGAGCTTTTCCAGATAATCCACATTTTAAACCAATATCAACATTGTTGTTTTCATATGCTGTAATCCATTTTGAAGTTTTCATGTCACCTTTTTTAATCATCGGACCAGCTTCCATAGAGGTGTGCATTTCATCACCAGTTCTGTCTAGAAAACCTGTATTTATAAAGAAAACTCTATTTTTTAACGATCTAATGCACTCTTTTAAATTAGCTGAAGTTCTTCTTTCTTCATCCATTATTCCAATCTTGCAGGTATATTTTGGCAAACCTAAAACTTCTTCAACTTTTGAGAAAAGCAAATCAGTAAATGCAGTTTCATCTGGTCCATGCATTTTTGGTTTCACGATATAAATAGAACCAGTTCTTGAATTAGATTTTTTCTTAATATCATGAAGGGCTGCAGCTGTAGTAATGAATGCATCCAATATTCCTTCTGGAACTTCACTACCATCTTTTAAAATTATTGATGGATTAGTCATTAAGTGACCAACATTTCTAACTAGCAGCAAACTTCTTCCATGAAGCTTTAAACCTTTTCCATCTTTTGAAATATAGCTTCTATTGGGGTTAAGTTTTCTTTCAAATAATTTTCCCTCTTTTTCAAATTTTGATTTTAGATCACCTTTCATCAGACCTAGCCAATTTCTGTAACAAACAATTTTATCTTCTGCATCTACAGCAGCTACACTATCTTCGTTATCACATATAGTTGACACCGCAGATTCTAAAATTATGTCACTAATCCCAGCATGATCTTGTTGAGCTGCAAAAGCTCTTGAGTCTTTTAAAATTTCTATATGTAAATTGTTATTTTTTAAAATTATAGCAGACGGGTTGTCAGCTTCACCCCTATGGCCAATAAACTTATTCTCATCTAATAAATCATAAATATCAGCACCTTTTAAAGCTTTAAATTTTCCATACTTAACCGCAAAACTTGTAATTTTTTGCCAACTCAATCCTGCTAATGGAAAATATTTATCTAAAAAATCTCTTCCATATTTTATTACCATCTCACCTCTTAATGGGTCGTATCTTTCAGATACACTATCTTCTGATTGTTCAATTACATCTGTTCCATACAGACTATCGTACAAGCTCATCCATCTAGCATTAGCAGCATTTAATGCATATCTCGCATTCATTACTGGTACAACAAGTTGAGGTCCAGCAATACTTGTTATTTCCTCATCAACATTTTGAGTTGATATTTCAAAATCGTCACCTTCTTCTTTCAAATAACCAATTTCTGTTAGAAATTTTTTATATTCTGACAAATTAAATTTATTTCCCTTATTTTTTATATGCCAATTGTCTATTTGTTTTTGTAAGTCTTCTCTAAATTTTATTAATTCTTTATTTTTAGGTGCTAATTCATTGACTGTTTTCTCGAACCCTGACCAAAAATTATCAACAGATAGATCTGTTTCTTTTAATAGCTCGTCGCTAATAAATTGAGAAAGTTTTTCAGATACTTTTAAAGTATTTATATTTATATATTTTTCTTGCATATCACCTAAATTACCCCATCTGTATTTTTGCCTGAGAGTTTTGCTCCTTCGGCGGAATTAATTCTCTTTCCAGAGTGTTATGCAACTATCGGTCCTTTTTACCTGAGAGTTTCCGGGGTGGTTGCTCCTTCGGTGCTAAATTTATTAGTCTCTCCCGATAACAAAGTATGTATCCTCTTCTAGAAAAGAGTCAATTAATAACAATTACACTTTAAATTAAATATCATTTTATTGCCTTTTTTATGAATTAACCATCAGCTATAACCATATTATGAAAAATTATCTTAATTTTGAAACTGAGATTAAAGATTTAGAGACAGAATTGGAAAAATTAAAAGATCCCTATAATCAAGAGGGATTGTCAGAAGTAGACACGCAAAAAATTTCAAAAACACAAGTTGAGTTAGATCAAAAATTAAATGATATATATTCAAACCTAGATCCATGGCAAACCACCATGGTTGCAAGACATGAAGACAGACCAAAGTCTAAATTTTTCATAGATAATTTATTCGAAGATTTTATTTCTCTATCTGGTGACCGTTATTATGGTGAAGATAAATCTGTACTTACTGGTTTTGCAAAATTTAATGGTCAGTCAGTTTTAGTTATCGGTCAAGAAAAGGGTGAAGATTTGGATAGCAGAATTCAAAGAAATTTTGGGATGATGCGACCTGAGGGTTATAGAAAAACTATTCGATTAATGAATTTAGCAAATAAATTTAAAATTCCAATTATCTCTTTTATAGACACGCCTGGTGCTTATCCTGGTGTTGGTGCAGAGGAAAGAGGTCAAGCTGAGGCAATAGCAAAATCAATTGAATGTTGCATGGAACTTAAGGTGCCAACTATTGCAATAATTATAGGTGAGGGTGGATCAGGTGGTGCGATTGCATTAGCATCGTCTAACAAAGTTATCATGCTAGAAAATGCTATTTATTCAGTTATATCTCCTGAAGGCTGTGCAACTATATTATGGAGAGATCCAAAAAAAATGCTTGATGCAGCAAAAGCAATGAAGCTTTCCGCAAAAGATTTATTAAAATTAAAAGTTATTGATGAAATAATCCCAGAACCTTTAGGTGGTGCTCACAGGGATAGAGAACTGATGCTAGACAATGTTAGAAAATCTATTTCTACAAATTTAGATCAATACAAAGAAATGACGTCAGAAGATATAATGAATGAAAGAAAAAATAAATTTTTAAAAATTGGAAGAAATGATGGTTTTATGAATAATGTAGAAGATCTAAGCAATTTGACCATTAAGAAAAATAATTTTGATAATATTTTCAAATCAAAAAAATTATTATTTGGTATTGGTGTAGGTTTATTATTTTTAGCTTCTTTATTTTTTCTTTTTTAAGAATTACAAAGCCCCATGGCAATGTTTAAACTTCTTACCTGATCCACAAAAGCAAGGTTCATTTCTTCCCATTTTTTTGGTTTGTGGTTTTGGATTTAAACTTTCCTCATTGGAAGATTTTTCTTCTGTTATAACTTTTAAATTCATTAATATTGTAACGTAGTCTAATTTTAGTTTTTCTAGTAAATTTGAAAATAAATCAAAAGCTTCTTTTTTATATTCAACTAAAGGATCTCTACCACCATAGGACCTTAACCCAATTACCTGTCTAAGCTGTTCTAAATATTGTATATGTGATTTCCAATTCAAATCTATTGTTTGCAAAAATATTCTTTTTTCAATTTCTTTTGCATGCTGTTCGTTTAGAACTTTAATTCTTTCATTACGTGTCTCATTGAATTTTGTAGATATTTGCTCTTTCAGTTCATTATCTTTGGCAGAAATCAAACTTTCAAGTTCAGTATCATTAAAACTTTTTCCAACAATTTGCTTAACTTTATTGTTAAATTCATTACTTTTAGGATTAGATAGATTTTGAATTTTTAATTTTATCAAGTCTTCTGATATTTCTTTTAAATATTCATCAGAATAGTCAAAAATATTTTCACTATTCATTGCGTTTTTTCTTTGAGAAAACACAACATGTCTTTGGTCATTCAAAACATTATCAAATTTGATAAGTGTTTTTCTGATATCAAAATTTCTGGCTTCAACTTTTTGCTGAGCTCTTTCTAATGCTTTGTTGATCCAAGGGTGATCAATACTTTCACCATCTTTTAAACCAAGTTTTTCAAGCATATTATTCATAGATTCTGAGCCAAAAATTCTCATCAAATCATCTTCTAAACTTACATAAAACACAGAACTGCCCTCATCTCCTTGTCGTCCAGCTCTTCCTCTTGCTTGATTGTCCACTCTTCTAGACTCCATTCTTTCTGTACCAATTACAAATAAGCCACCTAGAGATTTAATTTTTTCTTTATCTATTTTTAACTGATCATCAGGAATTGATCCTTTTTTTCCACCAAGCTGGATGTCAACCCCTCTACCAGAAATACTAGTTGTAATTATCAAAGATTTTTCTTTTCCAGCATTTGCAATAATTTCAGCTTCATTTTCATGGTTCTTTGCATTTAAAACTACGTGTTTAATATTTTTTTCATTTAATAATTTAGAATAAACTTCAGATTTGTTGATACTAGATGTGAATACCAAAATTGGTTGACCAATTTCATGTTTTTCAATGATCTTATTAATTATTGCATCATTTTTTTCTTTTTCAGTTCTAAAGATCAAATCATTATAGTCCTTTCGGATCATTTCTTTATTTGTTGGTATTACAACTACTGAAAGATTATATATCTCAAAAAATTCCTCAGACTCTGTGACTGCAGTACCAGTGCAACCTGATATTTTTTTATATAGTTTAAAATAATTTTGATAGGTAATAGATGCTAAAGTTTGATTTTCAGCTTGTATCTGAATTTTTTCTTTAGCTTCAAGAGCCTGATGAAGTCCATCTCCAAATCTTCTTCCTTCTAAAATTCTACCAGTCAACTCGTCTATGATTTTAAGAACTCCATCTTTTACTATGTAATCTTTTCCTTTTTCAAATAAATGATTTGCACGAAGTGCTTGATTTACGTGGTGAACTAAATGAAGATTTTCTGGGTCATAAAAATTATCATTTTTTAGGATACCCGCATTAGAAAAAAGTTTTTCAACATTATTAATACCCTCGTTTGTTAAAAGTATACTTTTTTCTTTCTCATCTATTTCAAAATCTTTATTATTTAAAATTTTAACAAGTTTATCTATAGCTAGGTATTGAGCAGTCTTATCTTCTGCAGCTCCAGAAATTACAAGTGGAGTTCTTGCTTCATCAATTAAACAGGAATCTATTTCATCTACAATTGAAAATACATGAGATCTTTGAACCATTTCTTTTTGAGAAAACTTCATGTTATCTCTTAGATAATCAAATCCTAATTCACTGTTGGTTGCATAAGTAATGTCACAATTGTAGTTTTTCTTTCTTTCTAGATCATCTTGATCATTATTTATAAATCCTGAAGTAAGACCTAGAAAATTATATATGATACCCATTTCCATGGAATCTCTTTTTGCTAAGTAATCATTAACTGTTACTATATGAACTCCATTTTCAGAAAGCGCATTTAAATACGCCGCTAAAGCAATAGTGAGTGTTTTTCCTTCACCCGTTCTCATTTCAGCAATTTTACCTTCGTGAAGAACTACTCCCCCAATAAGTTGAACATCAAAGTGCTTTTCTTGTCTTGTTCTTTTTGCAGCTTCCCTTACTAGTGCAAATGCTTCAGGTAGAATTTCGTCTAAACTTTTTCCATTTTTTAATTGATTTTTAAATTCAACTGTTTTTTTGGGAAAGTCTGTATCACTTAATTTTATGAATTGTTCCTCGTATGAATTTATTTTTTCTACAATTTTTCCAATTCTATCTAGTTCTTTTTGATTACTAGATTTGATAAACTTTGTAATTAGGTTAAGTGGGTTAAACATGACTATTTGATTTATTCTTTAAATATATGGTTTAATATATGTATTAAACAATTATTTTAAATATCATGGGTATTAATTTAACAAATTTTTTAACCTCGAAATCAAAAAATACCAGAATGATGGATTTCCAGGACCTTGATCATATAGATGGCTTATCTATTTCAGCTCTAAGCGCAGATTTATATAAAACTAAAAGAGATGATTTAGTAATGTTTTACTTTAGAGATGGTGCAAATCATGCCTCTGTCTATACACAATCAAAAATTATCTCAGAAAATATCAAATGGAATATAAATCAAAAATCAAAAAAAATTTATTCTCTTATTGTAAATACTAGAAATGCAAATGCTTTCACAGGTAGACAAGGTTACGAAAGTCTCGCAAAAATTGCTGATTTAACTTCTGAACAATTATCAAAAAAACAAGTTGAAGATGAAGATTATCCAAAGAAAATTACTTCAAAGGAAATTATTTTTGGGTGCACAGGTACAATAGGTGAAACATTTCCATGTGAAAAGATAATAGTTCAAATTCCAAACTTGATTAAAAAAATCAACTATACACAAAACAAATTTCTTTGGATGAAAGCAGCCTTAGGAATAATGACCACTGATACAAAACCAAAACTCGCGATGGAACAATGTAAAATTGGAGATAAAGAGGTAAAAATTTATGGTATCGCCAAAGGTTCGGGTATGATATTTCCAAATATGGGAACCACCTTGGCATACATATTTACAGATGCCAACTTATCGAATGATATTTTAAGTAAATTATTAAAAAAAAATATTACAAATACATTTAATGCTATCTCGTGTGATGGGGACACTAGCACAAATGATATGGTTAGTATTTTTGCAACAAATAAAGCAAACAATTCAAATATTAAAAGTATTAATGATATAAAACTAAAAAAATTCGACAAAGCATTAAACAATGTTTTGTTAAATTTAGCAAAGAGAGTAGTTTCTGATGGAGAAGGAGCATCAAAATTTGTCACTATAAATATTAAAAAAAGCAAAAGTGAACAAGATGCAAAGACAATTGCTTTCTCAATAGCAAATTCAGCTTTGGTAAAAACAGCTATTGCAGGTGAAGATCCTAACTGGGGACGAATAGTGATGGCAATAGGAAAAGCAGGACCAAAATTAAATTTAAATAAATTAGGTTTGAAATTTGGAAATTATCAAATAATTCAGTATGGAAAATTACACAAGAATTACGATGAAAAATTAGTAGCTGAGTATATGAAAGGTGAAAATATAGAAATCAATGTAGATTTGTTTACTGGTCCCAAAAGCTTTACTGCTTTTACTATGGATTTTACAAAAAATTATATTGAGATTAATGCTGATTATAGAAGTTGAACATATTGAAATATAAATTTTGATAACTAATTCTATACTATGATAAAATACAAACTTTTGTGTAACGACTGTGAATTAAAGTTTGATAGTTGGTTCTCTACTTCATCAGAATATGAAAAATTAAAAAAGAAAAAACTTTTAATCTGTCACAACTGTAATTCTGAAAAAGTTGAAAAAACATTAATGGCTCCTCAGCTAATAAGTAGAAAAGCAAAAAATAAAGAAAAATTTGATACTCAGAAGTATAAAAAAATTAAAAAAACAATTAAAAATTATCAAAAGTTTATAAAAGATAATTTTAAGTACGTTGGGGATGATTTTGCATATGAAGCTAGATCTATTCATTACAATAGCAAGAAACCTATAAAAGGGATATATGGTAAAGCCTCTCAGAAAGACGTTAAAGAGCTCAAAGAAGAGGGCATAAATACACAATTAATTCCTTGGGTTGATGAAAAAGAAAATTAGTTTTTCTTAAATTCCGCAATATAATTTACTGATAAATCTTTAGAAACATTCCATTCATCCTTCAGAATGTTAAAATTCATTCCATCTATTTTTTTGAGATTAAGATTGTTTTTGATTAGTATATTTTTTAATTCTTCAGGCTTAACAAATTTTTCCCATTCATGGGTGCCAATAGGAAGCCATCTCAAAATATATTCTGCACCAACAATTGCAAATATATAAGATTTTAAGGTTTTATTTATAGTTGCAACAAACATTAATCCATTTTTTTTTAAAAGATTAGCACATGATTTTAAAAAAAAATCAACATCCTCAACATGCTCAACAATCTCCATGTTCAAAATTACATCAAATTTTTTTGTTGTTTTTAGTTTTTCAGGCGATGAACATATATAGTTTATTTTAAGATTGTTTTTTTTTGCATGTAAGTTCGCTATGGCAATATTTTTATTTGAAGCATCGATTGCTGTAACATTAGCTCCTAATCTACACATGGGCTCAGATAACAATCCACCTCCACATCCAATATCAAGGACATTTATTCCAGAAAGAGGATATTTTTTATTTTTAAGTTGAAATTCCTTAATTATATTTTCTTTTATATATTTTATTCTTATAGGATTAAATTTATGAAGAGGTTTAAATTTTCCTTCTGGATCCCACCATTCGGCCGCCATATTTGAAAATTTTTCTATTTCTTTTTTATTAATACTGTTCATAATATATAATTAGTTGACATAACAATTAAGATGTACTTTATCAATTTATAATTAAACTATATTAATTCAACTGATCATGAAAACTGTTGTACTAAAATTTGGCGGAACTTCTGTTGGTAGTATCGATAGGATAAAAAAAGTATGTAAAATTATAGCTGCTTATAAAAAGAAAAAAAATAGAGTTTTGGTGATTTCATCTGCAATGAGTGGAGTGACCAATGAGCTTATAAAAAAATCGAAACAAATTAGTAATAATTTCAGCAGATCTGAATATGATGTACTTGTCTCCACTGGAGAGCAGGTTGCATGTGCTTTAATTGCAGGAAGACTTACTCATGATGGTTTTAAATCTAGGTCGTGGGTTTCTTGGCAATTACCAATAATTACTGATGGACCTTATTCTGGAGCAAGAATAAATAAGATAATCACAAAAGAATTAAATAATTATGTGAAACAAGGTGGGATCCCAATTGTTACTGGTTTTCAAGGAATTAATAATGAAAATAGAATTACCACAATAGGAAGAAGTGGTTCTGATGCCACTGCAATAATGTTAGCAAAATTTATTAAAGCTGATGAATGTATTATCTATACAGATGTTGATGGTGTTTATACTACTGATCCAAGACAACATAAAAAGGCAAAGAAAATTAAAAAAATATTTTATGATGAAATGTTAGAAATGGCATCTTTGGGATCAAAAGTGATGCAACCAACATCGGTTCAAGATGCAAAGTTAAATAACATTGATATTAAAGTTAAATCTTCATTTATTAATAAACCAGGTACATTAATAACAGGCTCTACAAAAGCGTTTAGCGATCAAATAATTACTGGGATATCTTCAACTAAAAATGATGCTAAGATCACAATTGTAGGAGTTAAAGATAGACCTGGTGTTGCTGCTTCAGTTTTTAGACCACTATCAAGAAATTTAATTAACGTTGATATGGTTGTGCAAAATATTTCTCAAAATGGAAAAGATACCGACTTAACCTTTACAATTAAATCTGATGATCTGAAAAAAACCGAAAAATTAATTAAGCAAAATAAATCGATATCTTATAAAAAACTTTCTTTTGATAAAAATCTTTCCAAAGTTTCTATAATTGGAGTTGGGATGATTACTACACCTGGAATTACTTATAGGATGTTTCAAGCTTTAGCTTCAAAAAAAATAAACATTTTAGTTATTTCAACATCTGAAATTAAAATTTCAGTATTAGTTTCATCAAAAAATGTAAAAAAAGCAATAGCTGCTCTTCATAAGGAATTTAAACTAGATTAAACTTATGAATGTAAGACCATTTAGAAATATAAATCGAAAAAAAACTAAAGTAATTAACGTTGGTAATGTTAAAGTTGGTGGTGACAATCCAATATCAGTTCAATCAATG
Source organism: Candidatus Pelagibacter sp. HIMB1509 (assembly GCF_052047855.1). Classification (NCBI taxonomy): domain Bacteria; kingdom Pseudomonadati; phylum Pseudomonadota; class Alphaproteobacteria; order Candidatus Pelagibacterales; family Candidatus Pelagibacteraceae; genus Candidatus Pelagibacter; species Candidatus Pelagibacter sp. HIMB1509. Next base: position 36,800 of record NZ_JBNAIU010000001.1, on the reverse strand, counting down.
ACTAATACTTTGACTACAGATATTTCGGCTACTATAGAACAGATAAACAAAATTCATGAAGAGGGTGCTGACCTGGTAAGAGTTTCCTGTCCAGATGAAGACTCTTCAAAAGCCTTAAAAGAAATTACAAAAAATGTTCAAATACCTATAATTGCAGACATTCATTTTCATTATAAAAGAGCTATAGAAGCTGCAGAAAATGGAGCGAAGTGTTTAAGAATAAATCCTGGAAATATTGGCGATAAAGATAAAATCTATGAGGTTTTAAGTGCTGCCAAAAATAATGATTGTTCAATTCGAATAGGAGTTAATGCAGGTTCTCTAGAAAAAGATATTCTAGAAAAGTATAAAGAGCCATGCCCTGAAGCATTAGTAGAGAGCGCAAAAAGAAACATTAAAATATTAGAGGATCAAGATTTTTTTAATTTCAAGATAAGCGTCAAGTCCTCCGATGTATTTTTGTCGATTGCAGCTTACAGACAACTTTCTGATGCTACTGACTATCCTCTTCATCTTGGAATAACTGAGGCTGGAAGTTTTGTGTCAGGAAGTGTTAAGTCTTCAATAGGACTAGGTTCATTGCTATTAGATGGAATAGGTGACACCTTAAGAGTTTCTTTATCAGATGATCCTGTAAAAGAGGTTAAGATTGGAAATGAAATACTTAAATCTTTAGGATTAAGAAATAGAGGAGTTAAAATAATTTCTTGCCCATCTTGCGCAAGGCAAGCATTTCAAGTGATTGATACAGTTAAAATTTTAGAGGAAAAATTATCTCATATAAAAACTCCAATTACCCTATCGATTATTGGCTGTGTTGTGAATGGACCCGGTGAGGCTGCATTAACTGATATCGGAATAACTGGAGGTGGAAAAGGTAATAATATGCTTTATTTATCTGGAGTGCAAAGTGAAAAAGTATCTACTAATGATATAGTTAATAAAGTCATAGCAGAAGTTGAAAAAAAGGCCTCTGAATTAGAAAATTAACAATGATACCAACAAAGACTATTGAAGAATTAATTACAAAACATTCTACACTTGAAAAAGACCTATCATCAGGAAGTTTAGATAACAAAGTGTTTGCTGAAAAGTCAAAAGAATATTCGGATGTTAATGAAATAATTTTAAATGCTAAAAAATATTTATCGTTCGAAAATGAAAAACAAGAATTAGAGAAAATATTAGAGGATAACTCATCAGATAAAGAATTAAAAAATATGGCTGAGTTAGAACTTGTTGATTTGAAATCTCAACATGAAATCAATGAAAAAAAATTAAAATTATTTCTACTACCAAAAGATGAAGCAGATAAAAAAAATGCAATAATAGAAATAAGAGCTGGAACAGGCGGACTAGAGGCAAGTTTATTTGCTTCAGACCTTTTCAAAATGTATGAAAAAGTAAGTCATAAAAAAAAATGGTCATTAGAACTTATTTCTATTTCTAGAAGTGATGCGGGAGGTTTAAAAGAGGTAATTGCATCGATTAAAGGTACCAATATATATTCAACATTAAAATATGAGAGTGGTGTACATAGAGTTCAAAGAGTTCCAGATACCGAAACACAAGGAAGAGTGCATACATCCGCAGCCACAGTTGCTGTTTTACCTGAAGCTGAAGAAGTAGATTTAAAAATAAACGATTCTGACTTAAGAATTGACGTTTTTCGAGCAGGTGGTCCAGGCGGACAATCAGTTAACACAACAGATAGTGCTGTTAGAATAACTCATATTCCAACAGGTTTGTCAGTTTCGCAGCAAGATGAAAAATCACAGCACAAAAATAAAGCAAAAGGAATGAAAATTTTAAGAGCAAGATTATACGAACTTGAAAGATCAAGAATTGATCAAGAAAGATCACAAGACAGAAAAACTAAAATTGGTACTGGAGATAGATCAGAAAGAATTAGAACTTATAATTTTCCACAGGGTAGAGTTACAGATCACAGAATAAATTTAACTTTGCATAAATTAGAGGAATTTCTTGAAGGTGAAGCTTTTGATGAAATGATAGAGTCACTTACATTGCAAGCACAAGAAGAAAGTTTAAGTAATTTAAAATAAATGAATATTCAATCAGCAATAACTCAAGGTGCTAAAATTTTAAAAGATAAATTTTCTTTAAATCCTTATTTGGATTCAGAAATTTTAATGTCAAAAGCGATTAATAAAGATAAAAAATACTTAATAATTAATTCTCAAGAAAAAGTAGAAGAAATAAATTTAAATTTGTTTCAAAAACTAGTTAATGAAAGGTCTAAAGGTAAGCCTGTTTCGCATTTAACTAATAAAAAGTTTTTTTGGAATTCAGAATTTTTTGTAACAGAAGATACCTTAATACCTCGTCCTGATACAGAGCTAATTGTTGAAAATATTTTAAATTTAACAAAAAATAAAAGTAAACTTAGTATTTTAGATGTTGGCATAGGATCTGGATGTATACTTTTGTCTATATTAAAAGAGAGAAAAGATTTTTATGGAACAGGAATAGATATAAGTAAAAATTGTTTAAAAATAGCTAATTTGAATGCAACTAGTTTAAAAGTCCATACTAGACTTAAATTATTTAAATCTAATGTTGACAAATTTAGTTTGGGCAAATATGATTTGATTGTTTCTAATCCTCCTTATATTAAAAAACATATTATAAAATATTTGGATAAAGGAGTTGCTAATTTTGAACCAAAAATAGCACTAGACGGTGGATTAGATGGTTTATCAGAAATCAGAAAAGTTATTAAAAAATCGTCTGAGCTGATTAAAAAAAATGGTAAATTTATTTTAGAGATTGGTTTTGATCAAAAAAATAAAGTAATTAAATTATTAAATAAAGAGGGTTTTTATATAAATAGTGCTCTAAAAGATATTGCTGATAATGATCGATGCATAATCTGCACAAAAATATAATTTTTTAAATCATGGTAACATTTAGGAATAATAGCAATAACAACAGTAGAAGAAATAATTTTAGAAGAAACGATAGAAATTTTAAATCTAATGGTGACAGGCAGAAATTTAGTACAAATTTTTCCAATGGCGATAATTTTAAAAGAAAGTCTCCAGGTAGAAACAATCATAATGCATCAAAATTGATCGAAAAGTACAATGATCTAGCTAGAGAAGCTCTATCAAATGGCGATAAAATTCTCTCTGAAAATTACCTTCAGCACGCTGATCACTTTACAAGAATACTCAATGAGAGAGAAAGTTTCAAAAGAGAGAGAAATTTAGCTGAAAAATCTGATGAAAATGGAAAAGAAACAAATGAGGTTTCAAAAGATGTTGATGTTTTTGAAAAAAATTTAGAAGATAATTCTAACTTAGATGCCGAAACTGAAACAGCATCAGAGGTTAATTAATTTAAACCTATAATTTTTTCTGATTTAAGAACATCTAGTTTAATTTTATTTGTTTCAAACAGTTTTCTTTCTTTACCCTTTAATATTTTACCTGAAGGAAGTTTAAGTTTTTGAGAATTAACTTTTTTTCCATTTACAATTACTTCGTAATGCAAATGGGGTCCAGTAGACTTTCCTGTGGAACCAACATAACCTATTGTTTGACCTTGTCTCACCCTTACACCTGCTTTAATACCACGAGCAAATTTTGACATGTGAGCATATACTGTCTCATAAGTTGAGTTATGTCTTATTTTTACACAGTTTCCACCTCCACCGCACCATCCAGCTTTTTTTACAACACCATCACCCGATGCCATTATAGGTGTTCCTGTTGGTGCTGCAAAGTCAGTACCTCTATGCATTTTGTTATATCCATCAATAGGATGTTTTCTCATACCAAATGCAGATGAAAGTCTTGCTCCATTAATTGGTGTTTTCATTAAAGCTTTTTTAACACTCTTACCATTTTTATCATAATGCCCTTCACTTCCTTCTTTATCAAAATAGTAAAGCCCATTATCTTGACCACTCAATTTTAAATTAGCAAAAAGTATTTCTCCTGTTTCAATAATTTCATTTTTTTCATTAAGAAAAATTTCATACATTATTTGAAACTTATCTTGTTTTCTTATATCTCTTTGAAAGTCTACTTGAAATCCATATATCCCAGCAAATTCAATTATTATATTTGCTGGTATTTTCTCATCTGTTGCAGCTTTATATAGACTTTGCAAAATTAAGTTTTCTTCATAGACTATCCTTTTATTCAATTTAATAGATATAATTTCATCATTAAAAGTATTGTTAGAATTATCTCTTACTAAAAATATTTTTTCTTTATTTGATATTTGAAAAATAAATTCATTGATTTGATTATTAGTTTTATCTAAGCTGAACTCAATAATTTGTTTAGTATTCAATTTATTAAGGTTAACTTTTTTTTTTAGAGCATTTTTTATTTTTAATATTTCTTTATTTTGAATTAGATAATCCTCTAAAATTTTATCAAATGTTTCACCAGATTTTATTTGATGTTTTATTTTTTTGTATTTTGGCTCAAGGTTTTCAACTATATTTGTAAGTGTTTTTTTAAAGTAGACATTATCAATATAATTATTATGAATTTCAAAATTTTCTTTTTTTGTTGAATTAAAATAATTAGTAGAGATAGCAGTAAGTAGAATCAATAAAACTAAGCCAAAAATTTCAAAGTTTTTTTTAATCTTAATTAATAGAATTTTTAACATTTTATATTTAAGCGAATACAATTATTAGTTTAGGGAGTGGTAAAAATCAAAAAAAAGCGCTTAAAATGTGGTGTTTTTATTTAAAAATTTATTCTTAAATGCTTGATTTCCATTATTTTTAGCCTATAAGCACTGAACTTTCTCAATAAAATTATTGTTAATACAATAAATTAGTGAGGATTATTGAGCCTTTTTTGCTCAATTAGCTATTTTAAAAGTTAAAATTTAAGAAGAGAAGTGTGGACGGTTAAGGTTACCAAAAATTTGTCGTACACACTTCAATCACATATAAATTTTATTCTTAGAATTTATATGGAAGCTAGTGTGCGCCGTTTTTAAACTTGAGAGTTTGATCATGGCTCAGAACGTACGCTGGCGGCACGCCTAACACATGCAAGTCGAACGAAGTAGCAATACTTAGTGGCAGACGGGTGAGTAACATGTAGGTATCTACCCTTTGGCCTGGAATAACACGAGGAAACTTGTGCTAATACCGGATAAGTCTTTACGGAGAAAGCTTTATGCACCATTGGATGAGCCTGCACTTGATTAGTTTGTTGGTGGGGTAATGGCCTACCAAGACTGTGATCAATAGCTGATTTGAGAGGATGATCAGCCACATTGGGACTGAGACACGGCCCAAACTCCTACGGGAGGCAGCAGTGGGGAATCTTGCACAATGGAGGAAACTCTGATGCAGCGATGCCGCGTGAGTGAAGAAGGCCCTTGGGTTGTAAAGCTCTTTCGTCGGGGAAGAAAATGACTGTACCCGAATAAGAAGGTCCGGCTAACTTCGTGCCAGCAGCCGCGGTAATACGAAGGGACCTAGCGTAGTTCGGAATTACTGGGCTTAAAGAGTTCGTAGGTGGTTGAAAAAGTTAGTGGTGAAATCCCAGAGCTTAACTCTGGAACTGCCATTAAAACTTTTCAGCTAGAGTATGATAGAGGAAAGCAGAATTTCTAGTGTAGAGGTGAAATTCGTAGATATTAGAAAGAATACCAATTGCGAAGGCAGCTTTCTGGATCATTACTGACACTGAGGAACGAAAGCATGGGTAGCGAAGAGGATTAGATACCCTCGTAGTCCATGCCGTAAACGATGTGTGTTAGACGTTGGAAATTTATTTTCAGTGTCGCAGCGAAAGCGATAAACACACCGCCTGGGGAGTACGACCGCAAGGTTAAAACTCAAATGAATTGACGGGGACCCGCACAAGTAGTGGAGCATGTGGTTTAATTCGAAGATACGCGCAGAACCTTACCAACACTTGACATGTTCGTCGCGACTCTAAGAGATTAGAGTTTTCGGTTCGGCCGGACGAAACACAGGTGCTGCATGGCTGTCGTCAGCTCGTGTCGTGAGATGTTGGGTTAAGTCCCGCAACGAGCGCAACCCTCACTTTTAGTTGCCATCATTAAGTTGGGCACTCTGAAAGAACTGCCAGTGATAAGCTGGAGGAAGGTGGGGATGACGTCAAGTCCTCATGGCCCTTACGTGTTGGGCTACACACGTGCTACAATGGTATCTACAACAGGAAGCAAGACTGCGAGGTCAAGCAAATCCTTAAAAGATACCTCAGTTCGGATTGCACTCTGCAACTCGAGTGCATGAAGCTGGAATTACTAGTAATCGTGGATCAGCGTGCCACGGTGAATGCGTTCCCGGGTCTTGTACACACCGCCCGTCACACCATGGGAGTTGGTTCTACCTTAAGGCAAGGTTTAAAACCCTTGACCACGGTATAGTCAGCGACTGGGGTGAAGTCGTAACAAGGTAGCCGTAGGGGAACCTGCGGCTGGATTACCTCCTTTCTAAGGATGAATGAAAGTAAAATTTCATTCTAAATAATATACAGGTAATGTTGACCGTCCTCATTTCTCTTCTTAAAGTAGTGTTTCTCTTTGCATAGGGGCCGGTAGCTCAGTTGGTTAGAGCACACCCTTGATAAGGGTGGGGTCGAAAGTTCGAGTCTTTCTCGGCCCACCAATTTAAGATCATGGGGGGATTAGCTCAGCTGGGAGAGCGCCTGATTTGCATTCAGGAGGTCAGCGGTTCGATCCCGCTATCCTCCACCAAAACACTTAGTTATAAAAAATCGTAAAAAATTAATAATTAATATCAATATCTATATCCGAACATTAGTAATGTTATTAGCTAATGTTCAAAATAAAAATTTGATTCAACACAGAATTTTTTTCTGTGCATAAATCAAGCGTTTAAGGGCGTGTAGTGGATGCCTTGGCACTGAAAGCCGATGAAGGACGTGATATACTGCGATAAGTTTCGGGGAGCTGTATGTAAGTTTTGATCCGAAAATTTCCGAATGGGGAAACCCACCACTTTATGTGGTACTTTAAACTGAATACATAGGTTTAAAGAGACAACCTGGAGAACTGAAACATCTAAGTAACCAGAGGAAAAGAAATCAATTGAGATTCCGTTAGTAGTGGCGAGCGAACGCGGACTAGGCCAGTAGTTTTGTTAAAAAAATTTGAATAGTTTGGAAATGCTAACCATAGAGGGTGATAGTCCCGTATGAGTAATGTTTAACAAAATTCTTGAGTAAAGCGGGACACGTGAAATCCTGCTCGAACATAGGGGGACCACCCTCTAAGCCTAAATACTCTTCAGTGACCGATAGTGAACTAGTACCGTGAGGGAAAGGTGAAAAGAACCCCTATTAGGGGAGTGAAATAGAACCTGAAACCGCATGCCTACAATCAGTCGAAGCTCTTTTTAGAGTGACGGCGTACCTTTTGTATAATGGGTCAGTGACTTAATTTATAAAGCAAGCTTAAGCCATCTAGGTGTAGGCGCAGCGAAAGCAAGTCTTAATAGGGCGATTAGTTTTATGAATTAGACCCGAAAACGAATGAGCTTACCATGAGCAGGTTGAAAGTTGGGTAACACCAACCGGAGGACCGAACCAGTTGACGTTGAAAAGTCTTTGGATGACTTGTGGTAAGGGGTGAAAGGCCAACCAAATTCGTAGATAGCTGGTTTTCCGCGAAAACTATTTAGGTAGTGCGTTGAATAAATAGACATTTAGAGGTAGAGCACTAAATGGGCTAGGGGGAAGAGATTCTTACCAAACCTAATAAAACTCCGAATGCTAAATGTTGTTCTTCAGCAGACAGACTGTGGGTGCTAAGGTCCATGGTCGAGAGGGAAAGAGCCCAGACCACCAGATAAGGTCCCCAAATTATGATTAAGTGTGAAAGGATGTGGAAATTCCTTAACAGCCGGGAGGTTGGCTTAGAAGCAGCCATCCTTTAAAGATAGCGTAACAGCTCACCGGTCTAATAGAGTTTCTGCGCCGAAGATGTAACGGGGCTAAAATCATATACCGAATCTGTGGATTTGTAATTTTTTCGAAAATTACAACTGGTAGCGGAACGTTCTGTAAGCCTGTGAAGGGATACCCGCGAGGGATCCTGGAGGTATCAGAAGTGCGAATGCTGACATAAGTAACGATAAAAGAAGTGAAAAACTTCTTCGCCGAAAATCCAAGGGTTTCTGCGCAAGGTTAATCCGCGCAGAGTTAGTCGGCACCTAAGGCGAGGGCGAAAGCCGTAGTCGATGGAAATAAGGTTAATATTCCTTAACCAGATGGTAGTGACGGATCTTGTAAGTTGTGAGCTCTTAATGGATTGAGTTTGCCGCGAAAAGGTTCCAAGAAATAGCTCCATCATTAGACCGTACCCTAAACCGACACAGGTGGATTAATAGAGTATATTTAGGCGCTTGAGAGAATGATGTTGAAGGAACTCGGCAAAATGCTTCCGTAACTTCGGGATAAGGAAGACCTGTTTTTAGGCAACTAGAGATGGGTGGCACAAGCCAGGGAGAAGCGACTGTTTATCAAAAACACAGGGCTCTGCTAACACGTAAGTGGATGTATAGGGTCTGACGCCTGCCCGGTGCTGGAAGGTTAATGCGGTTGGTGCAAGCTAACTTCTGAAGCCCCAGTAAACGGCGGCCGTAACTATAACGGTCCTAAGGTAGCGAAATTCCTTGTCGGGTAAGTTCCGACCTGCATGAATGGCGTAACGATTTCTCCGCTGTCTCCAACATCAACTCAGTGAAATTGAATTCTCCGTGAAGATGCGGAGTTCGCGTAGTTAGACGGAAAGACCCCGTGCACCTTTACTGCAACTTTACATTGGTATTAGGAAAAACATATTTAGTATAGGAGGGAGACATTGAAGCAATGGCGTCAGTTATTGTGGAGTCAACAGTGAAATACCTCTTTTGTTTTTCTTGATATCTAACTGACTGCCGTTATCCGGCGTCAAGACATTGTATGGTGGGTAGTTTGACTGGGGCGGTCGCCTCCCAAATAGTAACGGAGGCGTGCGAAGGTAGGCTCAGAACGGTCAGAAATCGTTCGTAGAGTGCAATGGCATAAGCCTGCCTGACTGTGAGACTGACAAGTCGAACAGAGACGAAAGTCGGTCATAGTGATCCGGTGGTTCTGAGTGGAAGGGCCATCGCTCAACGGATAAAAGGTACGCCGGGGATAACAGGCTGATACTGCCCAAGAGCTCATATCGACGGCAGTGTTTGGCACCTCGATGTCGGCTCATCACATCCTGGGGCTGGAGCAGGTCCCAAGGGTTTGGCTGTTCGCCAATTAAAGTGGTACGTGAGCTGGGTTCAGAACGTCGTGAGACAGTTCGGTCCCTATCTGCTATGCGTGTAGAAGAATTGAGAGGAGTTGACCCTAGTACGAGAGGACCGGGTTGAACATACCACTGGTGGACCGGTTGTAGCGCCAGCTGCAGTGCCGGGTAGCTAAGTATGGACGAGATAACTGCTGAAAGCATCTAAGCGGGAAACTCACCTCAAAACTAGTTCTTCCTATAGAGCCGTGGTAGACCACCACGTTGATAGGCTGGATGTGGAAGCGCAGTAATGCGTGCAGCTGACCAGTACTAATAGCTCAATTGGCTTGATTTATGCACTGAAAAAAATTTTTTATAATTTAATTTGAATTAACATGTTTCAAGAACTTGAATATGAAATACTAAGATTTGTTTTGATATTGTTATTAAGTGCTTTTGCAGGTTTAATAACATTTGGAATATTCTTTTTTAATAAATTAAAATTTGTTGTTAATTATAATCATTTCTTCACTTTTTTATTATTACCTCCAATCACTGCAGCTATCACTAAAGTGATTGCTGGCAATTTAGCTTTGTCATTAGGAATGGTTGGTGCCTTATCGATAGTAAGATTTCGTAATCCAGTAAGAAGTCCTCTCGAATTATCAGTTTACTTCTTTCTAATTACCACCGGAATAGTATTTAATGTAAATATAAAATTTGGGATTATTTTTATAACATGCATTTATTTACTAATTTTATTTGGAAATTTATTAATAAAATTTCTCAATCGTTATAAAAAAAATTTATTTGATGATCAAAATAGCAAAATAATAGAAGCAGTTTTTTTAAACCAGGTAAAAGATCTCGAAGATGACAAAAATTTAATTTTTACAAGCAAAAATCAATCTGATAATGGAATAATACATTATACTTATAGGGTTAAAATTGTAGATAAAAATAGTTTGCAAAAAATTATTAGCAAAGAACCTTTAAGCTATAATTTTTTTAATGATAGTGATTAAGTTTTTAATTTTAATTTTTATAATTCTAATAAATCAAAACTTTAATAAAGCATTAGCTGATACTGAGCGTTTATCTAATATGAATTGTGTTAAACATAATTTAAAATTAGAAAAGGATTATCTATCAATCAAAATTGAAGACTACAAGTGGTTAAGAAACATAAATAAAGCTTTAGTTGAAAGTGATATAATTTTTAAACTTTATAATAAAAAAAAAAAAACCAAATTACATTTAAAACCAATATTACAAAAATTTAAAAAATGGCAAAAAACTGAAATTAGTTATTTTTATAAAAAAGGTATTAAGTGTAATGGTAAAGGAAGAATTAGATTAACTGGTGATTTTGATGATCATATTAATAAAGATTCTTACAGAGCATCTTTTGCCTTGAAAATTGATGATATCTCAATTTATAACAACACACGTTTTAAATTATTTTATCCCCCGTCAAGAAATGGAAATAATGAAATTTTTATTAATTTTTTTTTAAAGAAATTAGGATTTTTAGCACCTGACACACGATTAGTTAATGTTAAGTTTAGCAAACTTGGTAATCTTGACATGATTATGCAAGAAGAAATTAATAAAGAGTTTTTAGAAAAAAATAATATGACCGAAGGTCCAATTATTGAAGCAAATGAGTTTTTAAAATTGAAATATGTTTATAATGAAACTGATTTAAAAAAAATTATACCATATGATGTAAGATTTTCACTTCCTAAAGTAAAGAATTCAAGTTGGTCATTGAGAACTGAAGAAAATTTATTTGATACTTTATTAGGGATCCAAAAACTAAACAAGGTTTTTTTTCAAAATATAATTGATCATAAGGATAATTATAAATCGAGGTATCATATTTTTCCAAACTATGATCTTTTGAGTCAAAGTAATGTCGATAAATTTAATCAACTTAATTGTTTAAATGAAATTTTAAAATTAGATCATTTAAGTATTTTAAGTAACAGAATTTTTTATTTTAATCCAATTTATCAAAGTATTGAACCTATAATTTATGATACTAATTTTAATGCAATATCAATTAAACAAGATAAAAATAAAACTAAAATAAAAAATAAATGTCAAAAAATACCTTTAAAACGAATAAAAGAAAAAATAATTAACTTAAATGATCAAATTTTTTTAAGTCAGATAAAAAAAAGGGGTATTAGTAAAAATTACATTAATGAACATTATTTTTTTATTAAAAGAAAAATATTAGACTCTAACTTTTCTGATTTTAAAAAGAAAAATTCAGATATTACTTTAAACAAAAATTTTATTTTTGAATTTTACGAAGTAAGAAAAATTAACAATGAAATAAAAAAAAAATTTGTTTTTACAAATTATAAAAAAGATAAAGAGTTTGAAATATGTGAAAAAATAAACTTGTGTCAAAAACAAAAACTAAACAAAAATGATTTAAAAAAATTACTTGAAGGTAAATGGATAAAAAAAAATACTTATTTTCAATTAATTTCTTTAGAAAGTTCAAATTTACAAAAAGTATTTCAAGATGAAAATTTAAAAATATACAAAATTGGAAATTTTTCCAAAATAGATATTAATAAAAAAAAAAAAATAATTGATATTTATTCAATAGATAAAAATTCTAGAATTCTTTTTATTGATTCTAAAATTCGGGATTACTCAATTAATTATAAATATGAGTACAAACCAAATCAAATTTTTAAAAATCAATTAACAAACTTAAGAGGATGTTTAAATTTTTATAATTCAGAAATTGATAGTATAAATCTTAAGGTTAAAAATTGTAAACTTGAAGATGGGGTGAATTTAGTTTCTAGCAATGGATTAATAGATACTGTTCAAATATACGATAGTAAGCACGACGGACTTGATATAGATTTTTCGAAAATTAAATTAAATAATATAAAAATAAATAATGCAGGAAATGATTGTTTAGATTTGTCATTTGGTGATTATTTTTTTAGTAATGCTCATTTAATTAAATGTTTTGACAAGGCTATATCTTCAGGAGAAAAGACAAAATTAAATATTAATTACTCTTTAATTAAAAATTCTTCATTAGGATTAGCTGTTAAAGATGAGTCTATTGTCACAATCGAAAAAAAAATAGATATCGTCGATACCAAAGAATGTTTTGCAGAATATAGAAAAAAGCAAGAGTTTGGAAAAGGTAATTTGTACAATAAAGAAAGAATTAATTGTAATGGTTAAAAAATCATGACCAATAAATCAAGAGTCGAAAAAAAATTTTTACTCAAAAATACAAATTATTTTTTTCAATATTTAAATAAAAACTCCTATTCTAGTTTATATAAAGATAGAAATATCCTAAGCATTTATTATGATAATAATACTTTAGAATCCTTAAATGATGCGGAAGAAGGCACTAGACCAAGAAAAAAAATTAGATTAAGAAAATATCTTAATATTGGTTATAATAATTTTCCTACAACTTTAAATAATTTTTTTGATGAAAAATTTATTTTAGAAAAAAAAATAACTACTTTTTCATCAAATTTTAAAACTAAACAATCAGTAATGTTCGGTCAAAAATTTTTAACATTAAATGATGATCAATATAATATTATAAAACCAGTCTCATTAGTTTTTTATAGTAGAAAGTATTTCGGTACAAAAACAGATAGAGTGACATTTGATTTTAATATAAAGTTTTTTAAATTAGATAATAAACACAATATAAGATTAAATAAGATTGAAAATAATTATATAGTTGAGTTTAAAAGCTCAGACCAAAATTTCTTTGGCTCATGGAATAAAATAAATTTTTTATCAACACGATATTCAAAATACATTTCTTCTTTAAAAATTTAATGTATAAATAATTGATGAGTTTAATAAAGACTAATAAATGTAGGTTTTGTAATTCAAAAAATATTCAAAAAATTAAGATAAATAACTCTACTAAAAATTTTTATGTAAAAGCAATAATTTCTGATTTAAATTTATCAATAAATAAATTTAAATCTATCAAGACTTATGAATGTAAAAATTGTAATTTAATTTTTAATAATCCATGGTTTAAAGAGGAGATATCTAGAAAAATATATAGTAATATTTATGGACAACATCACAATAATTGGCAAAATTTAATAAATTTTGTAAATAAAAAAATCTTACCAGATCATGGTAAATTGTTTTCACTTTTAAATCAAAATATTAAAATTAATCATTATGCTGAATATAACAGTCCATTTATGGGATTATTTTTAAATTTTTTCAATAAGGATATAAAAAATAAAAAAAAAAATTATAAAGATTTAAATAAAAATATTATTCAATATTTAGCTTCAAGACAATTAGCAGGTTCATCGAAAAAGAAAAAAAAGCAATCAATTATTAAATCAAGGTCTTACTTATTAAAAGTAAATAAATTAAAGAAAAAATATTCGAATATGCATAAAATAAAAAATAAAATTTTGTTTTATGATCAATCATATCTTAATTGGGGAATTAATGATAATTTTAAGTCAGTTAATAGTAAAGCTTATGCCCAAGAAATTTTTGATTTAAATTTATTTGATATAAATTTTTTTAACAAAAAAAAAAAATTTGATTTAATAGGTATATTCCACAGTTTAGACCATTGTGATCAACCGAAGAAAGTTTTAGAAAAAGTTTTAAAAATTAGTGACTATATAATTATCCATTGTCATGACGTGTCAAAATCTTTAAATAATCAGCATTCATTTGGTTTTACACCTCAATTTTTTAATAATTTAATAAAAAGAAAAATATATACGTTGGATTTAACAAATAAAATCGGACTAAATAAGCAAAACGAACTATATATTTTGTGTTCAAATGAAAAAAAAAAGTTAGAAAGCTTTAAAAAAAATATTAATAAAAAATTAAATTAAACTTAACCAATTTAATGAGAGAAATAATAAAAAAAATAAAAAATAGAAAATTAGTAATAGGTGTTATAGGATTAGGCTATGTAGGTTTGCCATTAAGTATACTGTTTGCAAAAAAAAAATTTAAAATAATTGGTTTCGATATTGATAAAAAAAAAATAAAATCTTTATGCAATCAAAGAAGCTATATAGAAAGAATAAGTAAATCTGATATTAAAATCTTGTCAAAGAGTTCAAGTTTTACATCAAACTTTGGGCTTATTAGTAAATGTGATGTAATAATTATTACTGTTCCTACTCCTCTTACAAAAAATCAATTACCTGACCTGCATTATGTAAAAAGCTGTTTAAAACAAATATTTCCTTTTATAAAAAAAAACCAAACAATAATACTCGAAAGTACAAGTTATCCAGGTACTACTAGAGAATTAATTGGAAATAAGTTGAAGTCAAAATTTCATATAGGCAAAGAATTATTTGTTGGATTTTCTTCAGAAAGAATAGATCCAGGTTTAAATGAAGATAAAATTCATTTAGTTCCAAAAGTAGTAAGTGGATACTCTGACAAATGTTTAAAAATAGTAAGTGAAATTTACAGATCAATTTTCAATTCAGTTGTGAAATCTGAAAGCTTAGAAGTTGCTGAGTTTTCAAAACTTCTTGAAAATGTTTATAGATCCGTAAATATTGGATTTATAAATGAGATGAAAATGATTGCTGATAAAATGCAATTAGATATTTTTGAAATAATTAAAGTTTCCTCAACAAAGCCATTCGGCTTTAGAACTTTTCATCCAGGGCCAGGCATAGGTGGGCATTGCATACCTATTGATCCTATGTATTTATATTGGAAATCTAAGCAATTAAATTATAATGCAGAATTTATAAAACTTTCAAAAGAAACAAATTTTAAAGTTTTAAATTTTGTAGTTAAGAAAATTAATAAACTGCAAAAAAAAATAAAAATTCCTTCAAAAAAAATTAAAATTTTAATTCTAGGTATGTCTTACAAGAAAAATCTAGATGATATCAGAGAGTCTTCATCTATTAAATTAATTAAAAAACTCTTAAATTTAAATTTTAGATATGTTGATTATTCTGATCCTCATATTTCAAAAACAAATATAAATAGTATAAATTATAAAAAAAAAAGTATTAATCTAACTATAAAAAATTTAAAAAAATATCATATTACATTATTAATGACTGATCATGATAAGTTTAATTATAAAAAAATATATCAATATTCAAATACTATAATTGACTGTAGAGGAAAGTTTAAAGTTGGAGATAAAGTAATTAGAGCATAATTACAAAATTAAAGATGTTAGTTTCTATAATTATTACAAATCACAATTATTCAAAATTTATTCATAGATGTGTTAGAAGTTGTTTATTTCAAAATTTTCCATCAGAAAATTATGAGGTAATATTCATAGATGATGCTTCAACTGATAATTCAATATCTGAAGCAAGAAAATTTTTAAATTTTGAAAATTTTAGAATTATTTCTAATAAAAAAAATCTAGGTGTTGCTAAATCCTCAAATATTGGATTTAAGAGTTCAAAAGGTAAATATGTCGTAAGAGTTGACGCCGATGATTATATAAATAAAGAATTTGTAAGAATACTTTATCAATCTCTTGTCATGAACCCAAAAAATTTAGGGTCAGCATGTGATTATTTTTTAGTTTCTGAAAAAGAGCAAAAAATAAAATATGTATCAAGCTATATTAAACCAATTTCATGTGGAGTAATGTATAACAAATATATTTTGTCAAAATATAATTTTTATAACCCGAAATTTAGACATAGAGAAGAGGAGGAGCTTAGAACAAGAATTGGTGAAAATTATACAATTAAAAATATTAATTTACCTCTTTACAGATATAGAATTCATGGATCAAATAAAACTGAAACTAACGAATATAAAAAAACTTTTAAAGAAAAAATACATAAAATGAAAATTAAAAATTTGAATTTAAAAAATAAAAAAATTTTAAATAATATAGTAGCAATTATTCCTGCTAGAGGTGGATCAAAGAGATTAAAAAATAAAAATGTTTACAAGGTTAAAGGTAAACCTATGATCGAATGGGTTTTAAATGCAGCAAAAAATTCATACTTTATTAACGATATATATGTATCGTCAGAAAATAAAAATATTTTAAAAATAAGTAAAAAAAATAAAGTAAAAGTTATTAAAAGACCAAAAAACTTAGCAGATAGTCTTACACCTAAAATTGATGTAATTAGAGATTCTTATTCGAGACTAAAAAATAAACCATCAATAGTTTTAAGTTTACAAGCTAATTCTCCTAACATGACAGGAGATGATATTGATAATGCAATTTACCATTTGTTAAAATATGACTTATCAGAAGTAATGTCGGTTGATGAGAACAATGTCTCTAATGGAGCTATTAGAGTAATGAAAAAAGAAATGGTTTTTTATAATGGATTGAGTGTATATAATGGTTTTATTAAAACAGCTATTGCTGATATTCACACAAAAAATGATGTAATTAAACTTTTAAAAACATGGAAATAAACAACAAACAAAGAAAAGTCAAAATAATAGCAGAGGTTCATCCTCAATTTTTTGGTTCAATGAATGAACTAGAGAGAATGATAATGATGTGTAAACTTGGAGGTGCCGATTGTGTAAAAGTACAATTATACAACTCAAAAGAATTATTTGATAATAATGATAGAGACTTTTTAGAGATTAAAGAGGATGAATTAATTCAAATAAAAGAAACTTGTGATAACTACAAAATAGAACTAAGTGCATCAATTTTTGGTCATGATCAACTAAATTGGTGTGAAAAAATAAATATGCAAACATTAAAAATCGCAAGTAGAACTGTCACAGAAGATGTAAAGCTTTGCAAGGAAATAATTAAATTAAATAAAGATACTATAATTTCACTTGGTATGTTTGATTATGAAAAAAATAAATTACCTTTCAATGCAAAAAATATTCAATATCTTTATTGTGTATCAAAATATCCAACTGAATTAGGTTTAATAAATATGCCAGATTTTGATAATAGCTTCTTTGATGGATTTAGTGATCATACCTACGGTATTTCTGCTGCAGTATATGCAGCTTCAAGAGGTGCAAAAATTATTGAAAAACATTTTTCGACAAATAAAGCCCAAAATGTTGAAACACAAAAAGGGCACTTAGGGTCTATGGATTATGATGATCTTTTAAAATTAAGAAAAATGGTAGATGATATTACTTTAATTCGATCTAAGTAAAATTTAGATGTGTGGTTTTTTTTCATTAATTAAAAAAAAAAATTTTGTTGACCCAAAAAGATTTGAAGTTTCATCAAGTTTAATAAAAAATAGAGGACCAGATGATAGTAAGTTCTATAGATCAAAAAATCTATTATCAAAATTTTTTAGATTAAGTATTCAAGATCTTTCCAAAAAAGGGATGCAGCCTATGGTCTATAATAACAGGTATGTCCTAGTTTTTAACGGAGAAATATATAACTTTAAAGAATTAGCTAGTAAATTCAATTTTAATCTTAAATCAAAAAGTGATACTGAAGTTTTATTAAATCTTTTAATTAAAAAAGGTAAAGATACCCCCAAATATCTTGAAGGTATGTTTAGTTTTTTTTTTTATGATGAAAAAACTAAAAAGGGCCTAATTTGTAGAGATCGATTTGGAATAAAACCACTATATTTTTACGATCATAAAAATTTTATTCTCATTTCCTCAGAAATTAAACCAATTTTAAAGTATATTAAAGACACAAGATTAGAAGACAAATCAATTGTTGATTATTTTTTTTTTAGTAGCTTAGATCATTCTGATAAAACATTTTTTAAAAATATAAAATCACTAGAACCTGGATGTATAGCTGATATTATCAACCATAAAATCACAATCAGTAAGTATTGGTCTATCGAAAATACTAAAGTTAAATTAGAAAAAAAATTTTCTGATCGTGTGGAAAAAGTTAAATTTTTAATCACTAACTCGATTAAAAAACATCTAATTTCAGATAGAGATGTTGTTTTATCAATGAGTACAGGCACAGATAGTACTAGCTTGGCTTTTCTAATGAATAAGTACAAAGGAAGTAGATTGAATACTTATACATACAGTTTTGCACAAAAAAAAAATGAGATTGATAGTATAAGCCAGATTTCTAATTATATAGACATTAGCAATAAGGAGGTGAGAGTAACACACAATGACTTTATCTTAAATTTTGAAAAATTGACCTCTGTTCTTGAATCTCCATTCACTTCATTGAGAATTCTTGGACAATTTTTACTATACAAAAAAATGAGCCTAGATGGTTATAAAGTAGCAATAACAGGTGATGGTGGAGATGAAATGTTGGGGGGTTATGATTATAATGTTCCTCATTTAATTAGAGACAAACATCCAAAAATTTTAAGTAAAAAGTTTATGAATGAATTAGAAAAATTTTCTTATACAAAAACTAGTTCTAAAGTAAAACAAATAAAAAAAATGATTAATTTATTAATTTCTCTAAGTTTTCAACATGGCACAACATCCGATGGAACCCCTTTTGTTAATACTAATAATTTTAATCAAGATTATTTAGATAATTATTTAACAGAAGATTTATTTTTTTTTAAATATAATAAAAAATTGAATAATTTAAAAAACTCTCAATTTTTTGATATCAAGCATATAAAATTACCAAGAGTTTTAAAATATCAAGATAGAATGTCTATGACATATGGTATAGAATCTAGAGTACCTTTTTTAGATCATAAATTATTTGAATATATTTTTAACTTAGATAATGAGGATAAAATAAATCAAAATTACGAGACAAGATATATATTCAAAAAATCTTTGAAAGAATTAACAACTTCAAATATTAAATTTAGACAAACAAAAAATACAATAACAGATCCACAAAGCAAATGGCTTAGAAAAGAATTAAAATCATTTGCTTTAGATATTTTTAATTCTACAGACTTTAAAAAATTAGATTATTTTAATCATAAGAATTGTATAAAAAGTTTTGAAGATTTTTGTAAAAACAAAGAACAATCAAGTTTTCATTTGTTTCAAATATTATCATTTGCTATATTTAAAAATAGTTTTGCAAAAGATGTTTAAAAAAAAAATTTTTTACTCCAAAAGTTCAAAAATAATATCTGAAATAAATATAATAAATAAAAAGCAAAATATTAATGAGCTGAATAAAAGAAAAAAATTCGTCACCTTATATAACAAAGGTCAAAAAAATTATAATTGTATTATATGTGGTAGTAAATTAAGTAAAAATAAAGATTTTGAATTTCATAAAATTAATTATTTTTTTTGTACAAAATGTCATCATCTTAATGGCTCAAGAAAATTAAATAATAAAAAACTCAATCAAATATATAAGTCAAATATTAAAAAAAGTAGCATTTACTATAATAATTATTCAAAAAAATATAATAAAAGGGCAAAAGAAATTTATAAACCTAAATTAGATTTTCTGAAAAAAATTATAAAAAAACCAAATATATTGGATTTTGGATGCGGTGCAGGTCATTTTATAAGCGCTTGCGATAAAGAAAATGTAAATTGTATAGGAGCAGAAATTGATAAAAATTTAATTGAACTAGCACCTTTAAAAGTTAAAAAAAAAATATTATTTAGAAAAACAAATTCAGAAATTATAGAAAAAATTAATCAAAATAAAATAAATTGCATATCTTTAATCCATGTAATTGAACACCTAGAAGATCCTTATAGTGTAATTAATTTGTTTAAAGAATCAAAAGCGAAATTCCTATTGGTAGCAGTTCCTTTGTTTGGGTATGGTGTAATTATTGATTTATTATTTAAACATCTAAATCCAAGAACTATCGGTGGAGGACATTTTCATTTATTTACAAAGAAATCACTAAATTATTATTTAAAAAAAACAAAACTTAAAATTAAGGGAGAATGGTGGTTTGGTAGCGACGCTTATGACTTGTACAGAAACACAATCTTAAATTTAACAAATAAAAAGAATATCAAAAATAAAGTTTTTATAAATTATTTAGATAATATTATGTTAAAACCTATGGATAATTATCAAAATCAAATAGATAACTCAAAAAGCTCGAGTGATATACATCTGGTTATTTCAAAATAAAAGTAAATTCAAAAATGTATAAAATTATTAAAAATGTAGTTGCCCTTAATTTTTTAAATTTCAAAAATTTGATTCAAAATATAAAAATTAATCACAGAGACAAAAAGGAGATACTAATTGAGTTTCAACTTCATAGTAGCATGATGATTGTAATTAATTTTATAATAGCAATACTTATATCATATAAATATAAAGTTACTTTTTTTTACTATAGTCAACTTGACAATAAATATAAAAATTTTTTGTTCAAAATTTCTTATTTTATGTTTTTGAAAAACTTTAAAAAATTTAATTTTAATTACGTAAATTTATATGCAGAAAAAAAAAATGATAATATAAATTTAGCTAAAAAAATTTACAAAAAAATTAAAAATAAAAATCATCTTAATAATTTAACTTATAAAAACCATAATATTGGAAAATTTATATATCAATCATATTGTAGAGAATTAAATCAACCAACAGTAATTTTGAAAGATGAAAAAATAGTATATTTTATTAGTGAAGCTATAAATTATGTAGATCATTTAACAAATTTTTTTGAAAAAAATAAATTTAAAAAAATGATAATCTCACATACTATTTTTATAAGATATGGAATTTTAGCCTCTGTAGCAAAAAGATTTAATTGTAAAATTTATATTCTTTTTCCAGGAAATAATGATGGTTTATTAAATAAATTGAGACTTTTAAAAATTAATAAATATTTACAGCAATGTGAAAGCTATTGGTTATTTAGAAAAGATTTTACTAAGCTTAAAAACAAAAAAAAAATATTTGAAATATCAGAAAAAAATTTACATCAAAGAGTTTTTAAAGGAAAAAGGGAAGCTAAAACTATGTGGGGAAAAGTTACCCCATATGAAACAAAAAACATATATAAATTTAATTCAAGTAAACCAAAAATAATTATTTTACCATCATGTTTTTTTGACTCTGTAAATTTCTTCAGATATTCATTGTTTATTGATTGCTATGAATGGTTGGATTTTGTGCTCAGTTATGCCCAGAAAACAGATTTTGATTGGTACATTAAGCCCCATCCTGATGGTAAAGTTGGTAATGAAGAAATTTTAAAAAAATTGAAAAAAAAATATCCTTTTTTAAAAATTTTAAATAGGGAAGTATCTAATTATTCTTTTAAAAAATATAAATTTTGTTCTATGTTTACCTGGAGAGGATCAGCAATAGGCGAATTTACATATATGAATATTCCATCAGTAGCTGCTTCAGACAATTTTCATATTAGTTATGAATTTGGAAGACCAGCAATAAATAAGAAAATGCTAAGAGATAAAATACTTAATGCAGATAAACTTAAGTTAAAATATAAAAAAAATGATCTTTTAGAATTTAACTATATGTATAATTTTGATGCTTCTAGAGACTGGAAGGTAAAAAATTTTTTTTCAAGAAAGATACCAAGCAAAATTCAGAAATATAACGAAAGTAATAATTTTTTTTCTGAATATTTAAGGAATAAATTAATATTAAAAAATTTGAAAAAAAAACATATTTTAATATTGCAAAATTTAATTGATTAAATGAAAACAAATAAAAGAAGATTTTTAAAAACATTTGAAATATTAAAATTCATATCAAAAGGAAAACTTATAATTATTTTTTTGATGATGCTATTTCACACACTTTTAGAAACTTTTTCTCTTGGTCTTATTTTGCCCATAATGACGTCATTTTTTCAAGATGACTTTTTTAAAATATTTCTTGATACTTCATTTAATAATTATTTTCAAATATCTGATCAAAAAGAATTTATTTCATTACTATTAATAATTTTGTTTTTTGCGTATATATTTAAATTTTTATTTTCAATACTTGTACTTTTTGTACAAAACAAATTTATCCTAAGCACGTATTTTAAAATATCAAAGAAACTGATCTCTAAATATATCTATAATAATTATCTATTTCATGTGAAAAATAATTTGTCGACTCTTATTAGAAATTTAAGAGATGAAACAAAAGGATTTATTTTTAACGTTGTCATGAGAATATTTAGTTTGACTTTAGATATTTTAATTTTAATTTTTTTTTCAATTTTCTTATTCTTTTATAATTTTGAGGTTACTTTAATTATATTTTTATTTATACTAGTGCTATCGTTCTTATATTTATTTATCGTTAGAAAAAAATTAATATTTATTGGGAAAAAAAGAGCTTTACTTGAAAAAATAAATATCCAAAACATTGTCGAAAGTTTATCTGGAATAAAGGAGATAAAAATATTAAGCTTGGAAAAATTTTTTATAGAACGTTTTTCAATAAATTTAAAAGATTATACTGAAATCCAAAGAAATTTTGCTATATTGCATGGATTACCAAGACAAATTATTGATGTTATTGCAGTAACAATTTTTATATTTTTTATTTTTATTTCTAACAAGCTTCTTTATGAAATGAGCGAAATATTAATTTTATTTGGCGTATATAGTGCTGCTGCATTGAAACTTATACCTATATTTTCCAGAATAATAATTTCTTTACAGCAGTATTCATTTAATTCACCCTCGGTTGATATTATTTATGAAGAATTATTTGTAAAAAATAAAAATACTCATTTACATGAATTATTATCAAATAATAATTTTAATGAATTGAGAGAAATAAATGATTTTAAGGAAATAAAATTTAAAAATGTTAGTTTTAAATACGAAAACAATAGTCAATTTATATTGGAAAATGTTAATTTTAGTATTAAAGGAAATTCACATATAGGTATTTTTGGTCCAAGTGGCTCGGGCAAAAGTACCTTGGCTGATTTATTAGTTGGACTATTAAAACCTTCTTCTGGAGAAATACTAATTGATGATCTGCCTTTAAAAAAAATAAATCTAAAAAGTTTTAGATCCATTGTAAGTTATTGTCAGCAGATACCATATTTATTAGATGGAACTTTAAAGCAAAATATTATTTTAGATAAAGATTTTAATGAAAGTAATTTTATTAAATCTCTAACCCTAAGTTCTGTAGATACATTTTTAAAAACAAGAAAAGGTAATACGGATACATTTGTTGGCGAAAGAGGTATTATGCTTTCAGGTGGACAGAAACAGAGAGTTTCAATAGCTAGAGCAGCATATAATCAACCAAAAATAATTATTTTAGACGAAGCAACAAATGCACTAGATAAAAAAACACAAAATTCAATATTAGAAGCAATAAAAAATAGAATACAAGCATGTATATTTATTTCTCATGACCAGGAAGTTTTAAGACATTGTGATGAGATATATGAATTAAAAGAAAAGAAATTAATATTGATAAAAAATAAATGAAAAAAAATATATTCAAGAATTTTATATTTAAGTACAGAACAACAGACATTAGATTAAAATTAAGATATTTAAAGAAAATTTCAGGAATAAACTTTTACCCAAACTATTTTGCCAAGTCTGGAATATCAAGTATTTATACAAGATTAATTTTTTTATTAATAATATTTGAAAAATTTTTTATTGATTTTAAAATAAAATATAAAATATTATTTAAGACAGAGTATAATTTCAAAAAAATAAAATTTATCAATACTTTTCCTAGATCTGGTACAACTTTTTTAAGAAATATTTTGTCTTCCTATTACGAATTAAAATTTAATAATGGTGACGGAATTCCAAAATATGATAAGTCAAAAGATAAATTTTTCTATAATGTATTTCATGAAAAAAATCTAATACCGATGAATATATTTAAATTAGTACATCAATGTTTGGATTTGAATGAATTTAGAAATTATTGGATAAAAAAAGATAATTACGATTATGATAACTTTTATATATCACATTATCCTATTTCCAAAGATGATTTAATACCAGAAAGAAGCAAAAGAAATCAGGCATTCTTAATAAGAAATCCAATTGATGCTTGCATATCTTATATAAAGCATACTTTAAACTTTGAAACATATTTAAAAAATAAAAAAGAAAAATATGATAGAAGTAAACTGGATAAATTATTGAAAAGATCTATAGAAGACTACAAATTATTTTTTAAATATTTACTTTCGATAAAAGCTAAATCTTATGTGATAAAATTTGAGAATTTGCTAATTAATCCCGAAAGATCATTAATCAATCTTTTTCATTTTTATAATTTAAAATATGAAAAAAAACTTTTAAGAAAATCTATATCAATAAACAAAAAAAAAAATTTTAAAAGACTAATTTATTCCGGTTCAAAAAATACAAATAGAATTTCAAATTATAAAATTAAAAATAAGGATTTGGTATATTTAAAGAAAATTTTAAAAAAAGAACTGAATAAAGAAATAACTAAATTCAAAACTTTATAAAATGCTATATTTTTTAAGAAAATTTTTTGTACCAATATTGAAAAATATACAGGGTAATTCTCTTCCAAATTGGAAAAAAATTAAAAGTAATTTTAATTCTATACCCAAATTAGATAAAAAAATTTTAATAGCAACTTCCTCTGGAGGTTTATTAAATCAATTGGTCTCCGAGACTTTATTTGCTAACGCCTTAAAGTCTAAGGGATGTAGTATTGAATTTATTTTATGTGATGAAATTTTGCCCGCATGTGTTGTATCTATGATTGAAACGTGTGATGAAAAAAAAATGCTTAATGGAAAGATCTCAAATCTTTGTGCAACATGTTTTAGCAGAGCAAAGAAAAATATTGATAGTATGGGATTTAAAACACACAAATTTTCAAAATACATTGACAAAGATCAAATCAGATCAATCAATCTAATGAATTTCGACGATTACTCGTTTAAAGATATAATTAATTATGAAATTGATAGTATAAAAGTTGGTCAGCATGCTTATAGCGCAACATTAAGATATTATGGTGTTGGGGATTTAGATGTTGAAAAGAATTCAAAAAAGATTTTAATAAAATATTTAAAAGCCTCAATCATTTCAAAAATAGTTTTTGAAAATTTTTTAAACACTGAGAAGTATGATCATATTTTAATAAATAGTGGTCTTTATGTGCCACAAGGTATATTAACAGAAATAGCTGGGAACAAAGGTATTTTTACCACCACATGGGAATTTGCATATAAAAAATTTAGTTATTTTTTTTCAAAAAATCAAACTTTTCACAACGCAGCTTTTTTAGAGCCAAATTCAAATTGGGAAAATATAGATATGAATCAAGTAATTCAAACTCGAATTGATGATTATTTGAAATCAAGATGGGAAGGTAATCAAGATAGAAAAATTTTTATCCAAAAGCCAAATTATGAAATCTCAAAATTCTTTGAGTTAAACAATTTTGATACATCTAAACCTATTATTGGACTTGCAACAAATTTAATATGGGATGCAATAGTTTATTATGAAGATAGTTTTTTTGATAGTGTTGAATGGGTTGATTATACAATAAAATATTTTCTAAAAAGAAAAGATCTGAATTTAGTAATTAGGATTCATCCAGCAGAAGTTCTTAAGGATAAGCCATCAAGACAAAGAATGGACTTAGAAATTAAAAAAAAATTTAAAAATCTGCCAGATAATATCTTAGTAGTACCTCCTGATAATCCGATAAGTACTTATAAACTTTTTGAATGCTGCAACTCAGTGATTACATATTGTACTAAAATGGGTGTTGAATTAACAGCCACTGGTATGCCTGTAATTGTTTGTGGTAATGGGCCTATCAAGAATAAAAAAATTGCTATAGATGTATCTTCGGAAGAAGAATACAAAAAAGTTTTAGACAATCTACCGCTTAATGAAAAAATTAAAGGATCAAAATTAGAAAGAGCAAAAAAATACGCTTATCATTTTTTTTTCAGAAAAACTATTCAAATTAAATCTCTTTATGAAAGAAAAAATAAATACCCAAGTATTGGTATTAAAAATAATTTATTTAAAAGTTTAAACAATAAGGAAGATTTAGCATTAGAAAAAATTGCTGATAAAATCATAAAAAATGAAGAAATTATATATAATGATGAAGATAATTTATGAAAGAATTATTAAAATTTTTAAAAGTAAATATGTATACTAATTTTTTTTTTTAATTTTTTTATTTTCTACTATTTTAATATTTAAAAACAAAGAAAATCTAATTTATAGTTTTAAGAAGTTATATTATAATGGGATTAATAATATATTTGAACCCGATATAAAAAAAGTTGTACAAAATTGTAGACTTAATAAAAATTTAAAAAAAAAAATAAATTTTAAAAGAGATTTTTTTTTTATAGCTGGACACACCTATGGTAGTATTTATAATCAAGAAGAAATAATATATCCTAAATTTTATTCTTGGCTTAATTCAAATAAAAATAAAATAACTAAAGGTTTTTTTGTTGGTGACTTTATTAAAAATTTTAATGAAGAAAACATTGATCAATTTAAGAATAAAATTTCCAATTTAAATTTTGATAAATTCTACGTACCAGGCAATCATGAGTTTGATCAAGATAATAAAAAAAAACTTTTTGAAAAATATTTTGGTAATACATATTATTCTTATCAAAATAATAAAAATTTATTTATTATCTTAAATCCTTATTTAAATAATTGGTCAATTAAAAATAAACAACTTATTTTTTTAAAAAAACAAATTATTGAATATCAAAAAAATGTAAAAAATATTTTTTTAATTTTCCATCCAACTATTTTTTTTGAGAAATACAATACGATCATTAAACCTAATAGCTATTATGGTTATAAAAAAAATAATTTTTGGACTGAAATTTATCCATTTTTACAAAACTTTAAAAATAACTTTTACTTAATTTCAGGTGACTTAGGAGCATATCCAAATAATCAAGAGTTTTTTTGTAATAAGAGGGAAAATATATTATTTATAGGTACAGGTATGGGTGGTGGTGTAAACGACAATCTGTTAATTTTTCAAAATCAGGACAATGAATTAATTTTTGAAGTAGTTCTTTTTTAAATTATTTAATAGTCTTTGCTCCATATAAATTTCCATACATCAAGAGCTCAACATTTTTATATTTTTGTATCTCTACTTCATTATCGTCAAAAAATAATTTTGATTTTTCCTCAATTAGAAAATCTTTATTGTTTTTGGTTAGTTTATGTTCGTAAAGATATATTTTAGAGGGTCCATAAGCTTTCTTTTTTTGATATGCTGAAATAGCAAGTTTATTGTTTTCAAGCATAATTCTTGTGAGTTTAATATTTGATAAATCTTTTGATGCAATACCAATAGCATTTTTAGTTATTACAATATCATTTCCTGTTAATATATTTTTTTCACCCGAACTTATCGCTTTATCTCCAGCCCCAGTAATATAAATATTTTGCATTTTTACATTACCACCAGACATATCAATAGCATCATTTTTGGAGTTTATAAAAGAAACATTTTCCATTACGCCATCTGAAAAATCTAAATCCAATGAATCACTTGATGAATTTTTAAATATCGTGTTAAATATTTTAAAGTCAGAATTAACAATATTTAAACTATCTTCACTTTTGTTATTTTCAAATATACAATTATCTAAAATTATTTTTGAATTATAAACATTTATAGCACCCAGAGTTTTCCTGTTTTTTTTTGAAATATTATTAAAATTTTCAAATGTTACAAAATTTAATATATTTTCATCAACCGTATCAAGAATTAAAATACCTGGACTAGAATTGTCAGAAGAGGAGATTAAAATTCTCTTATCCTTCTTTCCATTTAATATAAAGTTTGATTTTGAAATAAAAGTAGAGCCATTAACTAAATCAAGATGGTAACCTTCTAATAATTTAAATTTATAGTTTTTTGGTAAAAAAATATTTTCATTTATAACTGTTTTTTTCTTTCTAGGAACTATTGTCATATTTTTGTTATCTAAATAAAAATATTTCTCTAAATTCTCATCGTTGTAAAAATAATTGTTTAAATTTATTATATTTAAATCTTTTATTACAGGTGTTGAGCTAATATCTGCATTTTGTGAATTATTAATTTTAAAAAAAATTTCAAAATTTAGATTTAGGAAATTTTTTTTTCTTTCATTTTCTAAATTAATTTTATTAATTTGACCAGGATATATAATATAGTTTTTAAACTCTTTTAAAAAATTCTCCTCTGCATTAATTAATTTAATAATTTTTAATGGATATTTTGAATAATTTTCTATTTCTATTTCATTTTTAATATCGTTAAATCTACTTAATAATATTTTTTTTTCTGATAAGTGTTTTTGGATATGGTTTTGCTTAAGATACATATATTCTTTTGGAAAATTATATCCTGGATAAGATTTGTGTATGAATGATAGTTGTTTATTAAATAATTTTTTATTATTTTTAAAAAAATTATCCAAATAAGTTTTTTCACTTAATCGATCTAAGTTCTTAATATATGCATTTAAAAATTTTTTATTGTGAAAAAGTGTTGAATAAAATTTTTTGTAGAATGAAAAGTTATTTTCATTCTGAGAAAATTGTTCTATTGAAATCCAATCATAACTTGGCGGACCATCAACATATCTATATGAGTTGAATTCCCTTATTATAGGCTCGATTTCTAAAGAAATTGGATCTAAATAAAATAATGAATTATTTTCTAAAGCATGAAATCCGTCCATTAAATCAATCACTGCAAAATATTTTGCAAATTTATCTATATTAATATGTTTTATTAATTTCTTTGGATCTTGTATTGAATTATTCCATATATAATTAATATAATTTATTTGTTTTTTATTAAATTCTCCATTTTTTAAATATTTATTTTTATTAAAAATTTTAATTTTTCCATTGTCTTGATTATAAGAAAAAATAATACCATTTCTTTTGTTATTTCTTTCAATCAATTCTTTAGTTAAATGTTCCTCTACAGCATATGTTCCAAGGTTTTCTCCATTTAAAAATAAATTTACAAAAAAATAATTTATATTTATTAGCCCCTCTGTTTTTGACATGGTTTGACCAATTAATTCAGTTAAATAAAATCTTGATTTTGGCGGGAGAAGCTTAAATTCTGACATAGAATAAAGTGTTTCATTTTTTTTAACTTTAATTTTATATGCACGTTTTTTCTTATCTCCAATCATATCAAGTAAAAAACCTGT
Organism: Candidatus Pelagibacter sp. HIMB1509; assembly: GCF_052047855.1. Taxonomy (NCBI): domain Bacteria; kingdom Pseudomonadati; phylum Pseudomonadota; class Alphaproteobacteria; order Candidatus Pelagibacterales; family Candidatus Pelagibacteraceae; genus Candidatus Pelagibacter; species Candidatus Pelagibacter sp. HIMB1509. The sequence continues at coordinate 7,476 of NZ_JBNAIU010000001.1, read as the reverse complement.
CGGGCTGACATCAACATTGAAATTTTCTTTATCTTTTTTTAACTTAGCATTTACATTAATCATTTGATCTTCTTGAGATATGTATCCTCTTTTTAATGCATTATTTCTTACACTTTCTAATTTAAGGATATTTTTAAAATTTATATCCAGATAAATATTATCTGGTTTAAAAATTAAAGATTTAAAATAGTTTTCTAAAAATGAAAATTTTTCTCTTTTAAGATCTGATATAAGTTCTTTGAAATGAGCAGCTGTCTGATTTTTTTGTAGTTTTGCACCTGTGTAAAGCAAATATAAACTAAAGGTACTTAGCAAAAATATTAAAATAAATAACAACAAAAATTTTTTTTTATCAAAATTGATTTTAATTATTTTGGGTTTAAAATCCTTAATTATCATGAGCTGGATTTCTAATTAAATATAGAATAAGAATCAATTATGTTTATTTCTAAATCTTTATGATAATTATTTAATTCTTTTGTAATTTTATCAATATCTTTTGCATCTTTTATTATGATATTAAAAGATAGTTCTTGTCGATTACTTGTTTGTTCAATTTTTTTTACTTCTATAAATTCTGAAAATTTATCTAAAATATTTATGATTTTACTAATTTCCAACTTTTCTTTATCATTTTCTGTACTTAAAATTAAAAATAATGATCCAGTTTTAATTTTATTATCTTTTACTCTTAAAAAATAAACAACTATTAAAATTAAAATTACTCCTAAGGTTGTTACCAATCTTTGATTAGCCCCCAAACCAAGACCAATGGCAATTGAAATAAAAAGATATGATAATTCTTCAGGGTCTTTAATTGCAGTTCTAAATCTGACTATAGATAGTGCACCAACTAAACCTAAAGATAGAGCGAGCGAAGACTTAACAATTGTAATAATGACCGTAGTTGTTAATGCTATATAGATTAATAAATTTGAAAATATTTTTCTGTTTGAAAGAGATTTGGCATAATTTTCGTAAAAAATTTTAATTATATACGCAAGGAACAAAGCAATAATTAAGTTTATTGCAAATTCGATAATTGAAACATCTGGTATTGAAACTGATTTAACTATTGAATTTAAGTTAATATCTAGACTTTTATCTTCCATAATTGTTTATAACATTAGTATTGAATAATTATATTATTTTATTTTCTAAAATTTTATTGACTCCAAAAACATACTTTGAATTTTTATCCAATCTTAAAGGTAAATATTTTATGAAAAATTGGAAATATTTATCATATTCCTTGTTATATTTAACCTCTAATATATGATATTTTTCAAAATGATTGACTGATCTTAAATAGTTTTTCTTTTTCTCTAAATCATAATAACGAGGAAAACTATCTAAAGTAATTCTAAAATACTGATCATTTGTAATAAAATACTTTCGATTATAAACATTTAATATTTTTGGCCTAATAAAGTTTACGTTAATATAATCTTTTATATTTTTTGATCTAATTTTTTTGATTAAATTTTTTTCATCAATTCCATTTTTTTCATCAAAAAAAAAATCATCCATCTCATAGAATTTTTTTTCTCCTAAGGTATTTTGTTTTATTTTGAATTCAAGTTTTGGGTTTTTAATTCTCCCAAAAGTTTGACCATACCATCGAGCCCTTATTTTAATCCTATCTGAAATTCCATCAATATTATCTTTAAAAAATTTAAAATTAATATTATCAAAATATATATTATTAATTATCCTACTATCAAATAATGTTTTAATGTTTAGAGGATGATTTTTTAAAAAATAATCAAGTAGATTTTTTTTAGAGTAGGGGATTATAAATTTTCTTTCAAAACGCATTTTATAAAGCTACTGTAGACTAAAATTATAAATAATTGTTTGAGAATTTTTATCAAAATTTGGATAATGCATTCCACTACTAATAATTAGTATATTAGAGCTATGTTTGTTGCTGTAAATAATCGGTGGAGCTGTACCAGGGCCTTCTAATTCTAATTCATGTAAAATTTCTCCATTATTTTGATTTAAAAAATATACTTTATTATCACTTGTTCCAGTCACGACTAGTATTTCTCCAAGATTACTTGCAAGACCACCGTATATAGGAGTTCCAATAGAACTTCCAATGGCTCTTTTCCAAAGTTTTTTACCAGAAACTAAATCTATTCCTACCACTTCTCCCCATGGTGGCTTAGTTGCAAATTTATTATCCTTGTTAATAAATTGTTTCCAATTATATTTAAAATACATTTCTGATTCTTTTAATATCAATTCATCCCAACTATAAAATAATTTTTTTAATCTATTTATTTCATTTTCATTTATACTTAAATTCTTATGTAATTTTTCTACATAATTTTTATTCAAAAAATTTGCAAAATTTTTATTAAAAAAGCTATGCCCTATTAAACTCGGTATATAATTATTATCTGAGTCCATTTCGCTGTTTTTTTTATTAAAAAAAGATGATTTAAACTCAAAATTACCATTTCTATATTTCCCATGACATGAAGAACATTTATTTAAATATAAATTTAAATCATCACTATTTGGAATCAGAGTTGAGTGTGTTTTTAACTCTACTTTAAGAGAATATGGAATTTTATTAACAGGTACAAAAAGCAATTGGTTTTTTGGATTTAATGACATTCCTGGCCAGGTTATTCCACCATGAAGTCCCATTATAATTGTCTCGCCTCCAAGTTTTGGAGGTACAAATTCACCCATATCAAAATAGTTTGTATTAAATTTCTGATTATATGTTTCAATTGTACTTTCATTAAAACTATTAATATCAAGATCTAAATTAATTAGGTTGTTTAATTTTTCTTGTCTTATTTGATAAGAAGCAGTTTGCTCACCTAGGATTTTTGATGGAGGTGATTTTTTATTTACTAGATTAAAATATGGGTTTCCATTATTTCGATCCAAAATGTAAATAGTTCCAGTTTTTGAACCAACTATTACACTTTCAAAAATTTCAGTCTCACTAATTTTAATATCTGTCAATATTGGTGGTGCTGCTAAGTCATAATCCCATAAATCGTGCTTAATATCCTGAAAACTCCAAATAATTTTTTTTGAATCTAAATTAATTCCCACAATGCTATTTGAATTATTATTATTTCCTTTCCTACCAATACCCACAAGGGCAGGTCGTGGATTACCAGTTACCACATAAATATTATTTAGTTTTTTGTCATAAGCAATTCCACCCCAAATTGCCCCACCTTTTTTAAAATTTTTATCTTTAGGGTGTACATTTATTTTGAAATTAACCATACCATTTGTTTTATTTACACAAATAATTTTAGCTGGTGCAACTGTTGCAAAACATATTTCATTTGTTTTAATAATTGGAGCAACAATTGTATTAATTTCTACATAACCATTATTTCCAAATTTTTTGTTAATTTTTCCATTTTTAATATCAATTTTATAGACACGTTTATTTAAAGGTAGATATAATTGTTTTTCTTTCACATCTATTGTTATTCCACGGGTATTAAGCTCAAATACAGTTCTGAGTTTCCAATTAACATTTCCATTTGAAGAATTTAAAGATAAAATAGTTTTATCTCCTGATAAAAGATATATTGAATTATCAAAATATATTGGATTATTTTGTATGCTAGTTAAGTGTTTATTATTACTTTTGTATTTCCATTTAAGTTTTATGTTTTTTATATTTTCAATATTTATAGAATTTGAATTAGAAAATTTATGATTTAAATTACCACCATGAGAACGATTCCAAAATTCAGAGTCATTTATTAAGTTTTTTTTTTCTTTCAAATTATTTTTTTTGTTTTTTAAATTTCTGAATAAAATTTTCTTATTTTTATCCTCATGTAATTGATATTTATTAAAATCTTTTAAATTTACATATTGGTAATTGTTTTTGTTTGTAAATTTCTCTCTGAATTGCATTTCAAATGGGGTTTTGATTATAATTTTTTTTATTGATTTTTTATAATTACTGATCATTTTCTTTTTACAGAATGAAAAAGTATCTACAAAACCGAAGTCTAAACTTGAGTGATAAAAATTATTTAAATTACAAACTTTTGAATTAAAATTTATTAAAAAAAAAACTAAAATAATAAAAAAAAGATATTTTTTCATCACCTAATAATTCTTCTAATTTGGTATAAAATTTTTATTAAATTTATTGGTAAATAATTAAATAAAAATAAAGTTTTTTTTTTTATTTTAAATTTCTTATAAAAATTATTATTAATTTCATCAGAATAGTAAATTTTTTTCATTTTTTTTGAATATTTTTTATTAAAAGTGTTTAAGGGAAAATTCTCTCCAACTTTAGAATGGGTCCCACTTTCATCGTAACCAATGTTTTTTGATAAAGGATTTGTTGGATTAATGCACAAACCTTTATTTTTGATAATGTTCCATATCCACCATACTTGTATTGAATCTACAAATTTAAGATAATCCAAAGTCATTGTTGTCAAGAGATCTTCGCCACCTTCAAGTAGTTTCAATTTATTTTTTTTATTTCTTAAAATTGATAGATGATTTTTATTTTGATAAGTTGATCTAAATTTTTTCCAAACCCTCCTCCAAGATGCTTGTCCCCAAGACATTGATCTTTTTGTTATGTAACAATCAAAACAATAATTTTTAGGCAATTCTATTTTTGTTGAAAAACCAGTAATATTCATAATATTTTTATTAAATTCAAAATAATTTAAATAGAATTTTGTAAATTTAATGTAATTTTTGTTCACAATAATATCGTCTTCTAAGCATATTACTTTTGCAAACTTTTTAAACATTTCTTCATAAGCTAAAAACCAATTTAGTGTCATTCCCAATCTTTTTGATCTTAAAAATATTTCATAGTTTTTTTTTTTATTTAATTTGACTAAAAAATTTCTAACATTATCTACTTGCTTTTTTGTTAAATTATTAGCCCTTAAATCGTAATAATCTTGAAAAATAAAAATTTTTTCATTTTTATTTATGTGTTTTCTTAAGGACTTAATACACATTTTTAGTTTATCTAATCTTTTGTAAGCAAGAATGCATACGCCAATGTTACTATGTGATAAAAGTTTTAAATTCATTATTTATATTATTTTTTTAATTTCACTTATTGATTGTTTAATATTATTAAAATTATTTATATTTTTTCCTCTCATTTCAATAGAAATCCATTTTTTGTAATTATATTTTTTTAGTTGAGAAATTACTTTCTTAAAAAATAATTTATTTTTAATTTTTTTTAAATAAGGTTCACTTAGATGTACATGATTAATTTCTTTAATAGTTTGTTTTATTATTCTATTAATTTTATTATGATTTTTATTTACTAAAATTTCTCCTGTATCTAAAATTAATTTAATATTTTTTCGATTAATTAATTTAACTAACTTATATGTCTCATTTATATTATTCAAAAAGTTTGATCCATAAATTTTAGGATTTGATTCCAAGCTTATAGTGATATCATATTTCTTAGCTTCTTTTGATAATAGTCTAAAAACTTTAATTGCAATTAAATTAGCATCTTTTTTTTTCATAGTTTTAGGAATATTTTTATTTTTTGGAGATCCAAATACCAAATTAGGTATTTTCAACTTATTTGCTAAAAAAATAATTTTTTTAAAATGAATAATAAATTTTTCTTGTTGATTATTATCTCCAAATAAAAAACATCCTTCTGTGTTATAGAATAGTGATTGCATAGAAATTATTTTGTATTTAAAATTTTTTATTTCATTCAAATTATTTATTAATTTTTTTTTTTTTGGTTTTAAGTAGTTATCATGATTATGAAGGAATAGTTTTGGGGCTATCTCTAGGCCTTCTATTTTTTTTGATATAAGGAATGGATATATTATTTTTCTTTCTTCAACTTTCCATGCGATGTTAGAAATTGTTAACTTCATAGTTTAAATATTTTTTTAATATTTGAAACAATTTCCTCTTTTTTGTATAAGAAATCTTTTCTTTTATCACCCCATAGATTCGCATGGACACTTCGCATTTGTGCATTATAAATTTTGCTTTGATTATTTTTCATAGGTCTTCCTGTGAACAATTTATGTATAAAATTTGCTTTAAGTGGGTAACATGAAGCATTTAAAACTTTTACATTATTTTTTAACATTAAATTAATATCTTTCCATAGATTACCTAAAAAATAATACTGAAACAGTGAGTTTTTATTAGTTAAAGATGCGGCATGCAGATTTAAATTAGATAAGTGTTTTTTAAGAATATTTAATTCATAGTTATTAAGTTTTTTTTTATTTAAAATATAAAAAATATCTTTCTTGCTATAAGCTTTATTAATTAGTTTAGTTAAATAATTTTTTTTTGTATTATTTAATAGTTTTTTGAATTTTTTTTTATCATAAAAATTAGGTACTGGATTTTTTAAATCATATAAAAAGTTTTTTTTAATATGTTTATCAAATATAGAAGGAAGTCTTATAACAAAAAAATTATCAAATTTTTTTTTACAAACTTTTTCCAAATATAATCTATTTTTACCATATGGAATTTTATTATTATATTTATTACTAGTTTCATAATTTTTATTATTTATATTTTTAAAAACCTGAATTGTTGAAATTAAAAAAAAATTTTTAGCTTTAATATTTTTAATATCATGCAGAAGTTTTTTAATATTTTGAAGGTCTTCTTTTGCATTTTTATTAGCTTTGATCATTGAGCCTCTAGCAGCACAACAAATTACCAAATCATATTTATTATTTTTAATATTAGAAATATTTTTTGAATTAAATTTATGAAAAAATTTTGTTTGTTTAGTAAGAGCAGACCCAATTGTTCCTGAGTATCCAATTAAGCATTTTTTTATATACATTGAATCTTATCTTAAAATATTTCTTAATTTGTAAGCTAAACTTACACATGTATTCCATTTACCTGACTGAACAGTAATAATCTTATTATCAATAAAAGTTAACTCATTTCTTCTTTCATGATCATTTTTTGAATTTTGTAAGCATCTTATTGTATAAAATGATTTTATATATTTAGCTTCATTTATTAATGGGACAAATTTTTTTGAGAATTTAACAAATTCTTTGAAGTTAGATTTTCGTAATTCTATAGAAAATTTTTTTTTAAGAAGCTTTTTTTTATTATTTTTAAAATATGGATATTTACTACTAATTTTCTCTATTTTGGATTGTTTTACAGCACTAAGTAAATGATATTTAGTACCAACAAATGGATCAAAATTTAAAAAATTTCCATCCATAATAACTAAACTTAAATTTCTAAAAATTTTAGGTAGGCTGACAACAATTTTTTCTATTAATTCATATTTTTTTTTTGATATTGTTTTATTTTTTATACCTAAAGATTTCAAAATTTCATTATTTCTAGAATAACAACATACAATTATTTTTTCATACTTTATTGATCTTTTTTTATTAAAAGTTGAATTTAAAAAAAGATTTATTTTTTTTTCATTAGCAATTTTTTTTAGAATAATTTTTTTTA